>CP029202.1 GCA_005222125.1 Spiroplasma melliferum | reverse complement strand
GTACTAAAAAATGAGTAAAATTAATAAAAATTAATAGTTTTCCACATTAAATATTTTTTATATTTTCTTTAAAAGCATTGTTTTTATTGAATATTTTTATTGTTTTCCACATTATTAACATTTTATGGTGTAAATCATTTTTTATTGTGGAAAGTAATAAAATTTCATAATAAGCAAATTTTTTGTAAAATATCGAATGTTTTTAATAAATGTTTGAAATTTATGAGCAATAAGTTAAACTTTAAAAATTTTAGAAAAGTGAAGTTATATGAGTAAGTACAAACAATAATAGAATCTAATTTAAATGGGAATTTTATTGGTTTATTTTATTTTTTTTGTTATAATTAATATAATTTAATACTTACAATAATCCTATATATACTAGAAATATGGTCTAGTGTCTCTACAATTAACCTTAAATTAAATACTATAGGTCTTAATTTATTTTTAATTTGTTAAGACCTTTTATTAATTGGTTTTAATGGTCATGTTTCTTTTATTAAATTTTTTGTATTAAATATTTTGGAGGAAGAAACATGCAAATTAAAAAATCTTATACCTTTGATGATCTACTATTAGTTCCACAAAAATCAGATATTTTGCCATATCAGATTGATTTAAGAACTAAATTAACAAAAAATATTGAGTTAAATATTCCTTTTATATCTTCAGCAATGGATACTGTTACTGAATCAAAATTGGCAATTGCAATTGCTCGCGAAGGTGGTATTGGAATTATTCATAAAAATTTATCAATTGATAAACAAGCGGCAGAAGTTGAAAAAGTTAAACGTAATGAATCCGGTTTTATTATTAATCCAATAACATTAAAACCAACAATGACTGTTCAGGATGCTGAAAATATTATGGCTCAGTATCGTATTTCGGGTCTGCCAATTGTTGATGAAGAAAACAAATTATTAGGAATAATTACAAATCGTGATATTAGAGCATGTCATGATTTAACTGCTTCGGTTGATAAATTTATGACTGTAAAAAACTTGATTACAACTCATGAAAATATTGATTTAGAGCAAGCAAAAGATATTTTGTTAAATAATCGTATTGAAAAACTGCCAATTGTTAATGAAAAAAATATTTTAACTGGGTTAATTACCATTAAAGATATTAATAATCGTGATGAATATCCTAATGCTTGTAAAGATGAACAAGGGCGATTACGAGTTGGTGCAGCAGTTGGAATTGATGAAAGTACATTATTACGTGTTGAAAAACTTGTTGCAGTTGGAGTTGATGTAATTGTTGTTGATTCAGCACACGGTCATAGTCAAGGTATTATTAATATGGTTCAAAAAATTAGAAAAGCTTTTCCAACCATTGATTTAATCGTTGGGAATGTTGTTACTGCTCAAGGAGCGTTAGATTTAATTGCAGCTGGTGCTAATGCAATTAAAGTTGGTGTCGGGCCAGGAAGTATTTGTACAACAAGAGTTGTTGCTGGAGTTGGAGTTCCTCAAATGACAGCTATTAATGATGTCTATGAGGCTTGCAAAGGAAAAGAAATTCCAGTCATTGCTGATGGTGGAATTAAATATTCTGGTGATGTTGTTAAAGCACTTGCAGCTGGTGCTAATGCTGTAATGATGGGTTCAGTTTTTGCTTCAACATTTGAAGCACCCGGTGAAGAAATGATTGTTGAAGGTAAAAAATATAAAACATATATGGGAATGGGTTCATTAGCTGCTATGAAAAAAGGTAGTGCTGATCGTTATTTTCAAGATAAGAATCGTAAATTAGTTCCAGAAGGAGTTGAAGGACGAGTTTTATTAAAAGGTAAATTAAGTGATATTTTATTTCAATTTATTGGTGGTGTACGAAGCGGTTTTGGTTATTGTGGTGCAAAAAATATTTTAATGTTACAAAAAACAGCTCAGTTTGTGGAAATTTCAAATAATGGTTTAAAAGAATCACATCCCCATGATATTGCAATTACCAAAGAACCACCAAATTACACAAAATAATATTATTTTAAGTAGAAAGATAAATAGGGATAAGAAACATAGCATCTCTATTTTTTTATTTTTAAAAAAATATTTTTTTAATTGATATTTTTTATTAATTAATATATTATTTATATGATGTCTTAATAATTTATATCATAAGGAGGTGCTAGTAATGAAAAGAACGTGACAACCAAGTAAAATTAAACATAAAAGAACACATGGTTTTCGAGCAAGAATGGAATCAGCTTCAGGCCGTAAAGTTTTAAGTAAAAGAAGAGCGAAAGGAAGAAAAGTATTATCAGCTTAAGAAGGTTGATAAAATACTTTATTTTTCTATTTGTGTCGAAATGTGAAAAAAAAATTTATTGTTAAAAAAAATTATGAATTTCAAAAAATAATAAATAACCGTTCTTTTATTAAAACTAACCCTTATTTTATTTATTTTAAAAGAAATGATCTTAATTATCATCGTTTTGGAATATCTGTCGGTAAAAAATTAGGAAATGCCGTTGTTAGAAATAAAGTAAAAAGACAAATTCGAAGTATGTTAAATTTTGATTTTTCAGCAACAGAAGGTTATGATCAAATCATCATTGTTCGAAAATCATATTTTAGCAATAGTTATTTAATTAATAAAGAAATTTTATTAAAGCAAATCAAAATGTAAAAAGGAGGCGAAATAGTGAACTATCGTGATTATATTTTCTCAGATGGGAAAAAAACACGAAAACCTTGATATTCAATTGCCTGGAAATGAACAAAATTAGTCTTGTATCTTTTTTTAATTATATCAATGTTATGAGGTTGTGGGCAAATGATGGTTCCAAAATATGGAACTGCCCAAATTTTAGATGTTTCTGGTCAAAAAGTATATAAACCAGGAGTTTTCTTTGAAATTATTTTAGGATACGCTAATGTTGGGAAAGAACACTTTTTTCATTTTGAAAATGGACAATTATATGAATATCCATATTTAGCAATTAGAACATGATCTGATGCTTTTGTTAAAACATCTTCACCGTTTTATGGTTGTTTTGTGTTCCCTGTTGCTTGAATTTTAGTTAATTTAATTTATGGTTTTGGTGGATTAGACAATGGTGCAGGAATTATTGGTGCACTGTTATTAACTTCATTAATTGTGCGTTTAATTACTTTAATGTTTAGTTGAAAAGCACAACTAAATCAAGACAAAATGCAATTAATGCAAATTAAACAAGCAGAAATTCAGGCCAAGTATAAAGGTTCAAAAGATCCGGCGGCAAAACAAAAACAACAAATGGAAATGATGCAGTTGTATCGAAAAGAAGGAGTTTCACCATTATCAACAATTGGTTCTTCCTTTTTATCAATTCCGTTTTTAATTGCGATGTATACTGTTGTTAGAGCAACACGAGAATTAAAAATGGCCACAATTGGGCAAATTTCTTTAATTGAAAAGCCATGAGATATGATTACTAGTGGAAATTATGTTTATTTAGCTTTATTATTTGTATATTTGCCAATTCAAATTCTTTCAATGATTTTACCAACTATTTTAAACCTTCGTAAAACAAGAGTTATTACAAAGGAACAGAAAAAAGCACGTAAACGGCAATTTATTATGCAAGGAGTAATGATTGTTGTCTTCTTCGTAGTTACAATTTCAATCGCGTCTGGGGTTGCTATTTATTGGATTTTCTCAGCCTTTATTCAAATTTTACAAACATTAGGATTTCATTTTTTACGAGTTAAGAAACGAAGTAAAAAAAATAAAAACAGAGAACCATTTGGACAAAAAATTAAGCATTTATTTGTTCGAAAGCCACATTTAAAAACAACTAATAATAATGTTGAAAATATTGAGATTACAAAAACAAAACAAATAAAAACAAATAATGCCGATAAAATTTCTTATAATCCGGTTAAATCAAAACCTAAAAAATCTAAATTTTCTTTACATAATAAGAAAAAAAATAAAGATTAATGATTTTCATAAAAAAATTTAAGTCGCAAAAAAAATTTAGAGAATTTTTAAATAATTCAAGTAAAAACTTTTTTTATAAAACTGAATTATCAACAAAATGATTTTTTCAGCGACTAGAAGTGACCTTTTTTGAAATTAATGATATTATTTCTTTTTGTAAAGAACATTTAGACAGTATTATCAACGATATCTTATTAACGAAAGATTATGAGATGTCTTTTTCATATTCTAATAAACAATTTTTAATTACATTAAATATTAAAGGTTTCAAAATAAATATTAATATTTTTGATTTTGTTTTTATTCTAGAAACATTATTGCATACATATGTTAGTCGTAAATTTCAAAATGATTTTAAATTTATTATTATTTTTAATTATGATAAATTAATGTTAATGGAAGCTGTGCAAAGTGTTGTTAATAGAGTTTTATCATCAAAAAAAGAGCAATTGTTACCTGTTATGAATAAAGAACAACGAAAATTAGTTCATAGTAATGTTTTAAAATTTCCAGAAGTAATTTCAAAGTCAATTGGCTCGGAAAATACTCGCCAAATTATACTTAAGTATAATTATAAAAAATAATTATTTTTTATGGTTTAATAGATATGTTAAAATAATAGTGAATACCAAAGAATCCTTAGTGATACTAGCATATTTTTTCAAGAACATTTAAATTATGAAGAAATTAATGGCGAAATATATTATGATGCAGAAGAATATAGTAAATAAAACAAGTAATCACTCATTTTATTTACATAATAATGGAGAATTTAGATGGGTGTTTAAACCAAATCTAAAATATTAGTGAAATTTATAAAAAAATTTGACTTATTAGTTAAGTTATTATATTATTATTAACATAGTGTATGACTTTTACTTAGTAGATACTAGTATTAAAAATTAGGAATAATTAAAAATGAAGACTTGAATAAATATATTGTTGTTATCAATTTTAGGTTCAACTATTTTTTCATCAAAGGCAATAAATTTAAACAAAAATTATTTAAACAATATTTCTAATAGTCAATACAATAATAATATTGATCCAACATATCCAACTTTTAAAGATAAACAAACTTGATATGATTCACAACGGGTTTGTTGAGATGGAGGGACTTGTGAGCCACATCCTAGCTCAAAAACAATTTCATTTAATTGAAGACAATATGCTGATGATTGAAATACTTTTAAAAAAAATTATTCTAGTTTTACGATTGGCATATATGCTTCAGCTAATTCAAGATATAATTCGAGTACTTTAACAGATAGAACATTTAATACATCAGTGATTTCATCAAACCGAATGGATAGTGGTATTGGGAGATATAATTATAATAAGTTTTTATCAAATGCTAATGCACATTATGAAAATTATGGTAGTAATTCAGCTTATGCTGGTTACTATTTGTGGCATGATTCAACGTATATATATGTATTTTTATCTTTAGTTGCACAAACACAAAAGGGAGGTATCGGCGAAACTCGAGGAGCTGAAGCCTCGCTTAATTATAAAGGAATTACATTCCATTCATCATTTTCTTTGCAAAATGTAAAAAATAATTTAAATTATGCTCTAAATAAAGAAATTAGTTTAACATCTGATTATTCAGGTAGTTTGGAAGACAAAAAAAATATAAATGATCCAACTGGAAAAGGAAATGATTTAACAACATTATTAACTACAACTATAAAAAATGTATTAGGAAATGAATATTCGAAATGAAAACCATATATTCAACCATTTTCATTTAATAATAGTACACGTAAAGCAACAACTGTTTTTAAATTCAGGAATTCTACTACTGGAAATCAAGAAATATGAACTTTTGAAACGCCGGTTAATATAAAATTATCAGAAAATTATTGAGGGAAGTCACTAAGAGGCAGATTAAATATTTTCCCTGGACAAATTGTTAATCCAAATGATTCTACCCAAGGTATGGTTCCTGATAAACCAATACAATTAGAACCTGATAAAGTAAGTGATACTTATGGTGGTACTTTAGAATTTCATACAACTGCACATTTACAATTTGATGGACTTAATGATTCATCTGAATGAATGACAGTAAATGGTCAACCTGTTGAGGTTATTAATAACAAATTTGTTTATAATATGAAGGACCAACGCGTTATGGAAGGCAAAGAGGCCACAAATATTTATGATATTGTTGTTAATCATGATGATGAAACAAATAAAGCAAAATATCGAATAAAATATAAAATTTCTAATTTAGTTCCAACTTTATTACCTAAATGATATGCCTGAGATCCAGCTAAAAATCCTAATCAAAATGATTTAATTGTACCTTCAATTGATGGTAAACCTAATCCAAAATATGATCCAGAAGTTAATCCAGAGACTGGTACAAAAACTCAAATATTATGAGTAAAGAAAAAATCTAAATATCCTTTTCCGTTAGATCCTTTAAATAAATATGGAGAAGTTATTGACCCTAAAAGAAATCCTGGAGATTATGACTTAGGATTTTTAGCAGAAGGTTCAGTTGTTGGAATGGGAGTTCAGCAGCTATTTAACCCAGCAGAAGTTAGTGAGGTTTGACGAGAAGGGGTTAACAGTAATTTAATTAGTCCTTCTAATCCAACAGAACGTGAGCAATTAACTAAAATAAAACCTGATTCAGTTAATAAGTATTGATCTTGAGAAGGTTTTTGACATTATATTACAAAAACCAATGATAATTTAGCATATGAAAAATATGTATTAATTGGTGCAAAATACCAAGATAAATATCCTCGTTTTTTAGATATTTTAGGTAATAATAACATTGCGGTTGATTTTTGAACAACTATTCATGGTATTCATTTAAAAAATTATTTAATTGATTATAAAAAACTTGATTTAACTAAGATTAGTAAATTAAATTTTGAACAAGTTGCTAGTTATTGAAAAGAATATACTTCTGATATAATTGCTCAGCGTATTCCGCCAGATCCAAATCCAGCTGATTTTGTTGATATTTCTGGTAATTTTCCCGCAATTAAAATGAACGAAATTGATGTAAATAAAATCCGTTCCTTAGTTTTAGCTTATGCTCAAAATTATATTAATCAAAAAGCAAGCGGGGCAAAATTAGGTATTGATTATTATGTGGTAACAAAAGAGGGAATTGATATTAGTAGTAATGCTGATGCTTTAAAACCATTGTTAGATAATCTAACAGAACCAAAATATCTTGATATTATAATTAAAACAAAGCAATTTTCCTCTATACTAATTGGTGAAGCTAATGGAAGTATTAAGAATTCACGAAATTATGATCCAGAAAAAGTAAAAGATTTGTCAAAAATTAAATTTAATAATCAAAAATTTAACTTTGCTGGTTTTTCAATTGAGGAAATGAAAAATTGAATTATAAAATATATTAATCTTGGATTAAAAAAATCTGGTTATACAGATTTAGTTTTTAATAAAGACTATGGAATTTCAATTAACGATATTCCGCCAACTGATGAAAATCATAATAATGTTCCTGGTTATTTTAATGATGAAATATTTTCAGATTTCTTAAATAATTTAGAAAGGTCTAAAAAAATAACCATAGTAGTATATGCTAATGATGCAAGCGATTTAGCGGAAGGAAAAACCGAATTTGTTCTTGAAAATTATATTAATGGGGACAAACCTGATCCTGACCCAACGAATCCGACCAACCCTGTTGATCCGATTGAACCAAACCCTAATCCAACTAATCCGACAAATCCAGAAATACCAACATGGGGAGATAAAAAATATTTAAGATGATTGTTACCAGTTATTATTATTCCAATTATTGGAATAATAATTGGAATAATTTGATTCTATTTTCGCTTTAAGAAAAGAATTCGGTAGTGTAATAATTTACTTAAAGTTAGGGGAATTACAAAATAATTCCCTTTTAATTTTTCAAAAATCAATAAACATTGTGGAAATAAAAAAATTAAAATTATAAATTTTGTTAAATACAATAGTAACTAAATTAGATTTAAAAGAGAATAATACTAAAGTATTGGAAATAAAATAGATAGTCATTCATTATTATTTAAATTTGATTAAATATTCACATTTTTATATTAGGGTATTTTTTATGTTAAATTAGCACTAAAATCAAGATAATTATCTATGATATTATTAATGATTTAAATATAAGTTAAGCTATTAAAAAGTGGCTTTTATAAATAAATTAATTGTAACACTTGAATTTATAATTTATAGTTTGATATAATATAATGAATTAATAAAAGAGGAGTTTTATAAAATGATTGAAGATACAATAATTGCCCCAGCAACTGCAATGGTAAAACAAGCAATTGCAATTATTCGCATGTCTGGGGTAGATAGTTATAAAATTATTAATAAAGTTTTTTCAAAAAAAATTATTCAAGAGGGGAATCAAATTTACTATGGTTATTTACGAGATGGTAAAGAGATTATTGACCAAGTTATTTTAGTTTGTTTTCAAAAACCTAATTCTTTTACGGGAGAAGACATTATTGAAATTAATTGTCATGGTGGTGTATTAGTTACAAATAATATTATTAAGTTATTACTAAAAAATGGTGCACGTTTAGCAAATAAAGGTGAATTTTCGCAACGAGCATTTTTAAATGGAAAACTTAATTTAATTCAAACAGATGCTATTAATAACTTAGTTAATGCAACAAATGACACTAGTGCAAAAATAGCTTTAAATAATTTACAAAATAAAAATACTTATTTAATTAGTACTTATCGTGATGAACTGTTAGATATTATTGCAAATATTGAAGTAAATATTGATTACCCTGAATATGATGGTGTTGGTGATTTAACTACACAAGAATTAAATCAGCGTTTATTAATTTTAGAACAAAAAATTAATGATTTAGTTAAAATTAGTAAAGTTGGGAAAATGATCGATGATGGTATTAATGTCTTAATTTTAGGAAAACCAAATGTTGGAAAGTCATCATTATTAAATGCATTAATGAACGAAGATAAAGCTATTGTTTCTGACTTGCCAGGAACAACAAGAGATATTGTTGAAGGGAAGATTAATTTAGGACCATTAACCCTAAATATTATTGATACAGCTGGTTTACGTGAGACAGTTGATAAAATTGAGCAAATTGGAATTGATAAAGCACGTCAACAAGTTATTAATGCTGATTTAATTTTAATTGTCGCTGATAATTATGCTGATTTAATTAATTTAAATCCGGAGCTTAAAGAACTGATTAAAAATAAAGAATATTTGTTAGTGTTAAATAAAACCGATTTACTTAATATGCAAACACAAAAGAAAAATTTACAGCAAAATATTCTTTTGATTTCAGCATTAAAGCGAGATATCAAGTCTCTTATTGATAAAATTTTAAATTTATATAAAACGGCACAAATTACAAAAGATGATCAACTAGTTTTATCAAATATAAAACAAATTTCTTTATTAGAGAAGGTAGCAAATTCAATAAAAAATGCATATAATAATAGTACGAGTGGATTTCCGGTTGATATTATTAATGTCGACTTACATGAGGCTTGAGAAATATTGGGTGATATTCTAGGTGAAAACTATGAAGAAGACTTATTAACAACAATTTTTAGTAAGTATTGCCTAGGAAAATAGGAGGAAAATATGCAAGGAATTTTTGACACACATTGTCATTTAATGTCACATGAATATGAAAATGAAGAAACATCAGCCATTATTGCTGATGCCAAAATTAGTGGCGTGTCTTGGCTTAATAATGTTGGTTATGATTTAGCTTCTAGCCAAGCAGCAGTTCGTCATGCAATGCAGTATGATAATGTTTTTGCAACAATTGGCTTTCATCCAACTGATGTTGCTAAGTATGGTTTTTCAGATTTAGAGAAATTAGATCAATTATTAAATAGTGATAAAGTAATTGCTGTTGGTGAAATTGGATTAGATTATTTTCATAAAACTGTTTCTCCAGATTTACAAAAGCATTGATTTATTAAACAAATTGAATTAGCAAAACAACATAATCTTCCACTTGCGATTCATTGCCGTGATGCTTATGAAGATTGTTATGAAATATTAAAACAACAAAAAGTAACACAAGGTTTAATGCATTGTTATAATGGGACAATTGAAATGGCTCAAAAATTTTTAGATTTAGGATTTTATCTTTCATTTGCTGGTAATATTACTTTTAAAAGTGCCGAACAATTACGTGAAGTTGCTAAAATGGTACCATTAAATAAGATTTTAGTGGAAACTGATGCACCATATTTAACTCCTGATCCATACCGTGGAAAAAAGAATTATCCTAAATTTATTATGTATACAGTTAAAAAATTAGCAGAATTAAAGAATATGCCGGTTGAAGAAATGATTCGTATTACTAATAAAAATGCACGCAAATTATTTAATCTTGATTAATTTTTAATTTCAAGTTTGAAAATTACAATAAAAAAATATTAGGTTAACCTAATATTTTTTTTGCTTCAATTTATTTTCTTTTTTTACCTAATGTTGATAATAATCCTTTTTCTTGAAAATTATACAAACCATTTTCAATGTTTTTCTTAATTGTTTTTTCAAAGATTTTTGTTCCTTCGATAACACAATTTAATGGATCTGAAGCTATTTTAGTTGGTAATTGGAAAATATCAAAGAAATATTTGTCAATATTTCTAATTAAAGCTCCTCCCCCACAAACTGTAATTCCATTTCTCATAATATCACCAGCTAATTCTGGTGGTGTATTTTCTAATAATTCAATTACTAAATCTGTAATTTTAGAAAAGGCATTTAGTAAAACATTTCTAATTTCTTCTGAAGAGATTTTTGCTTCTTTTGGTAATCCTGAAACAATATCACGTCCGTAGATTTGCATTGATCTTTCGTTATGGTATTTAACTAATGAACCAATGAATTTTTTAACATCTTCGGCTGTTTTTTGCCCAATTGCAATGTTATATTCTGAACGAATGTATTTACGAATATCATCATCAAAGTGATTTCCGGCAACTTTAATTGATCTTGAAACAACAATATCACTTGATGAAATAATAGCTAAATCAGTTGTTCCTCCACCGATATCAATGATTAAATGACCTTGAGGTAATTCAATATTAATTCCTGCTCCTAAAGCGGCCATTTTAGCCTCTTCTTCAATGATAACTAATTCAGCACCCATTTCTTTAGCAACATTTTTTAATGCTTCTCTTTCAAGTTCAGTAACTCCACTTGGACATGCTAATAATACAATAGCATTCTTTCAAATGTTCATCATTTTCATTCTTGAAAAGATATGTTTTAATAAATCTTGTGCAGCTTCCATATCTGCGATAACTCCATCTACTAATGGTGTTACCATTCTAATATCTCCGTGTGTTTTTCCTACCATATCATAGGCAGCTTTCCCTAAAGCAATTAAACTATTAGTTTTATTGTTATAAGCCATTAATGATGGTTCATTGTAGACTACACCTTGTCCTGAAACATATGCTAAAACATTAGCAGTTCCTAAGTCAAGAGAAATAAATGGTCTAGTTTCTGGTCTCACGTTTTTGTCCTCCTTAACAATTTAATAACTATTATAATCAATTAATGATTATTCTAGTAATTTAATTCTTTTACATGCATTGATTCTAATCTTAAGATATCAAAGATGTCTGATTCGAATTTTTTAGTTCCATTAATAACAGCTAATAATGGTTGTTCTCCAATTTTTGATGGTAATTGTAATGTATCTGTAAAGTAACGATCAATTCCTTTGATTAAAGCTCCTCCCCCACAGATGGTAATTCCATTTCTGAAGATATCACCAGCTAATTCTGGTGGTGTTTCTTCTAACACTTGAACTGTTAGGTCAATAATTCTTGACACTGGTACTTTTAATACTTCTCTGATTTCTTCAGGTGTTACTTCAATTTCTCTTGGTAACCCTGAAACAACATCACGTCCATAAACTTTCATTCTTCTTTCATCAGGGTATTTTGATAATGACCCAATTTCAATTTTAATTTGTTCAGCAGTTTTTGATCCAATTTCTAGACCGTATTGTGAACGAATGAATTTTTGTGCTTCATCATTTAAGTAGTTTCCAGCAACTTTAACTGATTTTGATAATACGATATCTCCTGAGGCCATAACAGCAATATCTGTTGTTCCTCCCCCCATATCAATGACTAGGTTTCCAGCAGGTTTGTAAATATCAACCCCACCACCTAATGCAGCCATTTTAACTTCTTCTTCTACAAAAACTTTCGATGCTCCTAAGTTCATAGCAATTTTTTTCAAAGCAGCTTTTTCTAATTCAGTAATTACTGATGGACAAGCCAATAACATAATTGAATGTTTTAATTGTTTTGTAATACGTAATTTTGTAAAGATATATCTTAATTGTGCTTCTGTTGCACGAATATCTGTAATAACTCCGTCAACCATTGGTCTAACAATACGAATTGACTTATTTCCTTTTCCAATCATTTTGTAAGCTTCGGCTCCTACAGCAATAATTCTGTTTTCTTTAATTCTGTAAGCAACAATTGAAGGCTCATTATAAACGATTCCTGAACCTGAAACATATACTAATGTATTAGCAGTTCCTAAATCCATAGAAACGAAAGCCGGTTTTTTTGCACTATTAAATAAAGCCATGTAATTTTGTCCTCCTGTTTCTTGTTAAATTAATTAGTTAGATTAATATATTTGATTAATCAATAAAATGAATTGCAAGTCTCTATATTTATTTTCAAATAGAGAATACAATACAAAATAATTATAACATAAATCCTAATCTTTCCTAAAAATTATTCCATAATTAAGTTTAGTACCGGTTTGTATTAATGCTTAAAGGAATTACAAAAGTGGGTGACATAATTGTTAAAATCCTAATTAAACTATTGACTAAATTTTCGATTCGTTGTTTTGCTTCATCAATTGTTAAAAAATATTTAGTTAATTTTAAATATTTAACTTCAACTGTTTCTTTCAAAAAAGTTAGATATTTTTTAACTAACTTTGTGATATAAGTACTAATATCAGTTGGCGTTTTATATTGGTATTTAATTTCAATTGCTGATTGGTCACGCTTATATTCATATTTAAAAATTTGTGTATCAGATAAAATTATAATTGGATTATAAATTGTCATATAAACAAAGAAAGTTTTTAAATCAGAAATATTAATTTTACCTTCTTCAATACTGGTAATGGTAGAATTAAATCAATCACTATAAATTTCTTCAATATTTGTTGAACTGGGATAAGGCCAGGCAATACCGCTATTGTTTAGTAATTGATTTCATGGTTTATCAATATTAATGTAACCAGACGAAGTTAAAATTTGCTGAATAAATCAATATGAAAAATATGGCTCATTAATTGTTTTGTCAGAACTAAAAACTGTCCCAAAAATTGGTTGATCAGTTTTTGATGTATAAGTTCAATTTGCCAAAGCTTGGCGAATTCGTACATCAATTGTTGAACAACTCACAACTGAATTAACTACTGGTGTTATAAAAGTTAGTGCTGTTAAAAATGATAATACTTTTTTCATTATTGCCTCACCTTATATAATATAATTTTATCATTTTTCTAAAAATTAATAATAAAAAAATAGATAAGTAGTTTTAAACTTATCTATTTTTTTTGTTTTCTTCAATTAAGTCGGTTCTAATTTTTTTCTCGTAAGCAATACATCCATCAATAACAGATGTTTCAGCGTTTTTAGCTACACGAACGGGAATTTGGAAATAATCTGATAAAAATTCTTTAATTCCTGCAATTTGGCCACATCCTCCAGTAACTAAAATTCCATTAGCAACAGCATCACCAGCTAATTCAGCCGGAGTTTTTTCTAAAACTTCGGTTATCAATTGTGTAATTGATGAAAAAATACTTATTAATAATTTTCTAATCTCTGAATCTAAAATCTCTGCTTCTTTTGGCATTCCTGTTACAACATCACGGCCGAAAATAATCATTTTTTTATTTTCTTTTGTTTTGTATAATGAACCAATTTGTTTTTTAATTTGTTCAGCAGTAACAACACCAATTGAAATGGTATGTTTTGCCCGAATATATTTTAAGATTTCTTCATCAATATAATTTCCAGCAGTTTTAATTGATTTACTTTCAACAATTCCACCAGCTGAGATAATAGCACAACTTGATTTTCCACCACCAATGTCTAAAATAAAAGTTCCTTTTGGTGCAAAAATATTTTCACCGGCTCCCAAGGCAGCCATTAATGAATCTTCCTCAATTTTTACAAAGTCAGCACCGATATTTTTACACATTTTGATTATTGCTTGTTTTTCTAAGTCTGTAACATTTTTGGGACATGCAATTAAAACAATAGCATTTTTTCATAAATCAGCTACCTTTGCTTTTTTTCCTATTTGTTGAATAAATTCTTCTGCAATAGTTAAGTTTGTAACTGCTCCATTACGTAATGGTGAGTAAATTTCAATTTTATCGTGTGTTTTTCCAATTAACTTTTTAGCATCATTACCTAATGCTATTAGTTTCTTAGTTCCGATTTCATATGCCATTACTGATGCTTCATTAAAAATAATGCCTCTCCCAGCAACATAAGCAATCGAATTAGTAGTTCCTAAATCGATAGCAATGAATTTCCGGGGTGCTTTTGGCGAAATGTTAAATGAATTTTTCAATACGTCTGATATTGCCATCTTTAAAATGTCTCCTTCCGTTTATTGCTTCGTTAAAAAACATAGCAATAATAATAACATAATAATTTTCTTTAATATTAAACCCTTTATTTGTTATAAAACATTCAATATCAAGTAATTTTATTATATAAAATCTGGTATAATTTGCAATTAAAAATGATGATTTCAAGTTTCTTTTTTCTTTTTTTAAAATTTTAATTATTTTTTATGGTATTAATGTCTTAAAAAATAAAAAAGTATATTTTAAAAATATACTTTTTTATGAAATTTTGTATTCATTTGCATCAAGTAACTGAATTCTTTCAATTACAGCACCTAAATTTTTTTCGTAAGTTTTAGCACCATCAATTACACACATTAATGGATCATTTGCAGCTTTTACTTTTAATTGGAAAATTGACTCAAAATATTTTACAATTCCACGAATTAAAGCGCCTCCACCACAGATGGTAATTCCATTTCTAATAACATCACCAGCTAATTCTGGTGGTGTTTGTTCTAACACTTCTACCAATAAGTCTGTAATTCTTGAAAAAGGGGCTAATAAAACGTTTTTAATTTCTTCAGGTTTAATTAATACTTCTCGTGGTAATCCTGTAATAATATCACGGCCAAAGGCACGAACTGGTTTTTCATTAATTATTTTAACTAATGCACCAATTTCTTTTTTAATTTGTTCAGCAGTTCTAATTCCAACTAGCACATTGTATTCAGCACGAATATATTTTTGAATTTCTTGATCTAACTGTTTTCCAGCAACTTTAACTGATTTTGAAATTACGATATCACCAGCTGAAATAATTGCAATATCTGTTGTTCCTCCACCAATATCAATTACTAAATTTCCTTGAGCTAGACCAATGTTAATGCCAGCTCCTAATGCTGCTAGTTTAACTTCTTCTTCTACTAAAACGTGACTTGCTCCCATATCTTTTGCAATAGCTTTTAAAGCACCACGTTCTAATTCGGTAACTCCGCTTGGGCATGCTAATATTACTAGTGAATTTTTTCAAATTCCTGATAATTTTAATCTACTAAAAATGTGCTTTAGTAAATCTTGGGCTGCTTCCATATCTGAGATAACTCCATCAACAAGAGGTGTTACCATTCTGATATGATCATGCGTTTTTCCAACCATTTTGTATGCTTCATTTCCTAAGGCAATTAATGAGTTGCTTAAAGTGTCATATGCCATCATTGAAGGTTCATTGTAAACAATTCCCTGACCTGATACATAGGCTACCGTATTAGCTGTACCTAAGTCTAATGCTAAAAACGAGTAGTCTTTTCCAAATTTATAATTAGCCATATTTCTTTTTGCCTCCTACTCCTATATTTAAAATTTATGATTATTTTAATATAACAGTCTAGTATAATTATACTATAAAATCATGATAAGTAAATGAAAAAGGTGTTTATCGGGGAGTGAAGGATAAAATGGGAGTATTTATTATTGTTGAAGGTAAGACCGATTCAACAAAGTTAAAAAGTATTTTTCCTGACATTAAAACAATTGAAACCAGTGGTAGTGGAATTACAAAAGAAAAGTTAGCATTGATTAAAAAAATTAGTTTAAACAATAAAATAATTATTTTTACTGATCCTGATTATCCTGGGCAAAAATTACGCCAAATTATTAGTGATTATTTGGAAAATAACTGCCTTCATGCTTTTATAAGTAAGAATGATGCAATTAAGGGTAAAAAAGTTGGCGTCGCTGAAGCATCTGAAATTGCGATTAAAAACAGTATTAATAATTTAATTAGTTTTTCAAACCAGCCAGTTGATAATTTATTATGAAGTGATTATATTAATTTAGTTGATTCAAAATTAAAGCGTGAAAAAATTATTAAGTATTATAACTTAATGCCAACTAATAATAAAACAACATTTAAATGACTAAATTATATGAATGTTAAAAAGCAAGATTTAATTGATATTTTAAAGGAGAAATAATGAAGAAACAAAACCAAGAAATGCGCACCGAAGGGATAGTTGCTAAAAAAAGCAAAGGACAAAACTTTTTAACAAATACTCATTTTATTAATTTAATTGTTGATAGCGCATTTGATTTACCAAACACAAATATTTTAGAAATTGGTCCAGGAATGGGGGCTTTGACAAGTTCTATTTTATTAAAAGCAAATAAACTTGTTTGTGTTGAAATTGATTCAACTTTAGTGGAATACTTAACATTAAAATTTAAAGATCAGAATTTAACTATTATTCAAGCAGATATTTTAACCCTTGATTTAGAAAAATTATTTTTAACAGAATTTTTAGATAATAATCCAATTAGTATTATTTCCAATATTCCTTATTATATTACTTCACCGATTATCTTTAAATTATTAAAAATAAAGAACCCAAAAGTAAAAGAAATTATTTTAATGATGCAAAAAGAGGTTGGTGAACGAATTATGGCGCAGCCAAATTCAAAAAATTATAATAGTCTTTCTGTTGTTTGTCAATTTTATAGTGATATTGAAAAAGTTTCTTTAGTTGGCCGTAATAATTTTGTTCCAGTACCAAAAGTTGATAGTATTGTTTTAAAATTTAAATTAAATAAAAAATATCCTGCGCTAATAAATGATAAAGAATTTATTAAGTTTATTCGAATGATGTTTGCAACAAAGCGAAAAACAATTTTAAATAACTTAGCAATTATTGTTAATAATAAAACTTTAGCAGAAGATATCTTATTAAAATTAAATTATGCATTAAATTTACGTTCAGAAAATTTAAGTTTAAATGATTTTTATCTTTTATATAATGAAATTAAACAAATTAAGGGAGAACTATAAGAATGAAAATTAGATCATATGGTAAGTTTAATTTAACCTTAGAAGTTTTTCATAAACATAAATTTAAAAAAATGCACCGTATTAAAAGTATTATTTTTCCTTATAAGGAAGAATATGATTTTGTTGAGTTATTGCCTTATCAAGGTCAACAAACAATTTTTACTTGCAATAAAAAAGAACTAGATTCAAATAATAATACTATTTTGGAAGCTTATCATAAATTTATTGTTATGTTCCCGAAGTTTAAATCAATTCCAGTTCATATTAATTTAATTAAAAATACAACTATTGGTTCAGGTCTTGGTTATTCTGCTAGTAATGCTGTTGCAATGATTAAACTTATTTGTCAATTTTTTAATATTAATTATTATTCTTGAAAAATTAAAAAGTTAATTCAAAATCTTAGTTCTGATGCCTTATTTTTTTATTTAGAAAAGCCAGCAATAGTCTCAGGTTATGGCCATAAAATTAAGTATTTAACAACCCATCAAATTAATAACTATCAAATTTCAAATCTTAAAATTATTGATTCAAAAATTTCATCAATTACAAAAGATGTTTATCAAGAATTTGACCATAATTATCAATACTATAAAACAAAAAAAATAATTAATAATCTTTATTTTAATATGTTACAACAGCCCGCTTTCAAAATTAATCCAAAATTAAAGCAATTTTATCTTACATTAAAGAAAGAGTATTCAAATGTAATGCTTTCTGGTAGTGGTGGTGCTTTTTTGGTTTGATAATTTAAGTTTTAAAGTATATTTTAAAATTAAATTAGGCTATAATTGGACATAAATGAGGAGATTGTAAAATGAAAAAAGTATTGTTAATTGATGGAAATTCTTTGCTTTTTAGAGCATTTTATGCCACAGCTTATAATGGCGAGATGTTAAAAAGTTTGGATGGAACACCAACAAATGCTGTTTATGCATTTGCCAATATGTTAAATAAAATATTAAAAGCAAATAACTACTATAGTGTTGTTGTTGCTTTTGATAAAGGAAAAAAGAATTTTCGTCATGATTTATTAGTTGACTACAAAGATGGTCGGAGCAAAACACCAAATGAATTAATTGTACAATTTCCAATTGTAAAGGAATTTTTAGATAGTTATCAAATTCCATATTTAGAGCAAGAAGGATATGAGGCTGATGATCTATTAGGATGTTTAGCAATGTTGGCTGAAAAAGAAGATTTTTATGTTGATATTTTTTCCAGTGATAAGGATTTATACCAACTAATTACTAATAAAACAAATATTTTAGTGCCACGTCAAGGCGATAGTGCTGATGTTATTGATGAAGCTGCTTTAATAGCAAAATGGGGAATTAAACCATTACAAGTTCCTGATTTAAAAGGGCTAATGGGTGACCCTTCCGATAATTTAAAGGGTGTTCCAAAAGTTGGCGAAAAAACAGCAATAAAATTAATTAAGGAATATCATTCAATTGAAAATTTATATGATAATATTGAACATATTAAGGGTGCTTTACAACAAAATTTATTGAATCATAAAGAAAGTGCATTATTGTGCAAAAAAATAGCTACTATTTTTTGTGATATTAATTTAGAGCATTTTACTTTCACTCCATTTTCACCAAATCAGGAAACATTAATGCAATTTTATTTAAAATATAATATGAATTCATTTGTAACAAAACTATTTAATAATCAAGATAATGATATCCAAAACTCAAATATAAAAGTAAAAATTATTGAAGAATGACGTTCTGAATTTAATGAAAACAATACTACTGTGTATTTAGAACTATTAGATGAAAATTATCATACTTCGGAAATTATTGGATTTGGAATTGTTAATTCCAAAGGCGTTTTTTATTTTGATTATATTCATGCAAAGCATGATAAACTATGACATCAATTTTTAAATGATAATAAATATCAAAAGTTAACTTATCATGCAAAAAGTTTAATTGTTGCTCTAGCTCGTGATAATATTTTTGTTCAAAATATTGAGTATGATATGATGTTGGCTGGTTATGTTTATAATTCAAATGCAAAAAATAGTTTAGATACTTATATTAATTTATTTGAGAAAAAACAAATTTTAACTGATGAATTATTTTATGGAAAAGGGGTTAAAAAACAAATTCCTGCTGATGTAATTAAATTAGGTCACTTTATTGGCGAAAAAGCAGCATATATTCATAAATTAAGACCAAAAATTATTGAGTTATTAAAAACTAATCAACAATATGATTTGTATCATAATATTGAGTTACCAACTGCTTTTGCATTAGCACGAATGGAAATTAATGGTGTTAAAGTTGACCAATATGAATTAACAACACAAACCTTACGAATTGAAAAAATTGTTCAAGAATTAAATAATGAAATTAATGATATTGCACAAAAAGAAATTAATCCTAATTCTCCAAAACAAATTTCAGAATTATTATTTCAAGATTTTTCCTTACCTGATCGGAAAAAAGGATCAACAGCACAAGAAACTTTAGAAGAAATAAAAAATAACCATGTAATTATTCCAAAGATCTTAGATTATCGAAAATATCAAAAATTATATTCAACTTATTTAAAAGGGATGGAAAAATATATTTTTGCTGATGGGAAAGTTCATACAATTTATAAACAAACCTTAACAAATACTGGCAGACTTTCATCTGTGGAACCTAATATGCAAAATATTAGTATTCGTGATGATATCCAAAAAGAGGTACGAAAAATTTTTGTTGTTTCATCACCAGATAATATTTTATTATCTTGTGATTATTCACAAATTGAATTACGAATTTTGGCACATATGTCAAAAGACCAAGATTTAATTGCTGCTTTTAATAATAATGAAGATATTCATACTAATACTGCAATGAAAATTTTTAATTTATCAAAAGATGAAATTACTCCAAATATTCGTCGTAGTGCAAAAGCTGTTAATTTTGGTATTATTTATGGAATTAGTGACTTTGGTTTAGCAACTGATTTAAATATTTCTGTTGCAAAAGCAAAAGCAATAATCAATAATTATTATCAGCAATTTCCAACAATTAAGGCTTTTATTGATAAACAAGTTGAGTTTTGTAAACAAAATGGCTATGTTACAACAATTTTTAATCGAAAACGTTATGTTCCAGAAATTAATGATCGGAATTATATGCAACGTGAATTTGGAAAGCGAATTGCAATGAATATGCCAATTCAAGGTAGTGCGGCAGATATTATTAAAATTGCTTTAAAAAATATTGACCAAGAGTTTTTAAAATTAAATTTAAAAGCAAAAATTATTGCACAAATTCATGATGAATTAATTTTTGAAATTCCGCAAGTTGAATTAATTCAAGTGCAAAAAATTGTTAAAACATTAATGGAAGATTCTACTAAATTAGATGTAAAGTTAATAGTTGATATGAAAACTGGTTTAAGCTGATATGATTTAAAATAAGATTAAATTATATTATTTTTTATAATTTTGATTACTTATTAGCATCTTGATTTTTATTAGATATAAAAATAAAATTAAATTATTAATTAAGAAAGAAGGAACAATATGCCAGAATTACCAGAAGTTGAAACGGTTCGTTGTATTTTAACAAAACATGTTGTTGGAAAAACAATTACTGATTGTCAAATTTTTTGAAATAAAATAATAAAATATCCTCTTGATTCAAAGGAATTTATAAAAGAGATTGTTAAACAAAAAATTAATCGAATTGATCGAATGGGAAAACATTTATTATTTATATTGGATGATTATGTTTTAATTAGTCATTTACGAATGGAAGGCAAATATTATTTTACATCAAAAGATGAACCTGGCGAATGACAACATATTATGGTTTTATTTGAACTTGATCATCAATTTCAATTGCGATATCATGATACAAGGAAATTTGGAACAATGCATTTATATAGTAAAAATGATTATTTACAACAAGCACCATTGAATAAGTTAGGATATGAACCATTTGATGAAAAGATTACAGTTTCATATTTGAAGAATGCTTGACAAAATAAATCGCAGCCAATTAAAACAACATTATTGGAACAAAATGTTATTGTTGGAATTGGGAATATTTATGCCAATGAAATTTTATTTGCCTCTAAAATTCATCCTGGTGAAAGAACAAAAAATTTAGTTGATCAAGATTATCAAAATATTATTGAGAATACAAAACTAGTTTTGCAAAAAGCTATTGATGAAGGAGGGACAACAATTGCAACTTACCATCCTGAACCAGGGATGGATGGTAAATTTTTACAACAATTAAAAGTACATGGGCGAAATAAAATGGAATGCCTTAATTGCCATCAATTAATTGATAAAATTTTTATTAATGGACGTGGAACTTATTTTTGTAATTATTGCCAAAAATTAAAATAAAAAGGCATCTCTTGAGTAGAAATGCCCTTTAGAAAAAACTATGAAAAAACTATTTACTAACGGATACCTATCTTTGGGTATTACCTTTTAGGAGGCCCATCCATCAGGTAATGATAAGCTCTGTTTGTTTACTATATGTTGCCATATAGTACTTTATTTATAACACGGGATTTTTAAAAAAGGGAACAAGAATTCTAAAAATTCTATTTTTTTTCTTTCTTTTTGGTAAATTTTGGTAAATTAGACAAATATTAATAAATTCCTTTGTTTTATACTATTTTTTAAAATAAAAAGTTTATAATATTAACGTAATATTTTATATTAGAAGGGAAAAAGAATTATGGGACAAAAATATCATGCTAGATTAGTTAATGCTAGTGAACTAATTAAAAAAGCACATCAAAATAAATATGCTGTTGGTCATTTTAATATTAATAACCTAGAATGAACAAAAGCTTTATTAGAAGCTGCACAAGCAACAAAAACACCAATTATTTTAGGAGCTTCAGAAGGAGCAATTAAATATATGGGAGGTTATAATTTAGTTGTTGCAATGGTTAATGCGTTATTAGACTCATTAGACATTACGGTTCCAGTAGCATTACATTTAGATCATGGTCAATCAGTAGAAAGTTGTAAAATGGCAATTGATGCTGGTTTTTCCTCAGTAATGTATGATGGTAGTCACCATCCATTTGCTGAAAATTTAAAAAATACAAAAGAAGTAGTAGCATATGCAAAAACAAATGCTGTATCAGTTGAAGTTGAAATTGGCACAATTGGTGGAGAAGAAGATGGTGTAGTTGGTGCTGGTGAAATTGGTGATCCAAAAGAAGCTGCAGAAATGGTAGCAACAGGAATTGATTTCCTTGCTGCAGGAATTGGAAATATTCATGGTCCTTATCCAACAGGATGACCAGGTTTAAATTTTCAAGCTTTAGAAGATATTCAAGCTGCTGCAAAAATTGGAATGGTTTTACACGGTGGTAGTGGAATTCCACAAGAACAAGTTAAAAAGGCGATTTCATTAGGAATTAGTAAAATAAATGTTAATACTGAATTACAAATTGCTTTTGCTGTTGCCACAAGAAAATATATTGAAGAGGGAAAAGACAAACCAGAAAATGGAAAAGGGTTTGACCCACGAAAATTATTAAAACCTGGATATGAAGCAATTAAAACAACATTTGATGAATTAACATCATGATTTGGATGCAAAGGTAAGGCATAAAAAACATTTCAAGAATGAAATGTTTTTTTCTTTAACTTTATGTTTAAATAATGTTAATAAACAATTTAAATATAAAGTTTATTAGAAGAAGGAGTTTTATTAGTTATGGTTCAAAAATTTAGTAATGTTTATCAATTTTCAACAATAACAAGTTTAGCCGCTGGAAATTTTGACGGTATGATTAAGTTTGAAGCGTTATTAAAGCAAGGTAATTTTGGATTAGGAACTTTTGACCATTTGGATGGTGAATTAATTGTTCTAGATGGTGAGGGGTATCAATTAAAATCAGATGGAACAGTTAATAAAGTTACGGCGAATATGACAAGTCCATTTGCTGTTATGGCATTTTTTGAAGAACATCAAAAAATTAATATCTCACAACCAACTAGTTATGAAGAAATTCAAAAAATTATTGTTGAAAATTTACCAAGTTTAAATTTATTTTATGGGATTAAAATTAATGGTTTATTTTCAGAAATAAAAACAAGAACTGTTTCGTGACAAGAAAAACCATATCCAACCTTAGTAAAAGCATCAGAACAGCAAGTAATTCTTAATGTTAAAAATATTAATGGTGATATTGTTGGTTTTTGAACCCCATCTTTTGCCAATACATTGGGAGTTAATGGTTTCCATTGTCATTTTATTAATATTGAAAAAAATACTGGGGGTCATGTTTTTGATTTCCAATTAGATTCAGGTACTGTTGAGATATGCTATTTTTCAAAAATTAACTTAGAATTACCCACAAATAAAGAATATTTGGAAAAAAATTTACGGGCTTTTGAATTACAAAAGGAAATTGAATTAGCAGAAAATGCCAAAAAATAGAATTATCTTAAATCTTAAAGTTCTTAATTAAGAACTTTAAGATTTTTTATTTAAAATGTAAATTGTAATATGAAGCAGAAAAAAATCAACTTTGAAAGGAGTTGATTTTTTTAATGGAAAGAAAACATTATTTTATTTTGCGGTCCTTAGTAACTAAGTATGGAAAAGATAATGTTATTAATACTGTTAATAAGATAGTAACTAATAATGTAAAAGAAAATGAATAAATTATCCGCGTAATTTATTAGCGGTGATTTATTCAATATTGTTTATTTTGAGCGTAGCGAACACGCGAAGCGTGCCGCGCAAGCTAAATTTCTAGGAGGAATTAAGTTATGCCAGTATGGTTAACATGAATATTTAGTATTGTTATTATTTTAGGAATTCTTGCTTGAATTGGTTTATCGATTTATCAAAAAATTCGTCAAATTCAAGGAAAGAAAAAAGATAAAAAAGAAATTAAAAATAAGGAGGATAAAGAATAATGTTAGGTATGTATTTAACAACAGCTGTTAATTTTCTAGCTGCAGATACTCCTACTATTTCAGGAGGAATGGATTCTATTTGAACTGGATTGGGTAATGCGATGATGAAAGTTAAAGATGCTGTTTATGCTGTGTTACCACAATTAATGACTTTTTTAGGTGATGCTTGAATTATTTTAATTCCATTTGGAATTTGAGTAATTATTAAAATATTAAACTTTTTCCGTGTTATGGTTAAAGGATTTTAATATTTATTATAATCGATCATATATCTTAGCTATGGCACACTAGCTTTTATGTGAATTGAATAAATAATTTTGTTGTTTATTTTTGCACTATACACTGTCTACAAATTTATTTTTAAATAAATTTAATTATTTTGGTTATTATTGATAATGTTAACAAGATGAAAAATCCTGTTGTGGAAATAAATATGACTATATCGCCAATAGTAGTTACATTTATATTGTTTATTGTTCATAATATTGAGTCTATTATGAAATATTTTTTTAGTAGTATTTAATAGAAATAATGTTGTAAAAAGTATTTCTTTTTTCAAAAACTTGTAGGCAGTATATAGTGTAAAAATATCAACTTAATTATAAACGTATAATTTTATATTTTAATAGCTATTAGTTAAAACTAAGTAGTTATTTTCAGTGTGCCTTAATTTTTGATTTTATATATTTAACAATGTTATTAACAGTGTTTATTACAATACATATACATTATTTAAGCATTAGATATAACAATGTTTGTTACAGTAAATGTTAAGGAGTATTTATATGAAAAAAATTATAGATAGTATCGAACAAGTAATTTCGATTTGTGGTCAAGATTTTGCAAAGTGGCCTAATAAAATGGCACCAGATGTTTTAAAAGCAACTTATGAAATGTTAAAAGAATATCAAGAACGATTAAATCATCATGAAGTGGATGAAATATTTTCTGAAAGTGATCGTGAACAAATTTTAGAAAAAGTAAAAAGTTTTTATGAAAATAAACTTGTTGAAAAAGATAATCATATAACTTTTTTAGAAAATACTATATCAAGTGAAATTGTATTAAGAGATGAATTAATTGAAAAATTAAAACAAAATCAATTAAAGAAAAGTGATTTTGTATATATTCAAGGGAAATCATTAATTATTGGAACAGAAGGTGCTTATGTTATAAAATCTGAATTCAAAGAAAAAATAGAAAGTTTAGAGGAGTAAAATATGCAAGATTTATTAGATGAAATTAAAATGAAAATTAAAACTATGCAAGCTACTTTAATTCAATTAAATGAATATGAAATTCATCATGAATCCGTTAATATTATTCGAAAAGAAATGAGTTTTTATCAACATATCGCAGAACATTTAGAAAGTGAAATGAATAAAAATGGCAAATTATAAAAGGAATATTGTGATAATTGTCATTGAATTTTTCATCAAAAATTAAGAGAAAGGAAAAAATTATGTTAGGAATTTGAATATTTTTTATTAAACGTAAATGTCAAATTTGTCATTCTATTTTGAATAAAAAATTTGTTGGTAGTTTGTATTTTAAGTTAAATGTTTGTTCAATGCAGTGCAATAGAAAGCGAGTTGATTTGAATAATGTATCAGAAACCAAGTTATAAGAAGAATATTAACGTAGAAAATTACTTTATTCGAAGAGAATTTATAGTTTTTAGAACAGATAAAGCTTCATTTATAAATTTGCCTAATCACAATAAACATATTGGTTTTTGATTAAGCAATAGATTTATTTATTTTAGTGAAAAACATTCTGATCAAGTTGCTATTGGTTTAATTTATGATAATTCTTACCCTATTGTAAAATATAATGAAAATTTAAAACGTCATGTGTGAAAATATTTAACTGGAACAGAACTAATCAATTTGTATAATCAATATAAACAAAATTATTTTACACAAATGAAAAAAGCATTATTTCCGGGTGAACCTCAAAAAGTAAAAACAAATAACCATAATAATTTAACAAGTTGAAGTGTTGAAAAAGAACAAGAATTAATTAATGATTTGAAAGATTTAAATTAAATGAGTTTATATGATTACTGAGTTCAATTTGTTAGTTATATTATTGGTTCAAATGCCCCCGAATTTCTATATATATTATCTTTTGTATTATTTATAGTCTTATTTTTTGGAATGTTTTTTAAAATCATTCAAAAAATGTGAAGCTTTTAAATTATGATAAAAGATTGAGAAAAATTAAAAGAGTTTTTTATTCATGTATTTTTATTTATAGATAAATCTAATGTTGAAAGTATTACAACATGAAATTTAACTCAAAATGAATATTTAACTTTTATGATTGGTATTTGAATTGTTATTTTATTTTTAACTTGGTTTTTGTTGTGAATGGTTTTTAAAATAGTTAGTTGTTTTAAATAATTAAATTTTGTTATTATTATGGTTTTCTCTCCCCACAAATTTTTATATAAATATTGATATTATTCTTTTGATTATTATTATTCCTGCTCCTATTAAAACTGAAATAATGATAAATCAAATAAATGATGGGTTATTAATTTCTATTGTATTGAATAATCATATTATTTTATCTAATATGAATAATTCTTTTCCAAAAGGATTAAAACCTAAAAATAATAATATATAGGGCATTATTGGTGTGAATGTCCGTAGTATTGATAAAAAAATACTAAGTATTTTTATCACTCTCCTTTTTGATTTGTGGGGAGAGAAAACCATAATAATACTAGTTTAATTATAAATAACTATTGGAGGTAAAATGAAAAAGTTTATATTTTTTCTAAAAAATTATTGTTATATTAGCGGTTCAATGCTTTTGTTTAGTTTAGTTGATTTATTATTTTGAATTATTTCTTTAAATTATACCGGCTTAGTTTTTTGATTATTATTTGCTTTGCAATGTATTTATTTTCTTTGGTGATTATGAAAAAATATTTTTTATCAGTTAAATGCGTTTAGGTTAGTTAATTTTGTTTGAGATAATCCTTTATCAGTTATTATCGGTAAATTAGGAACAGGGAAAACATTACTTTTAACTTATTTGTCAGAAACAATGAAATTATTAACAGATAAAATTTATAGTAATTATCCATTAGAAGATGACAAAGTTAAAGTTTTAACATTTAAAAATTTAGACTTTACAGATAGAACAAAACCAGTTCCCCCAGATGATAGTTTAATTTTGTTTGATGAAAGTTTTTTATATATCGATGGGACAAGCCCGCACGATGAAAAAGTAACTCACCGTGGCAAAATTCCTTGAATTGTGTTGGCAAGACATTTTGGACATCGTGCTTTATTTACTGCACAACGCGAAGGTATGCTTTGAAATAATATTCGCCAATTAGCTAGTGGTATTATTATTCCTATTTCTTTGAAAAAACCAATTGTTAAAAAAGGATTTAACTTTTTTAATAGATTCTTTATTATGCGAATTGGTATTTTTCAAGATATTACTGATTATGAAATTTGAAAAACCGAGTCTGTCAAACGTACAGCCGAAGGTAAACATGCAAAACATAGATCTGATGTTGGATTAGGAATTCGGTTTTTTAAAATAATTATCCCATTAGAAATCGCCCAAAAGTATGAAAGTAAATGATTGTCATTTGTTCGTGAACTAAAAAATGATGATGTTCCTGTTACTAAAGAGTACTATTGAACACAACTTAAAGATTTAACAATAAAAGAACGTTTAGAATTGTTAGACATTGATATTTTAAAGAAAAATTTAAAACCTAAAAAAGAAAAAGGAAGTGGTAAAGATGATTAATTTATTTGCTGAGAATAATAGTAATTGAGACAAAATTTTTAGTTTTATTTTTGATGTATTTTTGTTTATTTTTGATGTGATTTGAAATACTAAATTGCCAATGACAAATACAACGATTGCTTATTTTATAATCTTTTTTATGGTTATTAAATTATCAATTTATGCTATTCATGGTACATCAACACAATATAATGAATTAGGTTCAACTGTTCAAAATAGTACATCAAAATTATATTCTGCAACAGCTCGTGGCGCTCGTGGCGCTGTTAACACTGGCAAAGGTGTAAAAGCACATTTTAAAGAACGTAAACAATTTAAAATTAATCGTAATAAACAACAATTATCAAGTTTAGCAAAACAAGCAAAAACAAGAGAACAAGGATATCGGAGAGTGCATAAATAATGATTAGATTAGTTTTATTAGTTGCGGCAATTGCTATTTTTGGAACAGGATTTATTACAGTTATTATTAATCAGTTGACATCAGCAAAAAATATCATTATGGATTTATATAATTCTGATACTTTTTTACTTTCGTTGTTTGGTAAAATGGCAATTTTGTTTAGTCATCCGTTAATGTTAACAATATCAAGTTTATATATTGTTGGGTTTATTGTTTCAAAAACACTGTATAGTTAGGAGTTGAATTTATGAAAAGTAAAATTTTAAAATTTTTAAAAGAAAAATGATGAAAAATATTATTATATTTTTTGGTAATTAGTTTAGGAATGTTCGTACCTTTTCTTTATATTGATATTAAAGAATTTCAATTGTTTTTGAGTAAATTTGGTTCAGTTTCTTCAATTATGTGTATTGGATATATAATTTTTTGAATTTTAACTGCTGCGGGAATTATTGATTTAATATTATGAATTAAGAAAAAAATTAATAAAGATATAGTTAAAGGTAGTAAAGAATAATGCGTAAGTCATTATCTTTATTTGCAATATCTATTTTAGGTATTTTAGGTTTAATTATTCCTTTTATTACTTTAACAGCATTTAAACCCTTAAATCAGCAAAATTATACTGTTAATCAACAAACAACGGGAATTAATGAAACGGATTTTATTAATACAATGTTTTTACGCAGTAGTTTCTTTGAAAATTGGTCGGAAACAAATTATTTTATTAATCCGACTTTAAAAACATCACAATCATTAACTTATAATGATAAGTGATATTTAGACTTTTTAAAAGATAGTTATTCTACCGGAATTTCATTTGATAAACCTAGTGATGAATTTATGGATTTATATAAAAATTGAGATACTTATGCTAAACAGTATAATATTGATAAGTTCTATGATGTTGACAAAAAACAATTTTTAAAAGAATTAACTAATTTTTCTTATTCTTTTGCTAAGTATTTTAATACTGTTGAAATTATTAATAAATTAGAAAAAAGTGTTGATAATTTACAACAAGTTAATTTAAAATTTCAAAATTGAAAGTTAATCCCATTAGACAAATTGAATAGGAATCCAGATAATAAATGATATATTGGAATTGTAAAAAAGAAACAAAATGATAATTTTTCTATTATAAAATTTAATTTTTCAAATAAATCAATTTGAGATAATAGTGGTGTACCTTATCATATTATTAATGGTGTATGATATCTTTTTAAATCATATTACTGTTGAAATGGTAATGATGAACCTCAAACACCAGAAGTTAAAGATACAGGTGAAATAATTTTTTATACTGATAATGAATATCAAAATACTCGCTCTTTTTTGCTAAAGTATATTAATGCTATTGTGCAAGAAAATATTCGAGTTCAACAAGGTGGTAACCCTGATTATGATGATCCAAATTTAAGTAGTCAAAGAATTATTTTTGATTTTGAAATTATTAATAATTTAGATAAAACTAGTACTGGTATAATTTTAACTAAAAAGTCAATTTATCGAATGATTTTAACGATTGATGAACGAAAAAATATTATTGCTGGTAGTTTAGAGTTAACACACCTTAAGCAATATTGGAATGGATATGATTATAATAGTTATCGGTATACTGATGATTTAGGGTTTTTATTTTCTTTTATGAAAGATAAAGAAAATACATTTAATTTTAGTGCTGAAACATATAATTATTATCAAGGTAATACTCCTAATACTGGTAAGCGGGTTTTTGAGCAGATGAAAGGACAAATTGATATTAATAAATTTTTAAAAGCATTTTTTGCGCATGCATTGGTGCCAGTATTTCAAAATCGTAGTAATTTTATTGAAAGTGGTTATATTGATAATTTACAATATGATACGATTTTAATTAACTTTTTTGGTTTAAAGTTAGTTAATTTTAGAGATGTATTAATTGCAGAAAGTAATACTAATAAAACTCAATTTGAAAAGTTATTAAATAGTATGTTTAAGGTTTCGCAAAATTTTTATAAGGATTATTTACGAACCATTTTTGATTTAGAAAATAATACTTATGTGCAAGGTTATAACAAGAAATATGGTTTATTAGCGAATAATGGTTTTAAAATTTATCCACGATATTTTTATTTTTCTGATAAATATAAGCAATTAGATATTAAATTGTATTCAGCGTTTAAAAATCGATTTTATAGTACTAATTATGGTAATGTATTTAATTATGATTTTTCCGTTGCAAATGATTATAATATTAATCAAAATGAAGGTTATGTTTTTGAAGGTGCTTTAAAAAACAAATATGGTTTAAAATATAAAAAAATTGAAGAACAAAAAATTGGTTATAATGTTTTTGAATTACAAGCGCAAAAAGAAAATGATATGTATCGTTATTATGATTTTAATTTTGGTATTTATAATTGACAAGAAATAAATAATGGCGGATTATTTCCTGACGGACAATGATGACAAGCACAATATGAAAGTTGTAGTTGATATAATTTAGCATGTCATATTCGAAATGCTGCAATTTGAGTTGTAAATAATATTCCTGGTGTAAAACAAGTGAATGAGTTAGCAAGTGGTGTTGGTAAAATATTTCAAACAATATATAGTTTTTTTAATCAAACGTTTGAGGTGTGAAAATTTAGTCCGGCGTTATATAACACAATAACAAATATATTTTTATTAATTATCTTTATGAAATTTGTGCGATTAATATAAAAAGGACTTGTTAGTCCTTTTATTCTTTTCAATCTGTAATTTTTCCTGTTTTATTATCAATTGTTGGTATTTCCGGTTCATTATTGCCATATCAACAGTAATATGATTTAAAAAGATATCATACATCATTAATAATATGATAAGGTACACCACTATTATCTCAAATTGATTTATTTGAAAAATTAAATTTTATAATAGAAAAATTATCATTTTGTTTCTTTTTTACAATTCCAATATATCATTTATTATCTGGATTCCTATTCAATTTGTCTAATGGGATTAACTTTCAATTACTTCCAATTGGCGGTTGTTGTGGATTTCAAGGTTCTGGTTTATTACCCCCCCCGTTTTCATTGTTATTTGGTTTTTCACAACTAATTAATGATGTTGTGCTTGTTGCTGTTAATCCGATTGCTCCCAAAATACTTAATAACTTTTTCATTTTTAACTTATTCCTTCCTTTATTAAAAATATGTAATAATTATAACAAAAAATTTTAGAAAGGTATTTAATAATGAATTATAAGCATTTCAGTATTGATGAACGTGTTATATTAAGTCAGTTATTAGTATCAAAACTATTTCAAAAGAAAAATGGCAAACCAAATTTATTTAAAATTTCTAAATATATGGAAAGAAGTGTCTCTACAATTTGAAATGAAGTTAAACGTTTTCAAAAGTTAAAAGAATATAATCCTATTAAAGCTCATAAAAAGTATCTTAAAAATCGTAAAAAATCAGTTAAACATATAAAATTTTCATATCAACAATTAATGTGATTAGATGAAAAATTTAATAAATTTCATTGATCCCCAGAAATTATTTGCTATGCATATAAACGTGAATTTGGTATCAAATTTCCGGTGTGTTTTAAAACTTTATATAAGTATGTTTTTCTTGGTTTATTTGGTTTAAATAAACGTAATTTGTATTTTCACGGTCGAAAAAATAAAAGTAAACAAAATATTGATAATCGTGGTAAATTAACTAGTTTTAGAACTATTGCAGAAGCTAAACATAATAAAAATGAATTTGGTTGATTTGAAATGGATACAATAGTTGGCAAAGATTTGAAATCTGTATGTTTGGTTTTAACTGAACAATTAACTAAATTTGAAATTGTAAAAAAATTAAAAGATAGAACACCAAACGAAGTAATTAGAGTTATTAAAAGTATTTTTAAAACTAATATCTTAAAGAAAATAGTTAAAGGTATTATAACTGATCAAGGTAAAGAGTTTTCAGAATGAAAACAAATTGAAGCTTATATTGGTACTAAAGTTTATTTTTGTGATAAAGGTAAACCTACTCAAAAACCTATTGTAGAACGAATTAACCGGGATTTAAGGCATTGATTTCCTAAAGGTATTGATTTAGATATTTATTCACAACAATATTATGATGAAATAGTTAATATTATTAATGAAAGACCACGACAGTGTTTAGGTTGGAATTCAGCTAAAAAATTGTTTGTTAATAAAATTCAAAATTTTATTTAAATTTATTTATTTCTATTTGTATTAATGGATGAAAAATTCGTGGTATAAATTTTGAATTTAAGCAAGCTTGTAAAATTTTTTTTCTATATTTATCATGAATATTTTGACAATAAATACTTTTATAATTGAGGCAATTATTTTCTTTAATTATATGAAAGTTACTTTTACTTCCGTCTAATCTAACATAACAATCTTTATATAATTTTGTATCTGGTCTACCATTAATTTTAATTACAAGCTTTTCATATTCTTTTGGTTTTTGTGTAGTAAGTCTTATTACATGAATATCTTTGTCATCTTTAAAAATTGGTATACAAATTGAAGGATGAGGTGCTCCTGTTTCGGTTGTTGTCATATCTGCATTATCAATAAGGAATGAAACTATAATATTATTAATTTCCATTTTTTTTGTATCCTAGTTCTTTATACAATTTAATAATTTCATATGTTTCATCATCTTCATTTTTTGATATGTCTAATGCAAAATCAAAAATTATTGATTTCTTTCCTTCTTGTTGAGCTTTAGTTCATGCTTGTTTTCATGATTTCATTTTTAAGTGAGTATCTTCACTTAATTCTCCAACTTTATTAAAGGAAAAAATTCAATTAACTGCTTCTTTTAATAAAGGTTTTTCAACATCTGAAAAGTAATCTAAATTTATGAATTTTTCAGAATTCAAATCTTTTAAATAAAAAATTTTAGTTTTTGAATTATTATTATTTATATTTATATTTTTGCACATAAAATAATTGAATTTACAATTTGGATTATTATCAATATAGTCCATAAAACTTCCTGGAACTGGTCCATTTTCTAAAGCTATAAAATCAGTTCTAAAAAAATGTTCTCCATATTTTTGCGCCATTTTTCATTCTAAAAATGACATAAATTTTAAAACATAAGTTTTATAAATTGTACGATTAATTTTATTTGCTTCAACTAGTAAAAATAAAATAGACATCTCAATTTTTGTTGCTTGTATTTTAGAAATATCTAAATATTCTGCTAATTTTTTATTTATCATATTATGCTCCTCCAATTTAATATTAATTAATATAATTATACATCGTTTATGTCTTTTTATGTTATTTTAATATATCAATTATAAGCAAATAAGTTATTATTAAATTAATAGATTTGTTGAACTTCATATTACAGTTTACATTATTTTGTCAATTTTATTAAAAAATATGTTAATATAAAAGTATAAGATTTTTTTCTACTTGCATTTACAATTTTCAAAATTATATTTTAATAATTTATATTTTTAAAATAAATTTAGTAATTTAAGCATTTATATTATAAAATTAATATGTAAAGTAAATTAAAAACTATGAAATTAAATTTTTAAATAATAAATAATAAATTTAGAAAGTGAGGGCATTATAAAAAGATGTGATTTAATAAATCAGATAAAGAATTAGAACAAGAATTTAGAAGCAATTTAAATGTTGGCTTATCTTCAAAGCAGGCTAAAGAAAGACTAATTAAAAATGGAAAAAATGAATTACCAAAACCTAAAAACAAACATTGAATTTTAATTTTTTTAGTTTCATTATTAGATCCATTATCTCTTATTTTAATTATTGCAGGAGTTACTTCGGTTATTATTGAAAAAGTTGTTAATAATCGAATTTATGTGATAGATTTCATTGTGATTCTATGTATTGTTTTATTAAATGCCTTCATTCAAACACTTGAACAAATTAAAGCAAGGAAATCCCTTGATTCTTTAAAAAAAATGACAATTCCAGTAACGATTGTTAAACGAGATGGTGCAATTTTTGAAATCCCAGTCGATGAATTAGTCATTGGGGATATTGTTATTTTAGAAGCAGGAAAATATATTCCAGCGGATATTCGCATTTTAGAAGCAAATAATTTATTAATTGATGAAGCTGCCTTAACTGGTGAATCAGTTCCTGTTGAAAAAAATAGTGAAATAATTTTAAAAGAAAAATTAGTGTTAGCAGAACAGACTAATATGGCTTTTATGTCAACTTTTATTACAAATGGTCGAGCAGTTGGGATTATTGTTGCAAATGCTGTTGATAGTGAAATTGGCAAAATTGCTGCTGCTATTGTTAAAACAAAACAAGAAAAAACACCATTGCAGTTACGCTTAACAAAATTAACAAAAGTTGTCAGTATTTTTGCGGTTTTATTAGCAATTTTTGTTTTTGTTTTCTTTTTATTAACTGATGAAAATAGTTGACCAATTAATTTGATGACAGCGGTTACAATTGCAATTGCTGTTATCCCAGAGTCCTTAATTGTCATTGTGTCAGTTATTTTATCATTATCAGTAAAGCGAATGACAAAAGTTAATGTTATTGTTAAAAAGTTAGATGCCGTTGAAACATTAGGCTCAGTTAATGTTATTTGTTCAGATAAAACAGGAACTTTGACGCAAAATAAAATGACCGTTAAAGAGATTATTTTCAATAATGAAATTTTTAAAGAAAATGATTTTAATTATCAACAAAATAATAAGGCAGCTTTTCATTTTATTAATTGTCTAACTTTATGTAATGATGCTATTAATCAAAAAAATGAACGAATTGGTGATCCAACCGAAATTGCTTTAATTGATTTTACAAGAAGATTTACAATTAGTGAAATAGAATATCGTGAAAAATATCTTCGTGTTTTAGAAGTTCCCTTTGATTCTGACCGAAAATTAATGTCAACTGTTAATCATGTTGATAAGCAAGAATTTGTTTATACAAAAGGTGCTCTTGACCAATTATTAATGCAGTGTAATTGAATTTATTTAAATAATGAAATTGTCCCATTAACTGAAGCAATGAAGGAAGAAATTCAAGAAGAAGCATTAGATTTATCAAGTCAAGCATTACGCGTTTTAGCCTTTGCTTTTAAGAAAAAAGATCAGCAAGAAATTGAGACTAATTTAATTTTCTTAGGTGCGGTTGGCATGATTGACCCACCCCGTCCAGAGGCTGTTGAAGCGGTTAGAAAGGCGCATGAAGCAGGGATTAGAGTAATTATGATTACTGGAGATCATAAAGCAACTGCTTTAGCTATTGCTAAAGAATTGCGATTAGCAGTTTCAGAAGCAAATGTTTTATCTGGTCATCAAATTGACAAAATGGATAATCATAAATTACAAGAAAAACTGCGTGATGTATCAGTTTTTGCACGAGTTAATCCTGATCACAAAACAAGAATTGTTGAGTGTTTGCAATCAATGAACTATGTTGTTTCAATGACAGGTGATGGGGTTAATGATGCTCCAAGTTTAAGTAAAGCTGACATTGGTGTTGCAATGGGAATAACAGGAACAGATGTTTCAAAAGAAGCTGCAAATATTATTTTACAAGATGATAATTTTTCAACAATTATTCGCGGTGTTGAAGAGGGACGAAATGTGTATCATAAAATTAAACGTGTGATTGCTTTTGTTTGTATTGCACAATTAGCAAATGTGTTAGCCTTTATTATTATTTCGGTTATAACTAAAATTAAACCATTTGATTCTGTTAACATTTTATGATTTAACTTAGTTATTGAAACATTAATGTCAATTCCAATCGGGTTAGGAAATAATGATAATGGATTAATGTTGGAAAAACCACGAAGTAAGAAAGAAACTTTTTTTACCAATAGTTTAGTTACAATTCTATATTTAGCTTTTGTGACAGCTGCTACTGTCATTGGTACATTTTTCATTGGTAAAGATATTTTCCACAATATTGAAGATGCTAAAATTGCGACAATTTTAGTGATGGCTTGTTCACCAGTAATTTTTGCTTTTGCAATTCAATTACCAAATTATCGAATTAAAACACAGTATAATGTGGCTCCAACTAATTATTATTTATTAGGTGCTTCATTAATTGCCTTAATATTAAATTTCTTGATGGTGTATACGCCGGGCTTAAACTTAATTTTTTTAACAACAACGAAAGAGCATAAATTTGATACATCACCACTGTTATCTTGGCAAATGACGGTAGTATCATTAGGAATGATGGTGCTTCCATTATTAATGTTATTAGGATATGATGCATTTCGTAAATTAATTAGACGGTAAAAAAAATAAAAATTGAAAATTATTTTATTAAGTTTGTTCAAGAAAAGAATAAAAGGTAATGAATCCAAGGATTAAGTAAATTCAAAAACTTTTAATTTGTTTATTAAGCAATTAAAGTTTTTGAATATTTTTTTAAAATTCATTATTTTTCTTATATAATTAACTTAATAATTCTTGAAGTGGGTGAAAATACTATGTGAAATCTTGCAAAAGAGGCTACGCGAGGGTTTACAAAAAAAATAACTCAATTTATTGGGTTAATTTTGTTTATTGTTGGAGCAGTTTTAACCTTTACAGCTCTTTTTTCAACTGTTTTTCAAGTTAAAAATGGCTTAAATGATATTAAGAAAAATAGCCTTCCTTATCAATATGAAATCCGAATAGATAGTTTAAATATTGATAATAATGTGTGAAAAAGAAATTCTGATTGAAAAATAAATGAAAATAATCGTGCCTTCTTAGCTCAGTTTTATGATGAATCAAAAATTGATGCTGAGCATTTAACATTTAATAATATTCGTGCTGATGCTTTAGGGTTAAATTGTGATTTAACTAATAATGAAATTTGTAAATGAACAAAAGAACCATCATATTTAAATCCAAAAACTGGGACAGCTTCTTTTACTGCCTTAGTTAAAAACTTTAATAACAGTCTTACTGCAACTTTTTTAAGTTATATTATTAATAATCCTAGTGAAAGTCGTTTAAATGATTTAATTAATGGTGACAAGGCTGGATTAGAACTTAGTTTTAATGTTGGTTATCAATTTACTGCAAATAATTTAGCAAAAGATACTCAATATTTTAATGCTACTGCTATTAACAAAAACAAAAATTTATTATATAACGGCGATAGTTGACGAGGTAATAATATTTTTTATACTCCGTTTAATCGTCTTTTTGAAGTAACGAAATGAAAACATATTAGTGATTTAACAGAAAATAATATTATTTTAAATAAACAATATGCTGATTATAATCATTTAAAACTTGGTGGACACTTTAATTTAGGAAACAGCCAAAATTTACAATTTAATATTATTGGTTATGGGGCTAAGTATAGTAATATTTATCCAGATTTAGTAAGTTTATCAACTCTTGCTACGGGTCATAAAATTATTGATTTAAAAAATGGTTCAGTATTGTTTATGAATGATATTAATTTTAATGCTATCAAACAAAATTTTTCAAATGGAACTGAAAAAATTACTGGTTTTATTAATGTTACTGGTAATTTAACTGAACCACAAAAAATAACCTTGTTACGAAAAGTTTTAAGCAATTATTTTGTAGCGCCTGATAATGCAATTGTTGCTTTTGAAGCATCATTGCCGGAACAAGTAGTGATGTTAACAAATACTGTTTTTATTATTAATACTTCAATTGCTGTTGCTTGTTCAATTATTATTTTATTTATTATTGCTTTTTTCATTAAAAAAGATATCACTAATTCAAAACGACAAATTGGAGTTTTAAAATCATTAGGATATCATCGTTTTGAATTATCATTTATTTTTACTTTTAGCATTATTTTTACAACTTTAATTGGCTGTTTATTAGGATGAGTTTTAAGTATTCCTCTCCAAATGTATTTCACTGGCTCAAATTTATATTCGATAGGATTACCATTATCATCATTTTATTTTAATCCACTAATTTTTGTTTCAGCAACAATTTTTATTCCACTTATTTTCATTGGGATGTCTTTCTTAATCTCCTTTGTTCTTTTGAGTCGGACAGCGTTAGATTTGATTTATGATTTAAAAGGTTCTAATTTAAGTTTTCGTCCTAAAAAAATAAAAAAAGGTCGTAAATATGCTCATTTTGGATTAACATTTAATGTTCATTTATCATTTACCTTTGCTCTAAAATCTTTAGGAAAATGAATTATGGTATTAGTTGTTTTAGCTTTTTCATCCTTTTTATTAATTTTCCAGTTGGATGCAGGGGTAATGGCACAAGGAATTGTTGAAGACTCTTTCCGCTATTTTAAGAATGATATTAAATCATATTTAATTGCTAGTTATGATCAACAAGATATTGCTCAAGAAGCTAGCAATGGTAAACCTTATCTGTGGATTACTGCTGATAAGCGCAAGGACTATTACCATGAGGTAAAAATTCTTGATGATAATAAAACATTTAACTTTCCAAATCCATTAAAATGTCTTTTAAGTTTATCTGGTTCAGATTCAAAAAATATGAAAAAAAATTGTGGTGATTTATCAAATATTATTGGGGATCCAAGCGGCCCAACTCTTGTTCGAAGTAAGATTAATTATGATGACAAAACAAACACATACCCATATATAAGTTCAGCAACAGTTAAGGCAATTGTTAATTATAAAGTTGAGGATAATGAGTCTGGAGATGAAATTAATGGATGAAATAATTTAGTAAAAATTATTAATCTTATGAAACCAGTTTTAATTGAAAAAGGGATAATAAGTGAAGCTGATATTCAAACAATTATTAGTGAAATTAATTTAGTTAATAGTTTAAGTACGATAACTAATGGCCAATATCCAGATATTTATTTAGGACCATATATGGTCTATGATAAAAATTATGATTTTCCATATTATCTTTTAGCAGCGGGTTGAAGTTCAGATGATACTAAAAATTCAAAAAATCCGGTTTCACAATTAAATGTTGTTGGATTAACAAGTGATGAAACAGAGCGAAATCAATTATTGAATTATCGTTCGAAAACAACACCAAGTGATATTGCACAAAAAGAAGTCTTTGGTTATAAAATTAGTGAAGAGCCTACTGGTAATGCTCCAAATGCTCCAATTAATGAACCAATACCAGTTCTCTTAGCAAAACGGGTTTATCAATCTATGAATTTAGTTTCAGGTGATATTTTTAAATTAAATGTTCGAATTACAAATGCTATTGGGTATGTTCCAGTTGCTTTTAAAGTGATTGGTTCAAATGATGCTGATATTAGTTCGGGAAATATTTATATGAATCAAGATTCATTAGTTACAGTTATGAACCAATTGGTTAATTTAACTAAAAAAGGAGAACAATTTTTACCAAATTCTTATTATAATGTTGTTGCATCGCGAGCTAGTCCATTAGGAGTAACATTACAACCTTATCGTATTATCTCATCGTTTTCTTTAACTGATAATTATGATTTTACAATGTTTGATAATAATAAAAAGCTAGATCTTAAAAATGCGTTAGATTTAAGAACAAATTTAAAATTGTTAAATGGCCTTAATAAGATATGACCATTTGATACTTTACGAGAAAATTATTCACAAGGAATGCGAACTGTTCGTGATGTTCTTAATGTTTTAGAGGGTTTAACAATTGTTATTGTTGCTTTAATTTTATCAGTCTTAATTGCTATGGTGCTTGATGAAAATCGCCGTACAATCTTAACTTTAAAAGTGCTTGGGTATCCAACATGAAAAATTATTACAATTGTCTTAGGATTTTATTTATTTGCAATTATCCTAGGTTATGTCTTAAGTTATGTTATTGCCCAATTGTTATGGAATGTTATTGCTAATATTGTCTTTAAAAGTACCGGAATGTTATTAATTCCTTCCTTCTCATCGTATGTTGTTTCAATAGCAACATTAGCAATTGGCTTTATTTTGATTTCAGTAATTGGAGTAGGGATTTGAAAAATTAAAAAGAATAAATTAATAAATATTACTATGGAATAAAAAATGTTGTTTAACTAAACAACATTTTTTTAAAAATTTATTAATTTCTTATTAACTTTTTTGTTAAACTAAATATATAGTTATTATGTTAGCCTAATTTATGATAAGTAAAATTAATTGCTAGGGAAGTGGGAAAAGGTAACAATGAAAAAGATATATACTTTCTGTATTATTGCAAGTTCTATTTTTGCTCAAAATCTAGCCTTTAGTCAAGTTACTAATTATTATAGTCGTAATATTCCATTCAGTTTTAATGAAAAGCAATATATTAAAACAAGAATTGAAGGACTTGGTAATATTTCTCGTAATGCAATTAAAATTTCTAATAATAATATAGTTTATTTTGGAACTTCACAAGGAATTTATTTTTTACCTAATGATGCAACAAAAGTAAAAAAAATTAATGGGATTGATGATAATGTTATTGCTTTAACAGTTGACAAAGAAAATAATATTTATTATGCAACCGAAGATTATCAAGCATATATTTATTATAATAATGGTTCAATTGTTAAAATTGAGGGTTTAAATGATGAATTAGATGATAATCATATTACTGCTCTGGCCTTAGATAGCAATGATACTTTGTATTTAGGAACTTTTGCTGGAATTTATTATTTATTATCAGGCTCAACTAGAGTTGAAAAATTTAATGTTAATGATGAAGAAGGTACTAATAATAAACTTGATGGAAAAGTTTTTGCTTTAGTTATTGACCATAACGATAATTTATATTTTACTACTAATGAAGCTAAATTTTTTTCAATTCAAAATTTAAAAATTCCTATTTTAGTTGATGAACATCAACTAAATGAATTAATTTATGCCTTTGCTGTTGATCAAGAGAATAATATTTATTTTGGTAACCATGTGTATTCAAGTATTAAAAAAGAATTAAGAAACGACGTTGGTTTATTAGATAAAACAACGTTGTCTATTGCTATTGATACAAATAATAATGTTTATTATTCAACAGTACTTGCGGGAATGTATTTTTTAAAAAATAGAACAAAACAGCTTGAAAAAACTAATGTTTTTGGAACTTCTGTCCATGCCATTACTATTGATCAAAATGATAATATTTTTATTAATAATAATGAAGGTCCTTTTATTTTTCAAGTTTACGAAGCACCTGTTGTTCCTCCTATAGGAAAACAAAAAGATACTTTAGCTATTGAAGTTTTAGGATATGTTTTTTTAAGTTCTTCTGGTGCAGTTGGGCTATCTTGCTTGGGCACTTGATTATGGAATAAATACCGTTATAAGAAAATAGGCCGAAACTAAAAGAATATTATTAAATTAATAGATTTGTTGCACTTGCATTTACAATTTACACTTTAAAATAAAGTTTTTTGTAAGGTACCGTACACATTTATGACTAGTTAGTATTTTAAAAAAATGATACTATTAAATTAATTAACTTATGATTAGCATAATTAGATTTAAAGTTTATAAGGAGATAAAAATGTTAAGAAAAAAAATTATAATTGGAAATATGATTACTTGATGTTTGTTGTTATTAGCTACAATAATTTTAAATATTTTTATGACAACAAGCAACTATGAAGTAAATCGAATTAATACTAAACAAAAAATCGTTATGCTAACTTTTGATGATGGCCCAACAGTTGCTGATGAAAAAATCTTGGATATTTTAAAACAAGAAAATATTAAAGCTACTTTTTTCCAGACAGGTAAAAACATTGCTCGTTATGATAGTGAGCCAACAATTAAACATGTGTTGGATCGTATTATTAACGAAGGGCATGCCATTGGTAATCATTCATATTTTCATCAAAAATATATGACAAAACAAAAAACCTTAATAAACGAATTGCAAGCAACAAATAATTTAATAAAAAAAGTTTATAAAGCAAATAATATTTCAATTTCGGATATCAATATTCCCATTCGAATGCCATATTTGCAATATTATCGAGGATTAGATTATGTTCAAAAGAAACTAAATATTCCATATTGAATTCGTGGATATCTTGGGACAGATTATGATGAAGAAAAAGCTGGCAAAGATCTTATTCTAAAACAATATAAAAGTCATTTGAAACCAGGAATCATTTTTGTTGCACATACACGTGCATATGCCCAAAGCTGGTTAAAAGATTTAATTGTTTGATTAAAACAACAGGGATATCAATTTGCATCATTTAATCAAAATAATGCTAGTTATTATGGAAATTATGGAAATTTGGTGAATTAAAATGTGAAGTACATATGAAATTATTGATGTTGTTATAATAAGTACGATAATTCTTTTTAGTTTAATTAATAGTATTTATTTTCAATATGTTTTATTAAAAAACGAAGAAATTAAAAGCATTAAATGAAAAAAATATAGTTTATTTTCATTAAATATTTTTAGTTATGGTTTAGTAATATTTTTAATCTGTTTTATTTTTTTAACAAGTTTTACTCCATTTTTTATGTGATTGTCATATAATGTAATTAAAATTATAGTTCTTCTTTTAATTTTATTTTTAGTTTGTAGTCAATGAATAATTTACTTTTATAAAATTAAAAGAACAAATGAGAAAAAAGATTAAAGGAAGTGGATGAATTGTCTAACAACTTTAGGAAGAAATAGATAACATATTTTTTAAAGTTCAGTTAATGTTAAATTATAAAATTCATGAACATCGGTATCATATAATTGGCGATATTGCTTAATCATTTTTGCTACTTTAATTTTATATGTTTTCTCGTAAACATAATGAATTGTTTTTGGACATATAGATTTTTGTTAAACCATTCAAAATCATAAGAATTATTAATGAATTTTCTAATCTTTCTTTGATCATACATAAAATGTTTGCTTTGCTTTATAAAATAATTTAATCAACTAATTTAACATATCATTTTTTTAAACTCTCGTTGAAGTTTATATAATTCATTTTCTGAGATGATGCTTCTTGTCATTTTATTTTTCCTAAATTTATTTTAAAAACTTAAGTGGTCTAAAATGTCTATGGTTTTTACAAAATATTATTATTTTGTTGTTGTATAAAGTCATAAAATGGGTAAAATAAAAAATAGGTAAATAAGAAAAATTTTTTTAGTCTTTTGTTGTATGGATAATTTTTATTATTCCCTATAAAATTTATTTTTAAAAGTTCCAATTATTTCATCCCATCAAAATTAAATAAAATAAAGTTTTTATTTGACTTTTAACAAAAATTATAATACTATATTACTTGGTATTGTACCATAGTCATCAAAATACCATAGACAGCAACGGATTTTATTAAATCTTAATTATGTTGCCGAGGCATTATTGAGATATAGAACAATGACATGTTTTTATATTATTTAAATAATGTTTTAGGCAATTAACCAAATGGATTAATTGCCTTTGCTTTTAAAATTATTATAGGGAGGCGAAGAATGAAGCCAGCAATGAAAATTAAAACAGCAGTTGTTAATGAAATTGTTAATAACTTTAAAACTGCTAATTCAGCAGTTATTGTCGAATATCAAAAATTAACGGTTGCTGAATTTACAGAACTAAGAAGAATGCTTACAAAACAAGATGTAAACATTAAAGTATATAAAAATAACTTAGTAAGTTTGGCTGCTAAAGAAGCAGGATTTGCTGAATTAGACCAATTTTTAACAGGTCCTAATGCTTTTGCGTTTGGTACAGGTGAACAGATGGCTGCCGCAAAAACTTTAGCAAAATTTGCAAAAATACATCCAGCAATAAAATTAAAAGCTGGAATTTATGAGGGTAAAGTCTTAGACACAAAAGCGATTGTTGAAATTGCAGCGTTACCAACAAAAGACGAGTTACTATCAATGTTTGGAGCAAGTTTATTATACCCATTACGTATGTTTGCAATAGCAGTTAAAGAAATTGCTAAAACAAGAAGTGAATAATTAGTTAGTTTATTCAAACATTTTATAAAAAAATCTTAATGAGGAGGAAAATATTATGGCATTATCAAAAGATGATATTATTAAAGCATTAGAAGAAATGAAATTATCAGATTTAAATGAATTAGTAAAAGCAATTGAAGATCATTTTGGTGTTGTAGCTGCCGCAGCAGTTGCCGCAGCTCCAGCAGAAGGATCAGCAGCAGCGGGGCCTTCAGAGGTTAATATTGTGTTAACAGATACAGGACCAAGTAAAGTTGCAATTATTAAATTAGTTAAAGAAATTACTGGAAAAGAATTAATGGCAGCAAAAGCGATTGTTGATAAATTACCAGCAGTAATTAAAGAAAAAGTAAAAGTAGAAGAAGCAGAAGAAATTAAAGGACAATTAGTAGCAGCTGGAGCTTCAGTTGATCTTAAATAATTTAATTTTCTTAAAAAAAGCAAAAATAGACCTTTGCTTTTTTTTTTTTTTTTTGTAAAATATTACTATGTAAAAATATAGGAGCGGAAAAAAATGTTAATAAATTCTTTATCTAATATCACTTTTAATAGATTTATTAACTTTATAAATAATATCTTTTCATCAATTTTTATTTGAATTTTTATTTTTTTCATTATTAGTATTTTAATCCGCATTAGTTTTTTAAAAACAAAATCTATTAAAAATATTAGTAACAATTTTACTAAACTTGCAATTATCAGCTTTATTTTTACTTTTATTAGCAATTTATCAATTTTACTTGTTCTTAATATCTTTATTCAATTTTCTTTTGAATGAATAGAAAGATCGACAATTAATTTATTAAATTTTATTTTTTTACTATTCGTTATTTTTTTTAGTGCAACAAAAACAAAATATTTTAATTTTATTGTCTTATTTAATAAATTAATTGTTATTTTCTTTTTAATTATTTTTGCTCCAGTTATTTTTGATGCATTTTTAAAAACAGAAAACAACTTATTTCATTTAATTTTATGAGTGATTGGTTATGGAAGTTTAATTAGCACTATTGTAATTAACAATAATGTAATGGAAGTAAAGCAAATTTTTCGGAAATTATCTTTTGGTTTTATTTTGTTATTATTGTGTTTAATTTTAAATTTATATTTTATTGAAAATACAAATGATATTAAATTATCAACAATTTTTAAAAATATTTTTATGATTATTTTACTTTGAATTTATGTTTGAAATGTTGTTTTGATAAATAAAAACAATACTAAAACACAGAATAAAAAAAAGAACAATGAGGATTTAAATTTGTTTGTTTTAGTAATTAAAAATAATTGTTTGATTATGGATAAACCAATTAAATATACAACAATTTTTATTAATGGTTATAAGCGGGTAATGAAAATTTAATGTTATCTGCTGACTTTTAAATTAATGATTTTTATAAAAATTTAATAAATATAAAAGGAGTGAAGGAAATGAAAAAATTACTTTCTATACTAGGATCTACAACTTTAATGTCAGCAAGTATGCTGGGAGTAGTTTCTTGTGCAAAAGGAAAAAATAGTCAAAATGACGATTATTTTGATAGTGAACTTAATAAGATCGACCCGACAATTCGAAATTTAGTTAAATATACTAGTACAATTGCTAAAATTTTAATTGCTAGTCGTCATGAAAATATGAATACTTATGGGTTTCCGACATTACAATATTTCTTAAATAATGTTGGAAGAAACTTAAAAGGAGTTTTTACTACTAAAAGTGGAAAAGAAATTAAAATTAAAGATTATGTTGAAGAATATAAAAAATTAAATAATCTTTATTATAATCCTTGAAGAGCAACGGATAGTACTTATCAACCAGAACGAAATATTTATAATTTAATGTCATCAATTGTTGCAATGAGTGATTTTTCAAAATGAAATACAGAAGCTAACCAAGGACATCCTAGCAATAAAACAGATGCATCAGGGCGTTATACAGATTTTGTTGCAAATCCAAATTTAGCATGAGCTCAATATGATACTGGAGCTTTAGCAAATACATTATCACAAAAATCAGAATCAGTTCTTAATTATATTAAGAGAACTGCCGGTTGAAGTAATTATTATGATTCATCATCAGGTCCTTATGTATCAAATATTTTATATCATAATTCACTTTCAACACCGCCAACAAAGTCAACATTGTCTTATAACGATGGTGGTGAAGAAATTAAATTTGGAAAGAGTGTGGCGAACCAATCAAGTTCATTATATGATTTATTTGGTTTAAAATATTTTGATGAAGCAATTACCATGTTAGGTCAATTTGGACCGGGATTAGAATTACCAGTTTTATATTCATTAGCACAGTTATTACCATTTATTCAAAATAATCGTTATGGCGAAAAAACTGCAGGAATTTTCTTAGCAGCACCATTTTTTATTTTAATGCAAATAAAAAATCAGTTTTTTGACAGTTCAGGTAATGTTAAATTGGACAGTCCATTATTAGAAATATTTAGTCGTGATACGATTGAAAATACGGTTCTTAAAGTTGAACATCAAAGTGATGGTGAAGTGGCTGAACCTGATAAAACAATTAAAAATATGAAACTTTATGATATTTTTAGCAGTCCAGTTGTGGCAAAATCTCTGAGCGTAATTTTGCAAGAGGAGAAGCAATATTTAGATTTAACAAGTGATAATAAAGAACATAAAAATGCCTTTTTAAAATGGTATTCTGTTTTAGGAAACTGATTTACAGAAGCTTTAGCAAAAGAAGGTTCAAACTTTGATGTCCAAAAATTTAACCGTATAATGTCAAAGACAGTTTATGAAGGTCTTTTAAAATTCCAAGGCTTAATTGGGAATTTTGCTGAAGATAGTGTTGTTGCTTTAATTCGAACATTATTGCAAATTTTGAACGGACCAAACTTTGATTTGTTTAATTTATTAAAAGGAATTGCGGGGTTAGCAAATTGATTTTACACTAGTGATAGTGAAGGACATTATAAATTAAATACTAATAATGTTAAAACAATTGATAATGTTTATAATGAAGGACCGAAAAAAAACGGTTTTAAAGAGGACTTAATGGCAGTTGATCCTAATAGCGAATATGCTAAGTTTATTTTAAATAGTTATGGTTTTGTTGATGAAACAGGTCAATATAAACAAGGATCATTATTTGATGTCATTAATATTTGAGCGCATGGAGGTAATAATACGTATCCTGATTATGAATCAATGCATAAATTTATTACACAAATATTAGATTCAGAAAATGGTTATATTGGTGAATTAACAAATCAAGTTAATAAAGTAATGGCCGAGGATTGATTTGATAATATCTTTTTAGATCGAAAATGATATATTACAGCCTCAGGAACTGGCGTAGATGGTTCAAAATTAGGTGCAATTGTAACTGATGGTTCTGTAACTGGTGTTCGTTACCAATTAGATTATTATGGTCCCAAAGATGCTTCAACTAAATTAGAACGTCATAAAAAACCATTAGGATATACTGATCCTGCTTCAGGAAATTCTCCTTCATATGTTGAACAAGAAAAAGACCCAAAACAACGTCATAATATTGCACCAGAGGGCGAAACATGAAATAGTCAAGACTGAGTTGATTATGATGGACAGGGCAATGAATATTTAACAAATAGTGATAAAATTAAATATAGTTATGTTGTTGAATTTAATAATCAAGCTCGTTTTTTATATAATCCAGGGATTAAAGATGATTTAACAAAAAATTCATATTTATTAAGTGACTTTGTTTGATACTATAACAATACTCGTTATTATTAATAGTTAATTGAAAAAGAGGAGATCTAAAAATGTTGCTGTTTTTACAAACATTAAAAAGTATGTTTAAGCAAAAAGCACAGTTAATTATTTTTATAATATTAGCTGCGCTTTTAACATTATTAACAACTTCTTCGTGAATTGTTAATACACGTTTAACTAATGCATATTCATTTATGGGGGAAGGAACTTTTGCTTATGATTATTTATTAAGATTTGATAGTAAAAAGAAAACAGGACAAAATGTAGAAACAATTACCCCCTGATATGCTTTTAGCAATGATTATCATTTAATTACTGATGTTAATGGTGAACAGTGAACATTACCTTATGCTCATTTAGGTGAAGATGGAGCATTAAAAGCATTGGATAATAATGTTGAAATAGAATTTACTTTTGATTCTAGAACAAATAAAGTAAGTAATATTATTTTTACTGATCTTGATAAAACTGCTCCAATTTTTTTAAATAATGGTTTATATCGTTTTAACTTTAATAGCAAAGCTTTTCAAACTTCTGTAATTGGACAATTATATGATCAGAAAGGTTATCTTTTTAATCAAGATAATTTACCTTTAATTGAAGAATTTATGAATAATTTTACGCATAGTGATATTTCACAGAATACAGTAAATTTAATTATTGCATATTTAAATAAAAAATATCCTGGGATAACAGATAGAAAAAAATTAAAGGATGCAGTTATTGATTTTGTTAATAATGGTATAACAAAATGAAAAAAAGATGTTGATTTACGAGGGAGCGTAGATGAAATTCCTACTAAAGCTAGCATTGAAAATAGATTATTTGAGGAAAAATTAAATGGTGATTTAAGTTTTTTAGTAAAAGATACATCACAGCCTTTAACAAAAATTAGTCTTTATTATTCACCAACTGTTAATAATAATCTTGATGTTGGTTATAATAATAATATTGAAAATGCCGTTTTTAGTGTTAATGATTTTTATAATCAAAATAATAAGAATAGTAGTTTTAGGAATCAACCTTATGGACCTTATGGATTGACAAAATCCTATTATACTTTAGTTGCTAAAGCTTCAAATTTTTCAGTTCAGTTACGTGAACAATATGCATATTGAGACTTAACATCAAATTTAAAATATAAAATTATTAATTGACAACAATTATTACAAGATAATAAATTAAAACTTATTAAAAAATATGATTCTTTTGACCCAACTAATCCAATTAATGATGTATATGTTGTTATTACACCACAATTTGCACGGAGTCAAAAATTAAAAGTAGGAGATCAACTTACAATTGGTGAAAATTCAAATTTCTTTGTTGGTGCTATTGGTGGAGATCCGGCTAATATTTATCCAACAATTTATGATACTGATGTTTTTCCAGATCCAAAAACAGATGGTATTATTTATGTTTCTGAAAAAGTTTATCGTAGTGAGTCTATTGCTGCCAACACTGATATTGAAGAAAATTCCACATTATATATTAATCATGTTGGTTTATCTGAAAATAAAGGAACAGACTTTGAAAATTTTAAAAAATATTTAGCAGCTGATTTTTGAAGTTTAAATAATCCAAGTGATAAAAATGCTCCACTACAAAGTCGCGATGAAACAAAGTTGGTTTACTTACGTTATTCTTTATTGGGAACTACAATTAGATTTTATCGTACGATTACAATCGTTTTATGCATTATTTTCTTAATAATTTTAATTTTCACATTAATAATTTTAATTAAAAAAATTATTAATCAACAAAAAATTGAAAATGGAATTTTAAAAGCAAACGGCTATAGTGGATTAACAATTGCTAGTTCTTATTTAGCGCATGCAATTGTAGTAACTGGAATTGGAGTTCCACTTGGATGAATTATTGGTGTCTGTTTGCAACTCCCTATTATGAGTGTTTTTAATAGTTACTTTGTTATTCCAGTTAACTTTTCATTTTCATTGATTCCATTTGCAATTTGTTTTGGGATTATTGGTCTTGTTAGTAGTTTGTCAATTTTAGTAACAGCAATTCGACAATTAATAATTAGTCCGTTAGATTTATTAAATCCGAATAAAAATATTAAAACCTCAAAATTAGTATATTCTATTAGCAATGTTTTTCGTTTTAAAAAGTTTACAACAAAATTTCGTTTTGTGATGATGGCCGTTTCAATGAAAAAAATTGGTTGATTTTTCTTAACATTTTTTGTTGCTAGTTTATCTTTAACGTTAGCAACTTTAATTCCAACAGCAATCAATAAGTTTAGTAAAGATTATTATGCCAATTTAAATTATAATAATGAATACGAATATACGAATGTTATTGGTAATATTCCATTTAGTCGCTATGAAATGTATGACTGAAATGGTCCTAGTTTTTCGACTGAGGCAGCATATCCATTAACTAAAAATTCTTTAGTAAGTGATTATTTATATAATGGAAAATGGTTATCAACAAAAACTGATATTAGTGCTAAAAATGCTCATTTATACGCACAACAATTAAATAATATGATTATTTTTAATTTTATGGTTGGAAAAGGAGCAAGTTTATCAATTGGTACTTTTTATGATATGTATAAACATTATGGTGAAAATGTTGATATTCGAAATCAAATTGATACTTTATTATGTTCAACAATGCCACGTGCATTTGGAAAACCACCAGTCCACCCAACAGACCCAAATATTATTGATCGTTGGACTTATTGTGCACAATATGCAACAAGTGATATTATGCCAGGTAAAATTCGAGCAATGTGGTTAAAAGATGATTTGGCGAAATTACAATTTAATTTTACTTTTGGAACTTCAACTTATAATTCAAAAAATGAAGATGTTTATACCGGATATACAACAAATATATCAAATTCAAGTTTTATTCTTCCAACATATGGAATTAATGCAAATAATAAAACAATTATTTTTCCAAATCATACGGTTAAAAAAATCTTAGATGATAGTAAAAATTTAAATATTGGGGCAGATGAAATTCCAATGGTTGTAAATAAAGCCGCAGAAAGTAAATATAATTTATTGTTAAATAAAATAGTTGAAACTACTACTAATGTTCAACAATTACAGTATTGTGATGATGCACTGCATTGTGCTGTGGACCAAGCCGCATGGTCATATGAGTTACCAAGTGGTTTTACTGATGATAATCTTAATCCTTTTACCCTTGATTTAACGAAATTAACAATTGGAAACAAAACACGTGTTGGTTTTGAAAATAAAAATGGTAAAGTTCAAGATTATTATAATATTAAAAATTTTGTTTTAAAATTACCAGTTTCTGCTTTTAAACCAGGGGAATTTCAAAATTCAACAATTTCTGCAACAACAGGACGCCGTTTACCAGGGTTGCTAGACCTTAATAGCCCCCCTGATCAGAGAGTAGTCACTAAAGAAGTAACTGCAGAAGGTGATTATTATGTTATTCATCCTTTTGATAATAAATTTGACAAAGAAATTAATGGTATTGGTGATTTAACGGGCTTTCCAACTAATTGATATCGAGAAGCATTACGGCAAGGATTATTAAAAATTGGCAAAATTACTAAAAATATTAAATATAAAGTTGTTGGAATTCAAAATTCATATGATGTTCCGAGGGCATATGTAAATCAAGTTATTGCTAATAAAATTCTTGGTTTTAATACAAGTTCTAGTGAACTATATGATGACAAAGATGATAATCCGATGTTATGATTTAATGGTAAGTTTAGTAAATATAATGATCAAGTTGATCAAACAACACGATTTAATCTTTCTTCCCCAGATGGTTCGTATTCAATGAATGATTTTATGAATGGCCAATTAACTAGTGGAGTTGGGGGAACAGATTATTTAATTATTAAATCGCAAGTTATTGAAAAACTTGCTTGAATTTCAAGTATCTTATCGATTATCTTTGTTATTATTACGATTATAACCGCTATTATTATTGTATATATTATGACAGAATCCTTTGTTAATTCTTTCCTAAAATTTATGGCTGTAATGAAAGCTTTAGGATATTCAAATCGTGAAATTAATAGTTTAACATTAGGGATATTTACTCCGTTTGCTTTTCTAGCATGAATTTTAGGTGTTGGTATAATGTGATTAACATTATGACTAGGTGTTTATGGGTTTATTGCAATTGCTAAAGTAATTATTCCATTTGGATTCCCATGAATTACAATTCCAATTACTTTTATTTTAATGGCAGGAATCTATTTAATAACATATTGAATTTCAACTTATAAAATTAATCATATGAGTATTCAAGAACAAGTTACTGCAAACGAAGTATAAAACTAAAAAAATAAAAATCTAAGCAAAGCTTAGATTTTTATTTTTAAGTTATTTTTGAAATTTTGGTTGTCACTTGTTTTTTTTTTTTTTTTTAATATGTAAATTGTAAATGCAAGTAGAAAAAAATCTTATATTTTTATATTAACATATTTTTTAATAAAATTGACAAAATAATTTTTTGCTGAATTTCAACCTAAACACTGTCGTGGTCTTTCATTAATAATATTAACTATTTCATCGTAATATTCTTGTGAATAAACATCTAAATCTATTCCTTTAGGAAATCAATGCCTTAAATCCCGGTTAATTCGTTCAACAATAGGTTTTTGAGTAGGTTTACCTTTATCACAAAAATAAACTTTAGTATCAATATAAGCTTCAATTTGTTTTCATTCTGAAAACTCTTTACCTTGATCAGTTATAATACCTTTAACTATTTTCTTTAAAACACTAGTTTTAAAAATATTTTTAATAACACTGATTACTTCATTTGGTGTCCTATCTTTTAATTTTTTTACAATTTCAAATTTAGTTAATTGTTCAGTTAAAACCAAACAAACAGATTTAAAATCTTTGCCAACTATTGTATCCATTTCAAATCAACCAAATTCATTTTTATTATGTTTAGACTCTGCAATAGTTCTAAAATTACTTAATTTACCACGATTATCAATATTTTGTTTACTCTTATTTTTTCTACCGTGAAAATACAAATTACGTTTATTTAAACCAAATAAACCAAGAAAAACATACTTATATAAAGTTTTAAAACATACCGGAAATTTAATACCAAATTCACGTTTATATGCATAACAAATAATCTCGGGCGACCAATGAAACTTATTAAATTTTTCATCTAATCACATTAATTGTTGATATGAAAATTTAATATGCTTAACTGATTTTTTACGATTTTTAAGATACTTTTTATGAGCTTTAATAGGATTATATTCTTTTAACTTTTGAAAACGTTTAACTTCATTTCAAATTGTAGAGACACTTCTTTCCATATATTTAGAAATTTTAAATAAATTTGGTTTGCCATTTTTCTTTTGAAATAGTTTTGATACTAATAACTGACTTAATATAACACGTTCATCAATATTGAAATGCTTATAATTCATTATTAAATACCTTTCTAAAATTTTTTGTTATAATTATTACATAGTTTAATAAAGGAAGGAACAATTAGCCAAATGAAAAAATTACTAAGTATTTTAGGAACAATAGGATTAACAGCAACAAGTACAACCACATTAATTAGTTGTGATAAACCAAATAATAAAAATATTCCTTGTGAAAAACAAGACCACGGAAATTGAAAACAACAATGTTACAACGATTCATCATTTAATGATATTGATAATAAATATTATATTGTTATTTGAAAAGGCTTAAATTTAGAAAAATGAAATATTGTTAAATTTAATAATAACAATGAAAAAATAGAAATTCAGATAGATAGTGGCCAAGAATTATGAAAATTTGATAAACAATTAATGCTTGATGTTGGTAAAGGAATTATTTTATGAAATAATGATTCGACAGGAAAAATTTTTAAATCAGTTTATCGTTGGAATGGAGATACTGAACCACAAATACCCGAAATAGACAAAAATACTGGTAAAATTACTGATTGAAAAGAATAAAAGGAACTTAATAGTTCCTTTTTTATATTAATCGTACAAATTTCATAAATATAATTAATAGGAATATATTTGTTATTGTATTATATAATGCTGGACTAAATTTTCATACTTCAAATGTTTGATTAAAAAAACTATATATTGTTTGAAATATTTTACCAACTCCGCTTGCTAATTCATTTACTTGCTTAACACCAGGAATATTATTAACAATTCATATTGCTGCATTTCTAATATGACATGCTAAATTATATCAACTGCAACTTTCATATTGTGCTTGTCATCATTGACCGTCAGGAAACAACCCACCATTATTAATTTCTTGTCAATTATAAATACCAAAATTAAAATCATAATAACGATACATATCATTTTCTTTTTGAGCTTGTAATTCAAAAACATTATAACCAATTTTTTGTTCTTCAATTTTTTTATATTTTAAACCATATTTGTCTTTTAAAGCACCTTCAAAAACATAACCCTCATTTTGATTAATATTATAATCATTTGAAACTGAAAAATCATAATTAAATACATTACCATAATTAGTACTATAAAAACGATTTTTATAAGCAGAATACAACTTGATATCTAATTGCTTATATTTATCAGAAAAATAAAAGTAACGTGGATAAATTTTAAAACCATTGTTCGCTAATAAACCATATTTCTTGTTATATCCTTGCACATAAGTGTTATTTTCTAAATCAAAAATGGTTCGTAAATAATCTTTATAAAAATTTTGAGAAACCGTAAACATACTATTTAATAACTTTTCAAATTGAGTTTTATTAGTATTATTTTCATCAATTAAAACATCTCTAAAATTAACTAATTTTAAACCAAAAAAGTTAATTAAAACTGTATCATATTGTAAATTATCAATATAACCACTTTCAATAAAATTACTACGATTTTGAAACACTGGCACCAACGCATGCGCAAAAAAGGCTTTTAAAAATTTATTAATATCAATTTGTCCTTTCATCTGTTCAAAAATCTCTTTACCAGTATTAGGAGTATTACCTTGATAATAATTATATGTTTCAGCACTAAAATTAAATGTATTTTCTTTATCCTTCATAAAAGAAAATAAAAAACCCAAATCATCAGTATACCGATAATTATTATAATCATATCCATTCCAATATTGCTTAAGGTGTGTTAACTCTAAACTCCCAGCAATAATATTTTTTCGTTCATCAATCGTTAAAATCATTCGATAAATTGACTTCTTAGTTAAAATTGTACTAGTATTAACTTTATCTAAATTATTAATAATTTCAAAATCAAAAATTATTCTTTGACTACCTAAATTTGGATCATCATAATCAGGGTTACCACCTTGCTGAACTCGAATATTTTCTTGAATAATAATATCAATATATTTTAATAAAAAATTACGAACACTTTCTCAATATTCTGAAAAATATTTTAAATTACCGTTTTTGTCTATTTCGGGTATTTGTGGTTCAGTATCTCCATTCCAACGATAAACTGATTTAAAAATTTTTCCTGTCGAATCATTATTTCATAAAATAATTCCTTTACCAACATCAAGCATTAATTGTTTATCAAATTTTCATAATTCTTGGCCACTATCTATCTGAATTTCTATTTTTTCATTGTTATTATTAAATTTAACAATATTTCATTTTTCTAAATTTAAGCCTTTTCAAATAACAATATAATATTTATTATCAATATCAGCAAATGGTTTATCATATCAATAAACTTGTTTCCAATTTCCAAAATTTGAAGTAATATCAACAATTTGTAAATTATCAACACTTTTTTCAAATTTATTAATAACTTCAACAGTATTAAAATATTTTGCAAAAGAATAAGAAAAATTAGTTAATTCTTTTAAAAATTGTTTTTTATCAACATCATAAAATTTATCAATGTTATATTGTTTAGCATAAGTATCTCAATTTTTATATAAGTCCATGAACTCATCACTGGGCTTATCGAATGAAATTCCGGTAGAATAACTATCCTTTAAAAAATCTAAATATCATTTATCATTGTAAGTTAATGTTTGTGATGTTTTTAAAGTTGGATTAATAAAATAATTTGTTTCTGACCAGTTTTCAAAAAAAGTACTACGTAAAAACATTGTATTAATAAAATCTGTTTCATTGATACCGGTTGCTTGTTGCTTAACAGTATAATTTTGCTGATTTAAGGGTTTAAATGCAGTTAATGTAATCAAAGGAATAACTAAACTTAAAATACCTAAAATAACAACTGCAAATAAAGATAAAGATTTTTTCATATAAATTCTCCTAACTAACAATTACTTTTGTTGTTAACTGGCCATATTAAATAACATATCACCTCCACAACATGGTTACATTAGCTACAACAAGTTATTACAAATTATTTTATTTTTAAAATATGACCAGTTAACAACAAAAGTAACTTAAAAAATATTTATCACATATGATTTTTAGAAATTATAACTGGTCGTCTTCTTGGCAAATTAAATTTATTAACACAATATGCAATATTTGCGTCACTAACATTTAACTCTTTTTTTATTTGTAAATACGAGCAACCTTTTAAATACATTTCTTTCATTTTTTCTCATTTTAAAAAATTCTTGGATTTCAAATTATATTCAGACACTTTAATAATTTTATCTAATTGATCAGAAATTCCACCTTCACAATAAAAACGATAACCTTTTCGATATTTAAAATAATGAATTCATAAACGAACTCTACCCGATGAAATATTATATTTTTTACCAACTTCAAAAGAAGTTAACCTATTAAAATAAACATCTTTTATACAACAAACAATAAATTCATCAGAATACTTTTGATTTCAATTCTTTTTTCTAAATCCTCTTGCATCATAATATAAATATTCATATGTTCCAAATGACGCATTATTAATTTTATTTAACATAATTAAAAACTCCTTACTGTAATAAACATTGGTATACTAATGTAACTTAATTCTTGTTAAATAAACATTGGTAATAACAATGTTAAATATATAAAATCAAAAATTAAGGCACACTGAAAATAACTACTTAGTTTTAACTAATAGCTATTAAAATATAAAATTATATGTTTATAATTAAGTTGATATTTTTACACTATATACTGCCTACAAGTTTTTAAAAGAAAGTAGGTATATTTATAAAAAATATTATAAAAATTTTTGGTTTAAAACTGTTATTATTATGACCTTTAATAGAAATATTCTTATTTCTATTAAATCCTACTAAAAAAATATGTTTCATAATAGACTCAATATTATAAACAATAAATTAGCGATATAACTAAATTTATTAATTGTAGACAGTATATAGTGCAAAAATAAACAACAAAATTATTTAATCAACTCACATAAAAGCTAGTGTGCCACAGCTAAAATATATAATCGATTATAATAAATATTAAAATCCTTTAACCATGACACGGAAAAAGTTTAAAATCTTAATAATTACAAAAATTCCAAATGGAATTAAAATAATTCACGCATCACCTAAAAAGGTCATTAATTGTGGTAACACAGCATAAACAGCATCTTTAACTTTTGTCATAGCTTGTCCTAAACCACTTCAAATAGAATCCATTCCACCTGAAATAGTAGGAGTATCTGCAGCTAGAAAATTAACAGCTGTTGTTAAATACATACCTAACATTATTTATTTTCCTCCTTATTTTTAATCTCTTTCTTATCTTTTTTCTTCCCTCGAATTTGGCGAATTTTTTGATAAATCGATAAACCAATTCAAGCAAAAATACCTAATATAATAACAACACTAAATATTGTCGTTAATCAAACTGGCATAACTTAATTCCTCCTAAAAATTTAGCTTGCGCGACACGCTCCGCGTGTTCGCTACGCTCAAAATAAACACTATTGAATAAATTACCGCTAATAAATTACGCGGATAATTTATTCATCTTCTTTTACATTATTAGTTACTATCTTATTAACAGTATTAATAACATTATCTTTTCCATACTTAGTTACTAAGGACCGCAAAATAAAATAATGTTTTCTTTCCATTAAAAAATCAACTCCTTTCAAAGTTGATTTTTTTCTGCTTCATATTACAATTTACAATATAATTAAATCTGAAACTATAAACCAAAAAATAAAATGGAGAAAATAAAATTGCGAAAATTATTTTATTTAATGATATTTATTTTTCCTATTGCTACAAGTTTTAGTTTAATTTCAACTAATCTATGATGAAAAGAAACAAAAAATTTAGGTCTTTTATTAAAACCACAATCAATTATGACTAATAACAAATGAGGTTTAAATAGCCTTCGAGGTTACGATGATGGATTAATGCCATCCATTCGTAGTAATGTTATGCTGGGTTTACAAAATAACTTAGGATTAAATATTGTCAAAAATTTAAGAGTTGATATTTATTATGGTCATGTTGATGATAGTAACTTTTATAATGCCAAAGCAATTAATTTTGCTGATTTTACTAATACTAATTATATTTTTTGGTTTACTGTTGGAATTTTTGCAACAGAAAAAAGTGAATTTTATGGACATAGTTTTTTACAATTTGATTATCGCCCAACTTGAAATTTTATTAATAATCAATTTATTAAATTTGATAATTCAAAGGGACAAATTAATAGTGAAGATAAACTTGTGGATAGTTGAAATAAATTATTAAGTAATCAAATAATTCTTAATAATTTTAATAATCAATTTCAAAAAATGGGATTAGATATTACCGCGGGGATGGAATTACAACCAGGACAAATGACCTTAAATAAGGATATTAGTTTTTTTATAAAATTAAGTAATAAATTTATTCCTGAGAAAGATAATATGTTAACAATTACCGATGATTTATTTAAATATATTCCAGAACGATTGCAAGCATCATTATTTAAACTTCCTGAGGAAAATTTTACAATGAATACGGCAGCAACTATTAAAATTACAAGTAAGGATTTTAAAAGTCATAATTTTGATTATGCAATTTTAGATAAAAATGTCACTTTAAATAGTACCTTAGCTAGTTTATATGATGATATAAAATTATTTGTTATTAAGGCAATTGATACAATATACCATTATAATTTGGCGATGAGTGTTTTTGAATTACAATTTCGTAAGAATGGATATTCTGATCCTAATTTACTTGAGGAGGAAACAACATTAGATAAATTATATACTTTTTCTTCAGGCGGAAAGAAAAAACATTGGGTATGATTAGAATTAATTAATGCAAAGGATACTTCACTAGATTTAAGCACCTTGCCAGGTGTGCATTTAGGATTTATGGTTTAAGTGAGGAGTAAACAAATGAAAAAAATATCGTTTAAAAATATGATTCAAATTTTATTAGTTATTGTTTTAATTCCTCCTTTTGTGATGATGGTTGTTAGTTGTAGTCGTTTTGAAGGGAATTATCCTGGTGGTGGCAGTGGTGGTCGTTATGATAACCAGTTTAATTTTCAATATGGTTGTGGCAATAATAAAAATCCGCAATCAGATGATAATTCATATTTCCATACTTTTTTTGGTGATTCAAAATTTACTTATAGTGCTTATAATGAAGATGAAAATGGCAATCCATTTTTTTATGGAAATCGCAAAGATTTATTAAAATGTACAAATGATCGCCCACGGTTAACAGCATGAAGAAATCAACATCTTAATACACAGTTAATTTTATTAAATAAGGAAGACATTACTAAATATCATGATTTACAAATATCAATTGTAAATGATAATAAGGACGCCGCTATTATTAGTGATATTGTTTTTTTAACTTATATTAAAGCTTTTCCAAATGCAGCAAGTTCTGATCGTTATATTTACCCAGGAGTACAATATATGCCTGATGCGCTAGGAGAAAACACATTGTCTGAGTTAACATATGATGTTCAACCGCTTTGAGTTAGTCTTTTCATTGGTCCACAAGCAAAACTAGGAATTCAAAATTTTACGATAAAATTAAGTTTTCATTTTAATAGCCAAGTTAAAACTAGTATTGAACGCAAGTTTAGTGTTGAAGTTAAAAATTATCTTTTAAAAACTGATGATTCAAATAAACCAATGCATGAACGCTTTGGGTTTAGTGCAACATCATTTCCTTCAAATGGTATGAAATATATTGATACTGGTGATAATTTAAGACAGAAAAGAGCAAATGTAAAGGAACTTGATGACAAAATTGGTCCTTTTGATAACAATTTACCAAGTTATTTATCCCCAAAAATGCGGCCATATTTATTAGCCCATTTAGAAGCATTAAAAAAATCTAATACATTTTATTTATATGGGCCAGGATGAAACTACCAATTAATTCAATGAGCAGGAAAATTAAATAAATCATCAGAAGGATGAAGTGATGAAGAATATGAAAATTATATTAAAAGTAGTGATTTAAATGCTGTTTTTAATGATCCAGATTGAGAATGAGAATTTGATTTTAATGCATTTGATGAATACTTAAAAGTTGTTGCGAAATTAGGATTTACGGAGTTTATGTTTTCAGCAATGGAACCAGGAGACTTTACCTTTTTTTACCTTAAAAATGGTGCTAAAAAGGGTCCTCAACGAACATTTAATGCTGAATTAGTAAAGTCAAGTAATGGTATGCCTGGGAAAAACTTTGATGCTTATTTAAAAACAATTCATAGTAAATTTATTAAAGCATTATCAAACCATTGAAATTCAATTCGAAACAAGCCAGAGTACTTAACACCAAATGGTAAACAAATTACTTTATATGAATCATTTGATGAATTAGCAGATAAAACTAATGAATTAACAATGAAAAATGTAGTTGAAAATGACCCGTATAATGTTATTAAATCTAGTATTTTTGCTGGCTGACGTTTCCGTTATAATCCATTTGATGAAGATGATATTCAAAATATTTTTGTTAATAAATATGACCAAATGATTTTGCAATACCGTGAAATAGTAGAAAAATTTAATAATATTAATATTTATAAGTTACGAAGTAATATCCTTCGTCGTCAAACATTTGGTAATGCAACCATGATTTATACTTCTTGAAATAATTTTCCAGCAGCGTATATTCAATCTGATAATAGTGAACAAATTTGAGGACCTTTAATGGCTTATAAATTAGGTGCAAATGGTTATGTAAGATGGTCATATGATTTATATCGTGATGATTATTATGCTAAAAAAGAAATGGATGGTCAATTTGAATCAGGAGATGATAATTTAGTTTATGTTGGAAATATTAATGGTCCACGTTATAGTGTCCGTTTTAAAAATTATATTGATGGAATAGAAATGGTTCATAAAATGATGATGTTAATGGAAATATATCCAGATAAAAAATATGATTTAAATCGCGCTCTAAATGCAATTGGTTTTCCTGCTTCAACAACAAGAGATAATAAATATAAGTGATATCCAAAACAATTTACATTAAATGATGTTGTGTTTGAACAACCAAGTTTAAATTATGGAAAAACAATAGGAGAACAAGTTTATGAATTATTTATGTATGTTAATTCCTTATAAAGGAGGATTATGAAAAAGTTATTAGGATCATTATTAGCAGGAACTATTTTATTTGGAAATATTAGCCCGCTTATTGCTTGTAAAACTGCACAAGAAAAGAGTCTTAATTTTGACTTAACACAAATTAATGAGACAGTATTTCAAAATTATCAGTGAACAGTTGATCAAATGTTGGGTAGTGAACTTGGTGGGTTTCAAACTTTACGAAGTACTGTTCTCAAAATTATTCAAATTAATTTTAAGGAAATCGATCTTTTTAAAATTAATGTTGATATTTATTATGGTTACCATACAACGCCTAATCCAGATTATTTAATTGACTTTAGTGTTGTTCGAAACTTATTACCAATTACTTATTTTTCAATTCATATTACGCCAAATAATTATGGTCATTATCAAAAGGAAAAATGAATTACAATTAATACTAATGTTGATTTAACTGAATTAAATATTTTAAAAAATAGTGTACTATTTTATTCTAATAATCCAGTCCCAATGGATAATGCTAAATTAATGGCGGGATTTATACAAAATGTTAATAATATTTTACAAACTGAAGAAGGATATGAGGAAATTGTAACCTACTATAGGAAAAAAGAAATGTGAAATGACAATAACCCATTACCAGTTGGTTTCTTTAATTTGGAAATTAATGCCAAAAAAGACAATAGTAACTTTATTAAATTTGATGCTCCAAAAGCAATGCTAATATTTAATCCCACAGTTATTGAAAGTAATTATAAAGTAATGCTAGAAAGTAAAGGATTTGGTTTTTATGAAAAACCAGAATTCTTGTCAGTTTGAAATGTTGCAATTGAAAGTAATGATTTTAATGCTAAGGACTGACGAAATATTGATTGAAAACCTATTGCTAACAAAACATATGATGGAACAACTACCATTGCAGAAGTCATTAACGATGTAACTGATTATTTAATTAAATGATCAGCGCATGTTCATAATTCACATTTTATGCAAGCAACTGATGTAAATGTTGTTTTAAAAAAGGGAGCACAGCCAAATGACTTAGATTTATGACCACCAACAACTCAGTTAAAAAATTTATGAAAGAGTGCTGACCATGGGGGATTACCATATGTTTTTGCTTGATTTAAAAGCAGTAATAAAAATTATCTTAAAATTAATCATGCAGCCGGAACTGTTGGTACACATGTTTCTTTTAAAATTGCTTAAGGAAGGAGAAAAAATATGACAGATTTAGTTTCTTTAAAATATTTTATTGTTTTAAATGTTTTGGTTTTTCTTTTTGGTAGTAGTTGGGAAGGAATTTATTTATTAAAACATTTTAAAAATAAAAAAAATAGTGAAAGTTGAAGTGCTAATAAATTATTTTATTTTTTATTAGTTATTATTAATATTGGTTTAATTCTAAATGTATTACAATTATTCTTATTATTTTTAACATCAGATTTCACTTTTAGCAATAATTATTTACCAGAATGAAGGTTATTGTCACGAAAGATTTTTTACGCTATTACAACAGCTGCTAGTATTTTTACTTTTATTTTATTTTTTATAATAACTTACTCATATCAGTGAAAAACAATTATTTATTTTAATCACCAAACATTAAAAAGTATTTTTAGTGAATATGACTTGGATGATAATCAAGTTAAAGTATCTATTTTTAATAACATTAGTTTGTTTCAGTTTCTAGATAAGTATTTAATTTGTAAAACAAATAGTAAATTTTATAATGAAATTACGACTTTCTTTAATTGTAAAATTCACGATAATAATAATTTACAAATTTTACAAATGAGAATATTACGATTGAAATATTATTCACCCAAAAAAATTAATTTTTTCTTAACAAAAAAATATGATTTTCAAAAATTTTGAACATGGTTAGTGTTTGAAAAAAATATTAATATTACTTTAATTGTTTTTAAAACTATTCAAATTCTTTTAACTTTTTATATTTTTTTATCAGGTATTTTTCAATGAAACCCCAATGATTGAATAGTTTATTATTATAATGGAACAAATTATTCTTTAGATTCTAATAACATTATTTATATTTTAAGTATTCTTACTATTATCTGTTTGATAATTGAAATATTATTGCAAAGTATTATATACTTGGTAAATTGAATTAATAAAAATGATAGTGTAATTGCAATAAATTTTTTAAAACTTATAATGCTAATTACTAGTCTTGGGTTATTTAGTTATTTTTTTAGTAGTTTAAGTCATTATGTTGAATATTTAAATTTAAAAAATAATAATTTAATTACAAAACCTAGTTTAATTGTTGAACGATTATTATTTTGACTACAAAAGGATTATATTCTAGGTATGGGGCTTTTCTTACTATTTACCTTATTTTTTAGTAATTTTAGTTTAATGATGGATTATTATGCTTTAATTCGAATTACTTTAGGTTTAAAAATTGGAAAAGAAATTAGTTATTAATATCATTTTAAGCAGTTATTTCAAAAAAAATGTAAGAAATAGTCCTTATTTACTATTTAATAATTTAAGAGTATAATGAACCTATGGGGATGTTCCGGTTTCGACAGGAATGATCTACTAATATTGGCAGTAGTTTGGCAGACTATAATGCTACTAGGTTTGAAGAAACGCAAACAAAAAACAAAAAGAAGACAAAATTGAAATTCCAGTTTCGTTGATGAACAATCAACTACCAGGTTCAATGTTAGCAGCTTAATTCCTCGTTGTTAGAGGATTGCTAGCCGTAATAATAGTTAATTATAGATTATTAACTATTATCGTATCTCAAGTCTTAATCTAATAGAAATTCTAATTGATAATGTTAGAATTTTGAAAATCTTATTATCTAGTTATTTAATTAGTTGTCTAGTCCTATTATTAAATAATGAAAGAAAGATGATTAGACTAAACTGTAGAAGGTATTAGAACATTATTTGTGGACGCGGGTTCAATTCCCGCCATCTCCACCATTTTTTATTTTTATAAAAATAAGTCAGAAATTAAAAGAAACTTGTCTTGTCATAAATAAATTACTCGGTTTAAGAAATTATTTATGAGAATTTTAGTTTCTTTTTTTAATTAAAAAATATTTTTAAAAGGAATGATATAATAAAAAAAGTATAAGGTTTGTTAAATGAGGTGAAAATAAGTGAGTAATATTTTAAATATTATTTTTGTATATCTATTATTTATAATTATTTTTTCTGTCATTTATATTTTTACATGAGGTCTAGTTCGTAATTATTTTGCTCGTTTTTCAATTTATTATCAAGTTGTTATTGATGGTGTTTTTGCAATTTTGGTTATTATTGCACAAGGATTAATCCCAGTTTTTGTACCGCCAAAAACTGGGGAAACCAATACAATGATTGCTATTAATATTTTTTTACCAATAATAGTTTGTTGAATGATAGGTGTTTTTATTTCTTGTTTTGCCACAATTCTATATACGATTATTATTTTTACTTTTCTTTTTGGAATTTTACCATTTTTAAATAATAACTATTTTTTGCCTTTAACAGGTACTCCTAATATTATTATGATTTCAGTGCTTTATGCTTTAACCCTTCTAATTGTTTTTGTGAGTTGGCATTTTAAATGAACAAAATGAACTAGATGGTCTTTATTGACATTAACAGGGTTTATTACGGCCTCAATTATTGTTTTAGCACAATCAAAAAGAATGGCTATGTCAGAAAACTTTGTAAGTGAACTATATGTTTTAGTTTGAATTGCAATGACTTATTTTGCTTATAGTATTTGTGGGATTGTTGAATTAATTTATGTTCATGCGATAAAATTACAAAATATTATTGAATACGATCGTAATAGTTATGTTCGTGAAGCTTTAGCACATGATGCTATTTATAATTTAATTCATAAAAATAAAATCCGTCGTGGAATTTATTTTACTTTTATGATTAATAATATTGAAAAACTAGATAAATTTCTAAATAGTAATGTTAAAAATAAAATTATTGATCTTATTTCTCATCAAGTTTTTACATTATGAAAAGAACAAAATGTTTTATTTTTTAAAGCAAGTTTAAATCATTTTGGCATTTTTCTTCCACTTGATCAAAATGAGAAACCTGATATTAGTAGTATCTTAGTGCATAATAAAAGTAAGTTACGGCCAGAAACTGATTTATTAAAACAATTTGAAATTTTATTGCGACAAGTTAATACTACTTTTATTTTAAAAAATTATAAAATAATTGTTAAATTGCAAGGATATGCTTCATTATATGGCTTACAATCAAATAATTTAAATAAGTTAAAGGAATATAATATTGCAACAGCAGATAATCGGTTAAATCTTGAATATTCAAATCAAATTATTTTTATTGACCCTGAAAATATTAAAGAATTATCAAACCAAAAACGTAGTATTTTAGCTTTAAATGAGCATATTCAGCTAGAAAAAATTGTTAGTTTATATTCTCCAATTATAAATGTGAATAATGGTCTTAAATTAGCGTATCATTATAGTAGTAATTTAGTTGATGGGGTTGATAGTGATTTAATATTTGCAAAAGATAGTAATGTTTTTGGTGGAATTGCGCATGAAACAATGCTAGTTCGTTTTAATGCTGCACTAAATATTAAAAATTTTCGTAAATTAGATAATTATTTAGAACAAAAATTATTTATTACTTATCCAGCTAGTTTTATTGCTAGTGAGCAGTTTAATTTAAAAAAATTTGCAACAAAATTAATTGAATTAAAAGTAAAACCGGGTAATTTAATTTTAACCTTTGATTTAATGGAAACTGGATTTGATCCTGAAAAATTTAAAAAAAATTTAAATACAATTAAAAATATTGGTATTGAAGTTGCTGTTAAAAATTTTGGGGCAATTGACACAGAATTAAATAGTTTGTATTATTATGAACCTAATTATGCTGTTTTTTCATCGACGAGTATTCGAGAAATGTTTATTCATTCTCATTATCAAAATTTAATTAAAGAATATATTATTTTGGCAGAAAAACTTGATATTATTTTAATTGCACCACAAGTTAATAGTTATTTAGGATATAGTAAATTAAAAGAACTAAAAATCAATTATATGTTTGGTTCATTATTTGGAACTTATGATGAACCACAAAATGAAATTGGTAATGAGATAAAATTAGCTTTATTAAAAAACAGTCGGAAAGGATTTAAAGATGAGACTAAGAAATAAACCTTGAGCAACAAAATATATTATGGAAAATTCTACCTTTGCAATTCAAAATCCAGAATATTATAGGGGGCAATGGGGGAAAAAGATCTTCAAAAATAATAATCCCTTAAATATTGAAATTGGTTCGGGAAAAGGGGATTTTATTATAGCATTAGCAAAGAAATATCCAAATCAAAATTTTTTAGCAATTGAACGGTATCCTTCAGTTTTAGTGTTAGCTTTAAAAAAAATTATTGCCGAAAATTTACCTAATTTAAAAATAATTGTTTTTGATGCTATTTTTTTGCCAGAAATTTTTGCATCTAAAGAAATTAATAAAATATATTTAAATTTCTCTGATCCTTGGCCTAAAGCCCGTCATGAAAAACGTCGGTTAACAAATAAAATATTTTTAAATTTTTATCAAATTATTTTACAGGATAATGGTGAAATTCATTTTAAAACAGATAATGATCAATTATTTAACTATTCATTAGAATCATTTAAAGAAAATAATTGAAAAATTGTTGATTATACAACAAATCTATATCAAAGTCAGTATTTGAAAAATAATATTCCAACTGAATATGAACAACGTTTTGTTAAACTTGGGAAAAATATTAATTATTTATATGTTCGGAAATAATTACATTAATTTTATTATTGTTGGCTCATAAAGTAAAAAGATAAATTTGTTCACTAGGCAGCGAAAATTGATAACTAATAGGTTCGGTAAAATTTTTATTAATTGCTAAATTTTGATAATGATATGTTAAATATTCATCAACTAATTTAATTTTATTAATTGGAAATTTAATAATAATATCTTTTGTTTCAAAAAAAGGAATTAATTCGGCTTTTTTTAAATTTGTTTTAACACTATTAGCATAAGCACGAATTAATCCGCCAGCACCTAATTTAATTCCTCCAAAATAACGAATAACTAAGCATACAACATTAGTTAAATTATGATGAAGTAAAATGTCTAAAATTGGTTTTCCAGCAGTATTAGTTGGTTCACCATCATCACTTTTTCGAATAATATTTTGATTTTTTCCAATAATATAAGCGTAACAGTTGTGCGTAGCGTTTACTTGTTGATTTGTTTTAATAAATTCAAGTGCTTCATGCTCGGAAGTAACTTTTTGTAAGAGACAAAGAAAGCGTGATTTTTTAATATTTATTTCATTTGTAATTAATTTATTTTCTTTTAACTGTTGCAACTCTTTCACCTTCCTTTTCATCTTTATTTTATTTTCATTATATTATCTTTTTTTTCTTTTTTTGATATAATTATTTTACAAAAAACGGAAATTAATAAATTTACTATAATAAAGAAAGTAACAGGAGAAATGGCAATGTGAATAAAGTACGCAGTTGGTTGAGGAGAATTCTTTGATAATGAAATTAAAAAGCCGTATTTTAAACAATTGTTAAAAAATATTGATAATGAGTATCAAAATAAACTTTGCTATCCCACAAAAACAGATATTTTTCGTTTGTTTACATTAATTGAGCCAAATGATATTAAAGTTGTTATTATTGGGCAAGATCCATATCATGGCCCTGGTCAAGCAAATGGTTTAGCTTTTAGTGTTAATGATGGTATTAAAAATCCACCAAGTTTAGTTAATATTTTTCATGAATTAAAAAAGGACTTAGGAATTGATCATCATGCTAGTGGTAATTTAGACCATTGAGCTAAAGAAGGTGTTTTTTTATATAATACAATTGGAAGTGTTGTTGCTAAAACCCCTTTAAGTCATAAGGATATTGGTTGAACTAATTTTAGTCAAAATTTAATTATTTATTTAAATGAAATTCGGGATGATATTGTCTATGTTTTATGAGGTAATTATGCAAAGCAGTATAGTGAATATATTTTGAATAAAAGTAATATTATTAAGGGAGCACATCCATCACCTTTTAGTTACAATTTATTTAAAGATCAACAATTTTTTGTAAAAATTAATAATTTACTTTTAAAAAATAAAAAAAACATAATTGATTGAAAAATGTAATGTATAATTGATATATGTAAAATATTGACAGGACAAAGGATTTATTTTATTAATATAGATTGTGGGGATATTATGGGTCTACTAACATCATTTAGTGATATATCAAAAATCTTATATAGTAATAAAATGGCATATATTGCTAGTGGTGTTATTGGCGCTCTTTTTATTATTTATTGTATTTATAATGGTTTATATTATTTAATTAATCCTAAACGTTATCATGGTATTCGTTTTACAACAAAAAATATTGCTTATATTACAATGTTGTCAGCAGTTTCTGCAACAGTTACTATTATTATTTCAATAACAGTACCAATTACAGTCTTTCCTCCTGTTAGGATTGCTTTTGAAGGTTTAATGGTTAAAATTAGTGGCTTTATTTTTGGACCAATTGTAGGACTTTTATCAGGTGTTGTTACTGATTTAATTGTAATGTTATTTGTTCCTTCTTATCTTCATGTTGCATATATTATTGTGATTGCTTCATATGGATTTTTATCGGGTTGTGCATCTTCAATTAATCGTGCCGTTGGTAAGCATAAATGAGTTTTATTTATGTTAACAAATATTTTTATTTTAATTTTTGGAACTTTTGCCGGAGTAATGACATGATATTCACCATTAGAAACCATTACATTATTTGCTGGATTGGAAGTTAGCAAAATTGTTTTAATTTACATTATTGGTTTTGGTACTGGCGGAACCATTATTATTATATGAATTATTATGTTTGTTTATCGCCATTTTGATAAAACAAAAAAACGTTATTGAGATTTAGTTGCTATTATTATGCTTGCCGTTGTTAATGAATATTGAGTCACCACCTTGATATCCGCCTGGGGTGATATCGCCTTTTTAACGGTTTCACAAAATAAAAATGTTGGAACAGATGGTTATGGAGTAACTATGATTACGCGGTTAGCAATGGCACCAATTAAAGTCTTATTTAATTCAGCAATTATTTATATTACATATCGAGCTGTTTCCCCATTAATTCATAAAGATACTAATGCAAATTTACAATATTAAAATCCTGAAAAAATAACTTTTATTCAAGTTATTTTTTATTTATCTCTATATAATGATATTAGAAATTATAGAATGGAGATGAAAATAATGAAAGTAAATTCACAAATTAAAAAATTAATTGATTTGGAATTAAAACGACAGCAAGATCATGTTGAGTTAATTGCGTCAGAAAATTATGTTAGTGAGGCAATTTTAGCTATTACAGGCTCAATTTTGACTAATAAATATGCTGAAGGGTATCCGTTTCACCGATATTATGGAGGATGTGAATATGTTGATCAAGTTGAACAATTAGCAATTGATAAGGTAAAGGAGTTATTCCAAGCTGAACATGCTAATGTTCAACCACATTCGGGTAGCCAAGCAAATGCTGCTGCTTATTATGCTTTGCTACAACCACGTGATACCATTTTAGCAATGGATTTAGCAGCAGGTGGTCACTTAACTCATGGTCATAATGTTAATTTTTCTGGTCGATTATATGATTTTCATAGTTATCAAGTTGATCCTACAACCGAAATGTTAGATTATGATGCAATTGAAAAAATTGCAATTGAAGTAAAACCAAAATTAATTGTTGCTGGGGCTAGTGCTTATTCACGTGAGATTGATTTTAAAAAGTTCCGCGCAATTGCTGATAAAGTTGGAGCTTTATTAATGGTAGATATGGCCCATATTGCAGGATTAATTGCGGCTGGTTTACATCAGTCTCCAATCCCCTATGCAGATGTTGTTACTTCAACAACACATAAAACATTGCGTGGACCTCGTGGGGGCTTAATTTTATCAAAGCAAAAATGAGCAAAAAAAATTAATAGTGCTGTTTTTCCAGGCAATCAAGGGGGACCATTAGAGCATGTTATTGCTGCAAAGGCACAATGTTTTTTAGAGGCTTTGCAACCAGATTTTAAAGCATATCAAGCAGAAATTATTAATAATGCGAAAGCATTAGCAGCAACATTAAAAGCAAATAATCTGCGTTTAGTAGCTGATGGCACAGATAACCATTTATTAATGGTTGATGTTAAAAGTAGTTTAGGGATTTCGGGGCAAATGGCGGAAGAGATTTTGCAAAAAATTGGTATTATTTGTAACAAGAATATGATTCCATTTGATAAAGAATCATCAATGGTTACTAGCGGAATTCGATTAGGAACAGCAGCTATGACAACACGTGGTTTTGGAAACAAAGAATTTAAACACATCGGAGAAATAATTTATAATGTTTTAAAAGAGCCAACTGAAAATAATATTGTTAAATATCAAAAAGAAGTAAAAACCTTATTAAATGATTTCCCAATTTACTCAACTTGAAAATTACAAGAGTAATTAAATTTGGAAATATCAAATTAAAATATTGATTATCCTATTATTTTTAGTTATAATATTATTGCTTTATACATTAGACCCTGGTACGGAATGATGTGAGGAGGCAGTGACATGAGACAAACAACTATCTTAAATTCAACTAAAGTTGAAAAAAAATGATATGTGATTGATGCTCAAGGTCTAGTTTTAGGACGTTTAGCAAGTAAAGTTGCAATGATCTTAAGAGGAAAAAATAAACCATCTTATACTCCACATGTTGATTGTGGTGATAATGTTATTATTCTTAATGCAGATAAAATTAATTTGTCAGGAAATAAATTAAAGGGTAAAATGTATTATCATCATTCACAACATCCAGGGGGATTAAAAAGAACAACAGCAAAGGATATGTTAGTAAAAAAACCAATTTATCCAGTTGAACACGCAATTAAAGGAATGTTACCAAAAAATAAATTAGGAAGTAAATTATTCCGTAATTTATTTGTTTATGCTGGTAATGAACATCCACATGAAGCACAACAACCAATTAAATTAGAATTAACTAATAAATAAAAGGAGAAAATATGGCAAAAAAACAAGAAGTTATATATCGCGGTACAGGAAGAAGAAAATCTTCTATTGCCCAAGTTGTATTGACTCCTGGTAAAGGAAATGTTGTTGTTAATGGGAAACCAGCATTAGAGTTTTTCCCATACGCAACATTAGTGCAAGATTTGGAACAACCTTTAGAGATTACTGGTTCAAAATCAGAATTTGATATTCGTGTTAAAGTGTCTGGTGGTGGTTTTACCGGACAAGCTGGCGCAACAAGATTAGGAATTGCAAGAGCCCTAGTCGAAGCGTCACAAGATTATAAAACTTTATTGAGACATGCTGGCATGCTAACTCGTGATGCTCGTATTAAAGAACGTAAAAAATATGGGTTACATGGGGCTAGAAGAGCACCGCAATATTCAAAAAGATAGATTTCAAAAAAAGTACATTTTGCTTTGCAATGTACTTTTTTTTAATTTGGTAGGTTTAATTTGTTATCTAATATAAGTTTAGTATAATTATTATGTAGATAAGAGGGTGAACAAATGACATTGATGGAATTTACAATTCAGGGCGATAAATTTAATAATAAAAATTTATTATTAAATTTGTATTTTTTAACAAATCCAAAAAGTAAATTTACTGATGATGATGTTAAAAACCTTCGGTTAAAAGATATTACAACAGTTCAAGGATTAGACACTTTTTTAAAGCATAATATTTGTATTTCTGATTTTTTTGTTTCTTTAATTAATGATCAGGCAAAAATTAAGAAAGATAAAAAAGGGTCAGAGAAAAAACTTTATGATATTTTAATTCGTTTTAAATCAATTACTTTACTGGATCAAATGTTAGATTCAAACTTATCATTAACAATACTAGGCGATATTGACCCAGAAATTGGCATTGTTAATGTTAAAAATATTTTTTTAACAGCAATGGAAAAGGAAAAGCAAGAATTTGAAACATTAGCAACAGGAGTAGTGCTTGAAGTTGCTGATAATTTTCGTCTTGATGAAGCAAAATTACGAACTATTTTTGATTCAAATGTTATGGCAAATATGAAATTTTTAACTTCATCTTTTGCTGAAGAAAAAGAACGGTGGTTACAATACTTACGCTTTCAAGAACAAAACTTAGAATACAAGCGTAATAATTCTTGTTTATATTTAAAACGGAAATTAACAGAATATATTAAAATTCCAAAAACAGTTCCAATCGGGGAAAAGATGCATGACACAAGATTTTTAGCTCATAATTTTTGATATGTTGATAAGAAAAATTTTACTAATAAGAATTTAACAATTGGTAATTTATTTGAAGAAATAATTATTGTAGAATTAGAACTATTATTAGATAATTTAAATAAATATTCAATCTTAAAAAAATTAAATAATTTAAGTCTCGCTAATTTACAAATTAATCGTACATATCAAAAAGATGTGCCATTAACGCTATTTTCTTTTAATTTTAGTGAAAATTATGTTCAAGATGGAGCAGATATTTATGATTTAGCGGTTAATATTCCTGAAACAAAAATGCAACAGAAAGATAACTATGATTTTAAAAAAGAGCTAATCAAAATATATATGCTTGAAAATGATATTAAGCAAGAAAGTGACATTGACCATGAAACGATTAAAGTAACTATTAATCAATTAGAACAGTATCAAATTGTTAATTGTTTTTATGAAATAAAAAATGAGGATGAAATATCATTTAATGAATTAAATAAAATAATACCTCCTTATGGTTATTTAACTTATATTGGCAAAGGAGACTCAACTTTACTTCGACGTAGTAATGTTATTTTAGATAAGATTAGTAAAAATGATGTTGCAAATCCCTACTTAATTAATTATATCTTCAATATTGAAGATATTAAGTTAAAGACACAATCTAACTTAATTACGGAAAAACAATTAACTTTTGCTTCAAATAATTTAAATGGAAATCAACAAAAAGCAATAGCAAAAGCTTTAAACTCACAAGATATTTTTCTATTGCAAGGACCACCAGGGACAGGGAAAACCGAATTTATTGCGGAATTAGTTTATCAATATGCTAAATTAGGAAAAAAAGTTTTAATTTCTTCACAAAATCATGTTGCAATTGACAATGTTTTAACAAGACTAGCTAAAACACCTTTGTTGGTTCCTTTACGCTTAACAGGAGAAGAAGTTCGTAAAAAAAATCGTTTTAATGATTTTAATCCGGATAAATTAATTTTTAATAATTATCGTTTTATTTATGCTCATTTATTACGGCAATATTTAACAAAATGAACTGGAATTGGAAATGATTATGAAAATCAAAAATATGAATTACAAAAATTAAAAGCAAATGCGAAAATGTTAGAAAAAGAAATTAATGATTACAATCATTATACTCAAAAGTTAAATACATTAGTTGCTGAGCGAGAAATAATCATTAATCAAAAATTACAATATCAAACTGATAATCGAAAATTAACAATTAATATTAATAATATTCGCAATCTATTAGATTTCTTAGGTAATATTAATTGAGATGGAATTGTCACTTCAACACCTGATCTTGTACAACTATTTAACAAACATTTTGGAAAATTATTGCAAGCGAAATTTGGATTTCAAATTGATGAGTCATATTCATTAATAGAAACATACAAAAAGCTATTAACAATTACTACTGATAATAAGGCACTAAAGGATAAAGAGATAGAATTAGCAGAGTTAAAACAAGTTAGTCAAGAATTACGCGATGATGATTGAATGGAAAGGTTAACTGTTGTTCAAAGTGAAATTTTAGAATTAAAGAATCAATTTACATTGAAGCAAGAAAACATTGTTTTTCAAAAAGAACAAGAAGCATTTAAAAATGATCTTGAGCAATTATTACAGCAATATGAAGAACAAAGTGCTATTGTTCAAAACAAAATTAGTGAAATTAATGAAAATAAATATGAACAAGAAATTTCTTATTTAGAAATTGAAACGGGAACATTAAATTATAAAATTAATGCTTTAAAAGTTGAAGTTGAAAATATTGTTAATAGTATTAATACAATTTTTAATTTAAATTTAGTAGTAAAAGATATTAGTGGAACAATTAATGAAATTGATAAAGAAATTAATAAAATTGAACACAACCTTAATTTTATGCTTCAAGAAAAAGCAACAAAGTTTAATTTTGTAAATAATATGATTACCTTTTTAAATAAAAATTATAAAATATCAGATTTTTTAACACAAGAGAATATTGAAACTAATCATTTCACGTCGGCTATGGAACGAGATACAATTAGTTATGCTAATCAATTTTTACAAGATAGTGTTAATGTTGTTGCAATGACTGCAACTTCAAATCAATCATATGCACAAAGTAAAAATAAAATTTTACGAGATTATAATATTTCTGATATTGATATTAAAAAATTTGCTTTTGATGTTGTCGTTATTGATGAGGTAAGTAAGTTGACACCAATGGAAATTTTTATGCCATTAGTATATGGTAAAACTGTTATTTTAGTTGGTGATTATCGGCAATTGCCACCAATTATGCCATATCAAGAAGAAGATGTTGCATTAATTAATGAAATTTATGAGGAAAATTATAGTTACCATAATTTTTTAGAATTAGTAACTAATTCATTATTTAAAAAAATTATCTCAAAATGTGATGATTCAGTAAAAGAAATTTTAGTTAATCAATATCGTAGTCATGAAGATATTATGCGAATTGTAAATGTTTTTTATGAAAATCAACTACAATTAGGTGATAAGACTAATCAAAATAATGAAAAACAACATTATATTACTGTTGAAAATAAAGAGGGATTAAAAATTTTTGATAGTAATAAAGCAATTTATTGAATTGATTCATCAAAAGATAAAACTAATATGAATTTTGTTTATGAACAAGGTGAAAGTGGCAGTACGAGTCTTTTTAATTGATTAGAAATTGACTTAACAATAAAAGCATTGGAATTAATTGAAGCAGGATATAATAATTTAACTGTTAAATTAAAAAAACAGCCTAAAGTTGCAGTTATTAGTTTTTATAGTCTCCATGTCAAAAAATTACGAAAAGCGATTAATAGTTTAAAATTTAAAAATATTAAAGTAGAAGTTTCAACAGTTGATGATTATCAAGGGCGAGAAACAGAAATTGTTATTGTTAATACAGTCCGAAATCCGCATAAGCAATTAAGTGCTAATAAAGAATTTATTAAAAAATATGAACGATTAAATGTTGCATTTTCAAGAGCAAAAAATATGTTAATTATTATTGGCGCAGTTAGTTTTTTTACTAATATTGATGTTGAAATTCCAACAATTGCTAACCCAAATATTACAAAAACAATCAAAGCATATTATGAAATTTTACGAATTATTGACAGTTATGGTCTTGTTTGGAGAGCAAAAGATTTATTATAATAAGAATTAGAGGTAAAAACATGAAATTAGGAATGGTAAAAGTTTATAAAAACTGGAAAAAATTAAAAGCAATAGTTAGTTATCAAACGCCAAAAAAACTAGCTTTTTTTCAATATGTAATTTTAAATGCTATTACTAATTACCCTAATAAAGAAAAATCATTAGCTGATATTTTACATAATGAATTACAAATTTTTAATTTTAAAATTTATGCAGAATGTTTAAAGGACTTAATTGAAAAAGAAAATATTATTGAAATTAATAAGCAAACATCATTAAATTATTTAGCAAATAGTTCTGCTGAACAAGATTGAATTGATCGGCCAATTGGCATTTTTTACATTTCAAAAGAAGTTTTAATGGCATTAGAACAGGGTTACTTATTAAGTAAAAATAGTAATCGTGAAGCAGTTATTAATTTTGATTTTAATATTTTTTCGGGTGAAAAATACATAAATAACGAACAATTATCTTTATTAGAAAAAAATAACAACGATTTAATTATTATCCCAGAACAAGAGCCAATTATTACTGGTGAAGATTTATTTCATTTGTTAGAAAAGTATAAGCTAAATATTAATAAAAATAATATTTTTAATGATGATACAACATTTACTTCAATTCGCACTAAAAAACAAGAAATCTACTATAATAGTAATCAAATTAACAATTTATTAATTGATGTTTATGAAGAAAAAGAAGTTATACTATCCTTAACTACTTTTAAAGATATTAAAATTCAAATTGGTAATGACCAACAATTGCAACAAATTATTGAAGACAATGTTAATTTAAAAACAAAAATTGTTGATTATTTTTTAACTGAGATGACCAAAACTTTAACAGATAATTTTAATTTAAATCTTCAAAAAGTAGCAACAAATATATTAGAAAGTGATTATCAGCAAGATCCGCGTTATATTACTTCTACGCTAGTAAATCCAAAAATTGTAATTATTAATGCAGCAAGTGTTAAACCAAAGGCAGTCTTAGCTAATAAATATTATTATGATAATAATATTAGTTGTATTATTTTTGTTAATGCTGATCAGGCAACTACAATGCCTAATTTAAATGGTCCAATGCCAATTTTTTATTTAACTAGTGAGGTTTTATCAATTAATGATAATTTTTTAGCTTTATTCATTAATGATAAAAATGACACGGAGCTTTATGTATTACAGCCAACAGAACTTATTATGCTAAATCGTAATATTATAACAGCACAAAAATTTCTTCCGAAATATAGTCAGATGTTATTTAAAAAAATTTTAGATGGATTAAAAAGTTTAATAAATAATGAACAAGCAAATATTTATGAAATAATTCATAATAACCAAATTGAAAATCTTTTTATTTATTGCTATTTAATTGATATTTTAAATAATAGTGAAGAAGCTTTTGATAATATATTAAAAAGTATGTCCATAAGTGATTTTCATAATAAAGTTAATGTTTTATATCAATCTGAACAAATTTTAAGTAATTTAAACTTAAAACCAAATTATTTTAATAAAATGCATAAAACTTTAATTATGTTAATGAAACAACAAGCAAAATTGCAAAAAAATATTATCAAAGCTTATCAAGTATTAACTAATAATAATTTATTATCAAATAAAGAAGTTTTAAATATGTTACAAGAACTTTATGACAAAAATGATGTTTCTTTAAACCAATTATTAACATTGACTAATATTGCAAACTCATCAATTATTGAAAAAATTTGAAATCAAAATCTGTTTGCAATTTTAGATAAATTTCTTTTTGCAATTAATAATAATGATTTACACCGTGAATTATTTGAAGCAGTAACAACAGCAACATTGGGGAAAAGTAACACTTTATTAATTAATTTGTATAGTTATGCTGAAGAATATATTAAATATTGTAAAGAAATGAAAAAGCGAGAAACAAGTGGTTTACAACGACATTGGCAAGAAATATGAGATAAAGTTGAGGTTATTATAGAACGTTGCAAAAATATTAACAATAGTAATGAATTAATAATCCAATTACTTTATTCTTTATCACAATTAGAAATAAAATATAAGGCAATTAAATTTAAAAATATGTTTAATTCCGAAAGCAAATTTCAAGAATATCTTAATTTATGTTCTTTTGATAAGGCAGCATTATATTTAATAAATTTAATGGAAGAAAAAATTACTCCGCTTTTAAAAACAAAACATCAATTTATACAACATATTAACGAAAAATTATTTGTTTTAAAAGATGTTTTTGATAAAAATAAATATAAACAAATTATGCAACTTTATCAAGAATTAACATTATATTTATATTGTGAAAAAGCACGAAATGAACACAATGATAATAAAAATCGCGATGCTTTAAAAAAATTAAAACTTGAATTAGAAGAGGTGTTAATATAATGAGTATGAGTGTTGAACAAGTAATGTATAATTACCAAAAAAAGATTGAGCGATTAAATTTAAATATTAATTTTGTTAAAAATAATTTAAAATTATTACTACAACAATTACAAGGAATTGATGCTAGTGGATTAAATTGTCAACAAATTGAACAATATTTAGTTGAGTTAGATCAAATTTTAGTTGATTTAGAAAATAATCCGTTGGTGAAAGAATTTACTAAAGTTGAACATGTTGAATTAGAATTAGCAAAGAGGGTTAATTTTTTCTTAGAACAAAAAAGCCTTCGTTTAGCAGAAATTCAACAAAAAATTGAAGTCTTGAAAATAAAAGTAATTGAAGATGAAACAAAACAACGGTTAGTTAATTTAAAAAACCGGATTAATTTAAATTATCAACAATTAGAACATGAATTAATAGCAATGTTTGATGATAATGAATCAAAAGCTTTTATTATGAATTTTTTTAAAACAAATAAGAATCACTTCAGTAATTTAAAACCAGAGACTATTTCTGAACTTGTTCAAACAGAAGTTAAAAATTATCATACTTCACCTGATTTTTTGAAAAAACAATATCTTAGTAGTTTTAAAAAACAAATTAGTGATGATAAATTTGTTAATACAGAATTAACTCCAGCATTAGAAGAATTTGATCAAATTTCGACAACTGATATCACTGTTTTAAATGAAAAAGCTTTAGCATTACAAAATAAAATTATTAATAAACAATTAGATGAATCAGCGCGGAAACATGCTATTACATCAATTTTACAAGCGATTCAAAAACGTGGTTTTATTGTTGATAGTAATGATATTCGTATTACGAAAGAAAATGAAGATAGTTTAGTTATTGTTTATGCAAAGAAAGTAACAGGAGAAGAAGCAATTTTTAAAGTATATTTAGATGGGCGATTTACATATAAATTTGAAGGTTATGAAGGTCATGCGCATGATACTGATGAACAACCGTTTATTAATGATTTATCAATGTATGATGTTTCTTTATCAAAAGAAATGAAAAAATCTTATTTAAATCCTGATAAAATTATGAATCAGGCAAAGGCTCAAATTGATAGTAAATCAAAAAAGAAATAATTAACATTTTTAGGTTAAAAAACATTATAATTAAAGAAATAGTTAGAGGTGGCTATAAATGAGTGTAAAAAGTAATTTAGATAAGTTAAAAAACCAAATTGGAATTAAACGATGTGTTATTCTTGAAGGGAATGTTAATGATATTTATCAAGCAAATAATTGCTATGTTGGTTTAAAAGACCGATTATTTGGGTTATTAAGAGAAAAGGGTTTTAATGATATTTTTATGTGAGACCGGATTGATGGTTTAAGCGGAGGAAATCTGAAAAATTTAACATTAACGACAGAAACACAACAGAAAAGTAAAGAAGGGGAAGCATATGATTTTGGCCAAGAAGTAATTAAAAATGCAAATGAACAAAAAAGTGGTCCAACGGGGCAGTTTCCAACCTTAGCAGAATTTTTTGCTATTGTTCGTCGTAATATGTTAGTTGCAAGTTCTAAAAAAGTTGCTTTTATTGCTGATTTTTCTGATTATTTATTTTCTAATGAACAAACTTTGAGCGAAGAAGAACGTGTTAATTTAATTTCATTAAGTAAAGCTTTTCGCGATAAAAAATTTGATCAATCAGAAATAATTGATTTTGATACAGCTATTATTTTTATTACTAATAGTGTTGGAAAATTGCCAACATCATTTTATTTGCATAATCCAGATGTAATAACAATTACTTTAACAAAACCAAATCGTGAAGAACGAGAAAAGTTTATTTTAACTAATAAGAATTTTTTTAAAATTACCGAAGATTTAAATACTGATATTTTAAAATTACAAGATATTTATGATACGATGGAAGGATGAACTTTGAAAGAAGTTTATCAATTAATTAAATTTTCAAATAATATTTCAGAACGGTTACCATTTGAAAAGTTACTAAATTCTTATCAATATGGGGATAAAGTTTCACCATGAGAAGAAATGAATTATGAAAAATTAGCAACTATTGAAAAAGAATTAAAAAAACGAGTTATTGGTCAAGATCATGCCATTGAAAAAGTAAAAAATGTTGTTTATAAAGCTTTTACTGGATTATCAGGTGTGCAATATTCATCAAAGCGAACAAAGCCAAAAGGTACGTTGTTTTTTGTTGGGCCAACTGGAGTAGGAAAAACCGAATTAGCAAAAGCATTGGCCAAATTTTTATTTGGTGATGAAAAAAATTGTATTCGGTTTGATATGTCAGAATATAACCAAGAAGCAAGCGATCAAAAATTAATTGGTGCACCGCCAGGCTATGTTGGATATGAAGAAGGTGGACAATTAACAAATGCAATTAAAGAAAAACCGTTTAGTGTTCTCTTATTTGATGAAATTGAAAAAGCTCATCCACGAATTTTAGATAAATTTTTACAAATTTTAGAAGATGGTCGTTTAACTGACAACAAAGGTCAAACTGTTGCTTTTTCTGATTCGTTTATTATTTTTACTTCAAATATTGGTGCAAGTGAAGTTGATGATAATTTATCATTTTTAGAAGTTGAAAAGCAATTTATTCAAAAAGTATCGGATCATTTTCGAACTGAATTAAAACGACCAGAATTATTAGGGCGAATTGGAAACAATATTATTCCATTTAATTTTATTAAGGATATTAATTTCAAAGCAAAATTAATTATGCAAAAATTACAGCCAATTCAAACAGCTGTTTGAGAAAAATATAAGATTAAATTAGAATTTATTGATTTACCACAAATTTTACCAATTATTATTCAGGATGCTGATGATAAAAAAGGCGGTCGTGATTTATTAAATAGTATTGAAAAGCATGTTGTTGATGGATTGAGTTCTTTTATTTTCGCAAATCAAACTAAATTTAAAGCTGGAGAAACAATATTGGCGCAAGTAAATGGTCATCAAATTGAATATTGTTTTAAATAAAAAATGAGTAATTTAATTAATTTTAATCGGTTTGTTTCTTTTACAACCATTGAAGGACCTGGCAAACGATTCGCATTATGAATGCAAGGATGTATTATTAATTGCAAAGGATGTAGTAATCAGGAAATGATTCCCCTCATTAATCGGAATGTAATGGAAGTGAATGCCCTTTTTCAGGCAATTAGAGATGCCAAAGAGCGGTTTCAAATTGAAGGGATTACTATTTTAGGGGGAGAACCATTTATTCAGCCACGAGCACTATTAGAACTAGTCACTTTATGTCAAGCAAATAATTTAACAGTAATTGTTTTTTCTGGTTTTTTATATGAACTATTGCAAGAAAAGCATCCAGCAATTTTATCTAAAATTGATATTTTAATTGATGGACCATTTATTATTGAAAAATTAGATAAAAAACGACGATTAATTGGTTCTACAAACCAACGTGTGATTAAACTAAGTGATGTTTATCAAAATAATGATTATTTTGAACAAAATATTATTGAAGCAGAATTTACTGTAACTAAAAATAATAGTATGATTATTAACGGAGATGGAGCTCATCTCATTGATAATGAAGAAAAAATGAAAAAAGAGGAGGCCATAAAAATGGGAGCATTTAAATTAAATGGGGATGTATTTTCGCATTTGCCCCAAGATATTATTAAAGTTGGCGATAAATTAGATTTTAAAGGAACTAATGCTGATATGACTGATTTTCATCTTAGTGATATTAAAACACAATATAAAGTTATATCAGTAATTCCAAGCATTGATACAAGTGTTTGTTATACGCAAACTGTTAAATTTAACAAAAATATGAAAGATTATCCTAATGCACGATTAATTACAGTTTCACGTGATTTACCATTTGCACAAGAAAGATGTTGTGAATCTTTTAGAGATGAAGCACATTTTTTAGTGTCAGATTATAATTATCGTGATTTTGGTACAAAGACAGGATTAGTTTTTACTGCTTTGCAAATTTTGCCACGTGCAGTTCTTATTTTAAACCAAGATAATATTGTAGAATATCTTGAGATTGTTAATCCAGTTGGAAATGAACCAAATTATCAAGCGATTTATGACTTTTTAGATAGTAGAAAATAAAAAAAGTATTTTGTTTATAAATACTTTTTTTATTTTAAGGTTAATATTTGTTGAATTTCTGCTAAATCACGTAATTTTTCTTTATCAACATTAATCTTAAAGTTATAGCCTTCATCTTTTTGATATTTTGGAATAATATGAAGATGATAATGAAAAACTTTTTGAAAAGCTTCACTTTTTTCATTGCTAACATAATTAATTCCGACAGGGCTTAATGTTTGATACATTTTTTGTGCAATTATTTTTCCAACTTTAGCAACTTCTGCTAAATATTCATCATCAGTAACACTATAATATTCAAAATGTTTTTTTGGAATAACCAAGGTATGACCATCACTGTTAGGGAAGGCATCTAAAAAAGCATAAACTAAGTTATTTTCATAAATTTTTTTACTTGGTATATTCTGTGCAATAATTTTACAAAAAATGCAATTGTTTTCGTTCATATTAATTTCAGCTCCTTATGTAATTAATTATAACAAATAACTACTATGGTTTATTAATTAAACCATTTTTAAGATAAAAAAAGAAGATTTTTAATCTTCTTTAATAATATATGATCCAATTGCATCATATAAAGTTTGTGAATAAACATTTTCTGGATTATTAGCAAAGGCTAAAGAATATAATCTTGTTTTTGCTGCTGTTTGTAAATTTTGTTGTTGTGCAAAAGTATATTCAATTCATTTTAGGATTTGACCTTTAATGTTTTTTGTAATATCAACTGGTGTTCCATTGTCATTATAAAGAGGTTGACCATTTTCATCGTATGTTCCTAAATAACCTTTTTTATTATATAATCATGATAATGAACGCTTAATTCCACCTTGCTGTGCTAATCAGGCTTGATCTAAATCAGTTGGTGTTCCTCCTGACCCATATCAAGTTAATGATAATTCTTTATTATTTTTATTATCATTTTTATAATTAATGTTCATATTTTTCATTAAATCAACGGCATAAATTGGTAATGTTAAGACAACTGACCCATATCTTTTATTGGTGTCTAAGAATTGATAACTTGAAGGGTCTGTTCCTTCACCTGATTTTATAATACCTGGTGTTGCTGTGTCAATAACTTTTTGTTTATATGCATCAGCATTGTTTAAAGTTGTAAAAATATCATTTGGGTTTTTATTTTTATCAATTCCAACAAATCCTTTAAAACCACTAATTCCAAAGATTGGGTCAATTCCGTCTTTAATCATATTATTAAAGATATTATCTTTTTTCGCATTAAACATCTCTTTAAGTATTTTCATTAAAATGTCTTGATTATTAGTTAAATCAGAATTTAATTTTTCAACATTTGCTAATGGTCCTTTATCCGCAAATAATTTGTCTAATCCTTCCTTATCTAGTTTTAATTCTCAAACCATTTTAATATATGATTTTCATCGTGCTCCACTAATTGTATCTCATGATTGAAGGGCATTAAATAGTGCACTATTTCGATTTAAATAAATTGAACTATTATCGCCACTACCATAGCGCTTAATCTCATTTTGATGTAAGTATGTTGCAGTAATAATTTTATCAATCACTGCTGGTACTTCAACATGCGTATAATAATCTTTAAAGCGAGTTTTTAATGCAGCTTTTTTATCATCTTCTGACATTGCATTAAAGTCCGTATAATTAGCTCCAGCACTTTTACTTTTAATTTCGAAATTAGATTCTCCTTGCTCTTTTCTTGATTGCATATAATTTGGTTTACCTGTTCCTTTTCAGAAATATGATTGAGTACCACCAACATACCAACCTTCTGATTGATAATCAGGTGCATATCCTTGTCCTGCAATTGTTGTTTCTAATGGTGTTGAATTAGAAATTCCAGTAGAATATTTTGTACTTAAATTATCAAGTGCAACTTGCTCAACAAAATTAATAAATTGTTTTATTAATAATGAATCAGGTTGGTTAACATCAATTGTTACTCCAGTATATCGTGCTCTTGTTGCTTCTTCTGATGCATAGAAAAACTTTGAAATATTAGTATCCAATAATCTTGTAGCCATTTCTTTTAGTGCTGCTTTAGTGAAAATGTCATTAAATGAATATTTGACAACATTTGATTCATTTTCTGAATTAATTTGAGCAATAATTCAACGTTTAACTTCATCAGCAATAGCAGGATCAGTAAATCTTTCAAAATCTTTTTTTGCACAGGCATAAAGACTTGTGCCAGTTGAAGAAAGAATAGACATTGCCCCTAAAATACTTAGTATTTTTTTCATTATCATTTACCTCCTGATTTATAATAATATTTTGTTGGATTTGTTGTTACAGGAGGAAATTGATGTACTCAGAATGGAGTTTTTATTGAAATAATTGATCCTGCGTAATTTAGACCAATTTCTTCATGCCATATTTTTGCGGTACTAATTTTTTCAACAATAGTTTTTGGGTCAATTTTAGCCGCTGGCCCTCCCATTTTATACTTTTCAATTGTTTTATTTTCTGTTTCAAAACTACTGTATAAACGTTGGACAGCGCCTCCTGCTAAATTAGTTGACATTGCATTAATAATTGAAATAAATCAATCATGATTTGTGGCGTGTCCTTCTGAATCTTTAAAAGTAAGAAAGTTTTTTAATCATTCTTGAGGTCCGGCACCATTTGTTAAGATTTTATTATTAAAATTACTGAAAAAGTCATAAATTCAGAATCATCATGTTTTATCATCAGCTGAGCCAGAACTTGAACTTAATGTAGCATATTTTTTAACTTCATTTAAAACATTAAATTTTAGTTTACTGTTATTACTACTATTTACTAAACTACGATTTACTAAATATCATAAGTATTGAGCATTACTAAATTGTGTATTCATCTTTTGTTTTGATTTGTCAACTGTCATGATCTCTGATTTATCTTCCAATGAACTATAAAAATTACTTGAATAATTTAAACTTTTAAATTGTCAATTAGTATCATAACTATTGTATGATGATGGGTCAGCATCCTGTAAATATTCGTGGCCATCAATATGGACTAAATTTAAACCATTTGTATCAAAGAAACTAATAACAATATCATTAGTAGTACCAATTTTTCAGTTAGCACTAATTGGATCGGTTGGATTTTTACGACTAATTTTATTTACGACATCATTTATATCAGTAGGTGCAGCTTCACCAGGTGCATTAATGCTATTATAAACACTTGATTTTAAAATATTTGATTTAACAGAATCAGCTTGTGTACTTAAAGTTAATAAATCTGTTGATGGAGTAACTGTGCCTTCACTGTTAGTAGTAAATTCTTCTCAATTTTTAGCTGAGGCTAAAGTTCCTAAATCTTTCTTAATTTGTGTCTTTGTTGTTTCATCAAAACTATCTGCTGTGAAACCAGTATCAGTTGGTGTTGCTCCTGATTTAAAGGCATAAGTTATTGTTGAAATTGCTAAAGGTTTTTCATTTTGGAATCATTTTTCAATCATATATTTTTGAAATAATGATAGTTGCCCAACATCATATGTTTCACTTAATTGAGGTGTACCAACTGATGTCTTAGATGAATTTTCAAAAATAGGTGTTGCAACTGGTGGATGATTATTACTCATATATTTATTAATGTCATAATTAAAAGTTTTTAAATCTGTTGCGATTGTCGTAATACGAGTATTAATTTCCTCAATTGTTAAGCTTGATAAATTATCAATAAATTGTTTATTGTTTTGATCTCAACTAAAAGCTAGTGCTAATTGAGTACGTAAATTTTGATTGTTAATATTTCAATCTTCTGCTTTATTTCCGTTTTTAAGGAAACTAGCAAAATTTTCTAAAATCTTAACTGCACTTTCAGTATTATTTTGTCTATACACACGCATATTATTATTTAATAAAACATTAGTTAACATTTGTGATGCACTAATTCCACCATCAGCACCAGTTGTCATAATAGCAGCTTTATAATTTTGTTCTTCAATTTCATATTTTTTGCTGCCACTTGCACCACTGATATCTTTATAGTTTGCATCTAAAAAATCATGATATTTTTTTTCTCAATTTTTTTTATCACTATCTTTAAAACTTTGTTTCTTTTTCTCAACAGTATTATCTGTGTTTGTGACTAATAATTGTCATTGTTTTTTTAAAATGTCTTTTAAATTTTTATAATCGGCAATATCACCAATTGTAGTTTTATCTGTTACAAAAAATTTATCAGGGTTCGCTAAAATTGCAACGCTTAAAATTTGCATTAATTGAACTGACATCTTAATTCTTGTTGCGCCATCTCATTGGGTTGGATCATTTGTTCATTTTCCATTTCCGGCATTTACAAATGGATTTTCTAAGACACTTCAAATGTCAGGAGAAGTGATTTTTTTCCCACCAAAAATTCCTGGAATTCATGCTCAGATGCTGTCACCATTTTCATCTTTATGTTGATTATTTTTTTCTTTAGTACTACAAGCCGCCGTTCCAAATGCGGTTGCACCCACTAATATCATACTGCTCAGTGATGATAAAAGTTTTTTCATTTTAGTTCATCCTTCCTTTTGACTTTTATTTTTGTACTTTTTGATAAAAAATACTAACTACATTCTATTAAAAAAATATAATAAAGTCTACTTTTATTGTACAATAAAAGTAGACTTTATTATTAAAAAATAAAGATAATTTTACTTCTGGATTAGTATAATACATATTTCAAAGGAGGGGTCAAAGTGAAAAAAATTGAAATTAAAGATCTATTTGTTTCTGCCGATAATGACATTATTTTAAATGGTTTAAATTTAACTGTTAATATTAATGAAATTCATGCTTTAATGGGACCTAATGGAAATGGAAAATCAACTTTATTATCAACAATTATGGGACATCCTAGTTATACCGTTGAAAGTGGGGATATTTTAATTGATGGTGAAAGTATTTTAGACAAAACAGTTGATGAACGAAGTAAAATGGGAATTTTTTTTGCAATGCAATCACCAGTTGAAATTTCTGGAGTTTTAAATTTAGATTTTTTAAAAGCAATTATTAACGCTCACCGTGATTCGCCAATCAAATTACCAGAATTATATCAGGATATTAATCGCAATATTAAGAACTTAAAAATTGATGATAGTATGATTCGCCGTTATTTAAATACTGGTTTTTCGGGGGGCGAAAAGAAAAAAAATGAGATTTTACAATTAAATTTATTAAAACCATCTTTAGGTTTAATTGATGAAATTGATTCAGGCTTAGATGTTGATGCTTTAAATGTTGTTAGTACTGAATTAAATAAAATGCGAAATAAAAATTTTGCTGCAATTATTGTGTCACATTATGATCGCTTTTTTAATTTAGTGCAACCAACGCATGCTCATGTTATTGTTAAGGGTAAAATTGTTAAAAGTGGAGATTATAATTTAGTTAAAAAAATTAATGAAGAAGGATACGAATGATTATTACAAGAATTAGATTTAACAGTAGAAAATAAACAAAGTGGTATCAAACCTTTAGCGGGAATTGGGTGCGCTGCACAAAAAGGGAAGTAAAAATGCAAGTTTGAATGAAAGAACGAGAACTTATTGGTGATAATTTTACTATTGATGCAACAACACCCGAATTAACCTTTACGAATAATAAAGTTGGTGAAGTTATTAATATTAATTTTACTACTAATCTTGTTAATAAAACTTTTTTGTTTTTTTTAAATTTAACTTCAGAAGTAACAATTAACTATAATATTCCAGCTAATAGTCAAATTAATATTATTAATATTTACAAAAATCGTGAATGTGAACAAATAGCTAATCTTTTTTATAACTTATTAGAAAAAGCGCAAGTTAATACTTATCACTTAAATATTGTTAATAGTAGTATTAGTGAAAATGTTACCTTCAATTTGCAGGGTAAACGTAGTGCTATTAAATATTATTTGGCAAGTTTATCAACGCATGATTATCATAAAAATGCAATTATTTATGCTCATCATTTAGCCCCAACAACGGAAAGCGAAATTAAAACTTACTCAATTGCAAAAGATAATTCATTACAAACTGTTAAGTGTACTAGTCATATTGAAAAAACAATGAGTAAATCAGAAGCACATCAAGAATTACGATTACTAGTTTTTGATAAAACTTCAAAAGCAATTTCTGATCCGATTTTGTTAATTGATGAAAATGATATTAAAGCAAGCCATGCTAATGCGGTTGGGATGCTTGACCCAGAACAAATCTTTTATTTACGAACAAGAGGCTTGACAATAACTCAGGCTCGAAAATTAATTTGTATGGGTTATTTTAAAAATGTAATTGATGCAATTGAGGATGAAGAATTACAAAAAAATATTATTGATGAAATCGATAAAGAAATTGGAGAATAACGATGATTGATTATAGAGAAATTAAAAAACAATTTCCTTTTTTTAAAAATAATTCTGAGCAAATTTATCTTGATAGTGCTGCTACTACTTTGAAACCACAAGTTGTTATTAATGCTATTAATGATTACTATACGAACTATGGAACTAATCCGCATAATACTGATAGTGATTTAGGATATAAAACAAATGTTCAATATGAACTTGTTCGTCAGAAACTTCAGCATTTTATTAATGCCAAAAAAACCTCGGAGATTATTTTTGTTCCCGGAGCAACATATGGATTAAACCAAATTGCATATGGTTTAAGTTCAAAGATTACGACAGGTGATGAAATCCTAATTACAAAACAAGAACATGGCGCAAATATTTTACCGTGATATCGATTGGCACAAGAAAAAAAAGCAATTGTTAAGTTTTTACCAGAAATAAATTTTCAAATTGATTTAAAACAATTAGCAACAGTTATTACTGCTAAAACAAAGATTGTTTCTTTTGCTAATGTGCCAAATATTTTAGGATATGAAAATGATCCAACGTCAATTGTTGCAATGATTAAAAAAATTAATCCAGCAATAATTGTTGTAATTGATTGTGCACAAGGTGTTATTCATATGCCAACTGATGTTCAAAAGTGAAATGCTGATTTTATTACTTTTTCAGCACATAAAATTTTTGGCCCAACTGGAATTGGGATTTTATGAGGAAAAGAAGAATTATTATTACAATTACAACCTTTAATTGTTGGTGGCGGTATGAATGCTCAAATTGATAGTAATAGTTTATATTATAGTTTAAAAAAATTACCAGACCGGCTGGAAGCAGGTTCAGCTAATATTGCTGATATTTTTGGTTTTGGAGCAGCAATTGATTTTGTTAATAGTCTTACTTTAACAGAAATTATTAAATATAATCATCAGTTAAAACAATATGCAATTCAACAGTTTAATAAAAAATTAAAAGATAAAGCAATAATTTATAATGCTGATAGCAAAGGACCAACATTAGTTTTTAACATTAAAAATGTTTTCTGTCAGGATGTTACAATGCATTTAGGAAGTCGGAATAATATTACTGTTCGTAGTGGTGATCATTGTGCCCGGTTAATTGGTACTGTTATTCTAGAGAAAAATACAATTAGAGTTAGTTTTTCAATTTACAATAGTTATGAAGATATTGATTTGTTAGTGTCGGCACTTGCAAATGAAAAAGATTTTTTAGGAAGGTTGGTTTAAATGGAATTTAATAAAAATGATCCAATGTTTTTACGACAAATTATTATGGACCATTATTCAGAACCACAATACAAAGGATTAACAAAAAAACCAACAGTTTATTCAATCCATCAAGCTTCTGAATCATGTATTGATGATATTTATTTAGAATTAATGATTGAAAGGAATAAAATTATAAGTGCTCGGTTTGATGGCGTTGGTTGTGCAATTTCAACAGCATCAAGTGATATTATGGCACAAGAACTGGAAGGAAAAGCAATTAAGGATGGTTTAGCAATTATTGAAAATTATTTAGCGATGGTTTTTGACCAGCCATATGATGAAAACAAGTTAAATGATTTAATTGCTTTTATTAATATTGCAAAACAACCTAATCGAATTAAATGTGCGACAATTGGTGTTACTGGTTTTCAAACATTATTATTAGATTTATTAAAAGCAAATGATAATTAATGCCAAAGGAGGGGGATTCTTTAATGCCAAAATTAAAGCAAGAAAAAGAAATTAAAGAAATTTCTAGTTATAAATATGGTTTTAATGATGGAGATATTTCCTACTATAATACGGGGAAAGGCCTTAATGAAACAATTATTAATGAAATTTCAGATCATAAAAATGAACCAGATTGAATGCGAGAATATCGGCTACAGTCATATTTTAATTTTTTAAAAATAAAAAACCCAAGTTGAGGACCAAATCTAGAGTTTATGGATTTTGATGAATATATTTATTATATTAAACCAACAGAACATATTGCAACAAAATGAGATGAGGTTCCTGAAAAAATTAAAAAAACTTTTGACCGGTTAGGTTTACCAGAAGCAGAACGTGAATATTTAGCTGGAATTAAGGCTCAATATGATAGTGAACCAGTTTATGGCAGTATGCTAAAAGAAGTTGAAGAAAAAGGAATTATTTTTTTAGATTGTGATACGGCATTACGTGAGCATCCGGAGTTATTTAAAAAATATTTTGGTACATTAGTACCAAATACAGATAATAAATATGCTGCTTTAAATGGTGCTGTTTGATCAGGTGGGTCATTTATTTATGTTCCAAAAGGAGTTAAATTAGAAAAACCATTGCAAGCTTATTTCCGGATTAATTATCAGAATAGTGGCCAGTTTGAACGTACATTAATTATTGTTGATGATGATGCAGAATTACATTATATTGAAGGATGTACAGCACCAATTTATGCTCGTGATTCTTTGCATGCTGCTATTGTTGAAATTTTTGTGGGAAAAAATGCAAAAATGCGTTATACAACTGTTCAAAACTGGAGTGATAATGTTTTAAATTTAGTAACAAAGCGTAGCATTGTTGATGAAAACGGTCAAATGGAATGAATTGATGGCAATATTGGCTCAAAAATTAATATGAAGTATCCAAGTGTTATTTTAAAAGGAAATAATAGTAAAGGGCAATGTATTTCAATTGCGGTAGCAAAAGAAAATGTTATTCAAGATGCTGGTTCAAAAATGATTCATTTGGGAAAAAATACTTCTTCTAAAATTATTTCTAAATCAATGACTTTTAACGGAGGGACAGCAAACTATCGTGGATTAGTTCATATTGGACCAAAGGCACAGTATTCAAAAGCCAGGGTTGAATGTGATACTCTAATTTTAGATGGAAAATCACATTCTGATACAATTCCCCAGAATAAAGTTTATAATAATGAATCACAAATTGAACATGAAGCAACAGTAAGTAAAGTTTCTGAAGAACAATTGTTTTATTTACAAAGTCGTGGCTTATCAGAACAAGAAGCTTTGGAAATGATTATTATGGGATTTTTAGAACCATTTACAAGAGAATTACCAATGGAATATGCAGTTGAATTAAATCAGTTAATTAAAATGGATATGGAAGGTAGTGTTGGTTAGTGATAACTCGTGGTAAACAAGAAATTCGACAAGAAAAATTACTTGCAAGAAGTAAGATTTCATCTGAATTACGAGAGCAAAAAGAAACTAAGATTTTTGATACTTTTTTTCAACATCCAGGTGTGCAAAATAGTAAAACGATTGCTCTTTATTATTCAATTAAAAAGGAAGTTAATACTCTTCTTATTATTAAGCGATTATTCGCCTTAAAAGTTAATGTTTTATTGCCACGAATGGATGGGAATAATTTAAAATTTTATCATATTACCAATTTAACAACTGATTTAGAATTTAATTTACGCTTTAACCTTTATGAACCATTAAATTCATTGCCAATAATTAATGCAGAAAAAATTGATGTTCTTGTTGTTCCAATTGTTGCTTTTGATCAAAATAATTTTCGGTTAGGATATGGGAAAGGTTATTATGATCGGTTTTTAAAAAATTATCATCATCTTGTTATTGGGTTAGCATTTATTGAACAATTAGTGCCGACCCCATTACCGGTTGAAGAACACGATGTTAAAATAGAAATTATTATTAGTGCTTAAAAATTAAGGAGCAAGGATGAACTTACCATTATTACGTGTTGTTAGCAAATATTGATTTACATCATGACATACTTATTTAGTAACATTATTTTTACCAATTATTTTATATTTTATTAGCATTCGTGTTACTAATATGTTTAATAGTAATGCTAGTTATTTATCATTGCCAGGGTCAATTTTATTAGTGGGGGTTCTTAACGGTATTCTTGACTTAGCAATTGCTTTTTATGAATTTCGAAAAACTACTTTTGCACGGCAATTGCATTTGTTAAAAGCTTCAATTTATCAATTAATTTTAGTTTTAATTATAATTAGTTTAATTACTAATTTAATTGGTTCAATTTGATTATTTTTAATTGCTTTTTTTAGTTATGGTGAAGGAATTCATATTGAATGAATTAATTGACTTGCTTTATTTTGAGCAATTATATTAGCCTCATTTTTATCATCTTTAATTGGTATTTTAATTGTGCTTTGTCCAAATGACTTGAAGATTATTTTAGTAATAGCAATTTTATTTTTTTTACTATTTGCTTTTTTATCTGGATTATTTTTTCCAATTGGTGTTGTTCGTAGTGACAAATTTTTAAATATTATTAGTTATTTGTTACCCCTAAGTTATCCATCGTCAATTATAGGAAGCGCTTGTTTTTGAAATGTTCCAGCATGAATTTTAGACTCTAATTTATATCCTAATCTAACATATTTTACTGATTTACATAATATTTGAGTTCCTTCGCTAGTTAGTTTAAGTTGAAGTTTTGTTTTTTTTATTTTAATTTTTGTTATTAATTATTATAAAGATAACTAAAAAATGTGGTATGATAATTTTAGACAATTTAATAAATAGTTATTTAGAGTTAGGGAATTGAGTGTAAATCTTGAGCTGTCCCAGCAACTGTGATATTGACGAAAGCCACATTAGCCACTGAAAGGAAAACTTTTGGGAAGGCGGTTAGTAGGATGAAATTAAGCCAGTAGACCTTTCTAAATTTAATTAGTCTTATTATATAACTCCTGGGTGTGAGTCATGTAATTATTTTGTAAATAAATAATTTAGTGATTGTTATATAAAAAGCATGTTGGGGAATGCTTTTTAATTTACTGGAACTAGAATTAAATTGTCCATTGTTAATTTGCTAGAAAAAAATAAGAAAATGAAAAAAATATTATTACTATTCCTAAGTTCTACATTTATTTTTTCACCAACATTAACAACAATTTCTTGTAAAAATGTTGATGAATCGCTTTCCTATTGTGATCCAGATTGAATCTATCAAATGAAAACGGAGGAAAATGAAGAATTTGTGGTTGGCTATAATAATTATTATTTGTCAACTGCATCAAGTACCTTCCAACAAAAAGATTGATTAGATCTTAATCAAGAAGCACATATTTATCTTTATTTTAAAAATGTTGTAAGTCTTGATGAAGTAATACAAAAATTACAGTTTGGTGATACTGCTCATATGCAAGATGTAACTCATCTGTATGAGCCAATAACATTTACAAAAACTGATGATGGTAATGTTTATATTTCTAATTCCTTTTTGACGCAAAATACCCCCGTTAATGGTTATACAATAATGGCACAAGATAAGTGAGAAGACCTTAAAAATAGTAAGAATATGAAGCAACTAAATGACCGATTTCAAAAAGAATTTAAACAATGAGGAACAATTCGTGATTCTCATCCAGTTCAAGAAGTGGATGGAAAACAATTTGTTTGATGAAATTCTAACCGTTGGGATGTTTTATTGCAGACGGAAATCCAAAAGGCAATATATGGAGTTTGAAGTAGCGCTGAAAATAAAATTCAAGTGGGAATGAATATTCCATTAAGCCTTGTTAGTAAAGGTTCAATTAGAGTGTCAAAAACTAAGGCTCAAAATGTATTTCGAATAGATCTAAATTATCAAGAAGATTGAATAAATAATAGTTTTAATAAAATAAAATACCGATTACCCCACTGAGGTTTTTATTTTAAAATCATTGGTGAAAATAAGGCCCAATATATTTCACCACAACTAATTCCTGCAATTAATAATACTTTTCGTGTGACTGATGTTTTGACATATTTAACATCGCGAAATTGAAATTCTTTTAATGATAAAGGTTATAAAAATGCCAAAATAATTTCATAATTTTATTGTATAATTATTGTTGTAATTATCTTGGAAGGAGATGAAATTATTAAGACATTAACATGACCAAAAATTTTAATGTTTATTGGCGCAGCTTGAATTATTATTATTGGCATTTTATTCGCTGCTGGCGTTCCAACAAAAACTTCAATTTACGGATGAGACACAAGTTGACCAGTTCTTTTGATTTTAGGAATTTTGTATATTTTGGTTCCGCTATCAGTTAAACCAGGCTTTTGATCATTATTATGAGCACTTGCCATTGCTAGTTTAGCAGTAATTTTCTTAGTTGGATTTTTTGTAAAAGCAGATTATCAATCACCCTGAACCTATTTAGGGGCCATTCCTAATCTTTTTATTGGAGTTGGAGCATTAGGATGGATTTTTGTTCACGAGTAAAAATTTAATGCTATTAAGAAATGATATTAAAATTATTTTAATATCATTTTTTATTTAAGATGTAAATTGTGGAAGCAAATCAAATAATACTTTAGTCTCAATAATTAATTTATTAAATAGTGGATTTTGTAGTAATAAATTAAAAAGAACAAAATCGTCTTTTTATTTTTCTTGTTCAAGTTCTTGATTTTGTTCTGTTTGATTAAATTCTGTATAAATTTTTTGAATATCTTTTATTCTTTGTGGTTTTGCAATTGGATTAATTTTTGCTGCAGGATTATTAATGCTGTTTGTTGACATGCGTGGTTGGATTGGAACAAGTCTACCATTTTTATCAATCATTTTTTGTAATTCTGCTTGTCCTGTTTGTGGTGAAGAAATTTGGTGTTTTTTCCCTTCTCTTGAAGCGTCTGTAGCAATTGAACTTCACTCATTTACTACATTTTCATTAATTCCCATTTGTTTTCAATTTTTTGTTACATTTTTACAAGTAGAAGCTGCTATTTTTTCAGATTCTTTTTTATTAAAACCAAGTGTTGTAAAAAAAGAATTAAGACTTTTTTTAAATGATTTATATATTTTTTTCAGCTGATTTTTCATTTCTGATGTAAATTCCATATTAAAATTTCCTTATTATTTTAATTATTAATTAAGCCATTTATTTTAAAAATATAATATTTTTAAAATCATTTACAATATTTACCTTATCATATTTATTTAAAATTAACAATATTTTTTAATTAATAATTGTTTTTATTTAATTTTTTATTTGTTATTTTTTGTTTTAAAATAAAGTTGTTTTTTATTTTTTTATTGTTATAATTAACTAGGCATTTATTCTATTATATAGAGTATGCTTAAATGTGGTAGTAATGTTAACATTACGTTTGGACCACAGCGAGAATTTAATTAAAAGGAGGAAATTGCTCGTGGCAAGAATTACAAGAATTGCAAAATTAGAATTTCAAGCAGGACAAGCAAAACCAGGGCCAGAATTAGCTTCATTAGGAATTAATATGCCTCAATTTTGTACACAGTTCAATGATGCAACAAAAGAACGAATGGGTGATGTCGTTCCAGTTGTTATTACTGCTTTTGATGATAAGACATTTAAATTTGAATTAAAAACAACACCAGCCGCAATTTTATTAAAAAAAGCAGCAAAAATCCAAAAGGGGTCAGCAAAGGCAAAAGATGAGAAAGTAGCAACGATTTCAGTTGATGAAGTTCGTAAAATTGCGGAATATAAACTTATTGATTTAAACGCAAATGATGTTGAAGCAGCAATGAATATTATTGAGGGAACTGCTCGTAATATGGGGATAGTTGTTGAAGGTATGCCAAGTAAGAAGGAGAAAAACTAAGGATGGCAAAATTTGGTAAAAAATATAACAAAGCTGCTGAATTAGTTGACAAAAATAAGGTATACCCAATTGTAGAAGCAATTGAATTAGCAAAACAAACTGCAACAACAAAGTTTGATTCAACCGTTGAAGTTGCCTTTAATCTAAATGTTGATCCACGTCATGCTGACCAACAAATTCGTGGAGCTGTTGTGTTAACAAAAGGAACAGGAAAAACACAACGAATCTTAGTTTTAACAAATAGCAAGGAAGCTGATGCTAAAGCAGCGGGTGCTGATTTTGTTGGTGGTAAAGATTTAATTGAAAAAATTCAAAAAGAAAATTGATTTGATTATGATGTTATTATCGCAACACCAGATATTATGGCAGAATTAGGAAAAATTGGGAAATTATTAGGGCCAAAAGGATTAATGCCAAACCCTAAAACAGGAACAGTTACTCCAGATGTTGCTAAAGCAATTGGTGATGTTAAAAAAGGAAAAATTGAATACCGTGTTGATAAAAATGGAAACATTCATTCAATTATCGGTAAAGCATCATTCAAAGTTGAAGCTTTAAAAGCTAATTATGATGTAATTTATGAAACAATTCGTAAGGCAAAACCAGCAGCTGTTAAAGGATCATATATTAAAAATATTGCTATAACAACAACAATGGGACCAGGAATTAAAGTTTTAATTGAATTATAATTAATATAAAAAAGGAAAAGATTAATAGTTGTTAATCTTTTCCTTTTTTTGTTTCTTTTTAGTTCTTAATGAAAATAATGCTAAATAACTAACTAAAGTTGAAATACCATAAATCCCAATGCCTGAAAAGATTACTAATAACGGTGCTAAAACTGGATGAAGATAGGGGTTTAAAATTTTATAACTATTTCATCACATTATTCTTCCATCTGTTGGAGCATAACCATGGTATTCAACATATATCACTAGTCTAGTTCATGAAAATACAATATATAAAATTGGTAATATTAAACTAAAGTAATTAATTCTTTTAATAAAATATTTAAAATCTTGTTGCTCATAATATGAAAAAATACCAAATAAAATAAATGCAATGATTGGTGTTATAAAGTGAATGTTAATTGTAATAATGTTTTTTAAAAGTGAATTTGTAAAAATAAATCCTTTTCCAAGAAATAATTGTTTAATAACATCTGGTCAAAAGACAAGAACAATAACAATTGAATATGTTGCTAAAAAAACACAATTAAAAATAAATTTTTTAAACTCTGAAGGTTCATTTTTATATCCTAACCTTGCAAGAAAAACTATGGCATAAATTACGCAATATAAGGCATACCAATTTGTAAAAGCAACAAATAATCATGCAATTAATTGATCAATTGTGTTTTCACTATGTCCATTTTTATTTGGTTTAAAATAATCATAATTAAGCATTCTATCACATAAATCTATGATAACACCAGAGATAGGGACAATAATTAAGAAAGCTATTAAAGTTATAATTATTATTTTTAAATTTTTACTATACTTTGATAATTTATACATTTGCGCCTCTTTATATATTAGATTTTATATAACTTATTCTAGCATTATATCATAATTACAGATTAAACTACTATGTAAAACAAAAATTAAATATTTTATATTTCTAATTTTAAAATAGTTTCTTCTTAAAAGTTTAATTCTTGAATTTACCAAAATTTTTCATTTTTTATGTTATTATTTTTAGTAATTGATTATAATATTAATAGTACAAAAAGTACACTAGGCATTATTTAAAAAACTATGAAAGGAAAAAATACAATGCATTTATATTTACAAGCCAATGTTGGTACAGCAGTCGTTGATACTTTAAAAGCGTGGGGTTTTTGAAGTGCAATTATTGCAACAATGTTTGTAATTTTTTTAGGTTGGTTTTTAACAAAACGTGGAACCTTTAAAAAAGATTGAGAAACTGTTCTAATTAAAATTGTAATGGTTGTTGGATTACCATGTTTAGCATTTGATGGTTTTATGGCTGATACAACAGTTGAACAAGTTAAAACACAAGCAGCGATTTTATTAGTCGGATTTTTATTCTATATTATTTTAGGAATTGTAGCAAAATATTTTTATATTAAATATGAGCAAGATGTTCGTGATACGTTAGCAATGTGTACGGTTTTTGCATCAACTACTTTCTTTGGAATTCCAGTTGTTACTGCTTTATTTGAAGCCGGACAAGCAACATTACCAGCTAATATCTTTAATATTCCTTATCGAGTATTTTTATATTTACTAGGATTTATTGTTATGAGCAAACCAACGCAAGGACAATTAGCAACTATAGCCGAAACAAAAACAGAAACAATTGTTGATGCAAAAATAGATCCAACTGGATATGCTCAAGTAAAAACTGAAATACGAGCTAAAAAAATGGCAACCGTTAAGGCAAATTTAAAACAAATTTTTGTTAATCCAATCTTAATTGCAACAATTATTGGATTTATCTTTTGAGTAACACAATTAATTCCAGGAATTGAAATTGTTCCTGATCAAAATAAAATTGGTAGTGGTCGGTTATTCTCACCATTACGATTAGATAATACTTTTCCACCATTATTTAAAATAACAAAAACATTAGAAGGATTATGTACCCCATTAGCATGATTAGCAATTGGGATGACTTTAGCAAAAGGAAAATTGCGTGAAGCAATGCAAGATAAAAAAGTCTGATATGGAATGATTATGAAAGTTATTCTAGCACCAATTATTGGATTAGTTTTAGCAATTATTTTTGCTGTAATTGGAAAAGAAACAGGAGTATGAAAATTAAATTCAGTTGGCTTAACTGTTATTGTCATTATGTTAGCAGCACCGCCAGCATCTGTTATTGTGGCATATTCAATAGGATATAAAAAACAACCAATGTTAGCAAGTAATTTAACATTAGTTTCAACTTTATTTTCAATTATTTCGTTACCATTCTGAGTAATTATTACTACAGCAATTGGAGCAACTTCATTATTTACATAAACTTTATTATTACATATTAGGAGAAAATAAGAATGAATATAAAAATTAAAATGGTTTGTTATGGCGTTCGGAAAACCGAACGACCATTTTTTGAAAAACTAAATGAAAAATATGGTTATGATTTAACTTTAATTGAAGAATATTTAACAAAAGATAATATTGAAACAGTTAAAGGACATCAAGCAGTAATGGTTCGTGCAAATTGTGACTGTTATGAAGAAAACTTATTAAAAATGCAAGAATATGGCGTTAAATATTTATTAACAAGAACAGTTGGTTATAATCATATTGACTTAACAAAAGCACATGAATTAGGGTTTAAAATGGCTTATGTTCCAGGATATTCGCCTAATGCAGTTAGCGAATTAGCGGTAGCAATGGGAAATGCTTTTTTACGTAATTTATTTTATATGGCTAATAATGAACGTAAAACAAATTTTAAAGTTGATGATTTTATGTTTGCAAAAGAAATTCGTAATTCTACAATTGGAATTATTGGAACTGGTCGAATTGGTTTTGAAGCAGCAAAAGCTTGACACGGAATGGGAGCTAAAGTATTAGGATACGATATTTATGAAAACGATAGTGTTCGAACAGTTTTAACATATACTGATTTAAATACTTTGCTTAAAGAATCAGACTTAGTTTCATTACATTGTCCATATATTAAAGAACAAAATCATCATTTTGTTAATAAAGAATTTCTAGCACAAATGAAACCAGGGTCAGTGTTAATTAATGCAGCGCGTGGACAACTAATGGATAGTGAGGCAGTTTATGAAGCTATTAAGTCAAATCACTTAAAAGGTGTTGGGTTAGATGTATTAGAAAATGAAGGTGATGTTTTTTTTCAAGATTTTAATGAAAATATAACACCAGATAATATTACAAATAAATTACTTACCTTATATCCACGAGTAATTATTACACCGCATATAGGATCTTATACTGATGAAGCTGTCAAAAATATGATTGAAACAACATATGAAAATTTAAAAGAAATTTTAGCAAATGGTGAATCAAAAAATAAAATATAAAATAAATTTTTAAAAAGTAGAGAAAACTCTACTTTTTATTATTTAAAATAACTTTTAATAAAAAAATAACAAAATAAATAAAATTATTGTATTAAGTAACACAACTGCACATAATTAAAATAAATATTGCAAAATTAAAAATAATATATTACAATAAAAATAACTTTCAAATATAAACACTTAATTATATTGAAAGTTTCAAACTATTTATAGTTTCCTCACACGAAACTTTTAAATGTAATTTAGTGTTTTTTTATTTGAAAGGAGTTTATAAAAATGAATAATGTTTTTATTCAAGATAATTTAACAAATAAAGGTCATAATGTAATTATGAATGCTTTAAATTATGTTAAAAAAGAATATTATTTAAAAAAAGTATTCTATGGTAATTATGTTAAAAATGTTGTTTTACCACTAGAATTAGTTAATAATAATCCTCGTAATAAAACGGGAGTTAAAAATACTGGAAAAAATGATAAAAAATTGTGGAATAGTCGTATTCGTTCCCAAGGAAATTGTATTCGAAAAGCGTATGAAAATTTTTGAAATTGTAAAAATTTAAGTTTTCTAACTTTAACTTATGCCGTTAATGAGAAAGATGTTAAAAAATGTAAAAATGATTTAAAGTTATTTTTTAATAATATAAATCGTTGATGAAATAATCCTATTCGTTCTAAACATCATAAAGGAATTTTAAAATATATGTATACTTATGAGTATCAAAATCGCGGAGCAGTCCATTTTCACATCATATTAAATCAAAAAATACCTAATAGTATTGTTTTACAGTATTGAAAATATGGTATTAATAAAAATATTAAAGTTCGTGCTGGTTCTAATGAAGATGTAGTAAAATATTTGGCAAAGTATATTGTTAAGACTGCAAATGATAATAAAAGTCAAAATCATTATGATTTAAATATCAAGGCATATCAATTTAGTAAAAATTGTAAAAACCCAAAAGTAAAAGTTGGAGTTGTTGAATTATCTGAACAAGATTTAATTTATTCAGTTAAAGATAATTTAAATTATTTTGCTTTTGGTGATGAAAACGGTTATAAAATCGGTTTTAGTTGTGATAGTTATTATGGTTTAGATAAGTTCAAAGAATATAAAAAATATGTTTCTGCTGATAGAAAAATATTTAGAAATTTAGTTAAAAATAATAATTTTACTGTTAATAAAAATACTAATTTAAGGTGTTAAAAATAGTTTATTCGTTTAATTTCGAAATTGAATGTACAGGCTTGTTAATTCAAATACGTATTTGAAGGGAGATTAATTTTATGGCAGATAGAGATGTTAAATGTAAAGAATGTGGTAAAATTTGAAATTTTACTACTAAAAATACAACTTATAATAGTTTTAGGGGTTTAGCAAAAGATACTATGTTATCTTATGCACGTTATTATTTTTGTCCTGATACTAACTGTTTGGTTTTATGAAAACATCGAATGCAAGATAATTGTTGTATTCATAAAAAATAAAAAATGAGTTAAAAACTCATTAAAAAATGTGGTAATCGCCTCACACAACAATTACCACAAATTAATTAAAACAAAAAAAAAAAAAAAAACAAGATGAGGATGTATATTTTACAATATCTTTATTTTTTATGTTGAAAATTTGACTTTTTAATATTTTATTGTATTATTAATTTAACTTAAACATTTTATTATGTTTGAGTTTCAAATCTTAAAAGGTTTCCTCACACGAAACTTAAATATAATTAAATGTTTTTTTATGCTTATTTATAAACTTATTCAAATAAAAAACACTATAAAAATTCTAGTATTTAAATAGCAATTTTATGCATAATAAAACTCCTTTTTAATAATTAAAAAATTAACGTGGTTGTTTTTGATTTAATTATAATAGTTATTTTAAGTTTCAATTTTTTAAGAAATCTTTTAAGAAACTATATAGTTTTTTAAAAGAAAGGAGAAATCTTATGAATAGATTTCTAGTACAGTTGATAGATATTGCAACGGGTAAAATTATTAAAGATGATAAAGGTAATGAAAGTAAATGAGATAGTTATACATTTACGCCAGTTATTAAATTAGAAAATGGTACTTTTAAAGGTACAAAAGATTTGTCAAAATCAAAATGATTTAAAATAACTGATGAAAATTATTTAAAATTAAAACCTTATTTAATTGATGGTAATTTATTTTATGTTTCGCTTAAATGGGATGGAAAAATTAATATTGTTGAACCATATATAGAAAATTATAACGAGCAAGAATTTATTAACAAATATTCTAATAATTCAGTAATAACAGAAAGCAATAATTAATATGAAACAACAGTTATGTATGGTTTGTGTTAATGATACTGTTTGAGAAAATGGGTCTCGTTATTGTTGGAATTGTGTTAATGAAAATGTTATTTTAATTAATCAATATTATTCTAGGTTACATAATGACAAAGAATAAAAATAAATTAAAAATTAATTGAGATTGAATTATTTTAATAATTTCTTGTTTTCAACTTATTATTTGATTTATATTGTTTTTTGTTTATGTTGGAGTTTTTTAATGAAAAAACAAACTAAATTATATAATCAACGATTAGAATATTTGGTTAATGTTATACATCAATGTTTATCAATAAAAATACCATTATTTATATTAAGAAAAGCATTAAAACAATTATTAATAAAAGAAAATATTAATTTACAAATTATGACAGAAAAAGATTTTTTAATTTTAAATGAAAAATTAAAAGATAAATTTTTAAAAATAGAAAGTGAGTGTGATTAATTTGAGTAATGAAATATTTTCAATGATTATTGTATTTTTGTTAGTTATTTTATTATATGCCTATGTTATTTTTTCTGTTTTTAATAAAAAAGAAATTAAAAAGTCAAAATTAGAACTTGAAAAATTACAACTTGAAAATGAGAAATTAAAGTTAGAGATTTTAGAATTAAAAAATAAGGAGAGTGATTAATTTGGCGATTTTATCTGAAATTATTTTATTAATTATTATGTTGCCTATTACTGCTTATTTTATTGCAGGAATAATAAATGTTATTAGAAAAAAAGAAAGTTCAATAATTTTAAGACAACAGAAGAAAATAAGAAAATTACAAATTGAACTGGAAAAAAGAAAAAACAAGGAGGTTAAATAATATGATTATATTTTTATATGTAATGGTATTTATTACAATGTTTTTTGTTTTATGTTTTTATCTTGCTGATAGCATTATAGCGTTTAAACATAGAAAAGAAATTCAAAATAATCGTTCAATTATTAAGTCTCTTAAAGAACAAATTAAACAGCAACAAGTTATTAATAAAATTTAACAAGTTAATTATTAGTAATATTTTTATATTACTTTTTAACTTTTTAGGGGTTTAAAAAAATATTATTTTTAATTAGAAAGGAATTTACTATATGAATTTAATGACAATGGATAGCGGAACAGATGGAATTATTAAAGCGATTGAAGCCTGAGTTGGTGTTATTGCAAATTGAGCGAAAGAATTTACGACTTGATTTTTAACATTTTTAGGTGCAAATGCAATTTTAATTATTCCTATTGTTTTAATGTTTTTAGTGCTTGGAATTGAAACATTAAGAAAATTAATTCACGGATATTAATATTAATAATTTTAAACCCCTAAAAAGTTAAAAAGTAAAATTTATATTACTAAATGGAAAGGAATAAATAAAATGTTAGAAAAAAGTGTTTTTGATATTTATATTGAATTTATGCAGATTATATTTGGTGCAGATATGCCCCCAGCATTAGCGTATATATGTTTTGTTTTATTTTTAACTTTTATTATTGCTGTTATTTTTTGAATATTTAGATTGATATTTAGGGGGTTTAGTTAATGACTTGAAATCAGTTTTTAGATAAAGTTTATCAAGGTTTATATCAGTTTGCTTTTTTTATTCCAGCAAATAAATTAGGCTTGGTTGATAAAACGGTTGAATATTATGTTTGTATGATAGTTATATGATTATTTATTTTCTTTACTATATGATTTGTTATTTATATGGTTTCTAAAATATGTAAGGTGGTGTTTTAAAATGTTAAATATTAGAAAATGAATTATAAATTGATATTTAATGAATTGGTTTTTTACTTTAATTATGATTGTTTTAAATTGTTTAATTATATTTAAACCTAATATGTTTAAAGGTTGATTAAATATTGTTTTTTTAATTTTTACTTATTTATTTAGTATATTTGTATTATTTTTATTTTTTAAAGATTTACGAAATCAACTTGCATTTTTTAAAACTATTAAACAAAGTCCTATAACAATGGTAATTGGTAGTTTGGGAAGCGGTAAAACATTATTAGCAACTCATTTATTAGTTAATTCTAAATATGATACTAAATATTCTAATTATCCTATTAAAAATGAAGATATAGCATTAGCAACTTTTGATATGTTTGATAATAATAATTTAAAAAACCCAATACCTTATAGTGAAAGTAATTTGGTTGTTTTAGATGAAATGGCGTTATATGTTCCTGCTAATGAGGTTAAAGATGGTGCAATGAAAAAATATAGTGGTGTTATTCCTAGTTTAGTTCTTATGCGGCAATATAATATAAATGTTGTATTTATCGGGCAACGAGAAAAACACCATTGAGTAGAATATAGAGAATTAGCGACAGGGTTAATGTTGCCTTTAAGTTGTAAAAAACCACCTTTTCAATTTAAAGGAATATTAAAATATTTTATTTGATTTTTTCCTAAGTTTAAGTTTCATATTGGTATTTTTGATGATAAGGATAATTATGATATTTGAAAATCTGAAAGTGTTAAGCGTTCTGCTAATGGTAAAAAAGTTAAATTAAAAAATGCTAGTTCTATCGGTATGCGTAATTTTAAAATTTCTATTTCTTTGTTAGATGCAATGAAATATGATACTAAATATTTGCAATTTGTTAGAGATGTTAAAAATGATATTGTTAAAGATAAGTCATTGACTTATTGAGATTATGTTAATTTTGATAGTTTAGAAGATTTAGAAAAAATGGGAGCAACAAGATTAGTTGAAAATTTACAAAAAGGAGGTAAATAATTATGAATTTATTAACGAGTTGGGATGATGCTTTTAATGTTGTTATTGATATATTTATGAAGATTATGGATTGAATGTGAACTTTAAAATTGCCAGCAACAGATATACCTTTATATGTTCTTTGAATTATAGGGGGTATTTTAGGAATTGCTATGCGTTTGGTTGGTTCAGCACCACAATTAAGTACAATGTCTCAAAATACCGCTTCTGCCATGTCTACGGGTTTAGGTGCTATTCGTTTAAAAGAAAGCAAACAAATTCAACATACTAAAGCAAATAAAGGCGAAAAATAATGGTTAAATTATTATGGTTTTTTTTCGTGGCAAGTATTATTGGTATAACATTTGTTGCAAATATTTTTTTAGCATCAGAGACAGCAATGGCGACAATTAAACAGTGATTTAATAGTTCAAATGATTTTTATAAATTAATCGCTCATTTATTTATTATAGCAACTCATCCTATTTTTAGATTATTTATTGCTTTTGGAATTATGTTAATGATTATAAGAGTTATATTTGCAGTTAGATAGAAAGGAAACAAAAAAAATGAAAAAGATTTTTATTATTTATTTTTATGTTATTTTTCTATTATTTTCTTTAATATCTCCTTTTGTTTTTATAACATCTAATTTAGATAATTTTAATAAAATTAATTCCAATTTTTTATATTTAGAAAATTTAAAAAGTAATGATATTTTTAAAGATTTAAGTTATAAAGAAACAAATAAATATGATTTTCAATCTACTTTAATGTTGCGACAAGACTATTTTATGCAAGGTTTAGATCCTAGTAATTATGCGTTTAGTTTTGGTTTTCAATATTTTAGTCCTTTGACCTCTGTTAGTGCTGATAAAAATGATAGTAATTATTGATTTAATGTTGTTAGTGTGAAAAATATTGATTTTAACTTATCTTTATATAATAAAGATGAAATTAGTTCTTTAAAAATTATAAATGATAATTCTGGTTTTAACTTTAATTTGAATTTTAGATATGGAGATATTAATTATAAATTTTTAGCAAAAAATATTAAAATATTAAAATATTTTTTTATTCCGTATTTTTCTAATCAAAGTTATCGACATTTTGATTTAGATTTTTTAATGTTTAATTTTAATTATAAAAGTTTAATTAATTTACAAATTTTAAATGAATTAAATGTTGATTTTTTTATTAATAATATAAAACAAGAAGAAATAAATATTAATGATTTTTATAAAATGTTTGATAATTTTTTTCTCAAACATTAATGAGTATTTTTGATATTACTAATATTGGAACTAAAATTGTTTATTATTCAAATAATGGTTTTACTAATTTTACTTTTTTTGTAAAAAATGGTTTTTTATTATATCCTAAGTCAATGTTATTTAATTTAAGAGATGTTAGTTCTGAAAAAGCAAACCCTTATGTTATTATGTATAATGCTTATAAAATTAATAGTACTAGTGATTATTATTCATTTTACTCAAATTGAGAATATAAAACTGATATTTTGCCTTTAAATAACAATTTTTCTAAAAGTATAAAAATGTTAGATATGGATGATACTAGTAAATATAAAGGTTTTAATGTTTTTACTTTTTATTCTGGTGCATTAGATATAAAACAGAATCAATTTTCTATTTTTGGTTTTAATTTTAGCATTTATAATTCTGATGCTTGAAATGATGAGATTAATGCTGGTGATATATGGAAATTACCTTATAGTTCTTGTGCTTGATTTAATGTATTTTGTCATATAAAAAATGGTTTTATTTTAGCATTTAATACTTTGCCGGGTATTAAAGAGGTTGGAAAGTATGCTAATGCATTAGTAAATACAATGCAAAATGTTAATTTGCTTTGAGATAATATTAGTAATTTTTTTGCTTTTGATATTGCTTTTAAATTATTGCTTGGGGCAATTATTACTCTTGCGATGTTTAATGGTATTTTGCGATTTTTATAAAAACAAAAAGATACAAATACATACATAGACCAAGAAAAACAGATAGCAAACACCACGGTGCAAAAAATTTATTTTTGCCCGTGTGTTGTTTGCTGGGGTGAGTAGTGAGCGTAGCGAACTACGAGGGGCGAAGCCCCTTTACTTGGTAAAAAACTATGATTTCTATTTATTTTTTTTTATTTTATATTAACTAATAAAACTTGTGGGGTGACAAAAAAAGAAAGGCGAGGTATGTTTTGTCATGCAAGAAAATGGACAGCAAATAATTTGTGATGAATGTCAGTTTAAATTTAAATCTTTTTATAGACAATGAAAATTAAATAATAATAACAATAAGTTATTTATTTTTCGTGTACAAAAAAAGTATCAAACATTAAGTAAAAATGTTGATTTGAGTGAATTAATTCCAGACTATGCTTTTGTTTGTAATTCAACTTGGTTTGCTCTTTATAGTATTAAAAAAATTCAACGAATGAGAACCAATACAATAAGAAATTTAAATTTCAAACAAGGTACTTTATTAATTGGATTTTATTGATATCGGATTTTTATTAACGGAATTATGCAAACTCGTTGATATAATCTTCCACGAGTATAATATGAGATGTTTTTTAATTTGTAAACTGTAAATGCAAGTGCAATAAATCTATTGAGTTAGTAATAACAGATACTTTAAAAATGATATAACATTTTAGGGAGTTAACTATGAACATAAATGAAAGGAATGAATATAGATATGAATAAATTACTAAGTTTGTTAAGTACAATAACAATTAGTGTAATGTTCATGCCATTGGTAATTGCTGAAAGTTTCTATCAATCACAAAATATTAGAAATAAAAGGCAAACTGAAAACCCACAGCCTAGCCCATCGCGAATTTCGCTATCAACTGTAATTACAAACCCTGACTTAGGAGAATTACCCAATAATAATTCCAAAACAATTCTGGCTAGATTAAGGGAACGTAATCCGAATGTAAACATAGAAGATATAAAAGTATTGTATGGTCATTATGATAATACTTATTTTTATTTTCATATTTCTGCAAAACCAAATTCACAATACTTTGGCTGAGAAATTGTTAATTTTTCTATTCTTCAAAAAAAACCTATATAAACTGTAATTACAAATCCTGACTTGGGGGAACTACCTAATGATAACCGCGAAACAATTCTGGCTAGATTAAGGGAACGTAATCCGAATGTAGATATAAAAGAAATCATAGTCACTTTTGTTAGTGACAATCAAGATGGCAGTCAATCATGAAAAATTAGTCCCCGTTCAAATTCAATTTATTATGGCTCAAATAATATTCGTTCTGCAAACAATTATGAAATTTGAAATAACTAAAATAAAAAGAAAATTTCTTAATAGAATTTTAACATAATTTTTTATCTCTACTTTATTTTAGATGTTCATTTCTGAATTGATTTGCTGCACTTGCATTTACAGTTTACAATTTTATAAAATGAACAAAGATAAAATAATTACTTAAGTTTGTTGCTTATTTATAGAAAATAATGTTTTATAACAAAAAGTCTAGTTAAAATGCAACAATTTTTCAGTTTTCGGTATATAATAAAAATAGTTTTAGTAGAAAGAGAAGTGAGGATTTTTTATTATGTCAAAAAAACTGCATGGGATAGGTGCTAGTAATGGAATTGCGATTGCCAAAGTTTTTAAGTTAGAAGAACCAAAATATGAAATTTCGAATAATACGGTTTCTGATTCAGCAAAAGAAATTAAAATACTAGAAGCAGCAATGCAAAAGGCAAACACAGATATTGAAAAACTACAAAAGATTGCCTTAGAAAAATTAGGGGCAGAAAAAGCAGCAATTTTTGAAGCACATAAGGAAATTTTGCGTGACCCAGCAATGATTGATGAAGCAAAAAATATTGTTAAGAGTAATAACAATAATGCAGCATATGCAATTCATACTGTTGCTCAAAAGTTTATTACAATGTTTGCAAGTATGGATGATCCATATTTTAAAGAACGTGCAGCAGATGTTAAAGATGTAACTGATCGTTTAATTAAGTATATTTTAAATGTTCCGGTATTAGATTTAGCAACTATTCATGAAGAAGTTATTATTGTTGCTGAAGATTTAACACCTTCACAAACAGCACAGTTAAATCCTAAATTTGTTAAAGGATTTAGTTGTGATATGGGAGGGCGTACTAGCCATGCTGCAATTATGGCCCGTAGTTTAGAAATTCCAGCCGTATTAGGATTAAAAGATATTACGAAACAAGCAAATCATCATGAATTAGTTATGATTAATGGGACAACAGGAGAAGTTATCTTAAATCCAATGTCAACAGAGGTTAAAACTTGGACAGCAGAAAAAGAAAAATTTTTACAATTACAACAAGAATTATTGGCATTTAAAAATAAGCCAACGGTTTCAAAAGATGGATATCAAAAATTTGTTTTAGAAGGAAATATTGGAGCGCCAAAAGATGTTCAAGGTGTTTTGGATAATGGTGGTCAAGGAATTGGTTTATTTAGAAGCGAGTTCTTATATATGGATAATGACCATTTCCCAACTGAAGATGAGCAATATGAAGCTTATAAAGGTGTCTTAGAAGGAATGCAAGGACGCCCAGTTATTATTCGAACATTAGATATTGGTGGCGATAAAAAATTATCGTATTTTAAATTTCCAGAAGAAATGAACCCATTTTTAGGATATCGTGCAATTCGTCTTTGTTTAGATAAAACAGATGTTTTCCGAACACAATTACGTGCTTTATTACGTGCAAGTGTTCATGGCAAAATCGGAATTATGTTTCCAATGATTGCAACAATTGATGAATTTAAAGCTGCAAAAAAAATTACCTTAGAAGAAAAAGCAACTTTAATTAAAGAAGGACATAAAGTTGCAGATAATATTGAAATTGGAATGATGATGGAAATTCCAGCAGCAGCAATGTTAGTTGATCAGTTTGCAAAACACGCTGATTTCTTTTCAATTGGAACCAATGATTTAATTCAATATACAATGGCAGCTGATCGAATGAGCCAATTTGTGGCGTATTTATACCAACCATATAATCCATCTGTTTTACGCTTAATTAAAACAATTATTGACGGTGCCCATAAAGAAGGAAAATGGGTTGGAATGTGTGGCGAAATGGCTGGAGAAGAGCAAGCAATTCCGCTTTTAATGGGAATGAAATTAGATTACTTTTCAATGTCTGCAACAAGTATTTTAAATGCTCGTCGAATTATTAGCAAATTAGAAGTTTCGGCAATGGAACAATTAGTGACAGAAGCATTAGAATGCCAAACAGCTGATGAAGTTTTAGCTTTAGTTGAAAAAAGTACAAAAAATGCTTTAAAGGCCTAAATTTTTGATAAAATAACACTATATAGTGTTATTTTTTATTAAAATAGGTGGTTTAAATGATAAATCTAAATACTCATGCAATAATTGATCTTCCGTTACCAGTTTTAATTACTTTAGTTGTTGCTTTTGCGGTATTATCAATTATTAGTGGGGTTTGATATTGAAGACAATGGCGTAAAACACGGCGTAATTCTAAAAATGATAATTTTACAGTTAAACAGAAGTTAACAATTCGAGCTGCTTTTCAAAAAAATAAGTATTTAATTTTATTTTTATTATGTTTCTTTTGCTTAATTGGTTCTGTTCTGGTCTTAATTAAACAAGTAGTTGGTTTCCCGTTGTTTTAAAAATAGCACATAAATTTAATAATTTTATAGTATACTAAATATAGATGACAAAGTTATCTGCTTAATAAAAAAAGGAGAAGAAAAGATGGGATTATTTAGTAAAAAACCAAAAGAACTTGAAATAATTGCCCCTGTAGATGGTGAAGTTATTGCTTTAGATAAAGTTGAAGATGAAGTATTTTCACAAAAAATGTTAGGTGAGGGTTTAGCAATTAAACCAAGTGCTGGTAATTTTATTGCTCCAATTGCTGGAAAATTAATTACCGTTTTTCCGACAGGTCATGCTTATGGAATTAAAAGTAATAATGGTGTTGAAATGTTATTACATATTGGAATGGATACAGTTTCATTAAATGGAAAAGGATTTGATATTCAAGTAAAACAAGATGATAATATTAAACAAGGGGATTTATTATGTAATGTTGATTTAACTGTTTTAAAAGCTGAAAATGTACCAAGTTTAGATACGCCAATTGTTTTTACACCAGAAACAATGAGCGGTAAAACAATTAATATTGTTAAAACAGGAAATGTTAAACAAGGAGAAATTATTGCTGTTATTAAATAGGAAATAATTTTAAACTAATAAGTGATTTATAAAGTAGAAATCACTTTTATTTTTGCTTTATAAGGCATATTCTGGAGTGTTTTTGCTATAATTGTTAAGAAAGGAAGAAGGTCAAATGGTAAAAATAGTTTTAATTGCGATTGTTTTTTTCTTATATTATTACTGAGTCTTTTCTTCAACAGGAGCAATTTTAGCCGAATTTTTAAAAATTCGAACTAAAAATATTTATTTTGGAATGATTATGGGTTTTTTCTTTTATTTTGCTGTTATTTCCTTTTTGCTAATTCCATTAGAATTTATTCCTAATTTACGTTATATTATTTTAGTTTATTCATTATTGTCAATTAATATTTTATATTCATTATTTTTGTTATTATTTATTCGTTATTGATTTAATATTAATTTATGGGATTGAAATCACGCCATTTTTTTTGTTGCGTTTGGTGTTTTTATGGCATTATACTATGCTAAAAATTATTTTATTGCTCCTTCAGGTTCAAACATTACTAATAGTTATATTTTAAGTTTTTACTTTTTTGATTCAGTTGATAATAATATTATTTTTAAATTAAATCCAAATGTTACGGTTGCTAAAGCTCAAGCTTTAGCAACATTATCTTGATTTACGAATGTTTCAGTTTGGTTTGTGATGACTGGGATTGATCCAAATGATATTATTTGAAATTTACTAAATATTTTAGATGCAATGTTATTTGCTTCAATTTTTGTAACATTATTGAGTAATTTTGCTAATAAAAAAAGTAATCGTTTTTTAATTGGTTCTTTATCGCTCCTTGTTTTATCTGCTTCAAAATTGTTAATTTACTATTTTGGATATGATTCATGGCATCAGCAAAATATGTTAACTGGTCTATTTTTTGTCACTTTTATTTTAATGACAATTTACACAAATGAAGAATATCGTAGCCGTAATATGCCATGAATTATTGGTATTATTTTTGCAAGTTATATTACCTTTGAATGAGATGCATCATATATTATGTTATTTATTATTTATGTTTCAACATGAATTAGTATGTTAAAATATAAAACTAATTTCTTAAAAGATATGGTGAAGTTTACCTTATTTTCAACGTTATGTTTTATTTTCTACAATGCGCAAATAAAAAATATTTTATTAATTTTTATTTTTTTAGGATTATTTTTGTTAATGATAATTTTATCATTTTTGTTATATCGTAATTATTCACGAGTACATGATATTGAAATAATGATGTATCTTGGGCAAAAAAAATTATTATTTGTTGTACCAATTATTTTTACCCTAATTTCATTGGTCATTGTTTTAGCAACGGGGGAAAATAATTTAAATTTCTGAACATTAGAAACAATTGCATCAGCCTTATATGTACAGTTAGAATTGGGACGTTGAGAACCATGAATAAATATTGTCTTTTTAATTATTTCCTTTGTCTTTTTAGGGTTAGCTTTAATTTGATTATTGTTTTTTGAACGAATTCCTAATTTTGTTGCAAAAACCCCAATTAATATGCTATCAATTTTAACAGTGACTTTCTTTAATCCGTTAGTTGGGCGTTTTTTAATTTTAATTTTTAATGAACAGGCTTTATTAAACAATGCTACGGTTTTTATTGTTGCTTTATTAGTTGCCTTAAATATTAGTGTTTATGCATTGAAAATTAAGCCATTTAAAAAATGGCATTTCAAAAAACCAACAATCCCCCCACATTACAACAAGAATCTAAAAATAATAAAATAAAGGAGGATATTATGACTTTTGAGCAAGCAAAAAAACGTAGTTTAGTGTTAAAAGAACAATTAGAAAAATGAAATTATGAATATTATGTTAATGATAACCCTAGTGTTAGTGACCAAGAATATGATCGAGCAATGCAAGAATTAATTGCAATTGAACAGCAATATAGTGAATTAATTACAATTGATTCACCAACGCAACGTGTTTCTGGCCAAATTAGTGAAAAGTTTAATAAATATGTTCATACAAGTCCAATGCTAAGTTTAGGAAACGCGTTTAATTATGATGATTTAATTCATTTTGATGAGCAAATTAAAGAATTAACTGGTTTGCCAGAAATTGAATATACTTGTGAATTAAAAATTGATGGATTATCAATTTCATTAGTTTATGATAATCATCTTTTAGTGATGGGGGCAACTCGGGGCGATGGTCTTACCGGTGAAGATGTTACTATTAATATTAAACAAATTAAATCAATTCCCCTTCGAATTGACCAACCAACTTTAATTGTTCGGGGAGAAGTTTATTTATCAGTTGAAGAGTTTAATAAGATTAATGAAGAACGTGTTAAAAATGGTGAATCTGAATTTGCTAATCCTCGAAATGCAGCAGCAGGCACTTTACGTCAATTAGATTCAACAATTGTTGCAAAACGAAAGTTAAATGCATTTTTATATTATTATGTTAATGCTTTACAGGATGGGATTCAATCACAATACGAAGCATTACAAAGATTAGAACAATTGAAATTTAAAACAAATCCTGAATATCGTTATTGCTCAAATATTGCGGCAGTGTGAGCATATATTCAAGAATATGAGCCAAAACGTCATCAGTTAGGTTATGAAATTGATGGAATTGTGATTAAAGTTAATAACTTAAATTTATATAATCGTATTGGTTATACTGCTAAAAATCCAAAATGAGCAATCGCTTATAAATTTCCAGCGGAAGTTGTGGTTACTAAATTGCTTAATATTTTTCCTTCCGTTGGGAGAACGGGGCGCATTACTTATAATGCTGTTCTTGAACCAATTCGTATTGCAGGAACAATCGTACGAGCTGCAACATTACATAATGCTGATTTTATTACTGAACGTGATATTCGGATTGGTGATAATGTCCAAGTTAAAAAAGCGGGAGATATTATTCCAGAAGTAATTAATTATGTTGCAGCTCGTCGCCAAAAAAATGCTCAGAAGTGACAAGAAGCAACGCATTGCCCAGAATGTAATTCTTTATTAGAACGTGTTGAAGGGGAGGTTGACCAGTATTGCATTAATTCTGTTTGTCCCAAAAAAATTACACGTGGATTAGAACATTATTGTTCACGAAATGCGATGAATATTGAAGGAATTAGTGAAAAAATTATTGAACGATTATTTAAATTAGAATATTTAAAAAGTTTTAGTGATTTATATCAATTAGAACAATACCGCGCTGAAATTATTGAATTAGAAAATTTTGGTGAAAAATCGTTTGAAAATATGATTACTTCAATTAATAATTCAAAAAATAATTCCTTAGAACGACTATTATTTGCGTTAGGAATTCGTCATGTTGGTCAAAAAACAGCAAAATTATTAGCACGACAATTTAAAACAATTGATAATTTAGCTGCTATGAATATTGAACAATTATCAATTATTAATGATATTGGTCCAATTGTAGCAGCTAGTGTTGTGGATTATTTTGCAATTCCAGCTAACCAACAAGAACTGGCTTTATTACGCCAAAATGGGGTTAAAATGGAGTATTTTGCTACTAATCAGCATTTAGCACAGAAGTTTGAAAATTATCGGTTTGTGATTACTGGAGTCTTATCAAAATCACGAGAATACTTTAAAGAATTAATTGAAAGTTATGGTGGACAAGTTTCTGAAAGTGTTAGTGCAAAAACCACTTATTTACTGGCGGGAACTGATGCTGGTAATAAATTAGTAAAAGCACAAAAATTAAATGTTAAAATTATTAATGAAGAAGAATTTCAACAATTATTAAATAAGGAGGACTAAGATGGCACGAATTACAAAAGAAGTGCTACAGATGTTAGCACATGATATTATGCTAGATTTACAAGATGAGGAACTAACTAATTTAAGTCAAGAATTTGATGTTATTTTAAAGCAAATGGATTTAGTACAAAAAATTAATACAACTAATGTTCATTCAATGCATTTTCCATTTGACTTAACAGTTGACTATTTGCGTGAGGATGATGAAATTGATGTTGCTCCACAAGCTGAAATTTTAGCGGCAGCACCAAAAAAAATAGATGATTATATTGTAATTAATAAGGTGGTTAAATAAAATGACATATTATTCAATCAAAGAATTGCATCATCTTTTAGTTAGTAAAAAAATTACTCCATCGCAAATAGTCAAAGATGCTTTTACTAATTTAGCTAAATATCAGGTTTTAAATGCAACTGTAACAGAATTAGAAGCAGAAGCCACAGCTTTGGCAGCAAAGTTAGACCACCTTGTTGTTCCTAAAAATAATTATTTATTTGCATTACCATATTTTGCAAAAGATAATTTTGCAACAAAGGGAATTAAAACAACGGCGAGTTCAAAAATTTTAGAAAACTTTATTCCAAATTATGAATCAACGGTAACTAATATTTTAAAAGAAAACAATAGTATTTTATTAGGAAAAACAGCTTTAGATGAATTAGGAATGGGAGGGCATGGTTTATATGCCTTAACAGGAGATGTTTTAAATCCTTGGGATTTAACCCGGATTACTGGTGGTTCATCATCTGGTTCAGTAGCTTTGGTTGCAGCGGGAGTTGTTCCATTTGCGTTAGGAACAGATACAGGTGATTCAGTCCGAAAACCAGCTGGTTACTGTGGTGTTGTTGGTTTTAAACCAACTTATGGTTTAATTTCACGATATGGTGTTTTCCCTTATGCACCATCATTAGATACTGTTGGATATTTTACCCGAACTGTTGAAGACAGTGCAATTGTTTTTGATTATTTAGCACAAGAAGATCGTAAGGATGCAACCTCATTAAAAAGCAAAGATCAAGATTATTTTAAAAATTTATCATTAGAAAAAGTCAAAAAACAAAAATTTGCTTATTTAAAAAATGCGCATTCAATTCTTCCAGAAGAGATTAGAACTCATTTTGATCATTTATATGAACAATTAACAGCACGCGGCATTAGTGTTACAGCAATTGATTTTCCAGAAGATTTATTAAAAGCATTAATGCCAGTTTATATGGTGATTTCTTTTGCTGAAGCAGTAAGTAGTCATTCAATGTTGGATGGAATTAATTATGGGACAAGAGTTAATGGGGATACTTATCAAGAAGTAATGATGAACTCACGAACTAATGGTTTTGGCCATGTTGTTAAACGTCGTTATGTTATTGGTTCTTATACTTTAACAAAAAATAACCAAACATTATTATTTTTAAAAGCAAAAAGAGTAAGACGTTTAATTGTCAATGCTTTAAATAATGTTTTTACAAAATATGACATTTTATTATTACCAGCTGCATCAACAGTTGCTCCAAAAATTACCACTATTAAGGGTCAAATTTTAACAGAGGCAGAATTAGAAAATTATGTTGATGATTTATTAGTATTGGGTAATTTAATGGGTAATCCATCATTAACTGTTCCACTTGCTTTTGTTGATAAAATGCCAATTGGAATAAATGTTAATGCTGCGCCTTTTGCTGATCAGAAAGTCTTTAATGCTAGTTTATTAATTGAGGAGATTGCTGGAATTAAAAATAAAGTGGCACCAGAAGGAGGAAACAATCATGGTTAATTTTGAAGTAGTAATTGGGATTGAAAATCATGTTGAATTAAAAACAAAGACAAAAATGTTTTCTTCTGGAGCAGTTAGTTATGGAGCTCAGCCCAATAGTATGGTTAATCCGATGGATGCTGGATATCCGGGAGTAATGCCAACAGTTAATAAAAAAGGGGTTGAGTTAGCATTAATTGCTTGCCAAGCACTTAATTTAACAATTGATCCAATTGTTCAATTTGATCGTAAAAATTATTATTATCCTGATTTAGCCAAGGGTTTTCAAATTACGCAGCAATATTATCCAATTGGTAAAAATGGCTATTTAACCATTATTGATGAAAATGGTAAACCTTTTAAAGTAGAAATTGAACGATTACATATCGAAGAAGATACTGCCAAACAGTTACATGAGGAAGATTGAACATTATTAGATTATAATCGCGCTGGAATTGGTTTAATTGAAATCGTAACCCGTCCCGTGTTACGGTCAGCATTTCAAGTTCGTCAATATTTAGAAACTTTACGTGAGATTTTAGTTTATACCAAAGTTAGTGATGCTAAAATGAATGAGGGTTCATTACGATGTGATGTTAATATTTCGTTACGGCCAGTTGGTGCGAAAACATTTGGTGATAAGGTTGAATTAAAAAACCTTAATTCAATTGCAAATGTTGAAAAGGCAATTGAATATGAAATTAAAAGACAAAGTGAACTTTTTTTAATAGGAAAAAGAATTGAACAAGAAACACGACGATTTGATGAAAAAACAAAAACAACAGTTTTAATGCGTCATAAAACTGATGCAATTGATTATAAGTATTTTTCTGAGCCAAATATTTTTCCAATTAAATTAGATCCAAATTGAATGGCAAAAGTTCTTAAAAATATGCCAGAATTACCAGCTGTCAAGCGGGAACGTTATTTATCAAAATTAAAGTTAAAGCCAGACGATATTGAAATTATTTTACAAGATTATACTTTAATGAATTTTTTTGAAGCAGCAATTAAGTTATCACCACATTATGAAATGATTGCGCATTATTTAATTGGTGATATTAGTGCTTATTTAAACCAAAAGGGATTAACAATAACTGAAACAGCATTAACACCACAAAATTTAGTTGAAATGATTATGTTAATTAATCAAAATGTAATTTCAAATAAGCAGGCTAAAACAGTGCTCCAACGAATTTTAAATGAAGATTGTCCTCCAACTAAAATTGTTACTGAATTAGGATTAAAACAAATTAGTGATCCAGTTGAGATTAAAGCAATTATTGAGCCAGTTTTTAATGCTAATATAGCAATGTTAGAACAATATGAACAACGACCAGAACGAGTAATTAAGTTTTTTATGGGTGAATTAATGAAATTAACAAAAGGACAGGTTGCACCAGAAATTGGTCAACAAGTAGTTATTGAATTAATTATGGCAAAAGAAGGAAAATAAAAAAAGATGGTTATTTACCATCTTTTTCATATTCTTGGTCAATTTTTTGTAATTTAATTGTTAAATCATTAATTGCACTAATTTTAGCAATAAATAATAATTCATCATCTAATTTAATTGTTTCAACATCTCCGGGTAAAATAACGCGGCCTTTACGTTTAACATAAACAATATTATAATCTTTATTATTAATAAAACGTAATTCTGATAATGTTTGTCCTTCAATATTTGGATCAGTCACTTGAATAATTAATGATGCATAATTTTCATCAACAGTTTGCATTTCAATGTCAATATCAAACATTGCTTTAGTTGCAGTAATGCTTCCGGCCATTGTATCGGGTTGGATAATATTATTAATTCCTAATGCTTTTAGAATTCGCGCATGACGAATATCTTTTACTTTCGCAATAATATTAGTAATTCCAAGGTCTTGCAACCCAATAATTGTTAAAATACTAGCTTCAATATTACTTGCGATTGTGATAATGACAGTATCATATTCGTCTAGTCCTTGTTCAATTAGATTTGTTTTAACTGTTGCATCTAATGCTACTCCATCAACTTGATCATAACTAGCAATCATATTATTAACCTTAGTTTGGTCAATATCAAAGACCATAATATGTTGTTTTCGCGCAATTAGTGTTTCAATTATTGAACGTCCAAAATTATTTAGTCCAATAATTGCAAAACTTTTTCTTCGTGCCATTCCGTTTCCCCCTTATTGCATCTTTAATTATACTATTTTTTTTATTATTAGCAATAATTCCTAACTTGTAGTATATAATAATATTAATGAAAGAGGGACACAAATGGTTTTTTTTCAATTATATTTCAAAAATATTTTTAAAAGAAAAAATGATAATAAACGACAACGTAATAATGATCCAACTGCACCATTAACACGTCGTCGTCATTGGTTACCCTTCTCAAAAATATCGGGAAGATTATTTTTAGTTTATATTTTAATTGTTCTTTTAGGAGGACTATTATTATCAATTCCCGGTTTTGTTCATAGTGGAGAACGAATGGTTCTTGATGGAAAAGGTAAAATTTTAGACCATTCAGTTACTTTTGCATGAAATTATTTAATTGGTTTATTTACTGCTTCTAGTGCTTTTTCTGATACTGGGATTACCATTAGTAATCCAGCAGCGGATTATACTTTTTGGGGTCAATTAGTAATTTTAATTTTAATCCAAACAGGTGGTTTTGGAATTGTTACTTTTAAAATTATGATTTTTGTATGATTAGGGCGCCGAATTTCAATTAAAGATAAAATGCTAGTTCAAGGTGAACGAGGAAGTAGTAACTTTGGGCATACAATGGATTTAATTAAAAATAGTTTTATTTTTTTAATTATTTTGGAATGTTTTGGGGCAATTTTATTATTTTGTAATTTTTATTTTTCGGAATTATCAGTAGAAGGAAAATTCATGATTGATAATGTTACTTATCATAATTTTTGACGAAGTTTATGAAGCGGTGTTTTCCACTCAATTTCATCAATCAATAATGCTGGTTTTGATATTATTGGTAATTCATCATTAATGCCTTATAATACTAATTATTTTATTCAATTTGTGTTTTTATTTCAATTTATTATTGGTGGTTTAGGTTTTCCAACTTTTTACGATTTAAAACGAAAATTTGTGGCATGACGACGAAAAGAACATGTTAAATTTACCTTATTTACCAAAATTAATTTAATTACTTATATTGGTTTATCAATTGTTGGTGTTTTTAGTGTTTGATTAATTGAATTTACTAATATTAATACAATTATGCCTGAAACTGGACAGTATGTGGAAAGTATTTTACGAAATTCAAAATCAAATTGAAATGGATTTATGAATATTTTCTTTAATACAATGTCAACCAGAAATGCAGGTTATTCAACAGTTGAAATGAGTAACTTTTTACCAGGCTCACGAATTGTAATGTCAATTATGATGTTTATTGGATCAGCACCATCTTCTACCGCGGGGGGGATTCGGACAACAACCTTAGCTGTTATTATCATTACAATTTGGTCTATTATTCGAAATAATAATAGTGTTAATGCTTTTAAACGGAAAATTCCAAATGAAACAGTAAAGCGGGCTTTGGGAGTTACTGTTATTTCAGGAGCTTTAATTGCAATTGCTATTATTTGTATTAGTGCTGAAAATCCTCATCTTGATGTTTTAAATACTTTCTTTACAATTTGTAGTGCATTTGGGACAACAGGATTAAGTACTTTAAATTTTACCGAACTATATAACATTGGTATTTTAAGTACTTTAATATTGATTTTATTAATGTTTATTGGGCAATTGGGAGTTTCTTCAACATTATTAGTTTCAATTCGTGGAAGTGGTGAAAAAGAGTATAGCTATGTTGAAGAAAATATTTTAATTGGATAGGTTGAAAAAAATAATCTTTTTCTCTTGTTTAAAATGATATCTTTTGTATAATATATAAGGTATCACTACGGAACAGTACTCAAGTTGGTGAAGAGGGCACCCTGCTAAGGTGTTAGGTCGGGTAACCGGCGCGAGAGTTCGAGTCTCTCCTGTTCCGCCATTAAATTACATTTAACGAGAAAAAGTAACAAAGAGTTATAATAATTTTTATAACTCTTTTTAAATTATTGGTATAATAAAAGTATTACTATTGTGCAATAAAGGGGAAACATAATGAAAAATTGATTAAAAATTATTTTATCAATGATTTTTTTATTTGGTATGGCGATTATGGGATTACTTGTTGTCGTTGTTATTTTCAATGTTAAATTCTTATATATTTTTTTAGGAATTGTTATTATTGATTTAATTTTCTCATTCTTTTTCTTTTTTTCCAAACGACGTTATGAAGTTAAATTTTCTTGAATTATTTTTATTAATTTTGTGCCATTTATTGGTTTATGTTCATATGTTTTTTTTGGACGAAAATATCACTATTCAAATAAAAAATCATTATTGTACAATCATTTAAATAAGTTAGAATATGATACTTATTATAAAAAAAATAAAACATGTTTAATAAAATATACTGCTCCTAATCAAAAATTTGGGAATGTTGTTGAATTATTAATGCGGCATGCAAATAAACCATTATATCAAAATAATAAAATTAAAATAATCACAAATGGGACACGTGTTTTTAAATCATTATTAACAGATTTACAACAAGCACAAGAATATATTTTATTAACTTATTTTATTATTGCTGATGGTGAACTATTTGAATCTTTTTTAGCAGTTTTAAAAGAGCGAATTGCTGCTGGTGTCCGAGTTTATATGATTTATGACCATGTTGGTAGTTATTTTAAAATTAGTAAAAAGAGTATTAAAAAATTAGTTAAAGCTGGTGTTCGGGTTCATAAATATTTGCCAATTATTACACCTTTTATTAGTGGGAATGCTAATTATCGTAATCATCGTAAAGATGTTATTATTGATGGTTTGATTGGTTATACTGGTGGAATTAATCTAGCCGATTTATATGCTGATAAATCATGAAAATTTGGAATTTTTCATGATACACAAGTGCGAATTGAAGGTGAAGCGGTTCGAGGTTTAGAAGTGATTTTTGCTGATGACTGATTTTTTGCAACTAAACGACATGAAATAATCACAGATTTAGAGCCAGCTATTTTAGCACCAAAACAATATAATGTTAAGGGTAAGTCACATTTACAAATTGTTAATCATAGTCCTAGTATTGATCATTCAATTACGAAAGATTTATATATTTCATTAATTAACAAAGCTCGAAAACGAGTTTGATTATCAACGCCTTATTTTATTCCACCAGATGATCTTATTCAAGCTTTGGTTCTTGCAGCACGCGCTGGAGTTGATGTTCGTTTAACAATTCCAGGTTTGACGGATAAAATTTTTGTTTTAGATATAACAAAAAGTTATTGTAAACCTTTACTTGCCAGTGGTGTTAAAATTTATGAAATGAATAATACTTTTAGTCATAATAAAATTGCTATTTTTGATGATGATATTGCTGTGATTGGGACTTGCAATTTGGATTATCGTAGTTTCTTTTCTGATCATCAAACAACAGCAGTTATTTATGATCCAGAAGTAGTGGCAAGCTTTATTCCACGTTGGGAATGAGATTATGAACATTCAATTTTATGACATGAATGACCAATTAAATATAAACCGTTAAGTTATCGGTTGTTGTTAACATGTTTAAAATTAGTAGCACCAATTTTATAAGTTAATGCTAATATCAAGAATAATTTTTTGTATAATTAATATGTGAAGGAGGGGGCATCATGCTATTTAATAAATTAAAAAATAAAGATGACAAAAAAAAGGACCATCAGAAGGAAAAAAAGCATAACTTATTACAAGAAAAATCATCGTCATCATCAGAAAATTTAGAAAGTAGTTTGTTTGAAGACGACGATGATAATAATAAAATTAAAACTGGTTTTAGTTTTAAACGGCGTAAAACACACAAAATTATTAAAGAATTAAATCGCCAACGAATTAAATCATTATTATTTTACACTGATATTAGTAATGTTTTGCGACAATTGGAATTTGGACTACAACCAGTTAAAAATATTCATCTAGCAAAAGAAAGTGAATATATTGTTTGAACATATTTAGAAAAACCTGATCATTTAGAGTTTGAGTTAGATAATTCAACGCGACATTATTTTTGGAGTTGAATTGCAGAGCAAAAAGTTGATCCAAGTCAAATTGCTGTGATTGCAATTGATATTCAAAATTTATTTCATTTAACAAAAAAAGATTGAGAATATGATGATGTAACCCGACGCGTAAAAGTTTTTGAAGATGTGAAACCAGGTGCAATTCGATGAGTATTAATGAAAAATAATCAGTATTTAAATCGAATTCAAATGTATGTTAAAAGTAATAATTTAAAACTTAAAATTTTTCAAGGTGAAAAAGGAAATATTTCTAATGTTTTAACAGAAGGTAGAAAGAAGTAAATAATGAAAAGAAAGTTAGAGAAAATTACTCTGCGTGAAGTTGATTTTGCGCAATGATATACTGATATTGTTTTAAATGCTGATTTAATTGCCTATGGGCCGATCAAGGGAACAACTATTTTTAAACCTTATGGATATGCAATTTGAGAAAACATTCAAAAAATTTTAGATGCTGAATTTAAAAAAAATGGTGTCAAAAATGTTTATTTTCCTTTATTAATTCCAAAAACTCTTTTTAATAAAGAAAAAGAACATATTGAAGGATTTTCACCAGAAATTGCAACGGTAACAAAGGTTGGAGATAAAGTTTTAGATGAAGAATTATACATTCGACCAACATCAGAAGTTCTTTTTGGAACCTTTTTTAGTAAAGAAATCCAGGGTTATCGTGATTTACCATTGTTATATAATCAATGAGTTAATGTTTTACGTTGAGAAAAAACAACTCGTCCTTTTTTACGAACAAGTGAATTTTTATGACAAGAAGGACATACAATTCATAGTTCAAAACAAGAAGCACAGCAATTTACTTTAAAAATTTTAGATATTTATGCTACTTTTGCAGAAAAAACTTTATTATTGCCAGTTATTAAAGGGCAAAAAACAGAACGTGAAAAATTTGCTGGTGCAGAGGAAACGTATACGATTGAATCATTAATGTATGATGGTCAAGCTTTACAATGTGGTACTAGTCATTATTTTGGCCAAAATTTTTCTAAAGCATTTGACATTAAATTTGCAAATCAAAAAAATACTTTAGAATATGCTTATTCAACATCGTGAGGGGTTTCAACACGTTTGATAGGGGGGATTATTATGACACATAGTGATGATAATGGCCTAGTGTTACCACCGCAAATTGCGCCCATTCAAATTATGATTTTACCAATTAATAATGATAGTAACGAGCAATTATCTGCAGCACAGCAACTCCAAAAAAAATTACAGAAATATCGTTGCGAAATTGATCAATCAGATAAAGGCTTTGGATTCCGTGCAGCTAACGCAGAAATTAAGGGAATTCCATTGCGAATTGAAATTGGACCTCGTGATTTAGCACAACAACAAGTTACAATTGCTCGTCGTGATACTTTTGAAAAAATTACTGTTTCATTAGCAGAAGTTGAAAAAGTAGTTTCTGATTTATTAGTTCAAATTGCTACAAATTTATATCAAAAAGCTTTGAATAATCGCCATCAACGAACAAAAGAAATTGATAATTATTCAGAGTATAAAAAAACTTTAGCAAAGATGAATGGCTTGTTTTTAGTGCCATTTTGTGGTCGCATTGAGTGCGAAGATACAATTAAAGCTGAAACACAAACAACATCACGTTGTATTCCATTTGATGCTCCAACCAAAAAAACAACTTGTTTTCATTGTGGGCAACCATCAACTAATTTAGTTTATTTTGCTCGTGCTTACTAATAACAAGGAAATCTCTTTTATTTTTGATAAATTTCAATTGTAAAGGAGGTTTTTATTTGTTTAATCAAAATTTTGTTGAAGAACCATTAGCAGTTTATAATTCTTTTCAGTTTGCTTATAATAATAAAATTAATTTAGCATTAGATTTAACAATTCCGCTATTTGCTTTTGATAATGGCGATAATAGTAAAGCATATGCTTTTTATATTCGTCCTAATATTGGTAATTTAAAACCATGGTTTACTCCGACTGGTGAATTAACAACAGCATATAAAATTGACCATGAACCAAACACAAAATTACTTGATGTTTTTAAAAAACGTTTTTCTCAATTTAATTTTAATTTTTCAATGTTAAAAGTATATTGAAATATTAACAATAAAAAACACTGTCAAATTACAACTGAATTGCAAGCAGCATCTAGTTCAACAATTTTAAAAATATCACAAACACAAGTAGAATATTCAAAGTGAGGGAAAGTTATTATTCCAGCCCAGTGTCTTGATACGAATAAAGCAAATAAAATTAGTTTAGTTATTAATGCCCCTAATCTTGGAGACAATGATTTAGTAACAAAAAATTCTTATCAAGAATTTTATTTAAATTTTAATTATAAAAAAGACTTTCTTGAACAAACAAAAAAATTGTTCGGAATTATTCAATATAAAAATTACGATGAAAAACAAAAAAAATTTAAGACTTTTTATGATATTTTTGCTAATTATTTTCAATTAATTCCCCCAAAAATAGTTGAAACAAAATTACCTAGTTTATTTGCTTTGCGTAGTTTAAGTGTTTTTAATTCTTTAGATATAACTGATTTTCCAATTGATTTGAATACTAAAATCGCAAAATTATGAACATTTTTTAATAATCAACATCTTTTAATTCCAACAACAACGACAGTAATTAGCAAACAAACAAAATATAATTTTAAGATTTTACAAGGTTATTTAAAATATAATTTAAACCAGAAGGTTTATGAACATTTTTTTGCTGAGAATACAGTTTATAATCAAAATAAAGATCAAATTGAAATTGAAGCAAATAATAATTTAGCAGTAAATAATTTTCTTGTTAATCCCTTTCTTGCACAAAGTGAAATAAACTTCATTACAACAATAGAACAATTTAATTTTAATCTTGTTCAAAATTTTATTTTTAAACCAATTATTCCTAAGGTAAATATTAATAATAATTTTTTTGTTAACTCAAATTGGTTTAAATGTTTAACAACTACTTACCGAATCATTACGCAACAATTACCGAATTATTATAATAAAGAATTTAACCAAGATTTATTAGCACAATTTGAATTTGATTTTTTTGTTGAACAAAAATTAGTTATAGATGAAAAAAATTTTTAATAAAAGATTGGTTATTATTCTTGGTTTTTTGTTGTCAATATTAGTTTTTTTAAGTGTTATTTTTATTTATGTTTATAAAAATATTTTAATTAGTAATAATAAACCTGAAGTTAATTTGCATGTTTTTAATAAAGACGATGAAAATATTGAATTACAACCAGAACAAAAATTTGTTTTAGATCCTAGAAAATTACGAACAAAAATTAATTATGTATATGGTCAATATTATTTTGATAATATTCGTTTTCATTATTATTTTTTAAAATGTTGAATTCCGCAAATGATGTTTTTTCATAATCCAATAAGTTATCTTAGTTTCTATTATAGTAATGAAAAAATTAGTTATTCAAAAGCAATATTCGTTTATCATTACCATAATGAACAACAATTATATCAAGTTTGGAAACTTACCTTAGGAAGGTTACACTAGTGAACGCTATTATTTTATTGTTAAACTTGTTATAATTATATTAATTATTAAGAGAATGTGAGGGATTTTAAATGAATGTGCTAGATGAAGTTAAAAAAGTTTTAAAAGAACGTGGAATTTCTAAACCAATTGATTTAAATACGGAGTTTAAATCATTAGGATTAGATTCATTAGATTTAATGGATTTAGTTATTGAAGCTGAAAAAAAATGTGAAATTCAAATTCCAGATGATAAATTAATGGATATTAAAACAGTTGCAGATTTAGTTGAAGTTATTAAAGAAATTAAAAAATAAAGGAGCTGGTGACAATGGCATTATCATATGACGGGATTGTACAGTTATTAAAAAGTAAAAATTATCGAATTACTGAAATTAGGTTAGCAATTATTAAAATTTTATCAGAAAAACAACATTTAACATTAACTGAAATTGTAACATTATTAGAGAAAGAATTTAAAAATGTTAATTTAATGTCAGTTTACAACACAATTGATTTATTAATTAGTGAGCATATTGTTTTTACAAATTCTTTTGATGGTAAACAAATTTGATATGATTTAGCAGAAAACCCATCCTTTCATATGGTTTGTGACATTTGCAAAAATGTTGTTCATATCAAAGATACGAATATTTTACAAGAAATTAAGTTAGATAACTTGAAAGAAGTAATGACAAATATTAATTGAGAACCAGTGCATTTTAAAATTGAAGGGCATGGAATATGTGACCAGTGTCATAATAAAAAATATGAACCACTTCAATTTGAAGAGCATTCCAATGAAGAAAATAAATAAAATTATTTGCTATTTTCTATTATTTTGTTAAAATAGTTAAGTGCCAATTTTGGTGCTTAATTTATCTTGTTAGGGGTATAGTTCAATCGGTAGAACACCGGACTTCAAATCCGGGTGTTGTGGGTTCAAGTCCTGCTACCCCTGCCATAACATAAAAAGATGAAAGTATGGAAATACTTTTTTATTTTGCCATCTTTATGTTATTATGTTATGATTTAAAAAGGATTTAGGGGTGTAGTTTAATGGTAGAACAGCGGTCTCCAACACCGTACGTTGTGGGTTCAAGTCCTGTCACCCCTGCCAGTTTAAACAGTGGAAGTATACCCAAGTCTGGTTGAAGGGGGCGGTCTCGAAAACCGTTAGATGGAGTAATCCATGCAAGAGTTCGAATCTCTTTACTTCCGCCATTTAATGAAGAAAAAATAAAAAATCATTTCTAATATTAGAAATGATTTTTTATTACTATGTGATTTGTGGAACAGCAACGAAAGCAATTGTGTTTAAACCTGCATGTGCAACAAAGATATTAGCTAAATTTTCAGTATGATAATTAACTTTTAACTCATTTAATTTTTGAGTAACATTATCTCAAACTTTGCTAGCACATTCACTTGTTTTTAAAACAAATAATTGAAAGTTTATTTTAACTGTTTTTTTAAATTTTTCTCATGTTTCAACTAATGTTTCAATTAAATTATTTAAAGTTCGTGATGAGCCAATTTTTTTAGGATATTCTCCTCATTGAATTAAAATTTTAATTTTAAATAAGTTAATTAATGATAATAAAACTTTTCCAACACGCCCACCTTTTGACAAACGATCTAAACTACCAGGGATCATTGCCATATATGTTTTTTGTTCAAGTTCATTTGTTTTAGTAATAATTTCTTCGACACTAAGATTTTGCTTTGTTAATTCATTAGCATAAATTATTAATGTTTTTAAGGCAAAAGCTGCTGTATGATTACGAACAACATGAACTTTTCCACGGTATTTTTCATCTTGACTTAAGACATAAGCAGTTGCATATTGACTTGAAAGTTTCTCAGCAATTGGATAATGAATAATTTCATCGTATGTTTTTAAAATTTCGTCATATTTAACCATTAATTCACCGGTTGATGCTTGACTTGTTTTTGTTGTTCCTGTTTGAACAACTTCATAAAAATTATGTTTTGTTGTCTCTTCTTCTGTATCTAAGATATCAATTTCATTATTTAAAATAATGTGCAAGGGTATAACATGAATACCCAATTGTTTAATTTCTGCTGTTGTGAAACCTGCTGATGAATCAGTTAAGATTGCAATTTTTTTACTCATTGGTTGTACCTCCTTTTATTGGTCTCAACATACTAGCACAACCGTATTTGCTCCTGTATGAGCGGCAATAACATTTGGCAAAATGTATGTTGAAGTAATTTTAGCACCCGCGTCTTCAATAATATTGTAAACTTCTTTTAATGTTTCATCATCTGTTCTTGAATGCAATAAAATAATGTTTTTTCAATTTTGCCGTTCTTTTTTTATTTGTCCTAAAGCTGTTTCAACAGCTTTTTTAAATGTTCTAGTTTTATCAAATTTATCAATGCGACCATCATATCTCAAAATAGGCGTTATTTTTAAAAGTGATGCTAAAGCTGCAGCTGCAGCTGTAATTCGCCCCCCGCGTTTTAAAGTTTCCAAACTTTTTGGGATAATAAAGGCACTAACTTTTGTTTTAATTAAATTAAGTTTTGGTTGAATTTCTGCTAATTCAATTCCTTCTCCAATTCATTGATATACTAGATCAATCATATATACTAGCAGTTGACTTACCCCGTCATTATCAATAACAAAGACTTTGTTTTTATATTCATCGCCTTGAGCTAACATTGAAATATTTTCATGTTGACCGGATAACCCCTTTGATAAGCCCATAAAAACAATGCCATCATATTTTTTTAACAATTCGTTTCAAGTACTTAACATTTTCCCCATTGGAATTTGGCTAGTTTTAATAACTTGATGTTCTAAAATATCATAAAATTCATTAAATGAAATGACATCTTCGTCATCTTCCACTTCAATACCATCTGGGAAATTTAGTAATAATGGTAATAAATAAGTATCTTCGTATTTTTTTAAATCGTCTTTCTTAATTCCAGACGATGAGTCGATTATTAATGCAACTTTGCGCATATTTTTCCTCCATTTATTTTCTCTCTTTTAAGTATCATTGAATCTAAGTTAAGGTATTGTTAAAGTCTTAACAATATATTAATTATAAACTTTGATATAATAATTTCAAGGATGAAAGGAAGATAACAATGAAAATTACTACTGAACAGAAAAAAATGTATGAGACTATTTTACAAGCATTTGGGCCATCTGGATGTGAGCATCAAGTTGTTAAACTATTAAAACAATATTATCAAAAATATACTTCAGAAATAATTCAAGATAATTTAGGAAGTTGCTTTGCTGTAATTCGAAATCAAAAAGGAATCACAAATCCGAAAAAGGTAATGTTAATGGCACATGGTGATGAAGTTGGTTTTATGGTTAGTCAAATTAATAGTAAAGGTCTCGTCCGGATTAATCCGTTAGGAGGCATTTGGGAGCAAACATTATTAGCCAAGCGGGTAAAGTTGCTAAAAGATGATGGGACATTTTTGACTGGTGCAATTTCAGCAATTGCGCCGCATTTACTGTCACCAGAAGCTCGGCTAAAACCAACCCCAATTGCTAATATGTTAGTTGATTTTGGTTTTTCTTCACAAGCAGAAGCCTATAGTGCCGGAATTCGAGAAGGAAATTTTGTCATTTGTGAAGGACCAACGGTTTTCTTAAATGATAAACGATTATTATCTAAAGCAATTGATAACCGAATGGGTGTTATTTTAGGATTAGAAGTTTTAGAACAAGTTAAAAATAAACAATTAGATTATGATTTATACGTTGGTTTTAGTGTACAAGAAGAAGTTGGAATCCGAGGTGCTAAAACAGCAACAACATTAATTAATCCTGATTTTGCAATTGTAACTGATGTTTCACCAGGACAAGATTATGAATCAACAACAACTTTTGGTCAATTGGGGCAAGGTGTCATGTTACGTGGGATGGATAATGGCTATATTACACGTTATGATTTAATTCAATATCAACTTAAATTGATGAAAGAACATGAAATAAAATATCAATTTTATATTTCGCCAGGAGGAACTGATGCTGGAGCGGTTCATTTGACAACAGTTGGTATTCCAACTATTCAAGCGTGTTTAATTGCTCGTAATTTGCATACAATTAGTGGTATTATAGATTTAGATGACTTTAATGAAACAATTAAGTTAGTAACAACAATTATTGAAGATTTAGATGCAGCAAAAATTAAAGAATTTAATTGAAGTAGTAAGGAGTAAAAATGGGAACAAAAACAATTGGTTTATTTTATAATCAAGGCTTTGATGTTTTGATTGGATATGAATCAACACCTGATAAGGTTGAGTATGTTATTAATAATGATTATGTTTTATTTTATAATCAAGATCACCAATGTTGCGGGTTTAATTTGCTAAATGCTAGTAAGCATTTAACAGTACCTTTAAAGTTAGGTATTAATAATGATAATTATGATTTATTAGCAGAGTTAGGAACTATTTTTAAACAAGAAGATTATTCTTTTAATAATATTAATCAACAACCACAATTTATCGTTGGTAAAATTCTTGAACGCAAAAAACATCCTAATTCTGATAAATTAAATATTTGCCAAGTAGATATTGGTTTGTCAACTGAACAAATTATTTGTGGAGCTGATAATTGTGATATTGACCAATTAGTTGTTGTTGCACGTGTTGGGGCGATTATGCCATCAGGTTTAAAAATTGTTCCTAGTGAATTACGAGGAGTTATTTCAAATGGAATGCTTTGTTCTGAACGAGAATTAGGATTGCCAGTTACTATTATTGGTAAAAAAATTATGTTATTATCAAATCAGCAATATCACCTTGGAAATAGTTTTTGAAAGGAATATTATAATGGGCAAAATTAAGGCAGGGTATTATAGTGCAATTTATTTTTTAAAAACAGCGAATATTTTAAAAAATGAGAAACCAAATGATTGAATAACAATGCAGTTTTTTCAACGCGAAGAAAATGTTATTTTAGCAGGCGTTAACGAGTGTGTTGAATTATTAAAAACGGAAGCTTTTAATGCAGAAAGTTTAGAAATTACTGCATTAACAGATGGCGATTTAATTCAAGCTAATGAACCAGTTTTAAAAGTAACTGGGCATTATTATCAGTTTGGTCATTTAGAGGGTATTATTGATGGAATTTTGGCCCGACAAACAAGTATTGCAACAAATTGTTATCGAGTATTACAAGCAGCTAATAATAAGCCAGTGATATATATGAATGATCGCAGTGATTATTATTATAATCAAGAAAATGATGGTTATGCTGCTAAAATCGGTGGAATAACTAATTTTGTTACAACGGCACAAGTAACAAAATTAGTTGGTAATTATGAACCTATTGGGACTGTTCCACATGCTTTAATCCAAGCTTTTAATGGTGATTTAATTGCAGCTTTGAAAGCTTATCAAAAGTTTTATCCAACTGATAAATTAGTGGCCTTAGTTGATTATAATAATGATGTTATTACTGATACCTTGCAAGTAGCAGATGCATTTTCAAATTTATATGCAGTTCGTGTTGATACTTCTCAATCATTAATTGATAAATATTTTCTTGGAAAAGAAGATAAGTATCCAATTAGTGAAATTAATGGTGTTAATAAACACTTAATTCGTGCTTTGCGTCAAGCCCTAAATAAAGCAGGATATCGACATATTAAAATTATTGTTTCATCAGGATTTAATACGCAAAAAATCCAAGATTTTGAAAAAGAAGGTGTTCCTGTTGATATTTATGGAGTTGGTGAATCGTTGGCAAAAATTAATATTGGTTTTACTGGTGATGCTGTTCAATTAAATGGTGTTGATCAAGCGAAAGTTGGACGAAGTAATATTGCTTCAAAGCGACTAGTTAAAAAATAAGAAATGTTTTATAATATATGTAAATAAAGGGGGTTTTCATGATGAGTGAAAATAAAAACCATAAAATAGAGTCTTATTATAATCATGATGATGCTTATCCTCATTTAAAACATGAACGAAAACAACATCAAAAAGAAAACGAAAAAATTATATTTGAGAATAATAATAAGAATAATAAGAATAAATCTCCTTTAACGTCATTGTGTGAAGTTATTTCACCTTTATATGGAAAAAAATTAGATGGAGCTGATGAATTTAAAACTAATATGTCGCATTCATCTAAACAACAAAAAGAAAATAAACCCATAACGTCGATTAAGGATGTTATTGATCAGCAGGTGAGTGAGAAGAAGGCGGAGTTAGCAAAGATGTATGTTGTTGAAGAACATCCTGTGCATTTAGAGTCAACGTCGATTAAGGATGTTATTGATCAGCAGGTGAGTGAGAAGAAGGCGGAGTTAGCAAAGATGTATGTTGTTGAAGAACATCCTGTGCATTTAGAGTCAACGTCGATTAAGGATGTTATTGATCAGCAGGTGAGTGAGAAGAAGGCGGAGTTAGCAAAAATTCATATTACTGAAGAAAAAATTCCATCTTTAGATAAAACTAAAATTGAACCATATTTTCGAAAATATGACCCCGTTACAAACAAAGAAATTATTCCGTCAACTTTAAAAACGAAAAATAAATTATCTGAACCAACAGCACAAACGGTATCATTTTTATTAAAGCCACGAAAAAGTGGAACAAATATCTTTGGCGACAGAACAGCTGAGTTAAAAGTAGAATTAGAACAAATTAAAGAAAAAATTCGTAATCCAATGCCAGAACAAAATGCCGATGCTTATGAGCAAACTGCAATGTTTGAAGGAATTGAAGAGCAAAGAGAAATTAATGAGCAAATTCGAAAAGCAGTTGCTGAAGCTTATCATATTGATGATAATTTTTCTGAAGATATGCCATTAGAACAACGCTGTCGATTAATTCAACATAATTCAACAAAAGCGGGAGCGGTCAGATTTAAAACGTTACTTAATTTACAAGAAAATAATTTAAATAATCAGTTTCTTCGCCGTCCAAAACCATTATCACAAAATACATCAGGATATCATAAGAAATTGCATGATTTACGAAATAGTGATTCTGAACCAGAGATGGAGCATGTTAAAGAATATCATACTAATCGTAATCCTTATTTATCACGAATGTTAGAAATTGAAGAACAAACAGCAAAAGAAGCAGAGGCAAAACGTCGTGAACGAATTAAAACACAGATTAATGATATTCAAACTGATAATAAAAATAATAATGAATAGGTAAAGAGACTGTAAAAAACTAATAGGGCAGTTAAAAGAATGAATAGGGGAATCAGACAATTTCACTGTTGCTATTTTTTTGTTAAAACTTTTATTATAAAAAAGGATAATAAATATTAAAAAATATCAATATGAATCAAATTATGAAGCAACATTTGCTTAAATAATTTAACAAAAAGATAGGAATTAATTGAATGAATACAAAAGTAAAAAAACAAACAATGATAATTGGAGGAACAATTTTTGGTGTTTTAGCAACAACAGGAGTTATTGCAGGTATTATTTTTGGCATTAAAAATATGAATGGTGATTTTGAAACAGAAAAAAGCCAAATATGAGAAATGATTAAAGAAACACCAAATGATACTGCACATGTTGTTTTTATTAATGGATTTGTTGGAACATCTCTTGTCGAAAAGTATCTATTTGAAAGTGTTCAAGGTAAATTTTCAGTTGATATTATTCGTAGTTATATGGCTGCAGGTCGTACAAAAAATGAACAAGAACGTGTCGCAAAATATAACCAAGAATTTTCACACAATAATTTAAATAAACAAGCTAATTTTATTGATAAACCTAATAGGTTATCACATATGAAATCGTATTTTTGGTTTAATGATAAAAAAGAAATTATTCGTTCTTTTACGGGTAGTGGTAATTTTTCAGAATCTGCCTTATTAAAAGTTCCATCTTATAAAGAAGTTCTATATAATATTACAAATTATAAAGGACTTGGGCGTGATATCTTTTGTGGAGGGATTTCTGCAACAGAACAAATTAATACCATACGAATTAATGCCTTGTATCAACAAAATTGTACTGGTTTTGATGTTAATGATAAAGCAACCTATCAGTCAGAAGTGAATGTGCTGAAAGAAAAAAGCCAATTTAATGAGATTGTAAAAGCGCATAGAGCAAATGCAAAAATGAAAACAGCAACAGGATTATTAGTGTTGACTGGTGATGGTGATACTAATGTTATTAAACGATATTTAGATGAAACTGCAGAGGATAATATTAGTTTAGATCTTTTTATTGGTAATACTAGTGCTGGATATAATCCAAACGATGAAAGAATTTTATTAAAAGATGAAAAAAATATTAATCGACTAAATATTATTCGTGAACATCCGAAACCTAATGTTTCTGATTTTGATTTTATTAAGTACACTAAACCTAAAACGCATACTAAATTATATGTGTGATACAATGCGCATAATGAAATATTAGCTTTTTGATCAGGAAGTGCTAATTTTAGTACAAATGGCCTTGGCCTTGACCCTAAAAAAGATCATCCTTTTCGTGAAATTTTATTTGAAATGTCATTGTCAGAACGAGATTGAAAAAATGATCTTATTTGTAATGTGGTTGGTGCCTTTAAAACACCTCCAAGTCAGCGAATTAAAAATTTTTGTGCAAATTAGAGATTTAGCATTAACTTGTTAAATCTTTTTTATTAAGTTAAGTAATTATTCTAATATTATTTAAAATAAATTATAAAATAAGTTATAATATAAAAGTAATATTTAATACGATTAGAAAAAGGGTGGAAAAGAATGATATATATGTTAGCAACAAATGATAATTTATTAATTTCACAGACAATTTTAATCATTGTTTTATTATGTTTAGCAATTGTTTTTTGCTGTTATGGTATTATTGCTGCACGAAAAGTTGCAATTGCTGCTAAGAAATTTGATTATTTTGTTGAAGACTTAACTTATAAATCAGAAATGTTAAATTCTACTGTTGATACCGTTGTTAAAGTTTCAAATTATATTGATGTTTTTGAAGCGTTTGCAAAACGAAATGTTAAAGCATGAGTGAAAATTATTGCTCGTAATAAAGATATTGCCTATCGAATTGTTGATAAATTAAAAGATTTTGCTAATTCTGATGAGAAGGAGTAATTATGGCATTTAAATTTGTTAAAACATTGGCAGTGATGGTAGTAGGAATGTTAATTGCTCCGAAAAAAGGCTCAGAATTACGACAAGATTTCATTAATTTAGTTAAAAAATATAATCCACAACTTAAAAAAATGGTTAATAAAATTGAGATTGTATGAGAAAAATCGCAAGGAATAGAATCAGATGAAGTTGCAGCTGATATTGAATTACACATTAAAAATGTCAAAGGTGCAGTGGAAATTTTAGATTCTGCTTCAACAAAAGAAATGGCTTATAAGACATTAAAGAAAATTGATAGTGGTGCAGTTAAATTAATTAAAGCAGCAGCAAAATCACCAAATGTGCGTGCAGTAGCAAAAGATTTAGCGAAAATAACAGTTTCGGCAATTGATGCTGGAATTAAGGTAACTGAAGATTTGAAAAAAACATCAGCATCAATTTCTGAAAAAATTATTGAAGAAGGAAAGCCAGCCCCAATTAAAAAAGATTCAAAAGTGGATAAGAAATAACTCTAATAATTTAGAGTTTTTTAAATAGCAAAGGAGATAAATGATGGTAAAAAATATTTTAGAAGAATTAAGATGAAGAGGACTATTAAAGCAAGTAACTAATGAAACAAAATTATTAAAAGCGCAAGAATTAAAAAAAGGAGTTTATTGTGGTTTTGATCCAACCGGTGATTCGTTACATGTTGGTCATTTAATTCAAATTATGTTATTAAAACGTTTTGAAATGTTTGGATTTCAACCAATTGCTATTATTGGTGGTGGAACAGGAATGATTGGTGATCCTAGTGGGAAAAAAGCAGAACGAGTATTGTTAGATGATAAAACAATTAAACATAATGTTGAAACTATTAGTCAACAAATGAACCAATTAATTGGTGTAAAAATTAAAATGGTTAATAATGCTGAATGATTACAAAAAATGACCTTGATTGATTTTTTGCGAAATGTTGGCAAAGATTTTAATATTAGTTATTTATTAGCAAAAGAAAATATTGCAACTAGAATTGAAGTTGGTTTATCATATACTGAATTTGCTTACACTTTATTACAGGCTTATGACTTTTATCAATTATATATTAATTATGATTGTGCTGTTCAGACTGGTGGTAGTGACCAATGAGGCAATATTACTTCCGGAACAGATTATATTTATAAACAAATTGGAGAAGATAATTTAGCTTGTGGTTTGACAATGAATTTATTAACAAAAGCTGATGGTTCAAAATTTGGAAAAACAGAATCAGGGGCAGTTTGATTAGATTCAAAAAAAACATCACCCTATGAATTTTATCAATTCTTTTATAATCAAGATGACCAAGAAACAGCAAAATTGTTGCGTTATTTAACAATGTTATCTGAAAAAGAAATTATAGCCCTTGAAACAGCGCACCAAAATGAACCAGCACAACGCATTGTACAAAAAAAATTAGCAGAAGAAGTAACTTTATTTGTTCATCAAGCAGCAGGACTAAAAACAGCACAAATTGTTAGTGAAGCCTTATTTAAAGGCAGTTTACATGAATTATCAGAACAACAGTTAGAGCAACTTCATAACAGTTTACCTAATTTTCATTTAACAAACTTTAATTTACCACTTCTTGATTTATTAATACAAGCAGAAATTGTTACTTCTAAACGTGAAGGTCGTGAGTTTTTAGAACAAGGTGCAATTACTATTAATGGTCAAATTATTAAAGAAGAAACTTGAACTGTAGCAAAAGATAAGTTTTTATTTAATAAATATTTAATTATTCGTCGTGGAAAACGAAAATATCATTTAATTTATCTTACAACTAACAAAAAATAAAAAAAGAACACTTTTCCATTTAAATAATGCTATTGTTAGGAATAATGTGTTCTTTTTATTTTTTTTAAATTATTGTAATTTAATAGGTTTATTTTTAGTTGCTTTCTTTTTATTTTTAAAATAAAGACGAGTATAATAAATTACTTGTGCTAATAATATAACAAAAATATTAATAAACGCGAATAAACGACAATGTCAAGGTGTTTGTGGTAAAGCAAACACAGCAATTAATAATGATAACGCATAAGCATTTAAGATTCCCCAAATTGTAATTTTATGTCATAATTTTAGTTTTCTTTTTTGACCTTTTTTCATACTTGTGACCTTTCTTTGAATTTTTTCATATTCAATATGTGTAAAATTACACTTAATATTATTTTAGCCTAAAAATATTAGATTTTTTTTTTTTTTTTAAAATTATAGATTGTAAATGTAAGGAGAAAATAATCTTATACTTTTAATAAAACTATAACAAGTAAGGGACTCCGCCCCCTGTCGCTACGCGACATTCCCCCATGTATATATATTCCGAGGATAAACCTCGGAATATATATACACAAAACAAAAAAACTAAATAAAAAACTATAAATACCTCAAAACACCATTAAACAACGCCAAAGTAATTACAGCACCAATAAGCGCCTGAAATGCCGCATTAAACGCATAATACTGAGACACATTATCCCAAAGCGAAATAACATTTTGCATAGTATTAATTAAAGCATTAACATATTTACCAACCTCCTTAATACCATAAACATTATTAAATGCTCAAATTATACCATTAGTTAAATGACAAAAAACATTATATCAAGCACAAGAATTATATTTTGCTTTTCAAATATCCCCGCCATTAACAATATTATTTCAACTATCTCAATTAAACAAACTAAAATTAAAAGTATCTAAATACATACGATAATCAGCATTATCAGTATTTCAAGCAACAACATCAACATAATTAAAAGAAAAACCATTTCCAAAATTTTCTTTTATAGGCAATGATAACAAACTACCATTTATATGATGGTCTCAAGTTCATTTTGATTTATTTTCTTCTGTACCAGTACCATATAAATAAGCCACATTAGTATTAGGATAAACATTTCGCTTAAATAAAGATAACTTATAAAAACGAAACTCCAAATCTTTAATTCCACCCTCTAAATCTAAATACAAAGAATTTGGATACAAATAAAAACCATTTTTAACATATCAAAACATTCCAAAATTATTAAATTTAATACCTTCAACTTTTTCATAAAATAATTCAAACCCTATTTTTGTATTTTGGTTTAAATCAAAAACAGAAGATACAAAAGAATTAAATAAAGTATTTAAAAATTTACTTTTAACTTGTTCTAAAGTATAAGATTTAACAAAAACATTACTTTCTAGCAAATATTCATTAACTTTATTATTTTCATCAGTAATAAAAGAATAATCTTGCATTACAAAATCATTTCTAATAGATAACCTTAAACCATTAAATAATTCTATACTTTGATTAATAACAACTGGCTCAAACAAAGCACCAAATAATTTAACTAAAACATCATCATATTGAGAATAATTAAATAAAAATTTATAATAAATATTTTCATTAGGATACTGAACAACAATATCAAATTTAACTTTATGATTATCAGAACTAAAATCTAAATTAATATAATTTTTTGCATTACCCATTAAAGAAAATATCTTAAAATTTAATTTATAAAAAAAAGCAATAGATAAAAAACTTGATACCCAATTTTTAATATTTAATCTAGTACCATCAAAAAAAATACCAAAACCAACAGCAAAATCAACATAATTAATATCTTGCATAAAATAATCTTGTCGCAACATTAAAGTTTTTTCTGTTTCATAATCGCTAACTTTATCATAAGTAACATATTTATCAGAAGGAAAAACACGATCATATAATTTAACTTGATTACTTAAAACTGCAACATTAGAAACAACATAAACAAAAGGCATAGTTAAAGCAAAAGTTAACACTCCTATAAAACTAAAAATAAAAATTCTAAAACGCATAACTAAAACCTCTTTCTCAAAATAAAATTAATCAACTGAATTACAGATAACAATAAAATATAAACTAAAACAGTAGGAACAAATCAAAATCAAGTTATCATATTACATAAACCCAAAAACAACCCGAATAATAATAAACAACATACCAAAAGCCAAAAACAATTGCATTATCGGATGAGTTGCCAAAATAAACAATTGAGAAACAAGATTATAAAAAGCATTATTACTCTCTGACCAAGTCTTAATAATTTCAATTGCAGATTGACTAGCAGCAAATATATTAGCTACAAAAGTAAAACCTAATATAATACCAAGAACACCAAAAACAATTAACTTTAACATTATTCAGAATCCCCTTTTGAATTTGCCTTAGTACGCTCAATTTGCTTACTTTCTTTTAAACGCAATGAACCTAAACCAGTAGACATAGCAGATGTAGTATTTTTTGACATAGTAGATAATTGAGGACTTGAACCCAAAACTCTAAACACAACTCCTAAAATTCCACCAATTATCCATAAAACATAAAGCGGAATTTGAGTTGCTGGTAAAGTCAAAGTCCACATTCAATCCATTATTTTCATAAAATAATTAACAACAACCAAAAATGCTTCATCTCAAACTTCCGCTAACATTCATAATCACCAACTTTCATTTTTTTATGAAATCTATCTATACAATCATTACAAAATGGATAAGATTGATATTCACCACCATATTCACCATCGCCTCACTCATAAATAAAATCTATAAATTGAAATACATCCAAATCTTTTTTACCACAACACAAACAATCAGTTCTAACAATATAACCACTATCACTATATTCAATATTGAAAGATTTTAATGGTCTTCCCATAACTATTTATCAACTCCTAACTCTTTTTGCAATCTACGCAATCCCATTTTTTCTATATTCTTAACATCATTTAAATCTAACATATCTCAATAAGTTAAACTTTTATCAACAACAAAATCATTTTTTAAATTTTTAACAAAAGACAAAAACTTAGTATCATACTGCATAACATCGAGTAAAGATATTTGAAACTTAAAATGTTGCATACCAATAGCAGCTGCATTTTTTAACTTAACCTTTTTTCCGTTTGCAGAACGCTTAACACTCTCTTGTTTTCAAATTGTGTAATTATCTTGGTCATCAAAAAAACCAACTTGTATTTTAAACTTTGGAAATATTCAAACTAAACATCTAAATATACCTTTTAAAACTAAAGGTCTCTTTAAATTTAAAGGAACCAACATACCAGTTGCTAACTCTCTATATTCTACTCAATGATGTCCCTCTCGTTGAGCAACAAAAACTAAATTAATAGACATCTGCCGAGCAAGGATAAATGTTGGAATAGTTCCACCCCAACTTTTAGCAATGTTACCTTTATAATTATTAGCATCAATATATAAACCCATTTCATCCAACACAACTAAATTAGAATCAGAATAAGGAAGAGGAATTTTAAAATTTTTAAAATCCAACATATCCATTCCACCAACAGCAACATTATTATCCAAAACAGGATAATTACTAAATTTATCCTCATATTTAGAATTAATAATATAATGAGACATTAACATTGTTTTACCAGTACCTAACGCCCCAATAACATAAGTTAAAGGCGATTGTTTCATAGTTTTAAAAAACCGTAACTGATTTCTTAAATCTTTTAGCATAACAAAAATATAAATAATATCAACAACAAAAACTACAATATAAAAAACTATACGTAACCAATTACTACCTAATGGTTTATATAAAAGTAAAAAATTACAAACAAAATAAACCAAAGTATTAAATCAATTATTAATAAACCAATTTTTAATTCACTTATGAAAATTCAACATTCTAAAACCTCCCAAATGGAAAAATATTACCAAATTCCACAATAGCTTTACCAGTTACCGTGGAAAAAATTTACTAATTTCCAATAATACTACAAATTTTATAAACTAAAAATAACACTAATCAAATTGAGAAAAATATAACAAGTCAAATTCCAATCATAACAACATAATATTCAACACCATAATTCATATCCAATTTATCAGGTGGAATAAACGCAAAAATTTGAAAAATACCTTTATAAACTTGATCTAAAAAATAACTTCAAGGCATTAATAAAACCCCCTAAAAATAACTCTAAATATTCAAATTAAAATTCCAAATATAAACAATAAAAATGAAACAAAACAAATATAAGCAATAACTGGTGGAAAATCAACACCAAAAATAATAGTTAAAAACTCATAATACATATCTCAAACAGTTTTATCTGGAATATCTGTTAAGAAATACATAAAACACACCTCTCTACGTAATACCTTTTTTAGTAGGTAAGAAAATTTTAATATCCGTGAATTAACTTGCGAATAGTTTCAACTCCAAGAACCACAAACATCAATACAATTGGAATAATTAAAATAGCATTTGAACCTAAAAAATTTAAAAATCAAGTTGTAAATGCTGTCATCCATTGCGCTAACTTTTCTGCTCATGCCTCTATGGCTTGCATTATATTACCAGTACCTTGGTCTGTATTTGCCAAAAATAACATAAATCTAATCCTCCCATAACAATAACCTAAAATCTTACCTACTAAAAAAGGTATTACTAAATACCTCAAAAGAACTATTATCTTTTATCTTTTAATTCTTTTTTTAAACTTTTCAATAATTCTTTTTTTTCTTTAATTCTTTTATTAACCGATTTATCAATAAATCTATATATAGTATCAATTATATAAAACATTAAAACTACAAACATAGTAATAATCATAAAAGTATAAGTAAAAATTAACATTATTTATTACCTACCTTATCTATTTCTCTACGTAACTTAAGTATTTTTTTATCTAACCTAACCTCAGTACTAGGTTTTTTTACTTTAAAAATATTAATAAGACCAATCAAGTAATAAATAGCAATAAAAATAAACGGAATTAATAAAAATATACATGCTATAATCTGAAACATTTTAATTCTCTCTTTCCACCTTCAACATATAATCTTTACAACGTTGTAATAACAACTCAAAACTATCATCAGTTAAAGAATCAATTTTAACATTTTGCTTTTTAAGATAAAACTTTAAAGTTTTCCTTAAAACAATCAAAGGTAATTTAACAGACAAACAACTATCAACTGTAGTAACTAACTTATCAAACCGTTCAAAATATAATTTAGAGACCATTATCAAAAACCTCATAAGGTTTTACTAAATCAATTTTTCCATCTCACTTAAGAGAAACTAAAAACAAATTACCATCAATTAAAAAAGATTTTAATTTTAAATAATTCTCATCTGTTACCTTAAACCATTTTGACTTAGATAAATCTTTCGTACCTTTAACAGTACCATTTTCTAATCTAACAACAGGACGAAAAGTATAACTATCTCATACACTTTCAGTACCATTATCTGCTTTAATAATTTTGCCCGTTACAACTTCTATCAACTGCACTAAAAATTCATTCATAACATAATTCTCCTTTAAATAATTTAATTAAATTACTTAAAAGATTCCTAAACATCTTAAAAATTTAAAACTTAAATATAATTAATACTATTAAACTAAAAATAACACCAATAATACCCTATATATTATTACTTATATAAAAACAAAATTTTTTTATTTGAAAATTGTAAATGCAAGTAGAAAAAAATCTTATACTTTTATATTAACATATTTTTTAATAAAATTGACAAAATAATGTAAACTGTAATATGAAGTTCAACAAATCTATTAATTTAATAATAACTTATTTGCTTATAATTGATATATTAAAATAACATAAAAAGACATAAACGATGTATAATTATATTAATTAATATTAAATTGGAGGAGCATAATATGATAAATAAAAAATTAGCAGAATATTTAGATATTTCTAAAATACAAGCAACAAAAATTGAGATGTCTATTTTATTTTTACTAGTTGAAGCAAATAAAATTAATCGTACAATTTATAAAACTTATGTTTTAAAATTTATGTCATTTTTAGAATGAAAAATGGCGCAAAAATATGGAGAACATTTTTTTAGAACTGATTTTATAGCTTTAGAAAATGGACCAGTTCCAGGAAGTTTTATGGACTATATTGATAATAATCCAAATTGTAAATTCAATTATTTTATGTGCAAAAATATAAATATAAATAATAATAATTCAAAAACTAAAATTTTTTATTTAAAAGATTTGAATTCTGAAAAATTCATAAATTTAGATTACTTTTCAGACGTTGAAAAACCTTTATTAAAAGAAGCAGTTAATTGAATTTTTTCCTTTAATAAAGTTGGAGAATTAAGTGAAGATACTCACTTAAAAATGAAATCATGAAAACAAGCATGAACTAAAGCTCAACAAGAAGGAAAGAAATCAATAATTTTTGATTTTGCATTAGACATATCAAAAAATGAAGATGATGAAACATATGAAATTATTAAATTGTATAAAGAACTAGGATACAAAAAAAATGGAAATTAATAATATTATAGTTTCATTCCTTATTGATAATGCAGATATGACAACAACCGAAACAGGAGCACCTCATCCTTCAATTTGTATACCAATTTTTAAAGATGACAAAGATATTCATGTAATAAGACTTACTACACAAAAACCAAAAGAATATGAAAAGCTTGTAATTAAAATTAATGGTAGACCAGATACAAAATTATATAAAGATTGTTATGTTAGATTAGACGGAAGTAAAAGTAACTTTCATATAATTAAAGAAAATAATTGCCTCAATTATAAAAGTATTTATTGTCAAAATATTCATGATAAATATAGAAAAAAAATTTTACAAGCTTGCTTAAATTCAAAATTTATACCACGAATTTTTCATCCATTAATACAAATAGAAATAAATAAATTTAAATAAAATTTTGAATTTTATTAACAAACAATTTTTTAGCTGAATTCCAACCTAAACACTGTCGTGGTCTTTCATTAATAATATTAACTATTTCATCATAATATTGTTATGAATAAATATCTAAATCAATACCTTTAGGAAATCAATGCCTTAAATCCCGGTTAATTCGTTCTACAATAGGTTTTTGAGTAGGTTTACCTTTATCACAAAAATAAACTTTAGTACCAATATAAGCTTCAATTTGTTTTCATTCTGAAAACTCTTTACCTTGATCAGTTATAATACCTTTAACTATTTTCTTTAAGATATTAGTTTTAAAAATACTTTTAATAACTCTAATTACTTCGTTTGGTGTTCTATCTTTTAATTTTTTTACAATTTCAAATTTAGTTAATTGTTCAGTTAAAACCAAACATACAGATTTCAAATCTTTGCCAACTATTGTATCCATTTCAAATCAACCAAATTCATTTTTATTATGTTTAGCTTCTGCAATAGTTCTAAAACTAGTTAATTTACCACGATTATCAATATTTTGTTTACTTTTATTTTTTCGACCGTGAAAATACAAATTACGTTTATTTAAACCAAATAAACCAAGAAAAACATACTTATATAAAGTTTTAAAACACACCGGAAATTTGATACCAAATTCACGTTTATATGCATAGCAAATAATTTCTGGGGATCAATGAAATTTATTAAATTTTTCATCTAATCACATTAATTGTTGATATGAAAATTTTATATGTTTAACTGATTTTTTACGATTTTTAAGATACTTTTTATGAGCTTTAATAGGATTATATTCTTTTAACTTTTGAAAACGTTTAACTTCATTTCAAATTGTAGAGACACTTCTTTCCATATATTTAGAAATTTTAAATAAATTTGGTTTGCCATTTTTCTTTTGAAATAGTTTTGATACTAATAACTGACTTAATATAACACGTTCATCAATACTGAAATGCTTATAATTCATTATTAAATACCTTTCTAAAATTTTTTGTTATAATTATTACATATTTTTAATAAAGGAAGGAATAAGTTAAAAATGAAAAAGTTATTAAGTATTTTGGGAGCAATCGGATTAACAGCAACAAGCACAACATCATTAATTAGTTGTGAAAAACCAAATAACAATGAAAACGGGGGGGGTAATAAACCAGAACCTAAACCCGAACCACAACAACCACCAGAAAATAGTAATTGAAAAGTAGTTAATAATTCTAAGGAAAAATTAGAAAAAGAATTTAACTCAAAAAATAATAACTGATATATTTTCATTGCTAAAAGAGGAAAATACTATTCTATTTTACAAGGAAAAAATGATGGTATTAATATAAAATATGATAGTTTAGGAAACATTAAAGTAGGATTTGAAACTATTGGAAGTGAAAATACAAATATTTATCGTTGAGATGGTTTAAATGAACCTCAAACACCCGAAATTGATACAAATACAGGTAAAATTACAGATTGAAAAGAATAAAAGGACTTAATAGTCCTTTTTTATATTAATCTCACAAATTTCATAAAAATAATTAATAGGAATATATTTGTTATTGTATTATATAGTGCTGGACTAAATTTTCATACCTCAAATGTTTGATTAAAAAAACTATATATTGTTTGAAAAATTTTACCAACCCCACTTGCTAATTCATTCACTTGTTTAACACCGGGAATATTATTTACAACTCAAATTGCAGCATTTTTTATATGACACGCTAAATTATATCAACTACAACTTTCATATTGTGCTTGTCATCATTGTCCATCAGGGAATAATCCACCATTATTTATTTCTTGTCAATTATAAATACCAAAATTAAAATCATAATAACGATACATATCATTTTCTTTTTGCGCTTGTAATTCAAAAACATTATAACCAATTTTTTGTTCTTCAATTTTTTTATATTTTAAACCATATTTGTTTTTTAAAGCACCTTCAAAAACATAACCTTCATTTTGATTAATATTATAATCATTTGCAACGGAAAAATCATAATTAAATACATTACCATAATTAGTACTATAAAATCGATTTTTAAACGCTGAATACAATTTAATATCTAATTGCTTATATTTATCAGAAAAATAAAAATATCGTGGATAAATTTTAAAACCATTATTCGCTAATAAACCATATTTCTTGTTATAACCTTGCACATAAGTATTATTTTCTAAATCAAAAATGGTTCGTAAATAATCCTTATAAAAATTTTGCGAAACCTTAAACATACTATTTAATAACTTTTCAAATTGAGTTTTATTAGTATTACTTTCTGCAATTAATACATCTCTAAAATTAACTAACTTTAAACCAAAAAAGTTAATTAAAATCGTATCATATTGTAAATTATCAATATAACCACTTTCAATAAAATTACTACGATTTTGAAATACTGGCACCAATGCATGCGCAAAAAATGCTTTTAAAAATTTATTAATATCAATTTGTCCTTTCATCTGTTCAAAAATATATTTACCAGTATTAGGAGTATTACCTTGATAATAATTATATGTTTCAGCACTAAAATTAAATGTATTTTCTTTATCTTTCATAAAAGAAAATAAAAACCCTAAATCATCAGTATACCGATAACTATTATAATCATATCCATTCCAATATTGCTTAAGGTGTGTTAACTCTAAACTACCAGCAATAATATTTTTTCGTTCATCAATCGTTAAAATCATTCGATAAATTGACTTTTTAGTTAAAATTATACCAGTACTAGTTTTATCTAAATTATTAATAATTTCAAAATCAAAAATAATTCTTTGACTACTTAAATTTGGATCATCATAGTTTGGATTTCCGCCTTGCTGAACTCTAATATTTTCTTGCACAATAACATCAATATATTTTAATAAAAAAGAACGAACATTTTGATATTGATTATCATTATAAAAAATTATTTTACCTGTATTTGTATCAATTTTAGGTGTTTGAGGTTCATTTAAACCATCTCAACGATAAATATTTGTATTTTCACTTCCAATAGTTTCAAATCGTACTTTAATGTTTCCTAAACTATCATATTTTATATTAATACCATCATTTTTTCCTTGTAAAATAGAATAGTATTTTCCTCTTTTAGCAATGAAAATATATCAGTTATTATTTTTTGAGTTAAATTCTTTTTCTAAATTTTCCTTAGAATTATTAACTATTTTTCAATTTTGAAAATTTAAATTAACTTGTTGTAAACTATCAACACTTTTTTCTAATTTATTAATAACTTCAACAGTATTAAAATATTTTGCAAAAGAATAAGAAAAATTAGTTAATTCTTTTAAAAATTGTTTTTTATCAACGTCATAAAATTTATCAATGTTATATTGTTTAGTATAAGTATCTCAATTTTTATATAAGTCTATAAAATCATTACTAGGTTTATCAAATGAAATACCTGTTGAATAACTATCCTTTAAAAAATCTAAATATCACTTATCATTATAAGTTAATGATTGTGATGTTTTTAAAGTAGGGTTAATAAAGTAATTTGTTTCAGACCAATTTTCAAAGAAACTACTGCGTAAAAACATCGTATTAATAAAATCAGTTTCATTGATACCGATTGCTTGTTGCTTAACATTATAATTTTGCTGATTTAAAGGTTTGAATGCTGTTAAAGTAATAAAAGGAATAATTAACCCTAAAATCCCTAAAATAGATATGGCAAATAAAGATAATGACTTACGCATTATTCTTTACCACCTTTAACTATATCTTTATTAATTTTTTTCTTAATTCATAATATTAAATCAATAATTCCCGCAGCAGTTAAAATTCAAAAAATTATATATCCGATACACATAATTGAAGAAACTGAACCAAATTTACTCAAAAATAATTGAAATTCTTTAATATCAATATAAAGAAAAGGTACAAACATTCCCAAACTAATTACCAAAAAATATAATAATATTTTTCATCATTTTTCTTTTAAAAACTTTAAAATTTTACTTTTCATAAATTCAACTCCTAACTATACAATGTTTTTGAAACAATAAACCCAACAATATATAAACTTGATATTGTTAACATTAATGGATGACTAAACAAAATTGCCATTTTGCCAAACAAAGAAAGTAACCAGGTATCTGAGTTATATAAATCCATAATAATATTTTTTGCTGATGTAAGTTGATTTATAATAACTGTTATAAAACCTGTCCCAAAAATAGCGATTGCCGCAACTAATAAAACTAATCTAATCATTATTTATGTATCCTTCTATATGCTTGTTCTCTTGTTTTTGCTTGTTTAGCTAAACTTGATAATTGTTGTTTATTACGATTAATTTTAAATTGTTTACGTTCTTTAAAATGTGCTTTTACACCTTTGCCAGTGTTAACAGCGCCACGAGCACCACGAGCTGTTGCAGAATATAATTTTGATGTACTATTTTGAACAGTTGAACCTAATTCATTATATTGTGTTGATGTACCATGAATAGCATAAATTGATAATTTAATAACCATAAAAAAGATTATAAAATAAGCAATCGTTGTATTTGTCATTGGCAATTTAGTATTTCAAATCACATCAAAAATAAACAAAAATACATCAAAAATAAAACTAAAAATTTTGTCTCAATTACTATTATTCTCAGCAAATAAATTAATCATCTTTACCACTTCCTTTTTCTTTTTTAGGTTTTAAATTTTTCTTTAAAATATCAATGTCTAACAATTCTAAACGTTCTTTTATTGTTAAATCTTTAAGTTGTGTTCAATAGTACTCTTTAGTAACAGGAACATCATCATTTTTTAGTTCACGAACAAATGACAATCATTTACTTTCATACTTTTGGGCGATTTCTAATGGGATAATTATTTTAAAAAACCGAATTCCTAATCCAACATCAGATCTATGTTTTGCATGTTTACCTTCGGCTGTACGTTTGACAGACTCGGTTTTTCAAATTTCATAATCAGTAATATCTTGAAAAATACCAATTCGCATAATAAAGAATCTATTAAAAAAGTTAAATCCTTTTTTAACAATTGGTTTTTTCAAAGAAATAGGAATAATAATACCACTAGCTAATTGGCGAATATTATTTCAAAGCATACCTTCGCGTTGTGCAGTAAATAAAGCACGATGTCCAAAATGTCTTGCCAACACAATTCAAGGAATTTTGCCACGGTGAGTTACTTTTTCATCGTGCGGGCTTGTCCCATCGATATATAAAAAACTTTCATCAAACAAAATTAAACTATCATCTGGGGGAACTGGTTTTGTTCTATCTGTAAAGTCTAAATTTTTAAATGTTAAAACTTTAACTTTGTCATCTTCTAATGGATAATTACTATAAATTTTATCTGTTAATAATTTCATTGTTTCTGACAAATAAGTTAAAAGTAATGTTTTCCCTGTTCCTAATTTACCGATAATAACTGATAAAGGATTATCTCAAACAAAATTAACTAACCTAAACGCATTTAACTGATAAAAAATATTTTTTCATAATCACCAAAGAAAATAAATACATTGCAAAGCAAATAATAATCAAAAAACTAAGCCGGTATAATTTAAAGAAATAATTCAAAATAATAAATCAACTAAACTAAACAAAAGCATTGAACCGCTAATATAACAATAATTTTTTAGAAAAAATATAAACTTTTTCATTTTACCTCCAATAGTTATTTATAATTAAACTAGTATTATTATGGTTTTCTCTCCCCACAAATCAAAAAGGAGAGTGATAAAAATACTTAGTATTTTTTTATCAATACTACGGACATTCACACCAATAATGCCCTATATATTATTATTTTTAGGTTTTAATCCTTTTGGAAAAGAATTATTCATATTAGATAAAATAATATGATTATTCAATACAATAGAAATTAATAACCTATCATTTATTTGATTTATCATTATTTCAGTTTTAATAGGAGCAGGAATAATAATAATCAAAAGAATAATATCAATATTTATATAAAAATTTGTGGGGAGAGAAAACCATAATAATAACAAAATTTAATTATTTAAAACAACTAACTATTTTAAAAACCATTCACAACAAAAACCAAGTTAAAAATAAAATAACAATTCAAATACCAATCATAAAAGTTAAATATTCATTTTGAGTTAAATTTCATGTTGTAATACTTTCAACATTAGATTTATCTATAAATAAAAATACATGAATAAAAAACTCTTTTAATTTTTCTCAATCTTTTATCATAATTTAAAAGCTTCACATTTTTTGAATGATTTTAAAAAACATTCCAAAAAATAAGACTATAAATAATACAAAAGATAATATATATAGAAATTCGGGGGCATTTGAACCAATAATATAACTAACAAATTGAACTCAGTAATCATATAAACTCATTTAATTTAAATCTTTCAAATCATTAATTAATTCTTGTTCTTTTTCAACACTTCAACTTGTTAAATTATTATGGTTATTTGTTTTTACTTTTTGAGGTTCACCCGGAAATAATGCTTTTTTCATTTGTGTAAAATAATTTTGTTTATATTGATTATATAAATTAATTAATTCTGTTCCAGTTAAATATTTTCATACATGACGTTTTAAATTTTCATTATATTTTACAATAGGATAAGAATTATCATAAATCAAACCAATAGCAACTTGATCAGAATGTTTTTCACTAAAATAAATAAATCTATTACTTAATCAAAAACCAATATGTTTATTGTGATTAGGTAAATTTATAAATGAAGCTTTATCTGTTCTAAAAACTATAAATTCTCTTCGAATAAAATAATTTTCTACGTTAATATTCTTCTTATAAAAACTCATAAAAACACCTTACTTTCACACATATAACTCGTTTTTACTAGTATTAATACCGGCAAATCATTTACTTTCAATTATTCTGCGAAAAGATTGGAAACCGTTATAACCAATAAATCATTCTATATCAATAACTTTTATAGTATTATATTTACACAATGGCGGATTAGAACCACTTTTATAACTTGGTTTCTGATACATTACTCAAATCAACTCGCTTTCTATTGCACTGCATTGAGCAAACATTTAACTTAAAATACAAACTACCAACAAATTTTTTATTCAAAATAGAATGACAAATTTGACATTTACGTTTAATAAAAAATATTCAAATTCCTAACATAATTTTTTCCTTTCTCTTAATTTTTGATGAAAAATTCAATGACAATTATCACAATATTCCTTTTATAATTTGCCATTTTTATTCATTTCACTTTCTAAATGTTCTGCGATATGTTGATAAAAACTCATTTCTTTTCGAATAATATTAACGGATTCATGATGAATTTCATATTCATTTAATTGAATTAAAGTAGCTTGCATAGTTTTAATTTTCATTTTAATTTCATCTAATAAATCTTGCATATTTTACTCCTCTAAACTTTCTATTTTTTCTTTGAATTCAGATTTTATAACATAAGCACCTTCTGTTCCAATAATTAATGATTTCCCTTGAATATATACAAAATCACTTTTCTTTAATTGATTTTGTTTTAATTTTTCAATTAATTCATCTCTTAATACAATTTCACTTGATATAGTATTTTCTAAAAAAGTTATATGATTATCTTTTTCAACAAGTTTATTTTCATAAAAACTTTTTACTTTTTCTAAAATTTGTTCACGATCACTTTCAGAAAATATTTCATCCACTTCATGATGATTTAATCGTTCTTGATATTCTTTTAACATTTCATAAGTTGCTTTTAAAACATCTGGTGCCATTTTATTAGGCCACTTTGCAAAATCTTGACCACAAATCGAAATTACTTGTTCGATACTATCTATAATTTTTTTCATATAAATACTCCTTAACATTTACTGTAACAAACATTGTTATATCTAATGCTTAAATAATGTATATGTATTGTAATAAACACTGTTAATAACATTGTTAAATATATAAAATCAAAAATTAAGGCACACTGAAAATAACTACTTAGTTTTAACTAATAGCTATTAAAATATAAAATTATACGTTTATAATTAAGTTGATATTTTTACACTATATACTGCCTACAAGTTTTTGAAAAAAGAAATACTTTTTACAACATTATTTCTATTAAATACTACTAAAAAAATATTTCATAATAGACTCAATATTATGAACAATAAACAATATAAATGTAACTACTATTGGCGATATAGTCATATTTATTTCCACAACAGGATTTTTCATCTTGTTAACATTATCAATAATAACCAAAATAATTAAATTTATTTAAAAATAAATTTGTAGACAGTGTATAGTGCAAAAATAAACAACAAAATTATTTATTCAATTCACATAAAAGCTAGTGTGCCATAGCTAAGATATATGATCGATTATAATAAATATTAAAATCCTTTAACCATAACACGGAAAAAGTTTAATATTTTAATAATTACTCAAATTCCAAATGGAATTAAAATAATTCAAGCATCACCTAAAAAAGTCATTAATTGTGGTAACACAGCATAAACAGCATCTTTAACTTTCATCATCGCATTACCCAATCCAGTTCAAATAGAATCCATTCCTCCTGAAATAGTAGGAGTATCTGCAGCTAGAAAATTAACAGCTGTTGTTAAATACATACCTAACATTATTCTTTATCCTCCTTATTTTTAATTTCTTTTTTATCTTTTTTCTTTCCTTGAATTTGACGAATTTTTTGATAAATCGATAAACCAATTCAAGCAAGAATTCCTAAAATAATAACAATACTAAATATTCATGTTAACCATACTGGCATAACTTAATTCCTCCTAGAAATTTAGCTTGCGCGGCACGCTTCGCGTGTTCGCTACGCTCAAAATAAACAATATTGAATAAATCACCGCTAATAAATTACGCGGATAATTTATTCATTTTCTTTTACATTATTAGTTACTATCTTATTAACAGTATTAATAACATTATCTTTTCCATACTTAGTTACTAAGGACCGCAAAATAAAATAATGTTTTCTTTCCATTAAAAAAATCAACTCCTTTCAAAGTTGATTTTTTTCTGCTTCATATTACAATTTACAATTAAAATACATTAAATTATATTTAAGTTTCGTGCTAGGAAACCTTTTAAGATTTGAAACTCAAACATAATAAATGTTTAAGTTAATATAATAATACAAGAAAAAAATAAATTTCTACATTGTTTTTTTTTTTTTTTTGTTTTAATTAATATGTGATAATTGTTGTGCTAGGCAGTTATCACTTTTTTTTATTTTATTTTAAAACTTTTTTATGAATACAACAATTATCTTGTCTTCGATGTTTATACATACCTAAACAATTATTATCAGGGCAATAATAATAATGACCATAAGATATCATAGTATCTTTTGCTAAACCCCTAAAACTATTATAAGTTGTATTTTTAGTAGTAAAAGTTCAAATTTTGCCACATTCTTTACATTTAACATCTCTATCTGCCATAAAATTAATCTCCCTTCAAATACGTATTTGAATTAACAAGTTTGTACATTCAATTTCGAAATTGAACGTAGAAGCTATTTTTAACACCGCACATTTTCATTTTTACTATAATCAATATTTTTAATATAATTTCTAAATATTCTACTATCAACAGAAACATATTTTTTATAATCCTTAAACTTATCTAAACCTTTATAAGTATCACAACTAAAACCAATTTGAAAACCATTTTTATCAGCAAAAGCAAAATAATTTAAATTATCCTTAATGGAATAAATTAAATCTTGTTCAGATAATTCAACAACTCCAACTTTTACTTTTGGGTTTTTACAATTTTTACTAAATTGATATGCCTTGATATTTAAATCATAATGATTTTGACTTTTATTATCATTTGCAGTCTTAACAATATACTTTGCCAAATATTTTACTACATCTTCATTAGAACCAGCACGAACTTTAATATTTTTATTAATACCATATTTTCAATAATTCAATATAACACTATTAGGTATTCTTTGATTTAAAATTATATGAAAATGAACAGCGCCTCTTTTTTGATACTCATAAGTATACATATATTTCAAAAGTCCTTTATGATTTTTTGCTCTAATAGGATTATTTCATCAACGATTTAAATTTTGAAAAAACTTCATTAAATCATACTTACACTTTTTAACATCTGTCTCATTTAAAGAATAAGTCAATGTAAGAAAACTCAAATTTTTAACATTTGAAAAATTATGATATGCTTTTCGAATACAACTACCCTGAGAGCGAATACGACTATTTAATAACTTTCTATCATTTTTACCAGTATTTTTAACACCTAACTCATTACGAGGATTACTATTTATTAATTCCAAAGGAAGAACTACATTTTTAACATAATTACCATAATAAACCTTTTTAATATAATACTCCTTTTTAATATAATTTAAAGAATTCATATAATTATTATTACCTTTTTTTAAATTATCATAAACAAAAACATTATTCATAATTATATAAATTCTCCTTTCAACTATATTTAAGTTTCGTGCTAGGAAACCTTTTAAGATTTGAAACTTCCAATATAATTGAAAGTTATATTATGTTGAGTTGTGTTAGTTAATAAAGTTATATTATGTTGAGTTGTGTTAGTTAATAAAGTAATTCTACCTAATTAAATAGTTAGATACAATATAAAAATAAACATTTTAAAATTCATTTAATTTTGGTAAATATAATGTCAAAAATTCATGTCAAAATTCTCACGCTCTTGTTTTTAATTCATTTGGTATTAAAAACCAGTGTACAAATCCTTCGCCAATAACTTCATATAAACTAGAAAAAGAATATGAACTAAGATGGAATAATTTAAAAATTTTTTCTTTATCTAAACTTTGCCAATTCTTAAAATTAATAATTTTACTTATTAAAAAATCTTTTAGTTTATTACTTATATTTATATGCATATTGCTTTTTAAAAAATGGTCTAACATATGTCCTAACTCATGGAAAAAAACTCTAAATGGATCAAGAACAGAAGAATAACCACTATGAAATTCTTGATTTCCCTTAGAATTATAATAACATTGTAATGTTCGCGCATGGATTTGAATATGATGGTCGAAATGACCATATCCGTCTGCATCAAGAACTTGAGCAATATCAATTCATTTTAGTACATTATTAACATTATTTTTTCCTCAACTACTAGCTACGTAATTATAAAATCTTACCATTAATTGTTTTAATGTATTAATATATGCTGGACAATAGTTATCAATGAAGTTTGTTAGGGATGTTCTAGTTTTTGGATTCAAAAAATTTGATAATTCTTCATATGAATTAAATTCTGGTTTTTCATAAAATGGCAAGTCAGGATATTTAGCATGACTTAAAAAAGCATTTGTTAAATTTTTTTCAAGGTCTGTTGCTGGATGTTTACTAATTCATAAACCATTATAACCACGTTGTTGCATTCAAGTTTGATTTGGAACATATTGTTGATTTAAATTAATTTGATTTAACACTGATTTATCGAGAAAATAATTAAGAGTAACTGAACCTCGGTAAACATTAAAATCATTAGAAATAATTGTAGCAGTAGTAGCCGTAATGTTATTTTTAATTTGAATTTTATTAATATTTAATTCTGGAAACTTTTGTTTTAAGGTAGCTTTAATTTGAGTTTCTGTCGGAAGATGGTACCCATTAGTTTTAATTGTTTGTAAATTTGGATTACTAATAATTGAATTTAGTAAAATTGTTTTTTGGCTTAAATAAGCATGATATAACATATATAAAATAATAGTTAATAAAAACCCTACGATAAAAATTAATACTATATTAATTGTATAAATTAATTTTTTTTGTTTTTTCATTAATATTATTACCTTTACTATTTAATATTTTTCAAAATTCATTATATATTTATCATGATATAAATTAATATAAATAAAAATAAATTTAACATTTATCAAATTATTTGTAAAATTATAATAATAATTTACAAATAATTTGATAAAAATAAGTTATATAAAATAATTATTTTAGTTTTTAAAATTTAATGCAACATAAACATATGAAAAAATAGCAAAACATTTTCATTTAAGAAATGCTACAATCAGGTCATACTATGAAAAAGTTTTGTTTGTTTTTGCTTGTATTTTAAATTAACAAATTATTATTTATTAATAAAGAAAGCGAGGTAAATATTAAATGAAAAAAATATTAGCCTTATTAACTGGTTTATCAATAAATAATATATTTGTTACTTCTATTGTGAGTTGTACATTTTGTTCAAATGGTTCAGAAGAAGCAAATTTACCAAATGAAAATATTGATGCTAAACTTAATGAGGATTCTCAAGATGTGAAAGTATCAATAGATGATGAGACAAAGGATAATGAAACAAAACCATTTTATGAATATACAATGTTATCAACTGGTAGTGGTTTATTTCAATTTATAAAAAAAGGTGAGACAGCAATTGTTTATGATACTGGTATTGGTGGTTCACCCCGTGTATGAAATACTAAATTATATAATGGTAATATTTGACCAACTAAGTTTTTAAAAGAAAAGGGAATTAATAAGATTTCTGCTATTTTTTTCAGTCACTTTCATACTGACCACTATTCAAATTTCAGAAGTATTTTAAATAACTTCCAAGTTGATAATATTATTTTTAATTATGAAGCAAATGAATTTATGAAAAAATTTGGTGATTCAATTAGTCCTAATACAAAAATTTATGACAAGTTAGAAGAATTTTATACCTTTGATGGTATTAAGTTTCATAATTGAAGTTATTCTGCAAAAGATTTCCTTGATAAAGAAAGCCATAAAAAACAAGTAAATCGCAATAATTTATCAAATGTATTATATTTTAAAATTGGTCCAACAGATTTTTTATTTACTGGTGATGCTGAAAAAGAACTTGGCGAAGCTATTGCTAGCCAAAAACCTGATATTTTCAAAAATATTGATATTTATCAAGTACCACATCATGGAAGTAGGAATTCTCTTAGCAAATCGTTTTTTGAAAAATTAAATCCAAAAAATTGTTATATTCCAGGTACATATGATGAAGAAAATACATCATGACGTAATTTTATGGGAGCGGCAAGCCACAAATTTCCAGATGGAAATATTGTTGATCAATTAAAAGAAAGTGGTTGTCAAGAAATTAGTATGACAGGAAAACCATATAATGGTTTAACAACTAGTCAATTAGAAAAAATTAACAATACTGAAGTGACAATTACTATTTATTTAGATAAAAATGGACAGATTATTGATAAAAAATATTCTAAAAATACAATTTTAAATTCTCTTTAATAAAAAGTAATTAATTAAAAAAATAATACATTTGATTAAATGTATTATTTTTTTAATTAGAAGAATCTTTTTTATTTAATTCTCCTTCATTTTTAGCTTTTTCATAAATTTCAACAATTGCTTTATGACGTAAATATTCTTCTTCTGAAATATTTTGAATAAGGCGTTCTTTAATTTCTTCTTCAATAAATAAAGAAAGATATTTATTTAAAGTATTAACTGCGTGGTTAATTTCATCATTTTCTGTAACAAAATCATTAATTAATTCAAATTTTTCTTCTCATGATAAGTTATTAACAAATTCTAAAATAAATCTTGGATTTTCTTTAATATATTCTGATAAGGGTTTATCAACATGTTCATCGATAAAAAGATCAATTTTTTCTGGCAACATCGCTGTTTTTACCTCCTACTATACTATTTTTTGATAATATTAATAATTTTTAATTATTAATATTATCAAACTCACTTTAATTATAACATTTATTTTTAAAAAACATTTTTGCATTTTTAACAATAAATCTATATAATATTTCCAAATAAGGTAAAATATTTCTTAAAAGGTAAGGTGTAAAAAGTGAACAGGCTATTTTTTGAAATTAATTATATTGATTGACCATTAATATTATTTATTGCTAAAATATTAGTCTTTTTTGCTGTTGTTTATTTTGCTTCATATCTTACAAATCTTACTGTTTTGAAGAAAAAAATAAAACAAAGTTTAACAATTATTTTCTTAGTTGGAATTCAAATTAGTTTTTATTTTTTACTAATGGATACAACGAATTTATTGGTTCTTCGTAATCTCCTTACTTTAACAGTTTGCTTAATTAGTTTATGAATCTTAATTGGTAAACAATTGCTTCCTAATTATTATAATGATTCAATTATTTGTCTTTTTTCCATTGTATTTAAAGTTAGTTTAATAACAATATTTGCAATTCATAAAGCTACGATCAAAGACTCAGACAATATGATTATTGTTATTTTTCTAGGTCTTATTTCATTTATTGCAACAATATATTTTTTTAAACAATATTGAACAAAATATTTAAAAATTGTCTTAATTAACAAAATTTTAGCTTATATTAATACATTTAAACCATTTCATTATGCTTTAAATGAAAATAATATTTCTCTTGTATTATTTTCACAAAATGTTTTTGTTTTAATTTCCCTTGCTTTTTCTGTCAATAGTACAGTTATGTTTAAAAAACTTTCATTAATTTTAAAAAAACAAAATATTCAGGAAAATTTTAGTTTCATTAATGTATGTGAATTAGATAATGCTATTAAGTCTTTACAAATGCATATGTTAGTAAATAAACGTAGTGAAAAAGAATTAAAAATTATTGTAAATGGTTATCAACGAGAGTGCTTGAATTAGAATAGTTTTCTAAATGTTATTTTTAAATAAATAAAATTTTAAAAGTTAAAAAATGAAAAAGGAGATACAAATAATGAAAAAAATTTTAGTTATTTTAAGTAGTGTTATTTTAATAAGTTCACCTGTTTTTGGTTTGAATGGATGTGCGCCTACCCCTGCTGGACATCGTGATATTGATACAACGAGTGGGGGAGACGATGATAACAATGGGGGAACTAGTGGTGATTATGAAAAAAATCGAATTATTAAACGATTAACTAGTTTTAGTGAATTATCACCTCTTGTTGTTGATAGTAATGAATACCAAACTGTTAATAGTGATGATGCTTTTAGCATTTTAAAAAGTAAATTTAAAGAATTTAGTGATGATTTAATGCTAACACAAACAAATTTTACGCCTATTGAAATTGCAGAAGATGGGACTACCCATTATGGTGAATTAACTGTCGTTGCTGATTATAAAGATAAAGAATTAACTAATCCAAAAACAAATGATTCAAATTTTTTAATTCATGTTGCTACTAATAATTTAAAATGAGCAAATGATACAGTTCAAAAATTAAATGAAAGTATAACAATGATTTTGTCTAAAATGAATCTTTCATTTCAAGGTGCTAACTTAGCAATTGGGAATATTTTATCGTTAATTACATCATTTCATCTTTTTGATAGTTTGCCAAAAGTTATTCCAACGTCATTTAATGCGGATGATCAAAATTGAAAAGAATGACAGGGATTTGTTAATGAATTAATGAATTTACCACTTGCTGATGAAATGCTTAAAAATGGTGAAATTAATGAAACGATAAAAAAAGATCTTGTGCTGGGCAATACTCTAGAAATAAAAATTATAGCAAAATACCTTAATATTTTAAATAGTTTAGCACCAGATATTATTCATTTTCGTAATTTTGTTCTCGAAAAACGTGAGCAACAAAAATCACAAAATTTAATTTTATTACTATTACAATATTTATTTGAGAAACCACGAGAAATTAATAATGATGGGTTTTTAGATGTTAATCAAAATATTCCAAGTACTAAAAATAAAAAAAGAACCCTTCAATTTAGCACTAATTTAGAACATATTTTACATAATTTATTAGAAGGATGAAAAAGCAAAAGCGGTGAATGGTCAGATAGCAGAACTCCAATTTCAATTGTAGTAAAAGTTGATTGATTATTATCAACTACAACTGTTAATATTAAATATGAAAAAATTCCACCAGGTTGGTTTCAAATAACATCAGGGACAGAAGGACTTATTGACATTCTTTCTATTGATAAAATTAAAGCATTTATTAATCAAATATTTAATTATGATTTAACAACTGATTTATCAATAAAAGTAAAACTTGTTAGGTGAGATTTTAATTTTTCAATTCCGCTTAGTGAAGAAATTAAAAAACTTATACCTTCAATATTGAAAATTAGTGGACATAGTAGTGATGCAATTGATAATACTTCCATAGAACTAGTTAGTGGCGTAGTTCAAATTGAATATCAAGATGAAAAAGATGGAGTATGAAAAACAGCTGCTGAAATAACTGATTTAAAATCAGCACTAGAAATGCGAATTAATATTAATAATATTAAGTTTAAAGTTAAATCGAATAATGACACGATGATTTTGCTTGAAACAACTAATCCGGATTTACATCTAATTTTTATTCTAGATATTAATTCTAAAATTTTAGGAAAATAGTTATTTTTAAAAATTAAGATAAAAAAAGAATGCTTTTATTAAATAATTAAAGCATTTTTTATTTTAAAAAATTATTAACTTAATTTACTATAGGAACATTTTATTGTTATGATTGCATTTTAAATTATAATCAGTATAATTTAAAAAGATTATTAAGTAGTAAATGGAGGTCTAAATGATAAAAATTGCTTTAATTTGTTCGGCAGGAATTAGTGCTAATCGAATTTTAGATAAAATTAATGATGTTATTGTTAAAAATAATTATGATATGCAATTTTTTGTAATAACACCAGAGCAATTAGAGAATAATTATAATATTATTTTATTAGCTCCCCAAGTTGAGTATTTATCAGCAAAAGTAGCTGCTATTGCAATCAATAGTAAAGTTGCTGTGTTACCATCAGAATTATATATTAATAATGATTCAAAAGGGATTATTGATTTTGTTAATACATTATAAGTTTAAATTTTTTAATAAAAATTTTTTACTTTATTTAATTTTAAAATAATTTTTTTCAAATAAGGTGTATTTGCCTTATTTTTTATGCTAAAATATATGGGTATTATTTTTATAAAAGAAAGAGTGGTGATTTCTATGCTTGTACAACAGGAACAGTCCGGACTCATGTTACAATTAAGCCGGATTATTAAGGGTATTAATTTTTACAAAAGTAATACATTATTTAATATTGTTTCTGACCATCAATAAGATAATCACCGCAGTTATTTATAATTGCTAATATTTTTAGTTGTGTTAATTTATCTTATTTTGTTGTGTCATGAAACAAAGTAAGAGAGGAAACAAATCATGTTTGGAAGAGATAGAACAAAAGAAGCTTTATTAAAAAAGCTAAGTTTTAATGATAAAAAATTAAAAGCATGTTCAAAACTTAACCAACCTGAATTATTAAACGAATTTAAAAGTAATCAGTTTGGGATAAAGGCAACTGATGTCGAAGATTTACAAAAAGAATATGGACACAATAAAGTAGATACTACTAAATTTAATTGAGTTCTAAATTTTTTTAAATCATTTTTTGGACCTTTTAATTTAGTACTAATCGCAATTAGTATTTATAATTTTTATGAGTATTTTTCAACCCCTATTGCTGACCGGGGAATTGCTGATATTTTACCAGCAATTATTGTAGCAGTTATGATTTTTGCAAGTGGAACAGTTGTTTATATTCAAACAATAAAAGCACATTTTGTGACGAAAAAATTAATTAATATTGTTAGTAATAAAGCAACAGTGATTCGAGATGTTATGGGATATACTGACATTAGTTACGAAAATATGTTTGAATTGATTAAAAAATCAGAAGATATTGATGTTCGTGATTTAGTGCCAGGAGATTTGATTTACTTATCAAGTGGGGATATGGTTCCTGCTGATGTTCGTATTTTAGTTAGTCGTGATTTATTTATTAATCATGCTTCATTAACTGGAGAATCAATGCCAGTTGAGAAGCATGCAACAACAGATAATGTTAATTTATTAGAATTAGAAAACATTTGCTTAATGGGTACAAGTGTTGTTTCAGGGAGTGCAATTGCAGTGGTTATTCAAACGGGAGTTAAAACATATTTTTCGTCAATTTCAAGTGCATTACAAGAAAAACGCCCTTTAACTAATTTTCAAACAGGAGTGCAACGAGTAACATTTTTATTAATTATGTTTGTGTTGATTATGGCACCAATTATTTACTTAATTTACTCAGGAACAAAAAGTGATTGATTAGGAGGAATAACATGAACAGCGGCAGCAATTGTTGGAATTGTACCTGAAATGTTACCAATGATTGTGACAAGTAATTTAGCACGAGGAGCTCGTAAAATGAGCCGTAGTAAATTAGTATTTAAAAATTTAGGAGCAATTCAAAATTTAGGAGCAATTGATGTTTTATGTACAGATAAAACAGGAACATTAACAAATGATAAAATTGAGTTAATTAATTATGCTAGTTTTGATAATAAAAAAGAACCAGATTTATTAAAATTATTATACTTAAATAGCTATTTTCAAACTGGAATTAAAAATCCACTAGATTCAGCAATTATTGATTATGTTAAAGAAAGTTCGCATCATTTTGCCCCTGATAAATATCAAAAAGTTGATGAAATTCCATTTGATTTTGAACGCCGTCGTTTAACAATTATTGTTAAAAATGCAGCAGACACAAAATTAATTTCAAAAGGAGCAATTGAAGAAATTATTAATGTTTCAAATAAGATTTATTATCAAAATAAAATTGTTGATTTAGATAATGAAATGAAAAAACAAATCATTAAGACAGTAACTCGGTTAAATGATCAGGGATATCGTGTGTTAGGAATTGGTTATAAAATTGTTAATGAAAGTCAAAAAGTTTATAACATTAATGATGAAAAAGATTTAATTTTTTATGGTTATGCAACATTTTTAGATATTCCAAAACCATCAGCATCAAAAATGGTTAAGGTATTGGCTACTCGTGGTGTTGAACTAAAAATTTTAACAGGAGATAATGCTGCTGTAACGCGTTCAATTTGTGATCGCGTAGGAATGAAAATTAAAGGAATTATTTCTGGTGAAGAGTTAGATAAATTAACGGATTATGAATTAAAACGTGCAGTTGAAATTAATAATGTTTTCGTCAAATTAAATCCAACCGAAAAATCACGAATTATTAGTTTGTTAAAAGCTAATAATCATGTTGTTGGTTTTATGGGTGATGGTATTAATGATGTACCAGTATTAAGACAAAGTGATATTGCAATTTCAGTTAATAATGCAACTGATGTTGCTAAGGAAGCATCAGATATTATTTTATTAGAAAAATCATTAGATGTAATTGAACAAGGAATTGAACAAGGGCGTTTAACATTTGGAAATATTTTAAAGTATATTAAAATAACAATGGCATCACAATTTGGAAATGTTTTTACTTTAATTATTGTAGCCTGATGAATTCCATTCACGCCAATGTTACCAGTTCAAATGCTATTTCAAAATTTAATTTATGATTTTTCACAATTTGCAGTCGTATTTGATCGCGTTGATAAAGATTTCTTATTGCAACCACAGCGTTGACGTACAAAAGGCATGTTATCATTTACTTTTGTTAACGGCCCAATTAGCAGTGTTTTTGATGTAATAACCTTTATTATTTTAGGGTATGGCTTTGGTGTTTTTAATGCATATAATGCTGATCCAACTTCAGCAGATGCTGCTTATCATGTTGCAATTTTTCAATCGGGTTGATTTATTGAAGGATTAATTACTCAAACAGTTGTAATGTTAATGTTTAGAACAAAACAAATTCCATTTATTCAATCAAAACCAACTTGACCAGTTAATGTTGCGACAGGAATTGTTGTACTATTAGGATTCTTAATTCCATATGCATTGAACAATGTCTTTCCAATGACAGCGCCACCATTAGTATATATTCCAATCGTCTTGGGAGTTATTGGGGCGTATTGTATCACTGCTCAATTATCAAAAGTTGCTTATATTAAAGTGACAAAAAGTTGATTATAAAATAATTTTAAAAAGAGGTAAAAGGAATGGTTGTGAAAAATAAACATTCCTTTTAATTTTAATAATTATTATTTTAATGTTAAAATAATAATTAGATTTATGTTAAAATTTTGATTATGAAATAATATACTAAGTATTATTTAAATTTTCATAGTTTTAAAAAACAATAAAAATTAATAAGAATGATGAGGTGAAGTTATGCAGAAAAAAACAGCACAAAAATATGGATTTTTTATGTGCTTTTGTATGGTTGTTGGGACAGTTATTGGAACAGGAATCTTTTTTAAAAACGAAGGGGTGTATGGTTTAACTAATGGGAATGGAATTCTAGGTTTAATTGCTTGGATAATTGGTGGTCTAATGGCTCTTTCGTTTGGATTATCATTTATGGAAATTTCTTCAGCAAAACAAGATTCAAATTCAGGTATTGCTTTGTATGCAAAAATGTTCGGGGGCAAATGGTTTGGCCGCGTAGTGAGGAACGCTATGAACCATATTTATATTCCGTTAACAACTTTCACTGTTGCGTATTATACAACAAAAGCTTCAATCTGAGCCTTTGGTGGTGGTTTAATGGCAGAAATTGCATTTAGTGAAAAAGTTGGTGGTTATGCGAATTATCAATTAATTTTAACTAGTTTTTCAGTTATTTATACTGTCCTGTTAATTTATATTTGTACTTATTTAGAAAAAACAGGGAAATATATTCAAATGGTAACCGTTGTTTTAAAATTAATTCCATTAATTTTAGTTGGGTTAATTGGAATGTTCTTTTTTAACAATGACCCTAATGCATTAAGCAAAAGTGGTTTAGGTGATCCTGATAAATATAAATTAGTTCTTAATAAAACTGGATTTGAAATGATTTTAATGGCTTTACCAGGGATTTTGTTTTCATTTGATGGTTTTTTATCAACAACATATATTCAAAAGGATGTTAAAAAACCAGAACGAAATATTCCATTAGCTTTAGTATTAGGATTAGCATCAGTAACAATTCTTTATTTACTTGTTTCAATTGGAACTTTAAATTTAGATGCTCGAGGAAGTGTTGCTGCTGCGGCTGGAAAAATTTTTAATAATCCTGTTGTTAATAAAATTTTTGAACGAATTATTTTCTTCTTTATTTTAATTAGTGCTTTTGGAACTTTAAATGGATATAGTTTTTCTTTAGTTAAACTAAGCCATTCCTCAATTGAAGATAATTTTATTATTGGTGCAAAGTTATGAAATAAAATTATGAAAAAATATAGTATTAATTTTGCAATTTTTTTAGCATCAGTTATGATTACACTAGTGTGAGGATTAATTATGGGAATTCCAACTATTTTTGCAAAAGAAACTTATAATTTTTATGATTTTATTAGCAATGCTGGTGTTGTGATGGCATTTCTGATGTATGGGACAATTATTGGCTTGGGAATATGAAATCGCTATCATCAACGGATTACAACAATTAAAAATTGATATTTTCTTCCAGCTGCAATTATTAGTGTTATTTGTATTATTGCTATTATTGGTTATAACATTTATTCATATTTTTTAAATGCTATTGTAATGCCAGAAAAAACTGGCCCTATTTTAGCAATTGTATTATTACTGTTAATTTTAGTTTTGCCATGATTTGGAATATGAATGAAAGATAATGATACAATTAATAAAAAATTAACTATGCCAATGCAATTTAATGAGCAAGACTCTAAGCAAGATTTTACAAAAAATTTAGTAGAAAGTTCAGAAACAAAAGAGAAGGATAAAACATAATTTTATTAAATGATGAGGATAGTTTATTAATTTTAGATTTTACTATTATATGATTTTACTATTATATAAAGTAGTATTAATTTAAAGTTATATTAAAAAAGAAAGAATATTTATTTAATAAAAAAACTAACTTTTTAAGGAAAAATAATAGGTCCTGTAAGTTCGGATGATAATTTAGCAAGTTTAATGCAAATTTTTATAATTAGTTTATTAAAAATAAGAGTACTAAAAATTTTAATGTATTCTTATTTTTTTTATTTATTATTAATTATGTTTTATTTAAATTATTTTCGCTATAATTAACATAAGGATAAAATTATGAGAGGCTGAGGTGAAATTATTTAAAAAGGATAAAAAATATTATTGATTTAGGAATTTTATTACTTTAAGTCTTATTTGATTTATAAAATGCTAATATATGTGTTAAAAGTCCTAAATTTATAATTTAGGTAAAAATATTTTTTAAGAAAGGGGTCTTGGGATGGCAAAAATAATAACTAAATTTAAGGGAAATAATAAAGAATTTAAGGGACGAAAAAAAGAAATTGGTTTTTTAAAAACTGATGAGATTAAACAAATTTCCCAGTTTTCTCAAAGCGAAATTTTGGAACATTTTGAACTTAAGAATTTTGGTTTAACTTATGATGAAGCAGAAGAAATGGGTAAAAAATATGGCGATAATTCGCAAGAAAAAATGAAATTTCATTGATTTAAACATTTTTTAAAAGTATTGTTAAATCCTTTTAACATTGTTTTGGCTTTAATTGCGACCTATAATATAATTAGTTATTTTGCTTTAGGTGGTGATAGTTTTGAAGTTATTGGAGTTATTATTATTGCTATTATGATTATTATTAGTACTACAATTGCATATGTTCAAGATATACGTAGTTTTTTCGTGACGAAAAAACTAACAGATTTAGTTAGTAACACAATTACAGTAATTCGATTAGAAGATGATGAAAAAGTTTCGGAAGTGTCAGTTAAAAATAATACTAGTTTAATTCGAGAAGCAAAAGAATTAGAAATTCATGAATTAGTGCCAGGTGATTTAATTTATTTATCAAGTGGAGATATGGTTCCTGCTGATGTTCGAATATTATGAAGTAATGAACTTTTTATTAATCAATCAAGTTTAACTGGTGAATCATTACCTGTTGAAAAACATGCTAGTTATAATCGCCATAAAGCAAGTTTATTAGAATTAGAAAATATTTGTTATACGGGGACAAGTGTTGTTTCAGGGAGTGCAATTGCAGTTGTTATTGGTGTAGGACCAGAAACATATTATGCGACAATTTCAAAAACATTACAAGCTAAACCACCAGAAAATAGTTTTAATCGTGGAATTAAAAGAACAACCTGACTATTATTGTCGTTTATGTTTGTAATGGTACCAATTGTTTTTGTTATTAATGGAATTACAAAAAATGATTGGTTATCTGCCTTATTATTTGCTATTTCAGTTGCAGTTGGTTTAACGCCTGAAATGCTGCCAATGATTGTGACTTCTAATCTTGCACGTGGTGCAAGTCGAATTAGTAAAGCCAAAGTTGTTGTTAAAAAATTAGAAGCAATTCAAAATTTAGGAGCAATTGATATTTTATGTACGGATAAAACAGGAACATTAACAAATGATAAGATCGAATTGGTTGATTATCAGTTTTTAGATAATAAAAAAGATGATCGTTTATTAACATATTTATATTTAAATAGTTATTTTCAAACAGGATTAAAAAATCCTTTAGATAAAGCAATCATTCATTATATTGATAATCATCATTTATCTAGTTTTAAGGATGATTATCAAAAAATTGATGAAATTCCGTTTGATTTTAATCGACGGAAATTAACAGTTGTTGTTTCAGGGAAAGACAAGCATCATACTTTAATTTGCAAAGGGGCAATCGAAGAAATTATTAAAAATTGTACAAGAATTGAATATAAAGGAAAAGTTGAAAAGATAACAGAAGAACATTTACGAATGATTTCTGCAACAGCAGAGCGAATGAACAGTTAAGGACTAAGAGTTATTGGATTAGCATATAACCATGGCCATGATGCCGATACTTATTATTCAACAAAAGATGAGAAAAATTTAATTTTTTATGGTTTTGTTTCTTTTCTTGATAAACCAAAACCTTCTGCAGCAAAAATGATTCAATTATTGCGAAAAAACGGAGTACAGTTAAAAATTTTAACGGGGGATAATGAGCAAGTAACACGAGCAATTTGTGATCGAGTTCATTTAAAAATTCGTGGTGTTATAACTGGCGATTATATTGAAAAATTAAGTGAATTTGAACTCCGTGATGTTGTTGAGCAAAATAATATTTTTGTTAAATTAAACCCGTTACAAAAAGCAAAAATTATTACAGCTTTAAAACAAAACCAACATGTTGTTGGTTTTATGGGTGATGGAATTAATGATGCACCTGTTCTGCGCCAAAGTGATGTTGCAATATCTGTTGATAATGCAACTGATATTGCAAAAGAAGCATCAGATATTATTTTATTAGAAAAGTCCTTACTAGTTATGGAAAAGGGAATTATTCAAGGACGACAAATTTTTGGAAATATTTTAAAATATATTAAGATTACAATTGCTTCGAACTTTGGAAATGTTTTGAGTATTTTAATTGCTTCAGCATGATTACCATTTCATCCAATGATGCCAATTCAAATTTTATTTCAAAATTTATTATATGATGTATCCCAATTGGCAGTAGCATTTGATAAGGTTGATGTGGACTTTTTATCAAAACCACAAACTTGAACAACAAAGGATATTTTACCGTTTGTTTTTGTTAATGGACCTGTCTCCTCAATTTTTGATGTTTTAACTTTTGTTGTTATGGGGTATTATTTTGGGGTTCTTGCCAATCCGCAGCATATTACTGCTGAACAAATTACTTTATTTCAAACAGGTTGATTTGTTGAAGGATTAGTGACACAAACTTTAATTGTACAAATGTATCGAACAAGAAAAATTCCGTTCTTTCAATCAATGCCATCATGACAATTATTGGTATCCAGCATTGTCGTTATTTTGATTGGAATTACCTTGCCATTTACATTATTAGGACCAAAACTAAGTTTAGCACCATTACCTGCAATGTACTTTGCTTTCTTTACGGCATTAGTGATTGGATATTGTTTAATGAGTCAAGGAGTCAAAGATTTATATATTAAAATTTTTAAGCGATGACTATAGATTTACTTTTAGTAAATCTATTTTTAATACAAAATAAAAAAACATCTTGCTTTTGCAAGATGTTTAAAATTATTTTTTAAACAATTCAAATAATGTTTTAATCATTACTCCAGTTCCACGCCCATCTTTAGTATCGGCTGTTCCAGCGATATCTAAATGAATATATGGTTTTTCTTCTACAAATTCACATAAAAATGCAGCAGCAGTTGAACTACCAGCAAAGCGTGAACTTTCAGCATTTGTTAGATCAGCAATTGGTGTTTTACGCATTACAGCAGTATGTTCTTCTAAAATTGGCATTCTTCAAATTCCTTCATGGGCATTAGTAGCTGCTTGTGCAAATTGATCATATCAAGCATCATTATTAGCAAAAACACCAGTTAATCATTTTCCTAATGCTACTAGAATGGCACCAGTTAATGTTGAAGCTTCAATTAATTTATCCACATTTAATTTACGAATAGCATAAGTAATACCATCAGCTAGAACTAATCTTCCTTCAGCATCAGTATTATCAATTTGAACAGTTTTTCCGTTCATTGAAGTAATAACTGACTCAGTTAAAGTTGCTTTTCCTCCAATTCGATTTTCTGTTAAACAAGCCACGGCAGCAATATTTGTTTTAACTTGAGCTTTTGCTAAAGCTAATACTGTTGAACAAACAATAGCTGCTCCTGACATATCGAATTTCATTCCAGTTAATGCGTTTGATGGTTTCAAATTATATCCACCACTATCGAAGGTAATTCCTTTTCCTATTAAACCAACTTTTTCTTTTTTATTACTATCGCCTAAATATTCTAAGACAACAACTCGTGGTTCTAAATAGCTTCCAGCATTAACAGCTAAAAGTAAACCCATTTTTTCTTTTTCAATTTCTTTTTTATCTAAAACTGTTACTTTTAAATTTGGGATTCCTTTTGCCATTGCTGTAATTTTTTCAGCAAAAATTTCTGGATACATTAAATTTGGTGGTGTATCTTGTAACATACGAGCAAAATTAACAAATTCCATTTTAATTTGAATTTCTTTAAAAATAGCAGGCGCTTTTTCACACTCATGAATTAAATTAATTGTATAAACTGGTTTTTCTTTTTTATTTGTTTTTAAATTATAATTATCATTTAAAGCATATAATGTTCCTTCAGCTAGAGCTTTAAAAATATGACTATTTGCTTCAGCACCTTTTTTGAAAGTGTTAACATCAATGTTTAAACTATATTTAATTGTTTGCATAAAATTTTTTATAAAATCTTCAGCATTTTTAAAAGTTAATGCTTTTTCAAAATAAGCATAGATTGTTTTTTGCTCTGAAATTAAAGTTGTTGCACCGTTTTCTTGGACAACTAATGGATTAATTTCGTCGCCTTTAAAAACTGCTTTTAGTGTTAAATCTTGTTTTTTATCATTTAATAATACCATTGTAAAATTCCTTCTTTCTATATAGATAATTATATACACAATATTATAACATTATCTAGAATAACAATAAAAATATTTTGTTTTCCGTTATAATATAAAAAGGTAAATTTAGAAGAAAGAGGAGAAAATAATGAAACGAAATGAAGCACCATCACAATATAAATGAGATTTTAGTCATTTATATCCTAATCATGCGGCATGAAAAAAAGATTTAGCAAAAATTGTAAAAAAATTAGAAGAAATTATTACTTTTAAAGGAAAATTAAATCAAATAACTGTTTTTAAAAAATATATTTTTTTAGATGAAGAAATTGATTTAATTGCAAATAAAATGGGACAATATCTGCATATGGGTGATATTGACGCAACTGATTTATCATATCAAGAATTAGCGGGAATTTATTCAAACACTTTAAGTCAAATTTCAAGTCAATTAGCTTTTGTTGATCCAGAATTAAAAGAAATTGGTGAAAAAACAATTATGACATGAATTAAAGAAGATTCTGCCCTAAGTGCATATGAATATAGTTATCGTAAGTTTTTTAAAAATGCAAAGTATGTTTTATCAGAACGTGATGAAGAAATTTTAGCTTTAGTAACACGGTCACGAGGCGTAGCTTATGAATTATACGATTTATTAGCATATGCTGATAAAAAGCCAACTTTTATTGATTATCAAGGAACAAAAACAGAATTAACAAATAGTGTATATAGTGAAATTATGGAAAAATCTGATCCATTGGGGGAGCAAGAATTTCGAATTAAAACAGCACAATTGTTTTCTGAACATTTAGTTGATAAAAAACATTCTTTTGCACGAATTTATGAGGGAATTATTCAACATAGTGTTGAGTCTGTTCGTTTACGTGGTTATAAAAATACTTTACAAGCATCATTAAATAATGACGATGTATCTGAAGAAATTTATGCAAGTTTAATTAAATATGGTCGTGAAAATAGTCATTTATTTGTTCAATATAATGAGTTATTAAAAAAACATTTTAAATTTAAAAAGTTTTATCCAACTGATCGCAGTTTGAAATTAGTTACAAACATTGCATCATTAGATAAGAAATATACTGTTGAAGATGCAAAAAAAATGATACGTGAATCTTTACAACCATTAGGGAATGAATATTTAACACAATTAGAATTGGCTTGAAGTGATCACCGTATTGATTACTTTGAAGATACTAATAAACGTAGTGGTGCTTATTCATCTGGTGGTTCAGGAGTTGAACCAATTATTTTAATGAATTGAGATGATACAATTGGTTCAGTTAACACATTAGCACATGAAGCTGGTCATTCTGTTCACACATTATTAGCAGATTTAAACAATAAATATCCATTAAATAGTTATCCAATTATTTTAGCAGAGGTTGCTTCAACAGTTAATGAGCACTTATTATTTGATTATTTATATAAACATGCTGAGAGTAAAGAAGAAAAAATTTATTTATTACAAAATCGAATTGATGAAATTATGGCAACTTTCTTTCGTCAAATTCATTTTGCTGATTTTGAATGAGCTGCACATAAAATGGTTGAAAATAATGAGCCCTTAGATGCTGATAAGTTAGCAAATCTTTTTGAACAAAAATCTAATGAATTTGGTTATACTGTTTTTGATAAACATGAGTTACAACAAAAATCATATAGTTGACCGCGAATTTTACATTTCTTTCATTCACCATATTATGTTTATAAATATGCAACATGTATTGTAGCATCTTTCAAACTTTATAATGATGTCATTAATGGCCATCCAGAATATTTATTAAACTTTTTAAAACAAGGTGGTCGTAAAGAACCATTAGCAATTTTAAAAGATATTGGAATTGATTATACTGATGCTAATGTTTATAATGGCTTAATTACAAAATTAACAGAAATGATTGATAATCTTACTCAATTATTAAATTAACATTAATTAAAAGAAAATTTTTTATATTGTAAATTGTAATATGAAGTGCAAAAAATCAACTCAGAAAGGAGTTGATTTTTTAATGGAAAGGAAACATTATTTTATTTTGTGGCCGTATAAATTAATAGATTTATTGCACTTGGATTTACAATTTACATACTTAAAAATAAAAAATATTTTGTCAAATTATTTTTAAAATTATTTGTTTAACCTACAAATAATTTGATAAAAATTAATTTTATTTTGTTTTTAATATTTTTTTTATAAAATATTATCAATACTTTAAGTATTAAATTGATTATTAAATTTTAGAAAGGAAAAATAATATTAAAAAATGAAAAAACTATTAAATATCTTAGGCATATGTAGTTTAATTAGTACACTTGGAGGAAGTTTAGTTTCTTGTAGTGGTAATAAAAAACAGCAATATTCAAAAGAGACAATTTTGGAAAATACAAACCAAAAGCAGGAAGATAATATAAATGATGTTGAAACAACAATTCAGTTATTAAACGACAAGATTAATGTATTAAATCAAAAAATAAACATAAAAAAAACAAAAAAATTGCAAAATAATATTTTGCAATTAAAAGCAAAAATTAAAAAACTTGAAGAAACATTAAACCGAGCTGATCTTAGAAATATCAAGGAAATTAATTTGTTAGATTTAAAAATTAAGGTTACTGATATTGAAAAAGTAAGAGAATCAGAAATTAGGCCACATTTACAAACAGGAATTTTAACAGCAATAAAACAGCAACTAAATGATGCAATAACAGAGAATGATTTTTCTTTTAATTTCAATGATTATTTTAATCAAAATCAACCGCGAACAATTAATTTAGCAAACACAGTTAATAATTATGTTATTAATATTGTAGGTCATAATAATGCTAAGAATAGTATTAAATTAGAAATATTATTTCCACAGGCAGTATATAAAATTATTGATTTTGCAAATTTTACAAAAATTGAAATTCCAACTCTTGAGGATAGATTACCAAAATATCCAAATGATTATTTTACAGCGTGACTTTTAAAAGACAAAATTACAACACAATTTTTAAAACAAATTCAAAAAATTGACCCTAATTTAAATGAAAATGATTTTATTATTGTTTTTGATGCTGAACCTTATAAGAGTCAAATGTCTAATTTAAAAAAAGTTTTTATTAATGATGCTTCTAAAAATAAGAAATTTGATATTACTATAATTGGGCAAAAAAATGCTAAAGGTAAATTTACAACAACAATTAATTTAATAGATTTTTATAAAATAGAAGAATTATGTTAATAAATGAAACAGAATTAGAAAATTATATAAAAAACTTTCTACACAAAAAGACTTTAAAAAATTTAAAATGATAATCATTCAACTATTTTTAAATTATTTAATATTTTTTTGAATGCTTATTTTTAATTAAATATGAAAATTAGAAAATAATTTAAAAGGAGTATAAAATTATATAGAGTAAGTATCATCTTATTCACATACAAATTTGTTTATTAAATAAAAAAGGACTGATTAAAATGATAAAAAATTCAAAGTATAGTTTCTTAAAAGGGAATCTTACTAACAACGGAACTAGAAATTCTACAAATCCGCATTATAATCTGACAATTACAGATCAAAATGGCGAAAACTATCAAATAAATATTAATGTGCGTTCAAGGATAGCACCTTATGATGTTGAATATTTTATTAAAGAAAATATCAATCATCCAATTGTTAACCGTTGTTTCAAACTTGCAAATCAAATGTATGTAGATTTAGAAACAGGTATTGACGGATATTGTATTGATTATCTACGGGGTAATTTTTTTGACTACAATTATAAAACTGTGTTACCATTTGTTAAGGATGATCAAGTATCAGAACTTGAAACAATTTTTAACAAAATAGTAACTCCAGCATTAAATAATTCAAAATACAAAATTGGAGTTTGAGGAATGTCATATGGTAATAACGATGGAACCAAAGGTATACATGACATTCATATGAACCAAGGTAATGATACCAGATTTAAATCTGAAAACGGAATTTGACAAGATGGGGCATTTGCCATTTATCATGAAGAAAATAAGCTTGTTGAGCATATGATTTTTATAATGTTTCAATCTCAATGTACAAATACTGACGATTCAGGAGATTGTAAAACATAAATAACAATTAAGAAAGATAATAGTATTTTTTATTATCTTGTAAATTGTAAATGCAAGTGCAATAAATCTATTAATTTATAAGACCACAAAATAAAATTTATTTAGGATTGAGTCCTGTTGAATACAGAATAACTCAATCCTTTTAATATGCTTTATGGTTTAATTTCGCTACACAGATTCTTTATTTTTAAAAATACGCTTTCTCCTTACTGTTTTTTCTTACTTGCATCAAGATTTATTTTTGCATCTTTTAAGATATTGTTCATTGTTAATGGTTCATGTCTAAAGTTGCATCTAAAATTAGTGCTATTTCATCATTGCTGTCAGTTAAATGGAACAAACCGCTTCTTATTATTTAAATTTAACTCATTCCATTCCTTTTATTGGTTGAAATTCAGAATAATTCATTTATTGTATTATAAAATTAGTCTTAGTTCCAATTATTGCTTCCCATCTAACCCTAATTTGCTTAAAAATACTAGGGGACTTTTTTTTTTTTTTAAGTATAATTATGAGTATCACACAAAAGGAAGGTGACAATTAGATGAAATGGTTATTAACACTTTTTAGTGTTTTTGTTTTAGGTTTTGGTAGTAGTTTAGGTGTTGTTAGTTGTACAGTGCGAGCAAAACATGAGCCTGATGACAACGATGAGTTAGATCACAATCAAGATCTTGAAATTTTAAATCAAATAAAAAAGGAAGCAAAGCAAACTTTATCAACATGATGGCAAACAAAAACAATGATTGACATTATTAAGGATTATCCAGAGCAAATATCATCATTTAAAGAACTAGTCACACAACTAAAAACAAAAAATGATGGCTCATTAACTTTAACGAGCACAGTAATTAGTAAATATCGTTTTTTAAATCAGTTGCTTATTGGTTTTAAAGCAGAGTTTAATAATTTGAATCAACATTTACAAAATCGATATTCAAATTATTATGTTGATACAATGCCATTATTCTTAGGAGAAAATGACATTTCATTTGATTTATATAATATCAATTTTGATAAGATAGCAAAACTATTAGCAGATACTCCCCAAGCAGTATTAGGAATTACAGTCCAAGTTAATATTGCTTATGAAGTGCGTTTTAAAGGAATACCATCGCGGGATAACATTCAAGTTTCAATAACTACAACGAATGATTCTGAAGTTCTAAATAATATTCAAGATAAAGTTGAAAACTATTTTGTTAATTTTCTTGATACTATTTTTAAAGCTAAAAACTATTGAATTATATCGGATCAATTTTATATTAAGACGGATATTGTTTGACCAATAATTAGCAAAGAATTAAACGACAGGAATATTTCGTTTAAACATGATATTCAATTTCATTTAGCACAGGATTTCATTGCAGGTATTAATGCATACGAGAAATTATATTTTAACCTTAACTCGTCTGTTTTAGCGTGGGCCGGTGAGGGTTATGACCCACAGCAATTAACATGGCAAAATTTTCTTTCATTTTATAAAAAAAGTTTTATTAATTTTAAATAAATTCAAGTTGAAGATGAATATTATGTTTCAGGCGAACTAAAATCGTTTACTCCACAAAATTTTATGATTGAAAATTTATTATTTAAAAATAATTTATCTAAGATAAATTTAAAAGAAAAAAGTTATTTTACGATATTAAAAACGCAATTTGACCAACAATTGGAAGAATTTGCGAAAGTAACAATGGATTTTTGACATTATTATCAATTAGAAACATATAATAATGGTAATCTTGTTTTTAAGATAAAACAAGACCTATTTAATAACCTATTGTCTAAATCAAAATATACTTTTTCCTTTACTAGTATATTCTATAATTTTATTTTTGACTCTTATCGAAGCTCATTACAAAATCCAACACCTTGGTACATTTATCAGGGAATTGTAAACACAAACCACAATATTAATTGAATTAAAAATCAAAAATCTTTGATAATGGAAGTAAAATTTAATGAAAAAAATGACTATAATACTTTGCATTTTGGTTATCATGGTTTAGGATATAGTTTCTTAATATACTTAGGTAATTTAAAAAACATAATACAAAAAATAGAATTTAAACTTATATAATTTATAATTATTGAGATATACAATATTTATTTTATTTAACTATGTTTCTCCAAGTTTTAATTTAATCATTATATTTTTATCAAATTAATTGCAAAAGATTTTTAGAATTTTACAATTAATTTGATAAATATTAAATCTGTTTTAATTTTTTGAATTTTTTTTATAAGATATTACCGATAGTTTAATTTTTAATTATACTATTAAAATTTTAGGAGAAGTTAATTAATAAAATGAAAAAAGTTATTTAGTATTTTAAGTGTAATAACATTAATAGTTCCCGCTTGTTTAATGAAATTGTATCTTGTAATAATTAAAATACTGAAAAAAATGGAGAAAACATTTATTTAAGAATATCGAAGTAGGAAATAAAATTAAAACTATGATTTATGATATTAATAATTTATTATATTTAATAAAAAATGTATCTTAATAATAACAAAAATAAGATATAAATAATTTTAAAATTAAATAAAACATTGGATTTAAAAAAATAATATTTTAGTTTTCAAATTAAATTTTAACTTATAGATATGTGAATTTATTTTCTTAATTTAATAATATTTTTTCATTTTAAAATATAAGATTTATTTTATAGAAGGAAAAAAATATGAAAAAGAAATCAAAAAAATGGTGAATACTAAATTTCAATTTAATTTTTCTGGTTATTTTACTTTTAAGTTTTATTTTATATGTACTATATTGTGCTTATGGAAACTCAAGATTAGTACTTGGTCAAGAAAACCATCCAGTTTTATTAAGTTCAATGATTAACGAAGATGATTTAGGAACAATTAATACAAATGGCTTTCCTATTCCAACAGAAAACCATATAAAAGATAAATTAAAAACAAAATATCATGATTTAAATATTGATGATATCAGTGTAACAAACATTACGCAATGAAATGCAACAATTACAGCAAGGGATAATAGTCTTTATATGGGAAAGTTACCAATTAAGTATACCTGTACTTGATGTAAAAAAATTGGGGAGTTTCCAGTTAAAGACAACCGTTACAAAACAATTGCTAATAATTTTATTTATTGTTATTGACTTGACAATAATGTTGATAATAATTCATAAAGCAAATTTTAAAACAAAATGTAGTTATATCTAAAATTTTTGAATAGCATAAAATTTTAAGCATTTACTTATGACAGACAATTAATATTAATAAATTATTCTAAAATATAATACTTTTATAATAAAATTATTAATTTATCTTTTTAAAAAAGTTAATTTAATATTCAATTCCTTTCCGAGCAGGAACTTTTTGATAGAAATAATGTTTTGTTGCTTGAACATGGCTAACTAAGTCAACAGCATTAATTAAATTATCAGTAATATGATGGCCGGAAAAAGCCATTTCGATATTTGGAGTTTTTTTTTGAATAACTTCAATTAATTCTGCTTCAGAAATTAATCCATTATAAATACACCCTAATAATTCATCAACAATAATTAAGTCAACTGTTGGGTCTTGACTTAATTTTTTTAATTCATTAAAACCAATTTGAATTTCTTTTTGTAAAATTGCTTTTTCTTGAGCATTCATTTCTCAAAAAAATTTTGTACTTGATGAATAATAATTAATTATTTCTAGATTTGGATTAGTTAAATTTTGAAAAAATAACATTTCACCAGAAACTCGGTTTTTTAAAAAACGGAGATATTTGATGTTTCATTGATATCCTAGCGCACGAATTGTCATTCCATTTAAAATTGATGTTTTACCTTTTCCATCTCCATAATAAATATGACAATAACCTTTTTTTTGCATATTTTCCTCCTTATGTATAGTTATTGTACTAAAAATGTTTTAGTTTGTGTTTGTCTCTCTTAAATTAATTAAAAAATAATTTTATCAAATTAATTGCAAAGCATTTTTAACATTTTGCAATTAATTTGATAAATGTTAAATCTGTTTTTTATTTTTTTATTTCTTTTATAAGATATTACCGATAGTTTAATTTTTAATTATACTATTAAAATTTTAGGAGGAGTTAATTAATAAAATGAAAAAATTATTTAGTATTTTTAGTGCGATGACACTAATCGGTGCAACTAATCCAAATGTGATAAGTTGTAATAATCAAAATACTGGGGAACTTGAAGAAGATACTTCAACAACAGATCTTGAAATGGTAAATGAGCTTAAAACAAGTGCAAGTAGTGAAATCAGTAATTACGTTAAATCAAGAATGTATGTTGATAGTAATAAAAATAATTTAGCTGGTCTTTATGAAAAAGTAGACAGTGAGGAAATTAATTATAAATTAGATTTAAAGAATTCAAAAGATAAAGCATTAGCAAATTATTTTATTAATGATTTCAATACTATTTTTGAAAGGGTAAATCATAATCTAAGTAGTACATATATGAATTATTTTAATAATAAAAGTCCTTTAACATTTGAAAAAGATAAAAGTAAGGTTGAAGTTAATTTTATTAATGTTGAAGGATTAAAAAATAAATTCCCGGTTGAGATTAATACTGAATCTTTTAAGGGGGTGCGAGTTAATTTAAAGGCGGTTGTAAGTACTGAATATAAAAAAATCTTTTCATCATTTGAAATATCAGTAGTTTATAATGTAACAGAAAACCCATCAGTTTTAAAAGAACTTTCAAGTAAAGCGACAAAGTCTTTATTACAAAAACTTAAAGAATATTTTCATAATTTAGAAAATGTCGATTTTAGTACAAGTGATATTTTTAAAACATTATATGAAGAGGTGCAGTGAGATTTTTCAGAAAACATTAAAGTTTTAGATGATACTTTAAAAAAATCATTAAAAAAATTTACTAGTAATGATGACAAGTTTAAAGATATGGATATAAGTTATAATAATGTCGCTTTGCTTGAAAAAACATCAACAGGAGAGTTAACTAATAATAATAAAGGAATTGATAATTTGATGGATACGCAAAATGCGCAAGAAATAGCATTATCAAATTGGTTTAAAGAACCTAATGAACCAAAAAGTATTAATAATGTAACAGCAAATGACTTTGTTAATTTCTATAAAACTAATGTTGGCCAGGGTTTAAATATTAATGATAATGATTCATTAAATTTAGGAAATTTTAAAATTCATTTAGGCTATTTAAATATTAATGGAATGGGTCTTTCAGGTTATGCAAAAAATATTGAAGATGATAATGCAGGCGAAGATGTAATAATGACTTTAAATTTATCACGTGCTGCAATTGACCAAAAATTAAATAACTGAGGAGAAATTATTATTGCTTTTTGAAAATATATTAATACTGGTCCTTTTGCTAGAAAAGAAGGGCTTGAAATTACAGTACCAAAGGATTTATTTAGAAATCTTTCAGAAAAAAATAAAAAAGAGGGTTTGAAAGGAGTAATTAAAACTTTGGTAACTAACTTTAAAAAATCAAATGAAGCAAAAGATTTACAAGATCTTACCTTATTTAATTTTATTGCACATCCACGTTTTGCCAAGACAATGGGACAAAAGAACGACAATAATAGCGATAGTTCATTTTTAATATGAAATTCTTTAAATTCTGATCCGTGAGCAGTATTGTTTACATTTGGACTAAATTTTGAACATGGATTATATTATTGTTTTGCTTCTTCTTCAAATAATAAGATGCCTAATAGTAGTATTTACTTTAAGATTGGTATTAAAAAGATTATTTATTAAATTGAAATTTGTTAGTTAATTATTTTAAGAATAAATCTAATATTTTTAATTTTAAAGTATAAAATTTATTCTCTAAAAAAACATGAAAAAAAGTACAAAAAAATGATGAGTATTAAATATTAATTTAATTTTTCTAGTTGTTTTACTTTTAAGTTTTATTTTATATATATTACATTGTGCTTGTGGAAATTCAAAATTAACAATTGATTCAGTAAAACATCCAGTTTTATTAAGTTCAATGATTAACGAAGATGATTTAGGAACAATTAATACGAATGGGATTCATATTCCAACCCAAAGTGACATTAAAAATAAATTAAAAACTAAATATCATAATTTAAATATTAATGATATTAATATATCAAACATTACACAATGAAATGCAAAAATTACAGCACGAGATGAAAGCAGTTATATTGGGGAAATGGGTATTAAATATACACTTGATAAAACAACAACTGATGATTCTATTTCGTTACAACTAAATTTGTTTTATCAAGAAACAAACTATTGATGTGGTCCAGCAACATTGCAAATGATAGTCCATTACTTTACTGGGAAAAAAATTTCACAGCAAGAATTATCATATCAAATGAATACTGAGACTTATCATGGTACCATTCCTGAAGATATGCTTAAAAGTTTAAATGCATTAGCAACACCAAATAAACGCCGCTATATTAATAAAAGATTACACCAAAACTTTGGAGTTACTAATGATGAACAAAAAATGTTTTATTATGATATTAAAAATAGTTTATCGCACAACTTCCCTGTGGCTTTAGCAATTTATGGTCGCTATCCTTGAACAGGGAATATGAGACATTATGTTGTTATCTATGGTATTGAATTAGCAGCAACTTTTGAAAATTATCAATACTTAATTTTAGATCCAACTCTTGGAAAAGTGCAAGTAAAACAATCAGAAATTTCTAATCTTTTTAGTTTAGAAAATAATGGCAGAATAAGTATTTATAATTAAAAAATTTAGTTAACTTAAATATTTGTCCTTAAATAAAAGGTAATAAGTTTAGGTTATAAAATTAAATAAGCATTAAAGAGTTTTAAACTAAAACTCTTTTTTTATTTAGATAAGTAATATCCTTGCTTTTTTTTTTTTTTTTTATAATAAAAAATAAGGCAATAGATTAATTTTGAAAATTATAAATATAGTTTTAATTAAATAAGTATCAATAATGTTATTTAATAGAAAGAGAAGGACTTGTCAATGTTTACTGTCTATATTTTTAGATACTTATATGATATAATTATTAATTTTTTTGCTACGAAATGAATTTATCTATTTATTAAAGAAAATAATCCTCCTCCGATGATATTTTAATTTTGTTTTAAAATAAAAAATTACAATACAACAAATAGGAGAAAAAAACTATGAAAAAATTATTAAGTGTTTTAGGCGTTGTAACCTTAGTTGGAACTAGTGTTTCAAATATTACAGCATGTCATAAAAAAACTACGGTGAAAAAGGAAGATACAACTGCGCGTGATCTTGAAGTATTATCTGAGATTCAAACAAAAGCGGTTACTGCAATTACTGAGAAAATAAAAGAAAAAATGTATGTTGATAGTGGAAAAAATAATTTAGCAAAAATTTATTAGAAAGTTGATAGTGGAAATTCAATGTATCAATTGAATTTAAGCAATGCTGAAGATAAGAAATTAGCAAATTATTTTATTAATGATTTTACGAAGATTTTTGAAACAGTAAATTATAATTTACAGAATGAATATTCAAATTATTTTCCTAATAGTATGCCATTGACTTTTGATGAAGACCGTAGTGTTATTAATGTTAATTTTGTAAATGTTGAAGCGATAAAAAATAAATTTCCCGTTGATATTAATCCAGAACCGTTTGGTGCTGTTCGGATTGATTTTAAAGCTGTGGTAAGTATTAATTTTAAAACATTATTTTCAAGTTTTGAAATTTCTACAATTTATAATGTCACTGAAAATACGACAGCATTAAAAGTCCTTTCTGATAAAGCAACAACTTTTTTAGTTAAAAATATTCAAGAGTATTTTAATAAATTAGAAAATGCTGATTTTAGTACGAATGATATTTTTAAACCCTTATATGATCAGGTTCAATGAGATTTTTCGGAAAAAACTACTGCTTTAGATGAAAGATTAAAATTTTCATTTAAAGAATATATTAATAGTAAAAAAGAGTTTAAAAATATAGAAATAACTTATAATGCTGTTGAAATAATAGAACAAGCTATGAAGGGAGATTTATCTGCTAAAAACAAGGGTTTTGATAGTTTGAAAGATGATCGAAATATTAATAGTTTAACCTTAGCTAATTGATTTAAAGGCGATGAAACAGCGAAGACTATTGAAAATGTTACAGAAGGTGATTTTGTTAATTTTTATAAGAATAAAATTGGTCCCGCTTTCAATATTAATGAAACAACTTATTTAAGTTTAGGTACTTTTAAAATTAATTTAACTTATATTAATATTTATGGTATGGGTTTGTCAGGAAATGTCAAAGGTAGTGATGGAGAAGATTTAATGATAACTTTGCAATTGTCAAAAGGGGCAATTGATAAGAAATTAAATAATTGAGCAAAAATTATTATTGCTTTCTGAAAGTATATCAATAATTTAAAAATTACAACTCAGGCAGTTGAACTTAAAGTTTCTAATTTACTATTTAAAAAGTTAGCAGATAAAAATCAAAGAGATGGTTTAAAAGGAGTTTTGAAGGTATTAGTAGATGATTTTAAAACCTCTGAAGAAACAATTGACTTAGAAGATATTGAATTATTTAATTTAATATCACATCCATTATTTGAAAGAACAAAAGGAGAAAAAATAGTTGATACTAATAATCAAGGAGGTTCAGTTTTAGCATGAAAATATTTTGAAAATGAAAGTTGAGCTGCTTTATTTAGTTTTGGTGAAAGTTTAAATAGTGGTTTATATTATTCTTTTGCTGGGGTTGGGAAAGATAAATTACCAAGTAATTGTGTTTCATTTCTAATATATCCAGTAATGAAATAAATAATTAAAAAATATATCGAGAATAATTTATTGTTATAGATAGATAAATTTAAAAAATGATATTTTAATTAATCTTTTAAGTAAGAAAGGACAATAAATTATGAAAAAGAATTTAGAATTATTATTACCTAGATTTTTTTTATTAAATACTAATTCATTTTGTACGATAAGAAAAAATAGAAAAAAAATAAATTTAAGAAAAAGAAAAAATAATATAAGTAAAGAACATATTATTTGTGAAAAAATTGAATTAAAAACACCTGTAACTAAAGTTGAAGGTTTTGCAAGAATAAATTCTAATGAAAATGTATTATTTTGAACCAAAAAATTATTGCCTAAAAATAAATACTCATTATTTCAAATAAAAGGATTATCAAATAGTTATGAAGGATGAGCAGAAGGAACTAGTTTTGACTCACAAAATAGTAATGGTTGAATAAATTTATTTTCATTTGATTCTTCGGGTAAAATAGTATCAGGAATACCTTTAGTAAACAAGACAAAGTTAAAAAGAAAAAATATTGGTAATATTTGATATACAACTGCTGATAAAGAGACATATGCTATAGCATATGGTGAATTATTTTTAGATTTTGAATATGTTAATAATACTATTAATGTTAAACTAACAGCTAAAGCCACTGCTGCTAATTCAACCTTCTTGGGGTGAACTAAGACACAAACAAAATTTTACTTTAAAATTATAATTTCTTAATTATATTATTTAAAAGCAACTTATCAATTAAATTACAATGTGTTAATAAAACAAAATAAGGACTAAACATTTGAGATACTTTATAAAAGTATTTTAAAGTTTAGTTTTTTTCTTGGTCTATGATATTATAACCAAGGAATTAACTATGAAAATATTAAATCTATAATAAAAAAATGAAAGGAAAACATAAATGAAAAAAATATTATGTTTAATAAGTACAACAACAATTGCAATGAATGGGATGTCTCTTGCAGTTGCTAACAACTCATATGAACATATAACTAATAACAAACAATTAGAAAAAACAAAAATAAATCAAATTATTGGTTTAAATGAATATGATGATCAAAAATTAACAAAACCAGAAAAAACAATAGAAAAATTTGAAATAGTGCCTTCTTCAGCACGCGCTATTATGCAGTTAGAATTAGATAAAGAATTGGCGGTGTTAGTACCAAAAGTAATGCCTAAATTATTAACTGTAGACCAGCCTTCTTTTCAAAAAAATGTTCTTGAAAAATATTATAAATTTTTAGCACCAGATTTATTAAAGTTAACAATAACAACTAATACTTGAATGGAAATAGTTCTTTTATTTATGCTAAATTTAAAAGAAGATTTTATAATTAAATTAAAAAATGGAATTGCTAGTTTTCATAAAGAAGATTATAGTGCATGATGAAGCTCAATTACAGATAATGACATAAATTCTTTTGCTTATTTAATTTGAGAAAATTTTCCTTATTATTATAACTTATTTCTTAATTTAGAGTTTAATCATCAAGCTGTAAAAATTAATTCGTATTCTGGATATACATATTATTATTGAGATCAACAAAACCCTTGAAAATATAATCAGATTCTTGGTGAAGCAACAGAGCTAAAAAATAATGAAGATAACTTTACCTTACAGCAAGAATTGAATACAGGTCTCCAAGAAAAATATCGATATGATAATGACCAATGTATTGGAAAAGACAATGTTGTTGAATGATCAACAAGAACAAAAATTAAAATTAAAATTAACAAGATTATTTGAGAAAGAATAAATACACTTTTCTTTATTAATGATAAATATGATTTTATTAATAAATTAACAACCATATTTTCAGTCTTTCCTCCTTCATATAATGATGTTAAATATAAACTTAATTTAAAAGAGTTAAATTCTTTTGCTTATTTAATTTGAGAAAATTTTAGTTATTATTATAATAGTTCGTTAAGATTAAAAAATAATGAATCAATTCGAATAACTTCGTATATTGGATATGAAGATGGTTATTGACAACGTGATTATTTTGAATCTTACAATGAAATCGTGGATAGTAATAATGATATTGTTGAATGAAAAAAAATTAATGGAAGAAAGATACAAAATAGTCAAGTTAAAATAATAGCAAAAATACATGATGAATTTCGGAAAAAAAGACAAACAACAGAAAATCCTGATATGACTACTCCTTCAACAAGTGGTATGACACAATCCAATTTAAATGAAGAATTACCAAAATTGTTAACAATAGCAGTAAATAAGGCATTAGCTACAGAATCAAAACCTTCAACAAGTGGAACTTCTTCAGTTTTAAATAAAATTGATAATTATTTAGATGAGAAAGGAGCACAACAAGATAAAAACTCAAATGAATTTGAAGAGTCTATCCTTCCTTCAATAATAAGTGAGATTGATAAATATCTTGAGAGTCCCGAGGGTGAATGGGCATTATTAAAAAATGAAATTGAAAAAAATTTTAATAGAAGAGAAAGAATTGAGGCAGGATTAAAAAATGAAATTAATAACTACTTTCATAATAGACAAAGTGTTTCAACTTCATTGCGAGATACAATTAATCAATATTTTAGTAGTAAGGAAATAGCAAATAAAAGTGTTTGGAAAAAAATGTATAAAAATATGAAAAAACCATTTAAAACTATAAAAGAGCTAATTTCAAGAGTAAGTCAAGAATATGAACCAATGAGTTGTAGTCAAGAATATTTTCGTCAACATGAAGATATTGAAATTGAAGATGACATAACGCCATTATTACCAGTAAGAGATAATTTTATTTTAAAATTTATAATATTAGCTATAATTAGTGATATATTAGGTACTAGAACATTAAAAGATTTAAATTTGCTTTAAAAAATAATTTAAAATAATGATAAAAAATGCATCTCTTTTAAGATGCATTTTTTATTTAGGGAAAATTGATTATAATAATTTGCTTAGATTAATGTTATTTACAATTTACATATTTAATTAAATCTTTCCTAAAAACTTAAATAACTTTAAATTCTATTTTTTGTAATAAAAATCATCTGCCGTCACTGTCATAACCACTGTTCTCTTCATTGGGTTCGGGGTAAATTCAGAAACCATACGCTAAACTATGGTAACCAAAAGTGCTTCAACTTTCTTGGTTTTTTCTAAAATATTTTATTTTTACTATCAAAGATTTTTGATTTTTAATAAAATTAGTATTTGATATAAAACCATGTGTTGTATTATAAACATACCAAGGTGTTGGATTTTGTAATGCGCTTTGATAAGTATTAAGAAGAAATTTAAATACTTCTAAATAACTAGTAGATTTCCACCTATTAATATATGATAATAGGTTATTAAATACGTCTTGGTTTATCTTAAAAACAAGATTATGATTTTCATTGTATGTTTCTAATTGATAATAATGTCAAAAACCCACTATTACTTTCGTAAATTCTTCCAATTGTTGATCAAATTGCGTTTTTAATATCGTAAAATAACTTTTTTCTTTCAAGTTTATGCGATATAAATTATTTTTAAATGGTAGATTTTCAATCATAAAATTTTGTGGAATAAACCATGTTAGTTCTTTTAAAATATAATAGCCCTCTTCAACTTGAAGATTTTCAAAATCAATAAATTTTTTTTATAAAATGAAAGAAAATTTTGCCATGTTAATTGCTGTGGGTCATAACCCTCACCGGCCCACGCCAAAACAGAGTCAGACGGAAACAAAGTCTGTCTTAGATAAACATTAGACTTATTTGTTTTCTGTAGTATAGGGAATTTAATATGATGTTGAAACGAAATATTTCTGTCGCTTAATTCTTTGCTAATTATTGGTCAAACAATATCCTTGTTCATATAAAATTGATCCGATATAATTCAATAGTTTTTGGGTTTAAAAATAGTATCAAGAAAATTAACAAAATAGTTTTCAACTTTATCTTGAATATTATTTAGAACTTCAGAATCATTCGTTGTAGTTATTGAAACTTGAATGTTATCCCGCGATGGTATTCCTTTAAAACGCACTTCATAAGCAATATTAACTTGGACTGTAATTCCTAATACTGCTTGGGGAGTATCTGCTAATAGTTTTGCTATCTTATCAAAATTGATATTATATAAATCAAATGAAATGTCATTTTCTCCTAAGAATAATGGCATTATATCAACATAATAATTTGAATATCGATCTTGTAAATGCTGATTCAAATTATCAAACTCTGCTTTAAAACCAATAAGCAACTGATTTAAAAAACGATATTTACTAATTGCTGTGCTCGTTAAAGTTAATAAACCATCATTTTTTGTTTTTAACTCTGCGACTAGTTCTTCATATGATGATATTTGCTCTGGATAATCTTTAATAATGTCAATCATTGTTTTTGATTGTCATCATGTTGACAAAGTTTGCTTTGCTTCTTTTTTTATTTGATTTAAAATTTCAAGATCTTGATTGCGATCTAACTCATCGTTGTCATCAGGCTCATGTTTTGCTCGCACTGTACAACTAACAACACCTAAACTACTACCAAAACCTAAAACAAAAACACTAAAAAGTGTTAATAACCGTTTCATCTAATTGTCACCTTCCTTTTGTGTGATACTCATAATTATACTTAAAAAAAAAAAAAAAGTCCCCTAGTATTTTTAAGCAAATTAGGGTTAGATGGGAAACAATAATTGAAACTAAAACTAATTTTATAATACAATAAATGAATTATTCTGAATTTCAACCAATAAAAGGAATGGAATGAGTTAAATTCAAATAATAAGAAGCGGTTTGTTCCATTTAACTGACAGCAATGATGAAATAGCACTAATTTTAGATGCAACTTTAGACATGAACCATTAACAATGAACAATATCTTAAAAGATACAAAAATAAATCTTGATGCAAGTAAGAAAAAAACAGTAAGGAGAAAGCGTATTTTTAAAAATAAAGAATCTGTGTAGCGAAATTAAACCATAAAGCATATCAAAAGGATTGAGTTATTCTATATTCAACAGGACTCAATCCTAAATAAATTTTATTTTGTGGTCTTATAAATTAATAGATTTGTTGCACTTGCATTTACAATTTACAAAGTTATATAAAAAAGGTTAAAAAAGTTTAACTTTTTTTATGTTTAGTGTAAGATATAATTAATAGTTTTTAAAGAAAAATAAATTATAGCAAAAAAGAATGGATTAGGGAAATATAAATATGGCAGATCAGGTTAACACAGATCAACTACTACAAAAGGAAAAAAATGTAAAAAATGAATTAGATACTATTCGTACAAAACGCCGCATTATTTTGGGAATTATGTATGGATTAATTTCTGCAGTTGGGTACTCTATTGTCCCATTAATGCTATATATTATTCCAGAAAAAGGACCATACGGTAATTTAGCGGCGCCAATTAATGCCACTTTTTATGTGACAGTTCAAGAAATAATGGCAACTTTTGTGATGTTTATTTTTTATAAACCAAAAAATTTTATTAATTTTTTAAAATTACTTCGTCACAAAGAAACTTGATTAATTGTTTTATATGGTTTTTTAGGTGGCCCAGTTGCAATGGTATTTTTTCAATTATCAGTTTTATTAACAATTAATCACCAAGGTGGCACAGATGGAACTGTTCCAGGATTATTGTTAAATTTAAATGTTATTTTAGCGGCAGTTGGAAGTACTATTTTCTTTCGTGCTCGTCAAAGTAAATACACATGGACTGCTTTAGCAATTTCTACATGTTTAATTTTAGGAATGTCAATTCATTTTGCAATTGAAGAAGGATTAGCTTGGTCATCCATTGGAGGAATGTGTTTAGCGCTAGTGACAGCTGGTTTTTATGCAATGGAAGCATTAGGAATGTCACATTTAATGAGTTCTTCAAAAATTAAATTTACAAATCATGAAACAGTTTCAATTAAAACAAGTTCTTCAGCGATATTAATGTTATTATTAGGAACACCAATTGCTGCAGTTTTTTCCCATCAAAGTTTTTGAGATGGTTATAAAATTTTTGCTAATTTTCAATATTATGATTATGCATTAATTATACTTGCTGGAGGAATTATTATGGGTAGTTCTCGAATGTTATATTATGCATGTTTAGTAATGTCTGGGCCAACTTATACAACTTCAACCCAATTATTAATGTTTTTTTGAACACCAATTTTCCAATATATTTTTATTGCCGCACATGTTCCAAATAAGATTTCAGAACCAACATGATATTATTGGGTTTATGTTATTCCAATTGTCTTTTGTACTTTTATTATTTCTAGCAATGAGTTTTTAGTTCATGCTAGTAAAGTTGGATGAAAGCGGGCCTTTCATGAATTATTTGGCAAGATTCCGAAACAAAGTACAAAATAATGTTAATAAAAAATAAAAATGTAAGTTATTTTACATTTTTATTTTGGAAATTATATGATTAAATATTATTAGCAAGCAAAGGAATGAACAATGGAAACAAATAGTCTTTTATTTTTACGTGCGGTCCAGTTAGCTGTGATTGCTTCATATGAATTGGTTGGTAAAAATGATAAAAATATGTTAGACCAAAAAGCAGTTGATATTATTAATAAAATATTAACAAGTAATGATGTTAAGGCAAAAATTGCAATTGGTGAAGGTGAACTTGATGCAGCACCAATGTTATATCAAGGGCAAACTTTTTCACATCAACAAGCAATTACAATTGATATTGCAGTTGACTCAATTGAAGGGACAATACCGGCTAGTAAAAATGAACCGGGTTCAATTTCATGTATTGCTATTGCTAAAAATAATACAATGTTACAAATTCCAGAAATGTATATGGAAAAATTGTTTTTATCACAAAACTTAGCTGTAACAGTTGATTTTAATCAACCAATTGAAGCAATTTTATTAGCTTTATTAAAGATTAAACAAAATTTGTCATGTATTATTTTAAATAAACCCCGTCATCAGAAAATAATAAAAACAATGCGGCAATTAGGCATTAAAGTTGAATTAATTAATGAAGGAGATGTATTAGGAGCAATTGATGTTGTTTTAAAAAAGGCTGATTTTTTGTATGGAATTGGGGGTGCCCCAGAAGGAGTTCTAATGAGTGCATTAGCAATTGCAACTAATTATAAAATGTTTGCGCGTTTAATTCGTTATGAGCAAATTTGACCAAATGAAAAAGAAACAGCATTACGAATGAAAATTGAACAGCAAGGTTTAGAACAGAAAAAAATTAGTTACAACACAATTTTTTCTGAACAAGATTTAGTTGCTGATAAACAAGCAATGTTTTTTGCCGCTAGTTTAACAGGTGGAACAGTTTTAAAACCATTACAAATCGTTGACAAAGAATATGTGGTTCATTCTTTTATTGGCTATAATAATATTTATCATCAAATTATATCAAAATATCCAATAATAGATAATGTTGAAGAGTTATTAAAACAATATAGTAAATAATTTAGAGGAGGTTAGAGCAATGCCATTTCGCTTAGAGAAAATTGCATTTGGAACTTTATTTTTAAAAAAAGAAGAAGCGATTATTAATGCTTTACAAAATGGTTATAAAATTATTGATACTGCTAAGGTTTATCAAAACGAAGAAATTGTTGGGCGAGCAATTAAAAAATATTTAAATTCTAATAATCAAAGACGAGAAGATATTATTATTGAAACAAAAATTTGATGTGATGATGTTGAAGCAGGGAATACTACTAATGCTGTTCTAGAATCTTTAAAACGATTAAATGTTACTTATTTAGATATTGTTTTAATTCATCGTCCAAATTTAAATTTTTATAAAACCATTAAAGCCTATGTTGAATTACTGCAATGCAAGGCAAAAGGGTTAATTAATGTTGTTGGTGTAAGTAATTTTGATAAGGATATGATTGAAATATTGTTTGAAGAAACGGGTGTCTATCCAAATTTAAACCAAATTGAATTTAATCCTTTTAATCAACGATGAGATCGTGTGCAATATTGTCAAAATAAAAACATTTTGGTGCAAGCATATTCTCCGATTGCTAATACATTGGAAAATCAAACTTTGGTTACAGAAGCTAAAAAATATAATTGTACTGTTGCCCAATTGATTTTAGCTTGAATCCAATACTTTAGTATTCAACCAATTGTTAAAGCAGAACTATTGCGTCATATTCAAGAAAACAAGCAGAGTGAAAAGATTAGATTAACTAAAAAAACAATTCAAATCTTGCAGAGTCTTAATATGTATGATAATATTTATCCTGAAACATTTGATAGGTTTTAATACAAAATATTATTGTTTTTATAAACTAATAAAAAACAATAATATAAATTATTGTTTTTTGTTATAAATTTATTATATTCTTTCTTCGTGCAAAAAATTGAAAGAATTTTTAAATAAATTATTATTTGTAATTATTAGTGTTTTTTTCGTTTTTTATTAAAAAGTTTGTTATTTTAAAGGATTGTAACATTTTTCCTTAGTGAAGGATTTAATTTTTGTCATTTGTATTTGTTTTATCTTCTTTTTCATCTTTTGCAGTATTTTGAGTTTGCTCTGGTTTTTTACAAGCCGTTAAACTTGCTGCTGATGTGCTAAATATTCCAATTGCACCTAAAATACTAAATAATTTTTTCATAGATTTAAAATGGGCCCTCCTTTCTAAAAATAATAGTTTAATTAAAAATTAAACTATTAGTAATATCTTATAAAAAAATAATAAAATCAAAAGTAATTTTTGTTTTTATAAAATTATTTGTAAATTAAATTTATAATTATAAAAATAATTTGATAGATTTTTAAAAATATACTATTTTTAAATTTCTATGCTAAAATTCACAATGGTAATCAAGACTTAAAAAATGTTATAATAATATAAACATAGATAAATAGTTCCAAAATGGAGGTAAAAAATGGCAGAAAAAACAATGGCTGAGATTCTAGCTACAGCTAAAAAAGTTAAGGCATCAATTGATTCTCCCCAATCTTTAAGTAAAGAAAAAACTTTTGATTTTAGACATTTAACCCTTGAACAAAAGTTAAAATTACGACAAGCGGCTAATAACCCGAAAGATCCAAATTATAAGATTTGACTACAATTAAATCAGGAAAAACAAGCGTCTAATTGAATTAAAATTGATAAAAAGAAAATAAAAGATTTAACTGAAGATGATAATAATTAATAAAATTTTATTAAACTAAAAAATAGTTTCTAATAAGGTAATGCTATTATCAAGTTGGTTATTAGAGAGATCCTAATAGCCATAATCATCTTGTTAGTATTAATATTTTAACATCCGTACCCCACGGATGTTTTTCTCTTTAGAATTAAATGAATTTAATTTTTAATTTAAATAATATTTTGCTATAATGCTCTAGTGCGATGTAATATTTTATTAACTTTAAATTATGAAAAAATATTTTTATACCTATCAAAATTAATTTTATTTAAGGAGAAAGGTTATGAAAAAAAATCAAAATATTACAATAATTATTATTTTAGTAACTATTTTAATAATCATATGTTCTATTGTAGGTTTATTCTGATGTGTTTTAAAAGGCGATAATCACATTGACTATGCTAAACATAGTGATTGCTTATTATATCGTAATCATAGTAAAGAAAAAATAAATTTATCTAATTCAAATAATAACCAATTAATGGAAGGAACATTCCAATCTTTTAATCATAAATTTAAAAAAAAGATATTGTTAACTGATGAAGATTTTGCATTTATTCATCGTTGTGAAAATAATATGACTTATCGAGCAAGCCAAATGGCAATTAATAATTTTAATGAAAAGAGAAAATTTAACTATTTTCAAACAATTGCTGATATTGTGCATGGAGTAACAAATAATAAGTTTTATTCTTATCAATTTGCAGAGATGGTTGCTGCTGCTGCTGCTGATAAACAAAAATTATTTATTAATAGTTTAATTACTTTTGCTAATTTATTGGTTAATATTTATAGTTTTTCAATTTTTCAAAAATTATGATATAGTATTGAATTTAATAATGATATTATTAAAAGTAATGAAAGTAATGATAATAAGCCTTTAGCAGTAACAAAACTGAAAAAGAATGGTCATTATTTAGCCCAATGTATGATTATTAGTCACCGAACATTACAAGAGCATGTAAATAAAAAACAATATGAAATTGGTTTTCATTCAACATCAGATAATATTTCAACAATTATTCATGAAATAGGACATGCCATCGCAAATTATGCATTAGTTTGACCCACTGATCGAATTTATTTTAATCATAATATTAATGCTGATACTGGTCAATGTATTTGTGAATCTAGTAGTGATAGATTAAACATTCGTGCATTTATTACTAATCCGGGTGATTTATTAGTTCAATATTTGGGGCACCAAGTTGGAATTAGCAATAATGCTCCGTTTCAGCAACAATTAGCAGCTTGAGCATTTATTCAATCTGGTTATGGACGAACTAGTGATAATGATGAATTATTTGCTGAAGGATTTGCTCAGTGAATGTTAACACCAGATGAACAAAAAGGACTTAATTGAGAGATTTTAAATGAATTTTATACTACTTATTTTAAAAATTATTATTGTTTAAATTAAAAATCAACTTTTGTTGAACATCTAAAATAACGTCAACATAAAAAAAAAAAAAAAAAATTATGTTAAAACTTTATTAAAAAGATGTTCTTTTTATATGGAAAAACAAAACAACAAAGAATTGAAACTAAATATTATTAATTTATCCAAAAGTGGAAAACTAGTAAAATTCCTTTTAAGAGAATATAATGTTTGACAAGATCCCATTTATTTATGAATTAAAACATATAATTAAAAAGTAAAGAAAGTTAGAATAAGGTCACGAAACACAAGACAAAAATGTAAATAGGAGGAAGCGTTTTGTTACCAATAAATTATTAGAGTTAAGAAAAAAAGAATTATATAAATATGCAAAACAATTTAAAAAATTGTTAAAGTACTTATCCCTAAACATAAAGAATAAGTATAAAAAATTTATGAGTTATTTAATATTTATACAATTGTATTATTGTACAAAGTATTTAAAGGTTCTAGAAAATGTAAAACATAAATTCTACAAATTGACTAAGGATTTCATTGGATAAACTTGTGGAAAAATAGGAATAACAATTTCAATGTCACAAAGAAGTTTTTCACCCGATAATGATTATACAGGGTTTTGATTTGGAATTTTTAAAGTTAAATTTTTGAAACATTAAAATGTCTTTTTAGAAACAAAGAATATGTATATCAAATGATTCTAATATTAAATTTTATAATGAAATTAAACTACAAAGGAAATTAAAAGGATTGAGTCCTATTGAATATAGAATAACTCAATCCTAACTAAATTTTTATTTTTGATGTCGATGTTATTTTAGATGTTTAGCAAAAGTTGATTTTTATTTACAAAGGTTACAAAATAATTTAATTCGTGACTAAAGGTTTCTAATAATATATAGGTCACTTTCGTCTCAATAACCGTTAGTTGTTGTTGATAAAACTAATTCATCATTTTCTCTCATTTGTTGATATTTTGTATGAAAATCAGAATAGTGTTCATATATTAAATTAGAAATAATTTTAATATTATCGTTTGTAATTGAGCCTCCTGCACCAGAATGATCTGCTTCGGGGATATTTTTAATAGTTGTATTTAATCATGCCATAAAGTCTGGTTTCTGTTTCTTTTCAAATTTATTTACTATTTCTTCAACTTGATAAAAACTTAATTTAACTTTTAAAATATCGGGTGCTAAAAATTTATATCATTTTTCAAAAATTTCATCTTTCATTATTTTGTTTTTATCTATTAATAAATAAATATCATTAAAATATTGTTGAATATAAATATTATCATTCATTTTATCAAAATAAATTTTTCTGATACCTTTTTCTGTAATTGTATTTAATTCTATAGTATTTATTTCTTTATTTTTTAAATGATAAATCATATCATTTTCGCCGGCAAGATAAAGTTCATTATTTGCAGTTGCTATTAATGAGATTTTTCCTCGTACTTCATTTATCTGCTTTGGATTTGTTGCGCCATCTTTTAATACATAAGCACCAAAATCAGTTCCAAAATAAACATCATTGTTAATGATTTTAATTGTTCAAACATTTTCATTAACGTTATTTATTTTAACGGCGGTTGTTTCACCATGTTTTAAAACATAGAGACCACGATTTGTGGCAAAATATACATTATGATTTTCAGCAATTTCTAATAAATGAACGCTTACAAGATCAAGACCACTTATTTTAATGGCGGTTGTTTCACCATCTATAAACTTATAATTGCCAATATAACTGCAAGCATAAATTTTATTATTATCAATTTTTAGTTCATGATTAGTAAAAAAATTAAAATTATTTATTTTAGTGGCGGTTGTTTCACCATTTTTTAAGATATAAGCACCATCATCAGTTCCAAAATAAACATTATTGTTAATAACATTAATTGTATTAATTTTTATATTATTAATGTTATTTATCTTGGTAACAGTTGTTTCACCATTGTTTAAGATATAAGCACCTTTTTTAGTTCCAATGTAAGTAATATTTTTATAAAAAGTAATTGTTTTAGTTAATTCATTAATTCCATTAATTTTTTGTTTTTTTGTTTTCTTATATTTTAAATGATAAAGTTCATTTTTAGTACCCATAAAACTATTACCTTTATCATCAAAAGCAATAAATTGGACTGTTTCTTTATTGATTTTTATTAATTTAGCATATTTATTTTCATTATTAATAAAGTTTGTCGAAACTTCATTATTAAACCTAACGGCAGTAATTGCACTTATTCCATTAAAAATAGCTGTTGACATTGTTAAGACACTTAATAATTTTTTCATATAATTTTTCTGCTCCCTTCTTTTGCTATATTAATTAAAATTATTTTTAAAAAAGTAAAGATAATGAATTATTTCCATAGAAACAAAAATGATATAGGTGTTATTATAAAATTTTATTATGGAAATATTTATTATTTTTATAGTATTCAATACTTCCAATTTTAATTTAATTAATATAACAGCCTAAATCATTTTTTGATTTAGTAATTGTATTTTAGCATTGAAAATTGTAAATGCAAGTAGAAAAAAATCTTATATTTTTATATTAACATATTTTTTAATTGTTTTAAAAATAAAAAAAGAAATGTTTTTAAACATTTTCTCCATTTAATAATTTTTGTAAATAATCCCCAACGCCGCCTTCATCATTAGTCAAGTGCGTAATTCCCCGAGCGTTAGTTTTTAAATTATCATTGCCATTTTTCATTGCGATTCCATAACCAACATTTTGTAATAGTTCTAAATCGTTCATTTCATCACCAAAGGCGATAACATCACGAATATCAACATTATAATATTGTGCTAAGATATTAGCTGCAAATCCTTTTGAAACAAGTTTATTTGTGATATTAATCATTGTTTGAGTTTGACCGCTGCTATAATGACCGATGTTAACTTGGACAGAGTTTTTAAAGTTTTCAAAAATTCGTAAAATTTGGTCTTTTTCATTAGCATTGTTTAAATATAAGGCCATATTACTAGCTGGACCTTTTCAAGCAGTGTAAGGATTGGCAATAAAATATTCATCATCAGCAACATCATCAAGATGAAAGTAATTTTCAATTGCTTCATCTTTTTTTCAGCAAATTGCTTTATCATAATGTTCAATTAAGACATTTGCAACAATATTTTTAACATCAGGATGGTTGATAATACTCATAATAACATCATAAGAAATTGAAAAAACTAAACGCTTAAACTCTCGTTTCAATGGGTCATGAATATGGCCACCATCAAAGTTTGTTAACAAGGTGTCTAGCCCTAATTCACGATAAAAGCGAATACTTGCTCGATGAGGACGACCAGTTGTAATACATACTTTATGCCCAGCTTTAACAGTTTCTTTGATAACATCTTGTGTTTTTGGATGGATTGTTTTGCCATCATTCATTAATGTTGTACCATCTAAATCAATTAGAATTAAACGTTTTTTATTTAGGTGTTGTAATTTCATGGGACTCCTTTCTAAAAAAATAATTATGTTTCTAATCCCTGTATCTCTTATTATATCTAATATTTTTATATTTATATTATTTTTAAAAATTTAGCAGTATTTAATTGACTTTGCTAATTAGTATGATAATATATAATTGTAAAATTAGCAAACAAGCACATAGAGTGCTAAAAATTAAAGGAGGCAAAAGTATGGATTTAACACAACAATATGAACCAGGTAAAGATCCAAAAGTTCTTGAAAAATTTGCCAAAAATCTTAATAAAGAAGCTCTTGCTGGAAAATTAGATCCAATTATTGGACGTGAAGATGAAATTAATCGAGTAATTCGAATTTTGTCACGAAGAACAAAAAATAATCCTGTTTTAATTGGTGAACCCGGGGTTGGGAAAACAGCGATTGTTGAAGGGCTAGCACAGCGAATTGTTAAAGGTGATATTCCTAGTAATTTGAAAAATAAAACAATTTATGAATTAGATATGGGAGCCTTAATTGCTGGTGCTAAATTTCAAGGTGAATTTGAAGAACGTTTAAAAGCTGTCTTAAATAAGGTTAAAGAATCAAATGGTGATATTATTTTATTTATTGATGAATTACATTTAATTGTGGGAGCTGGGAAGACACAAGGCAGTATGGATGCTAGTAACTTGTTAAAACCAATGTTAGCACGTGGTGAGTTGCATTGTATCGGTGCAACAACTTTAGATGAACATCGTTTATATATTGAAAAAGATGCTGCCTTAGAGCGTCGCTTCCAAAAAGTCGTTGTTAGTGAATCAACCATTGATGAAAGTATTTCAATTTTACGTGGTTTAAAAGAACGATTTGAAACCTTTCATGGTGTTAAAATTCATGATAATGCTTTAGTTGCATCAGTTAATTTATCATCACGATATATTACTGATCGATTTTTACCAGATAAAGCAATTGACTTAATTGACGAAGCTTCAGCAACAATTAAGACAGAAATTGCGTCAGTTCCAACAGAATTAGATAATTTAAATCGTCGGATTGTTCAGTTAGAAATTGAAAAAGCAGCTTTACAAAAAGAAACTGATAAGGCATCTAATGAACGGTTAGTTGATATTGAAAATGAATTAAAACCATTAAAAACAAAACAACAAAAATTAGATATTCAATGAAATTCGGAAAAAGAAAGTATTACTAAATTAAAAAACCTAAAGTCACAAGTTGAACAGTTAAAAAAAGAATTAGATCAAGCTCAATTAAGTGGTGATTTTAATCGTGCTGGTGAAATTCAATATGCTTTATTACCAAAACTAGAAAAACAATTAAATGAACAAGAAAAACAAGCTTCAGGTTCACACCTTTTGAAAGAAGATGTAACTGAACGTGACATTGCAGCAATTGTTGGAAAATGAACTGGTATTCCAGTTGATCGTTTAGTAGAAACAGAAAAAGCAAAATTATTGAATTTAAGTAAGATTTTACGTCGCCGTGTTCGAGGGCAAAATGAGGCAATTCAAGTAGTTGCCGATGCAATTATTCGTAGTCGAAGTGGAATTAAAGATCCAAATAAACCAATTGGTAGTTTCTTATTTTTAGGGCCAACTGGAGTTGGAAAAACAGAAGTTGCCCGTAGTTTAGCATATGTTCTTTTCAATTCAGAAAAACAAATGGTACGATTAGATATGTCTGAATATATGGAAAAACATTCAGTAAGTAAATTAATTGGGGCGCCGCCAGGCTATGTTGGTCATGAACAGGGTGGGCAATTAACAGAGGCTGTTCGCCGAAGTCCATATTCAATTGTTTTATTTGACGAAATTGAAAAAGCACATCCTGATATTTTGAATATTTTATTACAAATTTTAGAAGATGGTCGTTTAACTGATTCACTAGGTAAAACCGTTGATTTTAAAAATACAATTATTATTATGACTTCTAATATTGGATCAGAATATTTATTAAATGAAAATAATGAAGGAGTTGGTTTATTAATTCAAAAAGAATTAGCTAGAAAATTTAAACCAGAGTTTTTAAATCGCATTGATAATGTTGTAACCTTTAATGCTTTGTCAAAAGATGTTATTAAAGAAATTATTGAAAAAGAATTATCTGAATTAACACAACGAATTGAAAATAGTAAAAACATTCGTATTAGTTATTCTGAAAAAGTATTAGAAAAAATTTTAAACGAAGGATATGATCGTGAATTTGGAGCACGGCCAATTAAACGATATATTCAACAAAATCTTGAATCTTTAATTGCTCATGCCATTATTTCAGAAGAAGTTCAAGAGGGTAAATCTTATACAATTGATGTTGTTAAAAACGAAATGGTTATTAAGAATAGCACAAAATTAAATTAGCACTTGCATTCTTTAAATGATAAATTTATAATATTAAGTGTTAGCACTATTTAGTGTTAATTGCCAAATATTTATAAGAATTGTAGAATGGAGGTGCTGGCAGTGTTAACCCAACGACAAGAAAACATTTTAAAAGTAATCGTAGAAGAATACACAAAAACAGCACAACCTGTTGGAAGTAAAGCTATTATGGCTTCGTCCTTAATAGATTCTTCTTCTGCAACAATTCGTAATGAATGTGCAATTTTAGAAAAAGAAGGTTTTTTAGAAAAAGAACATGCTTCATCAGGAAGAATTCCATCAACAAAAGGTTATCGTTATTATGTTGATAATTTGATGGTTGAGAAAAATATTGATGATATTAAAAACCGGATTGAAGCCTTATTTGTTAATCGTAATATGTCAATTAATGATATTCTTGATCAAACAGGCCAAATTTTAAGTGAAATGACAAATTTAACAACAGTTGTTGTTGGTCCAAACTTTCAAGAAGAATTATTAAAAAAAATTGAGTTATTGCCAATTTCTGAAACACAAGCAGTTGTTGTCTTTGTTTTAACAAATGGGCATGTTGAGAATAAAATGTTTACAATTGATAAAAATAGTTCAATGAATGATTTAAAAATTTCTGTTGAATTATTTAACACACGGTTAGAAAATACTAAAATAACTGATATTCCAACAAAATTTGAGGTAATTCGTCCAATTTTAGAACAACAAGTAAAACATTATGAATATATTTTAAAACAATTTGTTAACGCCTTAACAAGTATTGTTAAACCAAGTTATTCAACACATGGGATTCAATATATGCTCCAAAATCCGGAGTATAATAACCCAGAACGAATTAAACAAGTTATTCGCTTAATTGAAACAATTTCACCGTTTGATTATTTTAAAAAACAACAGAATAACCCAAACGAAAATCTTGTTTCAATTCAAATTGGGAATGAAACAGGTTTTAACAATGATGATATGGCTTTATTGACAACAACTTATAAGGTTGATGATATGCAAGAAGGAGGAATTGCTTTGGTAGGACCAAAGCGGTTAGAATATGATAAGCTTTATGAAGTTCTAGAATGATTAGCCTATCGGATTAGAGAAGCATATCAAAAAGAAGATAGAGAGGGTGAGATTAATGAGTAATGAAAAAAATGATAAATCTTCGCCAAACCAATTAAAAGAAAAAATTCAACAATTACGGAAAGAATTAGCAAATAATCAACCTGTTGATTCACTGTCAGAATCATCAAAAACAGCAACAGCGCCGACAGCTGAAGCAAATAATTTGGCGATTATTGAAGATTTAGAACATGAAATTGATTTATTGTTAAAAGACAATTTACGATTGCGAGAAGAAAAATTATTAGCTTTAGCTGATGGTGAAAATTTAAAGAAAAGAATTCATGAAGAAGTTGCTGATATTAAACGTTATCGGGCAGCAGGAATGGCAGAAAAATTATTGCCAACATTAGATAACTTTGAACGTGCTTTGCAAGTTACTAATGTAACACCAGAAGTGAAAAACTTTTTAACAGGTTTTGAAATGATTTATCGTATGTTTAAAACGGTTTTTGAAGAAGAAGGTATTACCGCAATGGAAACAAAAGTAGGAGAACACTTCAATTCTAATTTCCATTCGGCAATTGAAATTATTGAAACAACTGATGTTTCATCAGGATGTATTGTTAAAATTTTACAAAAAGGATATATGATTCATGATCGTGTTTTACGGCATGCATCAGTTCAAGTGGCAAAATAACTAATTTGAGAGAGGAAGGTATGATAATATGGCAAAAATTATTGGTATTGATTTAGGAACAACAAATTCATGTGTTGCTGTGATGGAAGGAAAAGATTTTAAAGTTTTAGAAAATCCCGAAGGTCAACGAACAACACCATCAGTTGTTTCATTTAAAAATGAAGAAATTATTGTGGGAGATGCAGCAAAACGACAAGCAGTAACAAACCCAAATACAATTAGTTCAATTAAACGTAAAATGGGAACATCAGAAAAAGTTACTGTTAACAATAAAGATTATACTCCGGAACAAATTTCTGCTGAAATTTTACGTTATTTAAAAAACTATGCTGAAAAAAAATTAGGACAAAAAATTTCAAAAGCAGTTATTACTGTTCCAGCCTATTTTAATGATGCACAGCGACAATCAACAAAAGATGCTGGAAAAATTGCTGGATTAGAAGTTGAAAGAATTATTAATGAACCAACTGCGGCAGCATTAGCTTATGGAATTGATAAAGTTGATAAAGAACAAAAAGTTTTAGTATTTGACTTAGGAGGAGGAACTTTTGATGTTTCAATCTTAGATTTAGCAGATGGAACATTTGAGGTTTTAGCAACTGCTGGGGATAATCATTTAGGGGGAGATGACTTTGATGAAGTTATTATTCAATGAATGGTTGATGAATTTAAAAAGGATAATGGTATTAATTTAAAAACAGATAAAATGGCAATGCAACGATTGAAAGAAGAAGCAGAAAAAGCGAAAAAAAATCTTTCTTCACAGTTACAAACTGAAATTGCAGCACCATTTATTACTGCTCGTGATGGAAATCCATTACATTTAAACTTAACATTAACAAGAGCAAAATTTGATGAAATGACAAAAAGCCTTGTTCAACGAACAATTGAACCAGTTCGGAAAGCATTAGCTGACGCGAAATTAAAACCTAGTGATTTAGATCAAGTTTTACTAGTTGGTGGAAGTACTAGAATTCCAGCGGTACAAGAAGTTATTAAACGTGAATTGGGAAAAGAACCAAACCGCACAATTAACCCCGATGAAGTTGTTGCAATCGGTGCAGCAATTCAAGGAGGAGTTTTAGCTGGTGATGTAAAAGACGTCTTATTATTAGATGTTACACCATTATCATTAGGAATTGAAACATTAGGAGGAGTTTCAACTGTTTTAATTCCTCGTAATACAACAATTCCAACATCAAAATCACAAGTGTTTTCAACCGCTGCTGATAATCAACCAGCCGTTGATATTCATGTTTTACAAGGGGAACGCAAAATGGCAGCGGATAATAAGTCATTAGGACGTTTCCAATTATCTGGCATTGATCCAGCACCAAAAGGAGTTCCCCAAATTGAAGTTAAATTTTCAATTGATGCAAACGGAATTGTATCAGTTACAGCAAAAGATTTAAAAACAAGCAAAGAACAATCAGTTACCATTACTAATGGTGGAGGATTAACAGAGGAAGAAATTCAACGAATGATTGATGAAGCAGAACAAAATAAAGATAAAGATGAACAAAAATTAAAAAACATTGAATTGCGTAATAAGGCAGAGTCATATCTTTCAACAATTACACAAGCTTTAGAAGGACATAAGGATAAAATGAATCCTGAACAGTTAAAAACTTCTGAAGAAATGGCCAAAGAAATCAAAGAATTGTTAGAAAAAGAAGACTATGCTGGTTTAGAAGCAAAAATGGCAGTATTAGAACAAGCAATGGCTGAAGCTTCAAAATTTATGAATGATCAACAAGGTGAACAATCTGAGCCAGAAGTTACGAATGATGATGACAAAAAAGATAAATAAGACAATAATGATGACTAAAATTCTTTTAGTTATCTTTTCTTTAAAAGAGAAAGTAGGAAGATGGTAATGGGAAAACGAGACTATTATGAAGTATTGGGCGTTAATCGTAATGCCACTGATGATGAAATTAAACGTGCTTTTCGACAATTAGCAAAAAAATATCACCCTGATGTTTCAAAAGAAAAAGATGCCGAAGCAAAGTTTAAGGAAATTAATGAAGCTTATGAAGTTTTATCTGATCCAAATAAACGCCGTAATTATGATCAGTTTGGTCATGCTGGAACTGACCCTAACGGCTTTGGTGGCTTTAGTCATGGTTTTAGTAGTACTGGAGATTTTGAAGATATTTTCTCTGGTGGTTTTGGTGGTTTTGGTGATATTTTTGAAAACTTTTTTGGTGGTGGTAAAAAACGCCGTGGTTTTAGTAATCAGCCAATTAAAGGGGAAAATATTGCTGCCCGTGTTACATTAACGTTAAAAGAACAAATGTTTGGGAAAAAAATAAACTTAGATTTAAATATTGATAAAAAATGTGAAATGTGTGATGGAACTGGGGCAAAAGATCCTAAAAAAGACATTCATACTTGTACAACTTGTGATGGGTATGGTTATATTAACCTAGAACAACGTAGTCTTTTTGGTGTGATTCAATCACAACAACCATGTCCTGACTGTAAAGGGCGAGGAAAAGTAATTACCAATAAATGTTCAAAATGTAAAGGGCAAGGAAATTATCGAGGTAAAGAAACAGTAGAAATTGATTTACCAAAATCAATTTATGAAAATCAACAATTACGAATTCGAGAAAAAGGAAACTACGGTTTAAATAATGGTCCACGAGGGGATATTTATTTAGAAATTTCAGTAAAACCAAATAAATATTTTAAACGAGTTAATGATAACCTTCATTTAAATTTACCAGTATCTTATTTAGATGCTTTACTAGGAGCTGAAGTTAAAGTTCCAACTTTTGATGGGGATGTTCATTTGAAATTACCACCAAATACAAAAACAAATAGTATTTTTAATATTCCAAATCATGGGTTTTTCAAGTCACCAACATCAACCAAACGGGGAGACTTAATTGTTAATGTGATTGTAACAATTCCAACAAAATTATCGCCAGAAGAAAAAACAATTTTACAAAAGTTAAGAAATAATAGTTCGTTTAAAATTACTGATGATTTTTATGAAGATTTATAATTATTAAAAAAAGTTTTAATTATGATATTAAGCATAATTAAAACTTTTTTATTTTTTTGTTTTTTGTTCTTTTCAACGATAATAACCATAAATTCCGGTTGTTAAAACATAAGCATTATGATATCCTAATTGTCGTAGCTCTAAGGCTGTTTCACTACTACGATTACCACCATTGCATAATGTAATAATTAATTGGTTTTTGTCTGATAAATAACGAGGTGGATCTTGGAGCAAATCAAAAATATAAACATTGATTGAATTTGGAATTTGTCGTAACGCTTTAAATTCAACACTAGTGCGGACATCTAATAATAAAGCATGATCTTTTTGTGTTTCAAAGGTTTCATTATCCATATAGACTGCTTTTTGGTTCATCTTACACTCCTTATTTTTTTGTATATTTATATCATATCGTAAATATCAAAATAATGTGTGATAAAATTAAGAAGATTAAGTATAACAGAGAGGATTAAGAGTTTTGATGGCAAAACAAGTATTTAAAAAAATAATAAATAATCAGGAACTAATTGTTGAACATGGTCAATTAGCAAAACAAGCAAGTGGTTCAGTTTTAGTCCGTTATGGTGACACGGTTGTTTTAGTAACAGCAACAGTTAATAACAAACTTAGTGAAGTTGATTTTTTTCCTTTAACTGTTGTTTTTCAAGAAAAATTATATTCAGTGGGAAAAATCCCGGGGGGATTTTTAAAACGAGAAGGGAAACCATCTGAATATGGGACCTTATCAGCACGAGTAATTGATCGTGCTTTACGACCATTATTTTCAGAAAATTTTCGGAATGAAGTTCAAATTGTTATTAATGTTCTTGCTGTTGATAATGACAATGATGTACGAATGGTTAGTTTATTTGCGGCATCATTAGCACTTAGCATTTCTAAAATTCCATTTGCTGGTCCAGTAGCGGGTGCATTAGTAACTGTTGACCAAAAAAATAATATTATTATTAATCCAACATTAGAACAAATTAATGATGGTCAAATGGAATTAATTGTTGCAGGAACTGCTGAAGCAATTAATATGGTTGAAGCGGGGGCAAAAGAAGTTTCAGAAAATTTAATGTTACAAGCAATTTTAGCAGGCCATGATGTTATTCAGCAATTAATTGCTTTTCAGCATGAAATTATTGCTAAAGTTGGAGTTCCTAAAATGGAAGTTGAGTTGTTTCAGGTCCGACCTGAAATTATTACTTATGTTAATAATAATTATGCGAAAGATTTAATTACAGCTGCTCGAATTAAAGAAAAAACAAAACGTTATGAAACAATTGAACATTTAATTGAACAAGCAATTAATAATTATCCTATGCCAGTTTCACTTTCAGAAAAAGAACAGAAACAATTGACAGTAGAATTAAAAACAGCCTTACATAATATTATTCGCCAAGAAGTGCGCCGTCAAATTTTAATTGATAAAACGCGTTTAGATGGACGAAAATTAGATCAAATTCGACCATTAAGTAGTGAAATTGATATTTTACCAGTTGTTCATGGGAGTGCTTTGTTTACTAGGGGTGAAACGCAAGTTTTATCAGTTGTAACATTAGGGGCATTAGGTGAAAACCAAATTATTGATGGAATTACCGATGAAGAAGGTAAACGTTTTATGCATCATTATAACTTTCCAGCATTTTCAGTTGGTGAAACTGGGCGGATGGGTCCTCCTTCACGGCGAGAAATTGGGCATGGGGCATTAGGTGAAAAAGCATTATTACAAATTATTCCTAGTGAAAAAGTGTTTCCATATACAATTCGCATTGTTTCTGAAGTTTTAGAATCAAATGGTAGTACTTCACAAGCATCAATTTGTGCTGCCACATTAGCGCTAATGGCTGCTGGGGTGCCAATTACAGCTCCAGTAGTTGGGATTGCAATGGGTTTAATTAAAGAAAAAAATAACTATACTATTTTAACTGATATTCAAGGTATGGAAGATCATCTCGGTGATATGGACTTTAAAGTAGCCGGAACGGCAACGGGAATTTGTGCTTTACAAATGGATATTAAAATTGCTGGAATTAACAAAGCAATTCTCCAAGAAGCTTTAAAAGCAGCAAAAAAAGCACGGTTAACAATTTTAGATAATGTTTTGGCAACTATTTCTGCACCACGAGCACATTTAGCACCAACAGCACCAAAAATGAAAACATTTATGATTCCTGTTGATAAGATTCGTGAAGTTATTGGTCCAGGTGGGAAGATGATTACGGCTATTATTGAAAAATCAGATGATGTTAAAATTGATATTGAGGATGATGGTCAAGTGACAATTTATCATAAAGAAACAACGGCGATTGAAAAAGCATATCAGTTAATTAAAGCAATTGCAATGCCAGTTGTTGTTGGAGAAGAAATAATTGGACCAGTTGTTAAAATTGAAAAATTTGGTGTCTTTGTTCATTTAAAAGAAAATCTTGATGGTTTAATTCATATTTCTAAATTAGCTAAACAACATGTTGAAAAAGCAGAAGATATTGTTCAATTGAATGATATTGTTAAAGTTAAAGTGATAGAAATTGATGGGAAAGGAAAAATTAAGTTACAATTAATTGAAATATTACCTAAAAAGTAACTTAATTTTTTAATATTGGTTCTTAAATAAATAACTAAAATATTTGTTATAATTAAATAAGGAGTTAGGAGATTTAATTATGAGTAAAATTGCAATTGATATGATGGGTACTGATTTAGGCATTAAACCAATTATTGACGCTTTGAAAGTTTTTATGAAGAAATATGACGATGTTACTTTTGTCTTAATCGGAGATGAGAAGGAACTGAAATCTGCCACAGCAGCAGCAAAATTAGATAATACAAAATATGAAATTTTTGCTACAACAGAAGTAATTGCAATGATGGAAGGTATGATGGAAGTTCGTCGTAAGCCAAATAGTTCAATGGTTCGTGGAACTGAATTATTGCGTGATCAAAAAGTAGATGCCTTGGTATCCGGTGGTTCAACAGCGGCGTTTTTAGCGGCGTGTCATTTTATTGTGGGGGAAATTTCGGGAGTTTCACGGCCAGCTTTTATGCCTTTTATTCCAACAGTTAATAAAGGGAAGTCTGTTTTAATGTTGGATGTTGGTGCTAATTTAGAAAATGATGCCCAAGATCTTGTTAATTTTGCAATTATGGCTAGTGTTTATGCGCAAGAAATTATGCATAATCCAAAACCAAGCGTAGCAATCTTAAATATTGGTGAAGAAGCATCAAAAGGAAAAGATTATCATAAAGAAGCTTATAAATTATTAGCAAATAATAAAAAAATTTTTTTTAAAGGAAATATTGAACCACGTGATATTACTAGTGATGTTGTTGACATTGTTGTAACAGATGGTTTTACTGGGAATATTGCGCTAAAAACATTGGAAGGAATGGCAAAGAATTTAATGGGTGTTATTAAACACGAATTAACAAAGAATTTTTATCGAAAATTAAAAGCTTTTTCTTTGCGAAAAGCTTTTCGGGGAGTTCGTGAAACCTTTGATTATCGAAATAATGCAGCAGCATTAGTCTTAGGATTAAAAGCAATTGCTGTTAAAACTCATGGCAGTAGTGATGCAAAATCATGAATTAGTACTTTAGAATTAACTCGTACGGCAGTTGTCAATGACTTTGTTCAAAAAATGACAGTAAAATTGTTAAAGGGGGATTAATTATACGATGCAGTTTATAAATAAACAGCCGGAACAACTTTTTATTGAATTAAAAGCTTTTTTTAAACAATATCATGTTTTTATTAAAGAACGACAATATTATTTAGAAGCATTAACCCATAATTCTTATGCAAATGAGCATAATTTAAGTTATACTTATCAACGAATGGAATTTTTGGGCGATGCAATTTTAGCAAAAGAAATTTCCTTGTACTTATTTTTAATTTTTCCTGATAAAAATGAAGGTGAAATTACTAATTTACGTAGTAAAATTGTTCGTGAAGGAACATTAGCAGAATTAGTTCGTCGAATGAATTGAGCACCTTTCTTATTATTAGGAAAAGGAGAAATTAAAACAAAAGGATATGAAAAAAATCGTATTTTAGCTGATATTTATGAATCAATGATTGCTGCATTATATCTTGATTTAGGTGAAGAGGTCGTTCGTACTTTTATTAATAATACTCTTATTAGAATGGTTTCTAATCCTGGTTTTTTTGACCAAATTCGAGATTACAAAACTGAATTACAAGAATTTTTACAGGCTGGTGATGCTCGAACATTAGAATATAAATTGATTAAAGAATCACCACCATTAGAAGGAAATCGAGTTTTATATACTGTGGTTGCAGAAATTGGGGGGATTCGGTATGGTGAAGGATGCGGTTATACTCATAAAGAAGCTGAGCAATTAGCAGCTCGTGATGCATTACAAAAATTAGCAACAAAATCAAAATATCATTTCGAAAAATAAACAACAATGTAATATGATTAAACTAATTTAAGTATATGGAGATGAAAAGTGATGCGGATAAGACATTTATTTAAGAATTTTTGATTAAGTTTTACTAGAAATAGTTTACAAGTTTTAGGGCTATTTTTAATGTTAGGAATTATTATTACCTTGTTTGGCGGAATGATTATGTCAAGTAGTTTAAGTACGGATCAATTAGCATTGATTGGAAACAACTTGTATAATACTAATATTTCACTTCAATTTAATCATAATTTAAAAATTGTTTTAAATAATCAAAATTTATCATATGGTTTAAATAATATTAATTATATTAACGATGATGGGAAACTAGATACTAATAAGGTAGAAAGTTCTTATTTTCAGTTAAAACCCAATGGCAAAGATATTTATCAAATTATATTGGATTCAGAAAGTAACCAGCCAGGAAAATGGCTTGCTTCAAACAGTTCAAATTCATATTTTATAGAACAATTAAAGGCAAAAGGTGAAGTAATATTAAACTTTAGTAGTAATATTGTCCCTGATAGTGCGTACTTTTTTAGTAATGCTGATTATCGTGAATTGCTTAGTTATTTACAAGACCCAGCAAACTTAATTCCATTTGTAAGTTCACCAGATAATCCTCATTTAGTAACAGATACATTCATTTTTACTAATGCTTATAAGGATTTTAGTACAAATCAGAAACGAATTTATGATTTACAAACGCGCCTTTTAAATTCCGTTATTATTGGTTCAGTTGCTGACCGTGCTTTAATGAGTGAAACAATGCGCCTTTACGATATTTTTAAAGCAGAAAACTTTTATATTCAAAGTGTGCAACCATATTATTGAACAACACCAATTATGGTAAAAGGAAGTTATCAAGAATTTTTAAATTATAAGGCAGCCGATGATTACCCGCCAATTATTCTTAATAATTCTTATGCTTCACATAATAAAATCAAGCTTTATGACCTTTTTAGTATTTATGGTTATCAATATCGTGTTATTGGTTTTGCGACAAATGCTTATGTCAATAGTGCGGCAAATGCGTCATCTTTTATTTATAACCCATATTTATGACTTCGTGGTGAAGAATATAGAAATTTGTTAACAAAAATAACTAATGATGCACCACAACTTATTAATAGTATAATTAGCATCCATGCTGCTTTTGCAGCAAAAGAACTAAATCCTGGTTTTTTGCAAGCACAAAATAGTTGACGTGATATTGCCAATGTTTATGATAATGCTACTTTTTCACGTTTTACTTCTGCTTATACGCCATTACATCATATGAAAGAACTTATTAATAATAAAGAAGATATCATTTGGTCAATTTTAATTGCAATTTCATTATTATTAATAATTTCATCTTTTATTATGATTAGTATGATTGTTAATAAATTATTATTTTTAAACCGGGGAATTATTGGTAATTTAAAAGCACAAGGATATGGAACGGGAACAATTGCATTTTTACTCCTTTCTTGCTTTTTATTATTGATGTTTATTATTTGTTCATTAGCATTAATAACAAGTTGAATCTTTTCCTTTATCTTAAATATTACTTATCAAGGTTTTTTAGAATTTACTACTTATATTTCAGTTCCTCCTTGATGATTAATTGTTGGAACATATTTGTTACCTAGTTTTGCTGTTTGCTTCTATGCTTTTTTATTCATTATTATTGAGGTATCACGACCAACACTAGTTTTACTAAAACCAAAAGTAGTCAAAACACGGATTCCAAAAGGTCATCATTTACTACACTTAAACTTTAAATATAAAATTAGTCTTAAATTTGCTTTAGACGCTAAGTGAAAATTATTATTAACAGTTGTTGTAACAACATTAACCGGAGCAATGTTATTTACAGGATTAACAACAATTATTAATTTTAGTCAAATTAATCTTAATTTAAAAGCAAATGCAAATTGAAAATATGTTTATCGGTATGATAATAATTATAATTATAGTGCTAGTGGAATTCCACCATATGATTATTTAGTTTATGAAAATCCCGAAGCAGTTAAAAAACCAGATGTTTCTGGATATTATTTATTACAACCAGAAAAACGGCAATTTACAGAAGAATTAGTGTTAAAAAAATATAATACTTTTGGATTTAGTGATCCAGTATGTGGACCATTTATTGGTGACAGTAATATCATTAAATCGTTTAAATATAAATGGTTTAAAGCAAGATCTTATGAATGATATGTTGAAAATTGTAAAGATACTCAATATTATGAACAAATTACAAAATTTATTAAGGGAACAGTTTATGAATATTTTATTAATGAATTAAGTCACGAAGATGGCATTATTACGATAGGTTATCAACCAATTATTTATGGTCCATATCAATCAGAAATTTTTGCAAATACCGAAAATTTATATGCACAAGAAGCAATAAATTATAGTTTATTAGAACAGTTTTTAAATGAATATCAAAGTGCTAATAAAAATTCAAAAATTGATTTATCAATCCCAACATTTTATCGGAATTTTATTAGTCATAAAAATTTAAAAAGTTTATATGGTAATGCAATTGAATTTTATGATTATAAAAATAATACAACACTATTTTATCCAAATGTTGAGAAGAAAACAGATATTAATTGATTCTTTAATAAAATTAAGAGCTTTGATCAGCCTAATGATAATGATAGTTTATTACGACCAGCACAAACTAATCGTTTTAGTCCGGTTGTTAATTATGCGATTTTACAAGTTAATGAAATGAAAAAATTAATTCAAAGTGAAAAATGATTTCATAGTAAAAATCCTAATTGAGATCCAAAAAATTATCGGATTCAATTATATCCACTTATTATTAATCGTGCTTATCGTTATTTAAATAATATTAACATTGGTGACATTTTATTAGATAATTTTAATGATCGAAGTGCAATATTTTACATTGTTGTTGATCAATTTGATAATGGAATGAAAAATATGTTTTTAATTAATAAGTATAATAATCAACGCTTAACACCAAAACGCTTAGCAAATCTATATTCAGCATTACGCGATAATGAAACATATCATTATATTGGTGTTTATGATAAAAATAATAATTATGATGCTTCATTTGAAACAGAATATGAACCAGCACCAATTTATAATGGAACACAAAATTTAAAAATGTTATTACAGCAAACAGTCAATTTACAAATTATTTTATTCTTAATTTATTTATTAATTTTAGTTGCTTCAATTGTTGCATGTATTTTCCAAATTTTTATTATTACAAATATTATTTTAAAAGATAATTTAAAAGTTTTAAATAGTTTTAAAGCGCTAGGGTATTCTGATTTATGAATTTTTAATCGGATGTTCTTAATTTATTTACCAATTATTTTAATTAGTTGAGTAATTTCAATTCCAATTGGGGCAACCATTATTGGTTTAATTCGTTATCAAATTATTTTTAATATGTTGTCATATGTATCAGGAACTGTTAATATTGGTGATTATTTGATTAGTTTTTTAGGATTACTTGTAATGTTTATTATTGCTTTTGTTTTAAATAAAAAATTTATGGACCATCGTTATCCAATTTTAAAAACAATGAATTGAAATTAATGGAGATATTATTAATATTTCGTAATTAATGTTAAAAAGGAGAATTTAATGGATACATATTTATTAAAACAATTGCAGGCTTTAGCAGTAGATGAAAAGAATTTAACAAATCAAACAATTGCTCGCTATATTTTAGCTAATATTACAACAATTAGCAAATTAACTACGAGTGAATTAGCTAATCATTGTTTTACTTCAACAGCGGGCATTATTCGGTTTTGTCAAAAATTGGGATTAGAAGGAATTAATGAATTAAAATTTAAGTTAAAATACTTAACAGAAAATGTTACATTAAGTTCACAACAATTTAGTGTAAATAAGCAGTTAGTACAAAATGAAACATCTTTTTTTGATGAATATTTGAAAATTAAGATTGAATCTGCCCAAGATTTACATGCTAATTTTTTTAAAAGTGATTTGTCAGTTTTAATTGAAAAAATTATTACTGCAAAAACAGTTTTCATTTTTGCTTTTAATTTAGCATATAATATTTCACGTAATTTTGTTCAGAGACTACGGTGAATTAATAAAAATGTTATTCATCAAAACGATTTAAATTCAATTGAATCATATTTGCCAATGATTAATGAAAATGATATGGTTCTTTATATAACATTAAGTGGACAATCAAATTTTATTGCAACAATTGCTAAACAAGTTAAATCAATTGTGTATTCATTTGGTATTATTGGGAAAAAAAATGAATTAATTACTAATTTAACTGATTATTTTGTTATTAATTCTCGGGAAAATGATATTTGAGATGTTTTTTCAATTCGTTCACAAACTGTTATGCAGTTTTTAGATTATTTATATGCAAAAATTATCCGGAAAACAATTTAATAAAATTAATTACATTTTTTAGAACTATATTTCAAAATATAGTTTTTTTCTTGTTAAAAATATTGTTTTTGTTTTAATAAAAGTAGAACAAAAACAGTTTAATATTTTAATTTTAGGAGGACTAACATGAGTATTAAAAATAAAAATAATCTTTTTTCATTAGAACAAATTATTTTAAATTCATCCGCAAAGAATCAAGATGAAGCATTTCATGAATTAGCAACAGTAGCGTATCAAGCAGGGTGCATTGATAATTCCAAAAAATTAGTAAAAGCATTATGAGCTCGTGAATATGAAACATCAACTGGTTTAGAAGATGGTTTTGCAATTCCACATGCTCGAATTAAAGATATTAAAAAACCAGCCGTTATTTTTGTTCGCTATCAAACTGGATTAGAATGGTCAACTTTTGATAATACAAAGGTTCAAGTTGCCATTGCACTAATTATTCCGACTAATAAAAAAAATGACATTCACTTAGAAGTTTTAAGTAATGTTGCTAAAAAATTATTAAATTCAAATCTGCGTCAAATTTTAAAAACATCGACTAATAAAACCGAGATTTTGGAATTATTATCGGCAGTTGATAATGAGACGGAAGTTAACAATGAGAGTTATCAAGGTTATGTTTTAGGAATCACAGCTTGTCCAGCTGGAGTAGCACACACTTATATGGCTGCAAAAAAAATTGAAGATGAAGCGAAAAAATTAGGGTATGCAGTAAAAGTTGAAAAACAAGGTGCTAATGGATATGAAGATAAATTAACACTAGAAGATATTTCAAATGCTAATGTTTTAATTATTGCTGCTGATGTTGCCATTGGTGAACAAGAACGATTTGTTGATATTCCTATTTTAAAAGTAGCAGTTAGTGAACCATTGCATGATGTTGAAGGGGTTTTTCAAAAAGCTACGCAAATTATGCGACCATTATCTAATCAACAAATTCCAACTAAGGAATTTAAAAAAGAGAAAAAAGAAAAAGGATGATTCAAATTACATTTTAAAGCTGGTGCTGTTAGTTTAAAAAATGCTGTTTTAACTGGAATTTCCTATGCAGTGCCAGTAATTGTTGCCGGAACAGCAATTCAAGCTTTAATTACAATTATTGCTCAAATTGCGGGTGTTGATTATATTAAGGAACATGCTAATTGATTAAATACTTTAAGTGATGTTGCTGGTAAAAGTTTAAGTATTTTATTAGCTCCGGTGTTAGCGGCCTATATTGCATATGCAATGGCAGATAAACCAGGTTTAACCCCAGGTTTTTTAGGTGGATTAGCTTGTGTTTATGTAACAAAGACTGCAAATGATGGCACTGTAATCATTGATGGATTAGGTTTTTTAGGTGGTTTAATTATTGGAATTGTTGTTGGTTATATGATGAAAGGATTTAAAAAATATCTTGTGAGTAAAAAAATGCAAGGTGTCTTGACTTGATTTGTTTATCCTGTTTTAGGATCATTAATCAGTATTTGTTTAATTCTCTTTGTTATTGGTCAACCAATTGCCCTATTAATTAATGTTATTTTTAGTGGGTTGACAACTTTACAAACCTCAAATTTAGCAGCAATATTAGGAATTATTATTGGAATGATGTGTGTTTTTGATTTAGGTGGTCCTTTTAATAAAGTGGCATGAGCTTTCTCATTTGCATCATTCTCACAAGCTTTTACAAGCGGGCAATTAACTAATCCAAGTTTGTTGGTTCCATATGCATGCTTTTGAGCTGCTGGAATTGGAACTGGGTGAACGACTACTTTAGTAACTTGAATTGGTCGTCGGTTTTCAAATCAATATGAAAAAGAAGCTGGCAAAATGTCATGAATCTTATCTTCATTAGGGATTACCGAAGGAGCGATTCCATTTGCCTTATCTGATCCATTCCGTGTTATTCCTTCTTTTATGATAGGAGGTGCTGTTTCTGGTGGTTTATGCGCAGCTTTTAATTTAGGTTCAACCATTACGGGAGGTGGTTTTATTACAATGGCAGGAATCCAATCAACAACAGGTGCTGTTTCAATTGGTGTTGCCATTCTACTATGATTAATTTTTGCAATTATTGGTTGTGCAATTTCAACAACATTATTATTAGGATTAAAATATATTAAAACAAAACCAATTTTAGAACAAAAAGTTCATACTTGAACAATTAATGTTCTATCGTTGGGAATTGTTCCAACCATTAAAAAACAGCAATTAAAAAAATTTAATAAATTATCATCAAGTGAACAAGAAAAATATTTGAATCAAAAGCAGAAAAAAACAAAGATTAGAGTAGAAAGATAAAGGTGAATTTGTCATGAAATATAATTTTGACATTATCATTGATCGAACCAAAAATTCAGAACGAAAATGAGACCAAACATATATTGCAGATAATTATCATTTAACGGGTGATAATATCATTAATTCATCGATTGCTGATTTAGATTTTCTTACACCACAGCCAATTACAAATGCTATTTTAAATCGTGCAGAAAAAGGAGTATACAGTTATACTTATATTAGTAATGAGTTTTATGAGGCGGTAAGTACTTGGTATTATTATCAGCATCAACTTACAGTTCCAAAAGATAAAATCAAACTTGTACATGGAACAGTCAATGCTCTTCATCAGTTAATTCAATGTTTAACTGATATTAATGATTATGTTTTGATTCAAACGCCAGTTTATGGCCCCTTTGGCCGAGCAATTTTAAATAATCAACGCCAATTATTAGCAAATCAATTAAGATGAGAGGACAATCGTTATCAAATAGATTTTGTTAATTTTACAAACATAATAAAAAAATATCGACCAAAAATATTTATTTTATGTAATCCGCATAATCCTGGTGGTCGTGTTTGAACAAGAACAGAATTACAAAAAATAATTGAGATTTGTCAACAATATCGTGTTTTAATAATATCAGATGAAGTACACGGTGATTTAGCATTACCAAATGTTAAATTTCATTCGTTACTATCATTTTCAATTCCAAATAATGAGGTAATTGTTTGCAATTCTCCAAACAAGGCTTTTAATCTTGGCGGATTAAAATCATCATATTTAATTACATTTAATGACAAATTACGAAAGAAAATTGATGACCAATATGAATCTGCTTCGATTACATCACCAAATGTTTTTACAATTCCAGCTTATTTAGCGGCATATACTAATCCAGAAATATTAATTTGAAAAACAACTATGTTAAAATATATTGTTAAAAATTATATTTTTGTAAAAACAACCTTAGAACAAATTCCGGGATTAAAAATAATGCAGTTAGAAGCCTCATATTTGGTTTGGATTAATTATGAAGAAACTAAAATGTCACCGCAGGAAGTTAACAAATTATTATTAAAATATAAATTAATCGTTAGTAAAAATGATGATTTTGTTGAGGCACCAATAACTTGTTTTCGAATTAATATTGGTACTTCATTTGCGATGGTAACAAATATCATCAATATTTTAACAATGATTTTTACAAAATCAGAAAGGAATGATTAGTAATTATGAGTAAAAAAATTATTTCAACACATTTAGCACCAAAAGCAATTGGGCCATATTCACAAGCGGTTAAAATAGGAAACTTTCTATATGTTTCAGGTCAATTACCATTAGATCCAACAACAATGATGATTGAAGGAACAACAATTACAGAACAAGCAAAATGTGCCTTAGAAAATTTAAAAGCAATTGTACAATCAGCAGGTTATAGTTTAACAGATGTAATTAAAGTTAATATTTTCTTAAAAGATATTAATGATTTTCCGGCAATGAATGAAGTTTATCAAAAATATTTTACAGAAAATTTTCCAGCCCGTTCTGCTGTTGCTGTTGCAAATTTGCCTAAAAATGCTTTAGTTGAAATTGAAGCAATCGGATGTTTAAGAGAGGAAAACTAAAAAACTATGTCTTAAAAAAGAGAAAATCAAATTTTCTCTTTTTTTATTTTTTAAAATACATTCATTAACTAATTTATAATCTAATTACAAATTATTATTTAAATTTTCATTTTATTTTGCAAATAATTTGATAAAAATAAATTCTAGTTTTTTCTGTTTAACTTTTTTATATAATTTTAAATGATAGTTTAAATTATTTATGCTATTAAATTTTAGAAAGGAACTTATATTTTATTAATGAAAAAACTATTTACATATTTAATGGCCTTAGGAATAATGAGCATAAGTGCGACAACAATTGTTTCTTGTGGTTGTAGTTATCCAAAACAACACAAATTAGAAGAAGAAAAGGAAAAAAAAGATTCAGATGTAAATTCTTCGTTATTAACAAATGATAATATAAAAAAAGAGAAAAAAACATTACAATTTCCGATTGATATTAGTGGTATTACTAAAATTAAGGCAATTAAAAAAGTTAATGTTAAGAATATTAAAGATGTTCAGTTCTCTGAATGGTCAGAACCAATTCGAGATGCAATTTTAGAAACATTGCATGAAGAATTAAGTACTAAATTAACAAAAGCTGATTATGATGTAACTCTGATAATTCCAAAAGAGTTTTATATCAAAGATAATCTAATTGATACTCTTCCTTTTGATTTAACAATTCCAAGAAAAATAGAAATTACCTGTTTGGGGAAGAATAATACAAAGGGCAGTTTTAATACATATGTTATTTTACCAAAAGGTACTGTAAAATAATTATAAATTAATAAACTGATATAAAAAAACAATATTTTGAAATGTTGTTTTTTTATTTTTTTAAAATACGGTATGATTGATATAACGGAGAGGAACGTGATTGAAAAATGTTTAATTTAACACAAATAACAGGATTAGTTTATTTTATTTTTATTATTGTAATTGCATTGCTTCTTGTAGGATGATTAATATTTAGACTTATTTTATTAATTTTTAAAAAGAAAAAAACAACATTAAAACCACGTATGTTATTGCGAAAAATGTTAGATGACAATGATTTACAAGATGTTAATATTGGAGAACAAAGGCATATTGTTAAAGCACAAAATTTTTCAAAAATAAGTAATGCTGTCATTATTCGCCGTGCTGATGATAAAGATCAAAGTATTGTTAAAATTTATGATATGATTTTTCATTTTTATTATGTTTATAATCAAAAAACAAAACAATCAAAATGCTTTTTTTGATTAAAATTTTTGTCATGATTTTTGATGTTTACAATATTTTTATTTATTATAGCGACAATTTTAGTTATTTTAATACAGTTTTTAAAAGAAAATGCTGTTATTAATGCAATGGACATTACAGTTCAAATTATATCTATTATGGGTATTATTTATTTGATTTTGGGATGATTTTGTTGAGCAAATTTAGTAGAAAACTATCGCCAAGATTTAATAGCATTAGCCACAGACTATTTACCAACAGAATTTATAAAGTCTTTTAAAACTTATACTAGTTTTAAAGCTTTTTTCCCTTTTTCTGAAAATGTCATCTGTTTTTATTAAAGGGATTGTATTTTTTTATTAAATTCGGTATATTTAAGAAGTAAATGTATTAAACAATTCCTATATATGCTAGTAATATGGTCTAGTGTTTCTACGTCTTACCATTTATAAAAAGACTCTATAGGTTAATGCTTTATTTTTGCATTAACTTATGTTAATTAAACAAGGTTAATGTTTTTTATTTTTACAATAGAGCTAAACGGAGAAATAAATTATATGTTTAAAAAAAAGATTGAAACTTTTTTTAGATTTGGCGATCTAAAAACAACATTTAAAAAAGAAATTATTGGGGGTCTAACAACATTTTTAGCAATGTTATATATTTTGTCAGTGCAACCTAATATGTTATCTTCTGCACCAGATATTAATCATCCAACTGATTCAAATCAAAATATGGCTTTTGGAGGGATTTTTATTGCAACAGCAATTGGTGCTTTTATTGCCACTTTAATTATGGGTTTATCAGCCAATATGCCAGTTGGATTAGCACCTGGGATGGGACTAAATGCTATTTTTACCTTTAATGTTGCTAATAATGGTTTGGGATACCAAGGGGCTTTAATTGCTGTTATGATTTCAGGAATATTTTTCTGTCTTATTTCAATGACTAAGTTACGAACAATTATTATTAATGCCATTCCAGAGTCATTAAAATTAGCAATTGGGGTTGGAATTGGATTTTTTATTGCTTATATTGGTTTACACAATATTGGATTTGTTAGCGATAATGGTGTTACCCCAGGAGGGGTTGTTGTTAATGGTGGAATTCCAGTTGCAACATTAGGAAATTTAAAAACTAATTGACCAATGATTTTAATGGGATTTGGTGTCTTAATTTTAATTTTAGTTTTACATTTTAAAAAAATTCCAGGGGCTATTGCCATCGCAATTTTGGGTGGATTAGGGGGTTTCTTTAATTGTCGGAAATGTTGTTGATAGTGATTTCATTCGGCACAATTTTGCACATTGAAAAGGATGAAGTTATAGTGATTTTAATGGTTTTAATACTACTTTAAAATCAACATTTGCAGCTTTTGCTAATCCCAAAATTTGAACATCACCAACTATGTATATTTCAATTTTTGTTTTCCTATTTGTTGATTTCTTTGATACAACAGGAACGCTATATTCTGTTTCAACTCAAATTTCATTAACAACTGGTGAAAAATATGAGTTGAAACCACGTGCTTTAATGGCAGATTCAATAGGAACTTTAACTGGTAGTCTTTTAGGTTGTTCTCCAGTTACTAGTTTTGTTGAGTCAACAACAGGAGTTTCGCAAGGAGCTAGAAGTGGTTTTTCTGCTATTATTACGGGATTAATGTTTTTAGTTGCAATTCCACTTTTTCCAATTTTTAAATTAATTACTCCAGCAATTGCCGGAGCTGCCGTTATTTTTGTTGGGACATTAATGGTTAGTCAAATCAAAAATATTGAGTGAGTTAAACCAGAATTTGGAATTTCGGCATTCTTTACTATTATCATTATGATTGTTACATTTTCAATTACAAATGGATTAGCAATTGGATTTATTGCTTATGCCTTAATTTGTTTAATCACTAAGAAAGCTAAAACAGTAGCAATTCCAATTTATATTTTAAATCTTTGTTTTATTGCTTATTTTATTGCTTTTGCTTTTGTTCAAACAGGTTAAAATTAAAATAATAAAAATAATTATTTAATATGGATGGATTTTTCTAATTAATTTTTTATAAATAAAAATGTTTTATAATTTTATTATGATTAATAAGTAAAAAGATAGTAATAAATCAGGAACCTTATCCTGATTTTATTTTGTTTAAATAATCACCTCAAATTAAAAAACCAATGATAGTATTTGCAATAAAAAAACTTGTTTGAATTAACATGTTAATATTAATTGTTATCGGGTAATTAGCTCCAATGCTATTAACTCCCGCAAACATTGCAAATTGTAAAATATTTGAAATTAATCATAAAATTCATTGTTCTTTTAGCCGTAAAAACATTAAAATTGAAGCAATAATTGCGATGCTATTAATTGTACTGTCAAAAATATGAGCAATAGGTTGGTTTAAATAAGCATAATCAGTTTTTACTAATGCATAATGAAAAGCTGGAATTTCATAATATCAAGCAATTGCAAAAACAACACAAATCCCTAAAGAGATTGGCAAAATTATTCATCATTTTGAGTTTCGGATGTTTAATGAGGAATTTTGTTCAAAAATAAAAGTTTTCTGTCATATATACCAACCAATAAATTGAAATGGTAAATAAAAAAATAAATTTAATTGAGCATAACCAGTATAACCAAAACCAAATGAAAAGAGACCAAATGTTGTGACACTAATTAAACCTCAAAAATAATTGCTCATTTTACCAAAACTAATTAAAACAACATTTAAAATACTTGTAAAACTAACTAAACCGCTTAATGAATAAAGTGTGGCATCAATTCATTTAGGAATATTCCCTAAATAAGGTTTGGGAGTATTTAAAATATTAACAATACTAAAAAAAGAAGGATTATGGCTAGAATCAATAAAATGATTAAAATCAAAAAAAGATAAAAAAGTAACAATAATTCCAATGCAAATTAAAAGAATTTTAAAAGTTTTTGGTAACTCTTTAATATCTTTACCAATTGTTCTGATTCCTAAGAAGTTAATTGGTTTTGTAATAATAAATCATTTTTGCTGTTCATTTTTCATTTTTTTGTATGAGTATCTTGATTCTTTCTTTCATCATCTATTTATTAAGCCTATAATTATATCTTAACAAAAAATAATATTTTTTATTCTTTTAAATTATATCTTTTTGATATAATTCATAAAAAATAAAAAAATCCTAAAAATAGTTGCTTGTTTTTTTATTTTTAGTATATAATGAATAAGGCTAAAAAGAAATGCCATGCCTAGTTAGCTCAGTCGGTAGAGCACTCGGCTGTTAACCGATCGGTCGCAGGTTCGAGTCCTGCACTAGGCGCCATTATTTTTTTTGACAATTTTTATCAATTTTTAACGGCCTGTTGGTGAAGCGGTTAACACACATGCCTTTCACGCATGCATTCACGGGTTCAAACCCCGTACAGGTCACCATTTTCGGGTGTTAGCTCAGTTGGGAGAGTGCCTGCCTTACAAGCAGGTGGTCAGCGGTTCAAGTCCGTTACACCCGACCATTTTTTATATTAATAAGCTGGCTTAGCTCAATAGGTAGAGCAACTGACTTGTAATCAGTAGGTTGGGAGTTCAATTCTTCTAGCCAGCACCATTGCCTGTCTCCTGTTAGCTCAGTCGGTAGAGCAACTGGCTTTTAACCAGTGGGTCAAAGGTTCAAGTCCTTTACAGGAGACCATTTTTAAAACCGAGTATCCGGGTGTGGCGGAACTGGCAGACGCACCAGACTTAGGATCTGGCGGGGTAACTCGTGGGGGTTCAAGTCCCTTCACCCGGACCATAATTAAAAAAACAAATTAACACTTTAAGAGTGTTTTTTATTTGCAAAATTATAATGTAAGTGCAATACTGAAAAAACAATCTAGACCATTATGATAATTTAAACACATATAAGAATTACAACCTTTTTTAACAATTACTATTTTATTAAATAATAATAATTTTAGTGGAAGGAAATATCTAAATATGAAAAAAATAGTGAATTTATTAAGTGGTATTAGTTTAATAGGAAGTAGTGTACCATTGGTTAATGCCAATAGTAGTTATACATTACAAGCACAAATATTAAAGCGAAATAAACGGCAAGGAAATTTTAAAGCATTAAATAAAGAACTTAAAAATTGAATATTAGGTGAGTTACTTGATAATTTACCAGAAACAATTTTAAAACGAATATATAAATTAAATAAAAAAATTAAAGAAAATAGTTTAAGAATAATTAATGTTAGGGAAAACATAGCTAGAATAATTTGAGATGAAGATGTTGATAGTACAACAAATTTTATTGATGTTTATTTTACAATTTATAATTCAAGCAATTCATTATTTTATAATGACAATTCAAGGTTAGGAACTTGTGAGTCTTTATCAGTTACTTCAAGTGAAGAAAATAATGAAAATCAAATTGAAGAATCAATATATGCAACAGTTTTACCAAAAAGGCAAAGAAGTAAACAAAATACTGTTGCACCACCACTGCCACCTAGAAAGTTAAATAATCTTTTACCAAATACAGAATTAGGTGAGTTACCTGATTCTTTACCAGCAACAATTTTTGAAAGAGTAATACTTTTAAATACTGATATTGATTTAGATGAAGTTGTTATTCATGACATTACACATAATTTAGCAATAATTAGTAGTAATCCAAATAGTAGTAGATATTATGGTAGAGTTATAGTTCATTTTACTTTAAATAATAAAGAAGTAAAAACAATCAAAGAAGATAAAAATAAGCAAGATCCAAATGCTGATAATAATGATAGTGTTAATAAATTAATTAATAAATTTAATAAATTATGTTCAAATAATGAAATTAATAATTTAAATCCTAAAAAAGTTTTAACGGAAAATACTCGTGGTGGTCGTTTACATGCAGGAGATACATATCTTGGGACAAACAATGGTATTTATTTGCAACATGGTCATGGTCAAATTGATAAGTTTGATGGTTTGAATTTTCCTATAATTGCAATTGAATTAGATAATAAGGGAAGTGCTTATGTTTTAAATAATACTGGTAAAATTTATCATTTAGATTTATATGGTTGAGGGCATCAACAAGTGCCAAAAAAAATAGTAAACAATATAAATTTCAATTGAAAAATAACTGGGCCAATAACCGATGATACAAAAGTATGGGAAAAAACAATAAATTTAATTAAATGGTCAGACTATGCTAATAGTTGACAAGAGTTTAAAGAAAGATACAAATATATTGAAATTAATAAGATTAATTCTTCTGCAGGTTGTCAAGGTACAACAATATCTAATACTAAAGCAAATATTAAATTTAATACAGAAAATATCAAGGAAAATTGAGATTCTAATCAAAATCATATATCGCTTTTAAAGTATGACTATTATCTGTTTGTTCCTTTTGTTTATGTAGAACAAAAAGCAGTGTTATATATTAAAAGTTTATGAGTTGAAAGCGAGTATTTAAAAATGAATTTAGTTTCATATACTTCTTCTTTTTGTGCTATTTATCATGTTTGAACAAATTTAAAAATTAATCAAGTTAAAGTGTATTAAAAAATAGTATATAAAAAAGTACATTAAAAACTGTACTTCAAAAAGTAATTGAAAAACTTTTTGATAACGTACAGTTTTTTATTAACATATTTTTAATTAGATAAAATTAAAGTTTATAATTTATAAAAAATTTTTAAATTTAAACATTTTCTACTATAATTATTAAAACTATAAAATTAATGTTTGATCAATATTTTTAAATAATGTAATCATACAAGTTTTGAGGAAAAAGAAAGGAGCATAATTAGATGAAAAAAGCAGTTTTTTCTGATTTGGATGGAACTTTATTAAACGATAATCATCGGTTTAGTCGGTTAACAAAAAAAACAGTTAATTCAATTCAAAAAAAAGGAATCCCTTTTGTTGTTACAACAGGACGCCTAGCAAACGATGCAATTCGCCAAGCGCGAAAACTAAAAGTTCATAAATATGATGGTTATGTTTTGGCAAACAACGGGGCTAGTGCTTACTCTTTTAAAACTAATAGTTTTTTATGGATGATGATTTTTACAACAGCAGAAATTAAAACCATTTTTGAATTTACTTATCGAAAATATAAAGTTCATTTTTTTAGTAATAATAGTACTTATGTTTACGAATATGGTGAGAATTCTTATTATTGATCAAAAATAATGCGAACAAAATATAAAATTATTACCAAGGTGACTGATATTACAGAAGACATTACGCATGCTAGTGTTATTGCCCATCACTCCTTAGATGATAAAGCTGCTAATGAATTAATGACAAAGTTACGACAATTATTACCGCAATTAGATATTACCCAATATAATAATCGTGTTTTTGAGATTGCTTGTAAGGGGATTTCAAAAGGCAGTGCCTTGCAATTTTTATCACATCATATTGGAATTGATATTAGTCAAACTTATTCATTTGGTGATTCTTATAATGACCTTGAATTAATTCGCCAAGCTGGCGTTGGAATTGCGGTTGGCAATGCGATTAATGAGTTAAAAACAATGGCAAATGAAGTAACATTATCAAATCGTGAAAATGGACCAGCAAAATATTTGCAACAGTTTTTCTTAAAAAAATAGTACTTTTATGATATGATAAAAAAGCAAGAGAATTCAGTAAAGGAGAGAATTAAAATGGCTGTAAATGAAATAAAAAGTATTGATGAATTCGAAAAAACAATTGGTGATGAAAAATTAACTTGCGTTGATTTTTATGCTGATTGATGTGGACCATGTAAAATGATTGCTCCAATAATTAATGAATTAGCAAAAACGCGTAGTGATGTTAATTTTATTAAAGTTAATGTTGATGTTTTACAAGATCTTGCTCAAAATTATGGAATTTTATCAATTCCGACATTAATTACCTTTCAAAACGGAAAAGAATTAAAACGTAAAACAGGATTTGTAACTGCTAACGAAATTGAACAAGATTTATTAAGTTAACAAAGTTTTTACTAATAATTTAAAAAGGAGAAGGTGAATACAAAATGGCAATGTCAATGAAAAAACGCCGTCGTTTAATGGCAGAAAAAAAAGCGGCTAAAATCTTAGCTCGTAAAGAAGCTACAAAAAAACAAAAAGAAGAAACAAAAATTTCAAAATAGAATATTTAATCTTTAATGTATAATGTTTAATTTAATGAAGATATATTAATGACCTTTTTTAAATAAAAGATTTATTAAATCAATAACTATAATCTAACATATCTAAATAGTGCTTCTTATAAAATTAAAAAAGACATTTTACAATAAAAAAAATTTTAAATAAAACACTTAAATTATATTAAATTTTTTAAATATAATTTAAGTGTTTTTTTATTTAAAAGTAGTTTATAAAATAGCAAAAAATATCTTTTATTTTATCCTAAAATAGAAAACACAACAGCACAAATTAAAGCATAACCAAAATTAATTCCAAGTGTAGCAAGTAGAATAAAACCTTTTTTCTTTAAATATCAGACATAACCATTATATTCAGTTTTTAAATGTGAATATTTTGTAATAATATGAAAACCAAGGTCTGCTTGTCAGGGCGCTAATTCTTTTGTTACATTTAGTTTTCGCAGTGGATTTTTAACTAGAATTCAGTTAGTAATGAACATTACTAAAATAATAGCAATTAAAATACCAAAGAAAATTTGGGATAAGTCACTATTGCTTAATTGTAATTGTTTTTGACATAATATTAGTGGAATCATGATGCTAACTTGGATTAATAAAAAAATAATATTAGTAATTAAACTAATAATTCAAAAATTTTTAAGAGATGTTTTCATTAGATAATTAAATTTATTTTTAGTAAAATTTTTATTAATTAAGTTTAAAAAATGCTAACAAATTCATCCTCAGCAATTCGTAAGCGAGGGAAACTTGTTCCTTTAATATTATCATCATAATATCCAAATAGCATTCCTAGCGATAAATGTCATTTTGTTGGATCAACAATATTATGTTCTGTAAAGAATGAGGCTGCTTGCAGCGGCGTAATTCCCCCCATAATGCTTGATCCAATTTTTAAATCAGCAGCTTGTAATGCCATAAAACTAGCAACAAGATGTGTTTGTTCATCAGAAAACATATCTGGACTTGGATAACTTTTTAAGTAATTACTCATTCCTCGTACATTTGTTTTTAATGTTTCACCACTAAAAATTCGCCCTAAGCGATTTGTTAAAAATTCTTCAGATGTCAAATAACCACCATTTGCTCCTAGTAGTAACGCTAAAATTGGAGCATCTTTTACTTTTTGTTGATTACCAGGCATAAAACAGCTTAATGCTGCTTGCTCTTTTAATTTTTGGTCTTTGATAATAATAACTTTTACTGGTTCTAAGCCATTAGAACTTGGTGCTAAAGCTCCAGTTGCTAAAATTGTTTTTAAATCACTTTCACTAACTGCCTTTGATTTATCATAGATTTTAATTGCTTTTCGAAATTTTGCTGCTTCTTGAACGCTCATGATTTTCCCCCATTCTGTAATTTGTTTATAAATTTATTATACGCTAATAAAATGTAATTAATAGTGCTTAAATTACTAACAAATTTCGGAACAATGTTATAATTAAAAGGATAAAAATTTAGAGAGGGTAATAAAGATGGAATTTTCGCATAAAGCAATTGAACAAAAATGACAACAATATTGAGAAGAACATCAAACTTTTAAAACAACAAATAATTCAGAGCAAAAAGCTTATATTTTAGATATGTTTCCATATCCATCAGGAGCGGGTTTACATGTTGGACATCCAAAAGGATATGTCGCAACTGATGTAATTAGTCGTATGCGAAAATTGCAAGGTTATGACGTTTTGCATCCGATTGGTTGGGATGCATTTGGTTTACCAGCTGAACAATATGCTTTACAAACAGGGAATGATCCAGCGGAATTTACTTTGCAAAACATTGCTAATTTTCGTAACCAATTAAAAGCACTTGGGTTTAGTTATGACTATGAAAAAGAAGTTAATACTTCTTCACCAGAGTTTTTTAAAACAACACAATTAATTTTTGAATTGTTATATCAAAATGGATTAGCTGAGATGCGTGATGTTGATGTTAATTGATGTCCTGAATTAGGGACAGTCTTAGCTAATGAAGAAGTTTTGAATATTAATGGGAAAATGGTTTCTGAACGTGGACATTTTCCAGTTTTAAAAAAACCAATGCGACAATGAGTGTTAAAAATTACTGCATATGCAGAAAAATTATTAGCAGGGTTAGATGAGGTTGATTGACCAGAATCCGTTAAAGAGTTACAACGAAATTGAATTGGAAAATCAGTTGGTGTTGAAATTAAGTTTGCGGTACAAAATAATACAGAAAGCATTAATGTTTTTACAACTCGTGCTGATACAATTTTTGGTGTTGAGTATCTTGTTTTAGCGCCTGAACATCCGTTAGTGTTAAAATTAACAACACCTGAATATGCAGCAACTGTTACAAAATTTTTGGCAGCAACAAAAGCAAAAAGTGATTTAGATCGTCAAGATATTAGTAAAGAAAAAAATGGAATGTTTATTGGTAGTTATGCTATTAATCCAATCAATCAAAAAGTTATTCCAATTTGAATTGCCGATTATGTATTACCATTTTATGCTACTGGAGCTGTAATGGCTGTGCCTGGTCATGATGAGCGGGATTATTTATTTGCTTTAAAATATCAATTACCAATTAGTTATGTTATTGAAGGAGAACATCATAATAAATTACATAATAAAGATGGAAAACATATTAATTCTGATTTTTTGAATGGTTTAATGACAGACGAAGCAACAAAAAAAGCAATTGATGTTTTAACAGCGGCTGGGAATGCAAAAGTTAAAACTACTTATAAGCTTCGTGATTGGTTATTTTCTCGTCAACGATATTGAGGAGAGCCTTTCCCAATTATACATTGAGAAGATGGTTCAATTAGTTTAGTTGATGAAACAGAATTGCCATTGGAATTACCAAAAATGACAAATATTAAACCATCACAAACGGGAGAATCACCATTAGCTAATGCAACAGAATGGTTAACTGTTGTTGATAGGACAGGGAAAAAAGGACGCCGAGAAACTAATACGATGCCACAATGAGCAGGTAGTTGTTGATATTATTTAGCCTATATTTTAATGGAAGATAAGCAAATGTTAGATTTACGTAGTACAAAAGCACAAGCTTTGTTAAAAAAATGATTACCAGTTGATTTATATGTTGGTGGGCAAGAACATGCTGTTTTGCATTTATTATATTCACGTTTTTGACATAAATTTTTATATGACCAAAAATTAGTTCCAACTTCTGAACCATTTTATAAATTAGTTAATCAAGGTATGATTTTAGGCACTGATGGTTCAAAAATGAGTAAATCAAAAGGAAATGTGATTAATCCTGATGACATTATTAAATCACATGGAGCTGATACATTACGTTTATATGAAATGTTTATGGGACCAATTGAAGCATCATTGCCATGGAATCCAAATGGGTTAGATTCAGCACGAAAATGATTAGATCGCGTTTATCGTCTTATTAAAAATAATAATTTTTCGCAAGATAATAATCATGAGTTAGATTTTGTTTATCATAGTATGGTTAAAAAAGGAACAGAAATGTTAGAAAAATTAAGTTTTAATACAGTAATTTCACAATTAATGGTTTTTATTAATGCTTGTTATAAAACAAAAGGACCGATTTACCAACCGTATTTTGAAGGGTTTACTAAAATGTTAAGTTTATTTGCCCCCCATTTAGCAGAAGAAATTTGAGCAAAATTAAACCAACAATCATCGGTTGCATTATCAACATGACCGACATATGATGAAAAATATTTACAAAAAAATGAGGTTATAATTGCAGTTCAAGTTAATGGTAAATTACGTGCTAAATTAGAAGTACCACTTGATACATCAGAAGAAGAATTATCAGTTTTAGCTAAAGCTAATAGTAATGTTCAAGCCTTTTTAGGTAAGCATGAGATTATTAAAGAAATTATTATTAAAAATAAAATTGTTAATTTTGTTATAAAATAGATAGAGAAAATATTAATTATTTAATCAAAGGAGAAAAGTAATGAAATTTGTTCGTTCTAGTAATGGACCATGAGGATTTTTTGACCCAGCTGGTTCGTATATACCGGGTGCTGATTGAACTAATCAGTGATTTTTTAAAGGTCATAATTATGTCTTTCAATTGGTGGGCATTAGTATTTTTGTTTTAATTATTGGATCATTATTTGTTTGTAGAAAATATTATGCAAAAACTGTTAATTGAAAATGGTTTCGGATTTCAATAGGGCTGTATCAAATTGTAACTTATTTTTTAACATATGCAATTTGAGTAACTTATTTAGCAATTGTTTTAAAAACAGAATGAATTTGAGGACCGGTGGGACCTTCTCAAATTCGTGGTTTAAGTGAAGTTATGCCATTACATTTATGCAGTTTACACCAGTTATTATCGGGCTGTATCTTAATTTTTCCTAGTCGAAAATTTTTTGAAGTTGTTGCTCCATCAGCGATTGTTTTGCCAATTTTAGCAATTATAACGCCAGTTAATGGTTACTGAAGTTTAGACAATTTCTTTTATTATAATTACTTTATTCTTCATACATTAATTATTTTTGCTTATTTATATGTTTATAAATATGGTTTAGTTGGAAAACCTTATAGTGGTTTATTATTTGGCATTGTGTAAGTGAAGCGCAACAAATCAACTCAGAAAGGGGTTGATTTTTTATTGAAAAGAAACATTATTTTATTTTGCGGTCCTTAGTAATTAAGTATGGAAAAGATAATGTTATTAATACTGTTAATAATATTGTAATTAATAATGTAAAAGAAGATGAATAAATTATCCGCGCAATTTATTAGCGGTAATTTATTCAATATAGAGTTTATTTTGAGCGTAGCGAACACGCGGAGCGTGTCGCGAAAATTAGATTTTAGGAGGAATTAAGTTATGCCAGTTTGATTAACGACAATATTTAGTGTTGTTATTATATTAGGTATTTTTGCTTGAATTGGTTTATCAATTTATCAAAAAATTCGCCAAATTCGAGGTAAGAAAAAAGATAAAAAAGAAATTGAAAACAAGGAGGATAAAAAATAATGTTAGGTATGTATTTAACAACAGCAATTAATTTTTTAGCAGCAGATACGCCTACTATTTCAGATGGAATGGGTTCTATTTGAACTGGATTGGGTAATGCAATGATGAAAGTTAAAGAAGCAATTTATGCTGTATTACCACAATTAATGACTTTTTTAGGTGATGCGTGAATTATTTTAATTCCATTTGGTATTTTTGTTATTGTTAAGATATTAAACTTTTTCCGTGTTATGGTTAAAGGATTTTAATATTTAGTATAACTGATCATATATTTTAGCTATGGCACACTAGCTTTTATGTGAATTGAATAAATAATTTTGTTGTTTATTTTTGCACTATACACTGTCTACAAATTTATTTTTAAATAAATTTAATTATTTTGGTTATTATTGATAATGTTAACAAGATGAAAAATCCTATTGTGGAAATAAATATGATTATATCGCCAATAGTAGTTATATTTATATTGTTTATTGTTCATAATATTGAGTTTATTAGTATGATTTAATATAAATAATGTTGTAAAAAATATTTCTTTTTCTAAAAACTTGTAGGCAGTATATAGTGTAAAAATATCAACTTAATTATAAGAGTATAATTTTATATTTTAATAACTATTAGTTATAAATTAAATAGTATTTTTCAGTGTGCCAATTTTTACTATTTTATATATTTAACATTGTTAATAACATTGTTTATTAAACATTAAATAAACAATATATTAGCATTATGTATAAAATTGTTAATAATCAATGTTTTCAAATATTTAGTTAGGAGTATTTAATTATGGAAAAAATTATAAATCTTGGGGATGATGAAATATATTTTCAACAAGAACGTGAGCAAATTTTAGAAAAAGTAAAAATTTTTTATGAAAATAAACTTACTGAAAAAAATGAATATATAAAATTTTTAGAAAATAGACCCGGGAATCACGATTGTAAGAATTGTCCTAATCGACAACAATTATTTAAAGAAGATTTTGAAATTGTTTGTTTTTGAAGTAGTGGTGAATGAATTAATGGTAGTCATTGTGAAGAACCTTATGAATGTTATAAAACTAATAAACATATAGATTATTATGAAATTGTTTTAAAAAGAAATAATAATTCAAAATATGACAAATTACCTAGTAAGGAGTTGAAAAAAATTGAGTAATTTTTATAAGAAAAATCAGAATATAGCAAATTATTTTATTAGTAAGAAATTGATAGTTTTTGAAACAGATAAAGCAAGTTTTATAAATTTGCCTAATCATAATAAACATATTGGTTTTTGATTAAGTAATAAGTTTATTTATCGGAGTGAAAAACATTCTGATCAAGTAGCTATTGGTTTGATTTATGATAATTCTTATCCTATTGTAAAATATGATGAAAATTTAAAACGCCATATTTGAAAATATTTAACTGGAACAGAATTAATAAATTTATACAATCAATATAAACAAAATTATTTTACACAAATGAAAAAAGCATTATTCTCTGGTGAACCTCAAAAAGTAAAAACAAATAACAATAATAATTTAACAAATTGAAGTGTTGAAAAAGAGCAAGAATTAATTAATGATTTAGAAAGTTTAAATTAAATGAGTTTATATGACTATTGAGTTCAATTTGTTAGTTATATTATTGGTTCAAATGCCCCTGAATTTTTATATGTTATATCGTTTGTATTATTTATCGTTTTATTTTTTGGGATGTTTTTTAAACTTATTCAAAAAATGTGGAGTTTTTAAAAATGCAAAATGATTGAGAAAAATTAAAAGAGTTTTTTATTCATATATTTTTGTTTATAGATAAAATAAATGTTGAAAGTATTACAACTTGGACTTTGACTCAAAATGAATATTTAACTCTGATGGTTGGTGTTTGAATTGTTATTTTGTTTTTAACTTGGTTTTTGTTATGAATGATTTTTAAAATAATTGGGTATTTTAAGTAATGAAAAAGTTTATATTTTTCTTAAAAAATTATTGTTATATTAGCGGTTCAATGATTTTGTTTAGTTTAATTGATTTATTACTTTGAATAATTTCATTAAATTATACTGGTTTAGTATTTTGATTATTGTTTGCTTTGCAATGTGTTTATTTTGTATGATGAATTTGAAAAAACATATTTTATCAGTTAAATGCTTTTCGGTTAGTAAATTTTGTTTGAGATAATCCGTTATCGGTAATTATTGGTAAATTAGGAACGGGAAAAACATTACTTTTAACTTATTTATCACAAACTATGAAACTATTAACAGATAAGATTTATAGTAATTATCCGTTAGAAGATGATAAAGTTAAAGTTTTAACATTTAAAAATTTAGATTTTACAGATCGAACAAAACCAGTTCCCCCAGATGATAGTGTTATTTTATTTGATGAAAGTTATTTATATATTGACGGAACTAGTCCGCACGATGAGAAAAAGGTTCATAGTGGTAAAATTCCGTGAATTGTTTTAGCAAGACATTTTGGTAATCGTGCTTTGTTTACAGCTCAGCGTGAGGGTATGATTTGAAACAATATTAGGCAATTAGCAAGTGGTATTATTATTCCAATTTCACTGAAAAAACCTATTGCTAAAAAAGGATTTAATTTTTTTAATCGGTTCTTTATTATGCGAATTGGCATTTTTCAAGATATTACTGATTATGAAATTTGAAAAACAAAATCAGTAGAACGAACAGCAGAAGGTAAACGAGCAAAACATAAGTCGGATGTTGGGTTAGGAATCCGGTTTTTTAAAATAATTATTCCGTTAGAATTTGCACAGAAATATGATAGTCAATGATTAAAGTTTGTTCGTGATTTAAAAAATGATGAAATAGTTAATTATAAAGAATATTACTGGTCAGAAATTACTAAATTGAGTGTTAAAGAGCGTTTAGAATTGTTTGATATTGATATTTTGAAAAAGAATTTAAAATCTAAAAAAGAAAAAGGAAGTGGTAAAAATGATTAATTTATTATCAGAAAGTAGTAATTGAGATAAGATTTTTAGTTTTATTTTTGATGTATTTTTGTTTATTTTTGATGTAATTTGAAATACAAAATTACCAATGACAAATACGACAATTGCTTATTTTATTATCTTTTTTATGGTTGTTAAGTTATCTATTTATGCAATTCACGGTACAAGAACTCAATACAACGAATTAGGTTCAACAGTACAAAGTGGTGTATCAAATATTTATTCTGCAACTGCTCGTGGAGTTTCAGATACTAAACAAGGTATGCAAAAACATATTAAAGATCGTAAACAATTTAAAATTAATCGTAATAAACAACAATTATCAAATTTAGCAAAACAAGCAAAAACAAGAGAACAAGGATATCGGAGAGTGAATAAATAATGATTAGATTAGTTTTATTAGTTGCGGCAATTGCTATTTTTGGAACAGGATTTATTACAGTTATTATTAATCAGTTGACATCAGCAAAAAATATCATTATGGATTTATATAATTCTGATACTTTTTTACTTTCGTTGTTTGGTAAAATGGCAATTTTGTTTAGTCATCCGTTAATGTTAACAATATCAAGTTTATATATTGTTGGGTTTATTGTTTCAAAAACACTTTATAGTTAGGAGTTAAATTTATGAAAAGTAAAATTTTAAAATTTTTAAAAGAAAAATGATGAAAAATATTATTATATTTTTTGGTAATTAGTTTAGGAATGTTCGTACCTTTTCTTTATATTGATATTAAAGAATTTCAATTGTTTTTGAGTAAATTTGGTTCAGTTTCTTCAATTATGTGTATTGGATATATAATTTTTTGAATTTTAACTGCTGCGGGAATTATTGATTTAATATTATGAATTAAGAAAAAAATTAATAAAGATATAGTTAAAGGTAGTAAAGAATAATGCGTAAGTCATTATCTTTATTTGCAATATCTATTTTAGGTATTTTAGGTTTAATTATTCCTTTTATTACTTTAACAGCATTTAAACCCTTAAATCAGCAGAATTATACTGTTAATCAACAAACAACGGGAATGAATGAAACTGATTTTATTAATACAATGTTTTTACGCAGTAGTTTCTTTGAAAATTGGTCGGAAACAAATTATTTTATTAATCCGACTTTAAAAACATCACAATCATTAACTTATAATGATAAATGATATTTAGATTTTTTAAAGGATAGTTATTCAACGGGAATTTCATTTGATAAACCTAGTAATGATTTTATGGACTTATATAAAAATTGAAATACTTATACTAAACAATATAACATTGATAAATTTTATGATGTTGATAAAAAACAATTTTTAAAAGAATTAACTAATTTTTCTTATTCTTTTGCAAAGTATTTTAATACTGTGGAAGTTATTAATAAATTAAAAAAAAGTGTTGATAATTTACAATTAGTTAATTTGGTTAATCAAAATTGAAAGTTAATTGATAGTTCTTTAAATAATATACAAAAAGAATTAAAAAAGCATAATGATAAATGATATTTTATTATTTGAAAAAGAGGAAATAGTTCAAATTGAATATGACAATCAATGTTTTTTAAATATGATGAGTCTGCTCCTAGAATGACGGGTGCTTGACTTTCTTTTATAAAATCAATTTATCGTTGAGATAATACAAATAAACCTAAAAAACTAGAATTTAATGAAAGTACTGGTGATGTTATTTTTTGAACTGATAATGAATATCAAAATACTCGTTCTTTTTTATTAAAATATATTAATTTAATTGTACAAGAAAATATTCGAGTTCAGCAAGGTGGCAACCCTAATTATGATGATCTAAATTTAGGTAGTCAAAGAATAATTTTTGATTTTGAAATTATTAATAATATGGAAAAATTAGATTGAAAGCCCAGTATTATTTTAACTAGAAAATCAATTTATCGAATGATTTTAACGATTGATGAACATAAAAATATTGTTGCTGGTAGTTTAGAATTAACACATCTTAAACAATATTGGGATGGTAATAATGCAAATAGTTATCGATATACTGATTATTTAGGTTTTTTGTTTACTTTTATGAAAGAAAAAGATAGTATCTTTAATTTTAGTGCTGAAACTTATAATTATTATCAGGGTAATTCACCTAATATTGGTAAAAAGGTTTTTGAACAGATGAAAGGTCAAATTGATATTAATAAGTTTTTAAAAGCATTTTTTGCACACGCTTTGGTGCCTGTATTTCAAAATCGTAGTAATTTTATTGAAAGTGGTTATATTGATAATTTACAATATGATACGGTTTTAATTAACTTTTTTGGTTTAAAATTAGTTAATTTTAGAGATGTTTTAATTGATGAAAATAATACTAGTAAAAGTCAATTTGAAAGATTATTAAATAGTATGTTTACAGTTTCGCAAAATTTTTATAAAGATTATTTACGAACAATTTTTGATTTAGAAAATAATACTTATGTGAAAGGATATAATAAAAAATATGGTTTATTGGCTAATAATGGTTTTAAAATTTATCCGCGTTATTTTTATTTTTCTGATAAATATAATCAATTAGATATTAAATTGTATTCAGCATTTAAAAATCGATTTTATAACACTAATTACGGTAATGTATTTAACTATGATTTTTCAGTCTCAAATAATTATAATATTAATCAAAATGAGGGTTATATTTTTGAAGGTGCTTTAAAAGATAAATATGGTTTAAAATATAAGAAAATTGAAGAACAAAAAATCGGTTATAATGTTTTTGAATTACAAGCCCAAAAAGAAAATGATATGTACCGTTATTATGATTTTAATTTTGGAATTTATAACTGACAAGAGATCAATAATGGTGGATTATTTCCTGATGGACAATGATGACAAGCACAATATGAAAGTTGTAGTTGGTATAATTTAGCATGTCATATTCGAAATGCAGCAATATGAATTGTTAATAATATTCCTGGTGTTAAGCAAGTGAATGAGTTAGCAAGTGGTGTTGGTAAAATTTTTCAAACAATATATAGTTTTTTTAATCAAACGTTTGAGATGTGAAAATTTAGTCCAGCATTATATAACACAATAACAAATATATTCCTATTAATTATTTTTATGAAATTTGTACGATTAATTTAAAAAGGAACTTTGTAGTTCCTTTTATTCTTTTCAATCTGTAATTTCACCAGTACTTTCATTAAATTCTAGTTTTTTAGGTTTATTTGTATTATCTCAACGATAAATTGATTTTATAAAAGAAAGTCAAGCACCCGTCATTCTAGGAGCAGACTCATCATATTTAAAAAACATTGATTGTCATATTCAATTTGAACTATTTCCTCTTTTTCAAATAATAAAATATCATTTATCATTATGTTTTTCAAATTCTTTTTGTATATTATTTAAAGAACTATCAATTAACTTTCAACTACTATTTTCTGGTGGTTGTTGTGGATTTCAAGGTTCTGGTTTATTACCCCCCCTGTTTTTATTATTATTTGGTTTTTCACAACTAATTAATGATGTTGTACTTATTGCTGTTAATCCGATTACTCCTAAAATGCTAAGTCATTTTTTCATATTTTACTTCTCCTTTATTAAAATTAATTGAATGCTATAATTGATCTTATCATATATCAATAATTTATTAAATAATTTTAATATTAAATTTATAAATTAATGAAAGGTATATAAATGTTATGTATAGTCATTTAAGTTTTATTGATAAGGTTAAATTAGAAGAATTATTATTATCAAATTTATTTTTAAAAAAGAATGGTGAAATAAATATTTCACAAATTGCTAAATATTTGAACAGACATCGTAGTACTATTTTGCGAGAAATTAAGCGTTTTAAAACTATTGATGAATATAGTGCTTATAAGTCAGATAAAATGTATTATGAAAAAAGAAAAAAGAATAATAAAAGATATAAGTTTACAGAAGAACAATTAAATTTTATTAATATAAGATTTAATGTTTATCGTGATTCTCCATCACAACTTATTCATCGTTATTTTATAAAGTTTGGTATTAAATTTCCTGTTTGTGTTAAAACATTGTATAAATGAATTTGTTTGGGTTTTTATGGTTTTTTAAAACAGAATTTACGTCATCGTGGTAAAAAATATAAAACAAAAGAAAAATTTGATAATCGTGGTAAATTAAATAATTTTAAATCAATATGAGATATTGAAAATAAAAAATCTGATGCTGGTTGATTTGAAATAGACACTGTAGTTGGTAAAAATCATCAATCTAGTTGTTTGGTTTTGGTTGAAAAATTAAGTAGAAATTACTTTGTAATGAAATTAAAAAATCATACTGCTAATGAAGTTGTGGAAAAGTTTAAAGATATTGTTATAAGTAATAATTTAATTGGAAAAATTAAAGGAATAATAACCGATAGAGGAAAAGAATTTAGTAAATGAAGAGAATTAGAAATATTTGCTGAAACACAAGTTTATTTTTGCGACCCTGGTAAACCTCAACAAAAACCACTAATTGAATATATGAATTCTGAACTTAGAGAATGATATCCTAAGGGAACTGATTTTAATAATGTTAGTCAACAAAAAATAAATTGAGTAGTTAATGTTATAAATGATAAATTAAGGCCTTGTTTAAATTGAATAAGTGCAAAAGAAGTATTTTTACAGAATTTTTAAATAAATTTATTACTTAACTTAATAAATTATTTTTTTAGTATGGTTAAGTTGTGTTTAAAATAAAATAAAAATTATAAATATTTTAATTTTTGAAAATTTATAATTGATTTTTTATAATTTTTGTTTTATTATTTAATTAATAAGATTTGTTGCACTTCATTTTACATAATTCCTTTAAATGACAGTTATTATGATTAACGTTATTTTCTATTATCGCAGTAATTTGAGACTGAATTTTTAAAACAAACCAATTATTTGTGGGGCCAAATAGTGGGGAACCATGAAACAATGGTGGTTTTAATGTTGGCGGTTGAAATACAAACTTTATTGGAGCAAAATATATGTGACCATTTGCTTGATTACCAATGTTTTTATTAGGAATTGTAATTGTTTCATTAACACATATTTTATTATTTTATATACCACAAAGTTTTTTATATGATAAAAAAACAAAAAAATTAGAATCTGTTCCTCGCGGAGTATGTAATAAATTTCATACTAAACAAGGATTAACTTATATTAGTTTTACTTTTAAATATATTTTTTGGCCAGATAATAAAATTCATTATCATCTAAATCAAACTAATTTATTACAGTTTACTGATATTGAATTATTAACAATTCGCAATAATAATAGTTAGCAAAGCTAACTATTATTTATTTAATTAAGTTTTCAATTTAAAATAAAGGTATAATGTAAGTAAATGAAAGAAAAGGTGGCGATAACAATGTTTAAATATGCAATTATTGCAAATGATTATCAAGAATCAACACAGTTAGTTAATAAAATTAGTAAACTTTTACAAGAAAATCAATTAAAAGAAGATCTTGGTAACCCACAGTATGTTTTTATAATTGGTGGAGATGGAACTTTATTAAGAGCAGTTAATAAATTTCAAGATATCATTGATAAAGTTTCTTTTATTGTAATTAAATCTGGTTCATTAGGGTTTTATGCTAACTATGATGAAAATACCTATGCCAAAGCAATTAATGCAGTTATTAATAATAAAATTCATATTCGACAAATGCCATTATTAGAAATTAAATATAATGGTAATCTTATTCGCTATGCATTAAATGAAGCAAAAGTTGTTGATCATGTTAAAACAATTCGCACTGACATTTATGTTAATAATGATTTATTGGAGCATTTCCGGGGAAGTGGTCTTGTTTTTGCAACGAAAACTGGTTCAACTGGTTATATGCGAGCAATTAATGGATCAATTATTGCAGCTAATATTTCAACCCTATGGCAATTAAAAGAAATTGCCCCAGTGGCAAATTCAACTTTTTCCACAATTAACGCTTCAATTATTTTAGATCAAGACCAAATAATAAGGTTAACTGGTGACTTAAAAGGAAAAAGTTTAGTAATTGATACTTATGAATCAGAAATTTTAAGTTCTGATATTGAATTAAAAATTAGTCAAAAAACATTAAACTTATGCTATGATGAGGAAAATGATTTAAGTCTAATTGCGAAGATGAAGTTATTATTTGCACATTGCAATGATAACAGAGGAGATGATTAATAATGCGAGTTGAATATATTATTATCATTGTTGTGGCAATGATTTTAATGGTGCTATTTATTTTAATGATGATTTTTCGTAAAAAGATTTTTAATTTTCAAAAAATTCTTGTTCCAAAACAAATGCTTTCTTTTTCTATTAATGACTTAATTAGTATTTTAGGAACAAAAACAAATATCACAATGGTTAAAGCAACCTTAACCCGCTTGCGAGTAACAGTAAAAGATTTAGATGAAGTTGATTTTGTTTTGTTAAAAACTAAATTTAAATTAAAAGATATTGGTATTGTCTTACAAACTGTTATTTTGCCATTTGGGAATGTGAGTTTAGCCATAAAAGATGAAATGAATAAAATTATTACAACGTAAAAATTATTACATTTTTTATTGTCGTTTATTTTTTTTCTGCAAATAATTTGTTAAAAGCACTAAAGTGCTTTTTTTTGTTATTTTTAAGAGATAATTTAATTATAAAGTGGAGGAAGAATTGTGATGATATTTGAAGAGTTTATTTTTTATGTACCAGCGTGAGGACGATTAAAGCAACCTTTCAATAAAAAATTTAATAAAAATCGACGCCACTATAAAGATAGGCATGAAGAAGCAAGTAATGGAGGAAGGCAACTATATAATGATTGAGAAAATAAATTAACAAAAAATGAAAAAAAGGAATTCAAGGAGTATTTAGAACAATATACTGGGAGTCATTACGGAGCAATTAATGAATATTTACGTAAAACAAATGGAAAAATATATCATGATATTGAAGCTGTTCCAACAGACCTTGAATTTACAAAAAATGATTTAAAAAAAGTTAATGATAAAATTTTAAAATTAGATAAATCATTTCAAAAAGCAAAAACAAATGAAAAATTAGTTGTTTTTCGTCGCGTTAGTGGTTATCAATTTTCAGACCATGATCTTAATTTACGTGATGCAAATAATAAAATTAACCGTGATTTATTTGCTCAAATTCGGCAAGACTATACTGGCGAAAAATTTACGCAACATAGTTTTTTAAGTACATCTTTATCAAAAGACCCGCATAAATCATATTCAGGGGGTCGTTATCCAATTTTATTAAGAATTAGTTTACCAAAAGGAACAAAAGCAATTTATGTTGATGAAATTAGTAAGTATCCTGGTCAAAATGAATTATTACTAAATCGTGGTTATACCTTTCGCTATCATAACTTTCTTATTGTTAAAGATAAAACCACAGGTCAAGAAAGTATTAAAGTGGAGATTTCTTTAGCACGAGAAGATAAAAAATTTTAAATAATTAAGCAAAGAATGAAAAGGAGGAGTAAATATTATGGAAAAAAACACAGAGATTAAAAATATTAAACAACAAAGTTCTTGTCTTGATAATGATTGTGATCATGCGTTAGATAGTGATGATGATGGCATTCCTGATTGTTGAGAAATCAATGGTTATACGGTTGAAAAGGGATTAATTGTTCCTTGAGATGATAAAAAACACAAACCAGGAAAATTTATTAAATATAAATCAGACCCATACAATAGTCATACAACAGGGGATCCTTATTCTGATGCTGAAAAAGTATTAGGAAAAATTGATCAAGGGGTTTTACCAGAAGCACATCATCCACTTGTTGCTGCTTATCCTAAAATTGGGGTAATGATGAATAAAATGATTTTATCCAATAATTTTAATGTTACAAATGAGGAAGGAAGATCAGTTGGACAACAAAAAAGTAATACTATTAGTGTTTCAACTTCTAGTAGTAATACTGAAGCAACAACTGTTGGGGCATCGGTTTCGGCAGAAATTTCCCTTTTTCCGAGTCTTTCTGTTAGTGCTAATATTTCACATGAATGATCTAGTACGGTATCTTCTGAGCATTCTAGTTCTAATACATCATCTGAAGAACAAGGCCAAACATGAACCCATTCACTAGGAATTAATACTTCTGAAGTGGCATATTTAAATGGAAATGTTAAGTATTTAAATGTGGGAACAGCGCCAATTTATGAAGTTCGTCCAACACTTAATTTTGTGTTAGGAATTGGTGAATTATCAAATACAATTGCAACAATTATTGCAAAAAGTAATACGACAGCAAATGTTATTTTGCCAGGGGCAATTTTTCCTGATAAAGTTCAAAATTCAATTGCTTGAAATACAATTGATGATTTTAATTCACAACCAATTAAATTGAATTATGAACAAGTTGAAGCATTGCAAACTGGTGTGCCATTACAGATTCAAACAATTCAAACATCAGGGTTATATAAAACATATACTGCTGATATGTTACCAATGGTGAATGAATATCAAAAATGAGAACATATTATGGTTGATATTTATAATCGTACTGCTTGTTTAACCTTAATTTTTGAAAATGGTGATATTCAAGAAAGACGGGTTTCTGCTCGGAAAGAAGATAACTACGATGACCAATTGCAACCAGAATTAACATTAGGTGAAGCATTTCAAATTGCTTTTAATAATGCCAAAGTCAATGATGATGTTTTAACTTATAACAATACTAAGTTTATATTACAAGGTAATATTGATATTATTTTAGATGAAAGAACTTTAGCTTTACTAAAAAAACAAATTAAAAAATATGATTTGAAAAATATTTTTAATATTAGATTAATTCAAGGAATGAAAATTATTTTTAAAGAAAATAATGACAAAGACACTATGGTTAATAGATTTTTTACAGAAATTCGTTCAATTATTGAACAAAAAGTTCGCTTTTTTTCACTTACAAATTTTCTAAGAAAAGATAAGAGAATAGTTGCAGTATCAAATTATATTAAAAAAATAATTAAAGAAAATAGTAGTGATATTCCTGAACATTTTCTTGATGAATTAAAAATTAATATTCAGTATGTTAATTCTGACTTTAAAGTAGGTTTACAATATAGAGATAAACATAGTGAAACTTTCCCATTAATAAATGAACTTGATCTATTCGGTTAATTTAAAAATGGAGCATTATTTTAATATAATTAACTTTTCATTGGGATTTAATGTAAGTTGAATCCCAGTTTTATTTTTTTATTTACCAATAAAAAAATAAAAAATGAAAAAAATTTGCTAATTATAAATAGTTTTTCATAAATTAATAGTATAATTTAAATACCTTAAAGCACAAAAAAATTTATTTTAATCAAAAACAGCAATAACTAGGAGGTTAAAATATGACCAAACAAAAGTTAACTAAATGATATTATAACAATTTAAAGGTTAACAATTGAAATTTATATGTTGCTGTTTCTGAGCAAGGCGTAACTTTTATTGGTTCTAATAACAAAGGGTTTAATGAATTAGAATCTTGGTTGATGAAAAAGGGACCAAATATTTTATTAATTGCTGATCAAGAAGGAAAAACGAGCCTTGTTATGGAGCAATTAACGGAATATTTAATGGGAAAACGAACATTTTTTACTTTATCGTTTGATTTTACTGGTACTTTGTTTCAGAAAAAGGTTTGAGCAGAAGTTGCTAAAATTCCATATGGAACAACAACTTGTTATGCTGATATTGCACAAAAAATTGGACATCCGCAAGCAATGCGAGCTGTGGGAACAGCAATTGGTAATAATGCCATAACAATTCTTGTTCCGTGTCATCGTGTTTTAGGCAAAAATAATGCTTTATGTGGCTATCGTGGTGGATTAGAAATGAAAGCATCATTATTACAATTAGAAAATATTTGATAATTAGGTTTTATTAATAATTATTTTTATTATTTTGAGTTTATGCTTTGTTAAAAGTAATTTTTATTACAATTAATTTTATTTTTAACAAACATATTGTTTATCATCAATAAATTTTTAATATATTAAAAGGAGAAAAAATTATGGGAAAGTTTCATACAATAACAAGTAGTTTATTAGTGTTTGGAACTATTAATATGACATTTGTGCCTACTTCTAGTTTTATTAACCAAAAAGAACATATTATAGAACTATTATCAACGACAGTTTCATCACCTGACGAAGATGATTTTATTTATTCAGGTTATTTATTGCGCTATTTTATTTATAAGTCTTCTAATATTGATAAAAATAAAACGGTAGAAATGATGGAAAAGAATATTGTTAATAATAAAAATAAAATTTATAATGTTGTAACTAATATTGGGAATGTGAAAATGGATACTAAAGAATTATTTGAAATGTCATTAATGGCATCGATTATTAATACTAGTATTTATGGAATGACAACTTGAAAAGAATTTTTTGCCGAAGCATATTCAAAATGAATGACAATGCCAGATGAAATGAAAAATAAAAGTTGAGAGATTTTAAATAATTTTTTTATTGATATTTATACTCCACTTCAAAAAGAAAATCTTGGTTCACGTATTACTTCTTTACAATATCAACTTGATAAAATTGACCAGTATGTTGCAAAATCAAATCTTAGTTATAATACTAATTTAACAAAAAAACCGATTGATGCTGTTGATTTAAAATATAATTTTCCACCTTTTGAGTTTGGTTTACAACAATTAATTCCCCAAGATAGTAATTTCTGAGAACGTAGTTATACTTTTAATGCTCTTAAAACAAGTTTAATTATGTGGCAATCAAGTGGAATGAAAGATATTAAAACTAGCAATTTTAGTTTTAATGGAAATATTCTACGAGATACCATTATTAATAATGGCCAGGATTTAACAGAGGGATTAGGAGATATGATGAATGATTCATATACTAGAGCATCACAATCATCGCGGACAAAATTTGAAAATTTTATGAATACTAGTAAACAACAATATTATTCATCATTTGATAAGTTAGATGAAGATTTAAAAAAGATAACAGAGTATGAAAATAATTATTATTATGAAAAGGGAAGTGCCATTTTCTTAAAAGATAGTGTGCAAGCAATGCAAAAATATTATCATTGAAATGATAAGATTATTGAATTTCTTAAAAATCAAATTTTAAATTTATTTAATATGACTTATGCAATAACTGGTGATAATTTTAAATATTTTTTAACTGGGTTTCTATTTTCTCCGGATGCTCCATTGCTAAAAAGATCTGGAGAAACAACAGCTTATACAAGTTATTTTCTTGAATTACTGCCGGGGACAAAACGCATTACTTCAGCAAGATCGGCTTATATTATTATTTCTGCAAAGGAATTTGCTGATGCTTTGTTGGATAAAACTATTTCTAAATATCTAATTGGGTGGTGAAGTTCACCAAATATTTTTTGTTCTTTAAATCATGAGATGGGGCATGCTGTTGATGCTTACTATGGAATGCTTAAAGAAGCACGAAATGTTGCGCCAAAATATTTTCAGAGTTATCTAAATAGTTTAGGAATTAAGGACAAATATAGGGGTAACATTTTTGGCTATGATGATATTGAAAGTTATAATCAAAAAGTTAACATTATTAAAATTGTTTTAATTATTATGTTTGGTGCTTTTTGTACAAGTATTATTATTACCATTGCTTGGGGTATTAGTCGCAAGATTAGAACTCAAAAAAAATAGGAATGATAAAAATGCAACAATATTGCATTTTTTATTTAAAATAAAGGAGGAAAAAAATGAGTAGTAAAAAACAAATGACAAAATTTGGATTTATTGTTTCATCATTAGGTGCAGCAATCGGATTAGGGGTAATTTGAGGATTACCTGGTTATATTAATAAATATGGTGGATTTTATTTTTTCTTAATATATATTTTTGCGTTACTAATTGTAGGAGTACCGTTATTGATTTTTGAATTTAACTTAGGAAATCTTCGGCGTAAAAGTGTAATTAACATTTTTGATAAAGAAAGTGTTCGTTTTAGTCGCTTTATGGGTTGATTTCAATCAACTTTAATGATTATTATTCCAATTTATTATGCTGTTTTAGTTGGTTATACTATTATTTCAATTGGAATTGAATTTAGTCCTAACTTGATTAGTAATGTTGATGGAAATATTTTTAATCATCAGATTTTACAACATGGCGGTTTTGGTGTAACTAACAATGGTGGTTTTCAATGAATTGTATTCTTGGCATTCTTATTTGTTGTTTTGTTAGTTGGTCTTGTATTATTATTTGGAATTAAGGGAATTGAAAAAGTTAATAAGTTTTTTATGCCCTTATTATTTTTAATTATTTTAATTTTAGCAATTTATATTTTAACAGTTCCAGGGAGTCATCAAGGGTTAGCAACATTATTTTTAACAAATAATTTAGAAAAATTAAAGCAAAGTCAAACATGATGTAGTGTTTTTTCCTTAGCCTTTTTTACAACATCATTAGGAATGGGAATGATGATGCGCTTTGCTGGCGTAGGGCCGCACAACCAAGATAATGCTTCAAAAGCTTACTTATTAGTAATTGGAATTTTATTTTTATCAATTACTAATTTAATCTTTATTTTTGGTGCATCAGGGGCAATTGTTAATAATTTAGTTCCTGATAAAAATAATATTTTATTATTTCAACAACAAATTACCACTAAGTTTGGTGATGATTCAATGGTTTTTGTTTTTAATGTTTTACCAGAAACTTTCCATATTATTAATCAGAATACTGTTGTAGGAGTTGGAAATTTCTTAGGAGTTTTATTCTTTTTAGCTTTATTTATTGCCGGATTAAGTACAACGGTAGGTAATGTTGAAGTTATTGTAGATGCTATTGAAACACAATATGAAATTAGTAATCAAAAAGTAATCTGTGGGATTTGTTTAACAATTATTCTTGTTGGTTTATCACTAGTTTTTGAGAGCACATATCAAGTAATTAATTCATTTCAATTATTGGCAGCAGGATTAGATTTAATTTTAGTATCCTTAGCACAAGTTATTTTCTTTGTTTGATATGCAAAAAAACTACATATTGTAATTAATTATAATAACCAAGTATCATGAATTAAATTAAATAAGTTATATAAAATTATGATGTACTATTTAATTCCAATTATATTAGCTATTATTGTTGGCTTTTCAGTTTATGATTTTATTATTAGTTGTACAAAAAATGTTTGATACATCTCAGTATTAGCTTTCGTACTAGGTATTTTTGTGCCAGTCCTAGTTGCAAGTTTGAATAGTTATTATGGCATAAAACGAGAAAAAGGAGGACAGAAACTATGTTAGTTACCATTGCCATTGTTGTTTTATTAGGTTTAGCAGCGTTATTAGCAGTTGCTTTTGGTTTTTTTATTTACAAAGATTGACAACGCAGTCAGCATACATTAGAAGTTGATCAAAAATTAGCATTAGAAAATAAGTTAGAAGAAGATTTAGAACCAAGTTTAGATCAGAAAACTAATGAAAGAAAGTAAAATTAAAAAATAATATTTAATAAATTAATTTTATTGTTGAAAACAGAGTTCTCCAATTTTTATGTTATATTTTTATAAATTTTAGAATATAATAAATATGATAATTTACTATAAAATCATAAGTATTTTGGAAAAATTAAAAAAAGTTAGGAGATAATAAAAGTGAACAAAGAAAAAAAAAATTATATTACGTTACAAAATGATGATTTAAATATTGAATGTCTTGATTGTTTTGAATATTTAAAAAAGATACCAGATAATTTTATTGATTTAATTTTAACTGATCCTCCATATCAAATTTCAAAAAAAACAAATTTTACAACGGGTTCATTAAAAGGCAATTATACTGACAGATTTCGTGTGGTTATGGATTTTGGTCATTGAGATAAAAAAGAAACTAACGGAATTAATTTTATTAGTTTGTGTGATGAATTTTATAGAGTATGTAAAAAAGGGGGTAGTGTAATAATTTTTTGAGATTTATGAAAACTGCAGGACTTAGCAAATATGTTAATGCTATCAGGCTTTAAACAGTTACGTTTTATAGAATGAATAAAAACAAATCCTGTACCAATAAATTCACAAATAAATTATTTAACTAATGCTCGTGAAATAGCTATTCTTGCTGTTAAAGATGGAAAACCTACTTTTAATAGTGAGTATGATAAAGGAATTTATGAATATCCTATTGAACATAATAAAAGTAGATTTCATCCAACTCAAAAATCGTTAAAATTGTTTGAAGATTTAATTAAAAAACACTCTAATAAAGGTGACAAGGTTTTAGATGTTTTTTTAGGTAGCGGTACAACTGCTTTAGCATCATTAAATCTTGAAAGAATTCCTTTGGGTTGCGAATTAGATAAAATATATTTTAAAAAAATGATAGATAGATTGAAAGGAATAAAATAAATGACTACCCATGTTTTTATAGTAGATTCAAATACATTTAAAATACATTTAGAAAATATGTTTGCTGGAACAGGAGCTAAAGATTATGTTATTGATTTTAATAATAATAAAGAATCTAGTTTAAAGCCTACTGCTGAAAGACTTTTAGTAGGAATGACTGCAGATGCTTGTAGAATTAGAAAAGATGATAAAATAATTTTTTATTTGCAACAGACAAAAACCAGATATACAAACGAACCAAAAGAGGGTAAATTTTTTGGTATTTTTAAAGCAAAGAATGATTGAGCATTTTTAGATAATAATGATGAAAATCAGTTTTTAAAAACTGAATTAAATAAATCTTTAACATTTCGTGTAGAAATTGAACCTGATAATGTTTATCCACTTGGTGTAACCGAGTGAGAAGCATTAGATGAGATTAAAAGTATTCTTTCTCCTCACCAAATGTTATGAAGTATGATTTATAGAAAATTACGTGGAAAACGTGGAAACACTATGATTACTTTATATGAAGCAGAAAGATTACATCAATTAATAAGAGATAAAAATGAAAGACAAATGCTAAGTAATTTAAAACAATTATCCTTTGACGAAGATATGCAAAAAATAATTGAATTAGAAAAAGATTTAATTTTATATAAAGGAAATAGAAAAGAACCATTAAATATTTTACCTAGATTATTAGAAAAATATAAAAATAATTTAGCTTTTGAAATTCATTTACAATCATATATTATAAATTATATAGGCAAAAACTATAATAAAAGTTTGGATGATTCCTTACTACCACCTAATGCAAAAATTCAATGAATAGGCAATGAGTTTGGATGCGGAATGGGTATGCAATCAATTGATATAATGATTGATTATATTGAAAATAATCAAAAAGTTGTATCTCCTATAGAATTAAAATGTAATGAAATTCCTTTTTATATAACTAATCAAATACAAAGATATATAGATTGAATAGCACAATATTATAAATCTAATAGACAATGTGATATATCACCAGTATTAGTATATCAAAAGCGAAAAAGTAATTCTAAACAAGAAATTGAAAAATTTGAAAAAATAACTCAGAAAATTACGGATTTTAATAAAAAAAATGAAGGGATTTGCTCTCCTATTAAATTAATAGAATTTGAAATTCAAAATAACAATTTATTTTTTTCAAAAATTGATTATTAATTTTCTTTATTTTTGTATAATTAAGTAGGAAAATAAATAATTATACCTTTGATAATATAAAGCAAATAAAATAGATTTAATTTAATGCATGTATACAAGACTAAAACTTTTAGTCTTTTTTATTAAATTTTATATATAAAGTTTAAACTTAGTTAGAAGAAAGTAAATTTAATATTTTCTAATTATCATACTGTTTGATAATTTTAATTAATTCCATTGTTGATGAGCAATTTTTTATGCTAGTTAAAAATTCTTTTTTTGCAAATAGTTTAGCGATTGATTGAAGTAATTCTATATGTGAAAAATTATCTTCTGCCGCAAGAGCCAAGCAATATTTAATATGGTATTTGTCTTCTTTTTGAAATTTAACTGGATTTTTAAAATATGTAAAACTTATTCCAGTTTTTAAAATTGTCGAATCAGGCATAATATGTAATAGTGCTAATTTCGGTGCTACAACATAATAAGGACCTAAATCATTTGTTATCTCAATAATTTTAGTAGGAAAATCAGTTTTAACATAATTATTTGTAATTAATAGTTCAGATGCTAATTCAATTGCTTGTTCTCATTTGCTAATTGGTTTTTCAATATATTGTAATAATTTTTCATTAAATATTTTCATTTTTTATAAACCTTTCTATTTTTTTATTATTTCTATTATAAAAAGAAGATTATAAAGTACAATAAAATTAATTATTTTTGTAATTTTTTTATTAAAATGCAAATTTTTTGAAAATTTAATGCATTATAATTTTTAATAAAGGAGGACATAAATGATTCCAATAGTTGCTTTGGATTTATATAATTTAACATCTTTAGAAAAATATATTGCAGTTGAAATTAATAAAAAACCAGAATATTTCTTAAATAATTCAATCACAATAATTAGTAAAAAGTTGGGAATAGCAACATCAACGATATCTAGATTATCAAAAAAAGTAGGATATAGAAATTTTAAAGAGTTTAAAATGTTTATTTATGAAAAAATTAAACAGATTAAAAGTAGTTTTAATTTTCAATATAATGATAATTTACCTAATTTAATTCAAAAAATTAAAAACATTAATTTATATTCTGTTTTTGAAACGATTAATAATTTAGATTTATTAGAATTAGAAAATATTATTAATTGTATTTTTATTTCTAAGCGCATTTTTATTTTTGGTGTTGGTTCATCTTCTGTTATTTGTTCTGAATTAAATAATAGTTTAATTAAATTAGGATTTAATTCTTATACATCACAAGATTTTCATGGTCAATTATTATTTTTAAATTTATTTAATGATAATGATTTAATGATTCTTTTTTCAAAATCTGGTTGCACGCGTGAAATTCTTGAATTACTTAAATTAAGTAGAAAAAACAATATAAAAACGGTTTTAATTACAACTAAACAGCAAAATATTAATTTACTTCAATCAGATTATAAGATTTTATATTATTCTTATTTAGACTCAACTTATTTTTCAACTATTTCTAGCAATGTTTCGCAATTAATCATAACTAATATTTTAATAACAATGTTAATAGAGAAAAATCCAGAAAGTTATAAGGAATTACAAAAAAATGTTATTTTAATTGATAATTGAAATAGAAAAGGAACTATAATGTAAAATATAGGAGGATAATATGAAAAAAATATTAATTCTAAAATGAATTTTTTGGTTTCTTTTTTGTAGTAGTATATGTTCAACAACTCTTTTTATTATTTTGTCAATTGTTGATCCTAAGATTAATATCATAGTACTTGCTATAATATTTTTTGTAATTTCATTTTTGTTTGTGCAATGATGAACAAGTTTACATATATTAATGTTTTCGTCTTATATTTTTTTATGAAAAAATAAATATTTGTTTAGTTTCTATAATATATTAAGTCTAAATATATTTGGATTTATTTTATTTAAAAAAATAATAAAAAAAACGGAATAATAATTATTTAAGTATTTTAAATAATAGTTTTTTTATTTATGAGATAAATAAGAGAAAACTTATAATTTTATTAATTTTTACAGTAATTAATGTTCTTTTGATTTTTTTTGCATTTGCTTATATTTGATCATATAAATATTCCAAATATGCATTGGTAGTAAAAAATGAATCAATAAATATATCTAAATATAATAAAATTTTATTTTGATATATTTAAAAAATGCTGACTATTATTTTTAAATAGAATAAATTTATTTGATACAATGCTTATATAAAAAACTATTTAACTATTAAATTAACAAGATAATTATAGAAGCCTAATTAAACTAAAATTAATGATATTGCAGTTAAAGGAGAATTATGTTATTAAGTAAAGAGTTAGAAAGTTATTTAGAATCAATAGTAATTAATGGTAAACCAGATTCAAAATTGCCCTCAGAAGCAAGACTAATGCAAAAATATCGCGTTAGTCGAAGCACAGTTCGTGATGTTTTTAAAAAACTAATTACAAAAAATATGGTTTATGTGCTGCAAGGAAAGGGATATTTTATTTTAAATAAGTGTTTTTGAAATAAAGTTTATTCTTTTAAAGAAAAGAATAAACAAAACCATAATAAACTATATGTTGTTGATATCCCCCTTGATGATTACTTTATTGAAAATTATCAATTGTTAGTAGAAGATTTTCAATCCTTAATTAAAGTTCGTTATCATGATAATGAAATAAAAAAATATTCTATTATATGAGTTAATAAAACAATTTTAAAAAATCTTAATTATAAAGCTTGTGAAGATAGCTTATTAGAATATATTTCATCTCGTAAAATTAAATTAATTAATAATTTTAACTATTTGTGCTTAGAATTACCAAATATATTAGATAAAAAATATTTAAGATTAAATTTTAAAACTTATCTGCCCAGAAAATATTCACTTTCTTTTTCTGAATATTCTGAAGTAATTGAATGTAGTAAGGAAACATACCAACCAGAAAAATTTGAATTTTATCGAAAAAATTATTTTTAAAAAAGAACTTGTTATAACAAGTTCTTTTTTAAATTTAGAGTAATTAAAATGAAAAAAAGAGGTGAAAAAATGCAAAAGTCTGAAAAATTAAAAGTGAAAGAAAATTACTTTATGAAATTAAAAAATAAAATAAAAGCGCCTTTTGAAGGAGGAAAAAATTCTCGTTTTAAGATTGGAATTAATAAATTTGCAAAAGCAATTTTAACAATGATTGCTATTCTACCTGTTGCTGGATTATTTATTGTTGTTGGTAAAATTATTGGTCCATTAGGACTTGGCCAAATTACTGCAATTGCAAAGGTAGCAAATCATATTGGAACAATTATTGAAACCATTGGTTGAATGCCGTTTCGGCATATTGGTTTATTATTTGCAATTGCAATTGGTGGTTCATGAGCAAAAAATAAAGCTGGTGGTTGTTTTGCCGGAGCTGTTGCTTATTTAACTTTATTAAGTGTCGGTGCAACTTTTTTTATTACACGGAATGGCCCTGATGGTTCGGAGTTTATGAACTACATTTTAGGGGCAAAATGAACTAATCAAAAAGATTATTTTAGTAACCAAGAAGGAGTATATTCGTTACGTTTTGATGCTTTGGGGGGAATTATAACTGGTTTTATTGGGGCTGGGGTTTATAATAAATTTTTTGCTTTTAATCGGTTACCAAATGCTTTGGCATTTTTTAATGGTCCTAGGTTTGTTCCATTAATGGTTATTGTGATTACTTTACCAATCGCGTTAGGTTTATCGTTGCTTTGGCCATTAATTCAAACTGGAATTAATGTTATTGGGAAAAATATCGCTCTAAATAATAAGATTCCATTTATTATTCCCTTTGGTTATGGTTTTTTAGAACGACTATTGTTACCATTTGGTTTACACCATATGATTACAATTCCAATGAATTATACTTCATTAGGAGGAGTTTTAAATTATATGAGTGTTAATACTTATGCTGATAATTTATTTATTAATCAACAAATTACGAAAGAAGAATTAGTTGCTTTTTTTACTTATGTTACGGAGAATAATTTAGTTGATGCAAAAAGCTTAGTATCAGAAGGGCAGGAACAAATGTGATATACATGGGTTAGTGCATTAAATGTTGTTAGAAATCATTGAACAAATTATGCTAGTAATGTCATTAATAGTCAAGTTGGGGTTAATAATGTTTATCAAATTACAATGAATGCTTTTGAACCGGTTCGCTTTAAAGTTGGGCAAATGATTACTTCAACTGGATCATTAATTGGTGCTGGAATTGGGATGATGTATGCTATTAGTAAAACTAACCGAATTAAATACAAGTCAATTTATATTTCGGGAGGACTTGCTTGTTTATTGACAGGAGTAACTGAACCAATTGAATTTATTTTTATGTATACAGCTCCGTTACTATATTTAGTTCATGCGATTATGACTGGATTAGCCTTTGGAATGGCCGATTTAATTCCAATGCGAATTCATGCTTTTGGTGCAATTGAAATTATAATGAAATATTTTCTAGTATTAGGTCCAACAACATTAATTACAGATAGTATTAAAACTAATTTATGATTAGATGGTTGTTGATTTTTATTAGTAAGTGCACTTTTCTGTACGATTTATTTTATTCTTTTTTATGGGTTAACTAAAAAACTAAAACCAAATATTCCTGGAGTTGGTGAACAAATTCCATTAGATGGTTATTCATTAACGGAAAAAGTTCCAGAAGGAAATATTTCAGATGAAGTTATTCACAAAATTGTTAGTTTATTAGGAACAGCAGAAAATATTGAAGAAGTTGATTGTTGTATGACTAGGTTACGTGTTGTTGTAAAAGATGATAAAAAAGTTTCTAATAAGTTTAAAGAGGAAACAAAGGCACTTGGTGTTATAAAACAAGGGAATTATTATCAAATTGTTTATGGACCAAAAGTAAGTATTTATAAGGAAAAGATTGATGAATATTTAGATAATCAAATTGAGGAAGGACATAAACTATAGTGATTAAAGATAAAAAATTGCTCGGATATTCTTTTCCCCAAAAACAACGAATTTTTGATATTAATTATGATTATACCGTTGCATTAAAAATTAGTGATTTTTGATATCAAGATGATAGTTTGTACTTAGAACTTACATTAAGTAATTTACAAAAATCAACTTTACAAATAAAATTATTTGAAAATGGTATTATTAATTTGCAATATTATCAAAAAAAACCTAATAACCGTTTCGCTGAACACTTAAAACATTTAACAAAAAAACAGTTTATTGCAATTGAAAATAGTTCTTATTTTAAAATTAACTTATTACACGAGGAACAATTGATAATTTATAAAGAACCATTTCAAATAATGTTACTTGATGCTAATAATAAAATTAAATTTAGCACTAATACACGAAAAGGATACCAAGTATTTGAAAATTATTCAACTCCACCATTAGGATGAAAGCTTATTAGGGATGATTATTGACAACCATTTATTTCATTTTGATTAATGAACGATGAAAAAATATATGGTTTAGGAGAAAAGTTTCGACCATTAGTTAAAAATGGTATTGAAACAACTATTTGAAATAGTGATAATTCTTGTGTTGCTAACCATGACTTAGCTTATAATGGTTTACCATTATTTTATTCTACAAAAAAGTGAGGTTTATTAGTTAATACTGGTGAACAAACTAGTTTTGAAATTGGTTCACCAGTAACAGATGCAATTAGTTTATTATCTTTTGAACCATTGCTAGATTTATTTCTTTTTTACAGGACAAAATATGAAAGATTTAATTATTCAGTATACTGATTTAACAGGAAAACCAACAGCAATTCCAGATTTAAGTTATGGTATTTGATGTAATCGGTTGTATTATCATAATCAAACGGAATTATGAGCAGAAATTAAAAAATGTGAAACAGCTCAGTTTCCATTAGATATTATTTGCTTAGATCCAAAATGGTTAGAAAATCGTTATACAAAAAGTTGTAATTTTAAATATAATGAAAATGCGTTTGGTAATTTTAAAACTTTATTTACAGAATTAAAACAAAAAAATATTGCAGTGTGTTTTTGAATTAATCCATATCTGCAAGCTGATGATAATTATAATTGGCAAACAGCGTATCAAAATGGTTATTTAGTAAAAACAATTAATTCTGATGCTTATGCCCACCCATTAACCGGAACAGAAACGTATCAAACAAATTGTGGAATCGTTGATTTCACTAGCTCTAAAGCGACAAAATGATATCAAGGTGAGCTTAAAAAGTTATTTAAATTAGGATTACGATTTGTGAAACCAGATTATGGTGATGGAGTACCCCCCAATGCTTCCTTTAGTAATGGTTTAACTGGTGAACAATTTCGCCAATATTATGCATTTCTTTATTGTCAAGCAGCTTATAATGCTAGTAAAGAATACTTTGGGCCAAACGAAACATTGGTCTTTTGCCGCCCAGGGTACATTGGAACACAACAATTTTCTGGTAAATGATCAGGAGATAGTTATTCAAATTTTACGGAATTAAAAATTCATTTAAATGCGGGACTATCGTTAGCAATGGCAGGTGAAATGGCATGGGGGATTGATATTGGTGGATTTTATAGCGCAGAACCTTTTAATGAAGATTTATATATGCGTTGGACTCAACTTGGGATGTTATTACCTTTGTCACGATTTCATGGCATTGGACCGCGAGAACCATGAAATTTTTCACCAGCTGTTTTAACTAATGCGATAAAATATGCAAAATTAAAACGTAAATTATTACCATATTTTAAAATGTGCGAATTAGAAGCAATTACCACGGGTATACCAATTTTACGAGCAATGGTTTTAGAAAATGAAGACGATCATATTGCTGAACTAATTGATGATCAATTTTATCTTGGTAGTAACTTATTAATTGCTCCAATTTTAACACCAAAGACAAAACAACGCCAAGTTTATTTACCAAGAGGTGACTGGTTTTTATTAGGCCAAAAAAATAAAAAGTTTAAAGGACAACGTTCTTATCAATTTGTATGTGCAATTGATGAAATATTAATTTTTGTCAAAGCAAACACTGTTATTCCTTTGATTCAAAATGATAGTTATTGTTTTGACAAATTAGAGCAAGTTACTTTTGAATTAGATGTGTATGGTAAATTAAAACCTGATTATAAAGTAAGTTTTATGCTTCAACAAGATTTAATTACTATTACATATAAAAATAACAATTTTCATATTTCATCAAATCATAAATATATAATAAAATAATGGATTTTGTTCGATTTAATTAATTTATTAATGAAAAGTTCATATAATTAATAGGTTTTTTGGATTTGATAATGGTGAATATTTTTTACAGATAATTGAATTTAAGATTGGTTAACACAATAAAACAAATAATTTTTAAAAATATTTATATTAAACAATTTAGTTGCTAAATATACCCCGTGCTTTTTTTTTTTTTAGTATAATTAAAAACAGCTTATAAAAGGAAGGCGGCATATAAATGAAACGGTTATTAACACTTTTTAGTGCGTTTGTGTTAGGCAGTGGTAGTAGCTTTGGGGTGGTTAGTTGTACAACGCGAACAAAGCATGACCTTGAAGAAGATGAATTAGATCGCAATCAAGATCTTGAAATTTTAAATCAAATAAAAAAGAAAGCAAAGCAAACTTTGTCAAGATGATTTGAAACAAAGGCAAGGATTGATATTAATGATTATCCGGACTTAATATTATCATTTAAAGAAATAGTGGCAAAGTTAAAATCTACAAATAATGATGGGTTAATTTTAACGAGCGAAATAATTAGTAAATATCGTTTTTTAAATCAGTTGCTTGTTGGTTTTAAAGCAGAGTTTGATAATTTGAACCAAAGTTTACTAGAACGATATTCAAATTATTATTTTGATTCAATGCCATTGCTTTTAGCCAAGAATAATATTTCATTTACTTTGTATAATATTAATTTTGATAAGATAGCAAAGTTAGTGGAAGATACGCCGCAAGAAATAATGGGTATTAGAATGAATCTTAAGATTGCTTATGAAATTAGATTTAAAAAATTGCCATCCTCAGATGTAACTGATTATGTAGGAATTATCTCTAATAATTTCGATTACTTAAGTAATATACAAGATAATATTGAGAAGTATTTTACTGATTTTGTTAACCATGTTTTTAAAAAACAAAATTATCAAATTATACTACCACAATACCGTTATTTTTGAAAAGAGGACTTGATTACGGACATTATTAAAGAGGCTTTAAAGAATAAAAATATTTTGTTTAATGGGTCTCTTGGCGCTCGTTTGAAGAACGGTTTTGGTTTTTCCGATGGTCATCAGTTTCAAAAACATGAATCTGTGTTGAAATGAGCGGGTGAGGGATATCATCCATCTAAATTAACACAAGAAAACTTTTCAAAATTTTATAAAGAAACATATATTTCAAATCATATAAAAGAGTATAAAGATTATTATCTTGTTCAGAAGGTTACATATATTACCCTATGAAACTTTGGCATTGAAAATTTACGATTTAAAAAACATCAGACTACTCTAAATATAGAACCAATTAATATATTAGTAGCAAAAAATACATTTGATTCTCAGTTTAATGAGTTTACAAAAATGATAATGGATTTTTGACATTGTTTTAAGTTAGAAACATATTATGAGGATTATCGTCTTGTTTTTAAGTTGAACCAAGAGATTTTTGATAAGGTACTTAAAAATGCTAGGTTTTTAGAGTTAGAAGACCCTTTCAGGTGAAAACGAAAAACTATTCCATTTATTTTTGAACCTATTTTTAGTTTTTTTCAAACCACATTAAACTCAAAAGACAAAAAGTTTGCTTGAAATAGTTTCGATGGATACAGTTTATTTTCTACAGTTAATTTAATTAATAAAACTGAAAAATCCTTTACTGTAAAATTTTTGAGAGATATTGACCAAAGATACTCTATGGATGATGATGGAGTGAACTTTATAGTTTTTTTATTTTCCCTAGTGTTGAAGAACAATCCATTAAGAGTTCGAATAAGACTTTAAAACGTTATTCATTTTTACAGATAATTGAATTTAAGGTTGTTTAATAAATATTGAAGATAATTGGAATAAAATAATTTAAACTAAAACTAGTTTTGTAACAAACACTAAAAAAACTGAAATTCAGTCTTTTTTAGTTAAGACTACATATATTCATATTTTTAAAAATTATTATGTTAGTAAATAAAGTGGAAATCATAACTTTCTGTTAAGTTTATAATAATAAATTTAAATAGTTTATTTGGGAAAAGAGTTGAAATATGATGTAGCACTTCACTCTATTTTATTCCAACTTTCCTAATTTATCTTCTTAATTTTCTTGCATTTTTATTATTAAGGTATTATAATAATAAAGTAATTAAAAAAGGTCAAGAAAGAGCACAACTGTGCTCTTTCTTTAATGCCATAAATTTTAGTTATGTTTGATTAAGAAAGGGTGGTGTTGGATGGAACATTTTATACAACAAGAGACACAATTAAAAGAAACTTTGGAAAATTATTTAACAAAACAAAATTTAACATTGTTTGCAATTAATTATTTCCAAGAGTTTGACACAAATGTTGTACAAGTGTTAATTGAAGATAAAACAACTGTGTTTGATTTGGATCGTTTAACAGTTATTAGTGAAGAAATTAATCAACTTGTTGATAACCTTGATTTATTTTCAGAAGAATACTTGTTAGAAGTTTCAACACCAGGTGCTGAGCGACCATTACGAAATTGAAATGAACTACAACAACATGTTAAGGAATATGTTTATTTAGAATTTAACGAAAAGGTCAATAATTTAGTTGAAGTTACTGGTGAATTATCAATGGTTGATCAGCAACAAAATCTTACTATTACTTATTTTGTTAAAGGTGCTCGCAAAACCTTACAAACAAATTATCAAAATATTAAATTTGCGCGTTGTGCGGTTAAATTTTAGGAAAGGAATGTTATATAGCATGATTGATGGTGCAAAATTATTGACAACAATTGATGAAATTGTTAGTGAAAAACAAATTAGCCGTGATTTAATTTTAGATTCAATTAAAGAAGGAATTAAAAAGGCTTATGAAAAGCATTTTGATCCAGAAGCAACAGTTATTGTTGATATTGATCAAAAAACAGGACAAATTAAAGTTGAAAAAGAATTAACTGTTGTTAAAAAAGTAGAAGATGATTTATTAGAAATTGGTTTAAATGAAGCAAAAGAAAAATATGGTGAACAAATTACAATTGATGATAAAGTTTATGAACCAGTTAATTCAGAAGAATTTTCACGATTAGCAATTTTCCAAGTTGGGCAAATTATTAAACAACAAATTAAAGAAGCAGAAAAGGATTCAATCTTTGATGAATATATTATACAAAAAGGGCATTTAATGACAGGTGTTGTTATTGCTGCTGAAGAAAAATACTTATTAGTTGAAGTAGAACGAACATTTGCTTATATTCCTCGAAAAAATTTAATCTTTTCTGATCATTTTGAAGTTGGGCAACCAATTACCTTTTTGGCAGAAGATGTTATTAAATCAAAAAATGCAGGACAAATTACTGGTTCACGAACAAGCAATGATTTTTTATATCGTTTATTAGAGCGTGAAATTCCAGAAATTTTTGAACAAGTAATTGAAGTAAAAGCAATTGCTCGTGATCCCGGGCGTCGTAGTAAGATTGCTGTTTATAGTACAAATGAAAATATTGATCCAATTGGTGCTTGTGTTGGTAGCAAGGGAAGTCGAATTAATAAAGTAACAGCTGAATTACAAGATGAAAAAATTGATATTTGTATTTATAATGATAATAGTCAACAATTTATTATTAACTCATTATCACCAGTAAAAGTAATTTCAATTACAACTAATGATGAAGGAAAAGAAGCTGATGTTATTGTTCCTGATGAACAATTATCATTAGCAATTGGAAAAGGCGGAAGTGCCGCAAAATTAGTTGCAAAGTTAACAAAATGAAAATTAAACATTATGAGTTATAGTGAAGCGTTAACAAAACAAGTTGAAATTTTATGAAATGGAAATTTAACAACTGATGAACTTAGTGCATTACAAGTTAAATTAAAAGATAAAATTAAACCAAAAACGACTGTTGAAACAAATACTGTTGATGGAGCAGTAGATTTACCAGTTGAAGAATTTGAAATTATTGAAGAACAAATGGCTGAAGAAACAATGATTTTGGATGAAGAAAATTATCATGTTGATGATTTAACAGAAACAACACCTAGCGGGTTAGAAAATGAAATTCAAGAAATTGAAGATAATATTTCTTATTTTGAGAATGAACAATTTGAAAATCAAGATGATGATGACGATGAAATTAATTATGATGACTATGATGATTATTATGATCAAGATAAATAATTAATTAGGAGGGATAACGATGACAAATCATAAAAAAGTTCCCTTACGAAAATGTGTTGTTTCACAACAAATGTTACCAAAAAAAGAACTGGTACGAATTGTTAAGACACCAAACGGGGAAATTATTATTGATTCAACCGGAAAGGCCAATGGTCGCGGTGCTTATTTACGACCAACATTAGAGATTTATGAAAAAGCAAAAAAAAGTCACGCTTTAGAACGTGCTTTAAAAACAAAATTAACCGATCAATTTTACGAAATGTTATATTGTGAAATTAGCGAAGGTTGAGATTAATGATGCTAGGTCAAAAAGGATATAGTTATCTTGGCCTAGCCAAACGAGGGGGTAAACTAATCACAGGGGCTTGTTTATTAACTGCCATTCAACAAAAAACAGTTTATTTAGTATTAACTAGTAATGATGTTGGTTCTGCGCAAGCAAAAAAATATCAACAAAAATGTTTTTATTATAATATCCCTTATTTTAGTTGCCTTGATTTCAATTTAACCCAACAAGCTTTAGGAACAAATAATGTTAAAATGATTGGTATTAGTGACCAACATCTTGCCCAACGGTTGCTGACATTATTAAATAATTCTTAAAATTCAAAAAGGAGGAGGGACAGATGAGTAGTCAAAATAACAAACAAAATAAAAAAACACTAGCTAAAAAACAACGAAATCGAATTCAATCGCAATTAAAAACGATTGAAGCACATGTTACGGAGGGAGTTTTTGTTTATGATGAGGCATTAACCATTGCTGAATTTGCACAAAAAATTAATAAACCCGTTAGTGAAATTATTAAATATTTTTTTAGTAAGGGAATAATGTTAAATCAAAATACTTTTTTAACTGAAGATCAATTGGGAGAGTTATGTTTAGAATTTGGGTTAGATTTTAAACGAGAAAAATCAGTAACGCATGAAAACTTAATTGAAAGTTTTGAAGTTAATGATGACCCTGCTTCGTTGGAAAAGCGTCCGCCAATTGTTACAATTATGGGCCATGTTGATCATGGCAAAACAACATTATTAGATACCATTCGAAATACTAATGTTGTAAGTACAGAACATGGGGGAATTACACAACATATTGGAGCTTATCAAATTAAAACTAAAAATAATGAAAAGATTACATTTGTTGATACTCCTGGACATGAAGCTTTTACACAAATGCGAGCACGAGGGAGTGCGGTAACAGATATTGTTGTCCTAGTTGTTGCAGCTGACGATGGGGTAATGTTGCAAACTAAAGAAGCAATTGATCATGCCAAAGCAGCTGGCGTACCAATTATTGTTTTTGTTAATAAAATGGATAAAGTTGGGATAAATTTAGATAATATTTTAATGCAATTATCACAAGAAGAATTAACTCCAGAAGAATGAGGAGGCACAACCCCTTATGTTAAAGGAAGTGCTAAACAAAAGCAAGGAATTGATGAATTATTAGATACAATCTTATTAATGGCTGATTTGATGGAATTAAAAGCAAATCCAAATCGCTTTGCGTTAGGTACAGTGCTTGAATCACACTTAAATCGTGGTTTAGGACCAGTTGCAACATTATTGGTGCAATCAGGAACATTGAATATTAAAGATGCCTTAGTTGTTGGTTATACTTTTGGTTATGTTCGTGATTTGTCTGATGAAAGTGGTAAAAAAATTAAATCAGCAGGACCATCAACTCCAGTTATGATTCATGGTTTAAATGAAGTACCAAATGCTGGTGATCGTTTTATGGTTTTCCGGGATGAAAAATTAGCACGTGAAATTGCCTTAAAACGAAAAACAATTGATACAATGAATAAACGTTATAAAAATCAAAATTTTTCATTAGAAAGTCTATCAGCACAAATTAAAGATGGGCAGTTAAAGCAAATTAATATTATTTTAAAAGCTGATACTCAAGGAACAGTTGAAGCGGTAAAAGCAAGTTTATTAAAAATTAATATTGCAGGCGTAAAAATTAATGTTTTACGAGCAACTGTTGGGGGAATTTCCGAAAGTGATGTAACATTAGGATTAGCTAGTCAAGCATTTATTGTTGGTTTTAATGTTCGTCCAACTGCGCATGTTCGAAAAAAAGCCGAAGATGAAGGAGTTGCAATTCGTTTGCATACCATTATTTATAAATTAACGGAAGAAATAGTTGCAGCAGCAGAAGGAATGTTAGATCCAGAAATGGTTGAAGAAGTGTTAGGGCAAGCGGAAGTACGTCAAATTTTCCGCCATTCTGATATTGGAACGATTGCTGGTTGTTATGTTACTGATGGTATTATTCCACGAAAATCACGAGTTCGCGTTTTACGCGATGGGGTTATTGTCTATAGTGGTGAATTAGCATCATTGAAACATATTAAAGATGATATTAAAGAAGCTAAAACAGGAGTTGAATGTGGCCTAACAATTAAAAACTATAATGATTTAAAAGAGCAAGATGTTATTGAAGCTTATACTGAGAAAGCCGTTACAAAGTAATGGTTTTTTTTTTTTTTTTTTTTGGTTATTTTATGTTATTTTTGGTTGTTTTTGGTTAAAAATAAGATATAATTACAATTGGTGAGAAGATGTTAAAAGAACTACGATGAGAAAAAATTTTAGCTTGTTTAGATGATCAACAATTGGTATTAGTTAACGACTTAATTACGCAATTGCAATTATCACCAACAACATTACGCCGTGATTTAACGGAAATGGAGCAACAAGGTTTATTAAAACGAGTGCATGGTGGTGTTAAATTACAAAAGAGTTATGAAGTTCGAATAGAAGAGCAACTAAATGAGAAAATCCAACAGCATGCTGAAGAGAAATATTTAATTGCTCGTCAAGCCGTTAAGAAAATTAAACCAAAAATGTGTCTTTATTTGGATGCTGGTTCGTCAACCTTAGCACTAATTAAATTATTACAACCAGCAGATGATTTAGTAATTATTACTAATTCAATCTTCCACGTAGAGCTATTAGCTTTAGCGGGTTTTAATAATGTTTATGTTTTGGGAGGAAAATATAAGCATCAAACAGGAGCATTAATTGGTTGAGAAGCCGTTACAACTTTACAAAAATATCAAATTGATTGTGCTTTTTTAGGAGTTAATGGGATTAATGGTCAGGATTTGTATACGACCGACCCAGACGAAGCAATGATTAAAGCGGAAGTTATTAAGCGAGCAACAAAAAGTTATATTCTTGCTGATTCATCAAAATTTAACATTAAATCATTAGTAAAATTCGCTTCTCGTTCGGAAGTTGAAATTATTACAAGTTCATAGAAAGGATAAAAGGATAAATCATTATGAAAATAATTGATTATTTTAATGAAACAACAACCTTTTTAAAAACTTCTGCGACAGATAAAACTGAAGTCTTTGCAACATTAGCAGCAGCATTAGTTAACAATGAAACAGTTACTGATTCAGCAAACTTAATTAAAGATTTAGAGAAACGTGAAACAGAAGGTCCAACTGGGGTTGGTGATGGTTTAGCAATTCCCCACTGTTCAAGTGGTAGTGTTACGAAACCATCAATTGCAATTATGACATTAGAAAAGGCAGTTGATTGACAAAGTTTAGATAATAAACCAGTTGATATCATTTTTATGATTACTACGCCAAAACAAGGAGGAGAACAACATTTACAAGCACTAGCAAAATTAGCTGGTTTTTTAGGAAAAAGTGAAGTTGTAGCACAAATTCGTGCGGCAAAAACTTTTGCTGATATTCTTAAAGCATTTGTTGAGCCAGTTACTGACCATGATAAAACGAAAACAGATGGTCATTATGATGTTATTGGTATTACAGCTTGCCCAACTGGAATTGCCCATACTTATATGGCAAAAGAAAAAATGGAAGAAGCAGCAAAAGCAATGGGCTTAACAATTAAAGTTGAAACGCAAGGGCGTAGCGGTAATGAAAATGTATTAACAGCAACTGACATTGCTAATGCAAAAGCAATTATTCTTGGAATTGATAAAAAAATTACGGGAATGGATCGTTTTAAGGGTGTTTCATATTTAGAAACAAGTACAAAAGATGTAATTTACCATGGCACAAATGTTATTGAAGATGCCTTGAATGGAAAACGTTTAACAATTGGCAAAGGTGGTAAAGGTGGCAACGATGAAGTTGGTGAATTAAGTTTAAAAAACTTTAAAGATGTAACAAAAAACCTCTTAGGAGGGGTTTCCCGAATGTTACCATTTGTTGTTGCTGGAGGAATTATTTTAGGAATTGGTTTCTTATTAGATTCAGGTAAAACAGGAAAAGATTTTGGGGTAACTCGTGATGTTGCGGCATGATTTTCAGGATTAGGAAAAGTAATCTTTGGTATGATGGTTCCTATTTTAGGTGCTTATGTATGTTACTCTATTGTTGGACCACAAGGATTATTACCAGGAATGACAGCAGGATTAATTGCTAATGCTCCTGGAATGTTATATGATGCAGAAAATAAAACAGGATGAGCAAATACATGGGGGCGATTATTCCCTGATTCAATCTCAAACTTTAACTCAGGGTTTTTTGGAGCCTTAATTGGTGGTTATCTTGTTGCCTTTGCTGTCTATGGTTGTCAAAAAGGATTTGCTCGGTTCCATCCATCACTACGAGGAGTTCGTGATATTGTTTTAATTCCTGTTTTAACAGCTTTAGCAGCAGGAGTTTTAATGTTTGGATTAAATATTCCATTAGGATATTTAAACTATGGTTTAAGCCAAGGTTTAAAAGCAATTGCCGATTATAATTTAAATGCTTTAATTGGAATTATTATTGGTTTAATGATGGCGGCTGATATGGGTGGTCCAATTAATAAAGCTGCCTATGTCTTTGGAACCTTAACAATTGATGCTACACAAACAGCTTATGCTGGAATTCGATCAACTAATGGGGGGACAGTCTTTATGGCTTGTGCAATGTTAGCTGGAATGGTACCACCATTAGCATTAGCATTATGTACAAGAATGTTTAAAAAATATTGAACAAAAAAAGATGTTGAGCAAGGAAATACGAATTATTTCTTAGCAGCATGTTTTATTACCGAAGGGGCAATTCCATTTGCTGCTGCTGATCCAAAACGAACAATTCCGTCAATTATGGCGGGAAGTGCTATTACTGGCGCAATTGTTAGTGGTTTTGGTGTAACATTAGCAGCACCTCATGGTGGTATCTTTGTCTTTCCGTTATTGCAAATTCAAGATAATGGTAAAAATTGGTTTAGTATTGCTAATCACGGTGCTTCAATTGGTGTAGCAGTCTTAATTTCACTTATTGCTTTAATTATTGGAAGTTTTGTTAGCGCCTTAATTCTTGGATTTTGAAGAATGAATGATGTTAAAAAAAATAAAATTACTATAGCAATTTAGTTTAAAAAGTAAAAACCCAACTAATTGGGTTTTTATAATATTAAAATAAGAAGGGAAGGAGTAAGAAAAAATGATTTATACATTAACATTAAATCCTGCTATTGACCAAGTTATTGAAGTGCCGAATTTCCAATTAGGAGAAACTAATAAAGCTATTAGTGAGTATGAGGTGATTGGTGGAAAAGGAATTAATGTTGCAGTAATGTTGCAACATTTAGGATATCCAACTACAGCATTAGGTTTTTTGGGGCGTGATAATAAAGAAATGTTTGAACATTATTTAGCAAATCAAAAGGTTGCTGCTTGTTTTCATGAAGTTAATGGCAAGAACCGAACTAATATAAAAATTAAAAGTTTAGAAATAAAACAAGAAACAGAATTAAATGGCCTTGCGTTTTCTACTAGTGATGATGATGTTATGGCGTTGTTAACAATTCTTAAAACAGAATTAACTAAAAATGATTGTTTAATTATTTCTGGTTCATTACCACGTGATTGTCCATCTGATTTATATCAAACAATTAGTACCTATTGTGATGAAAACGAAATCTTATTTGTTGTTGATGCAACAAAGGATGTTTTATTATCAACTTTATCAGCTAAACCATTTTTAATTAAACCAAATTTAGCTGAATTAAATGAACTATTTGAAACAAATTACCAATTTAATCAAAAAACAGAAATTGTTACTTTAGTAAAAAAATTACAGGAACAAGGGGCACAGAATGTTTTAATTAGTAGTGGTAAAGATGGCAGCATTTTAATTACTCCAACAAATGTTTATGTTGGTAATACTGCAACAGGGCAATTAATTAATTCGGTCGGAGCTGGTGATTCAATGGTTGCTGGATTTGTTGGAACTTATTTAGCAACAAATGATTATCAAGAAGCGATGTTAATTAGCATTTGTGCTGGATCAGCAACAGCATTTAGTCAAGGGATCGCTGATAAATTGTTAGTGGAAAGTTTAAAACAACAGATTAAAATTCGGACTTTTAAATAAAAAAATGATATTGTAAATGCAAGTGCAACAAATCTATTAATTTATAAGACTACAAAATAAAATTTATTTAGGATTGAGTCCTGTTGAATACAGAATAACTCAATCCTTTTAATATGCTTTATCCTTGTTGTCGCTTCCTTACTTGCATCAAGATTTATTTTTGCATCTTTTAAGATATTGTTCATTGTTAATGGTTCATGTCTAAAGTTGCATCTGAAATTAGTGCTATTTCATCATTGCTGTCAGTTAAATGGAACAAACCGCTTCTTATTATTTAAATTTAATTCATTCCACCCATTCTATTGGTTATTGTCCTATAAAATTAGTTTTAGGTTCAATTATTATTTTCCATCTAATCCTAATTTGCCTAAAGATACTAGGGGACTTTTTTTTTTTTTTTAAGTATAATTATGAGTATCACACAAAAGGAAGGTGACAATTAGATGAAATGGTTATTAACACTTTTTAGTGTTTTTGTTTTAGGTTTTGGTAGTAGTTTAGGTGTTGTTAGTTGTACAGTGCGAGCAAAACATGAGCCTGATGACAACGATGAGTTAGAGCACAATCAAGATCTTGAAATTTTAAATCAAATAAAAAAGGAAGCAAAGCAAACTTTGTCAACATGATGACAAACAAAAACAATGATTGATATTATTAAGGATTATCCAGATCAAATATCATTATTTGAAGAACTAGTCGCAGAGTTAAAAACAAAAAATGATGGTTTATTAACTTTAACGAGCACAGCAATTAGTAAATATCGTTTTTTAAATCAGTTGCTTGTTGGTTTTAAAGCAGAGTTTAATAATTTGAATCAGCATTTACAAGATCGATATTCAAATTATTATGTTGATATAATGCCATTATTCTTAGGAGAAAATGACATTTCATTTAATTTATATAATATTAATTTTGATAAGATAGCAAAACTATTAGAAGATACTCCGCAAGCAGTATTAGGAATTACAGTTCAAGTTAATATTCCTTATGAAGTCCGCTTTAAAGGAATACCATCGCAGGATAACATTCAAGGTTTAATAACTACAACGAATGATTCCGAAGTTCTAAATAATATTCAAGATAAAATTGAAAACTATTTTGTTAATTTTCTTGATACTATTTTTAAAGCCAAAAACTATCGCATTATATCGGAGCAATTTAATATGAACAAGGATATTGTTTGACCAATAATTGAAAAAGAATTAAATGACAGGAATATTTCGTTTAAACATCATATTAAATTCGTTATACCGGGAATAGAGAGTGCTTTAAATTATTATACAAATATATCCATGCCGACTGTTCAGACTGTTTTAAATTGGGCAGGTGAGGGTTATGATCCAGAGCAATTAACATGGCAAAATTTTCTTTCATTTTATAAAAAACAAATAATTGATAATTGAAATATTCAAGTTGAAGATGGCTATTATATTTTAAAAGAACTAAAATGGTTTATTCCACAAAATTTTATGATTGAAAATTTACCATTTAAAAATAATTTATTTAAGATAAATTTAAAAGAAAAAAGCTATTTCACGATATTAAAAACGCAATTTGACCAACAATTGGAAGAATTTGCGAAAGTAACAATGGGTTTGTGACATTATTATCAATTAGAAACATATAAAAACTTTAATCTTGTTTTTAAATTGAAACAAAACGTATTTAATAACCTATTGTCATATATAGATAAGAATAAATATGTCCGTTATATAGATATATTTGATTTTCTTCTTAGTACTTATCAAAGCTCATTACAAAATTCAAAACATTTAAAATGAGGGGCAGGATATTTAAAAATTTCACCTATTAATTTTATTAAAAATCAAAAATCTTTGATAATGGAAATAAAAAATGATGAAAAAAATGACAATAGTAGTTTCATTTTTGGTTGTTTTGGTTTAGCATATAGTTTCTGACGCTCCGTATCTGTTTTAGAAAACACAGGACAAAAAATAGAATTTAAAGTTATTTAAGTTTTTAGGAAAGATTTAATTAAATATGTAAATTGTAAATACAAGTGCAATAAATCTATTAATTTATAAGACCACAAAATAAAATAATGTTTTCTTTCCATTAAAAAATCAACTCGGAAAAAAGTTGATTTTTTGCAATTCATATTACAATTTACATTGTACAAATATAAAATGGAATCTGTTTTCTTAAAACTAGTAAAATTTGGTAAATTAGACTTTATTTACTATAAAGTTAAAATAAAAGTTTTTTCTAAATTTTTTCCAATAATGTACTTTATCATTTAATGGTAAAATAAGGAAGAATTTATTTTAAAATAGGAGGATTTTATGGCAATTATCTTAGAAGCCAAAGCTATTAGTAAAAAATACCAACAAAAATATGTTTTAAAAGATGTTAGTTTAGCAATACATCAGCATGAAAAAATTGGTTTAATTGGTGCTAATGGAAGTGGTAAAACAACATTAAGTGAGATTCTTGCCGGTGTGCGAAAAGCTAGTAATGGTGAAGTTATTTATCAACCAAATTTAACCATTGGAATGCAGTTTCAAAATTCACAATATCCACCGGGTTTAACATTGATGGATATGATTAAATATTATTGTAAAGCTTTTCAGTTGCCATTAACGAGGGATGAAATTAAACAATTAATTATTACTTATCAATTAACAGAAGTTGCTAAAAAAAAGATTGTTAAATTATCAGGAGGTCAGCAACAGCGAGTAAATATCTTATTATCAGTTATCCATCAACCACAATTAGTAATTTTGGATGAAGTTTCAACGGGCTTAGATATTGCAGTTAAAGAAACTATTTTTCAATTTTTAGAACAAAATATTATTATTAATCAACGAGCAATGTTGCTCGTATCACATAATATGGAAGAAATTGAACGTTTCTGTGATCGGATTATATATTTATCAGCCGGAAAAATTAAATCGGATGTAGCAATAGCTAATGTTCTTCAAGAATATGGTAGTGTGCTTAATTATACAAAGCAGATGTTTGAAAATGAATAAAAATAAAGACTCTTCTAATTAAGAGTCTTTATTTTTATTACCACTTTGATTGTAATCTTCGGTAATTGCATTAGCCGCTTTAATTTTATTTTCTAAATTTGGATGAATTTTTAATAAACTTCGAAAAATAATATCAGATATTAAAATTTGAACAATTTTAGAAGATAATGCTGGAAAACGCTCATTTTCTTTTGTATGAACTTCAAATAAAATTTTATGTTTAATTTTATATAATTCATCAATGTTAGGATTATTAGTAACTAAAGCAACATCAATGTTGAGTTTATTTGCTAAATTAATGATATTAACGACCTCATTTGTCTTTCCTGATTTACTAAAAATAATAATTAAATCATCGGCTTCGGCATTTGAGAGAGTAAACATTAATGAATGAATATTTTCTGTTGTATAACAGTTATAACCAATCATATTTAGGTTACTATGTAACACGCGGCAAGCAAGAAATGATGCACCAATGCCAAAGGCGAAAATTCGTTTTTTAAGAACAATATCATTAATTAGTCGGTCTAAGACTTCTAAATCAATATTGTCAATTGTTTCATGGATACTATAAGAATAATAGACACGCATATTGTTAGCGATATCTTTTAAATTCATGGTTTCATTAGTTTCGTAATTTTTGTTTAGAAAATTTAATCGTTCATAAATATGCATTTGTAATTCTTTAATATTTTTAAATCCTAAGTGTTTTGCCATTCGGGTAATAGTTGATTCACTGACATAATAAGCTTTTGCCAATTCAGTTATTGTTTTACTAGTAAATAGCAAAGGATTTTGAAAAATTTGTTCAATAACTGATATTTCAGTATCAGTCAAAGTATTTTTATCATATGTTAACAGAGACAACATAGAAACTCCTTTCATCAACTTCACCATGAAAATTATTTTCATAATATCAACTAATTCTATTTTACAACATATTATGCGAATAATAAAGTAGAAAATAATTTGTTAATTTATTAAAATATGCATAATTTGCATATTTTTAAATAAAATTATTCTATAATATAATTATAAAATAATGAAAATTTATATAAAAATCCAAATATAAGCAAGTTATTTTAATAGAAAGAGTAAAAAATACAATGATGTTAAGTTTATCGCCACAACATATTACCTATTTATCAATTTTAATTTTTGGAATTATTGTGGGGACAATATTGTTAATTATTTGAATTTTCCAAAAGAAACGATTAGTTAATAGCGGAGATTATTATGCTAAAAATAATAAAAATTTAGATTTATGGAATTATATTAAACGTAATATTGCGTTATATAGTGCTTTTTTTTGTTATGTTATTAGTCTTTCCGCTCTTTTTCTATTGGTTTTATAAAATTGTCATTATTTTAAAAAAATGAAAAAAACTTTTTACTTTGTAGTAATTAACTTAACTTTTAGTTAGTTAAATTCTATAATTATATTAGTAACTATTAATTTAAAAGGAGAAATTAAAAATGAATGAGAAAGCCAAGCTTAAACCTTTTATGTCAAAGGCTTGATGGAAACAATCAAATCAAAGGACAATGGGGACTTTAAGTAAATTAAGTAAAGCATTTCTATTACCAATTGCGTTGTTACCAATTGCTGGAATCTTTTTAGGAGTTGGTGCAACTATTTCATCAAAAGTTGATCCTGCTTCAGCAGCTTGATACTTTGGAAATTTTTTAAATAAAATGGGAGATATTGCTTTTGGTAATTTACCAGTATTATTTTGTATTTCTGTTGCAATGGCCTATACGGAAGATGCTGGAGTAGCAGCATTAACTTCCGTAGTTGGGTTTTTAGTTTTTAATGCAATTCAGTTGTCATTATTAAATGAGGCATATGCTCATATTCAATATGTTGTTAATATTGAAGGGGGTGCTTCACCAATTATGGGATTAACTGTTGATGGTGTCACATCAGCCAACCCAACTTTACTAACGGGTGATGAATTATTAGCATGAATGAGAACCAGTGATATTTATAAAGAATTAGTTAAAGGGAATGTTACTGTCACAATTGTTAGTTCAGTACGAGTAACTGATCAATTTAATTTGTTATTTTATACTGGCCAAACATGAGCAGTTCAAAATAAATTATTGACTTCTAATTTAGGAATTAATTCATTAAATACTGGTGTTTTTGGAGGGATTTTTGTTGGAGCAATTGCAGCTTTCGCTTATAATCGTTTTCATAAAACACAATTACCTTCAGCGTTAAGTTTTTTTAGTGGAACAAAATTAGTTCCAATTATTATGTTTATGGCAGTAATTCCATTAGCTTTTATTTTTATGATTATTTGACCATTAATTGGTACTGGGTTAGCATGATTCGGAAATAACTCAGGAAAATTACCAATAGGGTTAGATTCTTTAATTTTTGAGATTTTTGAACGATCATTAGTGCCATTTGGCTTGCATCATGTCTTTTATTCACCATTATGATGAACACAAGCGGGAGGAAGTATGGCAGATTTAATCGCTAATGTTTCAAAAGATCCTTTAAGTTATATGGCTTTTCTTAAGGATTTACAAGAGCTAAATTATATTGATGCTAATATTGATTTAAATACAATTACAGTTGGAGCAGCACAGGCAGCAATTACTAGCTGAGTATCAGAACTAAATGCTTCAACAATAGCAGCAGTTGGTGATCAAACAATTATGTATAAAGTTATTGCTGATCCAAAAATTACCTTCACAATGGTTCAACATATGGGGTTAAATTTAGGACGATTCCAAACTGGGAAGTTTCCATTTATGATGTTTGGATTACCAGCAGCAGCAGCAGGAATGTACTTTAGTGTTCCAAAAGAAAATCGAAAACCAGTAATGGGAATTTATTTTTCAGCAGCCTTTACTTGTTTCTTAACAGGAATTACTGAACCAATTGAATTTACTTTCTTATTTGTAGCACCATGGTTATTTTATGGTGTTCATATGCCATTGTGTGCAATTTCATTTATGTTAATGGGATTATTACATGTACATACATCAATGACCGTATCGGGTGGATTTATTGACTTTATTGTCTTTGGTATTATTCCATTTGTTGGTGGAAAAGGAACAAACTTCTATTGAATTCTTGCAGTTGGAATTCCATATATTGGAATTTATTTTGCAGCTTTCTACTTCGCAATTAAATATGGAAAAGTTCAAATTCCCGGTCGTGATGGCGGCACAAAACTATATACTAAAGCTGATTTTAAAGCAAAAAAAGGTACTAATGAAACAACTTCATCAGGACCAGCAAAAGGTGATGCGGCAAAACGGGAAAAAGCCCGTAAAATTATTGAATTTTTAGGTGGGGCTGATAATATTACGGCAGTTGACTCATGTGCGTCACGTTTACGAATTACAGTTGTTGATAGTAAACTTGTCAATCAAGATGAAATTCAAGCATTAGGTGGCAGCACCGGAATGCTTATTCGTGGTCAATCAGTCCAAATTATTTATGGTGGAGAACAAGAAGTAATTAAACCATATATGCGTGAATTATTAGCTGAAATGCGTAATAATAAAGAAGCACCAAAATTAAATTCAAAACAAGGTTAAAATTAAATAAATATGAAAAAACATTAATTTTTTAATTAATGTTTTTTTTGTCTATTTTAACAAATGCTATTTTGTGATAAAATTATAATATATAAAAATGGAGTGGAAAATAATGACATCAATTTTTGGATATCCAAAAGAAGAATTACAGTTAGATTTAGTTGCGCATGGTTTTAAGAAATATTTAGCAGAGCAAATTTTTGATTGAATATATGTCAAAAACATATATTCTTTTGATGAAATGACAAATATTTCTAAAACTGATCGTAATAAATTACAAGAATATTATACGATTGAGCCATTAAAAATTGTTGTTCAACAACAGTCGAAAGATGGAACAGTAAAGTTTTTGTTTCAATTAGCCGATGGCTATAAAATTGAAACAGTTTTAATGCCCCAAAGTTATGGTAATTCTGTTTGTGTTACAACACAAGTTGGTTGTAATATGGCATGTACTTTTTGTGCCTCAGGATTATTAAAAAAAACACGGAATTTATCAACGGCAGAAATTGTTCAACAAGTTATGATGGTTAATCGTTATCTAGCAACAACAAATGAACGTGTGAGTCATATTGTAGTAATGGGAATTGGTGAACCATTTGATAATTTTGATAATACGCTTAAGTTTGTCAACATTATTAATGACCCAAAAGGTTATCAAATTGGTGCGCGCCATATTACAATTTCTACTTGTGGGTTAGTTCCAAAAATTAAACAATTTGCAGAGTTAAAGACGCAAGTTAATTTAGCGATTTCATTACATGCTCCAAACAATACGATTCGGAATCAATTAATGCCAATTAATAAAGCTTACCCAGTAGAAAAATTAATGGATGCAGTTCGTTATTATATTGAGTTAACTAATCGACGTGTTACTTTTGAGTATATTTTAATTGAGAATGTTAATGATAGTCGTGAAACAGCATTAGAATTAGCAAAATTAATTCGAGGATTAAATGCGTATGTTAATTTAATTCCTTATAACACAGTTGCAGAAAATGGGTATCAACGTAGTACTAAAATTAATCAATTCTTTGAAACTTTACAACAACAAAAAATTAATTGTATTGTTCGTCGTGAATTTGGTCACGATATTGATGCTGCTTGCGGTCAATTACGAGCTAAAAATGAAGGGATTATTAGAAAATAATTATGCAAATACGGTTTGGATACAAAACTGATATTGGTGCTTATCGTAGTAGTAATCAAGATTACTTTGATTTTGCCAATAATAGTTTTAACAATTATATTGCCATTGTTTGTGATGGGATGGGTGGTCATCAACATGGCGAAGTTGCCAGTAAAATGGCTGTTGATAGTTTGGTGGAACATTTTAAACGGACAAATTTTAACCATTTGTCCGATGAAGAAATTAATAAATGGTTTCGTCAAACAATTTTAACAATTCAACAAGAAATGGTTACTTATGCTCAAATTTATCCTGATACAAGTGATATGGGAACAACAGTTGTTGCTGCATTAATTGCTAACGGAAAAGTATATGTTATTAATATTGGTGATTCACGGTTATATAAATTACATCATGATAAAATTTATCAAATTACTACTGACCAAAATATGGAAAATTCAACAGAGTATCGAGAAAAACAAGAATTAGAATTTCAAGGTCAATATAAAAAACAATATAATATGCATACTTTTTGAAAAGTATTAACAAGTGCTTTGGGACCAACAAAGAATTTAAAAATTGATACTTATGTTATTGAGGATATTAAAGGCCAGTATTTATTAACCACCGATGGAATTCATGATTATATTGATGAAATTGATTTAATTGAAACATTAAAATCGGCAAATAAATTAAACGATAAAGTTAAAATTTTAATTGATCGGGCATTAGAAAACCTATCAACTGATAATTTAACCGGAATTGTTTTTGAAATAACAGATTAAAGCGCTGTTATTTTTATTTGTTGTTTTTTCTTCTTAGTTTTTTTGTGTTATGATGTTTACAAGTTAAAATAATAAGGTAAAAGGGTGCAGAAGATGGAACAAATCACAATTGGAACTATGTTACATAATCGTTATCAGATTTTAGCCAAAATTGCCGATGGTGGTATGGCTGAAGTTTTTGAAGGATATGATATGTTATTAAAACGACATGTTGCAATTAAAATTATGACATTGACATTATCAAAAAATAAAGAAGCAGTGGAACGTTTTAATAAAGAATATAATTCAATTGCGCAGTTTTCCCATAATAATGTGGTTAAAGTTTATGGCTCATTTCAAGCGTATGATCGTCATTGTCTAGTTTTGGAATTAGTTAAAGGTTATACTTTAAAAGACCGCTTACTAACATTAGGTCCTTGTACTGTTAAAGAATTATTATATTTTTTTGATGAAATTAATTTAGCTATTACCGAAGCTCATCATAATGATATTATTCATCGTGATATTAAACCAGAAAATATTTTAATTTCATATGATGGTAAAATTAAGGTTGCTGATTTTGGTGTTGCAATTTTAGAAAATAGTGAAGATTTAGAATGTGGTAAAATCATTGGAACATCAAAATACATGGCACCAGAAATTGTTCAATCAAAACCAGCAACAAAACGTAGTGATATTTATGCTTTAGGCATTATGTTGTATGAGTTAGCAGTTGGTATGGCTCCTTTTGTTGGGAAAAACCCAACATTTGTTGCGGTTAAACATGTTAAAGAATTACCATTACGACCACGGTTAGTAAATCCGTTGATACCACAAAGTTTAGAAAATATTATTTTAAAGGCAATCGCAAAAGATCCAAGTGAGCGGTTTCAGACAGTAGCAGATTTTAATAATAGTTTACAAGCAATTGAAGCACCAGAGCATCAATCTGAAAAACCTTTAAAGTTATCAAATTTGTTTGAAGTAAAAGGCAAACAGCGCAAACTTTATGATCGGTATTATTCTTATCCATGATTTTTAAGAATTAAGGTTGCTTGGTGATTTAGTTTCTTACTAGTTAGTTTTATTAGTGCCTTAGTTTGTCTTTGCTTGTTTTTACCAGGATAGAATAATATGCACCAAACAGGAATGATTATTCGCATTGTTAGCGAGTTTTGTTATGTTAAAAATGATACTGATCATCAAATTTATGCTTGCAAAGCAAAAGGATTATTTCGCCATCAAGAAATTAAGCCAGTTGTTGGTGATTATGTTCAATTTGAAATTCAAAATGACAAGCAAGGAATTATTTATCAAATTGAACCTCGTAAAAATGAATTATACCGTCCACGAATTGCTAATGTTGATCAAGTTGTTATTATTACAGCAATGGCAGAACCGACTTTTAATTCATATTTATTAAATAAATATTTAGCATTTATTGAATATAAAAACTTAAAACCAGTTATTGTTTTTACTAAAAAAGACTTATTGAAAACAGATGAACTTTATCAAAAATATTTTAACTGGTATCCAAAGTTAGGTTATGAAGTTTATTTTATTAGTAATAAAAAAGATGAAAAAAAAATATGACAACAATTTGAACAACTTTTTCAAAATAAAATCTCAGTGTTAACTGGGCAAACTGGTAGTGGTAAGTCGTCAACTTTAAATACATTATTACAAGCGGAAATAATTAAGACGCAAGAAATTTCTAAAGCATTAGGGCGAGGAAAACATACAACCACAACTAGCGCATTATATGAGTTATTAAATGGAATGGTTGCTGATACGCCAGGTTTTTCAACATTTGATTTAAGAGATTATGAAAAAGGAGAATTAGCACGCTCTTATCATTTTTTTAATCAATATGCTAATGAATGTAAGTTTCGAACTTGTTTACATTTACACGAACCGCATTGCAAAATAAAAGCATTAGTTCAAGCAAATATTATTCCACAATTTTTTTATAATGATTATGTTCGCATTATGCAAGAGCAATAGAAAGAGGTAATGATGAAAAAATATCTTGTTGCACCAAGTGTTTTAAGTGCAAATTATTTAATCTTACAAGAAGAATTAGCAGCAATTAAGGAAGCTGGCGCACAATGAATTCATTTTGATGTAATGGATGGTGATTTTGTACCAAATTTAACTTTTGGTCCAAAGATTTTAGCTGATATTACTAGTTATAGTGATTTGTATCTTGATTGTCACTTAATGGTTAAAATTAAAAATAGTAGTGTTGAAAATTATTTGCTGCCTTTTATTAAAGCGGGTGCATCAGCAATTACTTTGCATTATGAAGCATTAACCCCACCACAATTAACTGAATTTTTAAATTTACGAATAAAATTAAACATAAAAATTGGGTTAGCAATTAAACCAGCAACCCCAGTTAAAGTTATTTTCCCTTATTTAAAACATCTTGATTTAGTCTTAGTAATGACAGTAGAACCTGGTTTTGGCGGTCAAACTTTTATTTCAGCTGCAGCAACAAAGATTAAAGCCTTACGAGACTATCTTGATCAAAATAATGGCAAAACATTAATTGAAGTTGACGGAGGAATTAATGCTGAGACTGCAACTCTTTGTAAACAATATGGGGTTGATGTATTAGTAGCGGGTAGTTATTTATTTGGTCATGCAGATTTAGCAACCCGGTTGAAAGGATTATTAGCAAATGAAAACAAATAAAGTTTTAATTGTTTGTTCAGAAACAAACTTAGATTTACAGCAGTATCAAGATTATTATAAAATTGGTGTTGAACGGGGTGCCTTAGATTTAATTAAAACTTTTGCTACTTTTGATCTTTTTTGCTGTGACCAAGATAGTTTGACAACAACAGAAGCAAAACTGATTGCTAATAAAGCAAAAGAGTTACTAATAGTTTCCCAAATTAAAGATCATATTGATGGTGAATTAGCATTACAAGAAGCTTTAAAATTAAACCCACAAGAAATTATTTTTATTGCCCAAGGCAATCGATTTGATATGGAGTTGAGTTGTTTTAATTTTATTTGTCGTTACAATATCATTTTTATGAATGATAATACTTATGCTTATTTACTAAAACCAGGAATGAATGAAGTTTATCAAAAGTCAGGTTATCGTTATTTTTCATTATTTAGTTTACAATCAGCAACTGTGACGATTAGTAATTTAAAATATAATGCTAAACAATTAAAATTAGTAGAATTATCGCCTAATGCAGTTAGCAATGAATTTCTTGCGTCAGTAGGAAATATTGATGTTTTAGCAGGTCAAGTTGTCGCAATTTATAGTAAATAAAAATCGGTTTTTTAAACCGATTATTTTTTGCTTTAAAATTTGGTACCCATGATCGGGCTCGAACCGATACGAATTTCTTCGGTAGATTTTGAGTCTACTGCGTCTGCCAATTCCGCCACATGGGCATTTGTACCTTTTTAATTTTATCGTATTTTAGAGAAAAAGGAAGCATAAATTTTAAAATTTATGCTTCCTTTTTTATTATTTTATCAATGTTTCTTTAAACTTTATTTATTGCGCAATTTGTCCTTTACGCTTTAATGTTTTTAAAGTTCTTGTTGCAACACGTAATGTTTTAACTTCACCGTCAACAACAATTCTTACTTTTTGTAAATTAACATTTCATTTACGACGGGTTGCATTTAACGCGTGTGAACGTTTGTTTCCTGATAAAGCACTTTTACCAGTAATTTCACATTTTCTTGCCATAATTTCACTCCTTTATATCTGCATACTATAAAATAATAACTAATTTTTAAATTAAAAGCAAGTATAAATCTAATTTTTATGAAAACCATCAGTTTTTTTGCTAAATTTAAGTTAAAAAATGGATAAAACCATTATTAAAAGTGTTATTCATCTTCACCTTACCTTGAATTTTCTTCAACTTGTGTTGTTTGTTCCTGTTGATTTTCTTGTTGGGTCATATTTTTTACTTGTTTGTTAATTGCAATAATGTTCTTTTTTTGTAACTCTGTTAAATGTGGTTTGGAAGGAACAGATGGTGGGCTTTTTTTATTGGCTTGTGCTTGAACCCCACTTGGTCCTGGCTGTGATTCTAAATTTAATAATTCTTGATCAGATAATTTTACGCGTGGTGGTTTTGCAATTGGATTTATCTTTGACTTAGGTAAATATCATTGGGTATTTTTTTGAGCATCAGTTATTGCTTTGTCTGTGTTTAAGACAAAATTATTAACTTTAGTTTTTAAATTTTGGTAAGTACCCGTAACTGTTTCAATAATTTCTCGGCCATTTGGAATGATTTCTTCATTTTTATGTTGAAAATGGGGGAAAATTACTTCTGTATATAATTCATTTGAAACATTTTTAATATCTGATAATTCTTCTAAATTTATTGTTTCTTTTAGATTTTTATCTTTTTTTATTATTTTAAGATATTTATTTTCTAACTTATCAAAATCTTTTAATAATTTTTTAAAATCACTGTTCACCTTATCTAAATTAATTAAAAATTCTATTTTATTCATATGTTTACACCTTTTTATTGAAAAGTAATGTTATTTACTAATTAAAATAGTCATACACTAATTATATAGTAACTTATTTTATTGAAAAATAATATATTTATAACATCGCAGTTATTATATAATTAATGCTTATTTAATTTGCCTAGTATTCAGTAAATAATTTGCTTAATGATTAAACTTTAAAAGGTAGTAATTATCCTTAATTTATAGTAGAATTACATCTAGGAGGAAAATGTTATGATTGAAATGACAGTACGAAAAACAAGTGAACAAGGGAATAATCATTATTCTTTTACTCAAACTTTATCATTTGATAATACAATTGGTGGCAAACGTAATCAAGAATCGTTAAACCATAGTATTGCTCATGCAATAGCTTCTTTAAGAGTACAACATGGATTTTCTTGAGAGGATATTAATGAATGTATTAAAATTAAAAATGTTTCAGAAAAAAAAGAAATTAATACAAAAGACTTTGTTTTAAAGTATCAAGAATTAATATTAGCGGAAGAGAAAACATTAGAAAAACTTGTTAGTCCTAGTCATATGCTAACGAACATTGATGATTTTTTTAAATAATAAGGGGGAAAGACAACAAAGAGTTAACAATTTAATTAAGAAAATATAATAAATTTATTGCTTTATTGTATTTTCTCGTTATAATTAATAATGTTAATTTAGTTTAGTGGTGATTTTTATGATTGAGAAAATTAATGTAGCTAAAATTGCAGATTTAGTTCATGCAGCAGTAATTACAGTCCCTGGGGTCGCTGGATTCGCAAAGGTTGATGATACTGAAAATAATGAAGACAATGTGATAATGCTACTTAAAGATTACTCACAGTCAATTAAATTGAGACAAGATGGTCGTAATTTTTATATAGAAATCTTTATTATTTTGCTAGAAGGAGTAAATATTAAAGATATTGCCCAAGAAATACAAATTAGGATTAAATATGAATTAGAAAAACTGGATATTTATTCAAATGATATTATGATTTATGTGAATGTAAATATTCAAGACTTATTAATTTAGGTAGGAAATTTTATTAAAATGAGATATTTGAATGATGCAAGATTTACAATTATATCACTTAGGAGAACTAAAAAAGGGAAATTAATTGATGAAAAATGTAAAGGTGATAGAAATGGAATTTAATGCAAAATCTTTTAAAGATTCACTGATCAGCGGTTATAATAATTTATATAATTTTTATCCAGAAATTGATAAATTAAATGTTTTTCCAGTTCCTGATGGAGATACAGGAACAAATATGAATTTAACGATGACTAATGCTGTTAAGGAAATTAATGAACTCAATTCGGAATCAATTAGTAAGGTTGCTGATGTTTTTGCGCGTGGCTTAATTATGGGGGCACGTGGCAATTCAGGTGTTATTTTATCGCAGATCTTTCGTGGTTTTGCCAATGGTTTAAAAGAATTTGATGAATTAAATTTTGATTCAGTTAAAGCAGGAATTTCACAAGCTAATGAAGTTGCTTATAAAGCGGTGATGAAACCGGTTGAAGGAACAATTTTAACTGTAATCCGTGAAACTGCGGAACATGTTTCAACATTAGAAAAAGAAATCCCTGTTCCAGAGTTATTCCAAAAAATTGTTGATTTTGCAACTGAGTCATTGAATCATACTCCGGAGTTACTACCAGTTTTGAAAGAAGTTGGTGTTGTTGATTCAGGTGGTTTTGGGTTAGTAAAAATATTTGAAGGCATTACAGAATATTGAAAAACAGGAAAAATTGTGCCACAACGAAAAAAACAAGTTGAAAATACTGGTGATAATGTTGTTATGGATTTGCAAAATGAAGAATTTGGTTATTGTACTGAGGCAATTGTAATGTTAGATAATAAGCATATTAATAAAATTAATATAATGCAAATTCGCCAAACATTAGAAGATCAAGGTGGAAAATCAATTGTTGCAGTTGTTGATAATGATATTTTAAAAGTTCATGTTCATACTTTACTTCCGGGTTATATTTTAACTTTTTTACAACAACATGGTGAGTTTAAGAATATTAAAATTGAAAATATGAATTTACAAGCAGCCAAACATGTTAAGACAATTAAAGTTGACCGGCAATTAAAAAATCCTGCGGCTATTATTGCCGTTACACCATCAAATGGAATTGCCAATTTTTTCAAAACTGATTTAAATATTCAATTTACTGTTAATGGTGGAGCATCAATGAATCCATCAACTGATGATTATTTAAATGCAATTGAAGCAGTTGATGCGGTTGATGTGTTTATTTTGCCAAACAATAGTAATGCAATTTTAGCAGCACAACAAGCAGCCAAAGTTGAACGTAAGTCAAATGTATATATTGTGCCAACAACATCAATTCAAGAAGGAATGGTAGCAGCTTTATCATTTGAACCAGGAGAAGCACCGAAAAAGATTTATTCAACATTAAAAGCAAGTCTTAAAAATGTGACAAGTTTATCAATTACTGTTTCAGCAAAAACAACTTCAATTGATGGTGTTAAAATTAACAAAGGGGAGTATATGGGGATTATGAATAAAAAAATTATTTGTTCATTTCCAACCTTATCACGAACAATGAAATACTTGTTTGACCGAGCAATTACAAAATCAACAGAAATTGTTACAATTTTTACTGGTGAAGAAGCAGAAACACGAGATATTAATGCAATTCGAAAATATCTCGATGAAAGTTTTGATGTTGAATATGAATTTATTGATGGTGATCAAACATTATACCCATTTTTAATTGCTGTTGAGTAAATAAAAATAATAAAATGAATTTAAGTTTTTTATTTATTTATCTTGAAATGAATTATGAATATGATAATATAGTAGGGGTTTAGATTTTATGGCACTATAGCCAAGGTGGCTAAGGCATGGGACTGCAACTCCCCGATCGTCGGTTCGAATCCGACTAGTGCCTCCATTTAAATCTGCTCAACATTTAAATATTGCTTTATTTCTTATGCGCCCATAGATCAATTGGATAGATCGTTTGACTACGGATCAAAAGGTTGAGGGTTCGAATCCTTCTGGGCGCGCCATTTATTTAAATGTTATTTTTTTTCGGAAAGTAGCTTAGCTTGGTAGAGCACTCGGTTTGGGACCGAGGGGTCGCAGGTTCGAATCCTGTCTTTCCGACCATTTTTTATACTATTTTGGGCCCGTAGCTCAGCTGGGAGAGCACCTGCCTTGCACGCAGGGGGTCGACGGTTCGATCCCGTTCGGGTCCACCATTAACAATTAATAAAGCAATTAAACTTGATATGGCGGGATAGCTCAGCTGGTTAGAGCGCTCGGCTCATACCCGGGAGGTCAAGAGTTCAAGTCTCTTTCTCGCTACCATGGACCCTTAGCTCAGTTGGTTAGAGCATCCGGCTCATAACCGGATGGTCACTGGTTCAAGTCCAGTAGGGTCCACCATTTATTATTTATTTAGTTGCTTTACGAGCATTTTTGGAAGATTACCCAAGTCTGGTTGAAGGGATCGGTCTTGAAAACCGACAGGCGGTGAAAGCCGCGCGGGGGTTCGAATCCCTCATCTTCCGCCATTTTTCAGAAAAAAACTTGCAATTAAAAGTTAAGTTGTGATAGTATTAAAATTGTGGGGTGGAGCAGTGGTAGCTCGTTGGGCTCATAACCCAAAGGTCGCAGGTTCAAGTCCTGCCCCCGCAACCAATGGTCTTGTAGTGAAGTGGTTATCATGCCTCTCTGTCACAGAGGAGATCGCGGGTTCAAGTCCCGTCAAGACCGCCAATCGTGGTTCAGTAGCTCAGTTGGTAGAGCATTTGATTGAAGCTCAAAGTGTCGGCAGTTCAATTCTGTCCTGAACCACCATTGAATTTAGTTAAAAATAACCCTAGACTCTAAATTAATCATAGATTAATTTAGAGTTTTTTAATTTTGTTATATAATTAATAAAGGTGATGGTAATGTTTTCAAGATTAACAAAAGATATAACCTTTTATTTAAAACGTGAAGAGTGAAAGTTTACGTTAAATGAAGATAATTTTAAATATAAACCGCGCTTTGTTTTAGACCGTTATCAAAAAAAGATGGGAACGGAGAATTTCCGTAATTTTAAATATTGAATTTTTAAACGTTGAATTTTAAAAAATTTTGCTTATACTCAAGATTTTATTCACCGATTTTACAAATATCAACGGAAACTAAATTTAGTGTTAACTGGCCGTGAACAAGAGTTTATTTATAATGTTGAAGAGGTTAATTTTACATTATGACGACCTTTAAAAGTTTTGCCAGTAGCATTTGATTTACAGCCGAAGGAAAAGTGTCATTTTAAAAATAATGCTGTTAATATTCATCTTTTTACAGCACATAAAGATATCAAGTTTTTTTGTAAGGGTGTTTTATTAATTACTAATAAGCGGTTTATTATTGATGGGTTAGATAAGAATAATAATAAGAAAGTAGTACAGTTTAATTTAACAGATATTTCAAATGTTGAATTTATTGATATTGGGGTCAAAATTACGGTTGGAAAGCAAACTTATTTGGTTCGGGAAAATAATCATATGTTAATTTTAGCATTGCTTTATCGTTGCTTGGGGCATAAGAAAGTTACCTTTGATCTTAAAAAACTACCAATAAATTTTAAGTTTTAAGATAGAAAGATGAGAGAAACAAAATGATTTTAAAAAATGCAAAAATAGTTTGTGAAGAACAAATAATTTCAAATGGTTGAATTGAAATTAAAGATGATAAAATTGTTAAAATTACAGCTGGTCAAACTGACCAAGTGGGTTATGATTTGCAACAAGCAATTATTATGCCTGGTTTTATTGACTGTCATGTTCATGGTGGGTATGGTGAAGATACTGAAAAAGGAACAATTGCTAGTTTTCAAAAATTTGCTCAAGTAGTACCGCAAGAAGGAATTACCAAATATTGTCAAGCAATGATTACTGGTAGTGATGAGACTTTAACGAAAATTTTAACGGTATATCAAGATTATATGAAAAATTATAATAATGGTCCCCAAGCGCGACAAATTGGTGCTCATTTAGAAGGACCTTTCATTTCTCATAATTTTAAAGGTGCTCATGATGAAACATTATTGCAAGCACCAAATCTTCATCTGTTAGAAAAATGAATGAAAGTTTCAAATAATAACATTCGGATTGTTACATATGCACCCGAAGAAGAAAATGGTACTTTTACACAGTTTTTATTAGAACATCAAATTTTACCATCAATTGGGCATTCAAATGCGACATATGATTTAGTAGCAAAACGAGTAGCAATGGGAGTACACCATGTGACGCACTTGTATAATGCTATGAGTAAATATGATCATCATCAGCCAGGAGTTGTTCCGGCAGCATTAAATTTTGATGAAATTTTATGTGAACTAATTAGTGATGGAATTCATATTGATCCAAATATTATTAATTTAACTTATAAAATTAAAGGAGCAAAAGGAATTTGTTTAGTTACTGATGCAATGCTTGCAAAAGGATTGCCTGATGGTGAATATCAGTTTGGACCATTGCCAGTTGTTAAAACTGGACAGCAAGTTGTCATTAAAGGAACAACTACGATTGCGGGGTCAGTTGCAACATATGATTATTGTGTTCGTAATTTTCATCAGTTCACTAATTGTTCATTACAAGATTTGGCATTAGTTGCTAGTACTAATATTGCCAAACAATTAGGAATTTATTCAACGACTGGCTCAATTGCGGTTGGTAAATTAGCAGATTTAGTTGTGTTAGATGTTGATTTAAAAGTTTTAATGACTTTATGTGAAGGTGAGATTGCTTATTCACAACATAATTTAACACAAAAATAAAGTTTTGTTTTAATAAATTATAAAACAATAGGAGGAATAAAAAATGAAATTAATTATTGTTGAAGATAAAAATGCAATTGGAAAAGTTGTTGGGCAAATCTTTGTGAATTATGTGCAACAAAATCCAAAAGTTGTTTTTGGTTTAGCAACTGGTTCATCACCAGAAACAACTTATCAATATATTATTGAAGATTATAAAAAAAATAAGACAGACTGAAGTAAAGTAACGACTTTTAACTTAGATGAATACATTGGTTTAGAACCAAACCATCCACAAAGTTATCGTTATTTCATGAATGAAAAATTATTTAATCACTTAAATATTGATAAAAAACATACTTATGTCCCATTAGGTACAGGTAATTATATTGACTATGCGAAAGAATATGATAGTTTGATTGCAAAAGCGGGAGGAATTGACTTACAATTATTAGGACTTGGTACTAATGGACATATTGGCTTTAATGAACCACCAGCAGATTTTAATTCTTTAACAGGTGTTGTTGATTTAGTTCCTTCAACAATTGAAACTAATGCTCGTTTTTTTGCTTCAGCAGGTGATGTTCCTCACCAAGCAGTTTCAATGGGAATTAAATCAATTTTAAATGCAAAAAAAATTATTTTAATTGCCAATGGTCCAAATAAAGCACACGCGGTTAAACAACTAGTTGAAGGTGAAATTAGCAACTTATGACCTTGTACGGCTTTACAAATGCATCAAGATGTTACTGTTGTGGTTGATAAAGCAGCTGCTGGATTACTGCAAACAAGAGGGATTAATCTTGGTTAAGAATGAATTAAGACAAAATTTAGGAATATTAATAAAAACCTTTTTTGTCCAAAGAAATTACTTTTTTAGCAGGAGTATAATTGAGATAAAAAGGTTTTTATTGTGACAAAATTAACATAATAAATGGGGTTTGTTTTTATGCATACTAATATAATTGAAAAAGACTATATGGAATATTGGGAAGAATTAATGCTAAATATAGTTGAAACTTTTACAATTGAAAAAGAAGAAGAAAATCGACTATATAAAACGAATAAATAAAACTATTGATAAATTCATAACTTTGTCATATACTAGATAGATTGAATAGTAAAAGTGGGTGCGATAATGGAAAATAAAATAAATTATAATACAGCATCGCAAAAGTTTTCTGAGTGAAAAAATGATATTATGGAAAACCCTTCACTAGTAACAAGTTTAAAAAATTAGCAGATAAATAGTATTAGTAAATACTATTTTTTATATTAAGTGAACAGTTGAATTGCAAGGTTTTTGTGATAAGATAATTAAAATAATTTAGAACAAGACATTCTCTAGATATTTTAAGTATGTGTATTAAATAAAAAAAGATAATATTATGTTATAAAATTATAAATTTTGTTATTTGCTTTAGGGTGATTAATATCCTCCATATTTAGGTTATATAATTTTTAAAAGTGATTTTTATAAAAACTTTTTTTGATATAATTTAAGTACTATTTACTAACTGAATAATAATTAAAACACGCTCTTAATTTTAAGATTGGGGGTATGCTCAATGACTGAAATTGAACAATTATTATCACAGTCATATGCTGAATGCGTTAATTATTTATTAAAAAAATATGGGCCAGTTGCAAAAGATTACTTTTCTGATCATGATTGTATCAAAAAAACAAGTGGAATTACGCGGGGAAACGAAGGCTTATATATTCATCATATTGATGAAGATAAAGCAATTATTTTGTCAACTCCAGCATATGCAAAGAAAAATCCATTTGATTATCAAAAAGCTGATCATTTAGTCTATTGTAATTTATTAGAACATTTAGTTTTACATATTAAAATTGTTGAATATCCAAATCCAGCCCAAAATTCTGGTGAAACCTGTGGGGTGGGTGGAATCTATAATTATATTGTTCCTGAATTAAATGATATTTATAGTGGAATTGTTTATAAACAGGCTTGAAAACAAAAAGTGACAGAAATTATTTTGCCACTTAAAAATGATTATTTTAAATGCATCAAACAACTAGTAAACCTTAATTTTGATTATGCTTTACTAAAATCTTTTAATACTAAATATGATTTGTGAAGCAATGATAAAAATAAACAAATTTATAAAAGATTGAAAAAACTAGGAGTAACAAGATAATATGTAAAACTTTAACAAATAAAAAAACATCTCTTTTGAGATGTTTTTTAAACTAAACGGTTGTATCATTCAACAATTAATGCTTCATTAATATTACTATTTAGTTCTTCACGAAGAGGGAAACGAACATATGTTCCTGTCATTTTAGTTTTATCAAATTTAACAAATTCTAATGTACTAACTTGACTATCTAAACTTTCTAAAATCTTAACATTCTTTTGTGAACTTTCTTTTACACTAATCACATCGCCAGGTTTACAATTGTATGATGGAATATCAACTTTTTTTCCATTAACAAAAATATGAGCATGATTCACTAATTGACGAGCTCCTGCTCTTGTTTGTGATAGTCCCATACGATGCACAATATTATCTAAACGTGATTCTAACATAATTAAGAAGTTTGTTCCGGCAATTCCTTTCATTTTTTTTGATTTACTGTAAGTGTTACGAAATTGACGTTCTGTTAAACCATACATATAACAAACTTTTTGTTTTTCATGTAATTGTAATCCATAGTTTGATAATTTTGAACGACGTTGTCCATGTTGACCAGGTGGTGTTGTTCTTTTTTTCCCTTTTGAAAACTCTTTGTCGTTTTCTAAGATACTAAAACCATATCTTCTTGCTTTTTTAAATATACTTCCACGATAACGTGCCATTAAAAAAACCTCCTATATATCATTATGACATACAAAAAGATTCATTGAATTGCTCTAATAAAGGAAGTTTTTTGCTTCGCCCTAACAGCTAGGGTTACTTTAATATTAAATCCTAATTAATAAAAAACTAAGAACATTACTATGCAATTCTGCTGCTTCTCTGTGTTGTCTAGGGAATATTGTATAATAAAATCAAGGATAATTCAATATTTTTTTCTAATTTTTAATGTAATATCTTTTGCAAGTGCTATAATTCAATTGATATATAGTAATGATTGGGGGTTAGGCAAAATGGGAAATATTATTAATAATATTATTAATAATCCAATTAAATTAACGTTATTGATTTTATTTTTTGCTTGCCTATTACTATTAATAGTAACACTAGTGTTCTGAGGGCAAAAGCGTTATTTAAAAACAATTGAAATTAAAGTTTTACAAAAATTTGATATTTTAAAACGATTACCATTAAAACATAAAATTTTTCGGATTTCTGAAATTGCTCGTTATAATAATCGCTATGCAAAAGACTTGATTATATGACGAACAAAGTATGAAATTATTTATGAAAAAAAATTAATAAGTTGTTTAGAAGTATTTCGTAAGTTATATCAAATTAATAAAACAGCATCAAAGAAAATGCCAAAAGTATCAGTACAAAAAATTATTCCGTTGTTAAAAGAATTAACTTTATTGGAAGAAGAAGCTCGTCGATTATTAGATGAAATTAACAGTCAATTACGAATTGAATTATTGCAACGAGATTATATTTTAGCACATAAGAAAATGTTTAATTCATTATTAGAAGATGCCGTAAAATTACAAATGAATGTATCCTTAGATTCTAAAAAGATTAGTGATTTTGAACGAAATATTGAAAGTATGTTTGATGAATTTGAGGATTATTTAACAGCGGGTGATTTTGTTAAAACAGAACAAATTTTATCAAATATTACTACTTCGTTAACTATTTTTGTTGAGATTTTAGATAACATTCCACAAATTAAAACTTTATTAACGAAAGTAGTTCCAAACAAGCTTTCTTTATTAAAAGATAAATATGTTCTTTTTAATAAAGATGAAAGTAGCCGTGATTTATTAAAGTATAGTTTTGATGAATTAACTCAAAATATTGATGAAACTAAAATTTTAATTTCTAAATATATTGATAACTTGCAATATAAAAAAGCAACTAAGAAAACAATTGAGATTATTAATCAAATTAGTGATTTTGATCAAAGTATTGAGCACCAAAAAGCAATTATTTCATGCTTTAAAAAGTATTATCAAGTTATGATGGATTATATTAATAAAATTGAACGGAGTTTTAATGCGATTTCTCGACAAATTGAAGCATTGCGTAGTTCATCAACATTAACGGCGCATGAAGAAGGTATTTATCGTGAAGCAATGGGAAAAACAAAGGATTTAACGCATGATACTAACCGCTTAGTATTAGAAATTAATCGTAATGGTCGTGATTATGTTAATTTTAATCAAGAATTAGTGCGTTTATTAGAAAATGCTGTTGTAACTCAAGAAGCATTAGAAAATGTTGTTAAGATTATTGAAAAACGTAATTTTGCAGAAACTGAAATTCGTAAAACAATTCATTTATTAGAAGTTGTTTTATTACAAGCTGAAGTTCGCTTAAATCAATTACAATATAAAAAATTATTAACAAAATATGAAAAAGCAATTAGTGATTATCGCCAATCATTAGAAAAAATTAAACGAATATCATTTGATGTTAATAATCCTAGTGAAGTTGATGAAGTAACAGGTAAACTAAATCGGTTAAAAACAGAAGTTTTAAAATTGTTTGAGAAAATTAAAAATAATATTTTATTAGATTTATTATCACAAGAAACATTAGTTTATGCACAAAAATTTATTTTAACAAATGATGATGTTGATGACCAATTACGTAATGCTCAGATTGCTTATCGCGATGGCGATTATGATGGCTCATTATTTTTAGCGTTAAAAATTATTCATGAAGAACAAGGAAAAATATAGGAAATGGAGTATAAAATGAATTTTGATGTAATATTAATTCGTTATGGGGAATTAACAACAAAAGGGAAAAACCGTAATAATTTTACAAGAGTTTTAGTTAATAATATTAAAACAAAATTAGTAGCCTATGAAAATCAATATCAACTTAAAAAAGAATTTGATCGTTTATTTATTGAATTATTAGATGCAACAGTTAGTATAGAAATTGTTAACATTGTTAAAAATGTTTTTGGTTCATCATCTTTATCATTAGCCAAAAAGGTTAGTTGTGATTTATCAGAAATTGCTAATTGTGCAATTAATATTGTAAATTATTATCAACCAGCAACTTTTAAATTAGAAGTGCGCCGAAATGATAAGACTTTTCCACTTACATCGACAGAAATTAAACAACAATTAGCACCAAAAATATTACAACAAACAAAGGTTAAGGTTGATGTTCATCAACCAGTTTTACAAATTGATGTTGAAGTACGACGAACATTTACATATGTTTTTGTTAATAAAATTAAAACAATTGGTGGTTTACCAGTTGGAATATCTGGTCAAGGATTAGTAATGCTATCGGGGGGAATTGATTCACCAGTTGCGTCTTTTTTAACAATGAAACGGGGCATGAATGTTGAATATTTACATTTTGCAACACCACCACATACGACTGAAGAAGCATTACAAAAGGTTAAAACTTTAGTTCAAAAATTAAATTATTATGCTGGTCAAAATCAGCAGCGCTTGCATGTGGTTAATTTTTCAATGTTACAACATGAATTAATGCATATTCCTGATGCTAGTTATCGAATTATTATTATGCGACGAATGTTTTATCGGATCGCTAATTTATTAGCCAAAGAATTAAAATGTCAGGCAATTATTACTGGAGAATCATTGGGGCAAGTTGCTTCGCAAACAATTGAAAGTATTAATACGATCAATGCTGTTTCTACATTGCCAATTTTGCGACCAGTATTATGTTTTGATAAAAATGAAATCATTGATATTGCAAAACAAATTGATACTTATCAGACATCAATTTTACCATTTGAAGATTGTTGTAGTTTATTTGTTCCAAAGAATCCGGTTACAAAACCACGGATAAAACAAGCAGAATTTCAAGAAAAAAATTTAATGTGAGCAGAAATTATTGATGTTATAATTAAAAAAAATATAAAAACATATGTCGTTGGTAAGGATGTGATTTATGAAGAAGAAAACTAGTTTTTTTCAAAAAAAGAAAGAAGTAACAAAACAATTAGTTAATGAATCTGAATTACAAAAAGCAGAACAATCACGAACAAATTTATTAGAAGAAACAATTTTAATTGATGAAGAATTTTCAATTATTCGTGATGTTAAAGATGAAGATATTAAAGTAATAAATATGAACAAAGAACAAAATTCTTTTTATAATGAAAATGCAATTGATTTAGAAAAAGAATTATTAAAAGAAATGGTTCCAAAGAAAAAAGCCCGTTTATGACGTTATTTAGTTTTTGGGATCTTAGCACTTTTAATTGTTATTATGATTATTATTATTGCAATTAAATTATAAAATTAGGCCACAAGTGTGGTTTTTATTTTCTTTTTCGTTAAAATGAAAGGAGAGTGAGGTAGCAACAATGACAATTCCCCATTTAAATGTTCGAACAAGTTATAGTTTATTATCATCTTTAATTACTTTTGATAAATATTTTACTTATGCTATGACAACGGGTTTATCATCATTGGCAATTTGTGATAATAATATGTTTGGGGTTTATGAATTTCACCAACTTTGTCAAAAAAATAAAATTAAACCAATTATTGGCTTAAATGTTATTATTTGATTTAATGATATTCCTTATAATATGAATTTATTTGCCCGTAATCAAAAGGGTTATTTTAATTTAGTTGAAATTTCATCTTTAGTAATGATTAATACTGAACATAAAAAAAATGTAACATTAGATGAAATTAGCAAGTTTTTAACAACAGATGTTAAGATTATTATTAATTATACAACAGATGATTATCAGCCTGAATTATATCAAACGCTAAAGAACCTTTTAAAAGTTGAAACAGATTTATATCTAGGTATTAATAATGGCAATCTATCATTGTTAGAGTCACTGCAAACATTACTTGCAAGTGAACAAATTATTTGAAATAATAAAGTACAATATTTTACAAGTGAAGATTTTATTGCTTATAAAGTTGTTGATACAATTAAAACACAAACTTTATTTAAAGAAAGTAAAATGAAAGATTTATATGGTTGAGTATCACCACCACCCCATTATCAACAATATTTTGACAATATTAAAACATTTATTACTGGAATTAATGTTTTTCCTTTACACAAAGGGACTATTTTTGATAATTTATTACGTTATCCAACCCCAGAAGGTCAAACAGCACAACAGTTTTTACAAGAAATTTGTCAAACAGCTTTAAAACAAAAAAGAATTAGTAGTTCTAAAACAACATATCTTGAGCGGTTAAATTATGAATTAACAGTGATTAATAAAATGGGTTTTAATGATTATTTTTTAATTGTATGAGATTATGTTCGTTATGCAAAACAACAAAATATTTTTGTTGGGCCTGGTCGAGGCAGTGCTGCTGGTAGTTTAGTTAGTTACTTATTAGATATTACGACAATTGATCCAATTACCTATAATTTACTGTTTGAACGCTTTTTAAATCCAGAGCGAAAAAGTTTACCAGATATTGATATTGATTTTGAAGATGATAAACGAGAAATGGTTGTTGAATATTTATTTGAAAAATATGGGAGTGAACATGTTGCACATATTATCACTTTTCAAACGATTGGAATGAAAATGGCAATTCGAGATATTTGCCGAATTTTTGATATTGCAATTGAAGAAGCAGACAAGATGAGCAAAGCAGTTCCATTAGAATATAATTATCATTATGAAGAAGCAATTAATTCAAATCCTCTTTTTGAAATTTATCAAAAAAAATACCCCCAAGTATTTTTACATTTAAAAAAAATTATTGGTTTACCACGCCAAACAGGAACCCATGCGGCTGGTGTTGTTTTAACGCAACAACGGTTACAAACAATTATCCCAGTTAAAGAAGGCTATAATGGAATTTATCAAACGCAATATTCAATGAATTATTTAGAAGAATTGGGAATTTTAAAAATGGATTTATTAGGATTACGAAATTTAACAATTTTACATGATGTGATTGATAATATTTACCAAGAAACAAAAGTAAAATTAGATGTTAACACTTTACCATTAAATGATCAAAAAACTTATCAATTATTAGCTCAAGGAGATACAAAAGGGATTTTTCAATTAGAATCACCAGGGATGACGAAAGTTTTAGTTGATATGGTTCCGGACCAATTAGAGGATATTGTTGCAACTTCTTCGTTATATCGTCCTGGTCCCCAAGATAACATTCCCTTGTTTATTAAACGGAAAAAAAATTTAGCAAAAGTTACTTATATTGATGAACGGTTAGCTGAAATTTTAGCACCAACTTATGGCATTATTGTTTATCAAGAGCAAGTTATGTTAATTGCTCAAAAAGTTGCTAATTTTTCATTAGCTAAAGCTGATGTGCTTCGTCGTGCAATGGGAAAAAAAGATGCATCAATTATGAGTCAAATGAAAACTGAATTTATTGAAGAAGCAGTTAAAAATCATTATGTTGAAAAAATAGCACAAGAAATTTGAGAATTAATTTATAAATTTGCTGCCTATGGGTTTAATCGGAGCCATGCAGTTGCATATTCATTATTAGGTTATCAAATGGCCTATTTAAAAGCAAATTATCCTTCCCAGTTTTTAGCTAGTTTATTAACACATGTTATTGGTGATGAACATAAAACAAATGATTATATTGCTTTAGCAAAAAAGAATCATTTAACAATTGTCCCACCAAATATTAATGCTCCATATCGACAATATCATACTATTGATAATCAAATTTGTGTTCCATTATTAATTATTAAACAAATTGGTTTCGCTTTTTTTAATAAAATTGCCCAAGAGTATCAAACTAATGGAATGTTTACGGATTTATACGATTTGTTTATTCGCCTGTATAAAAAAGGTTTAAATCGAAAAACTTATGAAGCATTATGTTTTTCCGGAGCATTAGATGTTTTTAAGTTGAACCGGATTACTTTGTTTAATAATTATCAACGGATTCTTACTTACATTGAGTTAATTAAAACTCAAGAAGAGAATGAAAATTTAGTTGTTGATTTTTCATTAGCTGAAAAACCAGAATTAGTAATTGAACCAAACGATGAAGTTATTTGTTTAGAAAAAGAATATGAATTTTTAGGGTTTTATTTATCAAATCATCCGTTAAAATATATTCGTGAAAAAGCAGGATATCAAGATAAAACAACATTAATTAGTAATTTACGTTTAAGTTTAGGATCAACAAATGTTTTAATTCTAGTGAAGCGATTAAAAATAATTACTGATAAAAACAATAATAAAATGGCATTTTTAGATTGTTATGATGAAAGTGGCGAAATTAGTATTACTGCTTTTGCTGGTATCTATAAGGATTATGCTAATTTATTAAAAGTTAATAATGTATTATTATTAAATATTAAGTTAGGAACATATAATAATAAAATTAATGGGATTATTAACCGTATTAAGTTTATTAGTGGGGAGCAAGAATAAATGTTTATTGAAGTTATTGCAAGAAACTATCAAGAATGCCAAATTATTGAACAAGCTGGGAATATTGACCGAATTGAATTATGTACTAACTTATCACAGGGAGGGTTTACACCACCCTATGCAGTTATTAGGGAATGTACTGAGCAAATTAAAGTTCCCATTCGGGTAATGGTTCGTCATCGTGACACTGATTTTTATTGTCCTTCTGATGAATATTTTCAACTTAAAAAAGATATTGCTTATATTAAAACAACAAAGGCAGAAGGAATTGTTGTTGGCATTTTAACACCTAATCACCAAATTGATTTATTACGGATGCAAGAATTAATTACCTTAGCATATCCACTAGCAGTTACTTTTCACCGGGCTTTTGATTTGATTAAAGATAAAGTTACTGCTATTCAACAATTAGCACAGTTAGGAGTTAGCACAATTTTAACACAAGGTGGGATAACTCCAATTATGGAAAATTTAGTAACTTTACAAAACCTTCGAAATTATGGCGTTCAAATTCAAGGGGGTAGTGGTATTAATTTGACTAATTATCAGGAAGTTAGTCATTATTGTGATGCAATTCATCTTGGCAGTGCTGTTCACTATGATGGAACATGAAACACTGAACTTGATGTGACAAAACTTCAACAATTAAAATAGGAAAATTTTTAATTAATTATAATTAATTTATTACTTTTTCTAAAAACTTTAAAAAAAGTAATATAATTATTTGGTAATGATTAATAGCAGAAAGGAATAAAAAATGAACATATTAGAAAACATACTTGAAAAAATTAATACCTTTTCTCAAAAAATAAAAATTATTTTTCCAGAAGGAAATTCTGAACGAATTCAAACAGTAGCTAAACAATTAATTGGCACAAATATTACGCCAATTCTTGTTTTTGCAACACGAGCAGAAGTTCCTTCAACAATTGACGAATTACAAAGTGAAGTCCTTGTTGCAGAAGAACAAAATGAAATAGAATTAGCAGAATATTTAGTTGAATTACGTAAAGGAAAAGTTTCATTATCAGAAGCTAAACAGTTAGTTCGTGAATGCAATTATTTGGCAATTTTATGAGTTAAAAAAGGATTAGCTGATGGAATGGTTGGGGGGATTACTTATGATACAAAAGATATCATTGGTCCAGCGTTACGAATTATTAAAGCAAAACCAAATGTAAAATTAGTTTCATCATTTTTTTTAATGGTTCGTAATACTGAGCGCTATATTTTTACTGATTGTGCTTTAAATATTGATCCAACGGCCGAGGAATTAGCAGATATTGCTTATTTAGGATATGAGGCTAGTCAAGTTTTTGCCTTTCAAAATCCAAACATGGCTTTATTATCATTTTCAACAAAAGGTTCAGGACGTGGGGCTTCTGTTGATAAAGTTCGTACTGCTTATGACCTTGTACGAGCAAAGAATTTAAAAAATTGTTATGTTGATGGTGAATTTCAATTTGATGCCGCATGAGATGATACTATTCGTAATAAAAAAGCACCATCATCATCTTTAAAAGCTCCTGTTGATATTTTTGTTTTTCCAAATTTAGATGCGGGAAACATCGGATATAAAATTGCACAACGATTGGGAGGATTTGAAGCAATTGGTCCAATTGTGATTGGATTAGACCGCCCAGTTAATGATTTATCACGTGGTGCCACTATTAATGATATTTACAATACTGTTTTAGTAACAGCGTATTTATGTATACATAAATCAAATGATTAGAAAGGAAAAAAAGAAAAATGATTTTAGTAATAAATGCTGGTAGTAGCTCGATGAAATTTCAATTATATAAAGTTAATTCAGCAAAAAATTATGAAGTAATTTGTAAAGGACTTGCTGAACGAATTAACATTGATGGAATTTTTACCCTTAAATTTAATGGTCAGGAGTTTCAAACAAAAGAAGATTTTCCAGATCATAAAGCAGCAGCAAAGGTTTTAATCGCTAAATTAAAAGAACATCATATTATTCAAGATTTTGCTGATATTCAAGGAATTGGCCATCGAATTGTGCATGGTGGTGAAAAGTTTACACAATCAATAGTTATTAACGATGAAGTATTTGCCGAAATTAAACGAATGGTAACATTAGCTCCGCTGCATAATCCGCCTTCAATTGCCGCAATTGAAGCTTTTCGTAAGATTGTTGATGTACCAAATGTTGCAGTATTTGATACTTCATTCCATACAACAATTCCTGAGGAAAATTATTTATATTCAGTTCCTTATGAATGATATAGTAATTATCAAGTTCGCCGTTATGGTTTTCATGGCATTTCTTATCGTTATATTACAAAACGATTAGCTGAAGTTTTACAAAAACCAGCAACTGAACTTAATGCAATTATTTGTCATTTAGGCAATGGTGCTTCAATTTGTGCAGTTAAAAATGGAAAAAGTTTTAATACTTCAATGGGCTTAACGCCATTAGAAGGATTAATTATGGGAACACGAAGTGGTGATATTGACCCCTCAATTCACCAATTTATTGCAAATCAAATTGGAACAACATTAGATGAAATAACTAATACTTTAAATAAAGAATCTGGTTTATTAGGAATTTCGGGAGTATCATCTGATTTACGTGATGTTTTTAAAAGTAGCAAGGATAATCAACGTAGTAAATTAGCGTTGCTAATGAGTGCAAAAAGAATTGCAAAATATATTGTTAGTTATGCTAATGATTTAAAAATAAAACCAGATGCAATTGTTTTTACCGCTGGGATTGGTGAAAATTCTGATGAAATGCGCCAATTAGTCGTTAATGAAGTTACTTTATTGAACTTAGAATTATCTCCTTCAGCAAATCAAAGTTCATATGACACAGAAAATCTAATTTCAACATCAAAATCAGATGTTCTTATTTATGCGATGCGAACAAATGAAGAAGTAATGATTTGTGAAGATACTTATCATTTAATTAATTCATAAGATAATTTTATTACTACTTAAAATTTAATTATTCACGATAAAAAAGGTTTAGGTGTTTGATAACACCTAAACCTTTTCATATTAAAATATCTTTAAATTAAGCGTTTTGCAAAAATTTTATTAACACTAAAATGAACAACTAAAATCATGGCACTTGAAAAAATAAAGGTAAATGCAGTGTCAGAAATTCAGTGAAAGCGTTCAATTACAAGAGCAAAATTCATTGTTAAAACATGAATTAATCAAATAATAAAACAAAGTTTTATTTTTCAGTTAATTTTAGTGTTTTGTTTGTTTTTTAAAAATAAAAGAATAATTGAACCAGTACAATATGTAGCATTAATATGACCACTTGGAAAAGCATACTCTCATGGGGTTTTAAATGTTGGCATATTAACATTACTAAATAAACCAATTGGTGGTTTTCACCAAGGATATTGCCATTCTCAGGGAATATTATTAAGATAACCATTATTTAAGTTATATCCAAAATGAAAACCTGATTTAAGATAGGCATCTAAGAATTCAGGATGAGCATTAATTAAATCACCAAAAATAGCATTATAATAATAAATTCGATGTGTTGCTCCTTTTAAAATCACAATAATAATATATGTACTAATTAAAAAACTTAATCCTTTAGTTGCTTTTAACCATGTTTGTTCTGTTAACAAACGGTTGGTTTTAACTAACCGATAGCGAACATAATAAAGGCCAATTCCTAATAAGATTGATTGATAAAGAAAAACTAAAATAGAACTTGTTAACTTATACTTATAATTATCAAATAAAAGATAGTCAATTCCAGGACCAAATCCCTCGTCAAGACTTGGAATTAAAGATAAATTAACAATATTACCAATAAGCCATGCTCCTATGGCTAGAAAATAATAACCTAGAGTAAGCCAATAATTTTTTACAAATTTTTGCTTTTTTTGTTTTATTTTAAGTAAAAACCATGTTTCTAACAAAATTGCTAAATAAATGATAATTACAATGAATATTTCAGTATTTCCTAATTGATCATAAAAACGTACTCAATATTTAACAAATTCATTTGATAAAGGTTTTGCAAGTTCAGCAGCAATTTGGTAATCAATTTGATATCATCCTGTTGCAATTAGAACTCCTAAACTAATAAGAGAAATTACGAATAACGGAATTGCAAAAAAATAAATATTTCATTTTTTTTTAATAAAAAAGATGTTATTTTTTTGGTGCATATAGTTTCCTCCTTTTTTCTTTCATCGTTGTTAATTAAGTAAGAGGTTAGTAAAAAATATAGACTATTTTCTTTTTAATTATATGTTATGTAAATTGTAAATGCAAGTGCAACAAATCTATTAATTAAATGATAGCATATTTTATATAAAAATATATAATTAAAATGAATTTTAATTAGAAAGGAATAAAAAATTTATGGATTGTGTAGTATACCACACACATTTTGGAGATTGCAAGAAAACAAGAAAAAATAATAAAATATATAATTTAAAAATGTAAATTGTAAATGCAAGTGCAACAAATCTATTAATTAAATAATAACATAAAATAATAACTAAAAAAATAAAATTACAAATAAAACCAAAATCTTAAATAATAAAAAACTTCTAAATCCACAAGATTTTTTTGTTATTAAATATGATATAATTAAACAAATTAGTGAGGTGATAAATATATGAATTCAACAAAATTTTCTAAATATTTAGAAATTTCACCAATAGAAGCTAATAAAATTGAAATGGCAATTTTATTTTTATTAAATGCTGCATTTGAAAAAAATAAACAAATTTATAAAATGCATATTTTCAAATTTCTTTCATTTTTAGAATGAACAGCAGCTAAAGAATTTTCAAATCACTTTTTTTTATTAGATTTTACAGCATGAGAAAATGGACCAGTTCCTTATAGTTTTATGAAATATATTGACGAAAATAATGGAACTTTTTCTTATTTTACATATAAAAAATTAAACAAAGAAAATGAAAATGATCCATTAAAAACACTATTTAGTTTTAAAAGTACATCGCCTACTTATTTTAAAGATTATTTTAACTGAAAATATTTTTCTGACAAAGAAAAAAAATTATTATATAAAGCAACAGAATGAATATTAAGTTTTAAAACAACTAAAGAATTAAGTAACGATTCGCATAAAAAAATGAAATCATGAGAACTAGCTTGAAATAAAGCTGTTTCAGAAAATAAAAAAAATGAATTTTTTGATTTTAGTTATGAAATAGGAATTTCAAAAACAGATGAAGAATATGATCATATACAAAAAATATATAAAATATCAGGAAAACAAAAAAATGGATTATAATGGTAATTTAGTTTCTGTTTTTATTGATAATTATGACACATCTGTTGATTATATTACAAATGAACCTAAAAAATCTTTATATATACCTTTATTTTTTGATGGTTATTATTACCACCTTATAAGATTAACTACACAAATTCCTAACAAAGATGAAAAAAATTACATTGAAATCCCATCAAAACCAGAAACTGAATTAAATAAAAAATGTTATGCTAGATTAGATAGAAAAGAAAATGAAATTATTAAATTAAAAAAAGATAGAATTTCACAATATAAAATAATAATTTGTTCAAAAATAAATACAGTTTATAGAAAACAAATATTAATTAAATGTTTAACTTCTCCTCATATGCAACCTATTTATTATGAATATTTAAATAAAGAAATTAAAAAAATTTTAATTTAAATATATTCTAAGTTTTTTTGAATAATATTTACAAACAAACTTTTAGCTGAATTCCAATTTAAACACTGTCTTGGACGTTCATTAATTATATTAACTATTTCATCGTAATATTGCTGAGAATAAGCATCTAAATCAACACCTTTAGGAAATCAATGCCTTAAATCCCGGTTAATTCGTTCTACCAATGGTTTTTGAGTTGGTGTTCCTGGATCACAAAAATACACGTTTGATTTAATTATTTTTTCTATTTCTTTTCATTCACTAAATTCTTTGCCATTATCCGTAATAATCCCTTTAACTAACTTTTTTAAAATATCTGTTTTAAATATATTTTTAACTGTTTTTAAAACTTCACCTGCTGTTTTTGATCTAAGTTTTTTACAAATTGAAAATTTAGTTAATTGTTCAGTTAATACCAAACAAGCTGATTTAAAATCTTTACCAACAATCGTGTCCATTTCAAATCAACCAAATTCATTCTTATCATGCTTAGATTCTAAAAATGTTTTAAAATTATTTAATTGACCACGCTTATCTATGTTATTTTTAGTTTTATATTTTTTACCTTTAAAATATAATTTCGTTTTACACAAACTAAAAATACCATTATAAATATATTTATATAACGTTTTAAAGCAAATAGGAAATTTAATTTTATATATTTTTTTATACTCATAACAAATCTGTTGAGGCGATCAATGTTTATAATTATATTTTTCATTTAAAAAATTCAAAGCGTTAAATGAAAATATAATATGTTTAATGCACTTTTTACGTTTTTTAAGATACTTTTTATGTTCTTCAATAGCATTATAATATTTCACACTACAAAACCGACTAATTTCCCGTGAAATAGTACTTCGATGTTTATTCATTACTTTTGCTATTTTAGCTAAATTTGGTTTACCATTTTTCTTTTGAAACAATTTTGATACTAATAACTGACTTAATATAACACGTTCATCAACACTGAAATGCTTATAATTCATTATTAAATACCTTTCTAAATTTTTTTGTTATAATTATTACATATTTTAATAAAGGAAGGAATAAGTTGAAAATTAAAAAATTACTAAGTATTTTAGGAGTAATTGGATTAACAACAACAAGTGCAGCAAGTTTAATTAGCTGTGAAAACCCAAATAATAAAAATGTAGGGAATAATAAACCTGATGAACCTTGAATTCCACAACAACCACCAGAAAATAGTAAATGAAAATTAGTTGATGTTAATTCTAAAGAAAAGTTAAAAAATGAATTATCAAATCTTAGTGATAAATGATATACAGTAATTTGAAAACCAAAAAATACTTATTTTATTGCAAAATTTAATTCAAAATGAGATGTTTTAACCCCAGGTGGTAATATATCTTTTCAAAATTATTATATTAATTTTGAATATATTAAATCTCTTTATCGTTTTGATAATAATACTAATGAACCTGAATTACCTGAAATTGATAATAAAACAGGTAAAATTATTGATTGAAAAGCATAAAAGGACTAACAAGTCCTTTTTATATTAATCGAACAAATTTCATAAATATAATTAATAGGAATATATTTGTTATTGTGTTATATAATGCTGGACTAAATTTTCATACCTCAAATGTTTGACTAAAAAAACTATATATTGTTTGAAAAATTTTTCCAACTCCACTTGCTAATTCATTAACTTGTTTCACACCAGGAATATTATTAACAATTCAAATTGCTGCATTACGAATATGACATGCTAAATTATATCAACTACAACTTTCATATTGTGCTTGTCACCATTGACCATCGGGGAATAATCCACCATTATTTATTTCTTGTCAATTATAAATACCAAAATTAAAATCATAATATCGATACATATCATTTTCTTTTTGGGCTTGTAATTCAAATACATTATAACCGATTTTTTGTTCTTCAATTTTTTTATATTTTAAACCATATTTATCTTTTAATGCACCTTCAAAAACATAGCCTTCATTTTGATTAATATTATAATCATTTGCAACTGAAAAATCATAGTTAAATACATTACCATAATTTGTATTATAAAAACGATTTTTAAATGCTGAATACAATTTAATATCTAACTGTTTATAATTATCAGAAAAATAAAAGTAACGTGGATAAATTTTAAAACCATTATTAGCTAATAAACCATATTTTTTATTATATCCCTGCACATAAGTATTATTTTCTAAATCAAAAATTGTTCGTAAATAATCTTTATAAAAATTTTGAGAAACCGTAAACATACTATTTAGTAATTTGTCAAATTGACTTTTATTAGTATTATTTTCATCAATTAAAACATCTTTAAAATTAATTAATTTTAAACCAAAAAAGTTAATTAAAACAGTATTATATTGTAAATTATCAATATAACCACTTTCAATAAAATTACTACGATTTTGAAATACAGGCACCAAAGCGTGTGCAAAAAATGCTTTTAAAAATCTATTAATATCAATTTGACCTTTCATCTGTTCAAAAACCTCTTTACCAGTATTAGGAGTATTACCCTGGTAATAATTATAAGTTTCAGCATTAAAATTAAATATATTTTCTTTTTCTTTTATAAAAGAAAACAAAAAACCTAAATCATCAGTATACCTATAATTATTATAATCACTACCATTTCAATATTGCTTAAGATGTGTGAGTTCTAAACTACCAGCAATAATATTTTTATTTTCATCAATCGTTAAAATCATTCTGTAAATTGATTTTTTAGTTAAAATAGTACTAATATTAGACCTATCTAAATTATTAATAATTTCAAAATCAAAAATTATTCTTTGACTTCCCAAATTTGGATCATTATAGTCTGGGTTACCCCCTTGTTGTATTCGAATATTTTCTTGAACAATAGCATTAATATATTTTAATAAAAAAGAACGAGTATTTTGATATTCATTATTAGTTCAAAAAATAGGATTACCGCTATTATCAATTTCAGGTAATTCAGGTTCATTAGTATTATTATCAAAACGATAAAGAGATTTAATATATTCAAAATTAATATAATAATTTTGAAAAGATATATTACCACCTGGGGTTAAAACATCTCATTTTGAATTAAATTTTGCAATAAAATAAGTATTTTTTGGTTTTCAAATTACTGTATATCATTTATCACTAAGATTTGATAATTCATTTTTTAACTTTTCTTTAGAATTAACATCAACTAATTTTCAATTTTGAAACTTTAAATTAACTAATTGTAAATTATCAACACTTTTTTCTAATTTATTAATAACTTCCACAGTATTAAAATATTTTGCAAAAGAATAAGAAAAATTAGTTAATTCTTTTAAAAATTGCTTTTTATCAACATCATAAAACTTATCAATGTTATATTGTTTAGCATAAGTATCTCAATTTTTATATAAATCCATGAACTCATCACTAGGCTTATCAAATGAAATTCCGGTAGAATAACTATCTTTTAAAAAATCTAAATATCATTTATCATTGTAAGTTAATAACTGCGATGTTTTTAATGTTGGGTTAATAAAATAATTTGTTTCCGACCAGTTCTCAAAAAAACTACTTCGTAAAAACATTGTATTAATAAAATCTGTTTCATTAATACCTGTCGCTTGTTGCTTCACATTATAGCTTTGTTGATTTAAAGGTTTAAACGCGGTTAAAGTAATAAAAGGAATTACTAAACTTAAAATGCCTAAAATACCAACTGCAAATAAAGAAAATGACTTACGCATTATTCTTTACCTACTTTAGTTATATTTTTATTAATTTTTTTCTTAATTCATAATATTAAGTCAATAATTCCCGCAGCTGTTAAAATTCAAAAAATTATATATCCAATACACATAATTGAAGAAACTAAACCAAATTTATTTAAAAACAATTGAAATTCTTTAATATCAATATAAAGAAAAGGTACAAACATTCCCAAACTAAATATTAAAAAATATAATAATATTTTTCATCATTTGTCTTTTAAAAATTTTAAAATTTTATTTTTCATAAATACAACTCCTAACTATACAATGTTTTTGAAACAAATAAAGGCAAGAATATATAAACTTGAAATCGTAAGCATTAACGGGTGAGAAAATAAAATTGCCATTTTGCCAAACAGCGAAAGTAACCAGGTATCTGAATTGTATAAATCCATAATAATATTTTTTGCTGATGTTAATTGATTTATAATAACTGTTATAAAACCTGTACCAAAAATAGCGATTGCTGCAACTAATAAAACTAATCTAATCATTATTTATGTATCCTTCTATATGCTTGTTCTCTCGTTTTTGCTTGTTTAGCTAAACTTGATAATTGTTGTTTATTACGATTAATTTTAAATTGTTTACGTTCTTTAACATGTTTTTGTATACCTTGTTTGGTATCTGAAACTCCACGAGCTGTTGCAGAATATAATTTTGATGTACTATTTTGAACAGTTGAACCTAATTCATTATATTGTGTTGATGTACCATGAATAGCATAAATTGATAATTTAATAACCATAAAAAAGATTATAAAATATGCAATCGTTGTATTTGTCATTGGCAATTTAGTATTTCAAATCACATCAAAAATAAACAAAAATACATCAAAAATAAAACTAAAAATTTTGTCTCAATTACTATTATTCTCAGCAAATAAATTAATCATCTTTACCACTTCCTTTTTCTTTTTTAGGTTTTAAATTTTTCTTTAAAATATCAATGTATAATAATTCTAAACGTTCTTTTATTGTTAAATCTTTAAGTTGTGTTCAATAGTACTCTTTAGTAACAGGCACATCATCATTTTTTAGTTCACGAACAAATGATAATCATTTACTTTCATACTTTTGGGCGATTTCTAATGGGATAATTATTTTAAAAAACCGAATTCCTAATCCAACATCAGATCTATGTTTTGCACGTTTACCTTCGGCTGTACGTTTGACAGACTCGGTTTTTCAAATTTCATAATCAGTAATATCTTGAAAAATACCAATTCGCATAATAAAGAATCTATTAAAAAAATTAAATCCTTTTTTAACAATTGGTTTTTTTAATGAAATAGGAATAATAATTCCACTAGCTAATTGACGAATATTGTTTCAAAGCATTCCTTCACGCTGAGCCGTAAACAAAGCACGATGCCCAAAATGTCTTGCCAAGACTATTCAAGGAATTTTACCACGATGAGTTACTTTTTCGTCATGCGGACTAGTTCCGTCAATATATAAAAAACTTTCATCAAACAAAATTAAACTGTCATCTGGAGGAACTGGTTTTGTTCGATCAGTAAAGTCTAAATTTTTAAATGTTAAAACTTTAACTTTATCATCTTCTAATGGATAATTACTATAAATCTTATCTGTTAATAATTTTATTGTTTCTGACAAATAAGTTAAAAGTAATGTTTTCCCTGTTCCTAATTTACCAATAATAACTGACAAAGGGTTATCTCAAACAAAATTTACTAAACGAAAAGCATTTAACTGATAAAAAATATTTTTTCATAATCACCAAAGAAAATAAACACATTGCAAAGCAAATAATAATCAAAAAACTAAGCCGGTATAATTTAACGAAATAATTCAAAATAATAAATCAACTAAACTAAACAAAAGCATTGAACCGCTAATATAACAATAATTTTTTAGAAAAAATATAAACTTTTTCATTATTTAAAACAACTAACTATTTTGAAAACCATCCACAATAAAAACCAAGTTAAAAATAAAATAACAATTCAAATGCCAATCATAAGAGTTAAATATTCATTTTGAGTTAAATTCCAAGTTGTAATACTTTCAACGTTAGATTTATCAATAAATAAAAATACATGAATAAAAAACTCTTTTAATTTTTCTCAATCTTTTGCCATAATTTAAAAGCTTCACATTTTTTGAATGATTTTAAAAAACATACCAAAAAATAAGACTATAAATAATACAAACGATATAACATATAAAACTTCGGGAGCATTTGAACCAAAAATATAACTAACAAATTGAACTCAATAATCATATAAACTCATTTAATTTAAATCTTTCAAATCATTAATTAATTCTTGTTCTTTTTCAGTGCTTCAATTTGTTAAATTATTATTGTTATTTGTTTTTACTTTTTGAGGTTCACCAGGGAATAATGCTTTTTTCATTTGTATAAAATAATTTTGTTTATATTGATTATACAAATTGATTAATTCTGTTCCGGTTAAATATTTTCATACATGACGTTTTAAATTTTCATTATATTTCACAATAGGATAAGAATTATCATAAATTAAACCAATAGCTACTTGATCAGAATGTTTTTCACTAAAATAAATAAATTTATTATTCAATCAAAAACCAATATGTTTATTGTGATTAGGCAAATTTATAAATGAAGCTTTATCAGTCTGAAAAACTATAAATTCTCTTCGAATAAAATAATTTTTTACGTTAATATTCTTCTTATAAAAACTCATAAAAACACCTTACTTTCACATATATAACTCATTTTTACTAGTATCAATACCAGCAAACCATTTACTTTCAATTATTCTACGAAAAGATTGAAAACCGTTATAACCAATAAATCATTCTATATCAATAACTTTTATAGTATTATATTTACACAATGGCGGATTAGGACCACTTTTATAACTTGGTTTCTGATACATTATTCAAATCAACTCGCTTTCGGTTACACTGCATAGAACAAACATTTAACTTAAAATACAAACTACCAACAAATTTTTTATTCAAAATAGAATGACAAATTTGACATTTACGTTTAATAAAAAATATTCAAATTCCTAACATAATTAATCACACTCCTTAAAAAGTTTAAGTTGTTCAGAAATATTTGGTTTAAAATTCATAATTAATAATTCTTGGCCTAATTCAATTAATTTATTTTTATGTTTCATATCATAAATTTTTTCTCATTCAATTTGAAAAAAATTACTAAACAAATTTTTAATATATTCACAATTATTTAAACTTAAAATAAATTTTCCTTTTATATTTTTCAAACAATATAATAATTCTTCATAATCAAATTTATAATGTTTATACATGGCAGAAATATTTGCAATATAATAAGGCGGATCTAAATAAAAAACAGTATTCTTATCATCATAAATTTTAATAATTTCAAAATAATTTTTATTTTCTAAAATTGCATTATATTTATTTAGTAAATATTCACATAATTTAACACGTTCTAAACAATCATAATATTTTAATTCATAACGTGTAATTGAAAAAGTAGTATTTTCACGACCACTTCAACCTAAACGATTTTGAAACAAAGTTTCTCAACCTTTTTTACCAAATTTAGGTAGTAAATTATAAATATTTTTAGCTTCTTCAACAGAATTAAATTTAGGATATTTATTAACAATATTATTCGTTTTTACATCATTTCAAAAAGTCATTAAATCAGAATTAATATCATTTAATATTACTTCATCTACTTTGTCATTAAACATTAAACGTAAACCAATCGCAGCTGAACCAGCAAATAATTCTACATATCTTTTTATTTTATTGGGAAAAAAAGAAGATATAAATTTATCGGCTTTAGTTTTTCCGCCCACTCATGATAAAGGGCTTAAAAATTGCATAAACTATTGCGTAATATTACTTTCTAACTGTTCTGCAACATGCTGATAAAAACTCATTTCTTTTCGAATAATATTTATTGATTCATGATGAATTTCATATTCATTCAACTGAACTAAAGTAGCTTGCATTGTCTTAATCTTCATTTTAATTACATCTAATAAATCTTGCATAATTATTCCTCCGGTTGCCACATCATTAATTGACAAAGTGATTCTCATCCTACTGAACTAGGTGTTCATATTCCATTACGATGATTGCAATTAGCACATCGATCTAAAATTTGTTTCTTTTGATAATCCTTTGTAATAATTCGTGTATGATGTAAACATTTGGAATTAATTTCAATTTCTTTTACATTTCCACCTGGTGTCATACATTTTTCAATATCATTTATTTTATCCATGTTTAATCCTCTAAACTTTCTATTTTTTCTTTGAATTCAGATTTTATAACATAAGCACCTTCTGTTCCAATAATTAATGATTTCCCTTGAATATATACAAAATCACTTTTCTTTAATTGATTTTGTTTTAATTTTTCAATTAATTCATCTCTTAATACAATTTCACTTGATATAGTATTTTCTAAAAAAGTTATATGATTATCTTTTTCATCAAGTTTATTTTCATAAAAACTTTTTACTTTTTCTAAAATTTGTTCACGATCACTTTCAGAAAATATTTCATCCACTTCATGATGATTTAATCGTTCTTGATATTCTTTTAACATTTCATAAGTTGCTTTTAAAACATCAGGTGCCATATTATTAGGCCACTTTGCAAAATCTTGACCACAAAATGAAATTACTTGTTCGATACTATCTATAATTTTTTTCATATAAATACTCCTTAACATTTACTGTAATAACCAATGTTGTATTAATGTAACTTAGTATTGTTAAATAAACAATGTTAATAAACAATGTAATAAAAAACAAAAATACAAATTGGCACACTGAAAAATACTACTTAGTTTTAACTAATAGCTATTAAAATATAAAATTATATGTTTATAATTAAGTTGATATTTTTACACTATATACTGCCTACAAGTTTTTAAAAGAAAATAGGTGTATTTATAAAAAATATTATAAAAATTTTTGGTTCAAAACTGTTATTATTATGACCTTTAATAGAAATATTCTTATTTCTATTAAATCCTACTAAAAAAATATTTTTCATAATAGACTCAATATTATGAACAATAAACAATATAAATGTAACTACTATTGGCGATATAGTCATATTTATTTCCACAACAGGATTTTTCATCTTGTTAACATTATCAATAATAACCAAAATAATTAAATTTATTTAAAAATAAATTTGTAGACAGTGTATAGTGCAAAAATAAACAACAAAATTATTTATTCAATTCACATAAAAGCTAGTGTGCCATAGCTAAGATATATGATCGATTATAATAAATATTAAAATCCTTTAACCATAACACGGAAAAAGTTTAATATTTTAATAATTACTCAAATTCCAAACGGAATCAAAATAATTCACGCATCACCTAAAAAGGTCATTAATTGTGGTAACACAGCATAAACAGCGTCTTTAACTTTCATCATCGCATTACCCAATCCAGTTCAAATAGAATCCATTCCACCTGAAATAGTAGGAGTATCTGCAGCTAGAAAATTAATAGCTGTTGTTAAATACATACCTAACATTATTCTTTATCCTCCTTATTTTTAATTTGTTTTTTATCTTTTTTCTTTCCTTGAATTTGACGAATTTTTTGATAAATTGATAAACCAATTCAAGCAAGAATTCCTAAAATAATAACAATACTAAATATTCATGTTAACCATACTGGCATAACTTAATTCCTCCTAGAAATTTAGCTCGCGCGACACGCTTCGCGTGTTCGCTACGCTCAAAATAAACAATATTGAATAAATTACCGCTAATAAATTACGCGGATAATTTATTCATCTTCTTTTACATTATTAGTTACTATCTTATTAACAGTATTAATAACATTATCTTTTCCATACTTAGTTACTAAGGACCGCAAAATAAAATAATGTTTTCTTTCCATTAAAAAATCAACTCCTTTCTGAGTTGATTTGTTGCACTTCATATTACAGTTTACATTAAAAAATAAAATTTTAATTTTAATTTTAAAACTTTTCACGGTATAATTATTCAGAACATGTTATTAATAATTAAGATGATAATTATAATTGCTTTAATTATTGGTTCACAATAGGGTTTTTAATTAAATATAGCGAGGGATATAATCAAAATAAAAAGCAAATATATGTGGGTGATTAAAATGAGAACAGATTTCAAAAAGTATTTTCAAGTATTTTTTAATATATATTTTATTTTGTTTATTTTATATTTCGGAATCTCGTTATTTTTACCTTATTTTGTTTCACATTATACAAATTGGGCATTTGTTAGTATCTCATTAAATTTAACTTATATTGTTTTAATAACGGGAGCTTTTTTATTTTTCTTAGCTGTTTTAATCCAAATTTTAAGTGATTTTAAGCATTATAAACGGATCATCTTGCAATGAGATAGTATTTGAAAAGTTAATGTTATTGTAATTTTATTATGATTAGCAAATATTTTTTGATTATCATATACTATTTATTGAAATATTGCGATAACAGGGTTACTTAGTCGTTTTACACAATTTTATTTTCAACTTTATCAAGCAATTTTAATTTCGTTTTATTTCTTTTATGGATTATTTATTATTACCTTTTTTGTTGCTTTAGTTACATTGCGGATTTATTTAATTTATTGGTATAAGATTAATGATTTAATTTATTTTAATCCGTTTCTTAATTTAACGTTATTTTTAAATATTTTAGAACCGTATCTTTTTATGCGGTATCGAATTAATATTTTAGTTATTTTTTTATTAAAAAAACTAATTATTATTTCATTTATTATTGCAAATATTATTAAAACATATCGGTTAATACTTTTCAAAAAGGAAACGACACCACCACAAGCAAAAAATTTATTATTGTTAAAATTTTAATAAAGTGATCTTTTTAAAATTAATTAATATTAACTATGTAATAAAAATTATTGAAAAAAATAAAGGAGAAGAAAATAATGAAAAAATTAATGATGATTTTAGCATCAATATCAGTATCAACCCCAATTATTGGTACGGCAGTTGCATGTCGTAGTCCTCAAACTGGGGGTGAAATTGATACGACAGGAGTACCAACTGTTGGTAGTATTAAGGCAAATTTAAAAAAAGCAGGTTATGATGTTGATAACTTAGATGTTGATTTAGCACCAGGGATGAAAACAGCAACTATTCGTTTTATGCCAGATGCTCCAAATCGCCCATTTTTAACAAAAAAAGTTGATTTAAAATGAACAACAAATGATATTAATAAAATGATTACTGTTACTTCATTGCCATATGATAATGGTTCTGGGAAAAAATTAACCGTAGATGAAGTATTAACTGTTATTAATAGTTTAAATGGAACAAATTTTACTTTTTCAGATGTTGAAGTAAACTTTGATCAAGAAATTAGTCAATGAGTAATTGCACCAAAACCAGGTGGTAATTTTACTGGTTCACCAGTTGAAATTATTAATGAACCAATTACATTTTCGCAGGCATTTCCATTGGAAAATATTGGTGATATTTATATTGATGCTGCAGTCTGAGCAGATTATAAGAAAAATCCTGAAGGTACAACTATGAATATGACAGCAGCCATTATGGAGTTTGTTGGAGATCGTAATCGGTTTGCAAGTTTATATAAAGATGCAATGTTAAAAGCGATGATGGGAGCATTAGACGGTGGCATTGACTTATCAATTAATCAAGAAAATGGGGAAGGTACTTTAAAAATTACAACTAAGGTTGAGCATGTTATTAATCGTTCAACACTAACTGCCAACTTTAAAGTTAATACAACAACACCACGGAAGTTTTTAACGCAAGATAATATTAAACCAACGAAAAATCTAATCCCGGTTAAATTAAATGAAACTTATACAAAAGAAACTGAAAACAAACTTCGTTATGATCTTGTTGCCAAGTTGTTAGGAAAAGAATTTGCTGATCAGTATAATGAAATTTGATATAATGAACTTTGAGTAACTTTTAATGAAGATGGCAAAGGAGCAATTGTTGAAGCTAAACCAGGGTCAAAAATTCTAGCTGCTTCTGATATGTTAGCTTCTATAATGACAAAAATCCCAGCTTATAAATTAGATGTTACATTTGAATAAAAGAAAATAAACTCATAAGATTAATGAGTTTATTTTTTTGTTTGAACAGGCTATAATTAAAATTATTGCGGAATAAAATAGAACATTAAAATATTTAGGGGGAATACAATGACAACAATTTCATATGTTTTACTAGGAATTATCTTAGTTATTTTAGTTAGTTTTCTAATAATTTATTTAGTAAAAACACATAAAAAACCACTTGTAAATAATGATTCAGCATTATTACAGAAAGACATTCAAGCATCAAAAGAATTATTAGAGAAACAAGGATTAGGATTGCAAAATCAACTTTCTGAACAAAAAAGGGAATTATTAACTTTAATTAGTGAATTTCAAACAAATTCAGTTAAAAATGATACTGAATTTAATCGAAACTTAGCGATTTTAAACGAAGGATTAAATAATTTTAAAAATAACTTGTCAAAGCAAGATACGGATTTAAAAAATAATTTAAGCCATCAAGGTGAAATTATTTCAAAGTCTTTTACTGATGTTTTATCAAATTTAAAAGTTTTAAAAGAATCAACGACAACATTAAAAGAAGTTGAAACAAAAGTTAAGACTTTAAATGATATCTTCTTAAATAATAAGAAACGTGGTAATTTAGGTGAATATTTATTAGAAAAAGTTTTAAGTGATATGTATGGAGAAGGACATCAAGGATGAGAGCGCCAATATAAATTGCCAACAGGAACTGTTGTTGATGCATTAGTTAAAACTGGGGGAGCAAAAGAAAATATTGCTATTGATGCAAAATTTCCATTATCAAACTATAACAAATACTTAGAAGTAAGTGATACAACAATTAAAAATAAATATTTAAATCTTTTTAAACAAGATTTAAAAGACCGAATTAATGAAGTTGCTAAATATATTAATCTTGAAAATGAAATTTCAAGTGCAATTATGTTTGTTCCTTCCGAAGATTTATTTGCATTTATTTATGGCCAATTTCCAGACGATATTATTACTTTTGCATTTAAAAAACGTGTATGAGTTACTTCACCAACAACATTATCAGCAATTTTATTTGTTTTAGAAAAACATATGCGGGAAGTTGCTTTTAACCAAAATATTGAGGCTATTAAAACTAATTTATTAAAAATAAAAGGCGAATTTGAGCGTTGGGTTGAACGTTGACAAGAGTTTACGAAAAATTTTGTAAAATTTAATACTAGTATTGAACAATTAAATACCACACATAATAAGATTCATATTCAATATCAAAAAATTTTAAATGAACAACAATTAGAACAACCAGTAGATTAAAACAAATAACTATGAAAGAAAAATATCTTAGAAATAAGATATTTTTAATAAATTTTGAATTAACCATTGAAAGCACTTTAGGTTTGTTTTTCTTGTTATTGATTTTAATTAAAGTTATAATTATACAAAGGCCAACAAAAGGAAAGGAAGTATAAAAATGAAAGCACTGACAACAAAATTAAAACTTTTCAATGGTGTTGAAATCCCATTAATTGGTTTAGGAACGTATAAAATGACTGATGAGCATGAAGTTTATCAAGCTATTATTACAGCATTACAAAATGGTTATCGTCATATTGATACCGCTCAAATCTATGGAAATGAAGAATTAATTGGCAAGGCAATCAAAGATAGTGGTGTTCCACGAAAAGAAATCTTTTTAACAAGTAAAATTTGAAATGCTAATCATAAGTATGATGCGGCATTACAAGAAATCGATAACATACTAAAACGGTTAGATACTGATTATTTAGATTTATGTTTAGTTCATTGACCAACTGCCGATCGAAATGAATGTTTCCGTGCGTTAGAAACAGCTTATGGAGCAAAAAAAATTCGAGCAATTGGGGTTAGCAACTTTGAAGTTTCTCATTTACAAGAGTTAATGGCAATTAGTGAAATAAAACCAATGGTTAATCAAGTTGAACTTCATCCTGGTTTAAATAACACCGATGTTGTTAAGTTTTGTCAAGAAAACAACATTATTATTGAATCATGAGCAACTTTAATGCAAGGACAATGTATGACAAATTCAACTGTTCTTAAAATTGCAGAAAAACACCAGAAAAATCCTGCCCAAATCTGTTTAAAATGAGCAATTCAACAAAATATTGTTGTTATTCCAAAATCAACACATAAGGAACGTATTATTGCTAATACTGAGCTAGATGATTTTATGTTAGATGATGAAGATATGACAGCATTATTTGCTTTACCACAGGTAAGACTAGGAGCTGATCCAAATAATTTTAATTTTTAATTGCTATTTTTTGTTATAATTTAAAAGAAAGTTTATCAAAAGGAATGATTCGATGAAAAAAATACTTAGTCTTCTTGGAACTATAATAATGTTTATAACTCCAAGTCTCTTAACTATTAGTTGTACTTATCCAAAACAATATTATATTCCATCACAAGATTCAACATTGCAACCAGCAGTTAGTAAGTTTTTAGCAAATTTTATGTTGCAACCCATTAATGACGAAGGCGAGTATTTGGTAAAACATCAAGATGATGATACAATTTTTACAACTTTTACAAAAGAAAGAGAAGCTCATACTTTATGACCAATTATTAATTATAATTTTAATAATCCTTCAAATGTTCCAGCATTTGAGTTACCAACGGCTAATGTTTTATTTAAAACATATATTGCAGCTATGCCAACATATTTACCAACACCTGACCAGTTATATCGTGATTTTATTTTGTTTTCGTTAATTCATGATACAACCGAGTATACTTATACTACGGGGCAAACAACAATGGAAGAATATACTTTAGATGGTAACCATTTTTTAACAACAATTTATTATTTAACAATTAATTTAAATTCAAATGTTTTTTGAAGTTATGAACTTAACAAAGACTTGCAAGAATACTTAATTAATTATATTCAGAATCATCCAACTTTTACTTTTAAACAAAATATGACAACAGAAGAAATTATTAAATTATGGTTAACAAATGTTTATAGTGATTCAAATAATTTTAAAATTAGTAATATTAAAACAATTGAAAATATTGATAAGTTATATTCTTATTTAAAAAATAAAATTGCTTTTCATTTTGATCAGTTAGATACTAGTAAAGTTAATCAAAGTGGAAAATTTAATTTTAAAGTCACTGACCAAAATGGGAATTATATTTGAGAATTAAATGAATTAAAATATCAAATTCAGAATTAAATATGACAAAAAATAGACACATAAGTTTTATACTTTATGTGTCTATTTTTATTTAAATGCTACTTCTTTTGATAATTTAATCCAACAACATTTTTAACTTTTGTTATTTTTTTATTAGCAATTACTCGTGCTTTTGTTGCTCCCAAATTAATTAATTCATCAATTGTTTGGTCCTGCATTAATTTGTGGTATTTTTTTTGAATTGGTTCTAAAGTTTCAATAATTGCATTGGCAACTTGTTCTTTTAATTGCCCATAATCTTGTTGAACAAATTCCTTAACAGCTGCTTCAATTGTTATTTTTTTTAAAACAGCATAGATTGTTAAAAGATTACTCACCCCTGGTTTTTGGTCAGGATTATAAGCAATTTTTCCTTCTGAATCAGTTACTGCACTACGGATTTTTTTTCGAATTAATTCAGGTGAATCTAATAAACTGATAAAGGACTTGGGGTCGTTTGAAGACTTACTCATTTTTTTGGTTGGATTTTGTAAATCCATAATTTTGCCACCAATTGGTGGAATGAAGTCGGTTGGAATTTTAAATAAATTTTGTTGATAACGATTATTCATTCGTTCGGCAATATTTCGTGTTAATTCAATGTGTTGTTTTTGGTCCTTTCCAACTGGAACTAAATCAGCATCATATAATAAAATATCTGCGGCCATTAAAGTCGGATAAGTTAATAATCCAGTTGGAATAAATTCGGTTCCATTTTCTGCTTTCATTTTGCTTGATTTGTCTTTAAATTGTGTCATTCGTGATAATTCCCCGACAGTTGTGTTACACAATAAAATATGTGCCAATAAGGTAACTTCTAAGACATCTGATTGAACAAAAATAATTGCTTTTTGTGGGTCTAAACCACATGCATAATATAATGCAATCATATTTTTAATGTTATTTCGTAATTCTTCTTTACTAATTGGAATTGTAATTGCATGTAAGTTTGCCACAAAAATAATTAAATTATTATCTTCTTGTAATTCAATAAAATTTTTTATCGCTCCAATATAATTCCCTAATGTTAATTGCCCTGTGGCAGTAATGCCTGAAACAATTGTTGGTTTTTTTTGTTCCATATGTTTTCCTTTCTTGTTCAAATTTGATAATGTATTTAGTAATATCATAGCAAATATTTTAGTTTTTCCAAAAGAAAAACAATAAAAGTAGTATTTTTTCATGGATTTTCAACCGATTTTGTTTACTATTTTTTGAACAAATAATATAATAACATTATATACTTAGAAGGAGAGTACAAAATTATGTCGAGAATTGAGAAAATTAATGCTCGTGAAGTAATTGATTCACGAGGAAATCCAACTGTTCAAGTTGAAGTTTGAACAGAATTTGGCGGATATGGTTCAGCAATGGTACCATCAGGAGCTTCAACTGGAAGTCGTGAAGCATTAGAATTAAGAGATGGTGATAAAGGACGTTACCAAGGGAAAGGTGTTTTAAAAGCAGTTGGGAATGTTAATACAAAAATTGCAGAACAACTTGTTGGAATGGAAGTAACAAACCAAGTTGAAATTGATCATGCCATGATTGCGTTAGATGGAACTGATTTTAAAAAGAATTTAGGTGCTAATGCAATGTTAGGAGTGTCAATGGCTGTTGCCAAAGCAGCAGCTTCTGAATTAGAAATGCCATTATATAAATATTTGGGTGGTGTTAATGGGAAAAAACTGCCAGTTCCAATGTTAAATATTATTAATGGAGGAGAGCATGCTGATAGTGCAATTGATTTCCAAGAATTTATGATTATGCCAGTTGGGGCTGAAACTTTTAAAGAAGCTTTAAGATGGTCATCAGAAATTTTCCATACTTTAAAGAAAATCTTACACGATAAAGGTGATATTACAGCTGTTGGTGATGAAGGTGGTTTTGCTCCGCATTTTAATTGAGCATATAAAGATCAAACTTTAACTTCATTTCAAGCAAAAACACCAGCCGAAGTTGCATTAGATTTAATTGTTGAAGCAATTGAAGCAGCAGGATATAAACCAGGCAAAGATGGTGTTATGATTGCAATGGATTGTGCTTCATCAGAATTATATTTTGATGATAAAAAATATCACTTTAAGAAAATTGAAAAAGTTACAGGTAAAGAATATGCAATGACAACAGAAGAATTAATTAAATATTTAGACAAGTTAGTTGATAAATACCCAATTATTTCAATTGAAGATGGTTTAGCAGAAGGTGATTGAGCTGGTTTTGAATTGCAAGTAAAAACAATGGGGCATAAAATTCAAATTGTTGGTGATGACTTATTTGTTACAAATCCAAAAATTACAGCAGAAGGAATTGCTCGTAATGCCGCAAATTCTGTTTTAATTAAATTAAACCAAATTGGAACAGTAACTGAAACAATTGATACAATTCAATTAGCACAAAAAGCAGGTTGAACGGCAGTTGTTTCACATCGTTCAGGAGAAACCGAAGATTCAACAATTGCTGATTTAGCAGTCGCTTTAAATACTGGTCAAATTAAAACAGGAAGTATGTCACGAAGTGATAGAATTGCAAAATATAATCGTTTATTAGCAATTGAAGATGAACTGGGAAAAGTAGCTGAATATGATGGAATTAAAACATTTTATAATTTAAAAAAACATGTTGCGGATTTAAAAAAATAACCTTACAAGGTTATTTTTTTATTATAAATGTAAACTGTAAATGCAAGTGCAACAAATCTATTAATTTAATAATAACATAAAATAAAAATTTGCTACAATTATTTTTAGAATTAACTATGAAAATGAATGAAAGGAAATTATAAAATGAAAAAAATTTTAAGTTTAATTGGAATAGTAACAATTGCAGGTAGTGCAATACCAACTGTTAGTGCCGCTAGTATATATCATAAACAAGAACTTATTAATAATGATAAAAATATTTTACAGAACAATGGTTTTAAAAATATAGAAGAAATTTTTGAAATTTTTGAAAAAAATCAAGTAAAGATTTCGGAATTTAAAGCAGCAGTATTAAATTTAGATAAGGATAAAAAAGAAAAGTTTGAAGCTAAATTTGTTAATTTTATTAATAAATTTGTTAATATTTATCACTTAAATACTTTAAATAGTTTATTTGATCGAATAAATGTTGTTGATGGTGAAACAGATAATTATTTTATTTATGAAAATTTATTTTCACAAAGTATATTTAATTTAATTAAAAGTATAATTAGAACACTTGATTTTAATGGTGCTTCTGGATCTAATTATAAACATTTTGTTTGGACAGGAAATGATATTTTATATTATAATTCAATGTGTTTTTTAAAAGATGTAATTTATCTTGATGATAAAATTATAGAACAAATAAAACCAATGAATATGTTTTCAAGTAATGATAATATACATATGATTGTCCATGAATTTGGACATGCACTTGAATTTTATATTTCGTTTAAAAATGAACAACGAAATTTAATTAAAAATGGTATTAGTTGAAGCACTTTATTTTTAAATGAAGATAAAATGTATTATGATATTTGACCAAGTGATTATTTAATTACATATTTAGCAAAAGAAAAGAACAAAAAAGATGAATCTTGAGAAAATAAAAAAGAACTTGCTTATTCTTTTCTAAAATCGCAATATGCCCAATTTAATGGTGAAATAGAAGAACCAAATTTATTGAGTGAATTAATAAATAATACATTTGATGTTTTATTTAAAACTCCTTATTATCGTGATAAAGGAAATGATAATTGTGAATTTTTTGCCGAAGCTTTTGCTTATTGAATTTTAGCGACACAAGAAGAAAAACAAACAGATAATTGAAAAATATTAAATAGATTTTTTACAAATGAAATAATAAATAAATATCAAATAAATTAGTTAAAAATTAATTAGGAATTATAGACTATATAATTCTTTTTATTTGTAAATTGTAAATGCAAGTGCAACTTGATTTGCTCAAAGGTACTAGGGTACTTTTTTTTTAAGTATAATTATGAGTATCACACAAAAGGAAGGTGACAATTAGATGAAACGGTTATTAACACTTTTTAGTGTTTTTGTTTTAGGTTTCGGTAGTAGTTTAGGTGTTGTTAGTTGTACAGCGCGAGCAAAACATGAGCTTGATGATAACGATGAGTTAGATCGCAATCAAGATCTTGAAATTTTAAATCAAATAAAAAAGGAAACAAAGGAAACTTTATTACCATGATGGCAAACAAAGGCAATGATTGATATTATTAAGGATTATCCAGAGCAAATATCATCATTTGAAGAACTAGTCGCAGAGGTAAAAGCAAAAAATGATGGCTTCTTAACTTTAACGAGCACAGCAATTAGTGAATATGGTTTTTTAAATCAGTTGCTTGTTGGTTTTAAAGCAGAGTTTAATAATTTGAATCAACATTTACGAGATCGATATTCAAATTATTACGTTGATACAATGCCATTATTCTTAGGAGAAAATGACATTTCATTTGATTTATATAATATCAATTTTGATAAGATAGCAAAACTATTAGCAGATACTCCCCAAGCAGTATTAGGAATTACAGTCCAGGTTAATATTCCTTATGAAGTGCGTTTTAAAGGAATATCATCGCAGGATAACATTCAAGTTTCAATAACTACAACAAATGATTCTGAAGTTCTAAATAATATTCAGGATAAAGTTGAAAATTATTTTGTTAATTTTCTTGATACTATTTTTAAAGTCAAAAACTATCGAATTATATCTGAGCAATCTAGTATAAACAAGGATATTGTTTGATCAATAATTAGCAAAGAATTAAAGGACAGGAATATTTTGTTTCAGCATCATATTAGTTTCACTTTACCAAGGATAAGAGATAATGCTTCTGCCTTGCACAAATATTCATATTTTTATAAGCATAATTCTGTTTTAACGTGGGCCGGTGAGGGTTATGACCCACAGCAATTAACGTGACAAAATTTTCTTTCATTTTATAAAGAGAAAATGATTGATTTTGAAAATATTCAAATTGAAGATGGTTATTATGTTTTAAACGAAATAGGATGGTTTATTCCAAAAAATTTTATGATTGAAAATTTACTATTTAAAAATAATTTCTCTTACATAAACTTGAAAGAAAAAAGTTATTTCACGATATTAAAAACGCAATTTGATCAACAATTGGAAGAATTTGTGAAAGTAACAATGGATTTTTGACATTATTATCAATTAGAAAAATATAATAGTAAACTTGTTTTTAAGATAGACCAAGATATATTTAATTCAATACTGTCAAATTATTATAGTAAATCAAGCAAATATTTCCATTATGGTCCAATGTTCGAAAATTATATTTTTAATCGTTATCAAAGGTCATTACAAAATCCAACACCTTGATACAATTATATATCATCCAATAGTTCGAAGTACAGCATTAATTGAATTAAAAATCAAAAATCTTTAATGATGGAAATAAAATATTATGACAGCATATATAACAATGTTTTGAAATTTGGTTATTATGGTTTAGGGTATAGTTTCTGATTTTTCCCCAAGGATAATGAGAAAAACAGTGGTTATGACAGTGATGGCAAATGATTTTTATTAAAAAAAATAGAATTTAAACTTATTTAAGTTTTTAGGAAAAATTTAATTAAATATGTAAATTGTAAATAATTAATCTTTTGGTTAGGAAAAAGATGATATAATCGCTTTACAAAAAAATGAAAGGAATGGTCTATGAATAAACTAAAATTTGAGAAGACATTATTTTTGTTTTTTTTCAAAAAAGAATTTACGATTATTTACTCACTATTTAAAAATAGGTATGGATATGAACTTAATAGAAAGACTTGGCCAAAAATATTACCTAAAAAAATTGAGTCAGTTATACATAGTTTAGTTTATTATAAGTGATATGAAAATATAAAAAACATAGATTTAATTGGTATGGCTACTGATGTTTTAACACGATTATCACAAACACAATTTTTATTGAAAAGGGGTAATAAAAATGAAACTGGAGAATAATAATTTAAAAAAACAAATTAATAGTAAAATTAAAATTATGGATATTAATTTAAATAATGAAAAGAAAAATTTGGAAATTAATTATGATAAAGTTGTTGTATTCATAAATGAAGTTAAAAACAACCCTATTTTTAAAGAATTATTTACCTTAGACTTGTAAATGTTCTATAAAATTTTATATCATATGTGTTTAATTTAAGATTAAAAATATTTTAACTTACTTACAATAAATAAATGTATTAATTTATTCAATATCTTTTAATCAGTTTAAAGTACGCTTAACAGCAACTTTTCACCCTTTTAATAATTTTGTAACAATTTCTTGTTTTAATTTAGCATGATATTTTTTTCCAACTACTAATATTTTTTTAATTTCTGTTGGTGATGTTCAGAATCCAACAGCTAATCCGGCTAGAAAAGCAGCTCCCATAGCTGTTGTTTCAATATTTTGAGGTCGAATTACTTCTACTTGTGAAATATCAGCTTGGAATTGCATTAAATATTCATTCCGACTAGCGCCACCATCAACTTTAATTCGTTTAATTGGTTGTTGTAAATCTTCAGCCATTGCAGTAATAACATCATATGATTGGTAAGCTAGTGATTCTAATGTTGCTTTAACTAAATGTTCGCGCTTTGTTCCTCGTTCTAATCCAAAAATTGCTCCCCGTGAATAAGAATCTCAGTAAGGTGATCCTAACCCGGTAAAGGAAGGAACCACATAAACTTGCTGGTCATCTTGAACAAGATTAGTATATCAATCTGTTTCACTAGCATGATAAACAATTTTAATTTGATCACGAAGTCATTGAATAGCAGCGCCAGCAACAAAGACTGACCCTTCTAAGGCATAAGTAATTTTGTTTTGATAATCTAGCGCAATGGTTGTTAATAAACCATTTTTTGATGTAACTGGTTTTTCACCAGTATTCATTAAAATAAAACATCCCGTTCCATAAGTGTTTTTAACTTCCCCTGGTTCTAAACATAATTGACCAAATAAAGCAGCTTGTTGGTCACCAATAGCACTTGCAATTGGAATTTGGATATCAGTTTCTTTACTTAATAAACCGGGGAAAGTATAACCATAAATTTCTGATGATGATTTTACCATTGGTAAAATATTTTTTGGAATATCTAGTAAAGTTAATAGTTCATCATCTCATTGTTTAGTATGAATATTGAATAGCATTGTCCGACTAGCATTAGTTGAGTCAGTGATATGAATTTTACCTCCTGTTAGACGATAAATTAGTCAAGTATCAATTGTCCCAAATAAAAGATTATTTTCTTTTGCTAATTGGCGTGCACCTTCAACATTGTCTAAAATTCATTTGATTTTTGTTGCTGAAAAATATGGGTTAATTACTAAACCAGTTTTTGCTTGAATAAGATCACTTTTTCCTTCCGCAATTAATTCATCACAATAAGCGGCTGTTCTACGATCTTGTCAGACAATAGCATTATAAATTGGTAATCCTGAGCGTTTATCTCACATAACTACTGTTTCACGTTGATTGGTAATACCAATTCCGGCAATTTCACTTGGTTTTATTTTTGCTTTATTTAACGATTGAACAAGAGTTGTTCGTTGCGAGTTTCAAATTTCAACAGCATCATGTTCAACTCAACCAGCTCTAGGAAAAATTTGGCTAAATTCTAAGGCATCACTAGAAATGATTTCACCTTGTTGATTAATAACAAGAGTACGACAGCTTGTGGTTCCTTCATCAAGACTGATAATATATTTTGACATTATAGTTTGCTCCTTTTTTAAATTGTTGGAATAATTTCTAATTGAATTGGATCAAAATCCGGGTTTTTTACTAATTGACAACCAGCATCAGATAGTAAATGACAAATATATTTAGCAATGGCTGGAGCACTGCTTAAACCAGGTGATTTTGTTCCAGCAACATTAATAAATTTTGGATTATCATGTGCTGGTTTTAAATAAAAATCTTTTGAAAGTGGTTCAATTGGACGCGATCCAGCAAAGGTTTGACAAGTTTTTTCCATTTTAAGGTTAGGAATAATTTTAACTCCAATTTGTCCAATTTTTTCATACATTGCTGTTGTTACTAAGCGTGTTTCTGCTTTTGGAACATTATCTTCTGCTGTTGGTCCGACTAGCAGATGGCCATCTAACATTGGTGCGACAATGACACCTTTTCCGTGAATAGTTGGAACCATAAAGATAATATTATTAACTAAATTTCCTTCACTTTTTTCCAAAACACGGTATTCTCCTCGCTTTGTTACTAATTCATAATCAGGATAACCTGCTTGGGCTGCTAAAATATCACAATAGTGACCAGCAGCATTAATTAAGTATTTTGCAAAATAAGTTATTGTTTGATTATGATGTAAACTTGTAATTTCAAAGTGACTTTGTTCTGGATGATATTTAATATTTGTAACAAGATGGTCCAACACTAATTCTTGATGATTTTTAATACTATTTGAAAAAAAACTTTTTGTTAAAATAACTGGATCAACAACCCAAGATGAAGTACATAGTAAAGCACTAAGAACCTGATTACTAATATTTGGTTCTAATGTTTTAACTTCTGCTTGGTCGATTAAGCGTAAATCTTTTGGATTAACATGATTCGTTATTCCTCGTTCATATAGCATTTGTAAGTGTTCTTGTTCCTCCGCAGTAAAAGCAATTACTAATGAATTAACTTGTTGGTGGGGAATATTTAATTCCTTAAAAATAGTTTGATAAAGTTTGTGTCCTTCAATATTTAATTTTGCTGTTAATTTTCCCGGAGTTGGATCAAATCCACCGTGAATAACTCCAGAATTTCCAGCTGATGTTTCCATTGCTACCTTTTTATTTTTTTCAATGGTAATGGTTTTTAATTGATAACGACTTAATTCGCGACTAATCGCAGCTCCAATGACACCACCACCAATGATACAAACATCATAAGTTGGTTTATTTCCCATAATAAGAGGTATCCTTTCCATTGAATAATACTAAAATAATAAAAAGATTCCGCTAGTTACAACTCCTGCTGTGATTGGAGCGATAACTGGAATTCAACTATAACTTCAATCTGATGTCCCTTTGTTTTTAAGCGGTAATACAAAATGAACAATTCTTGGAATTAAATCACGCACTGGATTAATTGCATAGCCGGTTGTTCCCCCTAATGATAAACCAATTCCAAAGACTGTTAGACCAACAAAAAATGGTGCAAATGGTCCTAAGTTGCCACTACTATATTTTCCAATTGCTAATATTGCGGCAATTAAGACAAAAGTTCCAATAAATTCTGCAAAAAAGTTAAAAAATGGGTTACGATGAGTTGGCCCTGTCGCATGCATTGCAAGAATAAAGTCAGGATTATCAGTTACTGTATCTTTAATGTGTTTTCAATAAAATACATCAACAATAATTTGACCAATAACTGCTCCAACAATTTGCCCTAGTAATAAGGCAGGCAATAAAAATCAACCATTGTCAACAAAAAAAGTTCGTTGAACAACCATGGCGATAGTAACAGCTGGGTTTAAATGAGCAACGCCATGCAAAGCACTACTAATCATTGCTCCAATTAAAACAGCAAATCCTCAACCAGCCGTAATTGCAAAAAACCCTTGGCCATTTCCTTTAGTCTTTTTTAACAAAATATTGGCAACAACACCATTACCTAAAATTATTAATATCATTGTACCAAATAATTCTAGACCAAAGTGTTGAAAAAATAATTGGGTATTTGTCATAATGAACCTCCTTTCTATTGTTTTTCTTTAACAAGTTTCTATTATTTTTGTAATTAATGATAAATTTCTCCTTTCTGTAGTAATTTAATAAAAAGTTTAACTAAAAATTTGCTAAATATTTTTAGCAAACTACTGGAAAGAAATTAATTTTTGGTAATATTTGGTAAAACAGGAATTAATTTCCTCAATAATTAAAGTTGATTTTTTTTTTCATAAATCATAATTTTCTAAGTTGTATAAAATTGTTGATAAAATATGAATCAAGTAAAGGGGCGTTGCCCCTAAGTCGCTCCGCGACTTTTACCCCTTTAAGTAAGGTGGTGCGTGATAAACCATCGCACCACCTTACTTTTTTTCTTAACAACATTATTTTTACTACTAAAAATAGCGTAAAAGTCCATTAACCATCGCTAACACTAAAATAGAACTTAACATAATCTTAAATGTAATATCAAAGGCAAATAAATTACCAATATTATTAAACAACTCAGACACATTGCTAAATACATGTACTATCCCATTAATAAAATTATATACATCTTTCATACCAGGCAAATTATTTACCAATCAAATCGCCGCATTTTGTATATGACACGCTAAATTATATCAACTACAACTTTTATATGGTATTCGTCAAATATTACCATTATTAATTTCATTATTTCAATCAGTAGCATTATAAAGGCTAAAATTAAAACCATTAACTGAAATAGAACTATCTTTACCAATATTAATAGCATTAAAAGTAATCAAATTAAAACCTTGATATTTTGATTTATCTGTCATATCTAATAATTTTATTGATTGAGTATACTTATCATTATTAGAAGGCAAAATATCAGTTTGATATTGTCAATTTGAAAAAAAAGAATAATAATTTTGATTAACATTTATATTATAAGCATTATATAAATTAACTATTGGGTTTAAATAAGTTGCTGATAAATCAGGGAATCTTAAAATATTAAAAAGCATTGATTTTGGATATAATAAAAAACCATTTTTTACAAAAAAAGCAAAACCAGTATTCTCGTTAGAAGAATTAAAATAAATAAATTCTTTAAAATTAGAAATATCAAATATAACTCTTAAAATATTAGAATAAAAATAATCTAAAATTTGAAAAAAACTTTCCAAAGAAAAAGTATCTTGCTTAACATCATTAATAAAATATTGAGAATTAGAATTTTTAATAATATCCATATTAATTAAATTTTTATAATTAGAATTAAAAATTAAATAATTCAAATCAAAATGTCTATAACTTTGATTGGAAACAATAGGAAAAAATAAATATTCAAATATATCTATATTAAAAATAAAATCATATTTTATTTTATTTTTATAAACAATAATTTTTAAAAATCTACCAGTACTATCATTATCTAAAATTAATTTTCCTTGTCATCCCTTTGAAATATCTTGTGAATTTCAAGTAATTTCATAACTCCTATAATTTGTTGTAAAAAGTTTAAATCAATAATTATTATCATTTTTATCAGCACTTAAACCATCTCAACCACCCAATTTAATACCAAAACTAAATGCATAATTACTAGGATCTAAACCTTGCATAAAATAGTCTTGTCGTAGCATTAAAGTAGACTGAAAATCATATTCATTTGCTTTGTCATAAGTTAATTCTTTAAAAGTATCATTATTTTTTAAATACAATTTATAGGTATTGCTAAAATTATTAGTTGTTACAGTACCACAAAAAAGAAATATTCAACCAAATATTAAATAAAAAACAATAAATACATCTAATAATCGTTTTCGCATTGTTTTAACCTCCTATGCAATAAAAATAAGTCTAATTCCCATAATGATAATTCCAAACGCAATATATAACTGAAAAATAGGATGTGTCGCAATAATAAATAAATGTGCTACCAATTTATAAAAATCGTTAGCAGATTCTAAATAATGTTTAACAGTTGAAAAACCTAAATCTGTTGCCATAACAATATTAGCAATAAAACCAAAACCAACAGTTAAACCAATAACAAAGAAAAATATTAACTTAATCATTATTTATTACTCTCCTTATTATCACTTTTAGAATCATTACTTATATTTTTAACCCCCTTAGATATTTGCTTACTTGCTTGTAAAGATGAACGAGAAACTGAACTTAAACCACGAGAACTATTAACTAATAACAAAATAACATTTATAACACCACCAATTACTCAAATTACAAATAAAGGAATATTTGTACCAGGCAATTTTAATGCTCACATTCAATCCATAATTTTCATAAAAATATCGACTACAACATTAATGGCACCATTTCATACATCATTAGCAAGTAAATTAATCATTTTCTAATTCCCCCAAATTCTTTAATAAATGTTCCATACCCATTTCTCGTAATTCATTAATTGTAATATCTTTTTTAACAATACTAGGTCAATTTTGTTTAATATAACTTGGTACTTTATCATTTTTTAAATCACGCACAAATTTTAAATATTTACTATCATATTGCATAGCAATAGACAAAGGAATTGTTATCTTAACAAAATTAATACCAATATCTTTATTAGACTTTTTACGAACTCTTTTACCGTTTGCTGTTCGTTTAACTGTTTCTGTTTTTCATACTAAATAATCATCTAAGTCATCAAAAAAACCTATTTTCATTTTAAAATAAGGAAAAAATATACTAGGTTTAATACACTGCATAGGAACAATAATCATATTAGCAATCTCTCTATATTCCACTCAATTTTGATTAATTCGTTGTCCAGCAAAAACAATATTATTATCAAACTGACGACATAACAAAAAATATGGAATTAAACCGCTAAACTTTTTATTATTTTCTTCCGGTTTAGCACCATTCATATACAAAAATATTTCATCAAACAAAATTAAACTATCATTTGGCGGTATTTTATAATTTTTATTTTTAAAATCTAAATGATTTAAACCTAAAACTCCTATTTTTTCATCATTAATAAAATAATTAGAATAAACATTGTCAAACTTAGCAATTTGCGATAAATAAGTCATCAATAAAGTTTTACCAGTACCCAAAGCACCATTAATAATTGATATTGGACTACTTTTAATAATTTTAATCAATTTTCGTGTTTGAAAAAGATTACTAAAAAAAGACCAAAAAAAGATAATATCAAAAATTACTAAAAAAATAAAAAGGATAATATCAGTAACTGATGTAGAACTAAAATATATAAACTGTAAATTAAAACAAACAATAAAAAGATAAAATAAAATATTTGCTATAAATCAATTTACAAATCAATAAGAAAATTTAATATTCTTTTGTCTTCTAAATAAATTAAAATAAATTTTAAACATGTCTACACCACCAATCTAATTGTTTTATATAAAATAAATATTGATAACCAAATTAGGAAAAAAACAACTAATCAAATACCTATCATAATTACTGAATAAGTAATATTATCAATAGAACTACCGACAAAATTATCAATTTCAGTTTTTGGAATAAAATAAAAAATTTGTAAAAGACCTCGATATACTCGTTGCAAAAAAATATTTCAGTCCATTATTTTATCCACCTAAAAATACAGCTTAAAATTAAAAATAATAAACCAAAAACAAGTATTAAAAATACAACAAATATAACAATATCTAAAATAATAGGGTGATTAACTCCAAAAATAATAGTCATAAATTCATAATATAAATCTCATACACTTTGCATTTTTCTTATTCCTTTCCTAAATGTTAACTACTAAAATCAAGGTTAGAGTTTATTATTAAATATTAATATCCGTGAATTAACTTTCTGATTGTTTCAATTCCTAAAACCACAAACATTAAAACTAACGGAATAATTAATAACATATGTGACCCTAAAAAACCGATAAATCAGTTAGTAAAAGCAATCGCCCAATCAGCAAGAACACCAGCAAAATCTGCTATTTGCTTAATAACACTTGCGTCAGGACTAGTACCTTCTGCTAAAAAATTTGCATTCATTAACAACACCTCACTTAAAATACTTTCTATTAATAATAAAACCTTGGCAATCTCTAACCTTGATTTTAGTAATTAACACTAAAAACTAAAATCAATTTTTATACTTGCCAAGGTATTTTATTGATATTAACTTATTCAACAGATTTATCTGCTTTTTTAATTTTTCGTTTTCCCCATTCTTTAAATTCTACTTTTTTAGAACAATGCGGACAAATTAAATATTTATTTTTAATCTTAAATACTGTACTTACTGTTAAAAATATTAATAACATAAACATTGATAGTATTAAAATAATTGTTGCAAAAACAGTCATTAATTATCACTCTCCTTATTTTTTAAATCTTTAATTTCTAACTTTAATTTCTCATTTTCAAGTTCTAATTTTTCATTTTGTAATTTATCTTTTTTAATTTTTCTTTTATCAAAAAACATAGAAGAAATAACATAAATATACAATAAAATAATTATTGAAACTAATAAAATCATAGCAACTATATCCATTATTTTTGATTCTCACTTTCTATTTTTAACATATAATTTTTTACTTGTTCTACTAATAACTTAAAATGTTGTTCTTCCATAACACCAATATCAATAACATTATGATTAAGATATAACTTAATTACTTTTCTTAACATAAATAATGGTATTTTAGTAGGTAAACATTGATGTATAACATTAACCAAATATTTTAATCGTTGTTTATATAACTTAGTTTGCTTTTTCATTCTAATTTTTCTTTACTATTGCTCAATGTTCATTAGTAATTTCATCTGCTGAAACTGGATATGACCTTAACATTAATTTTTCTAATTTAATAATCAATTTATCTTTATTCTTTGCCATTTATAACCTTAACAATCTGTTTTTTTCTTAGTCATTTTCTAACCTAGAATAATATTGATTAATTAAAATAACATTTTCATTAACACAATTTCAACAATAACGAGATCCATTTTCTCAAACAGTATCATTAATACAAACAATACATAATTGTTGTTTCATATTAACTATTGCTTTCTGTTATTGATGAATTATTAGAATATTTGTTAATGAATTCTTGCTCGTTATAATTTTCTGTATATGGTTCAACAATATTAATTTTTCCATCCCATTTAAGCGAAACATAAAATAAATTACCATCAATTAAATAAGGTTTTAATTCTAAATAATTTTCATCAGTTATTTTAAATCATTTTGATTTTGACAAATCTTTTGTACCTTTAACAGTACCATTTTCTAATTTAATAACTGGTGTAAATGTATAACTATCTCATTTACTTTCATTACCTTTGTCATCTTTAATAATTTTACCCGTTGCAATATCTATCAACTGTACTAGAAATCCATTCATAAGATTTCTCCTTTCTTTTAAAAATCTATATAGATTCTTAAAAGATTTCAGGTTTGAAACTTAAATATAAAAAATGATTAATTAAAAATTATAATAAAAAATTAGTGTTTTTTGTTTAAATAAAGTTTATAAATAAGCATAAAAAAACATTTAATTATATTTAAGTTCCGTCCAAGGAAACCTTTTAAGATTTGAAACTCAAACATAATTAAATGTTTAAGTTAATTCAATAATACAACAAAAATTGAAATTGTCAAATAAAATATAAATCTAAACTTGTTTTTTTTGTTTTAATTAATTTGTGGTAATTGTTGTCCAAGGCAATTGCCACATTTTTTAATGAGTTTTTAACTCATTTTTTTATTTTTTATGAATACAACAATTATCCTGTCTTCGATGTTTATACATACCTAAACAATTATTATCAGGGCAAAAATAATAATGACCATAAGATATCATAGTATCTTTTGCTAAACCCCTAAAACTATTATAAGTTGTATTTTTAGTAGTAAAAGTTCAAATTTTGCCACATTCTTTACATTTAACATCTCTATCTGCCATAAAATTAATCTCCCTTCAAATACGTATTTGAATTAACAAGTTTGTACATTCAATTTCGAAATTGAACGAATAAACTATTTTTAACACCTTAAATTGGTATTTTTATTAACAGTAAAATTAGTATTTTTAACTAAATTTCTAAATATTTTTCTATCAGCAGAAACATATTTTTTAAATTCTCTAAATTTATCTAAACCATAATAACTATCACAACTAAAACCAATTTTATAACCATTTTTATCACAAAAAGAAAAATAATTTAAGTTATCTTTAACTGAATAAATTAAATCTTGTTCAGATAATTCAATAACACCGACTTTAACCTTTGGATTTTTACAATTTTTACTAAATTGATACGCTTTAATGTTTAAATCATAATGATTTTGGGACTTATCATTATTAGCAGTTTTAACAATATATTTAGCAAGATATTTAACAACATCTTCATTAGAACCTGCACGAACTTTAATATTTTTATTAATACCGTGTTTTCAGTATTGTTGTACAACACTGTTAGGTATTTTTTGGTTTAATATGATATGAAAGTGAACTGCTCCGCGTTTTTGATACTCATAAGTATACATATATTTTAAAATTCCTTTATGATTTTTAGAACGAATAGGATTGTTTCATCAACGATTTATATTATTAAAAAATAACTTTAAATCATTTTTACATTTTTTAACATCTTTCTCATTAACGGCATAAGTTAAAGTCAAAAAACTTAAATTTTTACAATTTCAAAAATTTTCATATGCTTTCCGAATACAATTTCCTTGCGAGCGAATACGACTATTCCACAATTTTTTATCATTTTTTCCAGTATTTTTAACTCCCATTTTATTACGAGGATTATTATTAACTAATTCTAGTGGTAAAACAATATTTTTAACATAATTACCATAAAACACTTTTTTTAAATAATATTCTTTTTTAACATAATTTAAAGCATTCATAAATACATTATGACGTTTATTTGTTAAATTATCTTGAATAAAAACATTATTCATTTTTATAAACTCCTTCCAAATAAAAAAACACTAAATTACATTTAAAAGTTCCGTCCAAGGAAACTATAAATAGTTTGAAACTTTCAATATAATTAAGTGTTTATATTTGAAAGTTAATTTGATTGTAATATATTATTTTAAATTTTGCAATATTTATTTTAATGATGTGCAGTTGTGTTAGTTAATAAATCAATTTTAACATAGTTTTTATTTTTATTAGTATCTTTAGCAATAGCTAACCTATAGCCTTCACGAGTAAGAGCAAAAAAAGCTGCAAATTTTAATTGACTTAATTTTAAATGGATTCTAATATTTTCTAAGCAATTAACAATGCTGTGATAAATTTCAGTTTTCATATTTTAATTCTCCTATAAGTTTAATATATAATTATTTTAACCAAGTTTTTTTTTTTTTTTTTTTGTAAAAAATTTTTAAAAATAGTAAAGATGTGATTTTAAGATAAAAAATAATTATTAATTCAAGTGGTAAAGCAAAAATAAAGCATATATGTAAATAAAGCAAGAGTATTGCTAAAAAACTTTTTTTATCAAATTATTTGTAAATTATTATTATAATTTTACAAATAATTTGATAAATTCAAAATTTATTTGTGATGTTTTTATTTTTATTTATAGTATGTAAAGAATAAGGTTAAAGTATTAAAAATATTAAATTTAAGGAATTATTATTAATGAAAAAATGAAAAAAACTAATTTATACAATTAATACCAAAACCACCAGTTAAAGTAATTCCAAAAGTTCCACCTAAGCCAGGGAAAAACAACATTAATTTAGAATATAACTATGCTCCAAATTCAACTTGATTTTATCAACGTGATTATAATGGATTATGAATTAATAAGCATCAAGCAACATATCTTGAAAAAAATCTAACAAATGCATTTTTGATGCAAGCACAAGATGTTGATTTGCCATTTTATGAGCAAGAAGTTTTTAATTCGTATGAAGAATTATCAAATTTTTGATATGCTGAAACAAAACAAGGATGACAACAAGTTATTAATACTTTTTGCCCAGATTATCAAGCAGAATTAAAAACACTATTAGTAAAATTTTATAATTTTATTAGTAATATTTGATCAAAAGATATTGTTAAAGAATTTGTTAGAATATTAAGAATTAATAATAATGGTGGTCCGGTTGTTGGTTCTACATATCGTGAAGGATTTAAACAAGTTATTGCTCTTGAACGAAACATTTTGCTTTGTAGTCATAAAATAAACGGATTTAACTCTTGACGAAATGGTTGGTGAAGTTCTGGGGAAATTTTTAATGTTATTTTTCATGAATTAGGGCATACCATTGATATTAATTTTAGTCGCCAAGTTAATGTTATTGAAGAAATTAAAGTGTTTTTAGCAAATAAAATTGAAAATGGACAAGATTTAACCCCAGAACAAATTTTAAATTTATTTCATTTAAGTAGTTACTCTTTTAATAATCTTGGTGATTTTGTTGCAGAAGGATTTGTATATTGGTTTTTAGCAAGTGATGCTCTGAAAATAAAAGCATGGGAATTATGACATGAATTTTTAACATTATATTTACCAAAGTTAATAAAATAAGTTATATTTAATTTTAGATTTTCGCATTATTTTTTAAGATTAAGTATCTTTTAATTAAACATTAATTATATTATAATATACTATAATTATATTATTAAAATAAATTATTAATATTTAGTGAGGCAGAAAAATGAAGATACATCCCCTTGTAAAAGAAATTTTAATTACTACTGAAGAAATTGATGAAAAATGTTTTGAATTAGGACAACAAATTAGTCATTATTATCTTAATGAATATCCAGCAAAAGATAATACAATTTTATGCTTAGGATTATTAAAAGGATGTATTCCTTTTATGGCAAAATTTATTGCTCATTTAGTTGGTGTTGAATGTGAAACTGAATATATGGTTGTTTCATCTTATTTTGGTGGTGTTAAGAGTAAAGATACTCCACAAATTTTACTTGATTTACCAATGCCAATAACAAATCGAGATATTTTATTAGTCGAAGATATTATTGATAGTGGTAAAACAATTAAAATGATTAAAGACTATTTATATCTAAAAGGAGCACGTAGTGTGAAAGTTGTTACTTTATTAGATAAAAAAGCTGGTCGTAAAGTCGATTTAGTTGCTGATTGATATGGATTTGATGTTCCACCTGCTTTTTTAATTGGCTTTGGTTTAGATTATCAAGAACGTTTACGCAATTTGCCATATATTGCGATTGCTGATCAGGAAAAATTAGCAACATGAAAATGAGATATAAAGAAGTAATACACAATTAAATGATTTTAGTTATCATTGGAGGAATAAATGAAAAAAGTAACGACAAGAATGATTACAATTAATAGTATTATTATTGCAATTTTTTTATTGTTTGCGTTAGTTCCATCATTAGGATATATTACTGTTGGCCCAGTTAGTTTAACCTTAATGCATATTTTGTTTTTAATTGGAATGTATGCTTTATATATTACAATGAATTTAAATTTAATTTGAGCGGGTTTAATTTATGGTCTTATTTTTGGTTTATCTTCATTAATTCAAACACTAATTTCACCAGGTCCAACTAGTTTTATTTTTCTTAATCCATTGTTTTCTGTTGTGCCACGTGTTTTAATGGGACTTTGTGTTGGTATTTTAGCTTATTTTTTAACAAAAACTTCTGTTAAAATTGAAGCAAAAATTTATACTAATCAAATTATAGAATTGACTTGATACCAACGACATTATTTAAAAATTTATAATATTATCATTGCTTTTACTGCAGCTACTTTAAATACTATTTTTGTTTTAGTTTTTATGTATTTTATTGGTCCTTTAATTTATACTAATCCAGATCAACAACGTTTTTTTCACACTTTTACTTGAATTATTTTAGCAACTAATTATTTACCAGAAATGTTGCTAGCTGTTGCTATTTTTCCCCCTGTTGCATATGCATTAAAAAAACTTTATAATAATAATTAATATATTGATTGCACATTCAATTTGAATTGCATTATTTAATAGAAAATTATAAAATTAAAAAAGAAAGAAGCGAAAAAACAGTGAAACAATCAACGGGCCTTATTTTTATAAAAGTTATTTTATTTTTGTTATTATCTCCAATTTTATATTTTTGATATTTATTATTGTGACCATTAGCTTATTTTTTTACTCGCTTTCGTTCATCAACTGAATTTACCGCGCAATTGCAAAATAATGATAATGAATGACTAAATATTATTGTAATTATTTTGTTATGAATTTTTTGTTCATTTATTATTGCATTTTTATTTTTATTTTATTCTTTAGCACAATACTTACGTGTTTATCAAACATTGCCTAATGCATTACGTGGTTTATTTGGGTTAGCATGAATCATTTTATTTTTCCAGAAAGTTTTAAAAATTAAATCTTAATTATAATGAAGTAAGATAAAATAATGGTATAACAGAGAGGATGAGATGGATGAAAAAGAACATTGCAATTTTAGGAGATTCACTAACTTTTGGTTACTTACCTATGGGAACTGGCAAAATGACAGATGCAGATAATTGACCAGTAAAATTAGAAAATTTATTAACAAAATATTACCAAACAAGAGAAATTGAAATTCAAACTGATGCTCAGCCAGGACGAACAATTATTAAACCATTAATTGATTTTGGTTTTCCCCAAGATAATGGAATGGATAATTTATCAGTTTTATATCAAAAAGCACATCCAATTGATTTGTTTATGATTTTTTTAGGAACAAATGATTATTTTGGTTATGATGCTTATGCAAAATTAAAAGAAATTCCAGATTATCCAATTGAAACAAAGATTGTTGATTCATTAGGGGAATTGGTTAATAAAATGGAATCGTTGCATAAAGATAATAAGGAAAAAGTTAATTATCAAGTTTTAGTGGTGTGTCCACCAAAAGTATTAACTTTACATGATGGTGAGTTGTTGACATCATTACCAGATGCTTATCAAAAATATTTTGCAAAGTTAAATATTCCTGTTGTTAATTTACAATTAGCAGCAAATCCACATCCTGAAGATCAAAGTAAATATGATGGTATTCACTATACATCAATGGAAACAATGGCTGTTGCACAAGCTATTTTTGATGTTATTGTTGCAGAAAATTTATTAAACTTAAATTAATTTTAGTAACAAGCAATTGTTAGAAAGGAATCAAACATAAATGATAATTGGTGTTTATGGTTATATTGGAGCAGGAAAAACAAGTGCCTGTGAATACTTACAAAATAAATATCATTTCACTTATTTAAACGCAGATAAAATTGCAAAAGAAATTATGCAAGATCCAACTGTTTTGTGTTTTTTAGAGCAAACTTTTCCGAGGATAATTATTGATGGTGTTCTTAACCGTGATTGTTTGCGAACAATTATTTTTACTAATCCTGTTGCTAATAATAAGTTGAATAATTATTTATGGCCAAAAGTTAATCAACAAATTATCACAATTATTAATAATAACCCAAACCAAAATTTTTTAATTGAAGCAATTGGTTTAAGCACATTAGCGCTTTCTTTTACTGCAAAAATATTTATTACTGCTAGTAAAGAAAACATTATTGCACAAATTAATGCTCGTGATCAACAACCATCAGACCAAACAGAACAGCTTTTAAAAATTCAAGAAACTTTTTTTAAACAGATAAAACCTGATTATAAAATAATTACTAACAAATCACTGCCAGAACTATATCAAAAATTAGATAAAATAATGGAAGAAATATTAGGAGATGATCAATAATGCATCGTTTTGTTGCCAACCAATTAGAAGAGAATTACTTTATTTTAGCTGAAGATGATGTTAAACAAATTAAACAAGTTTTACGGTTAAGAAATCAAACCCAAATTATTTGTATTTATAATGGTGAACATTATTTAACAACATTAGAAGTACAATCACCACAAAAGTACGCATTTAAATTAATTAAAAAATTAGAACAAAATCATGAAAGTCCAATTACAGTACGATTAATTGCAGGACTAATTCGAAATACAAAATGAGACTATTTATTACAAAAAGCAACAGAATTAGGAGTTAATGAAATCATTCCCTTTCAGTTTAGTCGTTGTGTGGTACAATTAAAAGGTGAAAATAATTTTAAAAAGATTGAACGTTGAACAAAAATTTGTAAGGAAGCAACGGAACAATCTTATCGTAATCAAGTACCATTGGTGCATGATGTTGAAAGTGATTTAAAAGTTTTACAAAAATATCAAAGTGATGTTAATCTTGTTTGTTATGAAAAAGTTGTAGAAACATTATCAATAAAACAGTTTTTACAACAAGATTTTAAAACAATTACAATTGTAATTGGCCCTGAAGGTGGATTTACTCCAAATGAAATTGCGGTTTTATCTTCATATCATTATCATCCTGTTTCATTAGGACAACGAATTTTACGGGCCGAAACCGCACCAGTTGCACTTTTAGCAATGATTATGTATGAAAAGGAATTATAGGAGAAGGCAAAGATGACAAAAGTAGTATCGATTAAAGCACTAGTTAGTGTTGCAAATATAATATTATATACAGCTTTAGTATTAATTTTTTTAATTTTAGGATTACAAAAATGAGACATTGCAGCAGTAACAGGGTACAAAATTGGCTATGTTTTAATTGGCTTTGCTATTATTATTTTTATTATTTATCATTTAGTTCGTATTCATGAGTTAAAAAAGACACCATTTCAATTATTGCGAAAACATATTATTTTTATGCAGTTTTTTTATATCGGTCAATATTTAATTTTTGCAATTAGTTTATTTTTTTTAATTTTAGCTAATACTAAGGTTTTAGATCCAGCCCAAATTTGTATTTTTTGATATGTATGATTTCCAATGGTCTTTGTTGGAACAATTGCTTGTTCAGTATTAGAATCAATTGTTCGCGTTGAAGAACGAATTTTTATTGTTAAAAAAAATTGACAAGATTCAGAACAATGAGCAAAAGAACAGGAAAGAAATAATGCTGTTTTAACAAATGAGCAACAAACAAAAAAGAGCGGAAATCCTTTCTTTGATGATGATAAAAATAATAATTAGTTTATAATTAAAAAAAGAGTAATTAATAACGGAGGATGAAAAAATGAAAAAAATGTTAAGTTGATTAGGTGCAATGTTAATTGTAGGAACTGTTGCAACAAATGTTGTTGCATGTATGCCCCCCAAAAATGATGGAAACAATAATATTATTGGAGACAAATTAGACTTAAATTTATTTTCTTATGATAAAATTGAAAAATTATTTAGTTTAAAAAAAGTTAATGCAATTGTTAATGATGAAGTTAATTTAACTTCAGCAATTACAAAAGGCATTCAAAATTTATCCTCAGTATATTTACCTTGGGATGAAGTTAATATTACGGTTAAATGTTTAAATGACACACTTACTTTTAATCAAGTTTATGTGAAAATGGAAGCGAAACCAAATGCAAAATCAGTAAAAGGTTCAGTAATGTGAGGTAATTTAGAAACAAAATCTTATGTTGATCTTCGACCAACTTTAAAAAATTGATTATCATCAACATCCCCCAAATTAACCGTTAAAGATCAAAATGAATTAGACGCTGCGGCTACTAATGTTTTAGGTGGTCCTGCTTTTAAACAAACTAATTTGAATGGCCTTGGCTTAGAAGGAACATATGATGCACAACAAAAACGTTATACAGTTTCAGTTATAAGCGGTAAAAGTAACTTTTTTCAAGCAAGTGAAATTATTTTTAATGTTGATATGAATAACTAATTTACCAACAATTAACAAAAATGAAAGGTACATAGTGAGGTGCTTTTATGTTAAAGATTGGAACCATTGGTACAGGCAATATTGTTAGTGAATTTATTGATGCTTGTCGTGATGTACAAGGAGTTAAAATTACTTCCCTTTATTCACGTAGTTTAGAAAAAGCTAAATTTTTTGCTTCAAAAAATAATTTATTAGTCCATATTGTAGATAATTTTGAAGATATGTTAGATTATATCGATATTATTTATATTGCTTCACCAAATGGTTTACATTATCAACAAGCAAAGTATTTTTTGCAACAACAGAAGCATGTTTTAGTTGAAAAACCGGCAACTTTTTTTGCGCGTGAATTAATTGAATTAAAACAAATAGCAGAAATTAATAATGTTTTTTTTGATGGAAGCTTTCAAGCCCTTACATTTGCCAGCTTATCAAATTTTGCAAACAAATGTGAATAAAATTAAACCTTTTTTAGCTTGTTTTCATTGTAATCAATATTCAAGCCGAATGAAAGAAGTCTTATTAGACCAATATAATTCTGTTTTTGATGAAACCTTAGGGAAAGGTTCTTTATATGATATGTTAATTTATCCCGTTGAATTAGCAGTTGCTTTATTTGGACCAGTCAAAGATGTTAAAGCAATGAGTCATAAGTTAAAGAATGGCGTTGATATTAATAATGTTGTTCTTTTACAACATAGTAATAATATTTTAACTAGTATTGTTTGTTCAAAAGCATCGACAGGCATTAGTCCTAGTGAAATTTTAAGTTATGATACAACAATTAATGTTACTAATTTAACAAAATTAGAAGCAATTACAAAATATAATCGTCTTACAAACCAAACAATAGTTCTACCATTAAGGTCAGAACATAATAATAAAATGTACTATGAATTACAGTATTTTATTAATATAATAAATACTGAGAACTATTCGGAAATGAAGCGGTTATTAGATTACTCAATTGCGGCGATTCGTGTTTTAGAAGCAGTTCAAATTAATCAAGAACAACAGGGAGAATTATTAAATGAAATTAAATAAATATATTGATCATACTTTATTGAAACCAGATGCAACTATAATAGAGATTAAAAAATTATGTGCTGAAGCAAAAGAATATGATTTTGCATCGGTTTGTATTAATCCAACTTATGTTCAATTAGCTCATAATTTATTACAAGATAGTACAGTTAATGTTTGTGTGGTGGTTGGTTTTCCATTAGGTGCAAATGCTACTATAACAAAAGTGACAGAAATTACAACAGCATTAGCTGATGGGGCAACAGAAATTGATATGGTAATGAATATTAGTCAATTTAAATCAAATAATTATGATTTAGTGCGTGCAGATATGGCAGCATGTAAAAAAGCAGCTGGACAGAATATTGTAAAAGTAATTTTAGAAACATGCTTATTATCTGAAACAGAAATTATTAAAGCGTGTCAGTTAGCAAAAGCAGCAGGCCTTGATTTTGTTAAAACTTCAACAGGTTTTAGTAAAGCAGGTGCAACTATTGCCAATGTTAAACTAATGAAAACAACAGTTGGTAAGGATATGCAAGTTAAGGCAGCTGGGGGAGTTCGTACTAAAGCTGATGTTTTAGCAATGATTACAGCAGGGGCAACGCGGATTGGAACAAGTGGTGGGGTTAATATTATGGAAAATAAACCACATCGAACAGGTTATTAATTATCATAAAATAACAAAGGAAAATAAAAAATAATGTATTTTTTAAAAAATGAAAATTTAGAAGCAACTCTTAGTTCTCATCCATTTGAATTAATTTCGTTAAAAAACGCGGGCAAAGAATATATTTATCAACAAGATAGTACATGAAAAAAATCATGACCAATTTGTTTTCCAATCACAGGAAAGTTAATTAATAATCAATATCAATTAGCAGATAAGACTTATATGATGATGGGACACGGATTTTTTCGTGCAATTACTGCTTGAAAAGTTCTTACTTATACAACAGATACATTGGTCGTTGAATATATAGCAACAAAAGATTTTTATAATCAGTATCCATTCTTATTTAAATTAGAAATAACATATCAATTAGTAGCAAAAAAATTAGTTAATAAGATTAAAATTATTAATCTTGACCAAAAACCATTACCATATAATTTTGGCTGACATCCAGCCTTTATTTGTGATGATTATTCCGGCAGAGTTATTTTTGATCGCCCACAAGTAATTACGCATATTCCTGGCGGTGCTTTTTTGGGTTCAGAAATGAAAACAGAAACAAATTCACAGTTTTTAATAAATCAATATGATTTTACAACTGGCCAATGCTATGCATTACTAAAACAAACAACAAACAAAGTTTTAATTGTTGATTCATCCCGAGAAATTAGTTTAACGACAAAAGGTTATCCAAATGTATTAATTTGAAAATGTCAAAATGATGCAAAATATATTTGTGTTGAACCATGAGATGGTCATCAAGATGACATTAATTATCAAACAATTCCATTTGACCAAAAACCATGAATTAATAAGTTACAATCACAACAAACAAAAATATATTGTTTAGAAGTAGAATTTAAAAAATAAAACCTCTTAACAAGTAAGAGGTTTTCATCAAAAATGAATATTATGTAAAAAATACAATAAGTTAGCAGGGGGATTTGCTTGGTGTCTAAAGAGGATATTAAGCTGTTCCATATAATCTTAGATTCTTATTGTAAGAGGTTTTTCATTCTTATGTATTAGTTTTATAATTTCAGCAGTATTAATTTTGTTAACTAAAGTACTAACCATTTTTTCTTCATTCCTTAGCATCATAAAAATGAATAGGTGCCACATTATTATTTAACAAGTATTTTATAGTTTTGAATAATTTAAGGTTTGTATTATGGTAACATATGGTAAACAAAAACACAGCAGATTTTTGTTTTTCATAAAAAGTTATTTCACAAGTAGTTTAAATAATAATGCTGTGAACACCAAAAATATTATCTCGTAAAAATTTGACAAATGATTTTCTTTTTTTTTTTTTTTTTGTCTGTTTTAGGTAAGTTCTAAACAGAAAGATAACCATTTATTAATTTATACTATACTTTAAAATATGATATATTATAACCAAGAATTAACTATGAAAAATCCATATATTAACGAATCTTAAGGAAAGGAAAAAAGGCCAAAGATGAAAAAAATTTTAGGATTTTTAGGAATTATTAATTTTGTCGTTGCTAGTGCACCATTAACAATTGCTGCAAAATTAAATAATATTACAGAAGAATTTGAATTAAAAACACCAATTACTAAAGTAACAGCTTTTTATTGATGAAATTCTGATGAAAATACATTTACTTGAACAAAAACATTACCAATAGAAACAAATTATAAATATTTTAGTATTATAGAGTTTAAAAACCGTCGTCAAAGCTGAGTTGAAGGACACAATAGTTCTAAATATTATCATATTAATTCACCTTTAATAAAAGACAAAACCAATATTTTATTAATAAATAATACTCAATCTGAAACTAAAATAGCAGAAACTTATTATGAGTATGGTTACATTATAGCTGAATCTGAAGTAGCAAATTTAAAGTTAATTTTAAATTTAACATATTCTAATAATACTATTAAAGCAAAATTTACAGCTAAAGCTATTGTAACAAATCCAGATCTTTTTTGTTGAGTTAAAACTCAAGCAACATTTTATTTTAAGATTATAGTTTCTGAAAATCAATTATAAATAAAAAATAATTAACGATTTAAAAAATGTTACAAAATAAAATACAAAGAAAAAACTATAAACATAGTTTATAGTTCATCATCATAATAATTTTTATTATGATAGTTTTTATTAATAGTTATTTCTTGCAATGTTTGGTAAAATTTTGTTTTAATAATTTTATTATTACAATAATTATATAAATACATACTACCAATTAGGATTCCTAAAATGGCAAAAAAAGCAATGAAGAATCAAACATATCCTGGAATTCCTAAAAAAGGAGTATGGATATTTAAAAAGAAATAAGGATATCATCGATTTTCAATAATTCCTGGTTCATTCCCTGGTCAAGTAAAATGATTACCAGAAAGACGACGTAATTCTCCTCTAATCATTGCATATGCGCAATATCCTAATAGGACAAGTAAATATTTTCAAAAGTTTTTTCTAAAAAATTGTTTTAAGTTAATTTCTTGTTTATTTTCCATAAAAAATAAGATGTAAATAACAAATGCAATCGGATTTGTCATATGGTCAATAACTGTTGTAATCCATCCTATTGGACTGCCTGGTAAAGGTTGTGTTGGCAATAATAAACAATTGTAAATAATAAAAGTAATTGTAATATAACAAGCTGCTGCTAATGCAACTGGGTATGATTGAATTTTATTTTTATTTTCTTGATGATGGCGAATTCCACTAATTAAGAATCAGAATAAGATTCCTAGATTTGATAAGCATGTAAAAGTTGTAAAAAAATCTAATGTGTATACGGTGTAATCGCCATTATAATGGTTTATAATATCATTTTGATTTAAAATCCCATTAATAAATGCTCATCCTAAAATAACAAGGACAACTATTGCAAAAAATAGTTTATAAATTTGCTTTCAAGCTAATTTTATTTTTAAAATCATTGATAATTATTTCTCCTTGTTTTTTAGTTTTTGTAGTAATTTAATATCCTGCATTACTACTATAATATTGTAGCATTGATTATTTTAAAAGTGATTTATCAAAGCAGAAAACTTTATGAAAGTAATGTTTTTGTTTAAAAAGGTATACATTTTTATAAAAATTGGGTAAGATAATATAAACCTAAATTTATACAAGGTTTATTAGAAGAGGTGTAATTATGTCAAAAAAAGAACTAGCAGCGCAAATTGCCGAAAAATTTACTGATGTGTTATCAAAAACACATGCAGAAGAAATTACAAATTTTGTTTTTGATCATATTAAAAAAGCTTTAGTTGCTGGAAAAGAAGTCTCAATTGCAGGATTTGGGAAATTTGCTGTAACCGAAAGAGCAGCAAGAGATGGAAGAAATCCGTCAACAGGAGAAACAATTAAAATTCCAGCTTCTAAATCAGCTAAATTTAAAGCAGGTAAACAATTAAAAACTGATTTAAACAATAATTAACAATTACGAAAGATTTAATTGTTATGTTAAATAGTTTATTTAACAAAGGAAGTATTAATAAGTGGCGTTTTTTGTTAAGTCATTATAAATTAATAAATTTGTCAGAAGAACAGTTAGTATTAATTATGTTGATTATGAACTGTTCTTCTTCTGATAAAAGGTTTATCACGCCATTAGAAATTGCAAATCATTCTAACTTTAGTGAAGCCCAAGCAAAAAAGATGTTAGATCATTTGAAGCAAGCTGGCTTTATTGATATTAAAATGAAAAAAGATGTTTTAAAAATGGATTTATCACCAATTTTTAATAAGATTATTATTGCAATTGAAAACTTAGAATTAAATGTTGAAAAAAAGATTTTATTTGAACAAGTGAATCAAATTTTACATCAACCTTTAAATGAACACGAAAAAGCAACTTTAAATACTTATTTAGAAAATAAAATTTCTGATTTTCAATTAACCTTAATTATTAATAATCATCAAAATGCAAAACTAACTTTTAAAGAATTGCTGAAGTTTATTGATAATTATCTTAAAAATAAACCAAAATCATTAACTAAATATAATTGATTAATTGATTAAGAATTGGTTCAAAATCAAGGAAATTAGGAAAAACTAAAAAAAGCTCATGGCCATTTTCAATAAAATATGAAAGTGGTATTTGTTTTGTTGGCATTAATTTTATTCATTCTGTTAATTTTTGATATGATAAAATAAAATAACGGTCATAGGAATGAAAGTAAATAATAATAAAACTAATGCCATGATGATTATGAACTAATGCTAATTGTTGTAATTGATGTGTCTTAATATTGTTTAAATTAAATTTTTGTTGATTGGTTTCTTTTGCTTCAAATTCAATATAATGACCTTGATAAAGTCCATAATAATCACATCCAGTTTTTGTTTTAAAATAACTTTTTGTGATTAAATGCTGGTATTTTTCAAGTGGAATAATATTTACTGGCCGTTTAAAAAAAAGACTAGTATTATTATCAAAATATTTTTGAATAGTATAATTAAGTAAAGATTCTAGAAACATGCCACGATTATTGGGTAGATACATTTTGTTTCCTCCTTTAATAATTAATTATCAAAAAAGGAACTTTGTTCCTTGTAAATGAGGTGTAAAAAATGAAAACAATTAAATTACGAGCAACGGATATTATTAATAAGGAATTCCAAGTTGATTATCAAGGTTATGATCCAAATGAAGTTGATACATTCTTAGATATGGTTGCGACAGATTATCGCGTTTTTGAAGGAATTACGAATGACTTTAATAAAGAAATTAAGTATTTGCGTCAACAATTAAATGATTTGCAAGATAAAAATGATGTTTTAAGAGCTCAACTTGATGAAACAAAAGCCCAAAAAGCTCGTTTAGAAGAAGAAGGATTTTCAAAAGCGGATTTAATAAAACGGATTCATAACTTAGAAGGAAAAATAAATAACGATTAGATTTATTTAATTAATCTCTAAGATATAGTATAATAGATATGAGTTATAACAGAACTAGTTGCTATTAACATCTTGTTAATAGAGGAAACTCCACGCTCGCACAATCTGTGATGATTGTAGTGTTTGTGCTAATTTAATTCATAAAATTAGGCATAAGGTTACTTATGACGGCTGAAAAAAATCCTACGTTATTATTAAATAATATGGAGTTTTTTCTATAAAAGTGCCACAGAAACGAGTTTTTAAAGAAATTTAAAAAATGGAACGGGTAAACCCCACAAGCGAGAAACCTAAATTTTGGTAAGGGAACTTCTTGTTTTGAAGCAGAAAAAACAAGGGGATCAATTTAATAATTGATAGATAAATAACTAGTATTTTATTTTAAGAAATAAAAACAGAACGTGGGTTATGATGTTGTAACTTTACTAATAAAAATAGATATTAATCTATTTTTATTTTTGTTTAGATAGTTATAATTTTTTTTTATAAAAACTCATAATTTAAACTTGACTTTTTATAAAAATAAATTATAATTTTTATAAATAAGAAAGGAAAAAGATAATGAAAAAAAATACTACCGATGTTTTAACAGTACAAAATGATAAGATTTGAACTAGGATTAAAAAATCAGTTTTTCATAAGGAATTATATAATCAAAGATCAATTACGTTTAAAATTGCTGCTTCTGCGATTTTTTTAGCTATGGCTGTTGGATTAAGTTTACTAGAGGTTTTTAGTGTTCCGACTCCTTGAGGGGCAACGTTTGGTTTACGATTTTTTGATACTTTAGTAATTATTTATTCAATTGCAATTGTTGGATTAGGATTTGCTTTATTAGAAGGAATTGCATTACCCTGAATTCATAATTTAATTGATGGGCATCATACTTGACTTGAAATGGCATTCTTTATGATTTCTAATATCTTAGTTGTGTTTGTAACTTGATTTGTTTATTATATTTTATTTAATGCTTGTCATAAAATTACGGTTCCAGAAAATGTCGAAGACCATACTATTCATGAATATCATCATGTTAAAAAAGCACATGATCATCATCATAAAATTGCTAATATTAAATGAGGAAAAAAAATCTTGGCATTTGTTATTATAGTACCAATATGTGCTTTAATTGAAGCAATTTCATTTTTAATTGTTGCAAAAATTTTAGTAAATATGGGTCATACGCATCCGGATGTTGACCATGCGCATGTTCTACACGATAGTTTGAATGTGCTAGTTCCGACAGGGAATATAACAAGTAATCAAATTGATTGATCTAACCAAATTACTGTTGCGCATGCTGGGCATGATCATGACCACGATAATAGTGGTATGGCATCTATTTTTGAGTCATGACAACATACTTTAATTTTTATCGGAATTTTCTTTGGAATTTTTACGGCTAAGTATATTGTAAATGCGACTTTATTTTTGTTACTAGAGCAACGGACAAGACAATTAGTTGATCGATATGGAATATATGTATAAAAAACTTTTTTAAAATTTTAAAAAAGTTTTATTTTTTTGATATAATACATTGATAAGAGAGCAAATATTAGGCTCGCATTTTTTAAGAAATGAGGTGAGGTTATGGGGAAAATTAAAGAATTAATTGATATTAATAAAATTGAAAAGAATTTAGATTACAATGAATTACATGAAAAAAATCAAGCTCGTAAGCAAGAAACGCCATTAGAAATGATGAAAAGAATCAAGGCACCTCGAATTGGTTTTTTTAAGTTAGTTGCAATTTATTACCGTCGTTATTTATTACGTTCGTTTACAATTTTATGAGCGTTAGTATTAAGTTCGACTTCAATTGTCATAATGACTTTTTTAATTAACCAATTAATGAGTGAAATTTTATATGAATTTGGTGATGATCCAACTTCAGTAACAACAGGATTACGATGATATATATGATTAATTATCATTGGTGTGGACTTATTAATTGCCGTAATTACAACAAATATTCGTGAACGAGTAGGAGGCATGCTAGGACGGAATATTGAAATCGATGTCCGTAATGCGGTATTAAATAACTTAGTTAATTTAAACATAGGTTATTATTCTGATAAAAAAATTGGAGAAACAATGACTAAATTAATTAATGATACACAAGTTATTGGGGATGAATCACAGTTAACCCCAGCTAACTTAATTAGTATTCCAATTATATTTATTGGTAGTGCAGTTTCATTATTAAATATTGATTGAAAATTAGCATTGATTTGTTTAGGCTCAACATCATTATTTATGGTTGCTGTTGCAGTAACTTTCCGTTCACAAGCATCAGAAACAGAAAATGTTCGTGCAAAAATTACAGATGTTAATGGAGATGTGACCGATCGAATTGCATCAATCGCCCTAATTAAAGCAACCGGAACAGAAGAATATGAACGTGTTCGTTTTGAACAAATTCACAAAGAATATTACCGTGTTAATCGTCGTTTAAATCGTATTCAAGCACGAATGACAACAATTATTATTTTATGTGCATTAAGTTTAACAGTGATTGTTGTCTTAGCAAGTATCATTTTATATGGTAATAAAGGCGCAGAACATACTAATCGTATTATGAAAATTTTACCAGCCTTTATTACAGGTGTTAATACTTTGGCATTTCCAATTTGAACATTAACTGGATTAGTGCCAGGATTAGCACGTGCAACAGCTTCAACAAAACGAATTATTCAATTAATTCGTGTTGATACAACAATTGAACCAAACCGTAATGCTCCAGAGGTAAAAGAAGTTAAAGGAGATATTATTTTAAAAGATATTGTTTTTGAATATCCTGAAAAACCAGGTGTTATTATTTTACCTAAAACAACAGTGACTTTTGAAAAAGGAAAAAGTTATGCCTTTGTTGGAGAAACTGGAAGTGGTAAATCAACAATTTCAAAATTATTATTACGTTTCTATGATCCAACTAGTGGGGAAGTTATTGTTAATAACACTAATTTAAAAAAATTAAACTTAGCAAGTTATTTAACACATGTTGGTTATGTTGAGCAAGAACCAAAAATTTTATTTGGGGATGTTATTTATAATGTAAAATATGGAATGTTTAATGCAACAGATGAAGAAGTAGTTGAAGCTTGTAAAAAAGCGAACTTACATGATTTAGTAATGGGTTGAAAAGATGGTTATAATACTATTTTAGGAGAACGAGGGTTTATGCTATCAGGTGGTCAAAAACAACGGCTAGTTATTGCCCGAATGATTTTAAAAAATCCACAAGTTTTAATTTTAGATGAAGCAACAAGTGCTTTAGATAATATTGTGGAAAAAGAAATTCAAGCTGAATTAGAAAAAATTATGGTTGGTAAAACAACGATTTCAATTGCGCACAGATTAAGTACAATTAAAAATGTTGATCAAATTTTTGTCTTAGGAAAAGGGCAAGGAATTATTCAAAATGGTAAGTACGATGAGTTAATTGCGATTGATGGTCCATTCCGTGACCTTCATCGTGCTGGTAACCAGGGCAAATAAAAAAGTGTTTATTTTAACACTTTTTTATTTGCAAATAATAAATTTAACTTATATTTTTAGGATGAGAATTGAGTTATTCTAATGTTTATGGAAATTTATTGTATAATTTATCTATACATTAATTAGGAAGGATAATATTGTAAGGGTAAAAAATTGCTTTTACATTAAATTGATGGGATGATGAAAATGAAATTTAGAGAATGAAAACATACCTTACGGGATGGCATTGAATTACATATGTATGAATGAAAACCTGATGATGATAAAAATATTAAGGGGATCGTTCAACTAGTTCATGGTAGTGCAGAACATGCTTTTCGTTATGATAATTTTGCCAAATTTTTAGTAGCAAACAATTATGTTGTAATTGCAGACGATCATCGCGGACATGGGAAAACAGCGCTGTCTTCAGAGGATCTTGGATTTTTTGCTGAAGAAGAAGGTTGAGAAAAAATTATTGATGACTTATATGAAGTAACAACTTATATTAAAAAAAGTTATCCGAACCAACCAATTGTAATGTTTGGTCATTCAATGGGGTCTTTTATGGTCCGTCATTATGCAATAAAATATGGCACAAATATTGCAGCATTAGTTATTTGTGGAACAGTTCATTACTCAAAACGATTATTAAAATTTTCAGTTAAAATGGCTAAAATTGGGCAAAAAATGAAAGGACCAAAATCAAAGGATAATTTTATTTATAAATTTTCTTATGCACCATTAAATTCTCGCTATAAAAAGGAAGGTAATTTAGGAACTGAGTGATTATCAACAGATAAAACAGTTCAAGAAGCTTTTGCAAATGACCCGTTAACAGGACAAGTTTTTTCAACAAGTGCTTTTAAAGATATGTTTACAGGATTGTTGTTTATTACAAATAAGAAAAATATTAAAAATACACCAGATAACTTGCCATTACTATTTATTGCGGGTGCTGATGATCCAGTTGGAAAATATGGGAAGATGGTTATGAAAACTGTTGATTTATATAAAAAGGCAGGAAAAAAAGTTAAAGTTAAATTATATCCAAATGCTCGTCATGAGATTTTGAATGAACCAATTAAAAAAGAGATTTATCAAGATATTTTAAATTTTTATAATAAGAGTCTTTTTGTTTAAATAACAGCAACTTATTTTTTTAAAAACAAGAGTTAGTATCTTGTTTTTTCTATCTTTTTGCTTTAATATAATTAATAAGCAATATCGGATTATATTGAAATTTGTGAGGAGAGAAAAATGAATTTATTACACGAATGATCAAATTTTAAGATCGTAAATTCAACTTCATTTTTCTTTAATCCGTTATTGGAATGTATTGCAATAATTTTTCTTACTAATTTTGTTTTATGCTATCTTGTTTTAAAGATTGTAAAATATTTTTTTGCTATTCACACTAGAAAGAATGAAACAAAATCTTTAGCAACAAGATATTTCTTTATGGCGACTTTTGCTGTTAGTGAGTTTATTGTGCTTTTAATTTTACAAATTATTCTTTTACAAATTTATGCAAGTAAAACAGATACTAGTATTTATCTTAGCATTGTTTTAGTTTTACAATTTTTTATTACAATTATTATTTTAATAAACAAACAATTTTTAAACTATATTTTAAAATTAGTTATGTCAGTTTTGTTTTCATTGTTGTTTTCATTTTTAATAACAAAACAATTATGAAACTGAATTTATTATGTTAATAATAATCATATTTTAGTATTATGGTTAATAAAAAATATTTCAATTATTTTTATTATCACATTTTTTTATTTATTTGATTTAAAAACAACATTTTTACATGATTTTGCTTTCCGAATTTTAACTTTTTTAATTTTAATTAGTAATTTTGAAAATGGGTCTGCCGATTTAAAAATTTTAGATCGTTCATTGTTTTTTAAAATTATTTTAAAAATAATTAAAGTTTTATGTTTATTAGATTTATTTTTCTTAATAAAAACTGTTAAAAAAACAATGAAAAATTTATGACAAATTAATGATGATAATTCAATTGATCTTGTTGCACTTTTATTATTGTTAAATAATATTCGCTTTTTTAATATTAGTGAAAAAAATGGTTTAGAAAATTTACCAAATAAATTCTTAAGAAATGAAATTAATGGTTGAAGAGGGATTCTTCAAGAATAAAATAAGAATTAATTTATTTCACTAATTCAATGATTTAAAATTATTTATTAATTAAAAAGAAAAGAGAGAATAATAATGCGAAAGTTACTTAATATTTTAGCAGCGGCAACTTTAGTAGCAACACCAGCTCTTACTGCTAGTTGTAAAACTAAAGCAAAATCAGCGGAAGATAAATATAAAGATTCATCAGTTGAAAATTTACCTAATGGCCCATTAAAATCAAAAATTTTACAAACAACTTTATTTACAAAAGCAACAATTGCAAATCGACATGAAAACTTAAATACATATACACCTTCAATGTTACAAATGTTAATGCGCCTACCTGATTCATATAAAGATAAAGATGGTAATATTGTTGATATTGATTATTATCGTGACAAATATTTAAATAAAAACGATGGGATGCCATTAACAACCTTATCATCAAATTATGATTATATGAATTTATTGGATAATGAATTATATAATACGGAAAAACAAACTAAGAAAAAAATTTCTGACTATTCTGATAAAGATCCTTTACCATCAATTCCTAATTTAGCAAAAAATAGTAATATGTTAAACTATTGATATGATGGAGGACCATTGTCAAATTATTCAATTGTAAAGGAAATTTTACCAACTAAGTGTGATGATAAAAGAATTAATCAAAACATTGTTGATGCATGTAATAAAGCAATATTTGAGATGCCACGAACAACATATTTTTATAATTTTAATATGGATTATAATCCAATGGCGACAAAAGATATTAAATTTGATACTGACACAAATCAAAACTTCATTATTAATAATCAAAAATTTGCGGCGGGAGGACCATTTAAAACAGCACAAAAATCAGAAGAACAAGATAAATTAGCGATAATTTTACAGTTAATTTCAATGGCTGATATGTTTACAGACCGTTCACAATCAAAAGCATATATTAATCAGTTGAATAAATTTTTAGCATTATCAGGAGATAGTGATGGAACTTTTATGGGAAGTATTTTAGGAGCTATTTATTATCAGATTTTTGCTTCTCCTAAATTACCAAATGATCCAACGAAAGAAAATGCAAATTATACTTTTGCAAAATTTGGAGTGACAAAGGCGTTGCAACTTTTAGGGAAAGATAGTACCGAAAGACAAGCAATTAAGCAAAAAATTGATGTTTTTTTTGATGCGCAATCACAAGTCTTTAGTGATTTATTGGCAGTAAGACCAATGCAACCGGGATTGGACTTAAATAAACCAGAAGGTCAATATAAAAATCGTGATGCAATGTGAAATGGTAAAACACCAAACTTACGATTAGTTGACTTATTGTTTAAAAAAGATGCTTCAACAAAATCGTTAGCTGAATTATTTACTGATTTTGGTGAATATCTTGATGATTTATATACTAAAGCAGATGTCGAACGCCAAGAAGAAGCAAATAATTCAATTAGTAGTTTTTTAAAACTTGCTGCTAATGTAGTTACTCCTGGGTTTAAAGTAGTATTACAGTCAATGTCAAAAATGATGTTATCAAAATCAGAAGGTGGTTTAGGAACCTTAAATGTTAATGATATTAATCGTTTTGTTGTTGCCTTATCAAAAGGAATTTTACAAAGTGCCAATGCATTAACAGAAGTTAGTAAGTTACCATGATCAGAAGCAACTGACCAAGAACAAAATCAAACAAAAATTACACAATTATTAACAGGTAGTGATGATCCATCTACACCAGCAAAAGATTCATTTATGGATTTAGCATTCACATGGTTTAATGATAGTACGCAACCAGTAAGAGCATTATTAAACAAATTATATTTTGATCCAGATTCAGAAACACGGAAAGATTTATTAGCAATTAATAATGCTTTATATGAATATTCAAATAATTTATTATTAGGAGCAAATTGAAATATTAGCAATGGTCAATTAGAAGAAAATAAATTATCTTATGACATTGAATATAAAGGTACAGGTGATGCTGATGTTGCTGCTAATTTATATTTACATCAAAACTGATATATTCCAAAATCAGAAATTAAGACTTATCAAGATTTAAATGCAGCTTATTTAAAAGCATTAGGTAATCGGGATTTGGATTGATTTATGAAATATGATGGTCTAGGAAATAATTATCAAAAAGTGCACTATAAATATAAAGTAACTTGAATGAACATTAATCCTGGTGATGATAGTCATCAATATTGAGTAATTTCTAATATTCAATGATTTGCAAAAGATAGTAGCGGGCAATGAAAACGTTATTATGATGCAATTGAAAATGATTAAAATGAGAATATAAGGGCTAAACATGAAAAAAACATTGTTAATGAAGCAAGGAATTTTAGGAATAATTAGAGCAAAAGGGCAATTTATTTCATTGCTCCTTTTGATTTTCATTTGTTCAATTATTACTTCTTGTCTATTTACAACGGTCACTAGTTTACAATCAGCAAATCGACAAATGGGTTATGGTAGCTTTGATTATGATTATTCATTTCATTATTCAGCGATGGATTTTGAAAATTCAAATATGCAAACAATTACTCCGAGTTTTGCTTTTGATACAGAATATGTTTTAGTAGAAAACAATGATAATAAATTGACATATCCAAAAATTACAATTGGTGCAGCAGCAACAGATGTTTTTACTGCATTATCACCATCTGATATTAATTTTGAATTAACTGATGGTACAATTACTAATTTAACATTAAATTTAACATTACGAACAACTGCTCCAAATTATCAAAACTCATTAATAGCAAAATTACGAGCAATGGGTTATAATGCTTTAGCTGACCAATATTTTAAACTATTTTATACAACGCAAATATATAAAAACTTTTTAGGAATTGTTACTGACTATATTAATACTAGTTTTTTAAAAAAACAGACTAATGCAACGATTGAAGAAATTAAAGCAAAAATTGCTAATTTTATTAATGGTAAAGCAGATGCCGACCAGCAAGCAATTGAACGCTGAGATTGAAATTTAAAAACAGTTGATAATGATTTTACTAAATTTAATATTCCGGATATTAGTTTAACATTGGGGAAACAAGACAATAAAACAGTGGTAACCAATATTTCACAAAATACTTTATTTGAAGAAGGACTTCGAGGTAGTTTTGGGGTTGCTACTCGTTTTAATGTAACTGATGCAAGCGGAAACAAGGAAACACGAATTCAATATTTAGCACAATCACCATGGCAATATATTGATAAATTAAATCAAACTGGAATTAATGAAGCACGAATGGTTATTGGTAATTTATTCAATAAAGTTCCTTTTTTTGGTAATTATAGTGAACGAAGTTCTTTTCTTAATTTTGTTCAAACTTATTACACAATGTTAGGAGTTGTTAGCAATTTTGATGTTGCAATGCGACAAGAAGTTACAACTTGGGATATTACTAATAATTTAAAATATAAAGTAATTGGATGGCATGATTTATTAAAAGAAAAACAATTAAATCTTTTTGATAAGGTTAATGAGTGGGCAGGACCATCATTGAATGAATCAACAATTAGTAATTATTATGCTGTTGTTAGCCCTAATTATCTAAAAGCACATCATAAAAATTTGCATGATAACATCCAAATTGGTGAACGAACATTTACAATTGGAGCAACTGGTGGTGATACCTTAAATATTTATCCAACTATTTATGAAACTGATTTTATTCCTGATTTTAAAACGGATGTTCTTATTTATCTATCGTCTTATGGAATGTCTTTATTAGCAGAAGATAATAATAAAGGTTTAATTAGTTTAAAGGATAATTCACGAGTATTTTTAAAAAGTTTAACAAATAACCCAGCCGCAAATTTAGCAATTTTTAAAAAATATTATGCAAATAATCCCAATCAATTAGATTTTTATACTCAAATGTTAACCAAAAGTTCAAAGGCCCATGGAAATGATCCTTCAATTGGTGTTTTTGAGCCAAAAGAAGCAACAAGTTCATTAACACGGCGCTATGATTTACTAGCGAAAACAATTAATGTTTATATTTATATTGGTTTATTCTTCATTATTATTTTTGCCATAACACTATTTGCTGTTTCATATATTATTATTAAAGAAATGATTAAACGTGAGTCACCACAAATTGGAATGTTAAAAGCTGCTGGTTATTATCTACGTGAAATTGCTCTCTCATATTGAAGCATTTTAATGGTTAGTATTTTAATTGCTGTACCAACCGGTTGATTAGTTGGAATTACCGTCCAATTATTTGTAGTGAAATTATTTAATATGTTTTTTATAATAAATTGAAGTTTTACTTGAAACTGAATGATTTTGCTTTTCTTAATTGGATTCTTCGTTATTTTCTTATCATTTATTACTTTTATTACTTGTTATTTTTCAATTAATAAAACAGAAGTTTTAAGCTTAATTCATCCAATGCGTGAGTTAAAAGTTGATAATAGTTTAGCCCGCACTGTCCGTAGTTTTCATTTTAAAACCTTTGTTGGACGTTTCCGGATGGTTGTTTTATCAACGTCATTAAAACAAGCATTTACTTATTTAGGAATTTTTGCCTTAGTTACATTTACTTTGACTGTCTCATTATTAGCGCCAGTCTATGCAAAAAATTTTAATACAAATTATTATAAAAACATTAAATATGGTAGTGAAGTTAAATATAGTAATGTCATAAGTAATAATCCATTTTCTTATTATAAAACTTATGCATGAAATGGAATTGATAATGTACCTAAGACAGCTGATCCGATTGAACAAGATTTATATCCAATTGGTGGTATGACGCCATTAGCAAATTACTATAGTATTGATGGGGGAGCAACAATTAAACCATTAAAAGCGGTAAAACAAGAACCAACTGTAGCTGGCATCTTAAAAGATATGTTATCTTATAATTTTGTTACTTTATCAGGAACTAATTTATCATTGGGAATTTTTAATTATTTAAATAACTTAGTAAAAAATTCTCCGACTGGTGATAGTGTTCGAGCTTTAGTATCAGAAATTTTATGTACCGTATTACCAAAAGCATTGGGAATTGGAGCAATTCCATATCCACCATTTACTGACCAGGAAGATTATCCTTCATTATGAAGAACATGTTTTAGTAAAGCAACAAATGGTATTATCCCAGCTGCAGTTAAAGAAGATTGAAATAAAAATCCTGATCGAGCAAATCATTTTGCATTGGGAATTGGAACAATGAGTTATAATCCAGTAACTGATGATGTTTTTACTAGTTTTGATGGGAAGTATAATGATAATCAATTTCCTGTTTATGGAATTAATCCAAATACAAAAATGCTAAAATTATCATCCGCAGAGCGTGCTATTTTAGCAAATAATGATAGCAAAGTAATTAACGCAATTGCTAATGTTACCGCATTACATCAATTAAATCTTAATGTTGGGCAAGAAATTGAATTAACCCCTAAAGTAACAACATTACAATACAATACTGGTCAGAATGAATGAACAGAATTTACTAACAATAATACAGATTTAAAATATCAAAACTGAAAATATAATTTAAATGGTAATTCTGCTGGATGAGATCTAAATAATTATCAAAGTTTGTATTCATTAGATAAAAGTTATTTTACTTATAATACAAGTTCACAAACGAAATATTATGTTACTGCTGATCGAAAGAGTGAATATCATAATTTAAATAATGTTGAATTATGAATTCCAAGGAATTCGGCGATGGAAGCAATTTGAAGTAAAAAAACAATTACATTGAGTAATGGTGTCCAACGGACTTTATTAAAAGAATTAACAGTTGGAAAAAATAAAATTATTCGAAAAGAACAAATTGATGATAAAGAATACTGAGTTATTAAACCATATGATTTTAGTTTTGGTGGAGCATATAGTGGTGATTTTGTTGATGGAATTCCAACAACGTGATATCAAGCTGCTGTTGATAACAACTTTATTAAAGCTGCGCCATCTTTAACCCAAAAACCAGTTAAAGTTAAAATTGCTAAAAGTGTTGCAACTTATGATACACCGCGCCTTTTTATTAGTATCAATAATGCTAATCAAATTAGTTCATTTCCAACAAATAACATTGATGGTAACTTAAATATAATGCAATGATACAATGGAAAATATACAACAGAATTCCAACCATCTGATCAAATTAATCGTTATGCGTTATCATCAACAAATGGTGATTTATCATTAAATAATTTTACGACTTCTTATAGTTCATCTGTTTTAACAGCTGATTATGTTGGGATTAAAGCCAAAATTATGAGTCGGGTTATTATCGTTGCTTTATCAGTTGCTTTAATTTTTATTGTTATTATCATTATGGTTTCAGTTATTACAATATATTTTGCAATTGACCTCTTTATTAAAAAATTTATTAAAATTATTGCAACAATGAAAGTACAAGGTTATAGTCGCTGAGAAATTAATAATTTAACTTTAGGAATTTTTATTCCCTTTGCCGTTGTTGGTTGATTACTTGGATATTTTATCACTTGAGGTTTGGCATGAACAATTACTCAAAAAATTTTAATGTTCTTTAATTTCTATGTTCCAATTGGAACGGGACTAATTACATTACCAATTATCTTGGGAGGAATTATTATTTTATATGTTATCTCATACTTTATTTAAATGAAAAAAATTAATCAATTAAATATTCAAGAAATTGTTATGATGGAAAGTTAACATTATTTAAAAAACTATGGTTTAAAACCATAGTTTTATTTTAATCCATTAATAGGTTTTAAAAACAGTAAAAATAGCGTATAGTTAATAGAAAGAACTTATTTTAAATAAGATGTTTTCTTTTTAACGAGGGTTTGAAATGTTTAATTTTACAACAAAACAAAAGTGAATAATTAATGGTAGTTTATTAGGAATGACTTTATTAGCTTTAATTGGTTTATTATGTTATTTTTTAAAATTGTTAATTCCAGCCATTGTTTTATTATAAATTGCTGGTCTGGGCTTTTTTGTGATAATGATTATGTGACTTGTTATGGAACGACATAATAAGAAAAAAAATAAGGAGTTGATGTAATATGACTGAAAATGAAATTATTCGTAAAATTAAAGAGATTAGTATAGATCCTGACCACCGCTTTTCTTTTATTGCAAAATATATTTTACAAAATTTAATGATTGTTCCTGAAATTACTATTAAAGAAATGGCTGAATGTACTTATACATCAATTGCTACTATTAATCGTTTTACTAAATATTTAAATTTAGACGGATATAAAGAATTAATTCATATTATTAAATATTTTAACCATAACCTTGCTGGTGAAGAAAGTATTATGGTTGGTGAAACTAATAATAGTTTAATGTTCAATACATATAATAATATTATTCGTAGTTTACATGATACATTTCGGTTAACATTAAATCAGAAGGGTATTATTGCTAATGTTATTAAACATTTTAAAGCAGCACGTCGGATTGTTGTTTTTGCAATTGTAGGAACTTATAATGTTGCGAAGGATTTTCAAGAAAAATTATTACGAATTGGGTTTAATATTATTGCAATTAATGATTTTCATAACGGGTATTTTTTAGCGCAACAATTAAATGAAGGTGATTTAGCCTTTTTTGTTTCGTATTCAGGTGAAACATTAGATTTAATTAAATTAGCAAAAATTTGTCATCAAAATCATACTCCAATTGCAATTGTTTGTCGACAATCAAATAATACTTTATCTAATCTAGCAGATTATGAAATTACAATTAGTAGTAATGAATCAATTGAACGTTTAATTTCAACAACTAGTCGCTTTGCATTATTATTTGCGTTAGATATGATTTATTTTTCTTTGTTAGCAACTGATTTAGAGTATTATCGTGTTATGTTAGAAAAAACATTAGTACCAAAATTTTAAAATTTCCAAATTTTGAGATGAAATTACAGATTAAGTATTTTACCTTGTAATTATTGCACTTTCTTTTATCATATACATAGGTAGCAAAAAAATAGATATATGTTTATTGAAAGTGAGGAAAATGAAATGGCAAAAGATCCGAAACAGACAGCAAAAGATATTGTTGAAATTGTCAAAGCGGATAATGTTGTATCATATACCAATTGTTTAACGAGACTGCGTCTTAATTTAAAACCAACAGCAGAGATAGATTTGGAAAAATTAAAAGCAACACCAAATGTAATGGGTGTTTTAAGACCATCACCAACAGAATTACAAATTGTGTTGGGACCAGGCTTTGTTGCAAATGTCACACAAGCTTTTGGAAAATTAGTTAATGTTGATAAAACTGCGTATAATGAAAATGGTGGTACGGATGAATTTGTTAGTGCTGCACAAGCAGCCCAAGCTGTAAAAGGCGAAATGAAAGGAAAGCAAAATAGAGTACAAACTTTTTTTACTAAATTCTCAAAAATCTTTTCACCAATGATTATTGGTTTCATTGGGGCGGGGATTTTATCCGGGATTGCTGGGATTATGCAATCTGCATATGGTGGAACAATGGACACTAGTCATGCTCCAGCTGCTGCCGTATCTTGATTTAAGGCATTAAATTTAATTCTAGAAATTTGAAAAAATGCTTTTATCATTATTGTTGGATGACGAACTTGTGAAGTTTGAGGAGGCAGTGGTGTCTTAGGGGCAATGACTGCAGCAATTTATTCTCCAGTTTTTGTAAGTAGTGTAATTCCAATGCTAGTTGTTGGTGATGCTAATCATGTTAATTATTTAGGGATTAATATTACTAATCCACTAACAAATTGGTTAACAGTTGGTTTTCGTCCAGCATTAGATGCAAGTGGTAAATTAGTATTTGGATATCCGTCAGGAAATATTTTAGGGGCCTTATTAACGGCAACAGCTGCTTTATGAATGGAACGTGGTGTTCGTAAATTTATGCCAGGAGTGTTAGATACAATTGGCACTCCAACATTAGTATTATTTGGCCTATTATTATTAAATATCTTTTTATTAATTCCTATTTCAGGTTATTTATATCAAGCGGTAGCATGATTCTTTGCTCATTTATACACTAATCCTTTTGGTGCCTTTGTTTTAGCCGCAATTTTCTTAATGGCAGTTGCTTTTGGAATTCACCAAGGATTTGTTCCAATTTACGGAATTTTAATTGAACAAACAGGAGTTAATGGTTTATTCCCAATTTTAGGAATGGCAGGAATGGCACAAGTTGGTACTGGGATTGCTTTATGAATTATGGCAGCAAAAGGCAGCTTATTGCGTCGGCAAATTCAAGGGGCCTTAATTCCAGCAATTTTTGGCATTGGAGAACCAATGATTTATGGGGTAACTTTACCACGAATTCGTCCATTTGTTACTAGTTCAATTGGAGCAGGTTTTGGTGGCTTATTTATTGGCGCAGTGTACATGTGAGGACATGTTACTTTTGGTTTAAATGCAATGTTTGGTCCTTCAGGGATTTTAGCAACCTTTATGATGACAACTGATACTGGTAATGTTCCATTAGCAGTGGGGATTTATCTTATAGGATGTGTCATTGCAGTTTTAGCAGGATGACTTGTTACAATGTTTGGATACTCGCGAATTGTTAAAGCGGGTGGAAATGATATGAAAGAGTTATACCAAAAAAATGGTAAATATAAACTATATCAAAAAATCTTATGAACATTGGCATTTCTTACAATCATTGGTATTTTTATTTATTGAACAGTTGCATATTATAAATTACCAAAAGCCAAACGGCAAAAAATTGCCCATGTTAAAGTTGAATAAAATTATTTTAAAAGAAAGAAGGATGTTATGAATAAAATTAATTTGTCAAAAATAGACACAGAACAACGTAATCCAAATAGTACTCATATTGATCAAACAGATACAAAGGGTATTTTAACAATTATTAATAATGAAGATGCAAAAATTGCGCAAGCAGTGCAAGCAAAAATACCCGTTATTACTAAAGTAATTGATTTAATTTTTCCGCGTTTTAACCAAGGGGGTCGATTAATTTATATGGGAGCAGGATCATCGGGACGAATTGGGATTCTTGATGCATCAGAGATGTTACCAACGTATGGACTTGATGCTGACCGTATTGTTGGGATTATTGCCGGTGGTGATAGTGCTATTCGCACACCAGCGGAAGGTGCGGAAGATGACCAAGATTTAGCGGTAAATGACTTAAAGAAATTAAATTTACAACCGTTATTAGATACTGTAATTGGGATTGGTGCTTCTGGGCGAACACCCTATGTTTTAGCAGGATTAAAATATGCTAAAACAATTGGTGCATTATCAGTTGGTTTGTGTATGACAAAAAACTCGGAAATGATAGCAATTGCTGATGAAGTAATTGCAATTGAAACAGGACCAGAAGTTATTACTGGCAGTACTAGAATGAAAGCGGGAACAGCAACAAAATTAGTATGCAATATGATTTCAACAACATTAATGGTTAAATTAGGAAAAGTATATCAAAATTTAATGGTTGATTTAGTTGCAACTAATGAAAAATTAAAAGTACGAACAGCAGAAATTGTTAAAGCTGTTACAAATGCTAGTGATGAGGTTATTGCGCAGGCATTAACAGCAGCGAATTATGCTTGTAAAAATGCAATTGTAATGATTTTAAAAAATGTTTCTTATGTTGAAAGTCAGACATTACTAACTAAATATGATAATTTAGTTAGTAAAATAATTAATGAATAATAAAAGTTATTAAATAATTTTTAAAAAAACTTCAAATAAAATATTTATTTGAAGTTTTTTTTTTTATTATCAAATTATTTGTAAATTATTTTTAGTAATTTACAAATAATTTGATAAAATCACTTCTTTTATTTTTTTGCTTTTAAAATAATTTAAGTATTTTATACTCAAATTATGAGGTATTACGTTAATTGAGTAAAAAATTTTGATTAAAATTTTATATAAAAAAGGAGAAACAATATGAAAAAATTATTTAGTTTATTAACTGTATTAACAATTAGTGGTATAAGTTTTCCAAATGTCCTTGCTGTTAATCCATATCAATCACAAAAAACAAAAAATTTAAGTGATTTAATCAAAGTTGTTGATTTAGGTAATATTATTAGTAGTGCTGAAGATGACATTTTGCATGCAATTGTTGCTTTAAATCCGGGATTAAGAGTCAATGAACTAAGAGTTGCACAAGTCTATAATAATAGATGAGCTCGAATTATTTTTGCAGATGCTCCCGATAATACTACTAATAATAATTTTGTTGTTGTAAGTTTTAATATTTCTTCAGAAGGAAGAATTGGTAATTCAATCTTTTATAATTCTCATACAAGATTAGAACCTCATCGACCTGCTCCAACAATTCCAACAATAGAAATTACATCAAATGAGATTCCTGGTGGAGAAATTACATCAAATGAAATTCCAAATTCAACAATAAGATCAAATAATGAAAAAGAAAATAGTAAAAACCAATCTAAAGAACCAATTTATGCAACAGTTTTACCTAAAAGTGAAAGAAGGAAACAAAATAAACTTTTATCGCCAGTTCAAAAACCGCGAAATTTAAGTAATTTTTTGGTACAGACAGTTTTAGGAGAATTACCAGATAATTTACCAACAACAATTTCAAATCATTTACGTGAATTAAATCCAACATTAGATTTGAATCAAATTTCTATTACAGATATAACATTAAGTTCAGCAATGATAACATCTAATCAAAATTCAAGATATACTGGGAGTTTACAAGTAACATTTACTTTAAATGCTAAAGATAAACAAAATTCTAATAAGACTGATGAAAATGAACCAGATAATGATTCCAATGCAAATGCTAATCGTAAAGTTAAAGATATGATTAACAAGTTTAATAATCTTTCAAAACAATCTAAGCAAAATAAGTTAGATGAGATAAATGATTATTATCAAACATTATCTGAAAATGATAAAGCCAATTTTAAAAATAAATTAAAAAATATTGGGTTAGGTCTTACTTCTAGTGGAATATCTGGTGCTGGAATGTTAGGAATTTCCAAAATGGTTGGAGTATCACCAATGAATGCTTTCGGAAGTGCTATTAAAAATATCCAATCTTTTCTTAGCAATGGTTTTAGTAATATTTTCTCAAGACAAATTAGTACTATAACCGAAACTGCTGATTCAATGGAGTTAACATCATTATTGTCATCATCAACAGGTGAATTAACAGCTGTTGAAACTTTAACAGCAGAAATAGAAACAGAGGGAGGAGCGACTGCACTTGGAGAAGGAACAATACTGGGGACAGAAGCAGCAGCAACTGCACTTGGAGAAGGAACAATACTGGGGACAGAAGCAGCAGCAACTGCACTTGGAGAAGGAACAATACTAGGGACAGAAGCAGCAGTTAGTGCTAGTTTAGCACCAGAAACATTAGGACTTTCAATTGTTATTGGTGGCTTAATAATGGCTGGAACATCATTTTTAGTTTGATGATTAAGTCCTAATAATACAGCACCAACTAAGCATGAATCACATAATCAATATGATGAAATTGAAAAATACTATAAATTTTTAGCACATGATCAATTAAAATTAGACATTAGTTATTATAAATGAAATAAAATTAAACAAATTTATAAAGCAAATTCAAATAACTATAAAGAATTTCAAAGACAAGTAAAAATTAAAATTGCTAATTTTCATAAAGAAGACCATAGTGGTTGAAGGGGAGCAATTACAGATGAAGATATTAATGTATTAATTAAAACTGTCTTTAATAATTTTTGAAGTATAAATAGTCATTTTGAAGATAATTATAGTCATGGATGAACAATAATAACAAATACAATTGGTAGTTATTTTGCAATTGAAAAAGAATAATTTTTCGCTAATAATTACTTATTAGATATTGATGAATTATTCATTAGTGTAATATTTTATTGTAGATTATTAAAAATACATGCTATGTTTTTTATCAAAGATAATAGTGGTGCATAACATAAGTTAGCAAAATGTGCTAATTATGGAAATATGTAAACTGATGGTAATTAGTAAAAAATAGTTATATTTGTTTGTGAGGAAATTATAAGTATGCTTAAAATGTATGAAAAAATAAAGTGAGTTTTAAAATTTTTTTGGTTGATTATTACTTAAATATTTTTTACAATTTTAAAAACTATGTTATAATGGCATTGGTCCATTTGATACTTTTAAAAAATAATCTTTAATGGAAAATAAAAAAATAAAGATTAGATTTAAATAAAATATCAAAATATCAATCTGTATTAAAAATATTTTTATTGTAATATTAACGTATTAAAATTTAAAGTTAAATAATGTCAATTAAATAATTAATAATTATATGAAAGGATATATTAATTAATGAAGAAATTCTTACGGATTTTAGGGATGGTAATGTTAACAAGTACAAGTGCATTGCCAGTTATTAGTTGTGTCATACCAAAACAAAAGGAATTAACAATTCATGATGAAATTAAAAAATCATTACAGAATAGAATTATTTTTGATAATGGTTGAATTACGGATTATTCGCAGTCAAAGGAAAATATTGAAACATGAACTAAAACTTTTATGTATTCTACTTGAAATTTTTTAAATAAATTAATTACTTATTTAGTATTTCAACAATTATTAAAGGATATTCCTAATTTAATGAAACATTATCCTAATTTCTCACTTTTTGCATCTTTTATTTTAGAGGATTCAATGAATATTAGAAAAGCTATTAGAAGTCAACAAAATGTAATATTTAATTATGATGTGAGTTATAATTTACAGCAGTTACAAGATATTCCATTTCAAGATTTATTTGATAACAATATTTTACTTCCTTATAATAGGACGGGAATGATTAGGTTTTATGGTAGAGACATATTTGGCCAATATAAAATTTTGGGAAACAATAGTCAGAATCAACTGTCATTTAATCAAAAAAACTTTATTCAATATGATAAGAGAAGGTTAAATTATTTATCAAAAATGTTAAATGATCCTTCTGTAATCAAAGTTTTTGATGCCGACTATCGTAAGTTTTTAATTATGTCTCAATGACTTCCTTATGTTGACTTTAGTAAATTAGATTTTCCGTCGGAAAATTTAGTAAAAGAAATTCGTGATAATTCTAATATTTTTAATTTAAATAAAGATAAAATATTAAAAAACTTAAAGAAAAATATTTTAGAAGATTATAAAATTCAACATCTTTTTAAATCGATGCCAACAGTTTTTGATGACCTTGATATTGATATATTATTAGTTAAAGCGGTTTTAACTTCGGAAATACAAGATAATACAGCGATGAATTATGTTTATGGGTTAGATCGAACATATGACAAGGATATGTTGATTATTAATGTTAAAACAACATTAAAAATGGGAAATATTACTTCAGATATGACAATTGATGAACAATTAGTTTTAAAAATTAAATACGTTGAGTAAGAAAAGGAAAAAAATGTATTATGGCAAAAAAGAAATTATCGGCACCAGAAATTGTTGATAAAATTTTTGGTGTAGGACAAAATTCACTTTGAAAAACGAAACGTTTTATCAGTTTAATTTCTAGTGTTATATTATTAAGTACAACTGGAATTATAATAGGATGTTTTTTAGGATTCCAAAATAACAATGTACAAAATTATTATCAATTTGATGATAAGTATTTTAGTACCAAAGAAGCAGCTGTTGCGTATGCAATGAGTAGTGCCCAAAAACGAAGTTTTGGTTATAACACTAATAATTATCTTTTTGAAGGACAAGTTTTTAGTACCCAATCAAAATTACATGATTATATTCAACAACGCTTTCCAATTAGAAAAGTTAAAACAATTCGTAATCCAGGCGAATATACAATTAATAGTAGCGGTGAATTATCACGTGACGTTTTAAGTGCCTCATATGAAACCCCAACTACTGTTTATCGTGGGAAAGATGGTAGTGCATATTTAACAAAAGATGAAGCATTAAGGACATTTCATAATTATCAAAAAGTATATAATATCGAAGGGCAAATTCGCTATAATGAATATGAAGCCAGAGAATTATATGAAAATTCTATTAAGAAAAAACTAGAAGATTCGTCAGTTGGGAAAACAACTTGTTATTTACAAGGAACAATTTGTCAAACAGAACAAGAAATTAAAAATTGATTACGTAGTAATCTTAAAAATGGGTTTGAATATCGTGGTCAATATTTTTCTGATTATAACTTTTCAGAATTTTTAACAGTAATGAATAATATTGATGAATATACTGTTAATAAATATGTAAAAGAAGTTATTAATCCAGATAAAAACTCTTATTGAATTTCCCAAGATAAGGGGAATAATACTTTAAATAGTTATTTTATTGGTCCAAAATATGTTGAAACAAGTCAAACCTTACCAGGAAGTTTAAAATTTAAAGAAGTTAGTTCTTTTACACCATCCATTTTCTTTGCTCCATTAGCATTTAGAACAATTGATAGTATTAATACTATTCTCTTTGAAGAAAAAGTTGAAAAATTTAATTGAGAGAAGTTTAACATTATAGAGTATTTAGAAAATTTAAATGAGAAAAATATTGTGTTAGAAGAAAAAGTTGATAATATAAAAAATATAATTAAAATTCTAAATATTTCAAAAGATACTTTAAAGGATGCAACAATTAATTTAAATGATATTAATGATGACAGTTTTACTGATTTTCATAAGTTATTAGTAGGAATGAAACGAATGATAACTTATACTAAAGTATATGCTTCAACCGTTGATAATGCTGCAACAAAATTAGGTGATGCTTTTAAGGAAATTATTGTGGAGATTTTAAACAATAATAAAGATACAATGAGTGTTTTAATGAATTCTGATGATGGAGCCAATGCGCTTCTTGACAATGGTATTTATTTTGATGATGTTTATAATATGTTTTTAAACCAAGGTGCCTTTTTCGAAGATGGTGGTAGTAATCAAAAAATGTGAAACATTGTCCAAAAAATTCAATCATCTGTTGATAACCTAATGAGTGTTGTTGATGGAGCAAATAAAATTGCTGATGGATTTCAAAGTTTGTATCAGAGTAATAACACTACTGATAAACAAATTCAAAGTGGTCGTAATCAACTAAACGAGAACTTAAAAAGAGCAATTAGTAGTTCAACAGGTAAAATTTTAAGTAAATTAAAGTTAACTATCAAATCACTACCAATTATGAATATTTTTAGTGGAATATGAGAATTAAGTAAAACTTTTAGTTTTATTTCATTAAAAACAATGGAATATAAAATTGATAATAGTACTTCAATATACTATGTTACTCCAACCTTTAAATTACCAATTCTTGAATAATACTTTATCTGATTATCTAGGAGTTGATTTTAATGTTTATATGATTGATTATTATGGTGATCAAAAATACTTTATGTCAGAAGAACAAACTTGAAATTATTTGTGAACGCACATTAATTATCAAACACTAAATTTTGATTCAACAATGCAAAGTTTTAAATTTGGGACACAAACCTTTTTCAGCAAAAATGATTTTATAACATGAGTTAATGCAAAGATTATTTCTGTTAAAGGTAAAAAAGATGATCGAAAGGTTGTGGATTAACATGCTAAAAGTTTTCTTATTATCAACATCGTTTTTAACAATAAATCCAATGGTAATCACCAGTATTTATTATACTGTGGTTGAACCAACAAATAATTATATAATTCCTCGTGATGTTCTTCGCCAAGATATTTTAGCAAAACGAGTTTATGGTGGGCAAATTAATTATCATGAATATGATGGCCAAACTTTTCATTCTGATGAAGCATTAAATGAATATTTATTAAAAAATAATAAAGTAACAACTGTTTTAACATCATCAAATCCAAATCAAATTATTAAGAACTATGAACATATGACCTTGGATAGCAAGAAAATTTATGATGTTGATTTAAATAATTTTCAACAATTATATCGTGATGCTTTTGGCAATGTAGCATATAGTCGCCAAGATGCTTTAAATACGTATACTAATGCCGGATTAGTAAAAGCACAATATAGTTATGATGGCTTTTATTGATTTGATACTCCTGAAGAAGCAAAAATTAATGAAAAATATAAGATGAAAATTAATAAGTCATTATATTATATTTATAATAATCAATATTATAATGCTTTTAATGACCAAGATATTAATACGCTTGTTTCGTTAATGGAAGAAGGTTATTATACTAATCTTAACCAATCATTATTAGGAAAACCATTAGTAAATCCAATCATTCACCAAGGAAATAGTAAGTTAATTTATGATTTATTAAAAAAAGATTTACAAAAGGATTTTAATGGTGATTATTATAATGCTGTTACTAAAACAGAAACAAAATATCAGCTAGCCCTTGCGGCAACGGGGACTAATCGAATAACTGCCCAATATTATGATCAAAATAATAAGTTAATAAAGGCTATTGATTATAATGCTGGTAGTAGTTTAACAATTGAATTAACTGGTCTGAACGTTAAAAGTGGACAAGAATTAATTGACTATTTTAAAAATGATACTTGAAACGAAGAATGGGAAGGTCCGCCTTCAATTGGGCGTTATTATAAAACACGTGATTTTACCGGAAGTTATAAAGGTCAAAATGTAAAAATTCGCCTTAATTTAGTGCCACGATGAAGTTATGGTGGTGGAAAAACCCAAGCACCAAGTATCAATGAATACAATATTATTGATCAATCAGTAGGAAAAATTAAGTTATATGCTAATCCGCAACAAAATCATGCCCAGTTTTTAGATGTTACACACGAGAAAAAAGGTGTTTTTTCAAATAGCAATATTACAACAACAGAAAAAAACCAATTTTATGACATTTGATATGACCATTATTTTAATAGTGTTTTAACTAACTTTGGTTCAAATAATAACCGCCAAGTAACATACCATGATATTAAGAATGGTAATTATATTACAAATCCGATTTTTAATAATACGAAAGGTAAGGGATTTATCTATAAAGATAAAGCTTATGATGTTAATAATAGCAAGGGATATAGTCAATCATTAATTCGAAGTTATTTAAATTGAATGCCAATTAAAGCAAAGTTATTAGAGAAGCCAGTTGTTCGTGATGGTCAACAATACTACCAATTACGACCAGATTTTTTAGCAACTGCAGAACAATTAGATAAATTCTTATATTTAGAAGGAAACTTTCAAACAAAATTAATGTATTCATATTCCCCAGACCCTGATATTTCTGATCGTAATGGTCGTATGTTAGCATCAACATTAGAAGGAGCAAAGGAAAAAGAATTAATTAATAAAGACCGGACATTACGAAAACAATACCTTGCTTATGATGTGTTTGGTAATAAAGAAGTAACAACAAGTAGTGCGGAAGAAGCAATTCAACAGTTAACAAATAAAATCCAATTAACATCAAAATTTGTTCATAAAAATGAAATCAAAACTTGAAATGCGAAGGTAAAACGGTCATGAGATTTAATAATTTCTGATGGTCGTTATGTTGTCTATCGGATTGTAGATCCAAATCAAACCGGAAAATTTATTTACTTTCCAGCACAAGACTTAGCATTAGCAGCTATTAAAACAACAGCAAGACTTAATTATATGGTTAATAAATTAGAAAAATCAGTATATTTATATAGTTATACAACACAATCAAAAGAACTTGTTCCCTTTGTTTTTTACGACAATGATGTTGAAAGTGTTATTAGTAAAATTTATCAATATGAACAGTGAACTTAAGTTTTTATGATATTATGTTGATTAGTTAAAGCATATATTAAGAAAAATATAAAGAAAATATAAGGATGAAAACAAAAATTACTTTTTAATAAAAGTAACTTATGTAGATAAACCAGCAATATTTTAAAATTAAAGTTAGTTTTTAACTTTAATTTTTTATTATGTTTTAATTTTATTAACGGTATAAGGTAAATTCTTAAATGTCTATGGTTTCTACTTATATTTTTATTAGGACTTGAAAAATGTATTTTTAATGATACAATGATTAATGATTCTGACTTAAAGTTTTTAGTAGAAATTGATAATAGTCCAGAATTGAGCATAAGCTTAGACTACAATAATTTAGGAAATAAATTATTACTTTATTGAAAGATAATGTCTAGCATATTTAAAATGTTATTAATATAACATTTTATGATTTTTTATTAAGTTAAAATTTAAAAATAATAATACTGTTTTGTAATTAAAAAAAATAAAATAATTATATTGTGGCGATAATACATTATTTACCAAAAGGATAGTTTTTAGTTGCAAAGAATAAATTTAATTATAATTTTAAAATGCAGGGGGTACTAATAAATAAATTAAAATATTAGTACTTTTAAAAGTAATTAAATTTAAAGATGGTATAAGAAGACAAAACACAATGTTGTTGGCGTCTTTTTTTTTTTTTTTTTAAAAATAAAAAATTAATTGTTTTTAATTATTAAAAAGTTAGGAAATATTAATGTATTTTAAAAAATTAGTATATTTATTTTTAAGCTGTGAACAAAAATGAATACATAAGGAGGAAAAAACAAAATGTACTCGAAAGAATTAATTAATAATTTAAATAAAGATATTAGAGAACATTTTCCCCATTTAAAAGAAATTGAAGAAAATTATAAGATGGTTTTTGATGGAGTTTCACGAATGGTTGTGCTTGATCGCTATGCACAAAAAGATAATGAATTAAAAACATTAAAAGTTAATGATTTGGTATTAACAGTAATTAAAGATGATGGGTGATTCCCAACACGGGGAATTGGTTATGTTGTTGCTGTTGATCGTAAAAATGATTTAGTTGATATTCAAATTGAAGATGATTATACTCATAGTATTGATCAAGCCTTATTAATTAATAATTCAAATAATATAATTCGTAAAAATCTTCATATGGTTGAAAAACCATTAGAAATCTTTTATGAACAAATTGCATGAAGAGTTGGTAATGCTCTTAGTAAAAATGAAAAAGAACAGACACTTTATCGTGAGCATTTTTTTAATGAATTAAAAGCTTTAAATATTATTCCTGCTGGACGAGTATTATATGGTGCTGGTAGTAATAGTGATGTAACTTTCTTTAATTGTTTTGTCATGCCATTCATTCAAGATTCACGAGAGGGAATTTCAATTCATCGAAAAGAAGTCATGGAAATTATGTCGCATGGTGGTGGTGTTGGTACAAACGGTTCAACTTTACGTCCACGAGGAACAGTAGCAAAAAGTGTTGGGGGACGTTCATCCGGCGCAGTATCATGGTTAAATGATTTATCAACTTTAACTCATTTAGTTGAGCAAGGTGGTTCACGTCGTGGCGCTCAGATGATTATGATGGCTGATTGACATCCGGACATAATTGAATTTATTATTTCAAAAATGCAGAATTCTAAAATTTTACGATGATTAAAAGAAAATTCAAAAGATAAATTAATTCGTGATGAAGCAAGTCGCAAAATTAAATTTGTGCCATTATCAGAATTAGATCGTAATCTTTATGAATATGCTTTAAATAATGAAAATCAAATTGATAATAATCGTGTTATCAATGAAGCACGAATAAAGTTAGAAGAAGGAGGTAGTTGAGAAGTAAATAATCCGTCATTTTTATCAGGGGCAAATATTTCAGTTACGTTGACACATAAATTTATGCAAGCAGTTGAACAAGATAATGAATGAAAACTACAATTCCCTGATTTAGATAATTATACAAAAGCGGAAAAAGCTTTTTATGATGAAAAATGAGCAGAAATTGGTGATATTAATGAATGACAAGCAATGGGTTATAAAGTTAAAACATATTATACAATGCGTGCTCGTGATTTATGAGATTTAATTAATTTTTGTGCTAATTATTCAGCAGAACCGGGTATTTTCTTTTTAGATACAGCAAATGATATGACAAATGCAAAAGCATATGGAATGAAAGTAGTTGCGACAAATCCTTGTGGGGAACAACCATTAGCACCTTATTCTGTATGTAACTTAGCTGCAATTAATTTAGCTAATTTTGTTGATAAAACTAGCAAAGAAATTTTATATGATAAATTAAAAACAACTGTTCATACTTGTGTTCGAATGCAAGATGATGTGATTGATACAACACCATATTTTTTAGAAGCTAACCAAAAACAAGCATTAGGAGAACGCCGAGTTGGGTTAGGCGTTATGGGTCTGCATGATTTATTAATTTTTCATGGTGTTCGTTATGGAAGCAAAGAAGGAAACAAAGTTGTTGATAAAATCTTTGAGGTAATTGCAACAGAAGCATATCGTGCTTCAATTGCATTAGGAAAAGAAAAGGGATCATTTCCATTTTTAAAATCACGAGAAAAGTTTATTGAGACAGGATATATGAAAAAAATGCCAGAAGATATTCGCCAAGCAATTTTAAAAAATGGAATCCGTAATTCACACTTATTAACAATTGCTCCAACTGGTTCAACTGGAACAATGGTTGGTGTTTCAACAGGATTAGAACCATACTTTGGGTTTAAATTTTATCGTTCTGGCCGATTAGGAAAAAATATTGAAGTTAATGCTAAGATTGTTGATGAATGATTAAAATATAATCCTGCTTATACGCCAGAAACATTACCAGATATTTTTGTTGCGGCAATGGATTTAGCCCCAGAAGATCATGCTGATACACAATGTGTTATTCAACGTTGAGTTGATTCATCAATTTCAAAAACTGTTAATGCTCCACGTGGTTATTCAGTCAAAGATGTTGAAAAAATTTATACACGATTGTATAAAGGTGGGGCTAAAGGTGGAACTGTTTATGTTGATGGTTCACGTGATTCACAAGTGTTATCGCTAACAACTGATGAAAATCATCCTGCATTAGAACAATTAAATTTAGATACATTGGGAATTGAAGTTGATAATCGCCCAAATAAAAATGTAACAGAAAATGCGAAAGCAATTGGGCAATTCCGTGGAATTAATCAAGATCGAAACATTGGTGCTGAAGTTGGAGATGTTTGTCCAATTTGCAAAGAGGGAACAATGGTTGATGCTGGTGGCTGTGTTACATGTAATAATTGTAATGTACAATTAAAATGTGGGTTATAGAATTTGTATTCATTTAAAAAATCACGGTAATTTATCGTGATTTTTTATTAATTAATAAACTTCTTATTCTTGGCTTGCGCATTTATTTAAATATATTTTTAAATAGGTAAAATAAAGTATCCTAATTTAAAATTTTACATAGAAACTATCTGATATGAAAAAATACCAGTTATTTACCTGGTATTTTTTCATTTTCATTTTGCTCATTACTTAATGTTAGTAACTCATTTTTCTTGTTAATAATTTTTTGTAAATATTTAATAAATTTATTATTAAATAAATATGGTCAATTTGGATATAACACTTGCATTAATTTATAAATAATTGGATATAAAACTGCACAAATAACAGCATTTCCTGTGCCGTGAATAGCATCAAAAACTAAACCTTTAATTCAATATGTTAAACCAACATTAGGGCCATATAAAATAGCAGTTTGAATAGCATATAGCGAACCAAAGATATAGCCCATTAGGGCACAGATAATAATCATCATTCATCATCATCAGTATATTATTTGCTTACAGAGTAACATAATAACTCCATATAAGTTAAAAATAATAAAATACATAATGCTTCAATCGGCAATGCCAAAGTACACCATGTTTAAAGTACAATAAACATTAATAATGCCAAAACCTACTGTAATTGTAAAAAAAACAATACTAAACATTAAAATAAAGGTGACAAATTCAAAGTTTGGTAAGAATGCAAAAGCAATTTTAAGTGCTAATGCTAAACTGCTAAAAAGAGCAATAACGGTCATTTTTAGGGTTATTTTTAAAGTTGCGGGTCAGATATCTTCTTTTCTTATTTTTTTCATTAGAAAAATTTTATTCTTAATTAATTCTTATTGATTAATTTTAGTAATGACAAAACGAAAAACATTGTCAACATTAGGCATTAATTTAAGATAATCAATCCCCGATGAACATGCATTATTTTCATATTCACGACACTCAGGATGAATATGAGCAGCATTTTTTTGATTATTGTCACCACTTTGAATACTAAAATATGCTTCTTTTGGATTGGATAAGGTGATATTTCCAACACGGCTAAGGAAATTTCCTCAAGTACTGTTATTTAAACCAAAATCATCCGGGTATTTACTTAAAACAGCACCGAGATTATTAGCATGTTTAACATTTAACCCTTTAGTAAAAAAAACATTATAGTTTTCATCTTGACCAAGAATTGTTACAGTATAAGTTCCTTCATAACGATTTTGGCGTTGTACCTCATAATACTTAGGAATATAATAGATATTTAAAACAATTGCTGTTAATAGAATTAAAGCTGGCAAAAGATAATATAAATATTTTTTTCATGAGAAATTTTTCATTGCGATAATTCCTTTCAAAAATAACTGCAATAAAAACCCATTCTAGCGGAAAAATTATTTTATTTATGAGGGTAAACTATTATTTAAGAATAATAAATTATTTACTCACAAATATCACAATCCCAGGGATATTTATTTCGTCAGGAGTTAACGGCAGGTCTACTGGCTTAGAATCGTTTTACTAATTGTCTCTTCCCAAAAAAATTTTTTCAGTGAGTAAATACAATGTTCATCATCATTACAGTTGCTGGGACAGCTCAAGATTTACACTCAATTCCCTTTTCAAAACATTTTTAATGTTTACCATTAATTCAAATGAAAGCAGGATGCTTTACCTAGTAATTATAAACTAAAATATTATAAAAATTTATTTTTTAAGGTATTTATTTTTTTAATCTTTATCAATTTTAAAAATAAATGTTGGAACTTTTATAAAATATATTAGAATTATGTTATATAGGAGAGAAAAGATTATGTCAGATATTAAGTTAATTGCTGTTGATTTAGATGGAACAGCTTTAAATTCCAACGGAGAAATGTCCCCGCGTACTTTGCAAGTTTTAAAAGGATTAGCTAGCAAAGATATTAAATTAGTAATTGCAACTGGTCGCCCATTATATCAATGTAAGGATATTGCCGCAAAGTTAGGTTTAACTGATAGCAATGATTTTATTGTTAGTTTAAATGGGTCTGTTGTAACAAATAATGTCACGAAAGAAATTTTGTTTTGTGATTTTTTAAATCACCAATTATTACGAGATATTTATTTAGATGTTATTGAACTTGATTTAGAAACATTAATTATGTTTGATGCTGATCATTCTTCGTTTAATAAAATGCTTTTACATTGTAAAGGATTTGAAGATAAAATAACAAAAGGTTATTTAGCAAGTTTCTCTACAGTTAAAGATGAAGTAACGGCATGTTTATATTCTACTGATTTTAATATTAATGTTAATAAGATTTATATTAGCAGTTATACCCCCGATGTTAATCGGTTTGTAACAAAATGACAAGGAAAGATTGAAATTTCCCAAGAAATCCGCGGGGATCGTTCATCATTAGAAATTACTAGTTGCAATGTTACAATGAGCAGGCCTTGGTGTCGCAATGGGAAATGCTCCTGCTGATGTTAAAACAATTGCTGATTTAGTGACTGATGATAATGACCATGATGGAATTGCTAATGTAATTGAACAAATGTTCTTATCGTAATGCCTCAAATATTAAGATTATTAATACAATAACAAATTTTAATTAAAAAGCATATATTAAATAAATTATCTTGTTTCATTAATGAAAGGAAAAAATGAAGGTAGTTACAAAAAAACCAAGTAAAAAAATTATTATTGATGGTTATCGGCAATTTTGTTTTAATTGATGACGAACATTATTAACCGTTTTATTATTTCCAATTATTATTTTTTGCTCAAAAAAATATGTGCGGGATTTTTTTAATTTTACTCAAACTTATCAACGAACTGGTATGATGACAATGAATTCAAAAAATTTTGATTTTAATAGTTTTGAGGCATATCATCAAGATCTTATTGCAAAAGAATTAAAGCAATTAAATTTTTGTTTTAATACAATAGAAGAAACACAAATGCAAACAATAACGATTTTAAACCAGCAACAAGAATCCATTAGTGCCCTTTATTTGCAATATCCACATTCTCAAAAGTGAGTAATTGGTTTACATGGGTGAACAGAAAACAAGTATTTAGCTTTACGACAAGTTTATTATTTTTATCAACAAGGTTATAATGTTTTAACTTTTGATAGTATTGCACATGGTTTAAGTGCTGGAAAATATAGTGGTATTGGTTATTTAAACGTGCAAAATTTAAGTGCTGTTATTGCATGATTAATAAATAATTTTACAGTCAATGCAATTGGGTTAATTGGAAATAGTATGGGTGCAGCTTGTTTAACCAAATATTTACTAGATCAAGGATACCAAAATCCTTTAGTTAAATGAGCGATTAGTGATTGTGGGTTTAGTAACTTATTAGTTCAATTTCGGTATGTGATGGAATATCGTTATCAACGGTGTTGATGATTAATTAGTTTTGGTTTAAGAAAGAAATTTAAGCAAGAACTTGGTTTTAATCTTCGCCATTATAATTTATTAAAACATCCAAAACGATTAAAAAATTTACCAATGTTAATTTTTCATGGTACTAATGATGATTTTGTTCCTTACTTTATGAGCAAAGAATTTTATCTTCAAAAAATTACATCAGAACCATTGGGGCAAAGTCAGTTGGTCTCGTTATTAAATTTAGGACATGTTGAAGCAATTTCAAAAGGTCATAAAAGTTATTTAGCGGCAATTAAAACATTTTTAGCACAACAAGAAAGGAAACAATAATGAAATTACAAAAAAAATATGGATTTTGGCAAATTCTAGCTTTGGCTATTTCAGCCACATTAGGTTCTTCAATTTTAGTTTCGTTTGGACAAGTTGCTTTTCAAGCACAATTTAATCCAATTTTAATTATTATTGCTTGAATTTTAGGTGGTTTATTAGTTTTACCAGAAATGTTATTATCAGAAGGTGCGACGTCTTATCCTGAAAATGGAACAAGTTATTATTGAATTAAACGAGCAAAATGAAATGCCTGTTCATTTTGATTTGGATGAATTATGGTTTTGTTTGTTAGTGCAACAGCAGTTGCTACTGCTTGCTTAGCTTTTGGTAATATTGTTATGACATTACTAAAATTAGAAAATCAATGATATGGAAAAATGTTTGGGATTTTGATTTTATTTGCTTTAGTTTTAATGCAAGTATTAATTAAAAAAAGTAGTGGTTATTCACAAATTATTTTTGCCTTACTAAAAGGCTTACCAATTGTATTCGTATTAATTATTGCAATGATGTATGGTAATACAGGTAGTTTCACTGATGATACAATTAACCAAAATTTAAGTCAAATTTATTTGTCTTCGTTTTTATTGCTACCAGCAACAGCTATGACAATGTTTGCTTATTCTGGAATGGAAGCAATTACCTATGTTAGTGGCGAAGTTATTAATCCACGTAAAAATATTCCTTGGGCAATGATTATTGCGACAATTATGATTGTAATTCTTTATATCATTTTAGCAATTGGTTTATTAACAATTAATAAACCACAAGCATGAATAGGACCAAATGGATTTAATAATGTTTGATATTATGCTATTATGAATAATCCGGCAATTCCACCAGTCTTAAATTATTTGTTTTCTATTTTAGCAATCTTTATTTTTATGGGTTCATTAAATTCATTTTTAGTGTATCATTCACGATTAATTTTTAAAATGAGTGAAGAAAAAGATTTTTTTGCTTTTTTTCAAAAAACAACAAAACGAACTAATATGCCATATTTAGCAATGTTATTTTTAGTTCTGTTAGCAGTTATTTATATTTTATGAACATCATTATTTAATGTTACAAATTATTTTATTTTAGCAGTTAGTGTTTTAAAATTTATTACAATGCTTAGTTTAATTTATTTACGGATTAATGACCCAAAGTATGAGCCATTATATCGAAAACCACTTTTTATTATCTTAGTTATTTTAGCATTAAGTTCTTGTTTCATTACTTTTATTGGTTCAATCTTAGCAATGTATTATTATGCAAAAAATACCGGTAATATGTGAGAATTATGGAATTGTTTAATTGTATTAAGCGGAATGTTAAGTGGTTATCCACTTTATTATGCAAAAAAATGATGTGTTCAAACATTTAATACTAGAAAACAAAAAAATAATGTTGGTATTAATAACAAAGAAAATGGAGAATCTTTTACAAAATAATCTCTTTAAAAAAAATTTAATGATATAATATTGTTGTTCATATGACAATATAATAAATCTTCCTTTTTTTTCTTTTTAAAATTTAAAGTATGATTTTAGATATTCATTTGAATAAGAAAGGAGGGCAGTAGGAATGTATAATAATAAACCACAACACAGATTTAATAAAAAAAATGAACAATTTATTAACGATGAAAAGTTTTTATTAGCGTCAAAACAACCACAATTAAAAACAGTGACTAGTAAAGATGGACAAATAAGAGATTTATGTGAATTTTGAGTTTTAGATAATGGTGAAGAAGTGCAATGTGTAGTATGAAATGATTTAGCACAAAAATTAATTGCTGAATTTAATCTTGAAAACTTTACAGCAATTACTATTACTTATAAAAAGAATTTTAATGATTTTACTGGTAAAACTCGTTATAGTGTTCGTGATTTTGCTTTTACTAATTAATTCATTCTTTGATTTTAAAGTAAAACAATAAAAACCCTTTTTAAAGGGTTTTTTCTTTGCCGTTATTAATAAAAAGTCTAATATTAAAGGAATTTAAGTTGTGATTTATTTAGTTAATAAGACTTTTTTAGGGAAAAATGTTATAATAATATTAATTGAAAGCAAAAGGATGATATAAAATTTATGGAGAAAACATATTTAATTAAAATATTAGCGAAAAAGGATGCAACTTTAAATTATAAAGCAGCAATGGCTTTAACCCAAAAGGTTTTAGCAGATGAAACTGGGGTTGATGATCCTAAAATTATTTTGCGTTTTAAATGATATCGCCCATCGCAAGAAGTTTTTGAAAGTATTTATTCCACTGCTGTATGAGGAACAAAAATTGCTTTTGAACGTTATCAAGATTTAATTCCTAATATTGCGTTAAAAGATGTTGTTTCTTTCAAAGCTTTATATAAAGGAATTATGAATGTTTTTGTTAAAATTGATGATGAAATCCAAACTTATGGGGAAAATATTATTGCTATTACTGATTATGCTAATTTATTATTAACAATTATTTCAGAAGTAACTAAAACCAATTATATTCGAACAACTTTCCATGATGAACATATTGCTAATTCTAATATTAATCCTTTTTTAAGTCATATTTTAGGAGGGGCAGCATTGGGAATTGCTCGTTGATTTGGCTATCGAATTCTTCATCAAGATGATGGACATGAATTAATTCAAAAATTATATATGATGAATATTGATAAAATTAAGGGATTTGACCATGATAATATTAATGACATTTTATTTTTAATTGAAGATTTATTAAATTATATTGAAAAAAACTCTTATTTTATTGAAGAGTTTACCGAAGCAGATAAATAGAATTGTTTCACAAGGGAGAAAAACTTATGGCAAAAATGAAAAACTTTGTAGATGCAACATATGATAACCAAAATGTTTATTTAATTATTAATAATCAAAATGAGGCCATTATGATTGATGCATCAAATGCAACAAAAAGAGCAATTGAATATATTAAACAAAAAAAATTAACTTTAAAAGCATTATTTATTACACATGGACATATTGACCATTACGATGGTCTTGATAATGTTTTAAAAGAATATCCAGATTTAAAAATTTATATTCAAAAAATTGATTTACGATTATTGTCACAACATAAAGTTGATGATGAAACAGGCGAAATTTTAGGTCCAGGAATTAATTATCCATTAACAAATATTGTTGCTTTAAACGGTGATACTGTTGTTGAAGAAATAGGTTATCATATTGAAATTTTTCATATTCCCGGTCATACAGCGGGAACCCAAATGTTACGAATTAAAGCTCTAAATTTAGTAACAACTGGTGCTAGTTTAATGCCTGATAAAACAAGTCCTGGTTATACAGGAGCTATGTGTAATGATAATTATTTTATTACTGAATTACGTCGTATTACTAATTTAGATGCAAAATGACATGTATTACCTGGGCATAATAAACCATTTCGAATGGCACACGCTCTTGCTGAAAAAGTAATTACATTAGAAGAAGATGCATAAAAGGGGGAAAAGAAAAAGTAGAATAATTCTACTTTTTCTTTTTCCCCTTTATTTATTAAGAAGGCATTATTCTTGCGAGTAATGCATTACATAAGTGTTAAAATATAAATCTTGTGGTTCAAAACCTAGTTTTTGATACCAAGCAACTTGGTTATCTGGTACCACAATACCAACAGTTTGATAATTTGCTTTTTTTGCTTGGTTTAATAAATGAATTAACATTTTCTGTTTATTTTCCGAATTATCGTCCGTGTCAGTAATTCTAATTACAGCAATTGTTGCTTCAAAAAAGAGAATCCCAGTTGTAATTGGCGTTTCATCTTTAGTTAAGGTTACAGCATAGCAAAGATTGGTAACTTGCTCTAATGTAGGATTAGGTTGTGAAGTTGGTAAATCTTTTAATGGTAAATCAGCATCACTAATAATTTTAAGATTTGCTGTAGTTACTAATTTTGGTTTTTTTTCTTCGCAAAACATTGTTAGATCAGTTATCGGATTAAATTTTTCGTTTTTTAATAATTCACTTTTTGTGGTAAATTTTTTTAAATCAATCATCATCCCAATTCCAGTTTGTAAATATGCTAAACCATTTTTTTCAAAAAATGATCGTTCCGCTTGGTTATTATCAACTGTGATTGTACATCAAATAAATGGTGTTTTTTCTGAATAATATTCATCAATAATTTCACCAGCTTTTGCAAATTGCTCTGATGTTGCTAGATGGGAACTAATGACACCGTTAATACTATTCTTTAATTGACGAGTATCAATTTGATAAAAGAAATTGCTACTATCAAGTTTATTTTTTTGTTGCTCATTATCATGCTTTGGGTCAACACTATAGTTAATATAATTTACAACCAACTGGTTTAATTTTTCACTATTAAAATTAAACATTTTGAATCCTCCTTTTATTAGTTATAATTTTATCACTTTTTGGTGTTAGAAGAAAAAAAATTTAAAAAATAGCTTTAAATTTAGTAAAATAATAATACCTACTTGTACTTTATTTAAAAAATGACTAGAATATGTATTATATGATTTGATGTTAAAGGAGTTATGCAATGTTTAGATGAAATCCTCGCGTCCATTTTTATTTACGTTTGGGGGCTTTAATTATTTTAAGTTTATTTTTATTGCTTGATTTAATTATGGCAATTTATTATCCGCAACCAAAGTTTGCGCATTTAGGTTATTGTGAAAGAATTTCTAACTATTATTCTTTTTTTACAACGCAAACTAATTATATTGTTGCTCTATATTTTTTCTTATATTTGTTTGAATCAAAATTTAAAAATACAAAGCCACATTATATTATTCAATTAGCAGTTACAACATACATTACAATTACAATGTTAGTTTTTTGAGTTGGTATTGTTGGTCAAAAAGACCAAGCGGCACAATATCGTCCTTATCACTGGGTAGCAACAGTTATTTTACATTTAGTGATGCCAGTTATAATGATTACAAGTTATGTTTTAACAGCTGGTGATCGTTATTATCATTATGAAGATCATCATAAAAAATATTTATGATTAATTATGTTATATATGGTGGCATATTTAACAGTTATTTTAGTGCGAGGGACTTATCGTCATTTAGATGGTAAAGATCCTAGAACACTTTTTCCATACTTTTTCTTAAATTATTTTGAACCTGGTGGTGAATTTATGGTTGCTACAGCATTAGTCGTAATTTGTGTTGTTGCAGTTTCGTTACAATATTTTTATATTTTCATTAATAATTTATTGTATTTCCGTTATTATCGTAACAAAAATGTTAAAATTGTTCCAATCCAATATGTAATGAAAACGAATAAGGTTACAATCACTGGGTTTGTTATTGGAATCATTGTTTTAGTCTTGAATATTATCATTGATATTATTGTTCTTAATATGGCGCTTATTGTTAGTACTGGTATTACTGAACAAAGTTCTAATATTGATTCTATGATAGGATATGATTTTATTGTCCAATATAAAATTGATAGTCGTGTTTTAATTGCTTTTATTTGTATTGCAGTTTTTGCTTTAATTGGTTTTATTTTTTGTTTTGTTTTTGCTTTAAAAGGTAAAATTGGAGCGCGATTAGCGGGTGCTTTATTAATGATTACTTTAATGTTCTTTACTTGAATTTGAATTATTGGTCCGGTCTTTTGTTTAACTGTTGGCTTAATCTTATTTAATGGTCGTGAAAAAGTAACCGATATTACTCTAGTTGAAGCTCATAATCTCCGTCAACTAAAAAAAGCAGCGAGAGCGCAAAAGAAAACTAATAAATAAGTTAAATTAAAAATGGTGTTGTTACTCACAACACCATTTTTAATTTAAGAATTAAGCAACACTATAATTCATTACTTTTTTTTCTTTTTGTAAAACTAGTAATAAAACAAAACCACTAATTGCTGCTAATAAACCAATGACAGTAATAATTGCTAAACTAATTTGGTTAGCTAGTTTATTAGAAAGATAGCCAGCTTCGGTTCCATAATTTTTTAACAAGAGAGAATCAATTTGTCAAAATCAAGCATCAGGAGAAAAAGCAATAAATGAGATTAAACCAACTGAGGCAGCATATTCTTTTTGACTAATATTAATTTCATAAATTGTTGCTCATCGATTAGTAACTAAGGCTCAACAAATAATTCCTAGCATTAAGTATAGAATAATAATAATACTTTGAATAACTATTTTTCAGGTCTTACTTAATGTTGCAAAAGAAGTTTCGGTATATCCAGGTAAACTAATCGCAGTGATTGTAATAATTGAAGCAAGTGTTAAACCAATGACAATAAATAAAATGTATTTTTGAGTCCGATCAGCTAGTTTACCAGCGGGAGCACTAAATAAAAAGCGGAAAAAATATGTTCGTAAAATTCCAACAACAACAACAATAATTGGAATAATTTTTAAAGCATCTTGCATAAAAGTAACAAAAACACTTAATCCGGATTGATACATATACACACCCATAATTAATAAAGTTACAATTCACAATTTAAAATTCTTTAGTGTTTTACCAAGATCTTTAATATCAAAAGTATTAGTTTGATTAGAATTGTGATTTAAATCAGGAACAAATTTTCATAATAATAAACAATTAATAAAAATTAAACCTGTAAAAATAAAAACTAATGTACTAAACGCTCAATTACCTAATGATGCTGTTCAAATATTTTCAAATAATCAAAAGACTAAATAAGCAAAAGCAATTAAAATTGTTCCGATTAGCCCGTTTAAACTCCCATGAATACCATTTAATTTGCCATTTTCAGCTGGTGTTCCTTGTTCTGAAAGTAGTTTTCATAAGGCGCTTCAAAAAATAAAGCAGGTAATAAAACTTCATAAAGAAAATATAATATATACTTGAATGATTTTTCCACTATTAATAAAGGGGATTAATCCGTATCAAATACTAACAATTTCAATTCCACTTAATCCAAGCAATGTTAATTTTTTTAAATTAAACCGATCAGCAAAATAACCACCAACAAAATAACTTAGTAAAGCAACATAGCCATAAATGGCATTTGCTTGTGAAAATTCAGAAGCAGTGATTCCTAATCCATCAGCAATTTTAACCGAAGAAATAACATTTTTTAAATAAAATGGTACAGCCATCACTAAAACATCAGCTAAAGCTAAGATAGCAATAATATTAATTGTTTTACGACTAAACCTTTTTTTGACTGCTATTTTTCATTTTTTTGTTTCCTTTCTAAAATAACAAATGTTATCTTAAATTAGGATTTAAAGTAGCAATGTCGCTAATATAACCATGAATAAAAGTTTTATCATATAAATTATTAATTGCTTTGACATCTTTATTATTTTTAAAAGTTCAAAGATTTAAGGGAAGATTAAGTTTTTTAATAACTGGTACATTCTTTTTTTGTTTTGCAGTATCAATTGAAGGATGTAAATAATCAAAATGCTGAATTAAATCTTCATCAATATCTTTTAAACTTTCAACTAAATAACCTTTTTTAAATTCCTTATCAAGGGTTGTAATAAATGTTAAAGCAGAATGCCCAAATGAAGAAACAATAATTTCTGCTGTTGTTTTTGTTCTTAGAGTTAATAGGGCATTTTTTAACATTTCAAATTCTTCAGGCGTATAACGGTCAGGTTTGATTTCAACATTAATTAATTGATATTGTTCAGCAATTTTATTTCCAAAATCTTCAATAAATAATGGAGGTAACATTGCTGGATTTTTTACAAAAAAATCAATTGTTTTAATTTCTTGATAAGTAAAACTACGAACTGTTTTGTTAACATTTCCAATTCGTTTAAAATTATGGTCATGAAAAATAATAATTTTTTGATCTTTTGTCATACGAATATCAAATTCAACTCCACGACAAATTTGTAAAGCATTAATAAAATCAACCATACGGTTTTCACCAGCAGGGCTACGAAATCCACGGTGTGCGACTAGCATTGATAAATCCCTTCTTCCTATACAAACATTAAATAAAATATTAGGGTAATAATTTGCTAATGTTCTTTAGCAAATTGACAAATTATGCGTTATTTTTGATAAATGTTGGTAAAAGTATTATAAACGAATAAGATTAATTTATAAATTATTAAATAATCCAAAGAATATGTTAAAAAAGTGGTATACTTGGTTAAAGGATAGTAAAAAATGTTTTTTATAATAAAATTATAATAGAATTATGGGATAGATATATTATAAATTACATATTAATAACCTATTGGTGGTGAGATGATGATAACAAATTATAAAAAAAGTTTACGAAAATTAAAAAAATATAATTATAATTTTTGACGGATTTTTTTGGTCATTATTTTTTTTCCAGTTGTTTTATTATTATCTTTTATTTGTTCAAAAGTTTTTATTCCATATTTGTTTAAATATAAACGAAGTGGACTTGATGAAAATAATATTGAATTAAATTCATTACAGCAATTAGAAGCAGATGTTAAGGCAAAAAAATTAAATAATTTTACAATTAAACCAGATGATTGCCAAGAAACTTTTATTGAATTTAATAATAATAAGATTAGTACCTTAATGTTAGAACACCCACACGCAACAAAATGAGTTGTTGGTTTACATGGTTTTAAACGAAATAAATATTTGGGGTTACGAAACATATATCATTTTTATCAAGCTGGTTATAATATTTTAACTTTTGATGCCTATGCCCACGGAGCTACTTATGGTCAAAAATCAGATTTAGGTGTTACTAATGCAATTATTTTAAATTTTTTAATTATATGGTTAAAAAAGCATAAAGCGCCAACTACTATTGGTGTCTTTGGCATTAGTATGGGAGCATCAACAGCATTATGATATGCCCATCAGTTTTATTTAGAAAATAAAATTGATTGATTAATTGTTGATTGTCCGTTTTCACAACCAGTACAACAAATTCGAGCTTTTTTACATAAATATATGAAATTACCGTGGTGATTAATGTCATTAGGAATTAATAAAAATTTTCGTCGACATTCAAAAACAAATTTAAAACAAATGAATTTATTAAAAGAAAATAACCGGTTACAAGATTTACCAATTTTATTTATTCATGGAACAAAAGATAATTTTGTAAAATATCATAATTCTGTTGTAATGTATTATTTACAACAGAATAGGAATCCGAAAAGTGAAATTTTTCTTGTTCAAAAAGCATCTCATACCGGAGCCTTAATTGCTAATCAACAAGCATATTGAGAAAAAACATTGTCGTTCGCTTAAGTGTAATTTAAAATTTTAAAATTTAGGTTAAACAAATAAAAAACACCTTTGACAGAAAGGTGTTGTAATAATTAAAACTATTACCAAAACTTAAAATTAACATACTGAGATATTATTTATTAATTTTAAGTTTTTGGGATCCAAAGCTTTAAAAGTTTTATCTGTTGCCTTTGACAAAAGTTTTTAAAGTTTTTTCTATTGTGTGTAATTTTTACACATACATAATTATATCTTATTGACACATTAGAAAGCAAGAGGATTAAACTATTTCTGCATTCATGATTTATTTGAATGATTATTGCAACTTAAGGAAATAAATTAAAATAAAGTCTAAACATTTGCCATATTTTTAAAGTTGGTTTAAATGTTTAGTTTTTTGATTAATTTTAATATAAACTTGCGCTTTGGATGATAGTGTAATGTATTCTTTTACTAATGTTGATATCAAACCACTGGTTATCATAACGACCACCACTGCCACGTTTTAGTCCGCTGTCATTTTATTGTAGAATACATTTGAGTAATAAACTTATCATTTTTTACAATTTTAATTGTAAAAAACCCATATATTTTGAGTCTTTTAAAAAAATTTTTTTATTTTTTGCTATAATAAAATAAGAGATTTTTAAAAGGAGAAGAAATATGGAAAATTCAACGAGAAAAGTAGTTTTAGTTGGATGTGGAATGGTTGGAAACAGCTTTTTATATTCAGCGATGAATAGAGGGATTGCACAACATTATGTGTTAATTGATGCCTTTCGACAAGCAGCAGAAGGGAACGCTATTGATTTATCAGATGCTGTTGCTGTTTTAGAAAATCGTTTTAGTACAATTAAAGCTGGTGATTATAGTGAATGTAAAGATGCTGATTTAATTGTTGTTACAGCTGGCAGACCACAACGAGATGGTGAAACACGTTTAGATATGGTTGCTGATAATGCAAGAATTATGCAAGATATTGCTTTAAAAATTAAAGCGTCAGGTTTTAAAGGGGTTACTCTAATTGCTTCAAATCCGGTCGATGTTTTGGCGTCAGTTTATCAAAAAGTGACTGGTTATGCAAAAAATAAAGTTATTTCTTCAGGAACAACTTTAGATTCAGCACGTTTAAGACGCTTAGTTGGTAATAAATTAAATATTGCTCCAGCTAGTGTTAATGCCTATGTTTTGGGTGAACATGGTGATTCATCAGTTTCTGCTTGATCAAAAGCTTCAATTATGCAAAAATCAATTGCTGATTTTGTTGCAGAAGGAAAATTAACAGAAAAAGATTTAGAAGATATGCATCAACAAATGATGAAAATGGCTTATACAATCATTGATTTAAAGAAAGCAACTTTTTATGGAATTGGGGTATGTTTATCATCAATTGCAAAAGCAATTTTAAATGATGAAAGATCAACGTTCTTAGTTGGTGCAAAATGTGAAGGCGAATATAATGTTAAGGGAACATACATTGGTGTCCCAGCCGTTATTGGGGCGAATGGAATTGAAGAAATTATTGAATGAAAATTAGCAAAAGAAGAGCAAGTTCAATTTGAAAAATCAGCGACACAATTACATGAAGCTTTAAATGTTGCTCTTGCAGCGCTAAAATAAGTAATATTTAAGAGGACTTTTTAAGTCTTTTTTTTTTTTTTTTTGGTTAAATTTCTAATATTTTTTATTTTTTGGAAGAAAAATGTGATATCATTATCACATAGGATTTACCTATTTTTTATATCAAACATGTATTAATCGTGTATCAATTATCAACAATATTAATTAAATATATTAAAAGGAGTTTTTAAGAATGAAAAATTTATTTTTAGTATCATCAGCTAGTATGGCAGTAACTTCATCAATAGCTGCTCCAACATTTAATTCTATTTCAACAGCACGACTTGTTGAACTAGCAAAAAATAATAATGTTGTAGAGTATAACATTAGCGGTATGAGTGGAAAGAAGGAATTCCCTGTTCGAACAACTGATTATGGTGTTGTAAATAATCACCAGCCAATTGATTTTAACTATTCGGAACATGCAAATACTTGAGATAGTTTTGTGAATAAATATCCAAAGTTTAAGTTTACTAAATTAATGATTAAAACTTATATTGCGGGTAATCAAGATGGATTTGATTTATCAAATATCCCTTTTAAAACTGCTGATTTTAAATTGCAAATGAAAAATGGTCAGTTTATTATTAAGAGAACTATAGCTAAAAATCAAACTGATTTTGTTCGCTTAACAGTCGTTGGGTTGCTAAAAGAAGCATTGGGTCAAATTAAGTTTTATGTGCAATATGATTTAAATATTTCACAACAATATGGTTCACCTTATCCATTTTATAGTTCAGAAGCTGAAACAATTCAATTTTTTGCAGATTAAAGAAATTAAATTGTTTTTGAAGAAAGGAAAATAATTTTGAAAATTGATAGGTTATATCAAATCAGGAAAAACGGAAAAAGCTATAGTAATAATCGTAGTAATAAAATTAAGATTAGAAATATTTATGAACGTTTTATTAAAATTATTACTTTAATAATTATTCCATTATTATTAATTGTTTTAATTTATGGAATTGGAATGATTTTAAAAGAATATGCTAATAATCTTGTGATAGTAACAATCGGGGATGTTTGTACTAAAATCGGAAAAACAGTTTTTGATAATTTATCACTTATCATTTGTTTAGTAACAGTTATTAGTATTACTAATAATGTGAAAGCCGTAGCAATTGCTGTTACTGGCTTTTTAGTTTTTGTTGTGATGCAATATGCCTTAATTCAGTATAAAGTCACTCCTGAAGGAACGACTTATGTTACTAGCATTCTTTTCTTTTACCATGGGAATAATTTATCAATGGTTTTAGGAACAACTTTTGGTCTTGTTACTTTAAATACTTCAATTTTAGGGGGAGTAATCGTTGGAATTGTTTCATCATACATTTATTATAAATGTATTGATTTGCGTTTACCAAAATCCTTCGGATTATTAAATGGTTTTCCGTTTGTTACTTTAATTGTTGTTTTAGCAAATATGTTTTTAGCAATTATTTTCTTACTTTTATGGATTGTGTTGGCAATTGTTTTAAATCATATTTATAATTGAATGTGACAACAAAGTGCAAATAATTTCTTAGGAGCAGCTTTTGTTTATGAATTATTAAATATTTTATTAATTCCACTTGGTTTTAAGGATATTGTTGCTAATTTATTTATTCCAACAACTGTTGAGACACTAAGCCAAACAGAGTTTGAAGCTTTATTTAGAAATATTGCTCTTCATTATGGCTGAGAGCATAATATTTTTGATGATACTTGAGATAATAGTACGATTCAAGTTGCCTGGAATTTTATAAGACAACCATTGTTCCGAGACCAGCAGATCAGTATTTTAGGATGAATTAATTCGCTGCCAATCAACCGTTTACCACAAGCAAATGGTTTTTCAGCCCAAGTTTATGATTGATTTTTATCTAGTAATTTTGGTCATTTATTACAACTAAAATTACCACCAAAATATGCTTTTACCTTTGGTGGTTCATTAGCAATTAGTACAGCTATTATTTTAACTAGTAAAAAAGAAAATCGTGTGCCAACAGCAATTTTAATGACAATGATTGTGGCGGTTACCATTTTAACGGGAAACAATGTAATTATTAATTTATTTACCTTCTTTGTTTCACCATTATTATACTTTTGTGTTTATACTCCTCTTGCTGGCTTAAATGGTTTATTTATGTCAATGCTTGATGTTCATATTTGAGTATCCTTTACCGATGGTTTAGTTGATTTTATTTACAAAGGAGTTATTCCGGTGGCCAAAGGAACTAATTTCTTCTGAGTACCAATCTTTACTATGATTTGATTTGTTATTATGACCCCAATCTTTTGGAAAGCAATTATTTATTTTGATTATCCTTTTATTGGCCGAAGAGAAACGATTTTACCACGAATTACTCACAAGAATTATCATGATATGTGGAATCATTAAGGAATAACAAATATATTATTATTTAAGTTAATGAAAAGGTGTTATAAAATAACACCTTTTCATTAACTTTTTAAATATCTATTAACATTATATTTTAGAATGTTATAATTATTATACAAAAACTATGTCATGCAAAAAATATGAATGCTATTTATTTTAAAGAATCAATAATTAAGAAAATAAATTTCTTTCTCAATATTATTTAACAAAATAAATTTAAATAAAATAATGATCTAAGAAAAAAATTAGTTTTTTAATACCTAAAAAGATTTTAATATATGATTTAAATATAAAATGAAGTAAATGGAGTTTTAAATAATGAGTAAAATTACAGTAAAAACAGAATTAGATAGAGTAAATGAAATATGTTTAGAGGTTCCAATTGAGGACAAATTATTTTCTTTTAATGATTTGAATGCAGCATATAATGCTTCTTTTCGTATTCCAATATATCAAAGAAAATATTCATGGACAATAGATAAATTAAATGATTTTTTATCAGAAATAGATGAAGGTATAAATAAAAATTTTTTCTTAATTAAAGATTTAAATATGCCAGAATGTAAAGATAGTCAATTTGTTTATTCAAGACCTATTAGTTATCAAAAATTTTTTGGTGTAATTTATTTAAGTAATAATAAACATCAAAATAAGATAATAGATATAATAGATGGCCAACAACGAATTACAACTTGGTTTTTATTTTTACTTGCATCATATGTAATTGCTAGAAAGTATGCTACAGATTATAAAAATACTAAAAAAAAGATGCATTTATGTTATAGTCTATTTTTTGATACATTAGAAAAATGGTTATTTATTAAATCTTCAACAACTACGAGTTTTCAACCTAAGTATAAAAATTTTAAACTTCACACAACTCAAAAAGATGATAAGAAGTATTTTGAAGAGTTATTTAGTTTGTTGTTTGAAAACAAAAATTTTTTAGATTTAACAACTACAGAAAGAATGAAGAAAATTTTGATTGAAAAAAAAGGAAGAAGTGGAATAAGTTTTTTAAGAGAAGTGTTTAAGTCAAGTATTTTTAAAAATTATGAGGAAATAGAAAACTATATTTATAAAACTATAGAAAAAGCAAAAAGCCAGGAAGTTGTAAATAAACATTATACATATATGGGTAAAAAAGAAGCAGAAGAATATGACATGGATAGTCATTATGTATTTATTACTTTATATTTTTTAATTTTTATTACTTTTTCAGGATTTAGATTTTCTATTTTTGAATTAGATGATGAAAAAAGTGCTCCAGAAATTTTTGAAACTATTAATGCTGGGGGAATGCAACTTTCTGCCTTTGATATCATAAAAAACAACTTATATAAAAATTTTGATAAGGATAATTTAGAAATTTTTGAAAATAATTTTGAGCATATTGAAGATAGAATAAAATCATGTTATATAGATTTGAAGCATGCTGATTCTTTTATTTTTGATTTTTTTAAAGCATGTTATTTTGATAAAATTGAAAACTACGAAAAATTAAAAAAAACAAATTTAATAAGTAATTTTGATGAAATTTTTAAATCCGATAATTCTATTAATAACTATAATAAGACAAAGGAATTTATTGATTTGTCCAAAGAATATTTAGATTTGTATCATGAGTTATTTAAAACAAATAATTTTCAAAACAATAAAATCAAAAAAATAGTTTATGGATTAAATATTTTAAATTATAAAACAATAAAACCTATTTTAGTTTCTATGTTATTAATTGATAAAAAAAATAATAATAGAAATGAAAATAATATAGCTAATTTTATTGATAAATTATATAAATATTATTTGTTACAATTAAATGTAGAAGAAAAACAAGCAAATTTTCTTGAAAATAACCTTAAGAAAATTATGGTTGGTTCTTTAAAATACAAGTTAGATTTCTTAAATCAAAATAAAAATAATAATTTTTCTTCTGAAGAGTTGTATCAAGAAATTATACAGATTCAAAATGAAATAGATAATTATTTTAATAATATAAATTATACTAAGATTGCAAATAAAGATTATGAAGCAAATGAAGTAGTTAAATGATTTTTATATAATATTTTTACTATTAACTATGCAGAAAATCAAATTGAAGATGAATCATTAAATCAAATTGAAGTTGAACATGTACTTCCAATTTCTTTTAATGGCTGAAAACAAGATGATAAGAATTGAGAAGAAAATAACAAAGATATGACAGATTATGTATATAAATTAACTAATTGTAAATTATCAACACCTTTTTCTAATTTATTAATAACTTCAACAGTATTAAAATAATTAGCAAATGAATAAGAAAAATTTGTTAGTTCTTTTAAAAATTGTTTTCTATCAACATCATAAAATTTATCAATGTTATATTGTTTAATATAAGTATCTCAATTTTTATATAAATCCATAAATTCATCACTCGACTTATCAAATGAAATTCCCGTTGAATAACTATCCTTTAAAAAATCTAAATATCATTTATCATTATAAATTAATGATTGTGATGTTTTTAAAGTAGGGTTAATAAAGTAATTTGTTTCTGATCAATTTTCAAAAAAACTACTACGTAAAAACATTGTATTAATAAAATCGGTTTCATCCATTCCCGTTGTTTGTTGATTAACAGTATAATTCTGCTGATGTAATGGTTTAAATGCTGTTAAAGTAATAAATGGAATAATTAAACCTAAAATTCCTAAAATAGATATCGCAAATAAAGATAATGACTTACGCATTATTCTTTACCACCTTATCTTTTTTATTTTCTTTTATTAATTTAATAATTTGATTAAATAAATAACCATAAAAATAATGAATTACTAAGATATATCATAATATATCAAATCATAAACCATAAATTATATAACCATTTATACCAGCATATTTTTCTTTTAATTCATCAATAGTTGAAACTGTATCTAAAATACATACAAGTGTTAATGAAAAACTTATAATAAAATACAAAATTAAATCAACCCAAGAAATAAATAAACCATTTTGTTTCTTTTGTTTTTTATTTTCTACATTACTTTTCATAAATTCAACTCCTAACTATACAATGTTTTTGAAACAATAAACCCAACTATATATAAACTTGATATCGTTAACATTAACGGATGACTAAACAAAATTGCCATCTTACCAAATAAAGAAAGTAAAAAAGTATCTGAATTATATAAATCCATAATAATATTTTTTGCTGATGTTAATTGATTTATAATGACTGTAATAAATCCTGTTCCAAAAATAGCGATTGCCGCAACTAATAAAACTAATCTAATCATTATTTATGCACTCTCCGATATCCTTGTTCTCTTGTTTTTGCTTGTTTTGCTAAACTTGATAATTGTTGTTTATTACGATTAATTTTAAACTGTTTACGCTCTTTAATATGTTTTTGCATACCTTGTTTAGTATCTGAAACTCCACGAACAGTTGCAGAATAAATATTTGATACACCTGTTTGTACTGTTGAACCTAATTCGTTGTATTGAGTTCTTGTACCGTGAATTGCATAAATAGATAACTTAACAACCATAAAAAAGATAATAAAATAAGCAATTGTCGTATTTGTCATTGGCAATTTAGTATTTCAAATCACATCAAAAATAAACAAAAATACATCAAAAATAAAACTAAAAATCTTATCTCAATTACTATTTTCTGATAATAAATTAATCATTTTTACCACTTCCTTTTTCTTTTTTAAGTTTTAAATTCTTTTTCAAAATATCAATATCAAACAATTCTAAACGCTCTTTAACACTCAATTTAATAATTTCTGACCAATAATATTCTTTATAATTAACTATTTCATCATTTTTTAAATCACGCACAAACTTTAATCATTGACTATCATATTTCTGTGCAAATTCTAACGGAATAATTATTTTAAAAAACCGAATTCCTAACCCAACATCCGATTTATGTTTTGCTCGTTTACCTTCTGCTGTTCGTTCTACTAATTTTGTTTTTCAAATTTCATAATCCGTAATATCTTGAAAAATACCAATTCGCATAATAAAGAATCGATTAAAAAAATTAAATCCTTTTTTAGCAATAGGTTTTTTCGGTGAAATTGGAATAATAATACCACTTGCTAATTGTCGGATATTATTTCAAATCATACCCTCACGTTGAGCTGTAAACAAAGCACGATTACCAAAATGTCTTGCTAAAACAATTCACGGAATTTTACCACTATGAACCTTTTTCTCATCGTGCGGACTAGTTCCGTCAATATATAAAAAACTTTCATCAAACAAAATTAAACTATCATCAGGGGGAACTGGTTTTGTTCTATCGGTAAAATCTAAATTTTTAAATGTTAAAACTTTAACTTTTTCATCTTCTAACGGATAATTACTATAAATTTTATCTGTTAATAATTTCATAGTTTGTGATAAATAAGTTAAAAGTAAAGTTTTTCCAGTTCCTAATTTACCAATAATAACTGATAATGGATTATCTCAAACAAAATTTACTAACCTAAACGCATTTAACTGATAAAATATGTTTTTTCAAACTCATCATACAAAATAAACACATTGCAAAGCAAACAATAATCAGAATACTAAACCAGTATAATTTAATGAAATTATCCAAAATAATAAATCAATTAAACTAAACAAAATCATTGAACCACTAATATAACAATAATTTTTTAACAAAAATATAAACTTTTTCATTACTTAAAATACCCAACTATTTTAAAAACCATTCATAATAAAAACCAAGTTAAAAATAAAATAACAATCCAAACACCGACCATCAGAGTTAAATATTCATTTTGCGTTAAATTTCAAGTTGTAATAGCTTCAACATTTGTTTTATTTATAAACAAAAAGACATGAATAAAAAACTCTTTTAATTTTTCTCAATCATTTTGCATCTTTAAAAACTCCACATTTTTTGAATAAGTTTAAAAAAAATTCCAAAAAATAAAACGATAAATAATACAAACGATATCACATATAAAAATTCAGGGGCATTTGAACCAATAATATAACTTACAAATTGAACTCAATAATCGTATAAACTCATTTAATTTAAACTTTCTAAGTCATTAATTAATTGTTCTACTTTTTCGTCATTTCAATTTATTAAATTATTGTTGTTATTTGTTTTTACTTTTTTAGGCTCATTTGAAAATAATGCTTTGTGCATACTTTTAAAATAATTTTGTTTATATTGATTATACAAATTAATTAATTCTGTTCCAGTTAAATATTTTCAAATATGGCGTTTCAAATTTTCATCATATTTTACAATAGGATAAGAATTATCATAAATTAAACCAATAGCTACTTGATCAGAATGTTTTTTACTAAGATAAATAAACTTATTACTCAATCAAAAACCAATATAGCGATTATGATTAGGTAAATTTATAAAACTTGCTTTATTTGTTTCAAAAACTATCAACTCTTTACGAATAAAATAATTTTCTACATTTTGATTTTTCTTAACAAAATTACTCAATTTTATCAACTCCTTAATAAACATTGTTTCTAATTAACAATGTTATAAATATTGTTAAAATATTGTTTATATATTGCTAAATAAACACTGTTAATAAACATTGTTAAATATATAAAATATTAAAAAATTGGCACACTGAAAAATACTATTAAGTTTTAAAGTAATAGTTATATAAAATAAATTAATAAAAAATAAATAAACTAGTGTGCCTTAGTTTTGTTTAAAATAACTTAGAATATAATGTTATATTCTATTAAAATCCTTTAACCATAACACGGAAAAAGTTTAATATCTTAACAATAACAAAAATACCAAATGGAATTAAAATAATTCACGCATCACCTAAAAAGGTCATTAATTGTGGTAATACAGCATAAATTGCTTCTTTAACTTTCATCATTGCTTGTCCTAAACCACTTCAAATCGAACCCATCCCATCTGAAATAGTAGGTGTATCTACTGCTAAAAAATTAATCGCTGTTGTTAAATACATCCCTAACATTATTTTTTATCCTCCTTGTTTTCAATTTCTTTTTTATCTTTTTTCTTACCTCGAATTTGGCGAATTTTTTGATAAATTAACAAACCAATTCAAGCAAAAATACCTAATATAATAACAACACTAAATATTGTCGTTAATCAAACTGGCATAACTTATTCCTCCTAAAAATCTAATTTTCGCGGCACGCTTCGCGTGTTCGCTACGCTCAAAATAAACTATATTGAATAAATTACCGCTAATAAATTACACGGATAATTTATTCATCTTCTTTTTCATTATTAATTACAATATTATTTACCGTATTAATAACATTATCTTTTCCATACTTAATTACTAAGGACCGCAAAATAAAATAATGTTTCTTTTCAATAAAAAATCAACCCCTTTCTGAGTTGATTTGTTGCACTTCACTTACACGATGCCGATTAAGAAAAGCTTTTGCAAATGCAACTTTTATTGGTTTTACTGGAACGCCAATTGAACGAGAAGATCGAAGTACTAAAAATATTTTTGGTGATTATGTTTCAAAGTATTTAATGGGCGATGCTATAAATGATGGGACCATTGTTGATATTTTTTATGAGCCGCGAAAAAAAGAATTACATCGGAATGTTGATGAATTTGAAAAAATTGATCAAGAATATGAAATTATTAAAGAAAGATATAAAAATGAAACATTTATGTTTGATGAGGCAATTAAAACATTAGGGTTTAAATTAAATACTTTTGAAAAATTAATTGAAAATGATGATCGAATTGCAGCGATTAGTGCTGATTTTATTGAACATTATAAGACTAGAATTAATATTTTAAAAGGCAAAGCACTATTTGTTGCTTTTAATCGCAAATGTGCAATTAAGTATTATCATGAAATTATTAACCAAGCACCAGAATTAAAAGAAAATATTAGAGTTATTATGACTTCTAATAAACAAGTTGACTCAGATGAAACATTAAAATTAATTGGTCGAGATGAAGATAAAAAAATTTTTGCAAAAGAATTTAAAGATTCAGAATCAAATTTTAAAATTGCGATAGTAGTGGATATGTGATTAACTGGCTTTGATGTTCCTTGTTTGGATGTAATTTATCTTGATAAGTGATTAAAAATGCATAATTTAATGCAAGCAATTGCAAGAGTTAATCGAGTATATGAAGATGAAAAAACAAGTAAGGTTAAATTATCGGGTTTAATAGTTGATTACATTGGAATTTGGAAAAACCTAAATAAGGCCCTAGATTTTTATAATGATAATGGTGATAAAGTATCAATTACGGGGAAAACTAGTGAAGAAGTAAAAGAACGATTGTTAACAACAATTGATGAAATATTAGATAAATATTTTAAAGAATATAAAAAAACCTTATGAAAGAAAGAAAAACAGCAAATTAAAGTTTATAGGTTAGTTGAAGAATTACATAATTTGTTAATTAAAAATAATATGCTTAAATCATTTATTGATGACACAAAAGGTCTAGCAAAAATGTTAGCAATTTCAATTGGGATTTTAAATGAACTAGAAATCAATGTTAGTGCCATTTTAATTGTGCTACGAAAAGAAATTATAAATTTTGAATTAGGCCGATTGGATATTGAAACAGATGTTACGAAACTTTCTACTAAAATTAATAACGCAATTATATGTCAAGGTAATATTGAGCAAAGAGACTATAAACCAGTATCCTTACAAACTTTAATGAATTATCTTATTCATTTGAAAGAAAAAACTGTTAATCCAGAATATACGACTGAATTGATTAAAATGACAGCAGAAAAAATGGTTGAAGAACTTAAGAAACATAGTTTTATTAGAGCAAAAAAATTATCAGATAAGATTGACCAATTAATTGACCAATTAAAAGAGGGGCATATTTCATTACAAGAATTTAAAGAAATGTTAATTAATATATCACAAGAAATAATGGATAATTCCGAAGCTGAAAAATTAAATTTAACTGAGGGTGAATATTCATTTTATGAATTAATTTCACAAGAAGTTTATACAAAACAATATGTTAATAATCAAGAACTACTGGAAATAACACATGAAATATATGACAAGGTTAAAGGGACTGTAACTGAATTATGACGAATTAGACCGGTGGAAAAAAGTAAAGTTAGAACTGAAATTAAAAAAATTTTAATTCGTCATAAGTTTCCCAAAGAAAGTTACTCTGAAGATGAAAATAGTTTAAGAAGTCAATTAACTCGGCAAATTGAAGAACTAGTAGAAAATGATTTCAAATTTGAATAGGAGAATTATAAATGTTAAAAAATATGAATGTAGAGTTTGAAAATAAATTATGAGAAGCTTGTGATGAATTAAGAGGGCGTGTATCTTCAGAAGAATATATGCATGTAATTATTGGCATTATGTTTTTAAAACATATGTCTGATAAGTTTAATATTGCAATTAAGCAAATTAAAAAAGCATTTCCAGAGCATTTTGAAGATTGAATAAAAGATAAAGATTTTTTAATTACAGAATATAATGTTTCTTTTATTATTCCCGAAAAAGCTAATTGAAATTATATTGAAGAATTTGCTTCAAAACCAACAATTGGTGAAGTAATTGATAATGCCTTATCGGAAATTGAAAATGTTAATCCATCATTAAAAGGTCTTTTTAATAAAAACTATAATCGTTCTGAATTAGATCAAATTAAATTAGGAAAAGTTGTTTCAATTTTTTCAAACATTGATTTAAAAGAATTTGGTGAAGACATTATTGGCCGGACTTATGAATATTTTTTAGGTCACTTTTTTAAAAAACAAGGTCAAAAAGGGGGAGAATTTTACACTCCAAAATCTGTTGTTGAATTAATGGTTAATATTTTAAATCCCACAAATGGAACCCTATATGATCCTTGTTGTGGAACAGGTGGGATGTTTGTTCAAGCGAGGAAAAAACTAGAACAAGATAATAAAGATGCTAATAGTCTAGTTATTTATGGCCAAGAATCCCAAGCAAAAACTTGACAGTTAGCAAAAATTAATTTATTAATTCATGGGTTTAATGAATTAGAAATTCATTTAGGTCATAAATCAGCGGATACCTTTACTGAAGATTTGTTTAAAGATAAAAGTGGAACATTTGATTACATCTTAGCAAATCCACCATTTAATATAAAAAAATGAAATCAAGAAAACTTATTAGATGATAGTCGTTGACAATGAGGAATTCCCCCAAAAGGAAACGCAAATTATGCATGACTCTCACTAATCATTGATAAATTAAATAAAATTGGGAAAGCAGCTGTTATTTTAGCAAATGGTTCATTATCATCTTCATTAAAAAATGAGTTAGAAATTAGAAAAAACTTTTTAAAAAATAATTTAGTTGAATGTATTATTGCTTTACCCGATAAATTATTTTACACAACTGGAATTTCAGCTTGTATTTGAATTTTAAATAAAAATAAAAAAAGTAATAATGTTTTAATGTTAAATTGTGAATCTTTAGGAGTGATGGTTAATAAAACTTTAAGAGAATTAAGTGAAGAAGATATAGAAAAAGTTATCCCTTTATCATGGTTATTATCGGAAAAGGATTTATTAGTTAAAATTGTTGTTGAATTATTTGCCACAAGTTATTGAACTAGTTTTCATACAAAATGATTTGGCCTTTGAGCAGGACACGATAATGGCGTATGAGAAAATTATAATGTTATTCCAAATTGAAATAATTGAAAAACAATTAAGAATACGAAAAATATTTTTAATGTAGCAAAGATATTTCAAGTTAATGAAACTTATTTTAATGAAATATTTAAGATTATTGAACGATATTTAAATGATTAAGGGATTATTTGTTCTGTTAAGAAAAAAACAATTTTAGATAGAAATGCGATAACCTTTGGTTATGGGGTAGGAAACTTACACTTTTATAATAATACAATTGATGGTGAAAGGAAGAAAACATTTGATCCAACAAAACGTCAATTTTTTATACAAGTTAATTTTGATGTTATTTTAGCGGATAAAAAAGTTATTGAGTATCCAGGTGTTGTTTTTGTGATTAGTGATTTATTAATGTTATATAATTAAAATTAAATATTTTGGAGGAAAAAGATATGAATAAAGAAAAAATAAATGCTACAAAATTACCTGCTGATTCAAATAAGGAACTTGAGGAATCAGAAAAAAGAATTAATAACTTATTGGATGGAATAGGGGATTGAGAAAAACTGATAGAATTATTATATAAAATTATTAATAATAAGATTAAAAATTTTGATTTTAATCATGCCGATTGAATGGATATTAAAGATACTGATGTAAGAGACAAAAGTAAAGAGGTAATAAGTGATATTTTAAAATTGTTAAAGGAAAAACAAGAGAATGAAATATTAATAGAGCAATTAAATCTTTTAGTAGCCGCATTACAAGAAGGCAAAATTGACACCTTTCAAGTTAAACAAGAGACTATTTTAAATCAAGAAATTCTCACTCTTTTACAAAATATTAAAGCAGAAATAATTAATTCGTCTAATAATGCTAACAATAATAATTTAAATAATATTGATTTCTCGGTCATTACCAATGAATTAAAAGTTGCAACAAGTAATTTAAAAACAAATGAAGTTAAATTAATCTATATTATACAAATCTTAGAAAATTTAGAAAATAATAAAGATAATTTAGAATTAAAACAAATTCAAGAAACCTTAAATAATTTAAATGAAAGTTTTAATTTAATTGACTTTAAAACAACATTAGCTGTTACAGCAAATAATTTAAAAACTAATGAAGATAAATTAATTAAAATAAGTGCTATTTTAGCAAAATTAGAAGAAACTCGTAATACTTTTGAAGATAACTTAACATTAGAATTTCAAAAAATTAGTGATTCTTTAAATAATTTAAATCATCATATTAAATTTCAAGAAACCTTAGAACAAACTAAAAAAGAATTAGAACGGAAGGAAAAAGCATTGCGAGATAAGGAAACTGAATTAGAAAGTACTAAGGCGAAAGTGAAAGAGCTGGAGCATAATAAAAAGGTGTTACAAGATAAGGAGACAGAATTAGAAGGTACGAAAGAAAAATTAGTGGAATTAGAACGGAAAGAAAAAGCGTTACGAGATGAGAAAACTGAATTAGAAAGTCATAAGGAAAAATTGGAGCAATTAAATAATTTAATATTCAAACAAGATGAAATTATTCTTGTTAAAGATTTTATTAATAACACTTTACGTGATTTAATTGTTGAACAAATAGACAATCATTTTCCTAATTCTAACATTAATTTTGAAAGAGATTGTCGTATTAAGATTAATAATTTAAAAGATACTGATTTATTAGAGGGGCAGGATTTAAAGGTTGAAGTTGAAATTTTTGAAAATAAGACAGTAAAAGCAATTCTCACCTTTGAGTTTCAAGTAGAATATCAATATGATGAAAAAATGCAATTAAAATTATTAAATGATACATTACGCCCAGCGATTCCTGATGGATTATGAAATAGTCATGCAACTGGGAAATATGACATATTAATTGATAGCGAGACAACATTTAGTAAAGTTGGGCAGGATACAATGCAAGTTATACCATTACCATGATTACTAGCCGAAGAATATTTACCAGTTAAAATTGCCATAGAAGCAATTGCCACAAATTATTGAAGTTGTTTTTTTGCTGGATGATGAGGAGAAGAAATAACTGTTATTGGGGCATGACCAGAATATAATGTTATTCCGACCTGAAATGTTTCAGGACCAAATGGTTCTAATTTTATTAAAATGCAATCATTGTTTAGTCATAATCGCGGTTATTTTAATGAAATATTTAATATTATTGAAAAACGGTTAAATGGTTTGGGCATTAATTGTTCAGTGCGGAAAAAAGCAATTGTTAACAAAGATAATCTCTTTTTAGGGATTGGAATGGGTAATTTAAATTTTTATAATAGTATTGCTGAGCAAACCAATAAAACGTTTGATCCAACTAAACGCCAATTTTTTATTCAGGTTAGTTTTGATGTTATTTTAGCAAATAAACAAGTGATTGAATACCCTGGGGTTGTTTTTACTATTAGTGATTTATTAACCTTATATAAGTAATAATTAAATAAAATGGTAATTTTACAAGGACTTTGCTTTTTTGAATTATTTATACTGCCGTAATTATTACATTTTTAATTTTATTTATTAATGAACGTGATCGGATTAATAGTGAAAACGATGTTTCAAAGACTTTAGCAGAAATTGCAGCTGGGAAAAAATCAGCCGAACAAGTGCAAGAAACATATAAAAATTTAATGAGTATTACATATCCATTAATTGATTTCTCATTATTATCATTTAATTTTTTTGGAGAAAACAATAATGTAACAGATTGAAGTGCAGCATGAAATCAACGTGCAACAAATATTAATATGGCTTATTCATATTTATTTATTACGGGGATGATTGCCTTGATTGCATTATGCTATTATATTGTAATTATTATTAAAATAGCACAACGTCATCGTTTTGAAGTTCGTTATGGATTATCAACAACTTTTCCAAATGATTATGTTATTTTTAATCCTCGCATGTATTTAAACTTTTTAACAAATTTAACAGTAATTTTTAGTTTTTTTAACTTTTTAACAACCTTAATTACTTTAGTATATGGCATTTTATTAGTATTAGTGTCATATTTCTTCTGATATGTGTTAAATCGTCAGACAGAAATTTTAGTTCCACATAAATGATGAAAAGCAACTAACTTTAGTTTCTTTATTACTGTTTTACTAATTCAAAATGGTTATACATTAATTAAAGCAATGTTTGCAACAAAATTTGGTGTTGATTTAGACTTAATCGTTTCAATTATTATTCCAATTGGGACAATTACTGTTATTATTGCTGTCTTTATTAAAAATATGTTATCAACAAAAGTTACTGCTGTTCGTAATGCTATTAAGAAAATTAGTGAAAAAGTGAGTGCTTTTCGAATTTTCTATTATACCGAAAAAGAAAAAGCATTGGAAGATTATGCTTTTGTAACCCAATTACCAACCTTGGTAAAAAAACCATTATCAAATAATAGTATTACTCGTGAGCAAGCTTATGAGTTAATGAAAACAATTGATGAGACAGTGGCTTTCTTTGATAAGCATCTTTTGAAAGAAAAAGAAAAAAATTATATGTTATATCATTTATTTAATCAAATTACAGATGCGGCTGAAATTGCAGAAATTAAAGCAAATATCTTAAAAGTTGAGGAAAAACAGAAAGCAAAAAATGATAAACATTCTAAAATAATAGCTTAGAATGTTTTTTCTTCGGATAATGGTTAACTTTCATTATATAATTAATACTAGGAAAACGGGGGAAGTATGGAACCAAAAACAGTTGTTACTTTAACAGTTAAAGCAAATGATGTTAATCAAACAATTTTTAATTTTATTAAAAAGATGTTTCAAACAACTCCGTTATCAGTTATTTATAAGTTATTTCGCAATAAAAAAATTAAAGTAAATAACAAAGTAATGAAAGAACGAAATTATAAACTTCAATTAGGAGATCAAATTATTATTTTTGATAAAAATTTAGTTGTAACAGAACGAAACCAGGCAGTAACTTATAATAATGTTGAAACATTACCATTACAAGTTGTTTATGAAGATGACAATATTCTTGTTGTTGATAAACCACATGGGGTAGAAATGCACTCAAAGTTTCATACTTCATTAGATGCGATGGTGCAACATTATTTAATTCAAAAGCATGAATATCATCCCGAGGATGAACAGTCATTTGTTATTTCCCATGTTCATCGATTAGATAAATTAACGCGAGGATTAGTTTTATATGCTAAAAATAAAATTACCTTAGATTTATTATTAGCTAAAATTAACCAAAAAGAATCTATCGAAAAAAAATATTTAGCAAAGTGTGAAGGAATTATTAAAGAAACTGATTTTACCCTTACGGGTTATTTATATAAAAATGAAGATAAACAAAAAATGGTTTTTACTAAAACAGTGCAACCACATGCTAAAGTAGTTAAAACACATTTTAGAGTTCAGCACCAGTTAACAAATGCAACATGATTGGAAGTGACACTAATAACTGGCCGTAAGCATCAGATTCGTGCCTCATTAAGTTATTTACATCATCCCATTGTTAATGATATTAAATATGGAGCTAAACAAGAAACAAAGGAGTATATGATTGCTTTATATGCGACAACCTTAATTTTTCATCAATTGCCAGACCATTTAAGTTATTTAAATGAAAAGATTATTAAAATTCCAGAAAATATTATAAAATAAAAATATTAGGAACGAGGTGGAGTAATTGTCAACAAGAAGAGGAATTTTCAGTATTTTAATCGGGGCTTTTACTTCGTTAATTGGTACATGTTTTCAATTTACGTTAATGTATTTATTAATTCGTAGTTATGGTTCCCAATTTAACGGGTTTGTCAAGAACAGCGTTGCGATTGTTGCTTTTTTAGGAACAGTGGAAGGTGGTTTAGGGACCATTACTGTTATTTTTTTAGTAAAACCACTATTACAAAAAGATTGAATTAAAGCAAATGAAATGGTTAATACGGCAAAACATCAATATAAAATATCAGGTTACATTGGTATTATTTTATTAATTGCCATTGCTGTTGGTTATAGTGCCTATATTTATTTATTTGAAAATAATTTTAATATTTTACAAAATAATAAAACAATTAATTATCCGTTATGAAAAATAATTTTAATTGTATTTACTATTGGATCAAAAAACTTAATTGCGTTATTTTGAACAGCAGCGTATGAGAATTTAATGCAAGCTGATCAAAATAATCATTTACGGCGCTTAATTTTAATAATTTGTGATTTAATCTCATATTCAATTGTTTTCTACTTAATTTCAATTGCAATTGACCCTATTTTTGTTTTTTTAATTTTCTTACTTTATTCGATAATGAAAGGAAGTTTAATTTATTTATTTATTAAGTTACATTATCCTTGAATGCGCATTGTTCGTCAACGTGATAATATGCAACTAGTTAAATCAAGTAACATTGTTGTGTTTAAAAATATTGGTGAAACATTATTAATTAATGGTGATGTTATTATTACGGCGTTATTATTAGGCTTACGAATATCATCAACCTTGTCATTATATATGACAATTACGGTTGGAGTTCGTAGCATTATGATGATTTTAATTAATTCCTTCCGTGAATTTTTTGCAGCATGAACGGCGAAAAATGGTCGTGTTGATTGAAAAAGTTATATGAAATTTGAAACATACGCTTTTATGATAGCTGGTTTCTTGTTTGTTAACCAGTTTATTTTATCACCATATTTTGTGACAACATTGTATGCGCCACAAATTATTGAGCAAATTCGAACTAGTGATTCAACATTAAATCCATGAACATCACAAGAACGTGAAATTTTTAAAAGTATCTTTTATCAGCCAACCTTTTCCTTGTTAGTTGCTTTAAGTTCTGTTTTTATTGTTTTAGCTGAGCCAGCAAATGTCTTGGTATATGCCAAAGCAAATTATAAACAAACAGCAATCCCAACTTTTATTATTGGTTGTCTTAATATTGTCTTTTGTTTTTTCAGTGCTTTACTTTGACGTTTTGGTTTTAACAATTTAGCAGCCGCATTATATAGTATTTTAATTATTACTTGTTTGATGAGTTTTTTGCGGTTTTTATACTTATGATGTTATAACTGAATATTTTTAACTTATAATAGTAACTTTAAAGGTGTTTTCCGAAATTGGATGATTTTGTTAGTGCCAATGATTATTGCTATTTTAGTTAATTATTTATTTTTATCAAAAACATACAATGCTAGTCAAATTTATAATATTGATTTACAGCCAGTTTGAGGATGACAAAAATTATTAAATTTCTTCTTTGGTTTAATCTTCGCTTCCTTGTTCGTTATTTTTGCTAATTCAATCTTTTGAACTCCTAGTTCAGTGCGTGGACTCTTCTTACGTTTACCACTTGTGTACAAAATTTGAACCAAACGCCAAGATAAAATGCGAATTCTGCGTCGTAAAAAATATGAAGATGATTTTATTACCTTAACTGAACCAGAAATGCCATATCAAAAAATGTGAGAACGAGAAGAAACCTTACGTAAAAATACGAAGAAAATAGACAAAGATGAACCAAATAAAGAAATTTATAAACTAACAGGTTAAAAAAATAAGTTAGCAATAACTTATTTTTTAATGTCACTTAAATAACCAGGGTGGTATTTTTGACCATGAATAATTTTTGTAATATTATAAAGCGCATTAATAGCTTCTCCAAACCCAGTTACCATATTATAATATTTTCCTGCATAATAAGCACTATTTCCAGCGGCAAAGATATGGGGATGATTTGTTTGACCAGTTGGTTCAATAATTATTTTTCGCATTGGGGTTGTTGTTAAAGTTAATTGTTGTAAGATTGTTGGTGCAACTTTTGCACCATATTGAACAATAAAATGATCAGCTGGAATGGTTAATGTTGCATGCGTTGTTTCGTGCACTAATGTTAAAGCGGTAATTTTATTATTAATCGTATCAACTGCTTTAACATGATAAGGTTTTAATTCCGTGACTTTATTTTGCTGTAATTTTTGGACATTACTTTCTTTAGCTCGGTACAAACTACGACGATGGATAATTGTAACATCTTTGCTAATGTTATCTTCAATTAAATGATTTGCCCAATCAACAGCACTATCACCACCACCAAGAATAACAATTTTCTTGTGTGTTAAAAGGGTTGGATTTTTAACAGCATATCATAAGTTTTCATATTCTTGATGAGGATCAAGATGTTCTAAACGAATAGGAGTAAAAACACCATTGCCACTCGTAATTAAAATTGTTTTAACCGTAAGTGTTTCGTTAGTTGTTAAAGTAATAGTAAATCCATCCGTTGTTTCAAGAACATTACTAATGTTCGTTTTCCCAATATATGTTATTTGTCCTGTATTTTTTTCAGCTTGTTTAATTAAATTTTCAATAAATGTTTTAGTTTTAATTTCTTCAAACCCGGGCATATCATATAATGGTTTTTCTGGATATAATTCTCATGGTTGTCCACCAGGGGTATCATTTCCTTCAATTATATAACCGCTTAACCCTAACATACCAGCACAACTTCAGGCATATAAACCAACCGGACCAGCCCCAATAATTAAAATATCTTTCATTTATTTATAACAACCTTTCTAATTTTTCTGCACTTTAATTATTACATATTTTTCTAAAAGTCTAGCACAATAATTAATTCCTAGATATAATTATAAAAGAGAGTGGGATATTGATGAAAATAATTGTTAAAAATGAGATAGCAACAAAACTTTTAGCTGAAAAAATTGCTCCGTTTTTACATCCTAATTTATGTTTATTATTAGAAGGACCGTTAGCCGCTGGAAAAACAACTTTTACAAAATATTTATTAAAAGCGTTAGGGGTAACTGTTCCAGTTACTTCACCAACTTTTTTAATTATGCAACAATATACGACAAATCAACAAATTATTGTTAACCATATGGACTGCTATCGATTGTTAGGATTAGAACAAGAAGAAGAGTGAGAAATGTATTTTGAACATTTTCCGGATAGTATTAATATTATTGAATGACCAGCAGGGATTAGCAACCAGTTAAGTTCAAAATATGAGGTAATTAAAATTACCATTAAAATAATTAATGAACACGAACGAATTTTTACTATTAAAACTACCAATAAGCATTTACAAAGCGCATTAGGAAAAGAGGGATAAGATGTTAAATCTATTTATTGATACTAGTACTGATTTTTTAATTTTAATTTTAGAACAAAAGCAAAAAATCATTGGGCAAGTTCACGAAAACCATACTCGCCGTCATACTGAAGCAACATTGCCAGTGATTAAACAATTACTAAGTGCGTATCAATTAAAATTAAAAGATATTAATAATTTTTATTTAACAACTGGTCCAGGTAGTTATACTGGTGTTCGCATTCCAATGACGATTGTGAAAACAATTAAGGTAATTAATCCGGCGATTAATGTTTATACAATTAACACATTGCTTTACCAAGCTGGGTTAGATAATGTTGTTTCAATGCTTGATGCGCGGGGCGGAAAACGATATTTTGCGGTAATTAGTAATGGCACAGAAGTGATTCCCGGACAAGTTCTTGATTATGAAACTTGTATTGAAATTACAAAGCAATTTCCAGGTTATGAGTTTCGTTATAATTTACAAGAAATTGATTTTGTTCAAAATTATCTTGTTTTAAAAGATCATTTTAAATTAGTTGCAGATATTTTTGCTTTAGAACCACAATATTTAAAAAAGGATTGAAGTTAAATGGTTGTTTTAAAACCAGTAAATAATAGTGATGCTTTATTATTATTTTTATTAGAACAAGAAAATTATTCGCGCCATTGTTATAAATATCGTAATTTAATTCAAATGATTAATAACACAAATTATCTTGTTTATAAATTAATTGTCAAAAATAATCTCTATGGTTATTTTATTTTAATGCATAGTGGTGATGATTTTGAATTAATTCGGTTAACAGTTAAAAAACGTTATCATCATCAAGGATATGGTTGTCAAATGCTAAACTATATTTTAACACATTTTTCGTATCAACAAATTTTTTTAGAAGTAAATGAACATAATCTTGCTGCTCAACAATTATATTTAAAGCATGGATTTAAGATTATTCGAACAATTTCCCAATATTATGATGCAGAAAATGGGTACTTAATGGTTTATCATAAATAACTTTATTTAATTTTACGGTATAATATATAAGAAAAAATTAGGTGGTAAAGGAGAGAAAAGATGGGAAGAGCATTTGAAGTTCGTAAGCAATCAATGGCAGCAACAGCTGCTAAAAAAGCAGTATTATATAATCGTGTTGCTCGGGAAATTTATTTAGCAGCGCGTGAAGGAAGTGTTGACCCCAATGCTAACTTAGCATTACGGAATGCAATTGATAAAGCAAAAGCAAAACAAGTTCCACGAGATGTTATTGAACGTGCAATTAAAAAAGCAAGCGGAAATGATAATAAAAATTATCAAGCAATTCGTTATGAAGGTTATGGACCAGGGGGTAGTGCAATTATTGTTGATACATTAACAGATAATGTTAACCGTGCCGTTGCAGAAGTACGTAATTGTTTTACTAAAACGGGAGGGAAACTAGGAGTTAACGGAGCTGTAGTGCATTTATTTGATCATTTAGCAGTTTTTGCTTTTACCGATAAAACTGTTGAAGCAGTATTAGAATTATTATTACTAGCAGATTGTGATATTAATGATGTTGTTGCTGAAGATGGACAAATTGTTGTTTATGCCCCAGTAACAGCATTTAATAATGTTAAAACCGCATTAGACCAAGCAGGGATTACCACATTTCAAATGGCAGAAATTACAATGTTACCCCATGACCGCATTACTTTGCAAGGAGATGACGCTGAACAATTTGAAAAAATGTTAAATATGTTAGATGACATTGATGATGTGCAAGATGTTTATCATAATGTTTTGCTTGCTTAGATAGGAATGAAAAGTAGGAAAATAGTTTGGAAAACTAGAAACAATTGAAAAATTATCGTTAATAGTGCATAATAATAGTAAAGTAAAAAAGGAGTTTAGATAACAATGTCAAATTTTTTGGGTGGTAGTATGACAATGAATGTGATTTTAGTCGTAATTGTAGTTGCAGTTATTATTTTTGCAATTGTTTCTTCAATTATGGGACGAAAAGCACAGCGCATTGAACGGGAAAAACGAAAAAAACAAGTTAAAGATAAAATTAAACAATATATTAAAGATACTGATAATCGGAAAAATTTAAGATTAGAATATGAAAAAGTTATTGCTCGAAAAGGAAAAGAATTTAAGTATCGCGATATTTTTGATGTTATTGTTGATATTTATGAAGCAAAGACAAATACTTTTTTAGAACAAAAAGCGTTTGAAATTGAAGGTATTTCAAAAAAAATTAGTAAAAAACAATATGAAACAACTTGAATTGTTAACCAAGAAATTGATTTAGAAGAAACAAAACACCGCATTGAAATTAGTGAAAAAAAAGTTAAGTTAACAAAAGAGGAAAAGAAAGCAGCGAAAATTGCTGCAAAAAAAGAATATGAGGCACATCGTGCTGAAATGCTTAAAAAGCGTGAAGAAGAACGGAAATTGCGCAAAGCTGGACAACTTCCTGTTGATGAACGCCCAAAACCAAAACCAGAGAAATTTGTCCCTAGAAAATAAGTGCTATCTTATTTTCTTTGTCTTTATAAAGCAAATTCCAAATAACGAAAGTGAAGTGCAACAATGGATTTAGGAATCACTTTAAAAAAAGAAGATTTTAAACGATTTAAAAAATGTTTTAAAATTGCTTGAACATTAGCCTCGCGAAGTAATTTAAAAACAGTTCAAGAATGAGTGACAGCTCAAAAAATTTCGGTCTTTTTTGATTTGCAAGATAATATTAACAGTGCCAAAATTGATGAAGCCATTTTTCTTGATGATGAAAATGAAGGAGGAAAAGGTTTATTTCAACCGCATTTATATGATTTAGCGCTAGAAACTTATTGACCAGCAGATGAAGGCGCCGATAATAATGATGTACGAACTTTACCAGATGATGTCCAAACAACAATGGCAGATGTTAAAATTGATTTTTATCCTGGTGAAACAATTGCTGATGGAAATGAAGTTGGTCAACGTGCGCGGGAATATTTTATGCGTGATCATAATTATTTTAATTTAGAACATTACAGTAAGAAAATTGCTTTTGCAAAAACAACGGAAGTATTAGCAAATTCAAACTATGATGTTTATTTTGAACCATCTTTTGTTTATAACAATTGTATTACAAAGTGTGATATTTTAAAAAAACTTCCAGATGGAACTTATCATTTAATTGAGGTTAAAGCCTCAACTGGTCGGAAATATGACAAAGAGGCACAAATGTATGTTAATAAGGATGTCAAGGATGAATATGGTTATGACGTTGCCTATCAGTATTATGTTTTAACTGGGGCAGGGTTAACAATTAGTCGAATTTCTTTGATGTTGTTAAATTCGGAGTATCAGCGTGTTGGTGATATTGATGATGACCAGTTGTTTATGTTTCAAGATCTTTATAAATTGCCAACAAAAACCTTACCGGCTGTTAGTTTATTAGAATTTTGTCAGCAAATGATGACTGGACAGTTTGCCAAACGCGTTGCAAAGAATCGTATTATTACTGATGATTTAGCTTTAATTAAACATTACTTTATGCAATCAGTTGAAACAATTTTTCCGTTATTTAGTAAGGAACAATGTTTAAATGGAAAAGGTGATCGTTATGGTTATTGTCAGCATGTTACTAGTTATTTACCACCGCATCATAGTGTCTTTGAATTAACCCGGGGAAGGGAAAAAAAGACATTATTAAAATATCAAGAACACATTGATTTATTAAAAGATATTGTGTTACCATTTACCTTTAAACAATTAACTCGACAAAAAAAACCAATTTTATTTTCAGAAAAACAACAACGTCAAATTCTTGCTGTTCAAGATAATGCCCCAGTTGTTGACCCAAAAAAGGTTGCTATCATTAAACAAATTTTAGAGCATTATCAGTATCCATTATATATGTATGATTTTGAAACAATGAAAGCAGCGGTTCCTCGTTTTGATTATTCATATTCTTATCAACAAATTCCATTTCAATATTCAGTCCATATTATTAAAGATAATCACTTTGATTATCAAGATGAAACAACAATGGAACATCATGCTTTTTTAGCAGATGGTGATGGTGATCCACGCTTAGCCCTAATTGAACATTTAGTTACTGATTTATTTAGTCATGGTGGAGGAGTTTATGTTGCTTATTATAAGAGTTTTGAATGTAAGGTTTTAGCGGAATTAATTAGTTATTTAACAATCTTAATTAATCAAAGCCGAAATGAGGAACGTATTACAACTTATCAAGATTGACAAAAAAAATTAAGTATTATTCGAAATAAAACAATTGATTTAATGGATTTTTTTCAGGATTTTATGATTTATAAAAAAGAATTTTATGGTTCAGCTTCAATTAAAAAAACGCAACCAGCATTTGATAATCAATTTACTTATCAAGCATTAAAGGTGCAAAAAGGTGATATGGCGAGTGAAATCTTTCGTCGTCGCGCGGAAAATAATATTCCAATCACCATTTGACAAAAATCATTTCGAGCAGAAATGTTAAAGTATTGTAATCGGGATACATTAGCAATGGTCGTAATTTATCAACACATTGTTCGTTTAATGGCACCTTTGACACCAATTAAGGGAGGGAAAAAAGATGCAAAAATATAGAGTGATTTTTATGGGAACACCAATCTTTGCGACAGCTGTTTTAAAGGCTTTGCAAAAGTTAAGTCCAACAATTGAAATAATTGGGATTGTTACCCAACCTGATCGAAAAATTGGACGGCAACAACTTGTTCAATTTTCCCCAGTAAAAGAATTTGCTTTAACAAATCAAATTCCTGTTTTTCAACCAGAAAAAATTAATGATCTTTATGCAGAGTTAGTCACTTTGCAACCAGATGTTATTGTGACATGTGCTTATGGGCAGTTTATTCCAGAGCGAATTTTAAAATTAGCCCGGATTAATTGTATTAATGTTCATGCTTCGTTATTACCAAAATTACGTGGTGGTGCTCCCATTCATAAAGCTATTATTTATGGTGAACAAGAAACTGGGATTACGCTAATGCAAATGATTAAAAAAATGGATGCGGGCGAAATGTATGTTCAAACAGCAATTCCAATTAGTCCAACGGAAACAGCTTCATCTTTGCATGACCGTTTAATGGTTTTAGCAGGAACAATGATTGAAAAGCATTTATTAGATATTATTACTGGCAAAATTAAGGGAACACCACAAGATGATAGTCAAGCAACATTTGCTTATAACATTACCCGCGATGAAGAAAAAGTGAATTGATTTTTACCAAAACAAAAAATTGTTGATCAAATTCGTGGTTTATATGCATGACCAATTGCTTACACAACTGTTAATAATATTCATTATAAATTGCATCAAGCAGTGATTACCTTAGAACCATTAGCTGAAAAAGACGCTGATTTTGTAAATGGAACAATTATTGATATTTCAAAATTAGGGATTAAAGTTAAAGTTGAAGATGGTTATTTATTAATTACGCGTTTACAACGCGAAGGTAAAAAAGCAACTGATGCTAAAAATTATTATCATAATGCATCGTCAGAAATCATAGTTGGAAATATTTTTATTTAAAATGTATCGTTTAAAATCATTAAAATATTTAGCAACAACAGGGTTAATTACAGCCTTGTTAGTAGCTATTGCCTATATTTCACAATTTATTCGGATTGATTTTGGCGTTGGTAAAGGGATTATTCAGTTAGCAGATGGTTTATTTTTAGCTTTAATAACTTTAATCAAAGGACCAATGTTATTAATTAGTGGTATTTTGTATGTAACAATTATTGACCTTATTACAGGGGGTTTTATTTTTATTCCAATTTCAATTTTGATTAGAATTTTAATGTTTTTTATTACTTATTATGGGGCTCGGATTTTAAGTCGTTATGGTGCTATTTTTGTTAGTAGCTTAATGTTATTATTATATGTTTTATATAGTTATATTATGTTTGAACCTGATGTTGCAATTGTTGAATTAACTACTGATGCAATTCAAATTGCTGTTGCAACAATAATGGGAATTAGTTTATCAATTGTTTTTGTTCGAATTAATGAGCATAGTACAAATAAAATTTGAGATGATGAACAATTTTGACATTATAAAAAGAGTAATTAGGCCATAATTACTCTTTTTATTATAATGTTCGTGCTGACAAACTAATAATTTTTAATGTTTCTTCAATTTTATCTTTTAAATAATTTAAGTAATAATAGTTAATGATTGATTCTCGTAAAATTTTAAGTTTTTTGTCATAATTAGATTGTAGTTGTTTTTCACAATAATCAAAAATTCGTAAATTTTCTTGCCGCATGTTTAAATTGACTTTAAAATGTTGTCGATATAATTTGCGATATTCGTTAAGAGCATTACTAATGCGGTTATGAATAAATTCAGTGCTTTGATTAATAACACGCATAATTTGATAAATTAACCCTTCATGTTGTTGCAAGTTAATTTGTTTCGTGTTAAAAGTTTTTAAATTTTTTAATAATGTATACAACCAATCTTTTTTTGTATCAGAAATTTTTTCAACATTCGTAATTAAAGTTACTTCAGCCATTAACTGATTATAATATTCTGTAAAGTTAGTATTCACAAGTATTCCCCATTCCGTGATATAAAAAAATGCTAATAAAATTTTTAAAATAATTGTTCCATAGTTTCATTTTTTAAATTGTACTTTATATTATATCGTATTTATTTTAAAAATTCAATGTGGTTGTAATTATTTATTATTAAAACCAGCTATTTCAGGTTATTTTACTAAAATTATGTATAATAATATCAGAGATATAACTGCTAATAGAAAGGGTTTCAATTTTAAATGGATAAAAAATTAATTCGTAATTTTTCAATTATTGCTCATATTGACCATGGAAAGTCAACCTTAGCAGACCGGATTTTAGAGTTAACAGGAACAGTTGAAAAACGAGAAATGCAAGAACAATTATTGGATTCAATGGATTTAGAACGTGAACGAGGAATAACAATTAAATTAAATTCTGTTCAGTTAAAGTATCGGGCTCAAGATCAACAAGAGTATATTTTTCATTTAATTGATACTCCAGGACATGTTGATTTTACTTATGAAGTATCACGTAGTTTAGCAGCTTGTGAAGGAGCAATTTTAGTTGTTGATGCAGCACAAGGAATTGAAGCTCAAACATTAGCTAATGTTTATTTAGCAATTGATAATAATTTAGCAATTATTCCCGTTATTAATAAAATTGATTTACCATCAGCCGATCCAGACCGCGTTAAAGAAGAAATTGAAAATTTAATTGGAATTCCAACAACAAATGCACCATTAATTAGTGCTAAAACAGGATTAAATATTGAACAGGTATTAGAAGCAATTGTCAAGGATATTCCTGCCCCATTAGACGGCGATGATAATAATCCGTTGCAAGCATTAATTTTTGATTCATATTATGATAAATACCGAGGCGTAATGGTCTCAATTCGAGTTAAGCAAGGAATTGTTCGCGTTGGTGAAAAAATTAAATTAATGAATACCGGTGCTGTTTATGAAGTTACCGAATTAGGAGTTAAAACCCCAAAAGAAGTTAAAAAAAACCAATTAGGAGCCGGTGAAGTAGGGTGATTAGCAGCAAGTATTAAAATGGTGCGTGATGTTCGGGTTGGTGATACGATTACAACTGTTGCTAATCCAGCGCAACAGCCATTGCCAGGATATAAAAAAATGAACCCAATGGTGTTTTGTGGCCTATACCCAATTGATTCTGCTAAATATAAAGATTTAAAAGAAGCCTTGGAAAAAATTCAGTTATCGGATGCTTCCCTTGTTTATGAGCCAGAGACATCGCAAGCATTAGGTTTTGGTTTTCGTTGTGGCTTTTTAGGATTATTACATATGGATGTAATCCAAGAACGATTAGAACGAGAATATAATTTAGAGTTAATTGCAACTGCACCATCGGTAATTTATCATGTTTATTTAACAAATAAGGAAATGATTAGCATTGATAATCCAAGTGAATTACCCGCTGTGCAAAAAATTGATCGCATCGAAGAACCATTTGTCAAAGCAACAATTATGACTCCCGAACAATATATTGGTTCATTAATGGAATTATGTCAAAATAAACGTGGGACATATGTTAATTTAGAGTATATTGATGATACGCGACGAATTTTGACTTATGAGATGCCATTAAATGAAATTGTTTTTGATTTTTTTGATCGGTTAAAATCAATTAGTAAAGGTTATGCTTCGTTAGATTATGAGTTTATTGGTTATCGTCCTAATAAATTAGTTAAAATGGATATTTTACTAAACAATGAAATTATTGATGCATTATCAATTATTGTTCACCGTGATTTTGCTTATGGCCGTGGTAAAGCTCTCTGTGCAAAGTTAAAAGAAATTATTCCCCGTCAAAATTTTGAAGTTCCAATTCAAGCAGCCATTAATCATAAAGTTATTGCGCGAGAAGATATTAAAGCTATGCGGAAAAATGTATTAGCAAAATGTTATGGTGGCGATATTACCCGGAAAAAGAAATTGTTAGAAAAACAAAAAGAAGGAAAAAAACGAATGAAAGCAATTGGTTCTGTTGAAGTACCTCAAGAAGCTTTTATGGCTGTTTTAAAGTTAGATGATTAATTGCTATTGTTAGCAATTTTTTATTAATAAAAAGTGATATAATTAATAAAAGGTGATAACAATGAATCTAAAATATAATAATTTTTATCATAAGTTTCTTAGTTTCTTTTTATTAGCATTATTATTTTATGTTTTTTTCTTTTGAGGAATTGGAATTATTTATCCAGTAAATAATTTTGTTTTTGATAATGTTCTTTTTAATTTAGCTTATGTAGTGTTAATTTCCTTTGCTTCTATTTTTGTGGTAGGAATTTTAACGCAAATTTTAATTAATTTTCGTTTTTATCAACAATCATTTGACCATTATAAATTATTGCTTAAAACTAATTGATTTGTTCTTTTAACATGACTATTAAATTTAATTTTATTAACAATAACATTAGCTTATAATTTTCAACGCTATATTGTTTTAGTTCAAAATCAACATTTAGCACGAATTCCATATTTAATTTTATTAAATTTATTTTATATTTTTTATCTTATTATTGGTTTATCATTGCTATTAACAATTGCTTTAGTTATTATTTATGGGTTTTATCTTAAAAAAATTACTTGTTTTGTTATTTGAACTAATACGGAAATTTATAATGAATTATTTATAAATAACTTTACAGTTGATCTATTTGCTGCAATGATTCGATTTCTCCAACAAATGAATATTGTAGTGATTATTAAATCACTAATTTGTCGAACATTTTTAAAAGCACAATTACGAAAAACAAAATTATTAATTCAGTTTAAAAAGGAAAATTGTCCACCCTTATTTGGTTTATAATAAATATTTTTAAAAATAATATTTATGAATAATTTATTTTTGTGATAAAGGAGTTTTTAAGTATGAAAAAATTAATGATGATTTTAGCATCACTAACATTTACTTCGGCTTCTATTACTTCAGTTGTTAGTTGCACTAATGTTGCTGATATTGCAAAGAAAACCAATTATCATGTCATTCCAAATGTTGCTAGTATCAAAGCAGCTATTCAAAAGTTAAATCATAATCCAGATAACTTTGCTGTTGATCTTGATTCAGGAATGAAAACAGCAACAATTCGCTCAATGCCAGATGTTTCGAATCAACCATTTTTAGCAAAAAAAAATTAATTTGGATTGAGCAACAAATGATTTAACAAAAATTATTACTTTGACTTCATTACCATATTCAGAAGAAGCAGTTGGTAAACCAGCAGATCCTGCTCGTGTTTTAGCAGTGATGAATGTTTTAAATGGCACAAATTTTACAAGTGATGATGTTGAAGTTATTGTGGAAGATAATAATTATAAAATTATTGCGAAAGAAGGAGGTAATTTTACTGGTGAATTAGAAATTATCTCAGAAGCTGTTACGTTTGACCAAGTGTATCCAGTTGTTAATTTAGGGAATGTTTATTTAGCTAGTGATATTTATAATAATTGAAAGAAAGACCCAACAGGAAGTACATTAATTATAGCGGCAGCTCTAATGGAATTTAGTGGTGATCGTAATCGTTTTTCTGCTTTTTATAGTCAAGCTATTATGCAAGCCTTTATGCAAGGTGGGATTTTAGATATTAATATTGATGATCAATTAAATGGTACTTTTTACTTAAGTGGTAGTGTACCTAATATTTTTAATGATTCTAATGTTACTTTTAAATTTCATGTTATTTTAGATCACCGTAAATATTTAAATTATAACAATGAAAAACCAAAAAATATGGCACAAATTAAAGTTACACTAAATGAAACATATACTGGAAATAATTTAAATGACATTCGCTATGCTGTTTGACAAACCATATAATCCAGATAAAAAAGAAATTGTTGGGACAATCTTTTGCAGAACAGTATAAAGACCTTTGATATGATGAGCTTTTAGTGTTAAACAACTGTTTTTCGCGCAAAACCAGGTTCAAAAATTTTGGCATCTTCTGATAAAATGGCATCAATTTTAACAAAACAGCCATTTTATCAAATTATTGCAACATTACAATAAAAAATAAAATGAAGTAATTATGATTGAAAAAATGTTAGAGTAAAACTAGTTTTAAATAAAACTAGTTTTTTATTGCTTAAATAAACATAGTTTTTTACAAGTTCAAAAAAGTTATTTTTTAATTTTTAAAGTGCATTATCTTGTTGAAAATAAAATAATATATTATATAATGTATTTGGATATACGTTATTATGATGCAGGATTATAAAGTTTAACATTCATTTAATGGTTAGTTAGCAATTAGCGGCTAATTCATTTTATTTTTAAATTTATCAATCTTCTTGAATCTGGTAGGGTGGTTGGGATGTTAAGCGAAAGGATATAGATATTTTTTAATGTATTAAATATCAAATATCAAATATCAAATATCAATTAGCAAAACATATTAACTTTTAGTTGTTTCAGAATAATAATTAAAAATAATTCCCTTGTCTATTTTATAAAAAAAAAAAAAAAAAACAAACTGGTCTGTAAAATGATTTGTTATACAAATATGTCCATTCTTTTTAATCCTTTAAACTAAGTAGCAAATCGATTTTTAATAAACATAATATATATACCCTGAATTATTTAATTATTGCTGAAAAAATATAATTATCAACATAATAAGCATTACCCTGAGTCAAAGTTATGTTACGATTATGTGAAGTGATACTAGTTTTAAATTTAAAACTAGTATCTTTTTTATTTTAAATTTTTAAATTGTTTTTTATTTTAAATTTTGGTTTAATTAAAATGGTAAATAACAAACGATTTTTACATTTTATTATTGGTTTTTATAGAAATAGGGTATAATTACGATATATACTTAAATAATATGTATGGTTTGTTATGGTTAAAAGATAGGTGAAAAAAATGGAGAAATTACGTGGAGTGTCATTAACTTTCTTAACAATTGGCGGAATTTTTAGTGCGTTACTGTTCGGGATATTAATTATGGTAGCAAATAAAATTAATAGTCAAATGTTCCTTTATAATGCTGCATACATGCTATTACAAGATATTGCCCTTTTGGTTTTACAGTTCTCAAATATGACAGTATATAATAATATAATTACAAAACCAGAATTAGTTGGTGGTATTTTAATTGGAATTTCTAGTTTTTTAGTATTAATGTATTTAATTCCAAATTATTTATCAAAAAATAATCGTTATAAAGTCTTTGGAATAAGTTGAGCTTTTATTATTGGATTAATATCTTGCATTTTATTAACAATGGCTGTTGCGCTTGCTAGTCAACCAAGAAGTCTTAATGCTGGTTTAAATATTTTTAAATTAAATTTACCGATTAATTCAGGATTTATTTTGTTATTTATTGGTCCAGGATTAACTTTCTTTGGTAGTTGATTTGCAATAACTTATTATAGTAAAACACGAAAAACAAAATCATTAACACAAGATCAAAAAAATCGTTTAACAGCGATTAATTTTGAAACTGGTAAAATTGGTGCTCGTGGTTTAACACCCCAAAAAGAAATGGTAAGTCAAAGTGAACTTACTCCTCTTGAAGAAACAAAAAATCCTATTAACAACAAATCAGTTTCAACAACAAATGATTTAAAAGCGAAGATGGCCTTATTGAAAGCGAAGATGGCTCGGAATGCTCTTTTACATGAACAAGGTGAAGCACATCTTCTCCCAGCAGAAGAAGATAATAATGCTACTAATTCAAAGCCAACAATTCGTGTTGGTGCAGAAGGGCAATATTTACGTACAATTAAAGAGAACGAAGGAATTGTTGATGAATCACCCGTAGGACTACTTATTGAACAAGAAGGTGACTTTGTACAAAAAGGTGATATTATTAAACATCGTGATTATTCAGCACCTATTTTTAGTACGGAAAGTTCGCCTTCAAAAGGAAAATTAAATTCATATGATTCAATTATTATTCCAAAATCAAAACAACATATGTCATTAGATAAAACAGAATTAGCTGAACGAATTGGTTCAGTGCCAAAACCAAGTGGTAAACAACGCATTAATCCCAATGCTCGCGTTGATAGTTCTTATGATGGTAAAGTTTTTTTAGGTGATATTGATAAAATTTGAACAGCTGGGAAAAAATACCGTGAAGATATTACAAAAAAACCAGCAACTAATAATTCTTTGCAATCATCAGAGTTACACCATAATTTTGAGAATGAAAATGAAAATGATGATAAAATAGATGATAATCATTAATTAATCCATATTTATGATAGGGGGAGGAACAGCATGGCATTGGAAAAAGTGCTACCATATCAGGGTAATTTAATTAAATATGATTTAATTATTAAAGAACAAAAGAATATTGTGTTAAATGTTAATAATGGCAAAATTAAAGTATCAGCCCCTAGTTATGCCCATGATTGAGAAATTGAAGCTCTAATTTATAAAAATATTAAGAAAATTATTACTGTAATTGATGTTCACGATAATTATCGAAAGATTGTTATTAATCCAAATGGAACAGGTTATGTTTATGTTTTTAATGAAAAATATCCATTGCAACTAACGAATGAGAATATTCATACTAAAATTGTTAATCGACAATATTTTTTATTAAAAGATGCTGGTAGTTATGATGAAAATGTTAAGAAGTTACATCATTTTTTAAAGCAAAAATTTAGTTATAAATTTGAGCAATTATTAAATAAATGAGCAACAATAATGAATTTATCTTATAAAAATTTAACAATTAAAGCAATGGTTCGCAAATGAGGTGTTTGTTATCCTCAAACGGAAAAAATTGTTTTAAATACAAAATTAATTCATTTTGATCCAACAGTATTGGAATATGTAATTATTCATGAATTATCACATTTAGTTCATCATAATCATTCTAAGTTGTTTTGATATTATGTTGAAAAATATATGCCAAATTATCGTGAAAAAGTTGAAATTTTAAAAAAACCAGGAATTTAAAATGGTTTTCTTTTTAATTTAATATAATCAAGTAAGGAGTTAAGAAATATGCTTTATATTAGTAATCAACAAGACACAAAAAATCTTGAAAATTTTATTTTTAATCAATTTGATATTCCTCCAGTTAAATTAATGGCAAAAGCAGCAGAAGGCTTATTTCATCATTTGAATTTAGCAGTTCATAGTTTTTTAATTTTAACTAATGTTGGTAATAATGGTGGGGATGGCTTTTGTTTAGCGAAATTAATTAATGATTATGATGGAACAAAAAAGATTCATATTCATATTTGCACGGATAAAAAAACCTTTGATAATGCTAAAACCCCAGAAGTTGCATATTATTATTCATTAGTTAAAAAGTTGCGGAATGTAACAATGACTTTTCTTGATGATAATATTGAAGCAGTAATTTTATGAACTGATATTATTATTGATTGCATTTTTGGTATTAGTTATCATGGAAAAATGCCACCGGCTATTGCTGAAATTATTAAAAAAGTTAATGAAAGTCAAAAATATGTTTTAGCATGTGATATTCCAAGCGGAATTGAAAATGATAGTGCAACAATTCCAACAATTGCAATTAAAGCAAATAAAACTGTCACTTTTTTTACTTACAAATCAGCTTTTATTAATTATGATATTATTCCTTACTTAGGAAAAGTTGTTGTATGACAATTGGGTTTTCATCAGCAAGAGATTAATAGTATTTGTGCAAAATTAATTGATAACAACTTATTTTATACGGATAGTGTCCAATTACATTCTCGTTCGCTAATTTCACACAAAGGCATCTATGGCAATTTACTTATTTTTGCTTCAAGTTTAGAATATTTAAATGCTGGAACCTTAGTTGCTAATATGGCATTAAATGCTGGAATTGGATTAGTAATTTGAGCTTTATCACCAGAATTATTAGGAAAAACAAATAATACCGCTCCAGAAATCACATTCTGTGATGCTTCTGACCGAGCCCGAATTTTAGATTTATTAACAAACAAAGTTAATGTGGTAGCCTATGGAATGGGAAAAGAAAAAACAGAACGGACATATAATACTTTAAATTATATTTTAGATAATTATAAAGGATCAATTGTTGTTGATGCTGATGGAATTAATGTCCTAGATGCCCCTTTATTACGAAAACTACGTGGACGGGCAATTTTAACACCCCATGCCTTAGAATTATCACGCTTGATTAATAAAAGTGTGCCAGAAATTTTAAATAGTCGAATTAATATTGCAAAAGAATTTGCGAACAAGTATAAAATTATTGTTGTTTTAAAAGGATATCAATCAATTATTACTGATGGTAATCGCGTGTATATTAATGGGACAGGTAATCCCTATATGGCAGTTGCTGGAATGGGTGATACTTTAACTGGTTTAATTGCCAGTTTAGTTGGTCAGGGTTATGAATTATTTGAAGCAGCAATCGTTGGAACATATTTACATGGGCTAGCTGGGGATGAAATTTCACAATACAAAAAACCAGTTTTGCCAACAGACATTATTGACCAAATTGGTTTTGTTTTAGCAGAACTTATTGGAAATGAAGATTCTATTAATTTTAAAAAGTAGTTCTTTTGGTTATTTTTATAACTTTTGAATTTGATATAATTGTTTAAAATGAAAGATGGAGAATAAGAATGCGCCAAATTTTAAAAAGTTATTTAAAAGCATATTTTAAAAATTGAATTGAAGCAGGAGGCTTAATTCTTTTTATTATCATTATTATTGCAACAATTGCCGGAATTTTATCAGGGGCGTTACAATATAAAATAAAATATAATGATTTAATTTATACCTCTGAGCAATGAGATTATGGTTTTAGTGTTGAAGATTATAAACCTAATTTTATGGAAGATTATTATTTGCATAATAAGTTTATTGATCAAGCAATTTTAAATGAAAACAGTAGTTGGTGAACAACAACAAAAAGTGTTTGTGATAGTCTTGCAAGTCCAGCATTACAACAAATTTGCTCAACAAGTCAAATTATGGCTAAGTTATTTGAAGTTGCTCAATACCGAGGAATGTATCAAAACATTGATGGTGTTAATCCAATTGCCTATCTTTATTTTCAAAAATATAATTGAAATCAACCAAAAGAAATGGTGACACGGTTATTAGCACAAAAAACTTTGCCAGAATATTCTGTTGGTGTTTTTGAAGCGATTTCATTTAAACAAGAAACTAGTTCAAATTATACTTTAAAGATTACTCCTGCAGTAGTACAAAATTTAGAACAAACAGCACCAGTTAATTTTAACCAATTGAAGTTATATCAAGGACGGTTACCAATAACAGATGATGAAGCAGTTGTTAGTAGTTTATTTGCGGAGCAAAATAAGTTAAAGATTGGAGATATTTTTTCAGTCATTCCAAATAACCCAAAATTTAATTTAAAAATTGTTGGAATTGGAAATAATTTAGATAATTTTATTAAGCAGACAAATTTAAAAATTAATAATAGTAATGATATTCGGAAATATGGTGTTTTATTTACAACTGAGCGATTTTACACTCAATTTCAGGATGCAAATGTCCGTGGTGAGTTAGGAACTATTACTTTAAAACCAAGTCAAAAAATTTTAATTAAGTTAAATTCATCAAATGCAATTTTAACTTTAAAAGAAAATTTAGCGCAAGGATATATTAATCCAACAGCAACTTTAATTCCATATGAAAATAATTATATTGCAATGCAAACGCAAAATATTAACATTCAAATTATTTTATATAGTGCCATTGGTTTTGTGCTTTTATTTTTAGGTTTTATTTTTATTAATTATACAATGAAAAAAGAGATGAATAAAACTCGTCGGCAAATTGGAATTTTTAAAGCTTTTGGTTATCAAACAACTGAATTATCATGAATTTTTTCAACAAAGTTTTTTGTTACGATGCTATTTGGTATTATATTAGGATATTGTGTCAGTATTCCTATTCAGTTATATGTTAATACATTATATACAACAGGATTATTAATTCCATTTAAACTAATTTATGTTTCTTGATGATTTATGCTAATTTTGTTTTTAGTTATTCCAGTCTTTTTTACTACTTTATCATTTTTATTTACAATGAGTTATTTAAAAAAACCAAGTTTAGTATTAATTAATGGTGCAGGAAAAATGCATTTTTATGGTTTAATAATTGGCATTAAAAAAATTTTTAGTAAAACAAGTTTCTTGTTTCGAATTAAATTGGCATTTACTTTAAAAGGATTTTGAAAATGAATAATTGTAATGTTTATTTTCTTTATTTCTTCATTACTCTTTATCATTCAATTTAATGCATCTGATATTTTTAGTCAAATTGTTTATTCGTTTAGTAATGTTTATCAAAAAGATGTTGACCATCGATTCCAATTTCCAAGTTTATTAACAATGGCAACAAGTTATAGAACTCCAACAGGAGAAGAAAAATTAAAATTAATAAATAATAATCATTTTCAAGTGTTACCAACAAGTGATGTTGAACAAACACAAGCGGTTTCATTAGCAAAATTTAATGAATTAGCAACGGCTATTCATCAAAATCCGATGGATATAGAATTATGAAGAAAACTCCTCCTTTATCAGCCAATTTATCAATCAGTTTATTTAACTGATTTAATTCAAGTTGTTAAAGATATAAAAAATATTACAGGAAAAAATTTACCAGATTGAGGGAAAAACATTATTAATTTAAGTAATCTAATTGACCAAACCCATGTTAAGACAGTTGTTAGTTTTAATACATTGTATTACAATCCTCAAACAGAATTGCCAGTTCTTAATTTAGCTGTAACTCCAAGTAATCGTGAAGCAGCAGTCATTAGTGATCTTAATTTAAAAGGGATTGAACCAGATACTTGAGCAGAGTTTTACCAAATGAAAGGTGTTAGTGAGACCGTCATGACTGAATTGTTTGCGGCACCATTAACAAGAACACAAATTCCTGCAATTATTTCAGAAAAAATAGCTAAATTAAATAATTTAAAAATTAATGACACGTTTGAATTTACAGTTAAAAATGTAAGATCTACTTATAATTTATCAATTGTTGTTAAAGGAATTAATAAAAATGATACAACACGAAGTAATGTTTTTATTAATGCTAATACTATTCGATTTTTATTTTATGATTTTAACGGAAAACCAGTACCAGGTGATTTTTATGATGGTGTAATTTCGAAGGAAAAAATAATTTATGATAAGATTAATCCAAAAGATTTACTAATGGGGAAACAGGATTATAAAATTTCGTTGCAAAACTTAACAATTAACATTTTTAATCATAATATTACCGATAATTTAGGAAAAATTATGACGACAATAACTAGTGATGGTAGTGATATTAGTATTTTTACTGGTCCAAATAATGTTGAATTAATTACCTTGCAAAAATTATTAGCATCAGCAGGCTTAGGGATGTTAAATGATTCATTGTTGATTTTACAAATATTAAATGGAATTATTATTTTCATTATTTTATCAGTTATTACTTCTTCAGTAATTGATGAAGCTAGCCAAGTTATTTTAACAATGCGAGCCTTAGGATATAAACCACGGCAAGTAAACTTTATTGTGATTGGTAATTATGTTCTTGGTGTTTTATTTACCTTCTTTTTTGCATATGTTATTTCCTTACTAATTTGGCATTTTGCTGTTAATATTATTTTAGAACAGTTTAGATTTGTTATTAATTTGCCATTAAATTGACAAACACCATTAAAAGTTGGAACTATTATTGGGATTATTTTAGTTTTAGCATGACTATTATCTATGCATTTAGTAAAAAAACAGAAACTAAATGAATTAACTGAGTAAAATAGGTTATAATAAAATTATAAAATTTCAGATTAAATCGTTGATTTAGGAATAGTAATTAATACGCTTATCGTCAGAGAGGTTATGGATGGTGCAAATAACTGGTGAGATATTAAGGAATTCACCTAATGAGAGCTGCTAATCCCAGCCGGATTATTGATATTAATGATTCGTTAACTGTAATTAAGACTATTTATTAGTAAAAAAAGGATGGTACCGTAAGAAATTGCTCCTTGTTTATATTTTTTAATATAGACAAGGATTTTTCTAACTTAATTAGACTTCAACAAGAAAGGATCAAGCAATGGAAAAAGAATTAGAATTATTATTTAATCAAGCAACAAAAAAAATTAAAGCAGCAAAAACAGTAGCGGAAGTTAATACGCTTCAATTAAAATATTTGGGAAAAAAAGCAATGTTGAATGATTTATTGAAAAAAATGAAAGATTTAACGCATCAAGAACGTTTAACAATTGGACAAAAAGCAAATCAAATTAAAGGGGAATTAACCGTATTATGTCAAACTAAAAAGACAGAATTAGAAAATGCTTTATTATTAGCAACAATTGAACAAGAAAAAATTGATTTGTCGTTACCAGGATATAATTTAGTGTTAGCAACAAAGCATCCTTTAAACCAAGTTATTGATGAAATTTCTCAATTATTCCAAGAATTAGGATATGATATTGTGTTTGGAACTGAAGTTGATGATGATGAATATAATTTTCAACGCTTAAATTTACCATTAGGGCATCCCGCTCGTGATATGCAAGATACATTTTATTTGTCTAAAAATACATTATTACGAACACATTGTACCAACATGACAGCCCGTGCAATTTCGCAGATGAAAAGTAAAAACGAAATTATTGCGATGATTTCAGCCGGAAATACTTATCGTCGGGATGATGATGATGCTACGCATTCACACCAATTTATGCAAATTGATGGATTTTTAGTTGCTCCAAATATTACTTTTGCTAATTTAAAATGAACAATTCAATACTTTTGTCAAAGAATGTTTGGTGAAGCAACGCAAATCCGTTTACGGCCAAGTTTTTTTCCATTTACAGAACCGTCAGTTGAAGTTGATGTTACTTGTGTTAATTGTCAAGGTAAAGGTTGTTCAATTTGCAAGCAAACTGGATGAATTGAGATTATGGGGTCTGGGATGATTAATCCGCTTGTTTATGAAGCATGTGGTCAAGATCCAACATTAACTGGCTTTGCTTTTGGGATTGGAATTGAACGAATTGCGATGTTAAAATATGGAATTGATGATATTCGTCGTTTTTATACGAATGACATCCGCTTTTTAGAACAATTTAAGAAATTTGATTAGGAGGTTTAAAATGATTATTACAAGAAGATGATTAAATAAATATATTGATTTTACTGATATTAGTAATGCTGATATTGCTGCTGCTTTAAATAGTTTAGGTTTTGAAGTAGAACGTACGCATAATTTTGATTGTAATAGCAATATTGTTTGTGGCCGAATTCAAGTGGTTAATGAAATTCCTGATACGCATTTAAAGTTTTGTCTCGTTGATACAGGCCAAGAATTAGTTGACCCAATTGTTTGCGGAGCTAGTAACCCAGCTGAAAACGGATATGTTGTTGTTGCTCGTCCAGGAGCAGTCTTAGCAAATGGAACAAAAATTGCAAAACGCGAAATTAAAGGATATGCTTCGGAAGGAATGATGTGTTCATTAAGTGAATTAGGAATTGGTGAAAAATATTTAACAGCAGCCGAACAAGATGAAATTATTTTAACTTTTAATGAAAAAGAAGTTTCATATGATATGATTGGTGCTGAGGATATTTTAACTAAAATTGGTTTAACTGATTATTTATTTGAGATTGATTTAACATTAAATCGAAGTGATTGTTTAAGTGCTTACGAGTTAGCTCGTGAATTAGCTCGCTATTTTAAACGAGAATTATTTCCGTTAGAGTTAGAATCAACAGAAAATTTAAAAGAATATCAAAATCCATTAAAAGTAGTAATTGCAACATCAGCAGTTGAATCAGCAATTAGCGTTAATGTTAAATTAACACCAGAAAAAAGTCCGTTAAAATTATCAGATCGAATTTGGTTAAAAATTAATGAATATCAATCAAATGTAGCAGATCCATTTGGCGATTTAGCAATTAAAGCAACGCTTGAGACAGGCCAACCATTATTGCTTTATGATTTTAATAAAATTAAAAACCCTTTAAAAATTACTGATGATTATGAAAATAAAACTTTTAATATTAAAAAAGGTGATTTAGTTGTTGTTGATGGGAATGAATTTGTTGAATTAATTGGGATTCGTGTTAATCCGGCTTATGCTATTAGTGCTACAACAACGGAAATAACAGTGTTAGCACTCCATTTAAATCATATTGTAATGCGTCAACAACAACGAAAAGTTGGCACTAGTAATATTAATTTGCAACGTTATATTAAACCACTTAGTTATGCTACTGTTGGGTTAGGATTATCACGTTATTTGTACTTATTAAAAATTAATGGTTTTTTGGCAGAGTTATCAGTTTTAAATTTTATTAAAGAATATAAGAAAACAGTTGAACCAATTAGCCTTACCTTACTTGAGATTAATCAATTTATTGGTCATTCTTTTACCTTATTAGAAATTAAAGCTTTATTAGAACCATTAGCTTTCCAATTTAAAGAAGAAGGCGAACAATTGTTTGTGACACCACCAGTAACCCGTACTGATATTTTCCAAAAAGTTGATTTAATTGAAGAAATTGTGCGGTTATTTGGTTATAATAACATTATTGCTAAACCGCCAGTTTTACCAAATCTAGTTAAAGCTAAACGTCCCGCTGAAAAAACAATTAAAAATTTTGAAACTTTCTTTTTAAATAATGGTTTTTATCAGGCAAAAACATATGCATTAGTTAAACAAGAGGAAATTACTAATTTTAATTTTTTTAATTATCAAAAACCATATCAATTATTATCTCCCTTATCAGAAGAACATGCGGTAATGCGCTTAAGTTTAACAAATAGTTTATTAAATAGTGTCGGATATAATAATGCTCGAAATCAAAAAAATGTTAAATTATTTACTGTTGAAAAAATTTATGCAAATGAGAAAAGTTATTATCATGGGGCCTTTGTAAGCCAAATCGAAATTGTTCAAAATAAAATAACAGGAGATAATCTTTCTAATTCATATTATTATATTAAAAGCTTATTGGAAGCTTATGTACAAAGTGAACAAATTGATATTAATGAATTATCATATCAACAAGCACCAAAAAATAAAGTTTACCATCCTTATCAAACTAGTCATGTTTTTTTAGGAAAACAATTATTAGCAATTATTGGTCTGATTCATCCTGCATATCAGAAAGAAGTTAATCTAAAAAGTGCAACTTATTTTGGCGAAATTAATTTTGAGGTAATTTTTAATTATCCGCAGAAAAAACAAACATTTTTTACACCGCTTTCTAAATTTAGCGCAAGTAATCGTGACATCTCAATTTGGGTACCCGCCACAGTAACCTATGAGCAAATTAAGAAAAAGATTTTAACTGGTGTAAAAAATGTTGTTGCGATAGAAGTTATTGACCAGTATTTTGATCATAACGAAATGCCTAACTATGTTGCTTTAACAATTAGTTTTACGTTTAATGATATGACAAAACAGTTAACTGAAGCAGATATTAACCAACAATTTGAACAAATTAAAATGAATTTGAAGAAATTACAATTACAAATTCGTTAGAAAAGAACATTTATTGAGGATTAAGTTAATAATTTATCGTAAACAAGCTTAATCCTTTTAATTAGGTAGCATTTTATTTATCATATAAAAAAGAACATCTTTTGAAGTAGATGTTCACTAGTTATTTTAGTTTTTTAACATATTCATGTCATTCATCAATGGCTGTATAATAATCTTGGTATTCTTCATTATGAGTAGGATGATATTTTGCAATTAACATCCCAAAGACAATATTAATTAGCATTAACCGCGAAACATAACGGGGATTATCAACATAAAAATTTAAAATTTCAGTATTTTCTAAGGTTAGTTTTTGCAAATTAGGTGGTCCTTTATATTCTTTGTTAATAGTTAATAAAATAATTTTAACATTTCGTTTTGTTGCAATTTCAATTAGAAAATGATATTCAGCATCTTGTAAACTTTTTGAAATTAAAATTAATAAATCATTTTCACTAAGAGTTTCAATTAATTGAATTGTGGCATAATAATTAACAAGATAAGTTGAATTATATTTTAAAACATTTAAGTGTAAATTTAAATTTTCGCAAATTAAAGTGTGGCGACTAATTCCCCAAATAACAATTCGTTCACTATTATGAATTGTATCAATGATTTTTTCTAATTGATTAACTTTTAAATTTCGGTAAGTTTCATCTAAGGCATAAGTATGCAGTTTATAAATATTATCAATAATATTATGGAGAGTTGTCTCATTTTCTTGAATATCGAATTCTTTGATATTATTATACTTTCCAGCAACTCATACTTTAAATTTACTATAATTTTCAAACCCCAATTTTTTAATTAACCGACTTAAGGTAGAAGTATTGATGAAAAGGCTATCTGCTAATTCGTTAATAGTTAATTCTAGAACACTCTGAATGTCATTATTTAATTTTTCAATTAATTGAATCTGTAAATCAGTTAATTGGTTTTCTTTGTCATATGTTATAATTTTCATTTTGGCTCCTCATTTTTACAGCACATTTATATTTTATAAAAATAAATGTATAATCATATTATATTATATTAATGAATAATTTAACAAAAGTTTTATTATGGCAAGATTATTCAAATTTGACAGAAAAAGTCAATAATGAGGGAACAAAATGATTTATACAGAAACAGATTTTATTAAACAACCGCAAGTTATCGTTGATATACCATTACATATTAGTCCAGAATTACTAGATTATTCGGTTAATATTAGAGGAATCAAAGATATTACCATTAAGGGAATTATTAATTATCATCCAGATCTTAATGCGATTAATATTATTGCAACAATTATTGGTGAAATTGTTGTTGAGGATGCTCAGACATTAGAACATTTTTCTGTTCCAGTTAATTTAGAATGAAATGATGAATATAGTTTTAAATTTTTTAAAAAAAGTGATATTAATTACTTAAATGAGCAAAATTTTGATATAATAAAGTATGCGTGAGATGAAATAATTATGAATATTCCTATTAATTTATCTAAAAATAGTGATAAAATAATTAGTGGTGATTCAACTTGGCAAGTTTTTTCGGAAGAAGAATTTGCAGCGTATCAAGCAGCTCAAGCGGATTCACGATGAGAACAGTTACACGAAAAATTAGTTAAAACAACAAAGGAGGAGAAATAATGGCGGTACCATTTCGAAAAACATCCAAGCAGGCAAAAAGAAAACGCCGAACACATTTTAAATTAGTTGGAGCAACTTTGATAGCATGTAAAAATTGTGGAGCATTAATTAAGCCACATAGAGTTTGTCGTGAATGTGGATATTATAAGGATAAAGAAGTTATTAGAGTTGATTAGGTTATAATAACTAATTATGGGAAGGGATCAGGAGATTCTTTTTTTTTTTTTTTTTTTGATTATATATCTTAGTTGTGGACCATTATTTTTGTTCTCTTTACAATTTACATTTTAAAAAATCCTTTAATTATTGACTTATTAGTAGGATTATTTTTTTTGTAAAAAATTTTTTAGGAAAAGTGTTGCAATATGGGAAATAGTATAATACAATATGTATGAAAGTGGGGGAGAATGGGGCAAAATGGCATTATTAGGAACTTACAATCATACATTAGATGATAAAGGACGATTAACAATTCCTTCTAAAATGAGAGAACAGTTTAAAGATGATAAAGTCTTTATTTCTCTTGGTTTTGATGGTTGTATTGATGTTCGTAATGAAGCTGAATGGTTAAAGTGAACAGAAAAAGTTGCTTCAACTGGACAAGCCACAGCCGAAGGACGGGCTTTGACACGAAAAATTATGTCAATGTCGGATGAAACTACTTTCGATAATGCTGGACGAATTAAAATCTCGTCCATTTTACAAAATAAAACAAATATTGTAAAAGATGTTGTTATTATTGGAAACAATGACCACTTAGAATTATGAGATCCAAAAGTTTGAGAAGTATATATTGAACAAGCACCAGGAATCGAAGAAGCGGCAAAAAATTTTGAGGAAAAAATTTAATGTATGGAATTTAAACATCAAACAGTCTTATTACAAGAAGCAATTGCCGGTTTAAATATTCTAAACAATGGGATTTATGTTGATTGTACCTTAGGGCGAGCTGGACATAGTCTTGAAATTTTAAAACATCTTCCAAATGGAAAGCTATATTGTTTTGAACAAGATGAAGCAGCAATTATTGCTTCTAAACAAATTTTGCAGGAAAGTAAATATCATAATTATGAAATTATTAAAAATAATTTTGTTAATTTAGCTGCTGAATTACAAGTACGACAAGTTAAAGCAGTTAATGGGATTTTATATGACCTCGGAGTATCATCACCACAATTAGATGATGATAACCGTGGTTTTAGTTATCGTTATGATAGTCTATTAGACATGCGGATGAATCAAAAGCAAGAATTAACCGCAAAAATCATTGTTAATACTTATTCACAAGAAGCTTTAGCAAAACTTTTTCAGGATTATGGTGAAGAACCATTTGCAAAAGTAATTGCAAAAAACATTGTTATTGATCGTAATACACAAGAAATTGTTACTACTTTCCATCTTGTTGAAATCATTAAAAAAAGCTTGCCACAAAAGATTTTAAAAAAAGCGAAACATCCGGCAAAACGAGTTTTTCAAGCATTACGGATTGAAGTAAATCAAGAGTTATTTGTTTTACAAGAATCATTACGACAAGCAACAACTTTATTAGCAGTGCATGGTCGCTTAGTTGTTATTTCATTTCATTCATTAGAAGATCGTATTGTTAAAAAATATTTTCAGAGTTTAACAAAAGATCCTAATTATGAAATAAATCAACAATTACCAGTAATATCACATTTTGAAAGTGATTATCAGATTATTACCAAAAAAGCAATCGTACCTTCGGGAACTGAACAAGCAAGAAATCATCGGAGTACAAGTGCTAAATTAAGAATATTAGAACGGGTGAAATAATATTCTAAAATTTTAAAAGGAGGAGGTGAACGAAGTGGATTATAAGTTAAAAGAAGTATATGCTGTGTTAGAAATTAAAAATTATAGTTTTAGTTTTATGGTTGGTGTTTATACTGAATCACAAATTAAAGTGCTTTATAAAAGACATCTTGAATATCATTTTTGTGATAATGGTATCATTATTGATGAAAAAAATGTGGCTAAAGAATTAGTTAATTTAATTAAAGATGCAAATCGACAATTAGGAATTGTGATTGAACGAGTGGCAATTAGTATTCCAGCTAATAATATGACAATTAAAACTTCAACCAAAATGCTAAATTTAACACATGATCGTCTAATTACAAAAAATGATATTGATTCATTAATTACATTAGCAAAAGAAGTTCCTTTATTAGATGATGAAACTACTTTTTTTATTAGACCATATCGTTACATTCTGAATGAACAAAAAGCATTATCAGCGCCACCAATAGGGCAGGCGGCGCACAAAGTAAGTATTAAGGCAATTGTTTATGTAACAAAAAAACGAATTATTCAAAGTATTTTTGCTACCCTTAAATATGCCAAAATTGAAGTTATGGGTATCCTTCCAGAAGGGTTTAGTCTTGCGTGAAATATTGCATCACCAGTTGATTTGCAAAATGGGATTACAATTATTAATTGAGATTATGATAATATTACCGCTTATGTCTTTGTTCGTGAAACTTTATGCGATCAAATTATTATTCCGGGTGGGATTAAAAAAATAATTACGCGGTTACGTAATGTCTTAAGTTGTGATAATAAGCAAGCACTAAAATATTTATACAAAATTATTAATTTAAATAATAATAGTAAAGATAATTTAATTATTTACAGCAAATATGATCATCAACACCAAACACAATTAAATTTTACCCATTATGATTTAAAACGAATTGTTAATCATGTTTTAACAGAAGAAATGGAAACATTAAGTGAAAAGTTAGCTAATAGCTTAGGGCGCTATAACTATCCAGCGGTTGTTGTTGGTGAAATTTTACGAATTAGTGGGTTTAAAGAAAATCTGTTGGCGTTAAATAAAGATAAAAATGTTACTGTTTATATTGCTTCAACATTAGGAGCAAAAGAAACATGATGTACTGGCTTATTGGGAAATATTTATTATCAACATTTAGCAAATAAAGTTAGTGCAACAAATATTCAATCGGTTGATCATCGTTATATTCGTTACTTAAATAATAATGGTGATAAAAAAGGACCACGAAGTGACAAAAATGGTGAGCATTACCAACCAGGCGGCAATGTTAATCCAGCACAAGGGGTTATGCCGCTAAGTAAACAGCATTTAAATGGTTCACAACAATATCAACAAAAATACTACCAAAATATTAAATAAATAGTATAATATATAAAAAATGGAGGAATTAAGGTTATGGACAATTTTGATAATTATGAACAAGTCGCGTCAATAAAAGTGATCGGTATTGGTGGTGCTGGTAATAATGCAGTTAATCGTATGATTGAAGCAGGCGTGCAAGGGGTTGAATTTATTGTTGCTAATACTGATGCCCAGATTATTAGTGTTTCAAAGTCAAAAAATAAAATTGTATTGGGTAAAGAAACATCGAAGGGGCTAGGAGCAGGTGCTAATCCTGATGTTGGTCGCCAAGCAGCAATTGAATCAGCAGAAGAAATTAAAGATGCTTTAAAAGGGGCAGATATGGTTTTTGTTGCCGCTGGAATGGGTGGTGGAACTGGAACTGGGGCTGCTCCTATTATTGCCAAACTTGCTAGAGAACAAGGCGCTTTAACCGTTGGAATTATTACAACGCCATTTTCATTTGAAGGTCGTGCGCGCAATAGTTATGCCATCCAAGGAACGGAAGAACTACGTAAGCATGTTGATTCATTAATTATTATTTCAAATGATCGCTTATTAGAAGTCATTGGGGGTGTCCCATTAAAAGATTCGTTCAAAGAAGCCGATAATATTTTACGCCAAGGAGTTCAAACCATTACTGATTTAATTGCAGTACCATCCTTAATTAATTTAGACTTTGCAGATATTAAGACTGTTATGAAAAATAAAGGGAACGCTTTATTTGGGATCGGTATTGGTTCAGGTAAAGATAAAGCAATTGAAGCTGCTAATAAAGCAATTATTTCTCCATTATTAGAAGCGTCGATCCGTGGTGCACGTGATGCTATTATTAATGTTACTGGTGGAAATACCTTAACCTTAAATGATGCTAATGACGCTGTTGATATTGTTAAACAAGCAATTGGCGGCGAAGTTAATATTATTTTTGGAACAGCAGTTAATGAGCATTTAGATGATGAAATGATTGTAACTGTAATTGCGACTGGGTTTGATGAAGAACAAAATTTTACTAATCCGGATAATACTTATCGTGCTTCAATGGAAGAATATGAAGCACCAGCACCGCGTCCAACTCGTGACGCTGAGATTAATGATGACAACAATGATCAAGATATTGCTCGTAAACGACCAAGTTATTTCACTAATTTATCAGAAAATTCTGAACGTGAAACAGCAAATGCAAACCGTCGAATTAATGCGTGACGAGAGCATGTTAATAATAATCAAGTAGTTGAACATGACGATGAAGATGATGATTTACCACCATTTGTTCGTCGTAGTTGATAATAATGAGCATTTTTAAGAAAAAACAACGAAGTATTTACGACGCTCAACCACGAATTGATTTTAATGATAGCCCAACCGAACCAATCGTCCATAGTGATCAACCATTAGCAAAACCTGTTCTTGCTCCAGAAACACCCTTTCAAAAGGTGAATTTTGAGCGTGAAAACGAAATTCAAAATTCTTCGGAGACTAGTAGTGATACAAGTGTCTTGACAACTGGCTTCATTGCTGATAGTTATAATGATGCTCCAAAAATGGCGGATTTATTATTGACAAAAGGGCAATTAATTGTTCATTTAGAAAAATTACCAAAGGCAGAACGAATACGGTTATTGGACTTTATTAGTGGTGTTATGTATGCTTTTGATGGTGATGTTCAAAAAATTGAGTATAAAACCTACCAATTTACAATTCAAAAAGATGCTTAATAAAACCCAATTATTGCAACATTATCAGCAAGATTATGAATTAATTAATAAGATTAAAGGGTGATGTGAACAAGCACGCCGCGGTCAAGTTATTCACACAGATTTTCTTGATTTACGGAAAATTGCAATTTTACAAGCAATCTTGGCACAAGAAAACATTTCTAATTATGTTATTCATAAACCATTAACAAATGGTTTTCGTGCAACAGTTAGCTTTAATACTAGCCACGATAATACGGTTATTTTACATGCGAAACAACCAACATCGCATTTTTTTCAACATCAGCAGGTGCTTGGTTTTATTTTAAACCAATTACAATTAGAATTACGAGTCATTGGCGATTTATATATCACAGCAAATGATTTATATTTAAGTGTTTTAAAGAAAATTACTCCCGTGTTTGTTGATGCCCCATTAATTGTTCAAAAGAATTTATTAATTTGAACGATTAATCCTGCCCCGGTTGTTATTGAATACCAATTTACTATTTTTACAAAGACAGTAAAAAGTTTACGACTAGATGCGGTAGTAAGTGCACTTTGCAATGTTTCACGACAACAAGCACAAAAATATGTTGATCAAAATTATGTTTATGTTAATTTTTCCGTGGTAAATAATAAGACTTTTCAAGTTGCTTGTGATATTATAATATCAATAAAACGGTATGGTCGTTTTAAAATTAATGCAATTTTACCATCAAAAAATCAACATTATCGAATTACAATTGCAAAATTTGCATAAAAGTAGGGGAAAATATGGCAGAACAAGAGAAAGATTTACGGACAGTTATTTATGAACAAAATGAAATTATTGAAAAATTAACATACGATAATCGACAATTAATGTTGCGTTTACAAGAATTGCAACATTTAGAGCATATTTCACGTTATAATATTGAAAAGTCACGCGAAGCATTTGAAGTTGCAAGTAATAATGCAGGACGCATTATTATGAAAGCAGTTGATTTTTCTTATGCTTTTAAAGAAGAAATTGCGGTATTACTTGATGACATTGATCATAATCGGCATAATCCCCAAAATGTGTTAAAAGTAATTGATGATTTTTTAGAACGAAATAAACGAATTTATGCCTTTTCCATTAACGATGGTGAACGAATTACAGAATTGATTAAAAAAGAAATTATTAACAAAATTAAATAAATAGTGTAAGATTTACTTATAGGAAAACAAACCACGGTTATTTGCTCGTTTTATTACAGCAAGATTAGGATGATGTGAGCTAATCATAAAAGACAAATAATTATCTCTTGTTTTTACAATTTAAAATTAAGAAAAAAAGGTAAATATTATTGCAATATTTATAAAGTAAGATGGTACCGCGCATTGGCGCTCTTATAGTCTTACTTTTTTTATGACAGAAAGGAAAAAACACGAATGAATTATAAAGATACATTATTAACTCCCAATACTTTATTTGAAATGAAAGCTAACTTGGCGGAAAAAGAACCACAAATTCAGTTAGAATGACTTAAAACAAATGTTGTTTCAGCACGCTACCAACATAATGTTAGCAACCAAGCCTTTATTTTACATGATGGGCCTCCGTATGCAAACGGAGATTTACATGTTGGTCACGCCTTAAATAAAATCTTAAAAGATTTTATTGTTCGTTATTATAACCAAAAAGGATTTTATAGTCCGTGAATTTGTGGCTGAGATACGCATGGTTTGCCAATTGAAACTGCTGTTGTTAAAAGTGGAGTTGATCGGAAAACAACCCCACCAGTCGCATTTCGCCAAATTTGTCGCCAATATGCTTTAGACCAAATTAAAAAACAAATTACGCAATTTAGTCGGTTAGGATTATTTAGTGATTTTCAGCAAAAATATGTGACATTAGATTTGGCATATGAATTAGAACAATTACGTTTATTTCAAACAATGGTCCAAAAAAAATTAGTTTATCGGCAATTAAAACCAATTTATTGATCACCTTCAAGTGAGTCAGCTTTAGCAGAGGCAGAAATTGAATATGCTGATTTAACATCACCATCAATTTATGTAACTTTTACGGTGACAACAGGGAATAAGACAATTAACCCAGGAACAAAATTTTTGATTTGAACAACAACACCGTGAACAATTCCAATGAATCAATTATTAGCGGTCGGCAAAGATATTGTTTATGTTGAAGTACTTGTTGAGGGTGAAAAATATTTATTTGCTAAGGCTTTATTAGACCAACTGCAAACATTATTAAATTGAAAAAAAGTTAAAATTGTGCAAGAAGTGGTTGGTGCCAAATTAGTTGGCATTATTACAAAACATCCTTTATATGAACGTGATAGTCTTGTTGTGCTTGGCCACCATGTTACTGTTGAAGCTGGAACAGGAATTGTTCATACAGCATCCGGATTTGGTGAAGATGATTATTTAATTGCGCGGGCTAATAATATTCCAATCTTTGCCCCGTTAGATGATGCTGGAAAATATACCGCTGAAGTAGCAGATAATAGTTTAGTTGGTGTTTATTATGAAGATGCTAATAAAATGATTGGACAACGATTAGAACAAAATGGCGCTTTGTTAAAATTAAAGTTTACAAAGCATCGTTATCCAATTGATTGACGAACAAAAAAACCAGTTATTTACCGAGCAACAGCACAATGATTTGTTTCAATTGAAAAAATTAAACCAGAATTATTAAGTGAAATTAAACAAGTACAATGGAATCCACAATGAGCAGCAAAAAGAATGGAAACAATGATTGAAAATCGTCAGGATTGATGTATTTCTCGACAAAGATTATGGGGTGTGCCAATTATTGCCTTTTATGATGAAAACAATCAACCACAATTTACACCAGAATTAATTGAACATGTTATTAATTTATTTGCAAAAGCAAAAACAACGGACATTTGATTTGAATGAAGTGCTGATCAACTGTTACCACCAGCTTATCAAAATCGCAATTGACGAAAAGAACAAGATATTATGGATGTTTGATTTGATAGTGGAGTTAGTAATTTAGCAGTAACCAAAGAATATCATTTGCCCCATCCCGTTAATGTTTATTTGGAAGGAATTGATCAATTTCGAGGGTGATTCAATTCATCGCTAATTACTTCAGTTGTGGCAACAGGACATGCTCCGTATCAAGTTGTTTTATCACATGGGTTTGCTAATGATGAAAAAGGGCGAAAAATGAGTAAATCATTGGGCAATGTTATCTCCCCATTATCGATTACTGACCAGTATGGGGCTGATATTTTGCGAATGTTAGTAGCTTCGGTTGATTATCGTGATGATGTTAAAATTGGTTCAGAAATTTTAAAACAAATTGCTGAAGCTTATCGAAAAATTCGTAATACATTGCGGTTTTTGTTAGCAAATTTAAATGATTTTAATCCACTAACAGATTTACAACCAAAATTAGCGGAAGTTGATTATTATGTCTTACATTTAGCTCGTGAATTTCAACAAAAAGTAAATAAAAATTATGAAGAATTTAATTTTAATAATGTTTATACTTTAATTAATAATTTTGTTACAACAACATTATCAAAATTTTATTTGGATTTTACAAAAGATATTTTATATATTGAGGAAATGAAATCACCACGTCGTCGTGCGGTCCAAACAACATTATATTATTTATATCGGATTTTAGTTGATGTTTTAAAACCAATTATTCCGCATACCGTTGAAGAAAGCCACCGCTTTATTACATATCCCCACCAACAAAGCTCGGTTCATTTAGAAGAAAATTTTGTTTTAACAATGTCGATTAATGATAAGTTAGTTGCAAAATGAGACCAAGTATTAAAGTTACGAGATGATGTTAACAAAGAATTAGAACGTCGTCGTGAACAAAAAGAAATTAAAAAATCATTAGAGTGTCAAGTAACGATTGCTTTAAAACCAGCCTATGCAAGTTTAGCAACAATTAAAGATTTATATCAAATTTTTATTGTTAGTGAAATTATTTTTACTACTGACCATCAGAACTTAACGGAATATGAAACTAGTTATTTAAAAGTTCAAGAAAAAGATGGTCTAAAATGCCAACGTTGTTGAATGATTTATAATCAGTTAAATGGACAAAATAATGAAATTTGTAATCGTTGTTTTAATGTTTTATCGGCAAAAAATGTGCGATAATGTATAAAACGAAAAAGGAGTCAAAAGCAAATGAAAGAACGAACAAAACAATTTTGATATGATTTTAAAGACCATTTTAAAAATCGGAATTATATTTGAAAATATAAACTCCAAGTTTGCCTACCAATTTTTATTTCGTTATTAATTTTAGATATTATTACGAAGCAATTAGCTTTTCATTTATTGTCACATGACCCAGCGGCTCCCGAAGTTAAATTTCTTGATGGATTTATTAATTTTAAATTTATGGTTAATAAAGGAATTGCTTTTGGGACAAACGCTGATAATCTTCCACTTGTCATTGTTGGTGCAGTTTTCATTACTTTGCTTGCATTTAGTATTTTTTTATATATTAATAATAAAATTGCCGCCGTTGGTTTAATTATGATTACGACGGGTGGCTTTGGGAATTTAATTGACCGAATGTGAAATCATGGTGGTGTTGTTGATTTTCTAGCATGAATTTTATTTCCACCTTATAGTGTGTTTAATTTAGCTGATAATTGAGTAACATTTGGTGTTATTGTCTTAATTCTTGCTATTATTATTGAAATTATTCAGTTTTATCGTGAACGAGCACGAAACAAACGTGAGGAGCATTCGAATTCAAATGGCTAAGTTTACGTTAATTGTTTCATCATCAGCTCGAATTGATAAAATTTTAACTGATTATTTTAAAACAAATACCACTCCTTTTTCACGAACTAAAATACAAGAATTAATTAAGCAAGAGAAAGTTCAAGTTAATGGGCAAGTTGTACGGGCAAATTATGTTAGTCAAATTGGAGACCATGTTATCATTGAATTTCCAAGTGCTAAAGCAAGTGAATTAACACCCTTGGCAATCCCATTAACAATTTTGTATGAAGATAGTTATTTAATGGTTATTGATAAACCAAATAATTTAGTTGTTCATCCAGCCCCAGGGCACCAGAATGATACTTTAGTTAATGCTTTATTAGCACGAGGGGTGCAGTGGTCAACTGCTAGTGGTGAACAACGGCCTGGAATTGTGCACCGGATTGATCGCCAAACAACGGGAACTTTAATTATTGCTAAAAATGATGTTGTTCATCATCAACTACAGCAACAAATTCAAACAAAGCAGTTACAACGCCGCTATTTAGCTCTTGTTCATGGTCAAATCATTGAAAATCGGGCAAAAATTGACGCGCCGATTGGGCGTGACCCTAATAACCGTAAGAAAATGCTAGTTACAGCAAAAAATTCTAAAAAAGCAGTAACTAATATTGTTGTAATTGAACGCTTTAATGATTATACTTATATAGAGTGTGAATTAGAAAGCGGACGAACTCATCAAATTCGAGCCCATCTAAAATACATTAATCATCCTATTGTTGGTGATCCGTTATATGGCACAGTCGCTGATAAAAAAGAAAGCTTTGGACAATATCTGCATGCATATCAATTAAGGTTTATTCATCCAGTTACTAAAGAATCTCTGACCATTACAGCAGCCTTACCACAAGAGTTTGAACAAAGATTAGCAATATTACGCGCGAAAGGATAGAAAACAATGAGTTTTGATAAAGATAAGTTATCTCTAGTTGATTATTTTTTAAAACAAGAAAAATACAATGTTTATAAAAATAAACCACGCAATAATAATAATGTTTATTTATATAAAGTTGATAGTAAAGAATTTCAAATTATTAAAATTATTGATGATTTTAGTGGTGAATTTAATGACTTCATCATTAATGATGAAGTTGTGCAAACGTTAAGGACTTTTTTAAATAAGAAATTTCAACGCGCAAAACTTACTATTTTATCAATTGTTTTAATTGAAAATCGTTCGCAAATTTATAAAGATGATAATGGCGATGTAACATTATTTGTTGATAAAAATAATTATCTTGATCGTTTAAGTACTTATTATCCTAACATTACAATGTTGCAAGAAAATAACGAAAATGATACTTCAATGGCTGGAATGACAACTGAGGAAATTTTAGATGGGATTAAAGATCCTAATAGTAAATTAACAAAAAATTTAAAACAACTAAGTGATAAATTAAGTGTCAATAACCTTGGTGTTACTTGAGTTTTAATTGCTTTGTTATTAATTATTCCAATTGTTGGAATCTTTTTTGGTGCTCAAATTTTTAATACCCAAGGTTTAAGTGAAGGAGCGACCCAACTTGTTTATGGTGGGGTTACGCGTGATTTATTAATTTGAAATAATCAATGATGACGATTATGAACATATGTTTTATTTTCAAGCAATCCATTGTTAGTAGTTTTAAATTTATTTATGATTTTTAGTGTTGCTCGTTATGCGGAAGCTCTTTTAGGACGTTGACGCTTATCAATCATTTTAGTGGTTGGAATTCCGTTAGCGGGAGTCTTTTTAGCAGCCGTATTACCAAATTGAATTTTTGGTGGGTCAACAATTTTATTAGCAATTTTATGAGGAAGTTTATTTAGCTATAATTATGGTAAAGAAGATTTAGGGGCTCTAATTGCAAACCAACGAACTTTAATTATTATGCTTTGGTTATTAATAATGCCAATCTTTTTAGGTTATTCATTTTATTTAATTAATTTTGTTGGCTTTTTTGTTGGTAGTGCTCTTGGTTATGCCTTAGAATTTAACCGTTCACATCGTGTTAATTGAACAATATTATATCCGGTTTTTATTATTGTAACAATGATAGTGGTTAGTACAATTGCATTATTATGAATCCGTTATGTTCCACCTTTTAATAGCGCTGTTATTAATGCATTATTGAGTTATTACCGCGCAGGCTTATTGGAACGGAGCGCAATTGAAGAAATGTTAAATAATTATTATTTTTATCCAAAAGCAAATTGACCAATCTTTTTGTTACAAAGTCAAGCTAATCTTAATGATATTTTTTCTAACTTGAAGGAAGGAATATCTAATTTATGACAACAGTAGCAGAGAAAAAACGTAATGATTATTTATCATGAGATGATTTCTTCTTAAGCGTTGCGCATGTTTGTGCAATGCGAAGCAAAGACCCCCATACCCAAGTTGGCAGTTGTGTTGTTAATCAAATTGGACAAATTATTGCGACAGGTTATAATGGTTTACCCCGTGGCTTAAATGATGATGATTTTCCATGAGCGCGAGAAGGGAAATATTTAGAAACAAAATATCCTTATGTTGCGCATGCTGAATTGAATGCCATTTTAAGTGCACGAACAAATTTAGAAAACTGTCGGATTTATACAACTTTATTTCCTTGTGCAGAATGTACAAAAATTATTATTCAAGCTGGAATTAAAGAAGTTATTTATGATGATGACAAATACGAAGGTAGCGATGATAATCAAGCAGCAAAACGGATGTTTGACCAAGCACAAGTTCGTTATCGTTGTTTACCAATTATTAATGTTATAGTAGAACGACAAAAGGAAAAATAATTAATTTACAAATAAAACTATCAATTATCAAATATTAACAAAATACTTTAGTAACTTATTTTATTTATCAAATATTTATCAAATATTAGAGGCAGAAAGGTTTTTTTAGATGAAGCATTTTTTTACGGATCGGAAATTATTAATTTATCGGATTATTGGTATTATGTTAATTTTTGTTTTTTTAGTTTGTGATTTTATTTTAGCTTTAAAAACAAACAGTGGCATTTATGGGCAGTTACCAACTTATGGGGAGCGCTTAAGCCATTATTATTCATATTTTACGCCGCAAACAAATTATTTAGTTTTTGTTTATTTTGTTTTTTATTTATTTCAAAAAAAATTTAAAAATACAAAACCAGATTTTATTATTCGATTAATGGTAACAGTTTATATTACAATGACAATGCTAGTATTTTGATTAGGGTTAGCAGTTCAAGGTGATATAGTAACAAACATGAGTGTTTATGAATGAATTTCAACATTTATTTTGCATACCATTATTCCAATTGCGATGATTTTAAGTTACATTGTCACAGCTGGTGATACATTTTACAAATTTGAAATCCATCATAAAACAAATTATTGATTAATTTGTTTATATCCAACCCTATATTTAATTTGTATTTTAATTCGTGGTTATATTCGGCACAGTGATCACCAACCAGACAATACTTTATTTCCTTATTTTTTCTTAAATTTTTATGCAACAAATGGCTTTGCTTTGTTAGCTGTTGGATCAGTGTTAATTTTTACGCTATGTACTTCATTTCAATATTTTTATATTTGAATTAATAACTTATTTTATTTTCGTAAGCAAATTAAAGAAAATAATATTACAAAAGTTGACCAAATTAAAATTATGATAAATATTAAACAACATCGCCAATTAGATCAAAAAGGTAAAATTGCCATGATTCTAGCAATTTTAGTTGCTATTTTTAACATTATTTTTTCGGTTCTATATTATGTTTATCGTGATATGTGGTCAAAAATCTTAAATTATCCTTATCAAAAAGAACTTGTTTTAGCTTTCAGTATTATTAGCATTTTTAGCATTATTACATTAGTTTTTGCCATTTTAGGATTAAAAAATTTTTATTGAGCTCGAATTGTTGTTGGTTTTTGTTCAATTGCGTTAGTATGTTTTAATTGAATTTGAATTCTTGGTTAAATAATCACAAATATTCAAAAGCAGATTTAGATGCTTATTTAGCAACACATCAACAACCATTAAAATATAAAGCAAAAATAATTCCTAATGAAATAATTTCTTTTGATGAAGATGAAAAATAATCTTTCTAGAAGATTATTTTTTTGTTAAATTAAAATGCTCTTTTAAAAATTGAGTATAAGTAGTTGTTGGCATTATTTCTTTATATTTACGGGCTAGTGCTTTAACATCTTCACTGGCTCCTAAGGGGAATGATAAATGATATTTTGTTTCAAGTTCATTAATTTTAATTAGAAAGACTGCACGACTTAAAATAGCGCTACAAGCAATGGCTAATGATTTTTCTTCTCCTTTAGTGATAAAAACAAGGTTATCTTTTATAATTGAACTCATTTTAGTTTGTTGTAAATATTCAAAATATTTTGTTTCATTAACAAATTGGTCAATAAAAATTGTTTTATTAGTTAACTGATGTTTTGCTAATAATTGGACTAAAGCTTGATTATGGGCTAAGGTTTTAATAATATGGGCGTTTTGGTATTTAGTATATCATTTATTATAAAGTTCATTATTAATAATAATAGTGATACTTTTGACCATTTTTTTAATTTTTGGGGCTAAACTTAAAATTTGTTGTTTTGTCATCTTTTTACTATCTTTGATTGGTAACTTTGCTAATTCATTAAAAGTTGCAATAGGAAGATAAGAAGCGGTAACAACTAGCGGACCAAAAATATCGCCAACACCAACTTCGTCATTACCAATAACATCTTTTTGAAAATATGTAACTGGAGCAGAGACATTTTTATTTGGTAAAGAACTGGTTAAGGCTGGAAAAAAACGCTGTGCTTCTTTTTCAGCTTGATAGCCTTGGAACAAAACACTTTTTGTTTTATAAATTGTAATAATAATTCCATTTTTATTAAAAACACTAACTTTATTGGGATCTGTATTATTAATTGCATAAGGTTGATAAGCAGTACTAATCGCTTTAATAATTGTAGAATCAACTTTTTTAAAACTGATATTATTCATATGATGGCCCTCATTGTTTTCTTTTATAAAATTATTATATCGTTTTTCATCCTTTTTTGTTAAAATATTAATAAGTTATCAAACGGAGGAAAAAATTATGATTAAAAATGTTGGTATTGATATTATTCAAAATAAACGAATTAAACTATCGACAGCATTCATTCAAAAAGTATTAAGTCCAGTTGAAATAAAACAATATGCAGCTTTTTTTAATAAAAATGCTCAACGACAATTTTTAGCAGGCCGATGAGCAGTAAAAGAAGCTTTAATTAAAGCCTTAGAAACTAAGGTAATTTTAAACGAAGTAACAATTTGTTTAAAAGATGATAATAATCTTCATGTTGAAGGTCTTTCGTTAAAACAAAATGAACTTGTTCATGTTTCCCTTAGCCATGAGCGAGATTATAGTGTTGGCTTTGCAATTTTTTCAACTTTTTAACAATTTTTAATAATTGTTTTTTTTGTTTTTTTTGGCAAAAGTAGAGTATAATGATAGTGGAGAAATTTACAAAAAGGGGGAGAAAACATTAATGAATTATTCATTTGATGATATATTATTTAAAGACTTTTGTAGCAACCCTTTTATTCGTCAATGAATTCTTGAAAATAGATATATCAGTGATGGTGTCTTGAAGTTCTTTTTATGAATCTTTATTTTTGCTGCCTTTTTTTTATTTACAATTCTTTCATCATGAACTTTTTTACATTATAAAAGTAAAAAAATTAGTGCTTCGCGTAGTTTACTAAATTTTGTTTCAATTATTGGTGGAATTAGTACTTTTTTCTTTAGTAAATTAATTTGAAATTTAGTGTTAGTACCAGACTATTCAATTGATCCAAGTTATTATCGAATATTATTAACAGGATATTCATATGTACAATTAACGATTACCATGGCTATGATTTTCAATAGTCGGCGTTTAGTTTCGCTTTTGTTATATATTGTTTATGCTTCACCGTTTGTTATTATTGGCCCAGTTATTCTTAATAATTTTAATGATGTGAATCTTCGCTATGATAAAGAATTATTTATTTTATTAACCATTTTAGTAATAACTATTTTTATTGCTAGTTTACAATTATGTGGTCTTTTAACTCGCCAAGATGAAAAAAGCAATGTTATTCGTTTTGTTATTATTTTAATTCTTTTTAATATTATTAATAATACTTCAAAATTATCAATTCCAATGATGTTAGAAGAAAATATTAAATTGCGTCAATTGTTCCAACAAATTTATTCTATTGCAACATTAATTGTGGATTTATTTGCTTTATTTATTTTAGTATTGTATTTGCAGCAGTTGTTAACTCGTTCAAAAAATGAGATTTATCAACTTGAAAATTTAGATTCAATTAAAATTTTAACATTGCAGCAGCTTAATCCGAATTTGCCATTAATTAATTTTTCAAAGGAAGAAATTAATCCTAATGATTGGACATTAAAAATGTTGAATTAAAAATATTTGTTATTTTTTGATTTACTTATTTTTATTTATTTAAAAATTATAAAACCTTGAAAAACAAACAATTTTTAATTAAAACACAATAATAAAAAAATGAACAGAAACCAAATGAACAGCCAAAAATGTTATTTATCTTTGATAAATAACATTTTTATTTGTTTGTTTAAAACAAAATATGTTATAATTTTATTGCTTGTATTCAATAAAATTAATGATATACAATACACATTTATGGATTCATTTGCCCAGTGCTATTTGTTTTAATAAGATAGTGGTAAATGTTAGAAATAAATGGATGTTTTAACGAAAAGGAGAATTAAATAGAAATATGGCAAAAGAATTAACAAGAGAAATGTTATGAGAAGCTGGTGCTCAGTTTGGGCATCAAAAAAAACGATGAAATCCAAAAATGAAACCATATATTTATGGTGAAAAGAATAAGATTCACATTATTGATTTACAACAAACATTATGAAGATTAGAAGATGTTAAAAAATTAATGGCAAATATTGCTGCCCGCAAAGGAAAAATCTTATTTGTTGGAACAAAAAAACAAGCAAAATGAATTGTTAAGGATGCAGCAGAACGTTGCGAATGTTTTTATGTTAATCAACGTTGATTAGGAGGAACATTAACAAACTTAAAAACAATTCATTTACGTGTTAAACGATTATGAAATATTGAACGCCAAGAAAAAAATGGTGAATTAAAATTGTTACCAAAAAAAGAGCAAATGTTAATTAAAAAAGAAAAAGATAAATTAGAAAAATTCTTAGGTGGAATTAAAGGGATGAAGGAATTACCACAAGCATTATTTGTGGTTGATCCAAAAGAAGAACATATTGCTGTTCGAGAAGCACGCAAATTACGAATTCCAGTCATTGCTATTTGTGATACAAATGTTGACCCAGACCCAATTGACTATATTATTCCAGCAAATGATGATACTTCACGTTCAATTGCAATTATTACTCATCATATTGCTGATTTATATGGTGATGCAATGGGAATTAAAATGCCAGAACCTCAATTTAAACCAAGTGAATTTACTCGCCGTGATGGTGATGAGAATCGTAATTCACGTGGTGGACAATACGATAATCGAAGAATGAGCGGAAGAAATGAACGTGGAAGAGACACACATTATTCACATAAAGCACCAACTTCAGGAAAAGAAGAGGCACCTGTTGGAGCAGAACCTGTTGCAACCAAAGCAGAACCTGTTACAACAACACCAGCACCAAGTTTTAATTTCGATACAATTAATGTAGTTGATAATGATTTAGAGAAAACATTATCAAAATTAAAAGTTGATGAGTTAGAAATTCTTAGTGAAGGATTTGCTTTACCAAAAGCAAAAAAAGCTGAAATGGTTAGTGAATTAAGCAAGCATTTAACAATTGTTGATAATAAAATAGTAAAAAAATAACATAAAAATTAGATTGTATTAACTGGTTAGTTTCAATACAAGCACCTTAAATTTGAAAGGAGAATTAGTATGGCAGTTACTGCACAATTAGTAAAAGAATTAAGAGATAGAACAGGGGCCGGAATGCTAGATTGCAAAAAAGCATTAGAAGCTACTGACGGGAATATTGAAGAAGCAATTACATGGTTACGTGAAAAAGGCATTACCAAAGCGGCGAAAAAATCTGATCGAGTTGCTGCAGAAGGATTAGTAGGTTTAGTAACTAAAGGTGATAAAACAGTTATTTTTGAAGTTAATTCAGAAACTGATTTTGTTGCAAAAAATAAACAATTTTTAGATTTAATGGCAACCGTAGGAGAAACCTTAATTAATAATGACCCAAAAACTGTGGAAGATGCATTAAAAGTGTCAGTTAATGGTGAACCATTAGAAACTGTTATTGTTCATGCTATTGCAACAATTGGTGAAAAGATTACTTTACGCCGTTTTAAAACAGTGCATTTAAAAGCAGATCAATCACTAGGAGTTTATTTACATTCTAATAATCGTATTGCAACTGTTTTAATTTTTAGTGGTAAGATTGACGAAACAATTGGAAAACAACTAGCAATGCATGTTTCTGCAATGCGACCACAATTTATTTCACGAGATGACATTTCAGTAGATTTTTTAAATAGTGAAAAAGCAATTTTAACTGCTGAAGCAAAAAATGATCCAAAAAATGCTGGAAAACCAGATAATATTTTAGAAAAAATGGTTGAAGGGCGTTTAAATAAACAATTAGCAGAAATATCATTTTTAGACCAGGTTTTTGTTGTTAATCCTGATCAAAAAATTAGTGATGTTATAAAAGCAAATAATGTTAATGTCGTTGATATGATTCGTTATGAAGTTGGCGAAGGAATTGAAAAAGAAGAAGTTGATTTTGCTTCAGAAGTAATGGCACAAGTTCGCAAGTAAGAATAATTGTGATAGAAAGGAAAGCCTAAAAGTGGAAAATACTGAAAAAGGAACAATAATTGCAATCTCAATGGCAGCATTCTTATTTGTTGCAGTTAGTTTATCAATTATTGGTTATTTAATTAGTTTTACAAAACGAGAATTTAAAGCACGTTTTATTAATAAAAAAATTTTAATTATTTTATTTACAGTGTTAGGAATTAATTTACCAATTGTTATTCTTGGATTTTTATTCCAATTTGTTATTAATTTATCATCAACTGCACCGTTAATTATTATGATTGTATTGGCTTTTGGTTTAACAGTTGGGGTAGGAATTTATATTTTCTTATTTTTACAACTAATTGCCGTTGGAATTGATGAAAAAGAAATTGCTTTTTTAGGAGAACGCATTTTAATTCGAAAAATTACTCGTGTTGAACGCAATGATAAAACAAATCAATTAGTAATTTATCATACTGAAGGAAGCCGTAGTAAAAAGAAATGTCGTTTTTCTTTAGCAAGTCAAGCGGGACAATTTATGGTTAATAATGTTGATTTATTAAATCAAGAAATTATGCCATTTGTTGCTGGTCAAGCCGAGCCAGAATTAAAAGTTAGTGAACAAGAAAACAGTGACGCACCAGTTTCTGAACCAAAAGAAGACGAAAAAACAAAAAAAGATTAAGCATTTTATTTGGAAAATCTTTTTTTTTTTTTTTTTTAAGAAATATTTATTGTTTTTTTAAAAAAATTATTGTACAATTGCTCCTATAAGGGAAAGAAAAAAAGAAAGATATAAATTGTATAAAGTAGGGTTAGAAGCAATTAATAATTATTATTAATGTTATTTTTCTCTTATATATTCAATGTAATTTTAATTACATTTGCTTTTAATAAAAACACTACTTAATAGAGAAAGGAAATATAAGAAATGAAGAAACTTTTATCGATTTTAGCAGTTTTTGGTGTATCAGCTGTCGGAACAACATCAGTGGTTGCATGTAATAAAACTGAAAGTAATAATTTATCAAGAGTTAAAACAATTGCAGCACCTGCAACTGTAGCAGCATCAACCCCAAAAGCAGTTACAAAGCCTGAAATTAAAACAGCGTTAGAAGCTAATGTTTTAAAAGCAGTGCAAGGAGTTGTAAAAACAGCAACAGCAGCTGATTTTCAATTTGACGTTTATAAAAACAGCAAAGGTACAGCATTAGAAACAATTGATTTAGAAGCAGGTAAAGTTGATGTTTATGTTCAAATTACTCCAGCAAAAGATAAAACTGTTGTTATTGGTAAATCAGGATACATTAAAGTAACTTTACCAAAACATGGAGAAGTAACAAAAGTAGATATTAAAGATGTAACAGTAACTGAGCAAACTGTAGGAATTAAAGCATCAACCCCAAAAGCAGTTAAAAAAGATGAGTTAAATGCAGTTAATACTGATACAACTCTTGCAAAAGCTGTTTTAGATGCTATACAAAAGATAGCACCAAATGCAGGAGCAAGTGATTTTGAAATTACAAATAATGGTGCTGAGGGAGACTATGAAGCTGCAAAAGAAGTTGAAGTAACAGTTAAAGCAAAAAATGATTCAGCAAACATTTCTGGTCAATTTAAATTTAAAGCAAAAGTAACAGCTACAGCACCAACAGAATAAGAATTAACTTTTTCTTATTTAGAACAAAATAAAAAACACTTTAATAAGTGTTTTTTCTGTTTTTTAGTTAAAAAAATCTTTACAATCTTAGAATATCAACTAAAATTAATATAAACAAGATGAAACAAGCAAAAGAGAAGGAGAAAAAGCATGCTTAAAAAAATTGGAATTTTAACATCTGGTGGTGATTCACAAGGAATGAATGCTGCAATTGCGGGAGTTATTAAAACAGCACATGCAAAAGGACTAGAAACATATATTATTCGTGATGGTTATTTAGGATTAATTAATAATTGAATGGAAGTTGTTGATAATAATTTTGCGGATAGTATTATGCGTTTAGGGGGAACTGTGATTGGAAGTGCACGCTTACCGGAATTTAAAGACCCAGAAGTACAAAAAAAAGCTGTTGATATTTTAAAAAAGCAAGAAATTGCGGCATTAGTAGTTATTGGTGGTGATGGTAGTTATCAAGGTGCTCAACGGTTAACAGAGTTGGGAATTAATTGTATTGCTTTACCGGGAACAATTGATAATGATATCACTTCATCAGATTATACGATTGGGTTTGATACTGCAATTAATATTGTTGTTGAAGCAATTGACCGCTTGCGTGATACAATGCAATCACATAATCGTTGTTCAATTGTTGAAGTAATGGGTCATGCTTGCGGTGATATTGCTTTATACGCTGGGATTGCTGGTGGAGCAGATATTATTTCAATTAATGAAGCTGCTTTATCTGAAACAGAAATTGCTAATCGGGTTGCGATGTTACATCAAGCACAAAAGCGAAGTGTCATTGTTGTTGTTAGTGAAATGATTTATCCCGATGTGCATAAATTAGCAAAATTAGTTGAAAGTAAAAGTGGTTACATTACTCGTGCAACAGTTTTAGGACACACTCAACGGGGTGGTAATCCAACGGCCATGGACCGTTATCGTGCTTTTCAAATGGCACAATTTGCTGTTGAACAAATTATTGCAGGCGTAGGTGGTTTAGCAATTGGCAATCAAGGTGATCAAATTATTGCTCGTCCAATTATGGAAGCATTAAGTATTCCGCGTTCATCACGGAAAGAAATTTGAGCTAAATTTGATCAATTAAATCAGAATATTTATCAAAAATCATAATTTTGCGATAAAATAAGGTGGTAAGATATTTTTAGAAGGAGATTGTCAAAAGAATGGATAAATTTAATATTAACGAGAAAATGAAAAGAACGAAAATTATTACAACAATTGGGCCAAGTACACATTCAGCGGGAGCCATTGAAGAATTGTTTAAAACAGGAATGACAACAATTCGCTTAAACTTTTCACATGGAGATCATGCTGAACAAGGAGCACGAATTGTATGAGCACGAGAAGTTAGTGCTAAAATTGGAAAACCAATTTCAGTGTTATTAGATACGAAAGGACCAGAAATTCGTGTTGGAATAATGAAAGGTGGGAAACAAGAAATTGTTGCTGGAGCAACAGTTACGATTTATTCATTACCAACGGAATATCAAAACCGTGAAGGAACTGGAACAGAAATCACTGTTTCATATGATATGTCACAAGATTTAAAAGTTGGTGATGTGGTGCTAGTTGATGATGGAAAATTACAGTTAAATGTTACTGGTATTAAACCAGGCATTATTGAAACAAAAGCTTTCAACCATCATATTGTTAAAACAAACAAACGAATTAATTTACCAGGGGTTGACTTTACATTACCATTTTTAGCTGAAAAAGATATTAATGATATTAAATTTGGAGTTGAACAAGGGATTGACTATATTGCAGCATCATTTGTTAACACAGCTGGTAATATCAAAGAAATTCGCAAATTATTAAAAGAGTGTAAAGCTGAACATGTTCAAATTATTGCCAAAATTGAATCACAAATTGGAATTAATAATATTGATGAAATTATTGCCGCTGCTGATGGAATTATGGTTGCACGGGGAGATTTAGGTTTAGAAATTCCTTATTATGATGTTCCATATTGAGAAAAAATTATTATTAGTAAATGTCGTGAAGCAGGGAAAATTGTTATTGTTGCAACACAAATGTTAGAAACAATGACAGAAAATCCATCGCCAACGCGAGCAGAAGTAACTGATGTTTATTTTGCAACAGAATTAGGTTCTGATGCAACGATGTTATCAGGTGAATCAGCAAATGGTGATTATCCGTTTATTGCTGTTCATACAATGGCAATGATTAACAAACGAGCAGAGCATGAATTTTATTCAAAATTGTACTATGAAAAGCAATTAGAAGACGCTATGAATTCAACAACAGGCCCACGCGCTGATATTGCTAAAAAATTAGCAAATAAATGTAAAGATGGAAAATATGAGTATGCCGTTGTTGTCTCAAATACAGGGGAATTATTAAAAACAATTTCAAAATTCCGCCCAAATGTGGTAATTTTAGGAGTTAGTCCATTACCAGAATTATATACTGCCTTTGGATCATGACATTCAATTTTTATGAATAAAGTTGATAATTATGAAGCATTTAAAACAGATGAAAAAGCAATTTGTGAAGTGGCAAAAAAATGAGGGGCAAAAATTGGTTCAACAATTCTATTTGCTCGCAATGAAGAAATTAAAGAAATTACAATTAAATAATTAAACTAGTTACCCATGGTCTAATCTTCCTCTTTTCTCAGCAAGTTAAGGGTGATGGAAGCTTAATAAAAGAATGATTAGATTACTAGTAACAGCAATTAGTTTACGTTTAAGCACTTTTCGTTATTAAGTGTGAAAGATAAATTAGGTTAAATCCTAATTTAATTAGGATGGTACCGCGAAGAACTCGCTCCTAGTATTATTGCTTTAAGTAATATTGGGAGCGAGTTTTACTTTTTGGAAAGGAAGATGACAAATGATTAAAATTACATTACCGGATGGTCAAGTTCGTGAATTTAAGACACCACAAACAATTCATGCTATAGCAAGTAGTATTGCATCAAGTTTAGGAAAAGCTGCCTTTGGTGGAGTTTTTGCTGGTCAAGTTCGTGGTTTAGACTATTTAGTAACAACTGATGGAACATTAGAAATTATTACTGATAAATCACCGCTAGCTTTAGCAATTTTGCATTATACAACAGCATTAATAACAGCAAAGGCAATTACTAATTTACATCCAACCGCTAAAATTGCTAAAATTGCCGTACAAGATGATACCTTTTTAGTTGACTTTGATGTGGAACCACATTTAAAAGAAACTGATCTTAGTGCTTTAGAACAGGAAGTAACAAAGTTAATTAATAATAATCTTGCTATTAAGCCTGTTTTAGGGGCACTAGCCGATGCAAAAAAATGATATAATAACAATCCCTATTTATTAACTTTTTGTGCAGAAACAGGGGCAGAACAAGGTGGATATTTACTTGGGAATGAATTGTATTTGCCAAATACTTATCCAGTTACAAGTTTGAAACATATTAAAGTCCTGAAACTTTGAAGCTTAGCAGGAGCATATTGACAAGATGATGCTAAAAATAAAATGTTGCAACGATTAACTGGAAGTTCACATTTTTCACGTGAATTATTTGAACAAGTATTATTCGCATATGAAGAACGAAGAGAGCGTGATCATCGTAAAATTGGGAAGGATTTAGAAATTTTTACTTTTGATAAATTAGTTGGACCCGGTTTACCGATTTGGTTACCAAATGGGATGGCATTAAAAAAAGTGCTCCAAGAATATATCCGAGAAAAAGAATGAGAATATGATTTTATTGAGGTTGATACACCAGTTATTGGAACTAGTGAAATGTATAAAATTTCTGGTCACTGGGATCATTACCAAGAAAATATGTTTGCCCCGATGGCACAAGATAATGAAATTAGTGTTTTACGCCCAATGGCTTGCCCTCATCATATTGCTGTTTATAATTATAAACAACGTAGTTATCGTGAGTTACCATTACGAATTGCTGAGCATGCTATTTTACATCGATATGAGACATCAGGAAGTTTAACAGGTCTAGAACGAGTACGAATGATGCAATTAACTGATTCGCATATCTTTTTACGTCATGACCAGTTGAAAGAAGAGTTTAAACGTTGTTTTAAATTAATTAATGAAGTTTTAACAGATTTAAAAATTACTGTTGATTATTACTCATTGTCATTACGTGATCCAGCAAATAAGGAAAAATATTATGATGATAATCAAATGTGAAATCATGCTGAACAAATGTTGCAAGAAGCATTAGATGATTTAAAAATTCCATATGTGCCAATGATTGGAGAAGCAGCATTTTATGGACCAAAGTTGGATATTCAAATTAAGACAGCATTAAACCATGAAATTACTGTTTCAACCTTACAATTTGATTTTTTATTACCAAAAAAATTTAATTTAAGTTATATTGATGCAACAGGGGCAAAAGCAATGCCAGTAATGTTACATCGTGGTTTAATTGGGACTTATGAGCGTTTTATAGCAATTTTATTAGAACAAACAAAAGGAGTTTTACCATTTTGATTAGCTCCAAAACAAATTGTCATAATTCCAGTTAATAATGAGCATCATTTGGAATATGTTAATGAATTACACCGGCAATTTAAAAAGTTAAAATTACGTACAACAATTGATGATCGTGATGAACGTTTAAGTTATAAAATCCGAGAAGCACAAGTTGCTAAAATTCCATATCAAATCGTTATTGGTGATCAAGAACGGGATAAAAAAATGATTACTTATCGAATTTACGGGCAAGAAGATCAAATTACTACTACTTTTGATAAATTTATTATTTTAATTAATGAGCAAATTATTAATAAAATTTAAAAAAAATATTTTTTTCAGGAAAATTTTATTTCCTTTTTTTTTTTTTTTTTCGCACCCCAAAATTATGATAAACTAAAAGTGGAAAAAACTTTTTAATGGATAAATATTTGCTAATATTTATATTTAGTTTTTATAATAAATATTATAAAGCAAAACTAGAATTATAATGTTAAATCGTTTAACTGAAAAGGATTGTTACTTTAGTTGCTGTCTGCATCAACAACTAAAATTGTTATAAATTTACAATTAATCAAAAACAAGTATTTTGTCGTATTAATTAATTTTAAGAAAAACAATTACCCTCTCTTTGACATCACAGCTTTAACTTTATTTTTAACACAAGATATTTGCTAGTTTATTGTATTTATGGTAAGGTTAGAATAATATGAGGAAAATTGGTGAAGAAATGGCAGTTAATCTTTTTGAAATTGATTATTTACAATTATGTTTTTCTGATTTAGGTTCAAATTATATTAAACAATCAGAAATGACAGATATTATTTTATATCAAAATGAAATCCAAGTTGATAAATTACGAGTTAATTATCATCAAAGGCATTTAGAAAAAGAATGAGATTCATTTAAGCTTAAAATTGTTAATCCAACTGTGGCAACAGAAGTTTTTAATACTTGTTTAAAATTAAATTTTGCTCTAACAAACAAAATTAAGGTTCTTTGTAAATTAAAACCTCAGGGAAAAATGATTATCCGTTGTATTGCAAGTATTAGTCAAATTGTGCCATCTTCGCCAGTTTCTTTTGAAATTAATATTTTAAATCAAACGTATTAAAAAAATATCTATATTGAAAATTTTTGCTTAAAAATGATTTTTAATAATAATCATTTATATATTATTTGTTTTAAATAACAAATAATATTTTTAATTATATTTTTCTTTATTAATAAAATAGTCGGTGCTATTTAGAACGGAGGAACTATAAATGAGTAAATTATTAACAACAACTCCGCAAGAAGATGGGTTTTATTTACCAGGAGAAACAAGCAATCACATCCAAACTTGAATGATATGACCGCATATGAAGGACAATTGACAGAAAGACGCTTTTCCCGCGCAAAAAATTTTTGCATTAGTTGCTAAAATTATTAGTAATTATGAACCAGTCCAAATGATTGTTAATGAACAGAATTACTTACGAGTTAAAAAAATGCTAGCAAATAGTAATATTAACTTAATAAAAACACATTATTATGATAGTTGGGCGCGTGATATAGGAGCACTTTATTTAGTAAATGAAAATGGAGAACACCGTGCGGTTAGTTTTGAATTCAATGGCTGAGGAATGCAAAATAGTTTAATGTTAAAAGCAAAAAATTTTAAATGAGACTATAATGTGGACAATAAAGTGGCTATTACAATGGCCAATACTAGTGGTGTTGATTATTATGTTTGTCCATTGGTGTTGGAAAGTGGGAGTATTAATGTTGATGGAGAAGGAACATTATATACAACAGAAGAATGTTTATTAAACCCTAATCGAAATCCGACTTTAACAAAACTTGAAATTGAACAATATTTAAAGCAATATTTAAATGTTAAAAAAATTATTTGAATTCCGCGCGGACTATATAATGATGAAGCGTGTGGTCATATTAACAATTTACTTCAAATTGTTGAGCCAGGACATGTATTATTAGCATGAACAGACAATAAAGATGATCCACAGTATGAACGAAGTGTAGAAGCTTTGTCATTGTTAGAATCAACAACTGATGCCAAAGGACGAAAACTAAAAATTACTAAAATTTATCAACCAATTCCATTATTTTTAACACAACGAGAAGCAATTGATCGTGAATGTAGTTTACGTTTTAAACACCGAATGCCAGGTTTCCGCCTTCCCGCTAGTTATCTTAATTTTCATTTTGTCAATAAAGCGTTAATTTGTCCAATTTTTGGTGACCCAGTGTATGATCAAAAAGCAATTATGGTATTACGAAAATGTTTTCCAAAGCGGAAAGTAATTCCTATTTATGCACGCGAAATAATTATTGGTGGTGGGGGCATTAATTCAATGACACAATCAGAATTTTAATCTTAAAATTCTAATATTTTTTTTGTTTTTATCTTTACAAATATAATAATTATGGTAATATGTATTATTAAGGTGATAATAAATGCAAATGACAAATCAGAACAATTATGTGAAAAATAACATTAGACTTTTGTTACAAAAAGCCATTGTTTTTATTTCTTATTTGTGCTTAATTTTATTCTCTCCCCATAATTTTAAAACTTACTTAATTAATTGGAAATTATCTTATTAATTAAGTAAGTTTTTTTTATGTTTATTAGAAATCAGGAAAGTGAGGTTATTTTTAATGAAAAATAAAAGTTTATTTAATTTAGAAAATTGAACTGAATATGATGTTCATGGAATATTGACGACAGCATTACAATTTAAAAATAATGAAAAAAAAGTAAACTATCAACAAACAAAAATTGTGGCAAATCTTTTTTTCGAACCATCAACAAGAACACATTATTCGTTTGATGTTGCAGCACATAAATTAGGTTGTAAAACATTAAATTTTAATGAATTATTTAGTGCAACAAAAAAAGGAGAAACTTTATATGATACAGTTAAAACATTTGAAGCGTTAGGGGTTGATGCTTTAGTTATTCGTCATCCAGAAAATAATTATTATCATCAACTTGCTAATAAAATTAAAATCCCAATCTTAAATGGTGGTGATGGGTCAGGAAATCATCCAACCCAAAGTTTATTAGATTTGTTAACAATTAAAGAACATTTTGGTGAATTTAAAGGATTAAATATTATAATTGTTGGAGATATTAAATATTCACGAGTTGCAAAAACTAATATTCAAATTATGCAAAAATTAGGAATGAATGTTTATACAACATGAATTAATGAATTACAATTACCTGGTGTAACACCTGTTGATTTTAAAGCAACTTTGCCGAAAATGGATGTTGTAATGTTATTACGCTATCAGTTTGAACGATTTCATGCTGATGAAAAATATCATTTAGATTATTTACGAAATTATAAGTTAACATCTGAATTAGTTGCAACAATGAAACCAACAGCAATTATTATGCATCCAGCACCTTTTAATCGTGGTATTGAAATTGATGATGATGTTGTTGAATGTCAACAAGCAAAAATATTTGAACAAATGGCAAATGGGGTTTTTATACGAATGGCCTTATCAAGTAAAGGGGCGTTGCCCCTAAGTCGCTCCGCGACTTTTACCCCTTTAAGTAAGGTGGTGCGTGATAAACCATCGCACCACCTTACTTTTTTTCTTAACAACATTATTTTTACTACTAAAAATAGCGTAAAAGTCCATTAACCATCGCTAACACTAAAATAGAACTTAACATAATCTTAAATGTAATATCAAAGGCAAATAAATTACCAATATTATTAAACAACTCAGACACATTGCTAAATACATGTACTATCCCATTAATAAAATTATATACATCTTTCATACCAGGCAAATTATTTACCAATCAAATCGCCGCATTTTGTATATGACACGCTAAATTATATCAACTACAACTTTTATATGGTATTCGTCAAATATTACCATTATTAATTTCATTATTTCAATCAGTAGCATTATAAAGGCTAAAATTAAAACCATTAACTGAAATAGAACTATCTTTACCAATATTAATAGCATTAAAAGTAATCAAATTAAAACCTTGATATTTTGATTTATCTGTCATATCTAATAATTTTATTGATTGAGTATACTTATCATTATTAGAAGGCAAAATATCAGTTTGATATTGTCAATTTGAAAAAAAAGAATAATAATTTTGATTAACATTTATATTATAAGCATTATATAAATTAACTATTGGGTTTAAATAAGTTGCTGATAAATCAGGGAATCTTAAAATATTAAAAAGCATTGATTTTGGATATAATAAAAAACCATTTTTTACAAAAAAAGCAAAACCAGTATTCTCGTTAGAAGAATTAAAATAAATAAATTCTTTAAAATTAGAAATATCAAATATAACTCTTAAAATATTAGAATAAAAATAATCTAAAATTTGAAAAAAACTTTCCAAAGAAAAATTATCTTGCTTAACATCATTAATAAAATATTGAGAATTAGAATTTTTAATAATATCCATATTAATTAAATTTTTATAATTAGAATTAAAAATTAAATAATTCAAATCAAAATGTCTATAACTTTGATTGGAAACAATAGGAAAAAATAAATATTCAAATATATCTATATTAAAAATAAAATCATATTTTATTTTATTTTGTAAATTGTAATATGAAGCAGAAAAAAATCAACTTTGAAAGGAGTTGATTTTTTTAATGGAAAGAAAACATTATTTTATTTTGCGGTCCTTAGTAACTAAGTATGGAAAAGATAATGTTATTATTACTGTTAATAAGATAGTAACTAATAATGTAAAAGAAAATGAATAAATTATCCGCGTAATTTATTAGCGGTAATTTATTCAATATTGTTTATTTTGAGCGTAGCGAACACGCGGAGCGTGCCGCGCAAGTTAAATTTTTAGGAGGAATTAAGTTATGCCAGTTTGATTAACGACAATATTTAGTGTTGTTATTATATTAGGTATTTTTGCTTGAATTGGTTTATCAATTTATCAAAAAATTCGCCAAATTCGAGGAAAGAAAAAAGATAAGAAAGAGATTAAAAATAAGGAGGAAAATAAATAATGTTAGGTATGTATTTAACAACAGCTGTTAATTTTCTAGCTGCAGATACTCCTACTATTTCAGGTGGAATGGATTCTATTTGAAGTGGTTTAGGACAAGCTATGACAAAAGTTAAAGACGCTGTTTATGCTGTGTTACCACAATTAATGACCTTTTTAGGTGATGCGTGAATTATTTTGATTCCATTTGGAATTTTTGTAATTATTAAGATTTTAAACTTTTTCCGTGTTATGGTTAAAGGATTTTAATATTTATTACAACTGATCATATATTTTAGCTATGGCACACTAGCTTTTATGTGAATTGAATAAATAATTTTGTTGTTTATTTTTGCACTATACACTGTCTACAAATTTATTTTTAAATAAATTTAATTATTTTGGTTATTATTGATAATGTTAACAAGATGAAAAATCCTGTTGTGGAAATAAATATGACTATATCGCCAATAGTAGTTACATTTATATTGTTTATTGTTCATAATATTGAGTCTATTATGAAATATTTTTTAGTAGGATTTAATAGAAATAATGTTGTAAAAAGTATTTCTTTTTTCAAAAACTTGTAGGCAGTATATAGTGTAAAAATATCAACTTAATTATAAACATATAATTTTATATTTTAATAGCTATTAGTTAAAACTAAGTAGTTATTTTCAGTGTGCCTTAATTTTTGATTTTATATATTTAACATTGTTATTACCAATGTTTATTTAACAAGAATTAAGTTACATTAGTATACCAATGTTTATTACAGTAAGGAGTTTTTAATTATGTTAAATAAAATTAATAATTCATTATTTGGAACATATGGGTCTTTATATTATGATGCAACAGGACTTAGAAAAAAGAATTGAAATCAAAAGTATTCTGATGAGTTAGTTATTAGTTGTTTGAAAGATTTTTTTCTTAATTTGTTGTCATGTTCTGAAATTAGTAAGAAATATAATGTTCCAATTCGTATGGTTTATTTATGAAATTCTTCTTTTAAATTTCGTAAAGGTTATCGTTTTGATTGTGAAAATGGAATTTGTGATCAGCTGGATAAAATTATTACTATTCCTAAATATCGAAGTAAATATCCTTATGATGAGATTAAAGAAATGTATTTAAAAGGATTTAAAATTAGTGAAATTATTGAAAAATTAAATTTACCCAATGTTATAATTGTTTATAATGCTGTTAGAAAATTTAAATTGCCAAGACGTTATCGGGAATATAGAAATTTTAATTTTATGTGATAAATAATATTTTTTAAGTTACTTTTGTTGTTAACTGGCCATATTTTTAAAAATTAAAGTGTAATAAACAATGTTGTATTTTGTTGTGGAGGTGATATGGTATTTAATATGGCCAGTTAACAGCAAAAGTAATTGATAGTTAGGAGTATTTTATATGAAAAAATCTTTATCTTTATTTGCAGTTGGTATTTTAGGAATTTTAGGTTTAATTATTCCTTTGATTACTTTAACTGCTTTTAAACCATTAAATCAGCAAAATTATACTGTTAAACAGCAAGCAACAGGAATGAATGAAACAGATTTTATTAATACAATGTTTTTACGTAGTACTTTTTTTTGAAAACTGGTCAGAAACAAATTATTTTATTAACCCAACATTAAAAACATCACAATAATTAATTTATAATGATAAATGATACTTAGATTTTTTAAAAGATAGTTATTCAACTGGAATTTCATTCGACAAGCCTAGTGATGAGTTTATGGATTTATATAAAAATTGAGATACTTATGCTAAACAATATAACATTGATAAATTTTATGATGTTGATAAAAAACAATTTTTAAAAGAATTAACTAATTTTTCTTATTCTTTTGCAAAATATTTTAATACTATTGAAGTTATTAATAAATTAGAAAAGGGTGTTGATAATTTACAGATAGTTAATTTAAAATTTCAAGATTGAAAGTTAATTGATATACATAGTTCTGATTGAATATCTAATAATGAATTTCGTAATAATAAAAATAAATGATATATAATGTTTGCCAAAAAACGAAATACTAATAATTTTAATTTTATTAAATTTAAAAATGATGATATTAATAAACCATGAAGTCTTGGTGATGAAGGTAGTTTTAATATTTCTTTAAAAGGTGAATGATATTGATTTAATTGATTATACCGTTGAGATGGAAACAGTGAACCCCAAATACCAACAGTTGACAATAATGGCAATCCTATTTTTTGAACTGATAATCAATATCAAAATACTCGTTCTTTTTTATTAAAATATATTAATGTTATTGTGCAAGAAAATATTCGAGTTCAACAAGGTGGTAACCCTGATTATGATGATCCAAATTTAGGTAGTCAAAGAATTATTTTTGATTTTGAAATTATTAATAATTTAGATAAAACTAGTACTGGTACAATTTTAACTAAAAAGTCAATTTATCGAATGATTTTAACGATTGATGAACGAAAAAATATTATTGCTGGGAGTTTAGAGTTAACACATTTTAAACAATATTGAAATGGATATGATTATAATAATTATCGGTATACTGATGATTTAGGTTTTTTATTTTCTTTTATGAAAGATAAAGAAAATACATTTAATTTTAGTGCTGAAACATATAATTATTATCAGGGTAATTCTCCTAATACTGGTAAAGTTGTTTTTGAACATATGAAAGGACAAATTGATATTAATAAATTTTTAAAAGCTTTTTTTGCTCATGCTTTAGTTCCAGTATTTCAAAATCGTAGTAATTTTATTGAAAGTGGATATGTTAATAATTTACAATATGATACGATTTTAATTAACTTTTTTGGTTTAAAATTAGTTAATTTTAGAGATGTTTTAATTGATAAAAATAATGCCAATAAAAATCAATTTGAAAAGTTATTAAATAGTATGTTTACAGTTTCGCAAAATTTTTATAAGGATTATTTACGAACCATTTTTGACTTAGAAAATAATACTTATGTTCAAGGTTATAATAAAAAATATGGTTTATTAGCGAATAATGGTTTTAAAATTTATCCACGTTACTTTTATTTTTCAGATAAATATAATCAATTAGATATCAAGTTGTATTCTGCTTATAAAAATCGTTTTTATAGTACTAATTATGGTAATGTATTTAATTATGATTTTTCCGTTGCAAATGATTATAATATTAATCAAAATGAGGGTTATGTTTTTGAAGGTGCTTTAAAAGACAAATATGGTTTAAAATATAAAAAAATTGAAGAACAAAAAATTGGTTATAATGTTTTTGAATTACAAGCTCAAAAAGAAAATGATATGTATCGTTATTATGATTTTAATTTTGGAATCTATAACTGACAAGAAATTAATAATGGTGGATTATTCCCTGACGGTCAATGATGACAAGCACAGTATGAAAGTTGTAGTTGATATAATATTGCTTGCCATATTAGAAATGCAGCAATATGAGTTGTTAATAATATTCCTGGTGTAAAACAAGTGAATGAGTTAGCAAGTGGTGTTGGTAAGATTTTTCAAACAATATATAGTTTTTTTAATCAGACATTTGAGGTATGAAAATTTAGTCCAGCATTATATAATACAATAACAAATATATTTTTATTAATTATTTTTATGAAATTTGTGAGATTAATATAAAAAGGACTTGTTAGTCCTTTTATTCTTTTCAATCTGTAATTTTTCCTGTTTTATTGTCAACTGTTGGTATTTGGGGTTCACTGTTTCCATCTCAACGGTATAATCAATTAAATCAATATCATTCACCTTTTAAAGAAATATTAAAACTACCTTCATCACCAAGACTTCATGGTTTATTAATATCATCATTTTTAAATTTAATAAAATTAAAATTATTAGTATTTCGTTTTTTGGCAAACATTATATATCATTTATTTTTATTATTACGAAATTCATTATTAGATATTCAATCAGAACTATGTATATCAATTAACTTTCATTTGCTTCCAACTGGTGGTTCTTGTGGTTTATTAGGTTTTGGTTTATTTCCCCCGTTTTCATTGTTATTAGGTTTATCACAAGCTGTTAAATTTGCTGACATTCCAACTAGTCCACATACCCCTAAAATACTTAGTAACTTTTTCATTTTTAACTTATTCCTTCCTTTATTAAAAATATGTAATAATTATAACAAAAAATTTTAGAAAGGTATTTAATAATGAATTATAAGCATTTCAGTATTGATGAACGTGTTATATTAAGTCAGTTATTAGTATCAAAACTATTTCAAAAGAAAAATGGCAAACCAAATTTATTTAAAATTGCTAAATATATGGAAAGAAGTGTATCTACAATTTGAAATGAAGTTAAACGTTTTCAAAAGTTAAAAGAATATAATCCTATTAAAGCTCATAAAAAGTATCTTAAAAATCGTAAAAAATCAGTTAAGCATATTAAATTTTCATATCAACAATTAATGTGATTAGATGAAAAATTTAATAAGTTTCATTGGTCGCCCGAGATTATTTGCTATGCATATAAACGTGAATTTGGTATCAAATTTCCGGTGTGTTTTAAAACTTTATATAAGTATGTTTTTCTTGGTTTATTTGGTTTAAATAAACGTAATTTGTATTTTCGCGGTCGAAAAAATAAAAGTAAACAAAATATTGATAATCGAGGTAAATTAAGTAATTTTCGAACTATTGCAGAAGCTAAACATAATAAAAATGAATTTGGTTGATTTGAAATGGATACAATAGTTGGTAAAGATTTTAAATCTGTTTGTTTGGTTTTAACTGAACAATTAACTAAATTTGAAATTGTAAAAAAATTAAAAGATAGAACACCAAACGAAGTAATTAGAGTTATTAAAAGTATTTTTAAAACTAATATCTTAAAGAAAATAGTTAAAGGTATTATAACTGATCAAGGTAAAGAGTTTTCAGAATGAAAACAAATTGAAGCTTATATTGGTACTAAAGTTTATTTTTGTGATAAAGGTAAACCTACTCAGAAACCTATTGTGGAACGAATTAACCGGGATTTAAGGCATTGATTTCCTAAAGGAATAGATTTAGATGTTTATTCACAAGAATATTATGATGAAATAGTTAATATAATTAATGAACGCCCACGACAGTGTTTAAGTTGAAATTCAGCAAAAAATTATTTTGTCAATTTTATTAAAAAATATGTTAATATAAAAATATAAGATTTTTTTCTACTTGCATTTACAATTTACATTTATAAACAATAATTTTTAAAAATCTACCAGTACTATCATTATCTAAAATTAATTTTCCTTGTCATCCCTTTGAAATATCTTGTGAATTTCAAGTAATTTCATAACTCCTATAATTTGTTGTAAAAAGTTTAAATCAATAATTATTATCATTTTTATCAGCACTTAAACCATCTCAACCACCCAATTTAATACCAAAACTAAATGCATAATTACTAGGATCTAAACCTTGCATAAAATAGTCTTGTCGTAGCATTAAAGTAGACTGAAAATCATATTCATTTGCTTTGTCATAAGTTAATTCTTTAAAAGTATCATTATTTTTTAAATACAATTTATAGGTATTGCTAAAATTATTAGTTGTTACAGTACCACAAAAAAGAAATATTCAACCAAATATTAAATAAAAAACAATAAATACATCTAATAATCGTTTTCGCATTGTTTTAACCTCCTATGCAATAAAAATAAGTCTAATTCCCATAATGATAATTCCAAACGCAATATATAACTGAAAAATAGGATGTGTCGCAATAATAAATAAATGTGCTACCAATTTATAAAAATCGTTAGCAGATTCTAAATAATGTTTAACAGTTGAAAAACCTAAATCTGTTGCCATAACAATATTAGCAATAAAACCAAAACCAACAGTTAAACCAATAACAAAGAAAAATATTAACTTAATCATTATTTATTACTCTCCTTATTATCACTTTTAGAATCATTACTTATATTTTTAACCCCCTTAGATATTTGCTTACTTGCTTGTAAAGATGAACGAGAAACTGAACTTAAACCACGAGAACTATTAACTAATAACAAAATAACATTTATAACACCACCAATTACTCAAATTACAAATAAAGGAATATTTGTACCAGGCAATTTTAATGCTCACATTCAATCCATAATTTTCATAAAAATATCGACTACAACATTAATGGCACCATTTCATACATCATTAGCAAGTAAATTAATCATTTTCTAATTCCCCCAAATTCTTTAATAAATGTTCCATACCCATTTCTCGTAATTCATTAATTGTAATATCTTTTTTAACAATACTAGGTCAATTTTGTTTAATATAACTTGGTACTTTATCATTTTTTAAATCACGCACAAATTTTAAATATTTACTATCATATTGCATAGCAATAGACAAAGGAATTGTTATCTTAACAAAATTAATACCAATATCTTTATTAGACTTTTTACGAACTCTTTTACCGTTTGCTGTTCGTTTAACTGTTTCTGTTTTTCATACTAAATAATCATCTAAGTCATCAAAAAAACCTATTTTCATTTTAAAATAAGGAAAAAATATACTAGGTTTAATACACTGCATAGGAACAATAATCATATTAGCAATCTCTCTATATTCCACTCAATTTTGATTAATTCGTTGTCCAGCAAAAACAATATTATTATCAAACTGACGACATAACAAAAAATATGGAATTAAACCGCTAAACTTTTTATTATTTTCTTCCGGTTTAGCACCATTCATATACAAAAATATTTCATCAAACAAAATTAAACTATCATTTGGCGGTATTTTATAATTTTTATTTTTAAAATCTAAATGATTTAAACCTAAAACTCCTATTTTTTCATCATTAATAAAATAATTAGAATAAACATTGTCAAACTTAGCAATTTGCGATAAATAAGTCATCAATAAAGTTTTACCAGTACCCAAAGCACCATTAATAATTGATATTGGACTACTTTTAATAATTTTAATCAATTTTCGTGTTTGAAAAAGATTACTAAAAAAAGACCAAAAAAAGATAATATCAAAAATTACTAAAAAAATAAAAAGGATAATATCAGTAACTGATGTAGAACTAAAATATATAAACTGTAAATTAAAACAAACAATAAAAAGATAAAATAAAATATTTGCTATAAATCAATTTACAAATCAATAAGAAAATTTAATATTCTTTTGTCTTCTAAATAAATTAAAATAAATTTTAAACATGTCTACACCACCAATCTAATTGTTTTATATAAAATAAATATTGATAACCAAATTAGGAAAAAAACAACTAATCAAATACCTATCATAATTACTGAATAAGTAATATTATCAATAGAACTACCGACAAAATTATCAATTTCAGTTTTTGGAATAAAATAAAAAATTTGTAAAAGACCTCGATATACTCGTTGCAAAAAAATATTTCAGTCCATTATTTTATCCACCTAAAAATACAGCTTAAAATTAAAAATAATAAACCAAAAACAAGTATTAAAAATACAACAAATATAACAATATCTAAAATAATAGGGTGATTAACTCCAAAAATAATAGTCATAAATTCATAATATAAATCTCATACACTTTGCATTTTTCTTATTCCTTTCCTAAATGTTAACTACTAAAATCAAGGTTAGAGTTTATTATTAAATATTAATATCCGTGAATTAACTTTCTGATTGTTTCAATTCCTAAAACCACAAACATTAAAACTAACGGAATAATTAATAACATATGTGACCCTAAAAAACCGATAAATCAGTTAGTAAAAGCAATCGCCCAATCAGCAAGAACACCAGCAAAATCTGCTATTTGCTTAATAACACTTGCGTCAGGACTAGTACCTTCTGCTAAAAAATTTGCATTCATTAACAACACCTCACTTAAAATACTTTCTATTAATAATAAAACCTTGGCAATCTCTAACCTTGATTTTAGTAATTAACACTAAAAACTAAAATCAATTTTTATACTTGCCAAGGTATTTTATTGATATTAACTTATTCAACAGATTTATCTGCTTTTTTAATTTTTCGTTTTCCCCATTCTTTAAATTCTACTTTTTTAGAACAATGCGGACAAATTAAATATTTATTTTTAATCTTAAATACTGTACTTACTGTTAAAAATATTAATAACATAAACATTGATAGTATTAAAATAATTGTTGCAAAAACAGTCATTAATTATCACTCTCCTTATTTTTTAAATCTTTAATTTCTAACTTTAATTTCTCATTTTCAAGTTCTAATTTTTCATTTTGTAATTTATCTTTTTTAATTTTTCTTTTATCAAAAAACATAGAAGAAATAACATAAATATACAATAAAATAATTATTGAAACTAATAAAATCATAGCAACTATATCCATTATTTTTGATTCTCACTTTCTATTTTTAACATATAATTTTTTACTTGTTCTACTAATAACTTAAAATGTTGTTCTTCCATAACACCAATATCAATAACATTATGATTAAGATATAACTTAATTACTTTTCTTAACATAAATAATGGTATTTTAGTAGGTAAACATTGATGTATAACATTAACCAAATATTTTAATCGTTGTTTATATAACTTAGTTTGCTTTTTCATTCTAATTTTTCTTTACTATTGCTCAATGTTCATTAGTAATTTCATCTGCTGAAACTGGATATGACCTTAACATTAATTTTTCTAATTTAATAATCAATTTATCTTTATTCTTTGCCATTTATAACCTTAACAATCTGTTTTTTTCTTAGTCATTTTCTAACCTAGAATAATATTGATTAATTAAAATAACATTTTCATTAACACAATTTCAACAATAACGAGATCCATTTTCTCAAACAGTATCATTAATACAAACAATACATAATTGTTGTTTCATATTAACTATTGCTTTCTGTTATTGATGAATTATTAGAATATTTGTTAATGAATTCTTGCTCGTTATAATTTTCTGTATATGGTTCAACAATATTAATTTTTCCATCCCATTTAAGCGAAACATAAAATAAATTACCATCAATTAAATAAGGTTTTAATTCTAAATAATTTTCATCAGTTATTTTAAATCATTTTGATTTTGACAAATCTTTTGTACCTTTAACAGTACCATTTTCTAATTTAATAACTGGTGTAAATGTATAACTATCTCATTTACTTTCATTACCTTTGTCATCTTTAATAATTTTACCCGTTGCAATATCTATCAACTGTACTAGAAATCCATTCATAAGATTTCTCCTTTCTTTTAAAAATCTATATAGATTCTTAAAAGATTTCAGGTTTGAAACTTAAATATAAAAAATGATTAATTAAAAATTATAATAAAAAATTAGTGTTTTTTGTTTAAATAAAGTTTATAAATAAGCATAAAAAAACATTTAATTATATTTAAGTTCCGTCCAAGGAAACCTTTTAAGATTTGAAACTCAAACATAATTAAATGTTTAAGTTAATTCAATAATACAACAAAAATTGAAATTGTCAAATAAAATATAAATCTAAACTTGTTTTTTTTTTTTTTTTTGTTTTAATTAATTTGTGGTAATTGTTGTCCAAGGCAATTGCCACATTTTTTAATGAGTTTTTAACTCATTTTTTTATTTTTTATGAATACAACAATTATCCTGTCTTCGATGTTTATACATACCTAAACAATTATTATCAGGGCAAAAATAATAATGACCATAAGATATCATAGTATCTTTTGCTAAACCCCTAAAACTATTATAAGTTGTATTTTTAGTAGTAAAAGTTCAAATTTTGCCACATTCTTTACATTTAACATCTCTATCTGCCATAAAATTAATCTCCCTTCAAATACGTATTTGAATTAACAAGTTTGTACATTCAATTTCGAAATTGAACGAATAAACTATTTTTAACACCTTAAATTGGTATTTTTATTAACAGTAAAATTAGTATTTTTAACTAAATTTCTAAATATTTTTCTATCAGCAGAAACATATTTTTTAAATTCTCTAAATTTATCTAAACCATAATAACTATCACAACTAAAACCAATTTTATAACCATTTTTATCACAAAAAGAAAAATAATTTAAGTTATCTTTAACTGAATAAATTAAATCTTGTTCAGATAATTCAATAACACCGACTTTAACCTTTGGATTTTTACAATTTTTACTAAATTGATACGCTTTAATGTTTAAATCATAATGATTTTGGGACTTATCATTATTAGCAGTTTTAACAATATATTTAGCAAGATATTTAACAACATCTTCATTAGAACCTGCACGAACTTTAATATTTTTATTAATACCGTGTTTTCAGTATTGTTGTACAACACTGTTAGGTATTTTTTGGTTTAATATGATATGAAAGTGAACTGCTCCGCGTTTTTGATACTCATAAGTATACATATATTTTAAAATTCCTTTATGATTTTTAGAACGAATAGGATTGTTTCATCAACGATTTATATTATTAAAAAATAACTTTAAATCATTTTTACATTTTTTAACATCTTTCTCATTAACGGCATAAGTTAAAGTCAAAAAACTTAAATTTTTACAATTTCAAAAATTTTCATATGCTTTCCGAATACAATTTCCTTGCGAGCGAATACGACTATTCCACAATTTTTTATCATTTTTTCCAGTATTTTTAACTCCCATTTTATTACGAGGATTATTATTAACTAATTCTAGCGGTAAAACAATATTTTTAACATAATTACCATAAAACACTTTTTTTAAATAATATTCTTTTTTAACATAATTTAAAGCATTCATAAATACATTATGACGTTTATTTGTTAAATTATCTTGAATAAAAACATTATTCATTTTTATAAACTCCTTCCAAATAAAAAAACACTAAATTACATTTAAAAGTTCCGTCCAAGGAAACTATAAATAGTTTGAAACTTTCAATATAATTAAGTGTTTATATTTGAAAGTTAATTTGATTGTAATATATTATTTTAAATTTTGCAATATTTATTTTAATGATGTGCAGTTGTGTTAGTTAATTGAAAGTTAATTTGATTGTAATATATTATTTTAAATTTTGCAATATTTATTTTAATGATGTGCAGTTGTGTTAGTTAATAAATAATATTTTAGCAGATAATTAAGATGATTTATACTTTTACTAACGCCAACGTTTATTTACCAACTGGTTTCAAACAAACAAATATTACGATTAAAGGAAATAAAATTATGCGCATTGGTCCAACTATTTTGGGAACAGAAATTAAGTTGTCAGCAAATTGTCTCATTGTTCCTAGTTTTATTGATTTACATGCTCATTTTCGTGAACCTGGTCAAACAACAAAAGAAGATTTAATAACAGGAGCAAATAGTGGTTTATATGGTGGTTATCAGACAGTATGTGTGATGGCGAATACAAAGCCAGCAATTGATAATATTGCTGTTTTAGCACCATTATTAGTTAAAGCAGCGAAATTACCAATTAATGTTCAATTTTTTGGGGCAATTACAAAACAATTAGCTGGTCAAGAATTGGTTGATTTTGCAAAAATCAAGGATGATGTTATTGGTTTTAGCGATGATGGGGTTTATTTAGCAAATCAATCTTTATTAATTAAGGCTTTAGAATATGGTCAAGCAAACCAAAAACTTATTTCATTGCACGTTGATAATCGTCAAAATATAAATGAACAAACAGTTGTTTTGCAGCACCAAATTGCCCAAAAGTTTGGATTAATTGGTGTTGATGATAATTATGAAGCCGAACCATTACACAATGATCTAAAACTTGTTAATAAACAGCAATTACCTTATCATGTATGTCATGTTTCAACAGCTAAAAGTATTGCTTTAATTCGCAAAGGTAAAAAAATTAATCCATTTTTAACTTGTGAAGTCACTCCGCATCATTTAACATTATCAGTTGATGATATTACAACAAATGATGGGAATTATTTAATGAATCCACCCTTAAATAGGATAAATGATCAATTAAGTTTAATAAAAGCTTTAAATGAGGGCATAATTGATGTTATTGCAACTGATCATGCTCCACACCAAACAAGGGAGAAAGGTGAGTTTGCAAATAGTGCTATGGGAATTATAGGTTTACAATTAACATTTCCATTATTATATACAAAGTTAGTGCTTCCACAACAAGTGTCATTATCAACTATTATTAATGCTTTAACAGTTAATCCACAGCAATTAATTAAACATCATAATGTTCAATTAGAGGTTAATAATTATGCTAATTTTACAGTGATTGATTTATCGTTAAGCAAAGTTGTGACCCCAGAGTTATTACAATCAAAATCAATAAATACTCCATTTTTAGGAGAAAAATTAACGGGATGACCCATTATTAATGTTTATCAAGGTCAAATATATCATTTAAAGGAGGAATAACTATGACAAAACAAATTATTGAATCAACTATTTTATTGTCAAATCAACAATTGGGTCCTGATTTATGATTAGCAACATTTAAAGCACCACATCTTAGTAAAATTGCTCGCTCAGGTCAGTTTGTTCTTGTTGAACCACAACAACAATTTTTCTTAAAACGACCATTTAGTTTTTTTGACATTAATCCAGTTGCTGAAACAATTAGCATTTATTATCAGTGTAAAGGATTAGGAACATGGTATATGGCTAATCAATGAAAAGTTGGCCAAGTTGTTCAAATCCAAGGCCCACATGGTCAAGGTTTTCAAATTACTCCAACAATAGATGACATTTTAATTGTTGCAGGTGGAATTGGAATTGCACCAATGAAAGCATTAATTGATGATTTAATTAAAAAAGAAAAAAAATACCATGTTATTTTTGGGGGGCGAACAAAAGATGCTTTAAATGTAGTAACTTTATTTCAAGATAATAATAATTTCTTTTTAAACACTGATGATGGTTCAATTGGTCAACAACAAAATATTGTAACAGCCTTAGAAAATTATTTAACAAAATCAAAACCCAAACTAATTATTGCTTGTGGACCAGATATTGTTTTAACAAAAATTAATGAATTAGCAAAAGCGCAACAAATTGCTACCCAAATTTCATATGAAAGTCATATGGCTTGTGGTGTTGGTGCATGTATGGGATGCACAAAAACAATTGATGGAGTTAATAAAAAAATTTGTACAGATGGACCAATCATTGTTGTTGAATATTAAAAGTAGGAAGGATGAAAATTACTATGTTAAAAACAAAATTTTTAGGATATACCTTAAATTGCCCTTTAACAACAGCAAGTGGAACTTTTGGCTATGGTGAATGTTACCAGGACTTCTTTGCTGTTAATGAATTAGGAATGTTAACAACAAAAGGAATTACATTAGAACCACGATTAGGCAATAGTTCACCGCGATTAGCAGAAGTTACAGGAGGATTAATTAATTCTATTGGTTTAGAAAACCCAGGGTTAGATTATTTTAAAGCAAAGATTGTTCCAACCTTTACCGCATTTCAGATTCCAATTATTGTTAATTTAAATGGAAAAACAATTGAAGAATACGAAATATTAGCAACTGCTATTAATGAAATTGCTGCAATTGCTTTTGTTGAACTAAATATTTCTTGTCCAAATGTTAAAGAAGGGGGTATTTTGTTTGGAACCGATCCAACAGTAACACGACAAGTAGTTAAAAAAGTTCGTCGTGTTTTAACAAAAAAGAAATTAATTGTGAAATTGTCCCCATCAGTTAGTGACATTAAGCAATTTGCGATTATTTGTCAAGAAGAAGGAGCAGATGCAATTAGTTTAATTAATACGATTCCTGCAATGCAGATTAATCTTAAAACTAAAAGACCAGTGCTAGGTAATATTATAGGAGGATTAAGTGGACCTTGCATTAAACCAATTGCGATTCGGATGGTTTATGAAGTTGCTAGTGTGGTTACGATTCCAGTTATTGGGATGGGGGGTGTTAGTTCTGCCAATGATGTTCTAGAATTTTTAATGGCGGGAGCGAGTATTGTTGCGATTGGTACTAGTTTATTTACAAATCCAAACCTTGTTTTAGAAATTAAAAGAGATTTAGTAACATATTGTGCAGAACAAAATTTACAGCATTTAAGTGATATTGTGGGAATCGCTCACCAGAAGGAGAAATAATTATGCCAAAAATATTTATTGCGTGTGATTTTAATACGGAAGAACAATTATGAACTTTTTTAAACAAGTTTCCGTCCCAACGATTATTTTTAAAAATTGGAATGGAATTGATTTATGCAGTTGGTTTTGAAATTATTAATAAATTAAAACAGCAAGGACATATTATTTTTCTTGATTTAAAATTAAATGATATTCCAATTACAGTTGAGAAGGCTTTAAAAGCATTAAAGCAATATCAAGTTGACTTTGTGACAATTCATTTAACAAGTGGTGAAAAAACATTAGAATTAGCACATAAAGTTGTTCAAAATACTTCAATTAAATTATTAGGTGTAACAGTGTTAACTAGTCTAGATAATGCTGACCTTCAAACCTTATTTTTATCTTCAACATTAACAACAGAGCAATTAGTACAAAATTTAGCAAAATTAGCAGTAGTTAATAATTTTTACGGTGTGATTTGTTCGCCATGAGAAGCAAAGATGATTAAAACACAGTTTCCATCGTTGAAAACAATTACACCTGGAATTCAATTAATAGCTCAACAAACTGATCAAAAACGGGTGGCGACACCAATTCTTGCGAAAGAATTAGGAGCGGATTATTTAGTAATTGGACGGGCAATTACAATGGCTGCTGAGCCGGCGATAGTTTATCAACAGATTATAGCAACATTAACAACGTAGAAGGGACTAATGAACATGAAAAACATTATTACGGAATTAATTAAAATTAAAGCAATTAGTATTAATATTACAGAATTATATACTTGAGCATCAGGGATTAAAGCACCAATTTATATTGATAATCGATTAACGATGGGTTATCCTCATTTACGGTGAGCAATTGCTGAAAGTTTTGCTGAACTTATTAGGACTAATTTAGGACAAGATAGAATTGATAATATTTTTGGAACAGCCACAGCAGGAATCCCCCATGCTGCGCTATTGGGACATTTATTACAATTACCATTTGGTTATGTTCGCAGTAGTAAAAAAGACCATGGGAAACAAAATCAAATTGAAGGAGTCTATGAAAAGGGACAAAAGGTTGTTGTCATTGAAGACTTAATTTCTACAGGAGGGTCGGTTATTGAAGTTGTTAAAACTTTACAAGCGGCCGGAATGGAAGTTATTGCGGTATTAGCAATTTTTAGTTATCAATTAAAAAAGGCATGCGATGCATTTAATACGTTAGAAATTCCTTTCTATTCTTTAACTAATTTTAATAGTTTAGTAACAACTGAAGGTTTATTATCAAAAGCAGAACAACAAATTTTAAAAGAGTTTCATCACCAATTAGAGTAGGGAAAAAACAATTATTTGTGTTATTAAGTTAATTTAAAAGCTGGGATGAAATAATTGGTGTCAAAACTAATTTTATAATAATCAACAAAAAGACTGAAAAAGCAGTCTTTTTTACTCATTTAAAATTTACTGTTAAAAACTCCAATTATTTCATCCCATCTGATTTCTATTAATCAATTCAATAAGAATTATTTTTTATGCTACAATAAAATTAAGAGAAATTATGATAATTGTTTATTAATTCTTCAAGTATTTAACACATAATATGAAACTTAATTAGAAGGAAAGTTTAATAATGAAAAAGTTATTAATGATTTTTAGTATCATTTTATTAGCAACTCTAACAATTAATATAACAAATGATAGTTTACAAAAACGAAAAATAAAACCAGAACAACGGATGAGTTTACCAACAAGTATAATAACTTCTGATCAACAAATAATACAGGATGATAATTTAATTAGTGTTAAACAACAAAATAATTTATTAGCTGCAATTAGAAAAATAGAAAATAAAATTAAAATTGACCATCAGCGATTAGATCAAACATTATGAAGTACAACAGATTATCAATTTTTAACAAGTAATGAGTATCTTGTTTATTTAAAGTTAATGGACCAGTTAGGTATCCTTAAGTTTAATATTGATAAACCATTTTTTGTTAATAACATTGCATATGGTTGACATAATGGTTTTATGCAAGAAGCAAAATGATACTGATTTGGATATTGAAAATTGCACATTGCGAAATGAAGATGTGACCAAATCTATAACTTATTAACAAATGGTGGTAATGCTACTGGTATTTTTGCTGATGGGTTATCACAAACATCATATGGAACAATTCTCACGATTGCTAGTGGAATATTAAGTTTAATTGGAAATGATTGAAACACTAATGATGGAATGATAGTTCATTTTTATTTGGTGACTCCAGTTTGGTTTTCACATCGTTAATAGGAAGGAAATGTCATAGTGAAAAATCGTAAATTATTTTTATGAGGTATGTGAATAATAGGAATTTATCAAGTTAGTGTTTTGACAGTTTTGCCATTCTTTTTATTTTATCAAATCGTAGCAACAAATGGTGGTGAAGTAACAAGCTATTATTTTAATTATTTATTAGTGTGAGCATATTGTATGATTTTAGTTAGTTTTACTTTCTTTGGTTTTATTTGTAACATTGTTATTTTTTGTATTAAAACTAAAAAAGTTAAATTTATTCGGCCAATTTTGATTTTAATTAGTGTGCTTCCTTCAATTATAATGTTTTTTCCTAGCATGTTATTATATCTTGATCCTAGTTGTCAAGAAAGTTATGCTTTTGATTTTCAAAATTATAATAATAAATATAACAAAGTGGGAAAACACGGGATTTGAATTTTTAATTTGGTAATGGTGGTGTGATTGCTTTATGTTATTTTGTTCCCAACAGGACTTAATTTCTTTATCACAGGGAAAGTAGACTTAACGGTAATAGAAATGTCATTTGAAACATTTTTAACAATTGTAATACTTTTTATTGCAAGTTTAATTTCCTTTTTGTTAGGATTAATTGTTTCTAACTCAAAAAATAACAAAATGCAATTATATATTAGTATTATTTCTTATTTCTTAGCTTTATCATTTCTTTTGGGTGTTATTTTTCCAGTGCTATTATTGACTTCACTACGCAGTGAAGTGCAAAAATGATTTAATCCTTAACTTCATAACAATCTCTTTCTTACAATAGGTTCCATCGCACTAACTTTTTAATTTAAAAAAAGTAGTATTTTTAAAACTAGAATACTACTTTTTATTTTTAACATTCTACAACTATATATGAAATTTACTTTATTAAAGACAAAAATCGGTGGCACATTTAAAACAAAAACAATAAAATTAAAAAAATAAATAAGTTAAATATGATAAACGATTTTAAGTGTTGTTTTTAGTTATTTTAAATTTAAATTATTTAAAAATTAGATTTTGTCAAAAAATTAGTTTTATAAATAAATGTCTGCTTTCCTTTATAAAATAATTTAATTAATTGATTCAATGAATGAATCTTAAGATAGTATTTATGACATAAATTAAAATAGTTAAATAAATTATGATAAATATAATTTGTCTCCTTGGTTGCTTCTACTTGTCTATATCATTTTTTAAAACTACAATATATTTATATAGTTCATTTTTTGTAATAATACTTGTTATTATTTTAATCCTTCTAAATTTATTTTAGATTAATCTTGAAATATGTCCAAAATTTTTGTGCACAATCATCTAGTCAAGCAAATAATTTGTTAAAGGTACAGGGGTACTTTTTTTTTTTTTTTTTTAATAAGTATAATTAAAAGTGTCTTACAAAAGGAAGGTGACAATTAGATGAAACGGTTATTAACACTTTTTAGTGTTCTTGTTTTAGGTATTGGTAGTAGTTTTGAGGTGGCTAGTTGTACAGCGCGAGCAAAACATGAGTATGATGATAACGATGACCAAGATGTTAATAAAGATCTTCTGATTTTAAATAATATTAAGAACGAAGCAAAGCAGTATTTTATCAATTGATGACAAGATAAATCAACAATTGATATTAAGATGTATCCTGACCAAATGGAATCATTGGCCGCGTTAATTACAAAACTAAAAATAACCGATGGATTAACTTTAACTGGCGTAGCGATTAGAGCATATCGTTTTTTAGAACAGTTGCTTGTTGGTTTTCAAGCAGAATTTGATAATTTTAATCAGCAATTAGCGAATAAATATTCAAATTATTATGTTAATACAATGCCATTATTCTTAGGAGAAAATGACATTTCATTTGATTTATATAATATTAATTTTGAGAACATAGCAAAACTATTAGCAGATACTCCCCAAGCAGTGTTAGGAATTACAGTCCAGGTTAATATTACTTATGAAGTTAGGTTTAAAGAATTGCAACAGTTTAACTACATTAATAGGTTAGTTATTATTTGCAATGATGTTGAAGCTTTAAGTGGTATTCAAAATAATCTTGAAAATTATTTTATTACTTTTATTAATGATCTTTTTAAAAAAGAAAACTATCAAATTATTATAGAAAACCGTAGTTATAATAAGGTTTATACATCAGTAATTTGACCAATGATTACAGAAGAATTAACAACAAGAGGGATTTTATTTAGGGGGTCTGCTAACTGAAATTCTTTTGATTCATCTTTTACATTAAGCAGAATAGTTGAGAAAAGCGATTCGGTTTTAGCATGGGCTGGTGAAGGCTATCGTCCAGATAAATTAACATCAGAAAAGTTCTTACAATTTTATAAAAAGAATTATTTTTCCACAGATACTTTATCAGATTATTATGTAAAATATAATGTTGATTCTTTTACTCCTGATAATTTAACAATTGAAAATTTACCGTTTAAAGATAAAACTCCGCAGCGAAGAAATTTAAAGACACCAATTAAAGTCTTAGTACCAAAAGATAAAGTTGACCAACAATTGGAAGAATTTGCGAAAGTAACAATGGATTTTTGACATTATTATCAGATTGAAACATATAACGATAAACTTGTTTTTAAAGTAAACCAAGATGATTTTAATAATTTAATAAAAAAACTTACTTCTTTTTCGGAAAATAAATTTATTAGAGATATTTTTGTTGACATAATTCAGGAGGTTTTTGATATATTTCAAACTACATTAGATTCAACAACAACCTGAAATAGCTATATAAATCTTGGTGACACAGTCGAGACAATCAATTTAATAAAAAAACAAAAATCATTTATGTTTCAATATCTTTGAAAAAGGAAAGGTTATTATTCATGAAGCCATCTTAACTTTGGTTATAATACTTTTTTTTATAGTTTTTTCTTTCAACCAAATTATGACGAAACAAATACTAAGGAAAACAAATTTTTACAAACAATAGAATTTAAAGTTGTTTAATTATTTATAAAAAACAAGAACTTCTTGTTTTTTTATTTTCTTTAAAATAATTATTTTTTTTCAAATATTTAATGGGTAAAAACTAATTTGTAAATAAGTTTCTTTGTTTGAAGAATAATTGTTGTTATTCCAAATAAAATTTATCGTTAAAAGTTCCAACTATTTCTTACCATCTTCATTAAATTTCTTATTAATATTATTGACTAAATTTGAAAAACATCGTATAATTAATATTGAAAAATGTTAAAGTAGCTAATGCTCACCTATGCCCTTTAGTGTGGTTAATAGGTTTTACAAGATAAAATTAAAATTTTAATGATTATTTTAATCATTTAAGAAGATAATTCTTGTTAATGAAAGCGCTACTTTTAAGCGTTTTTTTAATTAATTAAAATGGAGGTATTGGATGAATCAACCCACTAAAAACAATAAAAATATCGAGCAAGTAAATTATGATATTAGAGCACGTGAAGTTTTAATTATTTTAGATGATGGTAACAAAGTTGGTCCTTTAGGGAGAAATGAAGCAATTCGTTTTGCTGAAGAAAAAGGTTTAGATTTATTGTTGGTATCAGCTGCTTCAAATCCACCGGTAGCAAAATTGGTTGATTATGGAAAATATAAATACGAACAAAAGAAAAAAGAAAAAGAAAATAAGAAAAATCAACATATAACTGAAAATAAAGAGATGCGTTTACGAACAGGAATTGGTGAACATGATTTGGAATTTAAAGCAAAAAAAGTGCGTGAATTTCTAACTGATGGGAATCGTGTTAAAATTTCTTTAAAGTTTCGTGGTCGAGAAGTTGCTAGACCTGAATATGGAAAAGAAACATTAGATAAGTTTTTTAGTTATATTGAAGATTTGGCAAAGATTGAAAAAGAACCACAATTAAATGGCTTGTTTTTAGATATGTATGTTGTACCAAAAAAATAATTAATTAAATTAACTTTTAAAAGAAAGGACAAGGAGGAAAATTTATGCCAAAAATGAAAACAAAAAAATCTTTAGCAAAAAGAGTCAAAGTAACAGGAACAGGAAAATGAAAGATTGCGCATGCATATACTTCACATTTAGCCCAAAATAAAACAACAAAACAAAAGCGTCATTTACGTAAAGCTGGTTTAATGGATCAAACTGATCAAAGTCGATTAAAACAATTATTACAAGGATAAAGAAAAGAAAAGAAGGGAGTATTAACAAATGGCAAGAGTTAAAGGCGGATCAACAACAAGAAAACGTCGTAAAAAAATTATTAAAGAAGCAAAAGGATATTTTGGAACAAAATCAACGCATTACAAAAAAGCAAAAGAACAAGTAATGAAATCATGAGCATATGCCTTTCGTGATCGTAAACAACGTAAAAGAGATTTTCGTTCATTATGAATTCAAAGAATTAATGCTGCAGTACGTGAACATGATATGTCATATTCACAATTTATGAATGGTTTAAATAAAACTAACATTGAAGTAAATCGTAAAATGTTATCAGAATTAGCAATTCATAATCCAAGTGAATTTAAAGTATTAGTAGAAAAATCAAAACAAGCGTTAAAAAATTAACAAAACTACTTTTCAGAAAAGTAGTTTTTTATTTTCTTAAATAGATTCTTACTTTGTATTTTTTATGATAAGTTGCTAATTGTTTTAATTAAGCATAAAATATTAACAAACATAAGGGGAAGAATAAAAAATGTCAGAAAAATTATCGTTAAAAGAACAAGTTGAAATTTTACCAGCTAAACCAGGGTGTTATTTATTTTACAATAATTATCATCAAGTATTATATGTTGGAAAAGCAAAAAACTTACGAAGTCGGGTTAGTTCTTATTTTAACAAAGTTTATAATTATAAAACAACTCGTTTAGTTCAGGAAATTGTTCGTTTAGAAACAATTATTACAAAAACTGAAAAAGAAGCATTAATTTTAGAACATAACTTAATTAAACAGTATAAACCAAAGTATAATATTTTGTTAAATGATGATAAACATTATCCTTATATTGTAATTACAAAAGAAAAAGATCCTCAATACTTATATGTTCGTAATGTTCACCAAAAGTATGCCCGTTATTATGGACCATTCCCTGAGGGAAGTCATGCGCGGGAAATTATTAAAGTTTTAGAACGATTATATCCGTTACGTCGTTGTAAAGGAAATCTTGGAAAACCTTGCCTTTATTATCATATTAATCAATGTTCAGGTGCTTGTTTTAAAACAGTATCTCCGGACTATTACATAAAAATGATTAAAAAAGTTCATAGTTTTTTTAAAGGTAATTTTACTGAAACAAAAAAACTGTTAGAAAAACGAATGTTGCAAGCAGCAGATAATTTTCAATTTGAAGAAGCACATAAATTAAAACTTTTAATTCGAAATTTAGATTGAACTTTGTCATCACAAACAGTTGAAATGTTAAATCAAAATGATGATTTAGACGTGATTAGTTTGTATCAAACTGCTGAACATTTAGTTTTAACAACTTTATTTTATCGTGCTGGAAAATTAAGTTATAAAGATTATGAATATTACCATCTTGATTTTGCCGAAGATTGCCAAGAATTATATCGCTTATACTTACAAAATATTTATCAAAAAAATATTTTGCCAACAAAAATAATTGTTAATGAGATAATTGCATTGCCAGAATTAAATTTGTTATTTGATAATCGTGTTTTTCATCCTAAAACACCAATTGAAAAAACAATTATGAAATTGGCGACTGAAAATAGTTATGAATCTTATGTACAATATCAGACAACTGCTCAACGAGAATTAAATAATGCTGAAGTTTTAAAAGAATTACAAATGCTTTTAGATTTATCCGAATTGCCATATTTAATTGAGATGATTGATATTGCTAATATTAATAATGAATTTGTGACTGGTGGTGTTATTGTTTATAAAAATGGTCGACCATCACGAAATGATTATCGTAAATATAATTTAGAAATTCCGGATCAAGATGATACGCATCGTATTGCAGCTGTTGTTACGCGTCGTTATCAAAAAGTTATTCAAGAAGAACAAGCCCTTCCTAATTTAATTATTATGGATGGTGGGATTCAACAAGTAAATGCTTGTTTAAAAGAACTAGCAAAATTAGATTTAGCAATTCCCGTGATTGGGTTAGTTAAAAATAATCAACATAAAACTGATCATTTGCTTAATTTGAAAAAAGAAAAAATATATTTGGATAAAAGTAGTCGTTTATTTTTATTTTTAACAAGAATGCAAGATGATGTTCATCATTTTGCAATTACTAGTTTTCGTCGTCGGCAAACAAAAGCTTTGACAACAAGTATTTTAGAAACAATCCCAGGATTTGGTAAACAACGAATTAAATTATTAAATCACCATTTTGAAAGTATTGGTGCGATTAAAAAAGCAAGTGATGCTGAATTATATCAAGTATTGCATAGTAAAAAACTTATTGAAAATTTAAGAAAATTTTTGGAACATTTTGGTAAATAACTTTTTTTGGGTATAATAATTAAGAACAGAATTAAACAATGAAAGGAGTAGAGAATCATCCATCGAGTCCAACGAAAAGATTTATTATTAGCATATTTGTGTCAAAAACTTTTTCACGAAATGAATCATGTTCTTGAATATGTTCAAAAATATAATATTTCAGCAACAACTGCGCGCCGTGATTTAAAAGAACTTGAAAATGAAGGGATTATTACGATGTCTTATGGCGGTATTAATTTTTTGGGAGTTCATAATAAAACATGTAACATTAATGTTCGAGCAAGTGGTATTAATTTTGATAAAAAAATGATTATCGGAAAAAAGTTAACAAATTTGTTAGAAAAAAATGATGTTATTTTTGTCGGAGCAGGATCAACTTGTGAAATTTTTGTTACTTTAATTGATAAACCCATAAAAATTGTCACTAATTCATTTCGAATTTTACAATTGGCAAAAGATAATCCTAATGTTCAATATAATGTCTTATTTGGAGGCAAATTACGAGAAAAATCACAAGCTTTTTATGGTTCGTTTTGTGAAGAAAGTTTATCATTAATTCAATTTTCAAAAGTTATTTTTTCAGCAAATACAATTGATAAAACTGGAAGTGTGTTCAAAAGTAATGAGGAAGAAGCACGGGTTGAATTAGCAGCCTTAGCCCGGGTTCAAGTTAAAATTTTGTTAGCTGATAGTACGAAATTTGATAAAATTGGATTTTTTAAATTTTATGACGTTAAAGATGTTTCATATTTAGTAACTGACAGACCGGAAGTTATTAAACAATATGATTTTAATGTTAAAGTAATATAAAACTTTGTTATTAAACAAAGTTTTTTATTTGCAAGGAAAAGTCAACTTAAGATGGTAATTTTTGCTTGAAAGGAGGTTAAAATGGATTTAAATAATGTCCAACATATATGTAACCAAATTGAAAAGTTTGAATTTGAAGAATTATTTACTGTGCTAGCAAAAATTGAGGAAGTAGTAAAAGACCGTACCGATGAGGTAGATTAGGAAAATATTTTCATTGAACTCTCAAATTTTTTTCATTCCATTGTTATCCAAATTTTATTAAAATCTAATTGAAATCTGAGGGATTAAACCATGGAATGAATAGGTGGGTAATATGCAATTAAAAACTAATATTCTTGAGAAGTTAGAAGAAATTATTAATCGTAATGATGATACTGTTAATGGTATTATTGCACAAACTATTTTAAATTTTGCTAAAGTATCAAATGAGAATTTTATCATTAATGATGTTGCAGAAACATCACATACAAGTGTTTCATCGGTGACAAAGTTTTGTAAAAGTTTAGGTTTTACAGGCTGAAAAGAATTTTATATTTTTTTTCGTTATGAATTAGATAATTTAAAAAAACTTAATCAGTTTTATCGTCTTAATCCATCAAAAAATACCGTTACTGACTTAGTATCAAACCATAGTGCAATGATGACAAAATTATTAAATGAAAATTTATCATCAATTTTAGAATTAAAAACAATGCTAAAAACAACAAAAAAAATTTATTTAATTGGTGAACATACACATTTGGATTTATTAACTAATTTTTATCATCAATTGTTGGGAATTGGTTTTGATGTAAGTGTAACAACACACGAATTTATTGCTAAGAAATTTTTAGAACGATTAACAGATGAAAATATTGTAATTTGAATTATTATTGATACAGATCAAACTTATTTATTTAATGTTTTAAAACATACTGATAAAACCTTGCCATTAAATAATATTAAATTTATTTTAAAAGAGAATTCACCGATTATAGAAACTAATTTAACAACAAAAGCACCAATTATTATTAATGATCGGCGCAAAATGTATACCCACCAAATTATTTACAATCATTTATTTATTATTTTTAATGCAATTTTAACAATGATTAATTAAAAAAATACCCACCAAATTGTCTGAGTATTTTTTTTATTCTGATTTATTATGATCAGTATCTCAATCTTCTAAAACCATATGTTTAATAAAACGATTCATTCATAAGTCAGAATTGGCCCCTGTTTCTAAGTTTCCAACTTCACCAGTTTCAAACCCAACATAATTTCCATTTTTAATATAAACATAAGTTGGTGTTCCAGTTAAACCTAATGAATCAGCAGTAATTGTTTTATCAATTTCCCCATTAATTTTATGAGCATTTCGTTCTTGTGTTACAATTCAATCAGCAATATTTTTTGCTCATTTTTCTTTTCAAATACCATTATAATCTTTAATGTTGTCAGTAACAATTAAACGCGTGTTTTTAATTTTTTCTTGTTCATCAGAACTAATAGGATATGTATTTAAAGCATATTGTGTACCAAAACCACCTGCTAAATACTTATCATATTTATCATTACCATAGCCATTTTTATTATATAAATCTGGAATTGTTGTATCCGTTGTGTTTTGACAATGAATGCAATTTTTTGCTGAAACCATAAAAATAAAGCTTTCTTTATTGTTTATACCATTCATAAATTGGTTATAATAAGCCATATTTTTGTCTGAACAAGCTATCGTGGTTGTTGCTGTTGTTGCTGTGAGTATCATTGCTGCCATTGTACTTAGCAGTTTTTTCATTTCTATTCCTCCCCAAGAATTATTTTATATAATTGTCTATTTATAACTATACATTATTTTTTATATTTTTAAAGTTAAATCTAAATATTTTTATGTTATTATTTAGTAGATAATTAAGGGAGAAAAGTATATAATGATAGAAAATAATACAATTTTTAAAGGAGAGTAAATGATGATGGATATGACCACCGCGTTGGCTGTGTTACTTCCAATAATGATTATTTTATTAATTTTTTCAAGTTTTTTTTCAGCTTCAGAAACAGCTATTACCTCAATTAATGTTATTCGTTTAAAACAAATGGCAAAAAAGAATGTTAGCAAACGGAAAAAAAGAGCAACAAATAAAACAATTCGTCGTGCGAAACAAGTTTATAAATTGGTAAAAGATTATGACCGTACTTTAGCAACGATTTTAATTGCGAATACTTTAATTAATACGGCCTTAGCAACAATTGGAACTTTATTTTTTGCATCTTTAATTGTTAATGCCGAAACAGCAACATGAGTAGCGACAGGAGTTATTGGTTTAACTGTTTTAATTTTTGGTGAATTATTACCAAAAACAATTGCTAAAGCTTTTCCGGAAAAGTTTTCAATTTTTTCAGCCTATATCTTATGAATTTGAAAAATTTTGTTTTATCCTTTTACTTGATTACTAACCCTTCATAAACAAAAAAATGGTGTTTTAACCACAGAAAATGAATTATTAGAATTAATTTCAACAATTGAATCCGAAGGTGTTTTAGAAAAAAATGAAAAAGAACTAATTGAATCAGCAATCACTTTTGATGAAAAAACAATTGGTTCAATTATGACAGCAAAAGAAAAAGTTAAAACAATTTATAGTAATATATCATGGCGAGAATTACAGCGGTTTTATAAACAAGAACGTTTTACTCGCATTCCAGTCTTAGCTCCGGAAACTGAAAAAGTAATTGGAATTTTAAACATTAAAGATGTTTTTATTGCCGTTATTGATCATCAAGAAGTTGATATCAAAAGTTTAGTTTCTGAACCAATTTTTTTCTCCCGCTATTTAAAATTAGATGATGCCTTAGAATTATTTCAACAAGAGCAAGTCCATATAGCAGTTGTTAGTACCAATGAAGACAGTAATAATTTTCTTGGAATTGTTACAATGGAAGATATTTTAGAAGAATTAGTTGGTGAAATTTATGATGAAGATGATGAAACTGGTCAAGTAAAAGAAATTGGTCACCATATGCTTTGAATTCATGGTAGTACTTCGATTAAAAAAGTATTTCAAAAATATCTGCATTTAGCAGCACCACCAGAAAGCACTGGCAAAACGTTATACCAATGATTTGTCAAGGAAACAGGATATGATTTAACAAAACCAGAAAATAAAATTAAAGAATTTGTTTATCAAAACTATGCTTTTCGGGTAAACGATGAGAAAAAAAGCAAATTAACTGCCAAAAATATTATTTTTGAAATTGAATTTTTAACTAATAATAATCCAATTCATGATTTAGAACGTTAAAAGGAAAAGAGTGTATTTAAAAATAAATACATTTTTTTATTTATCTTTGTTAAATACTTAACATTAATTTATTCTATGTTAAGATAAAAAAGATAATACATATATAAAAAGTAATTAGAAGGAGGAGGATTACTCTGGAAAAAATGCAATCAGAAAATGAAACATGTGGTGGATTGCTTTTTCGTTATTTGGGTTTTATTAATAAAGCATTTTCACAACAAATTGAAAATGAACTACAAAAACAAGGTTATTATGATTTTCAAATTTCTAATATTTGGTTATTAATTTTAATTGAACGGTTTCCTGATTATACAATGAATGAATTAGCACAAGTTGTTAATCAATCACGGGCAAATATTACGATTGTTTCAAAAAAATTAGTTCAAAAGGGTTATGTTGTGAAAAATCGTCCGGAAAATAATAAAAAAATTATTTATTTAACCTTAACTGAAAAATGATGACAATTAAAACCAATTGTTTTTAATTTAGTAAATCAATTAGACCAACGCATTATGCAAATTTTATCAAAACCTCGATATGAAACTTTACTAGCTGATTTAGGAAGTATAGTTGAGTTGTTAAAAAAAGAAATGACTACATCAGTTAAATAAAATGTTAAATATTTAACAAATATTAATAAAATAACTTGTAATATTTTTTAGAATTCGTATAATTATTTTGTTAAATACTTAACAAAATGCACAAAAAGGAGTTCATGATGAAAGAAAAAAATGATGGATTAAATTTAACTGGCAATCAAACAAAAAAAGAACAGCTTGCAGTTAAAAAACCAAAAGCCACACCGATGGGTTTTTTTAAATTATTATCAATTTATTATAAACAATTTTGATTCCGTTGATTATGTTTAATCTTATTTATTATTATTACTTGTGGGATTACAGTTGCCTTACCCAAATTAACAAATATTGTTATGATGGAATTGACAACAGGAATGTCAAAACGTTCAAGTATTAATGACCCTGCGATGCCATGAGGAACATTACTATATTGAGCAATTGGGTTTGCCGGAACTTTTATTGTTTCGGGAATATTTTTATATTTACAAAGTTTAGTTGGTGGTTCAATTTCACGAAAAATTGAAATTGATATTCGAATTAAAGTCTTAAATAAATTAGTTGATTTAGATATGAATTATTATCATGATAAAAAAATGGGTGATATTTTAACTAAACTAATTTCTGATACCCAAATTTTAGGTGACCAAGCATTTCAAGTCCCCCAAAATTTTTTAAATGCTTTCTTTACCTTCATTGGAAGTATAGGTATTATGTTTACTTTAGATAACCGTGTTTTACAATACCAAGATGGACCACACGGAATTGAACCAGTTATTGATAAAGATGGTAATTTTGTTTATCTTGATGGAAGTGCAACTGTTGCGGAATTAGCCGGAATTATTTTAGGAGTATCATTTGGAATTTTATTATTAACTTCATTTGGTTTTACTTTTATTCGTCGGTTAATGTATAAACAACGACAAGTGGTATCTGATGTTAATGGTGATGTTAATGATCGGATTAATGCAATTAGATTAATTAAAGCAACAGGAACAAATGAATATGAAAAAGAACGCTTTAATAAAGTTCATAAAGAATATTATAAAGTAAGTATGCGTGCTATTAAAGTTCAATCGATTATAATTGCTTTTGTTATAACAACCTTAACTAGTATGAACACAATTGCATTAATTGTTGGAATTATTTTTGTTAACAACAATCGATTAGACCCGACTGTGATGTTATCAATTACAATGAGTATTAATTCCTTAATTTTTCCAATTATTCAAGTTGTCCGATTACTAGCTAATTTAGCAGCGGCATCAACATCAGCAACTCGTGTTGCCGAAATTTTTAACCAAGTTCCTAACATTAATATTAATCCAACCACACCACCATTAAAAGAGATTAGTGGGGATATTATCTTTGACAAAGTTTGATTTAAATATGATTCAGCGGATGAAGATGAACCATATATTTTAGAAAACTTTAATTTTCATTTTCAACAAGGAAAAAGTTATGCTTTTGTTGGAGAAACAGGTGTTGGAAAATCAACGATTTCAAAATTGTTATTACGATATTATGACCCAACAAAAGGGAATATTTATGTTAATAATGATAAAAATTTAAAAACAATTAATTTAAAATCATATTTAGACCACGTTGGTTATGTTGAACAAGAACCACAAATTATTTATGGAACTTTTTATGATAATATTCGCTATGGAACTTTTATGGCAACAGATGCTGAATGTGAAGCAGCGGCAAAAAAAGCAGAGTTATATAATTTTATTATTGATTTACCAGAAGGGTTTAATACCTTACTAGGAGAGCGTGGTTTTATTTTATCAGGAGGGCAAAAGCAACGATTAGTAATTGCGCGAATGTTTTTACGAAATCCTGAAATTTTAATTCTTGATGAAGCAACAAGTGCATTAGATAATATTGTTGAAAAAGAAATTCAAGCGGAATTAGATAAACTAATGAAAGGCAGAACAACAATTATTATTGCGCACCGTTTAAGTACAATTAAAAATGTTGATCAAATTTTAGTTTTAGAAAAAGGAAATGGTGTTGTTCAAAGCGGAACTTTTGATGAATTAAAAAAAGTTGAAGGACGTTTTAAACGATTATACGAGGCCGGTTTAATGACATAAAATAAGAAAACACAAAACAATTGTTTTGTGTTTTTATTAACAAATTTGTTTTTTTAAATTATGGTATTATTAAAACATAATATGGAGGTTTGGTAGTATGAAAAAAAAGAACCAACAATTTGATGAAGCTAAAATTTTTAATGATTATCAATCAATTGCCCAAGCAACCATTCCTGAAATTGTTCCAAATTTACCTAATCAAAAAATTGGGTATCATAATGATGAAGTTAAGCAATACTTAGCCCAAGCAGGTCAAACTGCAATTAAACCACAACAATTTAATTGAATTAAAAATATTTTTTTAACAATTGTTAATCCCTTTAATTTATTATTAATTGTTATTTTTGGCTTTCAATTAGGAACTTTTTTTGTTAAAGATTTTCATGATACGTTAGCTTTAGCCAGCGCAATTATTATTGCGATTATGATGACCTTAAGTGCAACAATTTCATTAGTGCAAGATTATAAAGCATTTCGGACAACAAAAGAATTACAACAATTAGTAAAAAAAACTTCAATGGTAATTCGAGCGGGTGAATGTCAGGCTGCAACAGTTAATGAAGCAATGTTACCAAACTTAGTAGCAAAAGCAGTTAAAGTAGAATCAAAAACATTAATCCCTGGTGATCTAATTTATCTTTCAACGGGTGATATTGTACCTTGTGATGTACGAATTATTTATACTAAAAATTTGTCAGTTAACCAAGCTGTTTTAACTGGAGAGGCAACACCTGTTTTTAAAACAATTGTAGCGAATGCTGCACCACACCAAATTTTTGATTTATCAAATCTTTGTTTTATGGGAAGTAGTATTGTTGCTGGAAGTGCTGTTGCAGTTGTTTTAAAAACAAGCGTTAATACTTATTTAGGGATGCTGAATGAACAATTAGCAGCAGTACCAACGGAAAATAGTTTTAATTTAGGAATTAAAAAAATTACCCGATTAATTATTCTAATTATTTTAATTATGGTACCAATTGTGCTAGTGTTGAATGGAATTCGCACAGGACAGTGATTAGAAGCTTTAATTTTAGCGTTGTCCGTAGCAGTTGGTTTAACCCCTGAATCGTTACCAGTAATTGTCGCTGCTAATTTGACTAGGGGAAGTAAAAATTTAGCAAAAGAAAAAGTTGTAATTAAACAACTTGATGCAGTTCAAAATTTAGGAGCAATTGATGTTTTATGTACAGATAAAACAGGAACATTAACTGAGGATAAAATTGAGTTGCAAAGTTATCATAACATTAATCAAGTTAACGATCCAAAAGTTTTAAAATATGGTTATTTAAATAGTTATTTTCAGTTAGGGATGAAAAATCAAATTGATAATGCAATTATTAGTTATCCAAAAGTTAATTATACAAAAAGTTTAAGAACAAGTTATCAATTATTAGATGAAATACCATTTGATTTTATTCGCCGCAGAGTTTCAGTATTAGTAACTCCAAAAGAACATGAGCAACAAATAATTGTCACCAAAGGAGCAGCAGAAGAAATGCTTAATCTTTGTCAGTCCTATGAGATTGAGGAACAAGTTTTTCCACTTGATAAAACAGCAAAATTAAAACTTATTGAAAATTTATTATTATTAAATCAGCAAGGTGTTCGCTTAATTGCGGTGGCTTATAAACCAATAACCAAAAAACAAATAACTTTGACAGATGAGGAAGATTTAATTTTTCTTGGTTTTTTATCATTTACTGATGTTATTAAAAAAGATGTTGAAGGAACATTAAAATTACTAAATAAATATGGTGTAACTATGAAAATTTTAACTGGTGATGCTCCTCAAACAACTATGGCAGTTTGTAATAAAATTAATTTAAAAGTTCAGGGAGTTTTAGTTGGCGAAGAGATTGAAAATATGACAGCAGAGGAATTATCAATTGCGGTTGAAAAGCATGATATTTTTGCAAAATTAACCCCACTACAAAAAGCTCAAATTATTACTGTTTTACAAAGTAATAAGCATAAGGTTGGTTATATGGGGGATGGGATTAATGATGCATTAGCATTACGGAAAAGTGATGTTGCTATTTCAGTGAATAATGCTACTGATATTGCAAAAGAAGCTTCGGATATTATTTTATTAGAAAAATCACTATTAGTATTAGAACAAGGAATTATTGAAGGACGGAGTATTTTCGCCAATATTATTAAATATCTTAAAGTTCCAATTGTTGCTAATTTTGGTTTAATGTTAAGTTTATTAATTGCTTCAGCGTGGTTATCATTTGCCCCAATGGCTTCAATTCAAATTTTATTTCAAAATTTATTATTTGATTTTTCGCAAGTAGCAGTTGTTTTTGATACGGTTAATCCGGAATATATTCAAAAACCACGGAGTTGAGATACAAAAGGAATTTTATCATTTACATTATGAAATGGACCTTCTGTAACTTTAATGAGCGTTTTAAATTTTATTGTTATGGGTATTATCCTAACATCATTAGCATTAATATGAAGTGTTGACCCAAATCAAGGTAATAATGCAAGATTAATTTCACAATTTCAAACAACAATGTTTACAGAAGGTGCGTTATTGCATATGTTAATGATTTTCTTTATGCGAACAAATAAATTAGCATTTTGAAAAGATCAACCACCATTACGGCTAGTATTCCCAATTTTATTAATTTTAATAATTGTTTTTGCTTTACCTTATATTCCAAACATTGGTCCTTGGTTACAATTAAGTCCGCCCCCTCCAATTTGATATGCATTTTTAGCGGGGGGTGTGCTTATTTTTGGATTAATGAGTGTTGGATTAAAAGCTGGCTATCAGAAAATTTATCATAGTTGATTATAACTTTATCTAGGAAATATTCTCTTTTTTTGGTTAACAATAACTAGAAAAAGAGGTGTTTTTATGTGATATCCTTTTATTAAACAAGAGCAAAATGATGATTGTGGTTATGCTTGTTTAGCAATGCTAATTGAATATTATCATCACCAAAAATTGACAATTAATGAATTAAAAAATCATCTGCCTGCATATCAAGGGGCATTAAGTGTTTATAGTTTAAGTCAAATTGCTAGTAAATACAATATAGGTTTAAATGCTTTTGAAATTAGTAAACAAGAATTAGCAACATTAACATTTCAACAACCCTTAATTGCTTATGTCTTAAACGCAATGGGTTATTATCATTATGTTGTTATTTATCAACGGCGTGGAAAATACTTTTTTGTTGCAGACCCTAGTGCGAATAAAAGCAGTTGAATTTTAATTAATACATTTATGGAAAAATTTCAAGCAGTAATTATTTTTACAAAAAAAGTGAAACATTTTGTTTATAAAACAAAATCATTTTATTTAACATTATTTTTTTAAAAGAACATAAGGGTTTTTTATTGTGAACAATGTTATTAAGTATAGTGGTTAACTTTTTGGCTATTTTTGGGAAAAGTTTTATTAAGGTTTATTTTGATCGTTTAACAACTGGTTTTCACCAAGAAGTTGTTATTTTTTTTCTTATATTTATAATTGTTTATGGCTTTCGTCTTTTTTTTAATTATTTTTTTCAAAAAATGATGGTTCAATTACAACGACGAGTTAGTAAGACAATGCTAACAACATTTGTGATTAATTTAAAAAATCTTTCTACCTTTGAATTTGAACGATTTAATACTGGTGAATGGTTAAAACGCCAAGCTGATGTTTTAATTTTGGCTACTTTTTTAGGTTCAACTTTACCACAACTATTATTTAGTTTTTTAATGCTAATTATTAGCATTGTTTTTTTACTTAATTTAAACGGATTAATTTTAGCAATTGTTCTATTAGAGAATGTGTTTATTTTTTTCTTATCATTTTTATTTTCACAAATTAATAAAAATTGATATAATCGCTGGTATCAAGAAGGATTAGAATTTGAAAATATAACATTAGAGTTATATCATAGTTTTAAATTTCAAAAAAGTCGGAATTTAGAAAGTTATTTTAATTATCAATGAACGAAAAAATTTCAAGCATTTTTAAATGAAACATATTACTTTGAAAAAAATAATATTATTCAAAAACTAATTTTAAATTTAATTTCCCAATTAGCGTTATTTTTATTTTTTTATTTAGCACTACATTTTATTAGTCAACAAACATTAACAATTGGTAACTTAATGTTTTATAGCGCTTTAACTAGTTTTATCAATGATTTTACTAGCCAATTATCTGCATTTATTGTTTCAAAAGGAAAATTAGAAAAAGCTTTTCAGCAAACAGCAACATTATTATTTCCTAAGCAAAAAAATATTTCACAATCACAATCTTTACTTGTTCCAATTACAAGTTTAACAATAACAAATTTGAATTATCTTATTAATGATAATTTTATTTTAAAAAACTTAACATTAACGTTTCAAAACCATTGTTTTTTAAAGGGGCGAAGTGGCTCTGGAAAAACAACATTACTAGAAATTATTGCTAAATTACGATTAGGTGCAACAGGCAGAATAATGATTAACGAACAGTTTGATTTATCGATTCTTACTGAACAAAGTATTCGTAGTAAAATTTTATTGTTTCATCAAGATGACTTTTTATTTGCGGGCAGTGTTTATGATAATATTATTAATTTTAATCAACAATGTGATTATCAACTTTTAAGATTACCGGAAATAAAGCAATTATTAGCGCAAAATCATTTATCATTTGCGCAAATGGTTTGTAACAATGGTGAAAATTTATCAAAAGGACAGCGACAAATTATTTTGTTTTTAAATTTATTGTTACAACGCTGTGAGGTTTATTTCCTTGATGAAGTGTTAAGTAATGTTGATTATGATAGTAAAATTATTTTATTAAAATTATTATTTCAATTAAAATCATCACAACTAATTGTATATGCTGGACATGATCAAATTGTTGAACAATATTTCCCAACCGTGATTGATTTAACAAAGTTAAATATGATTAATGAATAAAAAAAACTTAATTTTAATGGGAATATGATGCTTAATGTTAATTGGGTTTGTTATGTTACTTGGTTATTTTCCAATTAGTTTGTATTATGATGGTTATTTGACGATTCTTAAAACTAATGATGATGAGTTAACCTATATTTTTGTTCCTCATCAGACACCTGGAGTTATTAAACCAGGACAACAAGTAAAAATAAAATATTTTGTGGAGAAACAATGGCAAATAATTATAACGCAAGTTAAAAGAGAGAATGATTATTATCTTATTTTAAATCAGCCAGAATTTATTATTAGTGTTTGATATTTATCAGCTAAAATGGAATTTGGCTCTCAAACAACATTAGATTATTTACTGAAGATAATGATTTAATTTGTTATAATAAAAAAAGAGAAGGGTCTGGTGAGGTAATGAAAGACGATTTTGTGATTTACAATGAAACAGATTTTGATATTAAACCATATCAAGATGATTTTAATGCAATTTTTCAAAAAATTAAAACTTTGTTAGCAATAACTGAACCATTAGAATTATCATTAATTATTGTTGATGCACAAGAACAACTAGAACTTAATCAAAAATATCGTCACAAAGATTATGTAGCTGATGTTATTACCTTTGCTTTAGAAGAAGAAAATAAGATTGATTTATTTGAGCTAACTGGATTACGCAGTCTAGGTGATATTTTTATTTGTTATGAAAAAGCACTTGCTCAAGCTGCTGAATATAATCATTCTCCTCGGCGTGAATTTGCTTTTTTATTTACCCATGGGATGTTACATATTTTAGGTTATGATCATCAAACTCCAGCTGATGAAGAGAAAATGTTTAATTTACAACGAAAAGTATTAAATGATTTACAAATTAACCGAATTCCAATAAAATAAAAACAGAAAGAAGAAAGGGATACATAATGGCAAAAGAATCACCAGTCAAGAAAAAAATATTTTTTAAATTACGGAATAAATTTTCAAATGCTTTTCGTGGAATTTATACAGCAATTAAAGAAGAATCAAGTTTAATTATTCATTTTATTGTGTCATTGGTTGTTATTGGGTTAGGAATTTGGTTACAAAAAATGGTTCCTAACCAGTTTGGTTATGTTCAATGAGCAATTTTATTATTAACCATTGGAATTGTAATTGGTTTTGAGTTAATTAATACAATGGTTGAAAATTTTGTTGATTTATTATCATTTGAATATAATATTAAAGCAAAAAAAATTAAAGATATCTGTGCCGCAGCAACATTAATTAATTCTATTTTGGCAATTGCAATTGGATTATTAATAATGTTACCACCGTTGGTCGATGTTATTAAATTATATTTACACATTAGTTAAAAAAAGGGGAGTTACTGAAATGCCAACTTATTTTGAAAAGCTAAAATTATTAAGCAAAAGAGCTTATGCACCATATTCGAATTTTCGCGTTAGTGCAATTTGTTTATTTAAAGATGGAGTAGAAGTTATCGGTGTTAATGTTGAAAATGCAGCATATGCTGCTACAATTTGTGCAGAACGGACAGCTTTGGCCCAGGTTTATGCATTAGGTTATCGTAAAACAGATATTGTGAAATTTTACTTATACACGGATAGTAAACAGGCAGGTTCTCCTTGTGGAATATGTCGGCAATTTTTATGAGAATTAGTTGATCATCGCATTCCAATTGAAATTTATAATCAAAAAGGTGAATCATATGTTTTAACAATTAAAGATTTACTACCATATGGTTTTACGAAGGAGGATTTACAATAATATGGTCAAAAAACATAGAGATGAGGAAAGTTTTGAGCAAGATTTAGTTACTGACCATAGTTATCGGATTGTTCCTGATGAACATTTGCGGGAATATATGCATAATAATGCTCTTTATATTAAAATCTTTTATGCTTTTCATGACAAACGGTTTTTATTAACTCATCATACTTGGTGAAAAAAAACTGATAATGATTTAGAAGCATATTGTAAAAAGTATATTCTAGATTTAACCAAACATTTGCATCTTGATACAATGGCCTTAACTTCCGATGAATTAGCCCAAAAATGGGATATTCAAGAGCACGACATTCCTGGTTATGAAGATGTAATGTTAAAGGGCGTTTCAATTCGGTCATGGGTAAAAAACGACAACAATAAAAAATGAGTTGTTGTTGTTCATGGGTTAAATTCACATAAATTCCGGGCAATCTTTTTTGGTTTAATTTATCTTCGGTTAGGTTATAATATTCTTGTTTTTGACCAACGAAATCATGGCGAATCAACTACTAAAATGACAACAATGGGTTATTATGAAAAATATGATTTAGCAGCAGCAGTTGATTTTTTACAAACTAAAATTGACCCAAAATTAAAGGAACTTAATTTCCATGGTTGGTCAATGGGAACCTTTATCATTATGGAATATTTAAAATTTGCATTTAATAAAAATAAATTAATTAATAGTGCTGTCTTAGATTCAACAATTAGTAATTTAAATGTTTTATATCGTTATTATATGTTAAAAACAAAAGTTAATTATTATGAACATTATTATGCAATTCGTCGTTACGCAATTGAAACACGTGGTTATGATCCAGAACAAATTAATCCTGGTGAAAACTTGGAAATATTAGCAAAATTACCAGTATTATATATTTTAAATAAAAAAGATCATGCAACACCATATATAATGGGGCGGGTGGCTTATCAAAATAAACGTAAGTATGAAAAACAAAAAATTAGTCGCCGTATTGTTTTTGATTGTGATCATGTTCGTGGAATATACCATAATCCAACTGAATATGTAACAGCAATAATAAATTTTATTACAACCGCAAAACGAAAATAGTGATAAATAACTTTATTTATCACTATTTTATTTCTTTTTGTTTTTAGCTTGATTTTTATTAAAAACACGGTACATGCCATTATTAAGGCTATGTAAACTAATGTGAAAAATAGTAAAAACAACAATAAAGATAAAAGCAATAAAACATGCTGCTTGTGCTCTTGACAAGCCTGAAATAATTGGATGATCAATGTCTAAAAATGGATAAGGATATGCTCAAGTAATATTTCCATCGCGGTTTCAAGCAGCAGCTCGCACAATAACATACATTAGATAAAAAAATGGATAACTTAAACTAATTCATCAATCTTTTTGCAAAAATTCTTTTTTTCAACTAAGGCGATGATCACCAAATGACAAGAAGGTATAACCAAAAAAGAGAATTGGCATAATAAAATGAGTAACAACAGTACAACTAATTTGTGCTTTACTATATTCAGCAATTGTTACTTGTCCATTTTTATAACCAATAATAATTCCAATTCAAAAAATAAAAAACATTAATAAATTTCAGTTTAAAATACTTAATTTAGCATTAGTTGAAAAAAACCAACTTTTTTGTTCACGATGATGATTAAAAATTGCTAATATTAACCAAGTAATAGTTATGATATTAACTTGAACAGAATAAAAACTCAATAAGATATCATAATTTTGCAAACTAGTAAACTTTGTTCCTTTTACATATCAAAATTCTTTAAAAATATCCATGTAAAATCCATAAGTTAAAAAGCCAAAAGCTAAACTGGCAATTATTACTTTATAATATCAGAGATAATCTTTGTATCAAATCCGATAATTTCAGCGTTTCATAGTACCTCCTTGGTATATTTTACATACTATCATAAAAATTGTTTTTTTAATTACATCTAACCTTTTTTTCATTTCTTTTTTAAAAATAATTTTGTTTATTAATAAAATTATTCGTTTTTATCCAATGCTTTGTTATAATATTAGTAAGTTAGAAAAAGGTGAGATAATGGCAAATAAAATTAAAGTTGAAAGAATGCAATCTTTGATTGCTCGTGATTTAACAATTATTATGCAACGAGAGATTCGTGATGAAATTTTAAATACCTTATCAATTCATGCTGTTAAATTATCAAATGATTTAAGTCATGCAAAAGTTTATTATTCATCATTATTAAATAAACCAGAAGCAGAACTTCATAATATTGTTCAAAATTATAAAAATGAAATTCGTAGCAAATTAGCACATAAACTAGAAATTTATCGTTGCCCGGACTTAGAATTTATTTTTGACCGTTCATTAGATAATGCTAATAATATTGAAGCAATCTTGCAAAATTTAAAATAAGAAAACTTATTAAGGTGTAAATAGATAAACATTAAATAATGTTTATTAGTTAGTAAAAAAATATTATGAATGTTTCTTTTAATTAAAATATCCATTAAAATCTTTTTAACGGTTTTTAGTGATATAAAAGTTAAAAGAAACATTTTTTATATTTCTTGATTCAATTGATAAAGATATAAGATATTTTCTAATAATGCGGCAATTGTCATTGGGCCAACTCCGCCAGGAACAGGGGTAATCATTTTTACTTTTGAGAAAACATTATGAAAATCAATGTCACCACATAAGTTATTATCTTCATCACGATTAATTCCAACATCAATCACAATAGCATTTTCTTTAATCATTTCTGCTGTAACAAATTTAGCTTTTCCCACAGCAGAAATTAAAATATCAGCTTGGTTTGTAAAAGCAGATAAATTTTTTGTTTGTGAATGGCAAACTGTAACAGTTGCTGAGGCATTTATTAAAAGATTAGCAAGTGGTTTACCAACAATGTTACTACGACCAATAATTACAACATGCTGTCCAGCTAATTGAATTTGATAGTGCTTTAAAAGTGCTATGATTCCTTTTGGAGTACCTGGTAATAAGTTATAATGCCCAAGCATTAAATTGCCTAATATTTCTGGAGTAAAGCCATCAACATCTTTTTTGGTTATTATTGTGTTAATAACTTTTTCACTATCAATATGACTTGGCAACGGAAGTTGAACAAGAATTGCATCGATCTTAGAATTATTATTTAAGTCATTAATAATTTTTATTAAAGCTGATTCAGTAATACTATCTGGATAATTTAAAACATTGCAAGTAACACCAACTTTTTCACAAGCAATTTTTTTATTTTTAATATAAGTAGTACTTGCTTTATTATTACCAATTTGAATAATTGTTAAGGCTGGTACTCGTTGCTTTTTTGCTTTAATTTTTAAAATTTGTTCAGTTATTTTTGCTTTAATTAATTCACTAACCATTTTTCCATCAATTATTTTTGTTTTATCCATTAAATTTTCGCTCTTTTCTATGCTAAAATACCTGTATATAAATTATTGTATCTGAAAGAGTTAAATAATTAAATACAAAATCTTAGCATTTTTAAAATAGCATCGTGTTTAAAAATTATTGACACTCCCCAAAAATAGGACATTTTTAATTAAAAGGAGTAGAAGAAAATGGAAAAAATTATAACAATTGGAACAAAAATTAATTTAAAAGATGATGATTTAATTAAATATGGTGATTATATGGCAAAAGTAAAAGCTTTTAATTTTATTAATTTACCTAAAAAAGCAAAGTTTATTTTAGTAACAGCAATTAATCCAACAAAAGCAGGAGAGGGAAAAACAACTTGTTCAATTGGCATTGCTGATATGTTAAATCATTTAGGATATCAAACAACTTTAGCATTACGAGAACCATCGTTAGGACCAGTGTTTGGATTAAAAGGTTCAGCAACCGGCGGCGGAGAATGTATTATGGAACCAGAAAATGAAATTAATTTACATTATACTGGTGATTTTCATGCCATTACAACAGCAAATAATATGGTTAGTGCTATGATTGATAACCTGCTTTATTGAGGCAATCCGCTGCAAATTGATCCTAAGCAAATTGTTTGACAACGTTGTTTGGATGTCAATGATCGTGCTTTACGAAATATTGAAATAAAAATTAGTGATAAATTACATCGTTTAGAACATTTCCAAATTACTGCTGCTAGTGAAGTTATGGCAATTTTAGGTTTAAGTAAAGATTTTAGTGATTTACGTCGTCGTTTAGATCAAGCAATAGTTGCTTATAATTTCAATAATGAACCAGTTTATCTCCACGAATTAAAAATTACTGGTTCATTATTAGCTTTGTTAAAAAATGCTTTATTACCAAATTTAGCACAAACAAAACATGGAACACCATTATTAGTACATTGTGGTCCATTTGCAAATATTTCTCATGGGACAAATTCTTTAATTGCAACAAATTTAGCATTAAAATTAAGTGATTATGTTGTTAGCGAAGTTGGATTCGGAAGTGACTTAGGATTTGAAAAATTTAATGATATTATTAATTTAAACGAGGAATATACACCAGATTGTACAGTGTTAGTAGCAACGATTAGAGCATTAAAATTACATGGTGGTGCTGTTGAAACAACATTAGCAACAGCTGACCTTGTTACTTTAAAAAAAGGATTGACGCATTTGCAACATCATATTAAAATTATTCAAAATTATCACTTAAATTTTGTTGTTTGTTTAAATCAATTTGCAACTGATACTCTTGAAGAAATTGCTATGGTAACTGAATGATTAAAAGAACAGAAAATTCCGTTTGGAATTAATAATACTTATCATTTAGGAATTAAAGATGATCCAACTTTAGTTAAAACTATTATTAAAGAAATTGAAAAACCACAACAATATCAATTATTATTTAATCCAACAGCAACATCGCTTACTGAAAAAATTAAAATAATTTGTACAAAAATTTATCAAACAACAAAAATTGTTTTTAGTCCATTGGCTCAAACAAAAATTAATTTTTATCAACAAAATCCAAAATATAAGCATTGACCAGTTTGTATGGCTAAAAATCATCAAACAATTTTTGGCAATAAAAATCCTTATGATGACCAAATTATTATTCGTGACTTAAAAATTAATTCAGGAGCGGAATATTTTATTGCTTATTTAGCAGATATTATTACGATGCCTGGTTTAAATAAAATTCCTAATGCTGTTAGTATTGATGTGGTTAATGATGAGATTATAAATATTAAGTAATTTTTGTTATAATGTTTTTAAGTAGAAAATAGGGGCGAACTTAATGCAGAAAAAAGCAAAGTTTTTAGAATTAAATAGTATTGTTAGTAAACAACTTAATTTAGCAACTAATATTCGAAAAAAAATGCAGGAAATTTTTAAAATTTATAAAAATAGTTTTCAAAAATTAGGTTATCAAACAATTGCACTTGGTGAATATGGTTTTAAAACATTAACAAAATATGATAAGTTAGAACTAGAATTAGCAGTTATTAAATATCATCCTAAAAATAAAACAGGCTTACGTGAACAAATGTTCCAAGTAGTTTTAAATGAAATGCGAAAAAATATTAGCAAAGGAACAATTATTAAAGATAGTCAAAATGATGGTTATTTAGAATATCAAGTGAACGATGAAATTAATTTTATTGTGCGAATTATTCCTTTTTGTTACAAAAAAAATTCGGAAGGAGAATTAACATATATTTTTTGGCGCAATGGAATTGAAAAAAATGATAATGTTATTCAAGTTGTCCAAGGTTTTAATAAAGCTAATAAGATTTCTAATAACTTATTACGAACATTAATAAAATTAATTAAGTATGTTCTTAAAACTGATTTTCCATATTATTATATTTTATATACTTTAACCTTGCGATGATTTTATGAATATTTTACAAAAAGATATGATAATTATTTGCAAAAAATTGATGCAAGCAAACGAATTGAAAAACAAGATTTAATGAAGTACCGTAATATTAATTTTCAAAAAAATTGATTTTTAAATAATATTGATGGTGAAGAGTTAATTTTTTATATTTTAGAACGTTTTTGAAAAACAGAAACATATTATTTTCGTGAATTTGAATTTATTGAAGAAGAAATTTTTGAATCAATTTCACGATACAGTTGATATACCAATAATTGTTTTTTAACACCATATGATTATTATGTTGATTTTAAAATTTATAATATTAAAGAATTTAATGATTTAAATTATGTTCAATCAGAGTTTAAAAATACTAACTTTTCGCGAATTCAGTATGATTATTGTCGTAACCATGATTTAGGAATTTATGTTACACCAGTTAAAATTTCAGGAGTAGTTGGATTTATTGACTATGCAATTAATTTTAAACAAAAAGCAACAAGTTTATTTAAAAAACTAGATCCGGCAAAGCGGAAAGATGCAATAAGTGTTAATCAACGAGAAATTATGGAAGAACTAAATTTAATTGCGCATAAATGATTAACAACTTATCGTAAAAAGTTAACATATATTAAAGTTTATTTTGATAAAAAATATCCAATTATTTCATCATCAAATTATTATATGCGGTTGCAAGCTATTATGACTTCTGTTGATAACTTAAAAAATGATGATTATATTATTGGCAATGATAATTAAAAGATAAAAACTATGTATTAGAACGTTTCCTAGTTAAGTTTTTAATTAAAAATGATAAATATACGGTATAATATTACTATGAGAAAGGTACTTGATAAAAACTATTTATAAGGATTTAAAAACTATTTATTATGTGGGGTGAAAAAGTGTCAACTTTAGGAGGGAACAATTGTAGCCAATTTTATGATAATGTTATTCGTGAATTATCAATGATTGTGAATAATGAAAAAATTATATCACATAATAATCCTGTCTTAGCATTAGAAATAAAATTGTATTATGTTATGAAAAGTTCAAAGTATAATTCAACACAAAAAGATGAAATTTTGAAACGAATGATTACTGAACGAACAAAAGCCTTAGAATATAAGGCAACGGAGTTAATTAAAGAATATGCACAGGTTTATCGAAAAATTTATCAAAAACCATTAGATTTACAATATGCCTATATCTCAATCTTAAAAAAGGTAAAATATTTTGCCCAAGAACGTTATGGTGAACGATTAAATATTATTCGTAGCTTTTATTGCCGTTATTTAGAGCAACAGCATTGACAAGAATTAGTGGAAGGAATTATTGCCGAATCGCAACGAAGAATGCAAGCTGTTTTTTTGCAAAGAAAACAACAGGGTAATAATTAAAAATCGATATATTAACATAAATATATCGATTTTTATTTATATAATTATAAAGATGAGTGAGGTGTTAAGATGGCAAAAATTATTTTAGTTATTACAGGAAGCATTGCTGCATATAAGGGACTTCATTTATATGAAGCATTGAAAAAAGAATATGATGTTGAATTACTGTTAACACAAGATGCTTTAAAATTTTTAAAGGATCGACCAGCAACAGCAAAAACTGAAATTTTTATGAAACAATATTATGATAAAAAAGACTTATCAGAACATATTACAATTGCTGAGCAAGCTGATTTATTTGTTGTTTATCCAGCAACACAAAACTTTATTGCTCAAATTGCTCATGGTTTTACAAATACTTTAGCAAGTTTAGTATATAGTGTTACTCAAAGTTATAAAATGATTTTTCCTGCAATGAATAGTAAGATGTATTTATCACCAGCTAATTTACGTAATTTAGCACAATTAATAGCGGATGGGAATCAAGTTTATGAGCCTCGTTCGGGAATGCTTGCTTGCAATATGGTTGGTATTGGCCGTGCTTGAGAATGAGAAGATGTTTTAATGGAAATAAAGCAATTTTTAGATTGAAAAAACTTGTGAAAAGATAAAAAAGTTATGCTTAATTTTGGGCGAACAAAAACATATTTAGATGATATTCGTTATTTCACAAATAATTCTAGTGGCAAAATGGGAGATGCATTGCATACTGTATTAAGATGAACAAACTGTTCATTAACAACAATTGTTGGTGATTGTGATTTTCCAATTTATTATGAGCATGTTAAAGCAACTACAAACGAAGAAATGTTAGCAGCAATGTTAAAAGCATATAAAGAACAAGATATTATTATTGCATGTGCTGCTTTAAATGATTATCAAGTTGCGGTTCCTATGAAAGGAAAAATTAGTAAACGAAAAAATCCACAACTTGTTGTATCATTACTTGCTAATATTGATGTTTTATCTGAATTAGGTAAGTTAAAACAGCAACAAATTTTAGTTGGTTTTAGTGCCCAAAATGATTTTGATTTAGATTATGCGCATCAAAAATTAATTGAAAAAAATTTAGATTTAATTATTATTAATCAAATTAATGCTATGGGTGCTGACCAAAACGAAATCATTTTATTAACAAAAAAAGGACATCAACAAATTCCTAGTCAAAACAAAATTATTATTGCAAAAGAAATTTTAGCAGCAATTAGTGAATTAATAAAGGAGAAAACACAATAATGAAATTATTAGTTGATATTGGTAATACAGCAATTAAATTTGCAATTCTTAATCCTCAAAAAAAGATTATTGTTTTTTTAACAATGGCTAGTCGCGAATTAGTTGCTGAAAAAAATTTTCGACAAAAAATAATAGCTGGTTTAAGTACAATAAAATTAGTTCTAACAGATCTTACATTATTAGCTTTATCTTCAGTTCGACCAATGTGAGATGATTTATTTTATCAGTTGGCTGTCGATTTAAAAATTCCTTTTTATCAAGTTAAAAAAAATTTGGCCACTGATCGACTAAAAACAGAGATTCCTAATCCTCGTAATCTTGGTGCTGATTTAATTGTTGGTTCATATGCAACATTAGCTTTATTCCCTAAACAAGATGTTATTTTAGTTAATATGGGGACGGCAACAACAATTTCATTATTAAAACAAGACACCCTCTTAGGAACAATTATTATGCCAGGTTTAGAAACAGCAGCAGAAGCCTTATTTGAACGAGCACAATTATTACAAAAATTTGATTTTTCTTATGACAATGCTATTTTAGGAAAAAATACTAAGCAAGCAATCAATATTGGATTAGTTAATGGTCATTTATTAGCAATTACTGCTTTTGTTAATCAACTCGCAACTGAAGTAATAAACCCACAAGTAATTTTAACGGGAGGTAATGCTACTTACATTAAAAAATTAGTTAATTACCATTATGATAAAGATTTACTTTTTAAAGGGTTAGTTACCATTTTACAAGATAATAAATTAATATAAAAAATAGGACTTCAGTCCTATTTTTTAATTTTTTGAGATATTTTATTAATTTTAAAGGCCATTTAGGTATTTAATGCATTTATTTTGTTCGTTGCTTTATTTTATTAAAAATAAAGATTACCTAACATGTCCAATTTTCTTATTTTGATTTACTTATTTGTCTACTTAAGACATTTTTAATAATAACATACATTTTTGAAATTGCAAGATTTTAAAAGTATTTTTTTGTTTTAAGCAAATGTAAATTGTAATATGAAGTACAACAAATCAACTCAGAAAGAAGTTGATTTGTTAATGGCAAGAAAACATTATTTTATTTTATGGTTTTATAAATTAATAGATTTATTACACTTGTATTTACAATTTACAAAATAAAAAAATTAATTGAAGAAAAATGAACAGCCTATAAGAAACTTCAATTAATTTTTAAAAACGTATGAAAAACAAACTTTAAGATTATTTTAGATTTAAATATTGCCACAAAATACAAATTTTAGCACAAAAGGACTTATTTTTCATACATAAATATCATAAACTATATTTTCTTAATAATCAATTAATTTTGTAAAAAATACGGCAAAAATAGAGGTACTTTTTTAATCAATGTTAGGAATATAGTAAAAAATGATATAATATTTCAGAAAGTCGGGGTGGTTATTATGCATGATGGTATTTTTTTAATCAATAAACCAACAGGAAAAACAAGTAATCAAGTTATTCAAGAAATTAAACAAAAATTAGAGATTAATAAAATTGGTCACGCAGGAACATTAGACCCATTAGCAACAGGATTGTTAGTTGTTTTAATAAATAATGCTACTAAAATGAGTGAATATTTGTTAACAGCAGATAAAGCGTATGATGTTGAAATGCGCTTATTTATTGAAACAGATACTGGTGATATTACTGGAAATGTTCTTAATGAAACGGCTCCATTTAAGATTCAGAAGAAGGTATTAAAAAAAATTTTTAATGAATTTAATGGATTTATGTATGAACAATATCCACCCAAATATTCTGCTATTAAAGTTAATGGTAAAAAACTTTACGAATATGCTCGCCAAGATAAAGAAGTAAAAATTAAACCAAGAACTGTTACAATTAAGGCGATTAAATTAAAAAAATATGATGCTCATAATCATACAATTAAATTTAGCGTGTTATGTACTAAGGGAACATATATTAGAAGTTTAGTGACTGATATTGCGGCAAAATTAAATACTATTGCTACTGTTACAGCTTTATGCCGCACGCAATCAGGAAATTTTTTGTTATCTAAAGCAATTAGCCCTGAAACAGTAAATTTTAATGAGTTAATATCGATGTATGATGCTTTATTTACTAATAACCAACAATTATTACTTTATCATCATGATGAAGAAATTCGACAAGGAAAACCGATTGTTATTATTAAACATACTGACCCAATTATTTTTATTATTGATAAAAATAAAAATGTTTTAGCAATTTATAAACATATTGGAAAACACGTATATGCTTGTCAACGTGGATTATGATCACATATTGAGCCTAAAAAACAAGATGATAGAGAGAAGGACGATCATTATTAATGAAAACTTTAGTATGAAATAAGCCAAGTTATAAGGAAGCAAAAGTTGCTTGTTTAGGTTTATTTGATGGGTTTCATCAAGGTCATTTAAAATTAATTACACGTTTAATGGAAATTAAAAAACAACATAACCTTGCAACATTATTTTTTACGATGTCACAAAGTGTTAGTGATTTTTTACAACAAAGAAATACAAAACTAGTAGATAATCATTCAAAACAACAAATTGTTGAAAAATTAGGATTTGATTATTATTTAGAAGTGCCTATTACTACTGCATTTATAAATTTATCGGCAAAACAATTTTTAACAATTTTAAAAAAACAATTTAATGTTACAAAAATTGTCATTGGCTCTGATTTTCGGTTTGGAAAAAATCGTGAAGGAGATTTTAATGATATTATTGCTTTTTTTGGTCAAGAAAATGTTTATTTAATTACTCGCCAAGATAATTTGTTTTCCTCAACAACAATTCGAAATTTTTTATTACAATATGATTTATCATCCGCTAATAAATTATTATATGAAGATTATAATCTACGTGGTGAAGTAAAACCAGGAAAACAATTAGGACGAACAATTAATTTTCCAACGGCAAATATTTATTTGCCACAAAAAGTAATTTTGCCCCATGGTGTCTATATAACAGAAACATTAGCACAAGGAAAACTTTATCCCTCAATGACATCTTATCGGTTATTTGAAGGGAAAGAAGTTGTTGAAACATATTTACTAAATGTTAATTTAGATTTATATGGGCAGGAAATCATTGTTTATTTTAAAAAATACCTTCGAGAAAATATTAAAATTAATAATTTAGCAGAATTGGTCACGCTTTTAAAGCAAGATTTCGTTAATACCCTTGCTTTTTTTGCTAAAAAAGCATAATATTAATAAGGTTGTTATTTCGTTGATTTAAGATAACCCTTTCTTAAATTCTTTGTTTTAACATAATAAGCCACTAAATGAAGGGAGAAAATAGTAATGGTTTCAAAAGAAAAAAAAGCAGAATTAGTTACAAAGTTTGGTCAAAATGCCAAAGATACTGGTTCAACAAAAGTTCAAATTGCAATTTTAACAGAAGATATTAATAATTTGACAGAACACTTGAAAATACATCGAAAAGATATTGTTTCAAGAAGAAGTTTATTGCAAAAAGTAGCGCAAAGAAAACACTTGCTTGCATATTTAATTAAGACTAATTTTAATGAATATAAAGCAATCATTGAAACATTGGGAATTAGAAAATAAGGTTTAAATTTTTTAACCTTTTTTTTTTTTTTTTGTAAAGTTTAATATGACGTGGAATAAAATAAATCAACTTATTTTTGATAGTTAATTCTAAAAATAATTATAACAATTACTATTTTATGTTATTATTGAGTTAATAAATTTGTTACTGTGCATTTAATTTACATTTTGCATTTAATTTACATTTTAAAAAATATTATTTTATTTAATATTAAAATTAAAGAAATGAAAGGAATGATATATAATGGAAAAAGAATTTGCTGTAGTAACAGGAGCATCATCAGGGATTGGATATGGTTATTGTCAGTGATTATTAAAGCAAGGTTATCATATTATTGGAGTATCTAGCCATACAGAATGAGCAAAAGAATTACAACAACAATTTCCTGAACAAACAATTATTGCTTTATCATATGATTTGTCTATTTCTGAAAATTGTTATGCTTTCTTTGAAGAAATAAAACAGTATCATATTGTTTTATTTATTAATAATGCTGGTTTTGGGAAAAAAGGTCTTTTTGAAACAATTCCTCTAGCAGATGAATTAAAAATTATTAATTTAAATATTCAAGCGGTCCATATTTTAACAAAACTTTTTACGCAATATTTTATTGCAAAGAAAAAAGGACGAATTATTAATATTTCTTCTCTAGCTGCTTTTTTCCCTGGACCAGGAATGGCAACTTATTATGCAACAAAAGCGTATGTTTTAAGTTTATCTGTTGCTATTAATACTGAATTAAAGAAAACAAAATTACCTGTTCGTGTAATTACAGTTTGCCCTGGGGCAACACAAACTGCTTTTTTTAAAAATGCTGATTTTAAAAACAACAAAACATTACCAGGTTTAATGTCATTAGAACAGTTTATTAAAAAATCCTTACCAAAAGCGTTAAAAGTAAAAAGAAAAAATTATTTAATTATTGGTTGAAAAAATCGTTTCTTAAAACGATTATTTCGTATTATTCCACAAAAATCTTCATTAAATTATACATATTTAATTCAAACTAAAGATTAAAATTTCTTATATATGTGTTAATTCACACCATAAATTAGAAATTCTTTCGAGCTAAAAAAGACATACTTTAAAATAATTATTAGCCCCTTGATTTTTTTTTTTTTTTTAATAACATAAAAGATATTTCGAATATGTAGGATATTCAAAGTATATATAAAATATTTGAAATATATCTATTTTAAAAAAAGGAAGGGTTTAAAAAACTATGAAAAAACTATTAGCAATGTTAGGGGTTGCAAATTTTAGTGTTGTTAGTGTTAGTTCTGTTATTAGTTGTAAAAATGCTTGAAACAATAATCAACATAACAATGAAAATGACATTGATTATAATGGAGATTTAAAAATTTTAAATGACATAACAAAAGCAGCATCAAATGCAATTCAAAAATACACAGCAGAAAAAACTTTAATTGATACTAATTTTTATCCAAGTATTGATTTTGAAAACTTATTTACAATGGTAAGAAATGACCACCAAAAGGAAGTATTAAAGGAAAAAGATAGCAAGGTTGCGCCAGTGTTAGCAACTCTTAAGACTGGTTTTATGGCAGTTTTTGATAATATTAATCGAGAAATTGCTAATAAATATTCAAACTATTATCCAAATAGTTTTCCATTGAATATTGAACCAGATAGTGTGAAATTTATTTTAAATTTTATTGATGTTGAAAAATTAGGTAAACTGGCATATATTAATCCAGAAGGTTTAAAAGCAGTTCGTTTAGACTTTAAATTTGATGTTAGCATTAAATTTAAAAAATTAGTAACAGTTGTACCATTTTTAATTCAATATACTATTACTAATGATATTGATAAAATGCAAAAAATTTTAAAAGCAGTAGTAGAACAAATATCAAATTCAATTATTAAATTTTTTAATGAAAAAATGTCAGGTGATATTATTGTTGATAAACATGAAGATTTCAAAAGTATTTATGATAATTTTGATTTAAATTATGCGTATGATCATAGTATGTTAGATGCCATTGTTCAAAAAGCCTTAGAAAAAGGTTTAAAAGATGACAAGACATTGGGAGAACTTGGTGAAAATATCACTTATGCTAGTGACGAAAAAATCTTAATTTTATTAAATTCAATTATTAATCCAGATACAAACGGTGTAACGCCAGTTTTACCATATGATGAAAAATATGCTTGAGTTAATACTGGTTATGCGCCAGACAAGTTAACACCCGAAAATTTCTTAGAATTTTATGGTGAAAAATTAAATATTTTAACTGCTTCTACGGGTGAAAAATTACAATTAGGACAGTTTAAAGTTAATTTAGCAAAAATTTTAGTAGCGGGAATGCCTTTATCAGGTATTGCATTAAATGACAATAAACCAATTTATATTAATGTCGGAATAACACGAGCAGGGATGATTAAAAAGATTGAAAACTTTGGACGAATTATTGCTGCATTTTATAAATATTTTCAAATTACGTGAGATATTCGTGTTCATACCGAAGGTGTTATTTTCTTACCAATTAAAAAATGAGAAAAATTAAATAACCAATTTGCAAAAAATCCTGCTTTATCGCTTCAAACAATTTGAAACGATTATTTAAGAGAATTTAAGGAACAACCTGAAATCAAAATTTTACCTGATATTGGGAAGTTCTGAGTGACAGCACATAACAAATTTAATGTTGACATTGGTAAAGACCGTGCATTTACTTGACATTATGGGTGATATGATGAACTTAAATTCCGTTTTGGTGTTAACCAAACAACGAACAATATTTATTATACACCTTGGCCAATTGATAAATATCGAATTTCGTTTAAACCAGAAGACTATGTTTATCCACCATCATAAGATATTAATTATGATAAGTTAAGAACAATAAAGTTTACTTTATTGTTTTTTTATTTGTAATAAATATGAATTATTGCAATTGTAGTTTTTATTACATTATGTTTTTTTTTTTTTTTTTAAAATGTTCTTGTTTTTTTTCTTAAAAAAAGTTATAAATAGACTAAGCAGTTGTATTGTTATAAAAATTTATTTTACCAAAATTTTATCAAAAAGATGGGTATATCAATTATCAAAATAATATTATAAATTTTGTTTATTAAATAATATAGTTAAAAGAATCAGGTAATTAACTAAAAGTTTAACGATAGTTAGAAGTTTATTATTTCGTATTTTCAAATTTTCTTATTCTGAATATAACATATAATTTTACTTCCTGATTTAAAAAAAATATTATTTTTAAATATTTAAAAAAGAAGATAAAACTATGAAAAAATTATTTCTTAAATCTATTAATTATTACTAGTTAGTAATATCTTTTATATTATCTATTTTTCCAAAACTATGAAAAAGAATTTTCAAGTAAACAAAATAATATAATAATTAGTTAGCACTAATAAAATGTTAATTAAGAACATATGATATTTTAAAAATTATTAAAAGTTAATTTAAATGTTAGAACAAATAGTTTTAACATGAATTAAAAGAAAGTCATTTAAGTTTTTAACATTTGTGTAATTAGATTATCTCTTAATCATTTTTGTTGCTAATTCAGTAGGTAAGTAAATTTTTAGCAATTGCGGTATTAAAACCATCTTAGTTTTATTACTAAGTTATTACAAAATAAAATTATAAATTAGTAATGAAATAAAATTAAATTTACTAACAAAAAAGTATCACTTCCCTTGTTATTGGGCTTAAATAATATTTCAAACTTTTAAAAATAATAATAAATTTAAAAACTTCCTTTAAAAAATAGAAAAAATATTAATTATCCATTCCTTTTATATATATAACTTCAAATAAGAAAGAAATAATATTTAAGTCCTTATTTTAATATTAATTTAATTTTTAAGAAAGGATATAAAGCAAATGAAAGTCACAACAATTATTTTAGGAACGTTAGGAACTATTGGCAGTGTAATACCTGCAATTAATACATTTAGTACAAATATAAATCCAACTACGGTTGATAATATGAAAAATGAACTTGATAATATGGATAGTTCACTGATTAATTCAAGCAAGATGTTAGAAGAACTTAAAGAATCATCAAGCAGTTTAATGGATGATTTCCAAGAAATTTTTAATGCAATAATGGGTGAAGATGATAGCGAAGATACTATTGTAGAAACAGTTGAGGGTGGTATTACAGAAGCGGGTCTTGAAAGTAACATTGCAGAGACAGCTCTTGAAAGTAACATTGCAGAGACAGCTCTTGAAAGTAACATTGCAGAGACAGCTCTTGAAAGTAACATTATTGGAAAAACAGTTGAAAGTGGTCTTCTAACTAGTTCATTAGGGACAGCAGCTACAACGATAGGAGTAACGGTAGCCATTGCTTTAGCAATATATGGTGGATATTATACTTATACACATTGAGATGATGTTAAAACTTTTTCAAATAAAGCTGTTAATGATGTTAAACATTATATTTCAACAACAACAGATTATTTAAAAAACTGACTATTTTTTTAATATAACAATTTTTAGTACAAGATAATTTTATATAAGAAAGGATAAGTCAATATGAAAAAACTAATAGTTATTTTTGGGGCATTAGGACTTAGTAGCAGTAGTTTAAGCGGAACATTAATGAAAACTCCTGCTTTAAATTATTCAAATCGAACTGTAGCACAAGAATTTATTATGAGAGATATTATTGGCGATATATCAAATAATGAATTAGTACCATCAAATGTTTACTCGTTATTAAATTCAAAAGCTGAACCAACGTTAACATTAACTAATAAACCAGTTAAGGTTAAAACTAATTCTGGTTTTAAAATCTTTAAAAAAATTAAGAATTTCACTAAAAAAGCATATAAAGAAGTTAAAGAAGATGCTAAAGATTTCGGTAAAAAAATTGGTAGAAAAATTAAGAAAACTAAAAAAGCTGTTGTAAACAAAAATGTTGCAACAGAAAAAAGTCTTGGTAAAAAAATTATCCCTCCTAAAGGTATTGAAACAGACCTAAGTAAAGTTGAAAAAATATCAGAAACTGGTATTAAAGATATAGCAAAATCAAACAATGGGATTAAAAACTTTTTTACAAGAAAAACTAATAAAGTAAAAAAAGTGATTAAGCGTGGATTCCAGAGTATAAAAAATATTGGTAATACTGCTGAAACATTTTTGAAAGAAGAAGGTAAACATTTAAGAACAATTATGAAAGGCCAAGGTAAACATTTAAGAACAATTATGAAAGGCCAAGGTAAAAATATTGAGAAAATAGGTAAAAATACTTTTCAAGGGATGAAAACTGCAGGAAAAGCTGTTAAAGCCCTTGTCAAAGAAGAAAGTAAAAATCTTAAAATTTTTATAAAAACTCAAGGTAAAAATCTTAAGATAGGAATTAAAAAAGGAGCAGTTTTAGCTTATAAAGGGTTAAAAAAAACACCACGAATAGTAGGACAAGTGATAGGTGAATTTACTAATGGTTTAGTATGTGCCTTATTTGGAATTGTACCAGGATCGGCAGGAATAGTACTAGGATCAGCAGCCGTTGGAGCAATTGGCTATTATGCTTATAATCATTCTGATGAAGTGAAAAATTTTGCTAATTCAGTTGCTAATACAACAAAAGATGTAGCATCATCAACAACTCATTTTTTAACAAATTGGTGACCATTTTAAGAGTTTTATCAAAAAATAAATAAAAAAAGCAATTTTTATTGCTTTTTTTATTTATTTTTAATAGAATTCATTCTAATTTCTAAGAAAAATCCTTTATTTTCTTATTTTTTTAAGGTATACTTAGTAAGTTGTTAAACTTTAATTTATTCTGTTATCTAAAATAATATTAATATGTAAATTCAACAGCTGTAATGTTAAAAAAACAACTAAACTATTTATACTAAATTTTAAAGGAGACTAAATGAATTTTAATACATTAAATTTATACCCAGCATTACAGCGAATGATTGCTAAAATGGGTTATACTAACCTAACTGAAATCCAAGAAAAAGCTATCCCAGTTGCTCTTAATAATCAAGATATTATTGGTAAAAGTCATACGGGTACTGGTAAAACTGTAGCTTTTATTTTGCCAATTTTGCAAAACTTAAATACACACTTAAAACAACCACAAGCGATTATTTTATGTCCAACCCATGAATTAGCAAGTCAAATAATTGAACAGGTTCGAAAATTTGCAACTTATTTAGAAGGAGTAAATGCAACCTTAATTTGTGGTGGTTCACATATTCAACGTCAAATTTATGCTTTACGAAAAAGCAATATTATTGTGGGAACTCCGGGGCGAATTGCTGATCATATTAATCGTAAAACATTGCGATTAGATAAAATTAAAACAATTGTTTTAGATGAAGCTGATGAAATGTTAAAAATGGGATTTAAAACTGACCTTGATAAAGTATTTCAAAATGCTCCTAATAAATATCAAACATTATTATTTTCCGCAACAATGCCAAAACAAGTATTAGAAATTGCTAATAACTATCAAACTAATCCCGTTGAAATTGTTGTTACAAAAAATGTTATTGAACAAAATAATATTAGCCAGCATTATGTTAACGCAATATCTTATCATAAGGAAGATGTTTTAATAGCATTATATAAACATTTGCAACCAAAACGAAGCATTATATTTTCAAATACAAAAGTTTTTACTAATAAAATTGCTGAAATGTTAACAAATAATGGTATTCCTTGTTGCATCATTAATGGTGATAAAAGTCGTTATGAACGAGGACAGGCAATGCGTTTATTTCGTGATGGTAAAGTACGAGTTATGGTTGCCACTGATGTTGCAGCACGAGGAATTGATATTGATAATATTGATTATGTTATTAATTATGATATTCCAACAGAACGAGAAAGTTATATTCATCGAATTGGTAGAACAGCACGTGCTGGTGCTACTGGTGTAGCGATATCAATTGTTTCAAATCGTAATGATTTAAGAGAAATTCAGCATTTAGGTGCATACCAAAAGAAAAAGATCGAGTTATTAGATATTACAACATATGATTTAAAACAAAAACCTCAAGAAAGAAAAAGTTTTAGTACTAATCATAAAAAATCAGCTTTTAACCAAAAAAACAATAGTTTTAAATATGAGGATTCATATTTAGATAATAAAAAGAACCAAAATACAAAAAAGAAATTTAATACTCAAGGTAATAAAAAATGAAAGCAAAAAAAGCAAAAATTTGATAAATCTAATTTTACTTTTAATAGAATTTAAACTTGCTTAATTTTTTCAAAAAGTAAAAATAATAAAACAACTTCTCTATAAGTTGTTTTTTATTATTGTTTTATATAAAACAATAACTTAAATTATTCACTAATATGATAAATTTAAATTCTATTGCTAATTTAAAATAAATGTTATAGAATAAAAACCGTATATGATTTTAAAAGATAAATATTATGTTTTAAAATAAATTGCCTTAATTGAATAAGAAAGAAAAACAAAATGGAAATTACTGCAGAAATTAAAAGAGCATTAAAAAAAACTTATAAATCAATTAAAAAAAGCATTAATAAATTTTTTAAAAAACTTGGGTTTAATAAAATTGAAACTAATAAAATATCAAATAAGATTTCTAATGATGTAAATGAATTAATAAATACATGCATAAATAGCAAATACTTTGAACAAATAGACTTACTTTATCAAACACCTAGTTTTTGAACAAATTCAGAAAATAAAAAAAATGTTAATGAATCAGTAGCACCAACATTAGCATGTTCGCAAGAAACACCAATTTATGAAAATGTTCCCTTCGTTAATAAAGACCAAGGAAATAAATACAAAGAATTACTTAATGATGCTAATAGTATTTTATTGCACAAAAAAGAAGATCCAGTAAATAAACCAGTAGGGCAAATTGAAGTTGAAGTTACCGATGATATTGGGATGGAAAAATAAGATTATCCTGGACAATCTAAGATTTGAGAGACATTTTTTATTGTAAAAATATTTGATTTAAAAAAGATAATAAAATATTATCTTTTTTATTTTTAACAAGAAGGATAATGTTCTGGCTGCTTAAGAGATTGAAAATCACATAAAATAGTGTATAATTACTTCTGTTAGTTAAAAAATACTAATTTAAAAAGGGGATTACTTATGAAAAAACAATATCTTTCAAAATTATCAGAGCCAGAAATTCGTGCAATTTGAGATAATACTGCTCGTGGTGGTGGTCGTAATAATTTACTTTATCGTCGTGATATTGCAGGAGCTTTTATTAAAATGGGAGAATTAAATCAAGAAACAGAATTTGGATGAGTTATTGAACCATTAATGCCACTAGAGAAAGGCGGTAAATTAGAAGTTAATAATTGCTTAGCAATGCATTGAAAAAATGCAAAAGCTCGGCGAGGAACATTAAATGATTGAAAAGCAGCAGTCCAAGGGGTTACCAAAACAGACAATAAAAAAGAGTTTCAAAAACCAATGAATATTAAAAGTGATAAAATTATTAAGACAGCAATGATGAAAGTTCACGAAGTTCATCCAATTTGAGAAAAAAGATAATTTAATCTTGTTTTTTTAATAAAAATAATATATTATTATTTGTAATTACACAATACCAAACGTGAAATTCTTGGTAAAGGAGATAAATAGGAATGAAAAAATTGTTCAGTGTCTTTGCTGCAATTAGCATCTTAGCTGCTCCGGTAACATACACAATTGGATGTAATCCAATCCCTGATTTACCTTATATTTCAGATAATCAAATTTCAGAAAATACTAAAAAAACTATTAATAAGCTTGTTTTGGGTGAAAATAGTAAGGTTGCTACATTATTCGATTATAATCTTGATACATGAGTAAAACCAACCTTTTTTCCAAAAGAAAATATTATGAATATTAATATTGAGAACAAAGATATTTTAAAACAAATGCAACGAACTATGTCGCAATTACAAAAAATTCATAGCGAAGAAAATTTATCAAAAGATAGTTTAGAATATATGAAAAAAAGTTTACTATCATCACAAGATTTAAGAAGTCAGCCTTGACCAACCGTTGTTGAGAAATATAATTGATATTTAGATCAAAAAAGTAAAAATAAAACAGTAACGGATTTAGAAACTTTAGTATCTTATTATGATAATCCAATTTCAGAAAAATCAGATTTATATAACAAAAAACGTTGATTATATGTTGACCAACTTCGCAGTGAAAATGTAAAAGATTGATTTAAAGATGCGCATTCATGAACCTTAAATCCTAATAGTAAGAATTATGATGAGGAGACAAAATTTGATCAAGGAATTTTTTATCATGTTTTACTTAATGCTTACTTACAAAAAGTGCAAACAAATTATGATGTTCAATTAAAAAATATTTGAAAGGAATATAGCACTGAAGATGATAAGGAAAATATTCAAAATATTATTAGTCCTGATATTGCAGGAATTACTTTAACTTTTACGGTCTGAGATCCTGAAAAATGAACTAAACATTTTGTTGATGCGCATCCTGTTGTTAATAGTAATGAGAATCTTTTTGAAAATTTACCAATTTTACCAATTGAACAAAAAATTGGAGTTAAATTAGTTGTTGCAAATATTTATGGAACAGTTTCTAGTTATTTAATTGGAAGTTTTGTAATTTCTAATTTATTAGGAATTGAATAAACTAGATTTGTTATTTTTGCTAAAAAGAAATAAAATGTGATAAAATGTAATTGTCCGCAAGGACAGTTTTCTACGTTTATTATAACGTTAAGGTGTGTTTGGGGTTATTAACCGCTATATAAATCAGTAACTCTACACCCAAGCACTTAAAGCGGTTCAGGGTTATCTTAAAAATAAATGAAAGGCTAACAGTTGAATGTTAGTTTTTTAATTTGAAAAAAATAAATTATCCGATAAAATTTATAAAGAGATGAGTGAGGTTTTGATGGTGGCGAAAAAAGTTATTTTAATTGTTGGACCAACAGGAAGTGGTAAAACTGCTTTATCAATTAAAATCGCTCAGCGTTTTAATGGCGAATGTATTAATGCTGATGCAACCCAAATTTTTAATGGGTTAAATCTTGCAACAAATAAAGTAACACCATCTGAACAAGCTGGAATTCCACACCATTTATTATCAACAATTGATTTAAATGATAATTATTCCATTAAGATGTACCAACAGCAGGGACGAAAAATATTAGCCCAATTATGAAGTAAAAATAAAATTCCAATTGTTGTTGGTGGTAGTGGGTTATATATTAATGCACTATTAAAGAATTACCAATTTTCTGATCAGGGTCGTGATTTATTAAAAACAAAGGAATATGAACATGTTTCAAATTATGCTTTATGAGAAAAATTAGCAACAATTGATCCACAAGAGAGTACTAAAATTCATCCTAATAACCGAAAACGAGTTTGGCGGGCATTAGAATATTATTTACAAACAGGAACATTAAAATCAAGTAATGATCATCACCGAAATGAATGATATATTGAACCATATATTATTGGGTTATTACCAGATAAAGCAGAACTGCATCAATATTTATTTGATCGGGTGTTACGGTTAACAGAGCAAGGTTTATTTGCTGAAGTTGAAGCAGCATATAAATATTGTAATTATGATTTAACAAAGCAAAGTATGAAAATTATTGGTTGTTCAGAAATTATTCGTTATTTAAAAGGTGAGCTTTCATATGAAGCAACATTAGCAGCAATGGTGCAAGCTAATAAAGTTTATGCTAAAAAACAAATCACATGGTTTAAACACCAATTAACAAATGTGCATTGATATTCATTTTCCTATTCACAGTTTGATAATCTTTGCCAGAAAATTATTGTTGAATTAAAAAATAGTAACTATTTAAAATTATAATTTATTTTTAAAAACATTCCTTAAAAAACAATATTAATTGTTTTTTTCTTTTTTAAGGATTAAATAACTCCTAAAATATTTAAATTTTGTTATAATATAATATGTCCAAATATAAAAACTATTTAAGAATTAAAGAAAAAAATTTAAAGTAAGTTTCTTTACTTATCAAAATAAATTTATATAACTTAATTAATAAATTTTTTAAATATAAGGAGAATTAGTGCAAAAAATTATTATAAGATACTAAAAGTATCTTCTACTACTAATTTTGAAAAAATAAAAAATACAGAAACTAAATTTTATGAAATTCCAGTAGCATATAACATTTTATCAAATCCAACCAAAAGAAAAGAATATGATAAAAAGTTATTTTTATCTCCTGTTGATGCTCCACCATTTACTGATTTTACAATTTTTAATAATAAGTTATAAAGAATTAGAGGTTATTAAGTTAAGAAACGCAAAGATAACATTTTAGGTTTAAATTATTTTGTTCAAAATGCAATGGGTTCAGATGGTATGAAATTTCAAAAACAATTGTTCTGTTGGTTTTAACAGTGTTGAACAGGGGGATGTCAAATTAATTCTTAAATAGTTTATTAAGTGCACTGAATGATGATGATACAACGAGAAAAGGGTATATAATGAAATTTATTGATGTCGCAACAATTAAATTATTTGCAGGAAAAGGCGGTGATGGTGCCGTTGCTTTTCATCGTGAGTTATATGTTCCAAAAGGAGGCCCTTCGGGTGGTGATGGTGGTAATGGTGGAAGCATTATTTTTGTTGGCGATGAAGGAATGAATACATTACTTGATTTAAAATATCAAAGAGAAATTAAAGCAGTTGATGGTGAAAATGGAAGCATTAAAAATATGCATGGTAAAAATGCTGCTAATAAGTATATTAAAGTTCCGTTAGGTACTTTAATTTATAATAATAAAACAAATGAAATTATTGGCGATATTACTACTCATCAGCAAGAAATTGTCTTAGCAAAAGGTGGCCAAGGTGGTCGTGGCAATGCTCGTTTTGCTAATTCTAAAAATAAAGCGCCAACTATCTTTGAAGCTGGTGATTTAGGCGAAACATTAGAGATTCGTTGTGAATTAAAAGTTTTAGCTGATGTTGGTTTAGTTGGTTTACCTAATGCTGGTAAATCAACTTTATTAGCAAAAATTTCAAAAGCTAAACCGCAAATAGCTGATTATCCATTTACAACATTAACTCCGCAATTAGGAGTTGTCCAAGATCAAAACCATCATAGTTTTGTTGTGGCGGATTTACCAGGATTAATTGCTGGCGCAGCAGCAGGTAAGGGGCTAGGCCATGATTTCTTACGGCATATTGAACGTTGTAAATTGATTGTCCATGTCTTAGATATGTCAGGAAATTATGGAACAGAAGATGTTTATCAAAATTATTTAAATGTTAAAACAGAATTAAAAAAATATAATTATAAATTGGAACTACGACCAGAAATTATTGTAGCAAATAAAATGGATCTTGACATTGCAGCAAAAAATTTAATTAAATTTAAAACCCAAATTCCAACTGCCGAAATTATTGGAGTTAGTGGTTTAATGAATCAAAATTTATCATTGTTAATAAATCACATTGGAACAGTTCTGACAAAAATTAAGGATAATAAAGCATTATGGCAATTAGACGAACCAGTATCAACGGAAGAAGATTATAAAGTATATAAATATACCACGCCAATTGAAGAAGAGGTGGAAGTTGTTAATCTTGGCAATGGTGTTTGAAAAGTATCGGGAGCAGCGGTTTATCAAGCTTATCATAAAACACCAATTACAACTTATGATAATTTATTATTATTTAATAAAAAATTACAAGATTTAAAAGTTTTTGAAAAGTTACGAGCAAAAGGAGCAAAAGCAGGAGATATTGTTCGCATTTTTGATTACGAATTAGAATGGGATGGATAATAATGAAAGAATTAAACCAATATTTAAGTTATTTAGTAAAATGAATTAAATCAGAAGTGACAAAAGCCCACTGCCAAGGGGTTATTGTCGGTTTATCAGGTGGAATTGATTCGGCTGTTGTTAGTTTATTAGCAAAACAAGCTTTTCCTGAGCAACATTTAACAGTTATAATGCCTTGTCATTCTGACTATTTTGATCAAGAATGTGCACAGTTGTTAGTTAATAATCATCAATTAAAAAATCATCTTGTTGATTTAACAGGAACATATGATAATTTAATTGCAACATTAGCTTTGCCACCTCATCAATTAGCATTCGCTAATATAAAGCCACGGTTACGAATGACAACCTTATATGCTTTAGCACAAAGTCACAATTATATGGTTTTAGGAACGGATAATGCTGATGAATGACATGTCGGATATTTTACTAAATATGGTGATGGTGCTGCTGATTTAGTCCCTATTATTCATTTACTAAAATCGGAAGTTCAGCAAGCAGCACAATTATTAGGTGTGCCATCAGCAATTATTTCACGTCCACCAACAGCGGGATTATGAGCTAGTCAAACTGATGAAAAAGAATTAGGGTTTACTTATCAACAATTAGATTATTATTTACAAGGAAAATCAGTTCCAACAGCGATTGCACAACGAATTAAACAATTAAATCAAAGTTCTGAACATAAACGACATTTACCTAAAGCACCACCAAATATTTTTAGTTCGTTAATTTCTGTTAGTAAAGATTAAAATTGTTTTGCAATTAGTTTTGTAAAACTTTTTTTAACTAGGATTAATGTGTTTATATTTTAAAGGAGAATTAAAATAGTGTTGCGTTGAATTAAAAAGATTTTAAGGAGAAAAAATAATATTCAAAATAGTAACATTAATTTGATCAATTCGTCATTACGTTTTAATATTTACTGGAATTTAATATATTATTTATATATTATATTTTAGGAGTCAGAAACAGCCTATGCTTTTAAAATGCGACTATTAATTATTATTTTTTCAGCAAAATTAAGTAAACTAAAACAATTAATTTTAAGTAAGATTGTGCATAAAATCAAGGATACTAAATTTTTCCAAAAAGTACGGGCACCACCTTTATAATAAAATTTATATATTTTTGTTTAAAGTGTCTTGTTTACTTATTTTTGTTATATAATAAAAATAATAATATTGATATATATCTGATGTAATTATCGTTTATATCAATTTAAATCGATTATATTAATTAATATTGATTTAAATCGATTTAAAAGTAGAAATATAATTTAAATAATGTAACTTTAACAATTAATGTTGTTTTACCTTAATTGTTACTTTAATTATGTTAAACTTAAAAAATGCAATTAAAATACTATCATAGATTTATAAAAATTTATATTTAAAGAAGCATGTTTCCGTATTTCTTTGAAGAAACTTATTAAGTAATAAAAAATTAGTAACATTTTTTATAAAAAAAGAATTATGGAGGTTTTTATGAAACATACAAATCATAAATGAGGAAGATATGAAAGAAATTCAATTTGAAAATCATATGCAATGAATAAAGTCCAAAAATATTTTGAACATAAAGATTATAGTAAGTATGATCTTTTTCAAGAAGCACCGTGCAAATATTGTGGCCAATTAATGCTAAAAGCTCAATATCAAGATATTCAACCTGATAAAGATTATTCTTGAACTATTGACTATATTGATGGGAATCTTTCCAATAACGCTTTAGAAAATTTACAACCAGCGCATCCTTGATGCTATAATAATAAATAATTTTAATTTTTAATAATGTAATAATATAATGCTACTTTATCTAGTTAACTTAGTTGGTAAAAATTAATCAGATAAAGTGGTTTTTATTTTAAAAAAAATTGCTTTTTATTATTTTTACTATATAATGAAATTAATAAGAGTTAGATTGATATATATCTGATGTAATTATCGTTTATATCAATTTGGATTGATTATGTTAATTTAATTTAATTAAATTAATATGAATCAATTTACGATTAAAAACATAATTTAAATATAATTGAATAAATTAACAAATAAAATTTAGATGTTTTTTTGTGTTAAATAGTTTCCAAAATATAATAATAAATTTTTATAAATAATTTAAATTTAACAAGACCCAAACCCAAAGTCCTCTGCATAATATGTGCAACATTAAATAAATTTATAAAAATTAGATTTGTTAATAACATAAATTTATATTTAATTATGTTTTTCATTTTTATTATTTTCTATTTAAAAAATGGAAGAAAGGAAAAATAAAATTATGGAATGACCATGAAGTAATAATGATGCAGAAGCAAAGTTAAAAGAATTAGAAGACAAGACTGATAAAAAAATTAAAGCTTCAGAAGAAAAATGTATCAATGAAATTAACAATCAATTAAATAATTTTAAAAATGAAACTGATAAAAAAATTAGTGCTGCAGTTAATGAGTCAGAAATAAAAGTTGATGAGAAAATTGCTAATGCAGTTAAGGATTCAACAGCGAATGTTGATGAGAAAATTAGTGCTGCAGTTAATGAGTCAGAAATAAAAGTTGATCAAAAAATTATTGCTTTAGGAGAAAAAGAACGTGAAGAAAATAGCAAAAATTTAATTGAAATAACAAATATCATTGATGAAAAAATAAAAAGTTTAGAAGAAAAACAAAATCAAATTATTAATAATTTAGAAGATAAATTAAATAAGGAAAAATGAATTATTGGTGAATATAAATGAATGCCAGTTGGTTCTAAAATGCCTTCGGGTTGAGTTAAAGTAAATATGACTGAAGGACATACATTAATAGCAGGTCGTACAGCCGGAGTAACATCAGGAAGTGTTGGAAAACATGCACATGATTCAGCAAATAATAATTCTGTATGAGCCTTAAGAAATCCTAACCGCGGATTCTCATTTATTAATGATCGTGATGGTGGACGAATTGGTCAAAAATACATGCCATTTTTACACGACTATAATGATTTAATTTTGATTAAACCAAATGCTAGTGATACAGGAAAAGGAATTTCTAAAACTAATGATAATATGGCAGCCGGTTTAATCGCTGAACTTTGACAGTATAAAGGTTAAAAGACAAAGAAAATTTAATAATAATTAATAAGGTTAATTATTAATGTTATAGGAAAGATTTAAAGTCGTATTTTAAAATATCACCTTTAAATCTTTTTAATTTTATGAACCTTAGTAATACTTGTTTTATAAGGCATTTTAAAGTATAATTATACTTAGTGGAAATAGTAATAATAATTTAAGGAGCAAGTAACATGGATGATAAACTGATTGAAGATAATACTGATTTTCTAATAAAGTTCACCCTTGAAAACTTAGAACTTTTAAAAAAATTAAAAATTCAGCTTGATCAAGAAATTAGTCATTTATATGAATTAGCAAAACAAAAAAAGCAGTCGATACAGCATTTACAAGAAAAGTCAAAACATAATTATAGTAAAATTAAAAATAGGAATGATTTTAAAAATTTAATTCAACATGCTTTATTGGAAAAATATATTGATGAAATTTTAAATCGATTTATGTTTCGAATTGATACAATGATTTTACAATATAATTTATCAGAAAAATATAGTAAGATTATTAATCCAGTTGAAATAAATGCACGAAGTGTATATTTAACAATTAAAGAACAAAAAAATTATTCAACTAAAGAAATGTTAGAATTACAAGAATTACTAAAAGAAGTTAATGCGCCATTAGTTGAACTAGTTAAACAATATAATGAAAAAATTAGTCAAATTAATGCTAGCAAAGTTTTAATTGAAAAAATAACATTAGAAGAAGTAACAAATGAGTATATTGATTTTTTCTTATTGGATGATAAAGGTTAAAAATTTTATTAATTTTACCTTTTTTTTCTTTTTTTTGTTTAAATATAGAATTATCTTTTGTTTTGTTATAATAATGATATAGAAATGAGGCGAATATTTATGGAATACAAAATTCGTAGTAAAAATATTATTATTACTGATGCAATGGACCAACATTTAGTTGATACTTTTAATAAATTATTAAAATATCAACAAGTTAATGAAAATGACCTTGTTCATGTTGATATTGAATTTACGAAAGAAAATAATATTGTAATTCATACTGCAATTGATATTAGAGGGCGAAATAATTTTTTAAAAGCAGAAGTTCGCAATAGTGATTTTTATAAGGCAGTTGATCAAAGTTTATATAAAGTTGAAGAACAATTACGAAAAATTAAAGGAAAACAAGAAGACCGTCATAATAAAAATCAGTCATTAGGGAAATTTTATAGTGAAGTGATTGATGCAGAAGAGGAAGACCTTGATCTTGAATAATGCTTATAAATAAAAAATGTTTAACTAAATTTAGTTAAACATTTTTTATTTTTATAATGATTACTTGTTGCTACTTGTTGTACTTACTGCGTTTGCTTTATTAACACGAATTGCTCCAATTCCTTCTAATAATCATATTAACGCACCAATTAGAGCAATTAATTCACCAACAACAATTACTCATGTTGAAACTTCTTTTGTTGAAGTAATAATTGCGCCAATCATTCCAATAATTGCAATAGTAATAAAAATAATTCCGGCAACTAATTTAGCAATTTTATGACGAATAAAGGTTGCAACACAAATAAATAAGAAAGCGGTAATCAAAATAATTGCACCATTATCACCATTATTATTGTGAACAAAAAGTTTTGTGTTAACATTAACGTTTGGAAAAGAATTTAAGATTGCTAAGATAAATAATCATAACCCAGAAATTCAAATCATTACTTTTTGGAATGTCACAGTAATTTTAATTGTTGCATATTTCATTTTTGCCATTGTTTTTCCTCCTTAACCATAACATTATTTATATTATAACTTAGTTTTAAAAATATTAATGATAAATTAAATAATTCGTAAAATATCGTTTGGTTTAATATTTAAAAAATTAATCATCCCAGGAGCAAGACAATAGACAAAATAACATTGTGGAAAATAATGACTCATTTTTTGTGGCCCAAAATTTTGAATTGTGTGAATAACTTCAAAGTTTTTATTACAAAAAATGACATCAAGTTGATAAAAAATTCCAAAACTATTAAAACCACGTACTTTACGTAATAAATATCCATCTTTCATTGTAATATCATTTGGTTGAATTAAACTTGTGAATTTTTCCCGAAAAGTTTTAATTACATGAATATTAATGTCTTGTGGAATACTATTAACAATTAATGATTTACGATTTTTTAACAAATAATATTTTTTATTTCGTTTATGTTTTGTTCGATGAAATTTATAAATTACTTTTGAGAAAAATCCCATGCATAACACCTTTTCCTTTTTTTCTTAACAATTATATAAAATTATATTATAATTACCAAGAGAAAAGAGGTGTTATTTATGAAATTTGCATTGTTTTTAGCAACAGGCTTTGAAGAAGGTGAAGCAATTATTACAACTGATGTGTTACGACGAGGAGGCATTAAGTTAGAATTAATTAGTATTACCAAAGCATTAGAAGTTGTCTCATCGCATGATGTTACGATTAAAGCTGATAAATTAATTGAAGATGTTAAATATGAAGATTATGATGGTTTTATTTTACCAGGTGGTCGAATTGGTGTTGATAATCTTGCAAAAAATGAGATGTTAAAAGATTGATTATTAAAAGCTAATAATGCTCAGAAAACAATTGCTGCAGTTTGTGCAGCGCCCCAAATTTTAGGGCATTTAGGAATTTTAGACAATAAAGAAGCAACAAGTTATCCTGGATGTACAGAAGGAATGGACAAGGCAATTTATAATAATGAAATGGCTGCTATTACTGATGGTCATATTATTACTGGTGCTTCAGTTGGTTCAACAATGAATTTTGCTTTAGCAATTGCTGATCGAGTTTTGGGAGCAGAAAAAGTAATGAAACTTCAAAATGAATTAGTAATTCGTGATTAATTTAGTTCTATTAAACATTTGCATAATAAATTGTAAAAGAGTAAAATTAATATACCTCAAATGAGCACATTAATTTTGTATAAATTATTTAGCAACTCTTAAAAGTAATTCTGATAAATTTTCTTAATCCTTTGTTCAGATAAAAAAGAGTTTAAAATTTTAGTTGAGGTAGATATGTTCGTTTGTTATATTTAAATAACAATACGGTTTTTTAACTATAATTTAAATGAATATTAAATTTATATTTTATTTTATTCAAAACTGAACTACAATAAGGAGGAAAGAAAATGAAAAAGTTACTAGCCTTTTTAGGAGCTATTTCATTAGTTGGGTCAAATGCTGCTTTGATTACAGCATGTACTACTAAAAAAGAAGATGCAAATCTTGAAAATATTAAGCGAGAGTTGTCACAATATGTTGAAACACCATTTTTTGCTTCATCATCAAATGTAACAAGCGAACAGTTAACAGCAGAGTTAAGTAGTAGTGTTACTTTAGGAAGTTATAAATTAACTGTTACAAATGATGCAACATTTGTGCAACCAAAAATTATTGATAATAATCATTCAGATGAAAAAATAGCACAAGTTAATACTTTAAATATTTTACAAGAGCAAGATACTAAAAAAGGTTTAGATGTTGTTAATGGAACTGCTAGTGTTAGTATTTTCAAAAAAGACAAAGAACAATTCAATGTTAAAATTCAATGAGTTACAAATGAGTTAATTCTTTTAAAAAATACTGTCAATAAAATTGACAATACAAGTGGGAAATTACAAAATATTAATTTACCATTACCACCATTAATACAAGGGGTAAATATAACTTTTGCTGATTTATATACTTTTATTAGTTTGTTACCTTTACCAGAGCAAGAAATTATGGACATTGATTTAGCTAAAATTAATGAACCAGATTTTCTTAAAAAATTTGATACAGTATTAAATCGTATTGTTGAGAATGTTAAGAATACTCTAAAATTTGATATTAGTGGTTATCTTAATAAAGATATTTCTTTTGACCAAACACTTGTTGGAAAAGGAACAGTTAAAGACCTTTTACATAATATGGCTCCTGATTTAATTGCTTTATTGCAATGATTTATTAGAGAAGGAAAAGAAAAAATTGAATCAACGCATAATACAGTCTTACCATTAATACAATATTTATTCTCACCAGTTAATGAACAATTAAAAGAAAATATTAAAGGTACTTTTGGTGAAACAGAATATTTTTATCAAAATACTAATACAAATTTAGATAGTTTAGCATTTCATGCTTTAACCGGTTATCGAAATGATTACAAAGAAACGGATAGTAAATATCGATTCTCATTAGATGTGCCTTTGTTTGGCGGTGAAATTAACCAAAGCAAAATTAAAACTTGACTTAAGCTAAAACCAACGTTATTAATTGGAAGCATTTTAGATATTTTTGCTTCAAAAGGTGATGAAGGAATTGATGCTGTTAACACGAATCTTGTTCAACCAAGTACATGAGAAGGAATTAATACTTTTCTTGCTGGTTTTCTTCCTAAAATTAATTTTTTCTTAGGTCCACAATTGATGATTTATGCTGGTTCTAATATTTTACGTGATTTTGGAGTAAGTAATACGGAATTAAGAAGTAATGATGTTACAATGAGCGCTGGAACGGTTAAATTACAATTTAAAAAAGATGGTAAGTGAGAAAATTTCAGAGCAATTATTGGGAAAGATAAGACTTCTAACTTAACCCAAATTTTAACTGCTGTAGACTTTAAATTGAGTTTTACTAATGTTAAGTTTAAAGTTACAGCAAAAACTAATGCCAAAATTGCTTATGAAACGAATGGTCAATCTCGTTTTGACTTGTGATTCTCAGATGAGCATGAGTAATAATTGGATAATCTTATAATGAAAAAGTTTTCAATTTTTAATTGAAAACTTTTTTAATTCTTTTTTTTGTTTATAATTAACTTAGAATAATGTGTAAAAAACAAAAGGAGTTAGATTATTAATGAAAAAAATATTATTAATGTTAACTAGTTTGGGAATTATAATGCCAACTAGTTTTAATTTAATTGCTTGTAATCCGCCACAACAATATGAAAAAAATATTTTACAAACATTTCAAATTAATACTAATCAGACAGGACCTGAAATTCTTAATAATCTTCATACTTTTATGCAAATTCGATATAATCTAAAACAAGATCCAAGCGCAGTTAAAATTGCTAAATATGAAATTTGATATAATAATAAAAATATTAATAATGACAAGACAACAACTGTTACTCGTGATAAAATTATTAATATTATTATTAAATTAGCGCCCCCTGATAAAACAATTCAATTTGATCAACAAAATTTAGTACAAGAAAGTTTTATTTTAGGTGGTACTTACAAAGTTAATATTAAAGTAACCGATGTTAATAAACAGGATATTAAAACAGTAGTTCTTAATGATTTAAAATTAGCAGCACATGAAGAAAAAACATATGCCGCTTTAAACAATGAGGTGGAAATTGTAGAAGCAGTTCGGGATGCTATTAATCAGCGCTTGTCAATTACTGCTTCGAATAATGACTTTATTTTAACAAATGACCAAGTTCCTCAAGACAAACAAGTTCCTAATATGGTTGTTACTTTTACCGTCACTGCTACAGCAAGTAGTAGTTTAATTCAAGGCTCATTTACTTTTAGTAATACTTTATTAGCACGCGAAGATATTTCTAGTGTGGAAATTAACAAAATGTCAATTATTCCAAATCCAAGATTAACATATCAAGCGTTAAACCAAAATCCAGAAATATTAGATGCTATTATTGGCACAATTAATAATAAATTACAAATTACAATTACAACAAACGATTTTGTTGTTACAAATGATCAAGAAGTTAAGAAAAAACAGGCGCCAAGTCAAAAAGTACATTTTACAGTTAAAGCAACAGAAAGTAGTAATTTAATTAAAGGAAGTTCTAATTTTATTGTTGATTTACAAAAATTAGATATAAGTTTAGTTACGATAACAAAAATTGGTTTGATTGCAAATCCGGATGCTAATTATCAAGAATTAAACAAAAATGCTAATTTAATAAGCGAAGTAATAAAAGCAATTCAAACAATATTTTCAATTATTGTGACAAATGATGATTTTAAAATTACTAATAATCATGACAAAAGTACTGATAAACAAAAACCGGGAGAAATTGTTGAATTTACGGTGCTGGCTAATGAAAATAGTTCATTAATTACTAGCAAGTTTACTTTTAAAATAACTTTACTATCAAAAGAAATTTCATATTAAAAATTATTGCAATAGAAGAGGAAACTAAAATGATTGAAAAGTTAAGAAATAATGATTGAAAAATAGTAAGTCGAAAAATTATTAATGATCAATTGCAAGAATATTACCATAATAATATTTCCTTTCAACCTCCAAGGAAACGGTTACAATTAATTATTCGTTGAATGATGTTTTTAGGACCCTTTTTTAGTATTATGGGAATTTTTATTATGATTTTATTTGTAGTAAAAAATATTAAAATAACTTTAATATGAATTCCTATTTTAATGTTCTTAATTGGAATTGTGCTAATTATCATAGTTTGTTATTATATTGTTAAATGAACACGATTATTAAAATTATCCGATAAAATTATGGATAAAATTGATTTAGTAACAATTTATAATTTAGCATTAGGCGAATATTTTACTTCTGAATTAACATTATTAGGGATTACTAAAATATTTAAACCATTACCAACAGACTTAATTAATTTTAATAATAACACTAAAATTGATTTTGTTTTTAATTTAACTTATTCTAGTGGCAATATTTCTTTTGGAACAATTACTCATAAGGTTCCAACTAAAATTAACAATAAGATTGATAAGGAAGAATTTTATCGTATTCCAATTTTGACAGTCCAGCCATATCACAAATTAACAGCGCAATTTACAATCCAACCGCGAGGGGTAACAACCAAGTTTTTTAATCCATTAAATTATATTAATTTACAAGATAATTTATTTGAAGAAAAATTTTTAGTTGGTGGTACATCTGAACGGGCAATTAAAGCAATTTTAACGCCACAAGTTCGAAAAAATTTATTTATTTTAGCAGGAAAAGCACCAACCATTCCAGCAATTGATGCTGATGAAGGGGTTTTAACATTATTATTTCAATCTTATTTAGTTAAAAGTTGAAATGATAAAACAATGGCCTTAACAACAGTAGAATTTTCCGGAAAGTTTGATAATATTATTCAAGATATTCTTTCAAAAATTGAAACTGATATTATTTAATTAAAATAATGTTTTACATGATTAAATCAATTTGACATTATAACTATTCAGTAAATAATTTTATAATTACTTATTTTGTTAATAATTACCAGAAGAGAGATGAAAATAAATGGGAGAAAAGTTTTTTACAAATCAAAATCAGCAAAAATTATTAGTTGAATTAAATAATGAAATGTGTACTGCTGATGAAGTGTGCTTTGTCTTTCCTTTTATTTCAAAGGCAATCATTAATAAAATTGAAACATCAATTAAGCATTGTTAAACCAAAACCAATTCCAATTCGAATTATTACGACAACTTTTGATGATTTAGCAGAATACAATAATTTATTAGAATTGACCCGGTTAGTGACAACTTATGATAATATCCAAATCAAAGTTGAAGATAATCTAGAAAAACGAAGTGAACGAATTCATATTAAAGCTTCGCTTTTTAAACGATTCCATGGTATTTCAACTGTCATTCTTGGTTCTTCAAATTTAACTTATAAAGGAATGGTTACTGGGCGAGAATGAAACATTAAATTAACAGCAAAAAATAATCCTAATTTAGTTACGGAAATAATTGCTGAATTTGAACATTTATGAAATGAAGTTTTAGTTGATTTTAATGATGAAATAGCACGTAATTATTTATTAGAACGAATTAGTCAAAATCAATCACTGCGAATTGCAACAATGTTTAATCATACTGCAACTGAAATTTTAACCATTCGGAAATATTTATATGATTTTCAAAAAGTAATTGTGGCAAAATTACAATATCGTCGGCGCTGTGGCAAGAAAGCACATTTAGTAATTATGGCAACGGGAACTGGAAAAACTGTTGTTGCTGCGTTTGATTATTTACACCAATTACAAGAAAATAATCATCAAACTTTGAAGTTGTTATTTTTGGCTCATCAAAAAGAAATTTTAGACCAAGCATTGCAAACTTTTCGTAATGTCCTAATGGATCAAACTTTTGGGGAAGTAATGTATGAGGGCAAAGTAACACAGAATCAAACGCATGTCTTTGCAACAATTCAAACTATGGCAACTCGCTTGCCACAGTTTGCTGTAGATCATTTTGATGTGGTCATTTTTGATGAAGCACATCATATTGCTGCTGCTACCTTTGACCAAGTTTTTAATTATTTTCAACCACAACAAATACTTGGATTAACGGCAACACCAGAACGAGAAGATGGTAAGTCAATCAAAAAATATTTTCTTGATGAATATGCGGAAGAATTACGACTATGAGATGCAGTTAATCAATGTTTATTATGCCCATTTGATTATTATTGTATTGATGACAATACTGTTGATTTAACTGGGGTTGATTTAAACGCTGATAATGAACTTTTTAAAAAGTTAAATACTAAGGCTCGAAATGAATTATTATTAAAAATGATTGATAAGTATATTGGTTTATATGCAAAACCAGTTGCATTAATTTTTTGTGTTACGACTGAACATGCTAAATTAGTAGCAACATTTTTACGAACAAAACATTTACGTGCAGATTACTTAACTTCTGAAAATCGTGATCACCGAACACGGATTTTACATGAATTTAAAACAGGACGAATTAATTATTTATGTGTTGTTAATATGTTTAATGAAGGAATTGATGTTCCTGAAATTAATACTATTATTTTATTACGACCAACAAATTCAAAGACAGTTTATTTACAACAACTTGGGCGAGGTCTTCGTAAAACAGAATTAAAAAGTCGATTAGAAGTTTATGATTTAATTAGTAATATTGATAGTAAATATGATATTACTGTTGATATTAAAAACTTATATGATCCAAAATTAACGTCAATAAAGGGATTATTAGCTAATGAAGGTTTGCCCTATAATTGTACAATTACTTTAGAACAACGTTCACAAAAAATTATTTTAAATAACTTACGAAAATGATATGATAATCGGGCACGAATTAAAACCCATATTCGTGAATATTATCAAAAATATCATGAAGCAGGATTAAAACATTTACTATATGATTATGATTTATCCTTATATCAATTTTATAATTATGTTAATGATTTTTATGTTAAAATTGGCCGAAATATCACACATTATCATCAAAATGAAAATAATACTAATCGAAATAAAAATATTTTAAAACAATTTTTATTTTTAGATAGTTATCCAATTATTAATTATTTTATTTTACGTTTAAGTCAAACGCTTGCTGCTGATGCTATTAACCTTGAATACGATAATTTATTAATAACATCATTATTATATGAAGTAACAAGTATGAATGTTTTTACGCAATTATTTCCAAATTATTTAACCATTCCTGATTTAGTAACTTATTTTATTGAACAACATCAAGTTATTGTGGCTGAATTATTGTTGCTTTTACAATATAAATTAGAACATGAAACATTAAAAATGTATTCTGTTACCACAACACCATTGTTACAAGGGTCTACTTATACTGTAAAACAAGTCTTATCAGTTATTGGCCGAACTAATTTTTTATTATCACGAGGTGAGTTACGAATTATTGCTTTTCAGGCCGGATATTTAACATTTGATCAAACAAAACAAGTTATTTTAGCGGATGAGGATGGGACTGGTTATGGGAAATTAACAAAATATTTACCTGATCAAGAGATATTTTATTGGTCAATTCCAGAAGTAATGACAATGGCTAATAAATTAGTGCGAGATATGCAAAATAGTACAATTACAAAATACTTGTTTTTACAAAATAAAATTAATTTAAAATGACCAAATTTAGGATTAAAATTATATTCCTTTGTTGGTTTTGGGCAGTATAACACAATGCTAACAGACAAATATCTTACTGCAAAATTTTTTGTTCAAGATGAACAAGAATAGGTCTTCATTGAACCCTATTATTTATAATTGAAGGTAAAAAAGATTAATCCATCTTACTAGTTAGGCAAAAATGTATTATAATTAAAGAATAATATTATTTTTATTAAAGGAGCCTATATAAAATGGAAAGTTTTAGTCTTGAATACATTCGGAGTTTAACGAGGTTAGCAACATTTAATAATGCGGAACAGTTATATCAAACGAAAAAAATAACGTTATTAAAAATTGATGAACAGCAAACTTCCGATGATGAAAAAGAATTAATGATTTATTGTCAAGTAGCAACAAAACATAGTGGGGATTATTATGATGTTAATGTTGTTTTTGCTTTAAGTAATAATTTAACTTTTTTAACACGGCAAAATTGTAGCTGTATTGACTATAATTTTCAACATCAAATTTGTCAGCATATTATTGCTGTTTTGCTTTTTGCTTTTTATGAATCAAACAATAATTTACTTACATGACGATTATTTTTTACAGCAACTGATCAACTATTAACAACATTTATTAATAAAAATAAACAAACCTATGCCTTAAAAGAACGAATTATTACTTGTGAATGTAATTTAATTATTGATTCTACTTTGCAACAACCACCAGCCGTACAACTAAAGTTAGGATATGAAGGTGAGCAATTATTTGTTATTAAAAATATTTATCATTTTTTGAGTTTTTTAACAAAACATGCCCTTGACCCAGATTATATAAAAGGTTACGAAATTTCACAAAAATTTACTTTTTATCCCAATAAAAGTACGCTTTCACCATTTGCTGAAAAAGTAATTAAGTTTTTGCAACAAGAGTTTATTAATGTTAGTAGTTTTTTACAAACACAGAAAATGGATTTTTATGGGGTATCAATTACAAGAAGTTTTGGGTTTTCAGCATCACAAACTGATCAATTTTTAAGTCACATTAAAGGTGAAACAATTAAGCTAATAATTGATGGTGAAGAATATTCTGATGTTAAAATTAGCGTTGAGCAATATCAACCATCCTTATCTATTCAACAAAAAGATAATGTTATTCAAATTATTAATAAAAAAGAAAATCCAATTATTTTAACATCATCTCAACAAAGTCTATTTGATGCTAAGCAAATTTTTTTATTAAATCATAAAGATACTTTTTTATTAGGTCCAATTTATCAAACAATGGTACTAACAAAACACAATAAAATTACATTTACTCCCCAACAAACTAATGATGTTATTAAAGAAATTGTTGCATTATTAGATTATCCATATAATACGATTCAAATTGACCCTATAATTTTAAACTCATTAGAAAAAACACCATTAGTTATTGAAAGCTATTTTGATTTTAAAAACAAAGAAATTATGTTACGCCCTCTTTTTCGCTATGGAGCAATAACATTTGATTTACTAAATAAATCAAATAATGCCAATAAAATTGTTTTACGAAATGTTTATCATGAGCAAGAATATTTAACATTTTGTAAGCAACTTGGTTTTGTTCAAAAAGGGCATTATTTTATATTAAATGAATTAGAACATGTTTTAAAATTACTATCAAAAGATATTTTAACATTAGAAAAACTTTCACAAATTTTTTATACTGATAATTTTAAAAATGTTCGTTTAATTGATTTTAAAGTAACAAGTAGTACAATTAATGTTAATCAAAATAACGACTGGTTAGAATTTGATTTTAAACTTTCAAAACTTGATTATTCGGATTTAGGTGAAATTTTAAATGCGATTAATCATAATCAAAAATATTATCAGTTAACAAATGGTAGCATTATTGATTTGCAAGAACAAACATTGCAAAAATTTGCAACCTTAATTAATCAGTTTAATTTTAAGCAAGAACAATTTGCACAAGGAAAATTGCAAGTTCCAAAATATCATGCATTAACAGTTTACAATAACTTAGATTTATGAGCTGAGTTCAATTGTCATTTTAACCTTGATTTTGATCATTTAATTACAAAAATTAAACATTTAGAACAAAATGAATTTAGTGTTCCAACATCTTTAACATCAATGATGTGTGATTTTCAAAAAAAAGGTTATTTTTGATTAAAAACTTTAGCTTCGTTAGGCTTTGGTGGTATTTTAGCAGATGAAATGGGATTAGGAAAAACATTACAAACAATTAGTTTTATTTTAAAAGAATATGAATTAAATCAGCAAATGGCACCAGTTTTAATTATTGTTCCAGCAGCATTAATTTATAATTGAAAAACGGAAATTGACCGGTTTGCACCTATGTTACAAACACTAGTTATTGCTGGTGAACGAAAAACACGTGAAATGTTATTTACCAAAATTACGCAAGGGCAAGTGGTGATTACCTCTTATCCATTATTACGACGTGATATTCATTATTATCAACAAATTTTCTTTCAATATTGTTTTTTAGATGAAGCACAACATATTAAAAACCCACATTCAATTAATGCAAAACTAGTTAATACTTTAAAAACAGGAATTCGGTTTGCTTTGACAGGCACACCAATTGAAAATAATCTAACTGAATTATGATCAATTTTTAATTTTATTTTACCTGGTTTTTTATTACAACATCAACAATTCCAAAAGAGATATGAAATTCCAATTATTCGTGACCAAAATGAAGCAGTTAAAAAAGAATTATTACAAAAAATTGCACCGTTTATTTTGCGTCGTTTAAAACGAGGGGTAATGAGTGAATTACCACCAAAGATTGAAAATAAAATTTTAGTGGAAATGACAGCACGGCAAAAGAAAATTTATGCTGCATATGCTAATGCTGCGCGAGAAGAAATTAATAAAATTTTAACGGCAGGGCAATATCAACAAAATCGTTTAAAAATTTTTGCTACCTTAACTAAATTACGTCAAATTTGTTGTGACCCGAGTATTTTAGATAAAAAATATCAAAATGAAAGTGCTAAATTAGATGCATTACGAGATATTTTTGATGATCTTGCTGGTAGTGGTCATAAAATATTAATTTTTTCACAATTTACTACTGTTTTAAAACGAATTAAAGCAATTGTGGAAGAAATAGGTTTACAATACTTTTATTTAGACGGAAAAACTCGCTCGGAAAGTCGAGTGCTAATGACACAAAAGTTTAATGAAGATAAAACAATTAATATTTTTTTAATTTCATTAAAAGCTGGGGGAGTTGGTTTAAATTTAACAGCAGCAGATGTTGTTATTCATTTTGATCCATGATGAAATCCTTCGGTAGAGAATCAAGCAACAGACCGTGCTCATCGTTTTGGGCAACAAAATACTGTTCAGGTAATAAAGTTGATTGCAAAAGGGACCATTGAAGAAAAAATTTTAACAATTCAAAATAATAAGCAAGAGGTAATCAATGCCGTTTTAAATAATAATTCGGAAAATGCTAATTTTACAAAATTCTCAGAAGCAGAATTACGAAATATTCTTGAATTATAAAAAACAAAGAGGATGACAAAAAATATAATAATTTTTAAAAATATTTTTATATAGCAAATAATTTGTTAAAGGTACAGGGGTACTTTTTTTTTTTTTTTTTAAATAAGTATAATTAAAAGTGTCTTACAAAAGGAAGGTGACAATTAGATGAAACGGTTATTAACACTTTTTAGTGTTTTTGTTTTAGGTTTCGGTAGTAGTTTAGGTGTTGTTAGTTGTACAACGCGAGCAAAACATGAGCCTGATGACAACATCAAGATCTTGAAATTTTAAATCAAATAAAAAAGGAAGCAAAGCAAACTTTGTCAACATGATGGCAAACAAAAACAATGATTGATATTATTAAGGAATATCCAGAGCAAATATCATCATTTGAAGAACTAGTCGCAGAATTAAAAACAAAAAATGATGGCTTATTAACTTTGACGAGTACAGCAATTAGTAAATATTGTTTTTTAAATCAGTTGCTTGTTGGTTTTCAAGCAGAGTTTAATAATTTGAATCAACATTTACAAGATCGATATTCAAATTATTATGTTGATACAATGCCATTATTCTTAGGAGAAAATGACATTTCATTTGATTTATATAGTATTAATTTTGATAAGATAGCAAAACTATTTAGGAACTTTAAAATAATGAGGCCTTAGTAAAAAAAAAATACTCTCCTTATTTGACTTTTCTAAGATAACAAATAAAGAATGTTTAAAAATGTGATATAATAATAGATGATTTATAACATAATACAATATGATTGGGCTAAAGGAAGTATAAACAATGCAAAATGATATGCGTGCTATATATGAAGAAATGTGTGATACTTGTAAAAAAACCTTTAAAAAAATTATTTTAGCAATTCGCAATGACCGGACAAAAGATGTTAATAATTTACTTCTTTTTGTTTGTGAAATTAATCCGATATCTACTCTTAAAGATGATGCAGGAATAATGCCAATTGCATTAATTAATTGTAAGGATAATAAGTATACCTTTTTTTGAAAAACTAATTTTTTAGATGCATCAGGTAATCCAAAAGTTCCTGTTGTTAACCAAACAATTCAATTATCGCAAGAAACAATTGATAAAATCCCAACTCATCATCGTTCGTTACCAGTTAATAAACCGATTGAAAGAGTTCCCGTGGTTCAGCAAAAAGAAAATGAAGTATTAGAATCAGTTCATGAGTCAACAAGTAAATTGGAATTTGATTTACCAAGTAAAAATGAAATAGAAGTTAATGATGAAAGTAAAGATAATAATGATACTAAAGAAAAACCTATTGATTTACCAAGTGAATTAGTGGCAACATCACCGTTAATTGAAGATGAAACTATTGCTTTAACTCAAAAAATGGAACAAAATTCTATGACGTCAATGCGTAAAGTTTTACATACTATTAACCGCAAAATGCAATGAAAAATTTGAAGTTTAGTTGTTATTTTAGTAATGTCAATTGTTGGTTTTGGAATTGGTGGTTGACAATTATATCGTTACTTTTCAAACACTGTACATGATGAAAGCGGAGGAGGGGGTGTTAGTGAACGCACTAACATTACTTTACTAGGTGGAGATTTAGGTAAACAAGTTATTGAAATTGAAGATGCGAATAATTGATTGGATTTATATAGTGCATTATTAACATTAGAAGTTGGTTCCAAAAATGAGGGTAAATTAGAGCCGCAACTATTAGAAGCAATTAAAGATCCCGGTACTACTTTAACTTTTAGTAGTGAAAATTTTCACGAAGATAAAATAGCATATGCAGCTACAATTATTATTAATGCAGATAAGGCAACTAATTTTTATGGTATTACTAATATTGCAATACAAGCGAAATCAAAACGAATTAATATTATTAATTTGGGAACAAATTTAACAGACAATTCTGTTGATATTAAAAGTGATATCCCAAATGATATTTTAGAAGCTGTTTTAGCAAATTCAGCAATTCAAGGTAAGTTATCACCAAATCAATTAGCCTTGTTAGAAGCGGTTAACACTGATAGAAATTTAATTTTAAGAATCAATGATACTGTTAATAAAACACCAGGTGAAACCTCTAATATACAATTAGTTATTTTAGCGGATAAATCAAGCCTTTATAAAGGAACAACCCAATTTTCTTTAAAAGTAAAATGAACAGTATAACAACGCTTAATTTTTAAACTCATTATTATTTATGAGTTTTTTTTATTTTTAAAAAGGATTTCCTGCAATTTGCAAGTTAATTTAAGATAGGAGGAAGGTAAGATGTATGCTTCAATTTGTGGAACAGTTCAGGATATTAATGCAAATTTAATTTATTTAGAACATAATAATTATGGTTATGAAATTAATTTAGTTACAAATAAATTATTTGAGTTTAAAAAAGCAATGCAGATTAAATTATATACTTTTTTAATAGTAGAAGATTATTTTCAATGATATGGTTTTTTAGATTTAGCAACAAAAAAAATTTTTTGTGATTTATTAGCAATACCAACAATTGGAGTTAAAACTGCTGTTAAATTATTACAACAAATTAGTGTAGAAGATTTGTTAACTTTAGTGCAACAAAATAATTTGCATAAAATTGAACAATTACGGGGATTAAAAGTTCATAGTGGTCGAATTTTATTTAATGCATTACAAAAAATTTATTTCACAAAAAAATATAATAATTTACAAAACAAAGTTATTAATTGTTTAAAAACATTAGGTTATTCTTTAACAACTATTTATCAAACAATTAATGCAATTAAGCAACCACCAACGCAACTTGACCAATATTTAAAAATAGTTTTAACAGCAATAAGCAAAAATGCAGTCACTTAATTTTCGCCCCGATAATTTTGAAACATATATTGGTCAAGAAAGCATTAAAATAAATTTAAAAATTATGATAGCAGCTAGTCAAAAACAACAATTACCTTTAAAACATATGCTCTTTATTGGCGGCAGTGGAATGGGAAAAACAAGTTTAGGATATTTAATTGCAAATTTGTTAAAACAAAAATTACATCTTTTACATGGCCCAAATTTGCAAAAACCAAGTGATTTAATTACTTGTTTAATGCAAATTAAAACTTTTGATTTAGTTTTTATTGATGAAATTCATGCAATTAGTCAAGAAGTGAGTGAAACTTTATATCCAGTTCTAGAAGATAATTGTTTAAACTTAATTTTAGGAAAAGATTATAATACTAAAAATGTGACATTATCATTACCACCGTTTACTTTTTTAGCGGCGACAACTTTGTTATATCAAATTCCGCAACCATTATTAAATCGTTTTACAACTGTTTTTTATTTTGAAGAATATAGTAATTTAGAAATTCAGCAAATTTTAAATAACTTATTTTTGCAAGTTGGACTATCTTTAACAGTTAATGAATTAGAATTATTAACAAGTTATACTCGTAATAATCCCCGAACCACTTTGCGGTTATTTTATCGGATATATGACTATTTAGTTATTAGTTCTCGTTCAATTGATCTTGCCTTTTTAACTGAAATTTTAACTAATTTAAAAGTATTTCAAGATGGATTAGAATGAAATGAAGTTAATTATTTAAAACATATATATTATCTTTTTCAACAAAAACCAGTTGGTTTAGGGACATTAGGTCAAATTTTAAACGAACCTCTTTTAACAATTACTAATAATTTGGAACCATTTTTATTAAAAAAAGGTTATTTATTGAAAACTCCACGAGGACGGATGTTGACGTCTAAAGCAATTCAATTTTTAAAAAATTTAATATAAATTGCTTAATTTTTTAAATAACTTAGTTATAATAATAGTTAGAACTAAGGTAAGGTGTAAATCTAATGCAAAATTATCAAAAAGAACAACAGCAAATTGCTAATTATGTTTTAAAAATGATTAGTTTAAAAACAGTTGATTTAAAGTTATTAAATCGGAATATTACTGAACAGGATGTTATTAATTATTTATTAAAAATAATTTTAGTTGATAAAAAAATTATTGATGTTAGTGATGCTGCTTATTATATTTTTAATATTAAACTTAACCGGATAATTGAATTTATGAATAATCAAAAAATTACTGATCCAGATTTATCATTAGATGATTTTAAAGATATGTTTATTAAATAATAGTAATATTAGATAATAAATAGTGTACAATATATAAAGAAAAGTTGAAAAGTAGAATAGTGGTGTCAAGCGTGGGAAAGAAAGAACAAGTTAAAATAATTAAAGAGCCAAAAAATAAAAAAGCAATAAGTCGGTTAATTATTCGAATAGGAACATTAATTGTTTTGATTATTGCTATGATTGTTGGTGCGTTTTTTTCCGCGGATAGTTTTCGTTATTCATATCGAACAGGAATTGCTTATTCAGGAGGATACCAAGCTCAAATTGATGTTTTTGACAAAAGAGACCCTAATTATTCACCTGATACCCCAAATGGAGATAGCAAAAAAGGTTTAGAATTATTACGAAATAAATTAGATCCTTTATCAAACCAAAATTTATATTTACAAACATTAGGGCGTAATTCGGTTGAAGTTATTGTTGGAAAAGATATGTTTAAATCTTACAGTGAATTAAGTAAAACAATTCAACGATTAGGAGCACTTTACTTAACTGATAGTAAGGGAAAAGATTTATTAATTAGTGATAATAATGGCACAAAAGAACGAACACCATTAAGCGATGTTATTTCTGGTTCAGTAACAGGAGTTGACCAAGCACGTCGACCAATTATTACATTAGAAATTAAAAATCAACAAAAGTGAGATAGCATTATTAATAGTTTAAAGCCATCAGAAGGTGGAGGGCAAGCACAACCACTATATATTTGAACTGATATTGGTCAAATGATTGATGATTTACGACATGATACTGATAATCTGCAAGCAATTGCAAATTTGTTTAGTGTTGATATTCCTAGAAAAGTTTCTTCAACTGATTGAACAAATATTTATCATATTTTTGATATGGAATATTATGACAATGGTACAGCACAAATTCAACCTGGGAATTTGTTAGACTTAGCATTAAGGTATCCAATTTCGCAAGTTAAAGAATGAATGGAAGATAGTCGTTTTCGGTTTACAACAGTGCCGACAAATCGTTTATTAATTGATCCAAACGATAAAGCTGCAACAACAAATGCGTATATTGATCCATTACGACCATATTTACAAACAATTATTGAATATAATAGTGCTTTGACAGAAGCATATAAAAAATATGTTATTAATTGAAATTCAATTAAAATTGGAACTGGTGCTGCCGAAAATTCAAATCAAATTACAACATCAACAGAGACTGAAGCTCGTCAAATTAGTAACTTGATTAATGGGGGATTAAGTGGTTTAGAATTTACTATTCGTGGTTATCGTGAAATCCCACCTGTTGTTTCAGCAAATGTGTTTAAAATATCAATGATTATTTTAGGTGTTCTAGTTTTAGCCATTTTTATTGTATTATTAGTTTATTATCGTTTATTTGGTTTAATTGCCATATTAACCTTATTGTTTACAATTATTTCAACTTTGTATTTTTCATCTTTATTAAAGGTTGAAATTTCACCAGAAAGTATTGCAGCATTAATTATTGCTTTTGGATTATCGTTAGAAGGAAACTTGCTTTTCTTTTCACGGTACAAACGTGAGCGGTATGAAAATAACATCCCATTTGAGCCAGCAATGAAGATTGCCAATAAACAAACAATTGCTGTTTTTGTGGATGCTTTAGTTGTTTTAATCATATTAGGGTTATCACTATTTTGAACAGGAACTAATAATATTAAATCATTTGCCACAATTTTATTAGTTGGTTTAATTATTGCAATTATTATGGTTTTTGCCGTAGCGCGGTTAATGTATTGAATTGTCATTAAGTTACATTGACAAGAAAAATATCATTGATTAGATGTTTCACGATTTTCATTATGAACTTGATTGGTTAAAAAACAATCAAGAACCCTAACTATGGATGTTAAGAAAGTGGATTCTTCAGCGACTGATCCTCCACCTAAGACCGAATTAAACGTTACTGCTAATGGTGAAACAGAATTTGCTGCTTCAACCCCAGCAGAAAATAAAAAACCTAAACAAATAAAACATGGAAAATGAACCTTTTATAATATTACAAAATGAACCCCAATTGTAGGAATAATTTTATTAATAATTGCTTTAGCAATCGGTTTTGCTGGAAAAGCAAATATTGCTAATTCAATTAAACCGGGAATTAATATTACAATTAATGAAGATTTATGAGGAACAGATGGGTCTAAGCAAGTTCCAGATGAAGTTGCAATTGCCAAGTTAAAAACTCAAATTGAAGAGTATCAACAAATAACACATCATAATTTTAGTTTCAATATTTATGTTATTAAACGACAAGATAGTGGAAACAGTAATCGTATTTTAGTTGTTAGTACGAATATTACCAAGGGAACTTTTGAACGTGATTTGTTATCAAGCATTGCTTCATACTATGGTGCTAGCCCGAGTGATGCATCATTATCATTACAACAAACTGACCCAGTTATGGAAGGCTATATCTTAAAAATTGCGGCCATTAGCCTTGCGATTGGTTTAGCATGTATTTTTGTTTATACATTATTCCGATTAGATTGAGCACAGTTTGTTGGAATGGTGTTAGCTGCGATCTTTACGTTGGTTGTTACTATTGCTATTGCAATTATTACGCAGTTGTTAATTACCTTTGAAATGTCCATTGCTTTCTTAACAATTTTTGGTTTTGCAATTGCTTTTGGAACAATGGTGATGGTGCGAGCAAAACAAAATAAAAAAACAATTAATATCCGTGAGTATGAAACATTCTTTGCCTATATGTCAGAACATCGTGTTCAAATTAAACGTTTACGTCGTGCACATAAGGTTTATTATCAAGAGGAATTAAAAAAATTAGCAATAAAAAATCCAGATTTAAAATTAAAAGCGCTGAAAAAACAATACCGGGAACAATTACATCGGGTAGAATTAGCAGCAAAAGATATTAAAAGTAAAAACCATAAAATAATTCGAGAAATTCGAAAAGAGTTTCGAGTTTATAATTATGAACATAACTTTTTACAAAAAGTTGCTAATGTTACAATTAAACAAATGTTACAACATTGTTTAACATTAGGAATTATGTTTGCAATTTTATTAATTACTTTGGCAGCTTTTTCAGGAGCATGATTTGGCTTTAATGTTGTTATTTTAATTGGTTTAATTATTGGTATGTTTGCAACATTATTTGTTGCAATCCCAATTTGAGTAGCATTAGAAAAATATCGTGCCTTAAATAAAATCCGTGTTAAAAATTACTTAGATTCACAACGTGTTGAAGTTGATGAACAAGTTGTTGTTGGGATTAATGATTAATTAATCAAGAAAGGGATTTTTAAAAATGGATCTAAAAAAATTTATTGTTGATATTCCTAATTATCCAGAGCGAGGTGTTATTTTTCGTGATATTACTCCGTTGTTAAATAATGCCTTAGCTTTTACAACAGTGATTAATCAATTAGCAGCTTATGCTGTTGCCCAAAAAGCAACCGTAATTATTGCTCCTGAAGCACGTGGCTTTTTGTTTGGGCCAGCTGTTAGTTATGCTACCAATTTACGGTTTATTCCTGTGCGAAAAGTAGGAAAATTACCACGACCAGTTATTAATGTAAAGTATAGTTACGAATATGCGGAAAATCAATTAGAAATTCATGCTGGAGATTTACAGCCAAGTGATCGTGTGTTAATTGTTGATGATGTTTTAGCATCGGGAGGAACAGCTCGGGCAATGTGTCAATTAGTTAACCAAGAGCAAGCAACAGTTGCTGGATTGGCATTTGTGATTGATTTAACATATTTAAATGGTAAAAAAGATTTAGATTCATATCCAATTAAAACCCTGATTGAATATTAATGCTAAACGCGATATAATTATAATTATTATAAGAAAAAGGGGTTGTTTATAATGGATCGAGATATTAAATACGAAGAAGTCTTAGCCCAAATTAAGTTGTATATTAAAGATGAAGCAACATTAAAGGAAATTCAAAAAGCATACGAGTATGCTGAAGAAAAACACCATGGGCAAGTTCGCAATAGCGGCGCAGCGTATATTATTCATCCATTATGAACAACCTTTTTTTTGGCACAGTGACGAATGGGACCAAAAACTTTAATTGCTGGGTTATTACATGATGTTTTAGAGGATACTCCAGCCACATTTGAAGAATTGCAAGAATTGTTTGGGATTGAAATTGCTAATTTAGTTGAAGGGGTGACCAAAGTTAGTTATTTTGCGAAAGAAAATCGGACACAAATAAAAGCACAATACTTACGAAAGTTATATTTATCAATGGCGAAAGATATTCGGGTAATTATTGTTAAATTAGCTGATCGTTTACATAATTTAAAAACAATTGGTTATTTAAAACCAGAACGTCAACAAATTATTGCGCGAGAAAGTTTAGAAATTTATTCAGCAATTGCTCATCGTTTAGGAATGAAAGCTGTTAAACAAGAAATTGAAGATATTAGTTTTAAAATTATTAACCCCGTGCAATATAATAAAATTGTTTCATTATTAGAATCAAGTAATAAAGAACGAGAAAATACTATTAATCAAAAAATTGAAGAATTAAAACAAATTTTAATTACTGAAAAAAAGATGTCACTAAAAGTGTATGGACGGAGTAAATCAATTTATTCAATTTATCGTAAAATGAATCAGTTTGGGAAAAACTTTGATGATATTCACGATATTTTAGCTGTCCGCATTATTACAAATAGTGTTGATGATTGTTACAAGGTATTAGGTTTTGTCCATCAGCATTATACTCCATTAAATAATCGGTTTAAAGATTATATTGCTACACCAAAACATAATTTATATCAATCTTTACATACGACAATTGTGGCTGATGATGGTCTTATTTTTGAAGTTCAAATTCGAACTGAAGAAATGGATGAATTAGCAGAACAAGGGGTGGCTGCTCATTGACGTTATAAAGAGGGCGAAAATTATGATATTGCGAAAAAACAAAAAGATATTGATGAGCGGTTAGATATTTTTAAACGTATTTTAGATTTAGAAAATATTTCAGTACAAGAACGAGATGAAATTCAACAAGAAGTTTATAAACCGGATCATTTAATGGAACAAATTATTCAAAATGATATTTTTTCTTCTTTAATTTATGTTTTAACGCCAAATGGGAAGGTTGTAACATTACCTTTTGGTTCGACTGTTCTTGACTTTGCTTATAAAATTCATTCTGAAATTGGTGAAAAAACAATTGGGGCAAAAATTAATGGTTTATTTTCACCAATTTCAACTGTTTTAAAATCAGGTGATGTGGTTGATATTAAAACAGCAGCAACTCAAAAGCCAAATCACTCATGACTAGTTGTGGCAAAAACATCATCTGCTTTACAAAAAATTAAGAAATATTTGAAAAAAGAATTAGTTGAAGTGACTAGTGATGCAAAATCAGTTAATTTAGAAAAAATTAAACAAACTAAGGCACAAATTGAAGAATATATTGCAAAAAAAGATTTAAAATGAAAGTTAGTTGATTCAGAAACACAATTAGAACGATTGCATGCGATTAATTTTAATAATATTGAAGATTTTTTGTTAGATGTTGCTAATGATGAATATACTTTAGAAGAAGCAATTAATTTAGTTTATTTAGATCATGAAACAAGTCAAAATGAAAAAATTTTAAAAAAATTACAAGATAAACAATATAAAAAAGCACAATTAAAAGATGATATTATTGTCCAAGGAATTTCAAGTATCAAAGTTGTTATTTCCCAATGTTGTTTGCCAATTCCATATGAAGACATTACCGGTTATGTTTCTAAAGCCGAAGGAATTAAAGTTCATTTAAAAACATGTCGTAATATTCAAAGTGGTGATAAGCAAGACCGACAAGTTGAAGTTAGTTGAAATGAAGCAGTTTGTAAAAATAAGCAATATGATTGTGCCATTCGGATTGAGGCAATTGACCGACCAGCCTTGCTAGTTGATGTAACAAAAGTATTAAGTCATTTAAATGCATCGGTTCAAATGATGAGCGCCAATGTTTCTGGTGATTTAATGAATTTAACAATTAAAACAATTATTAAGGTTAGTAATGCTGATCGCTTGCAACAAATTCGGTCATCATTATTGGCAATTCCGGACATTAAAGTGGTAGAACGAGTTATGATGTAATGTCTTAATCCCTTCAGAACAAATAAAAAATATCATCTTCCTTGTTTTCTTGGTATAATGTATTTATAATTATTTAGAAACATGGAGGAGACTATGACATTAAAGTCTTGACTAAAATTTAGTACTATATGATTTTTAGCAGGGATTGTAATTATTATTGCTGGGGCAGTTGTTCCAACATTAAATCAACAAGTAACAGCATTAAAACAAGAAATTATTAATTCATTAAGTGTTAAAGGATTAAACCCTAATCCATTAGAAACTTTACAGGGAGATAGTGCTTATAATATTTTAAATTTTTTATTATCAAATGGTTCTTTTCAAGCAATTTTTAGTTTAAATGGATTTGCGCTTTTTAAATTTTGAGTAATTGATTTATATATTTTTGTTCCTATTTTTACATTAATTGCAGTTGGAACAGCAATTTTTGTAATTGTTTTATTAACAAATATAACAGCGGCACATTGAAAATGAAATGTTCGTTTATTAGTTGGGAAATGAATGACAAGAATTGGTAGTTTGACCTTGTATCTATCTTTATTTTTAGGATTATTTTTCATTGCCATTGCTGATGGTTTCGCTTTTGTTCTGCGTGAAAAACTTTACTGATATAATTTAACTAATGGTCAAGGATTGGTAACTTGAATAAACAATGGACAATATCAACCAAATGTTTTTTCGATTTTCGGTTTAATAATTAATCAAGATGGCTTAGGAGCGTTTTTTGCTCAAGCACCAACGATTATGCAAGCAGGAGCCGTATTAATTATTTTTATGATGCCTCTTGCTGTTGCTAGTGTTGTGATTGGATTATCAATTCGTATTGCAATTGAATTATTATTACCATCATCAGTAGGTCATCGTGGTGGGTTTGTGACTACCTTTATGCAATGATTAGGATACATTAATATTTCTTCGCGCCGTGAACTTCGCCAACGCTTAGGAAGCAATATTGGCATGATTTTATTAATGATTGGTTTTATTGTTATTATGATTTTCCCTGCTTTCACATCAACAACGGGATATGTGACAGCTAACTGAATTATTTTACTAGTTGCAATAGTATTAATGATAATTAGTTTTATTCCACTTTATTTTATGTTATTTTGTTTAGCACGTTTACAAGAATTTTCATATAATTTATTAATGTTTGTTCAAATGCTAACATGGTTGGTAATTGGTTTACTTTGACAAACTTTAATGTGAACAATATTTAGACAATATTTTCAATATCCAGCCGTTGTGCCTGTAATTACGACTTTCTTTTTTGTTAATATTTTGTTAGTTTCGTTTTATTTATTGGTTCGAGGATATCGAAAATAGGTTTTTGGTAAGAACTTCTTTGAAATAAAAAAGTTTTTTTTCATTTGGTATGCTATAATCCTATTAATTAATTATGAAAGAGAAGGGAATATTAAAATGACAAAATTTACAGCAAATGCAATTCGCAAAATGTGGTTAGATTTTTTTCGTAGTAAGGATCATTATGAATTACCTTCAGTATCATTGATTCCCGTTGATGATCCGTCATTATTATGAATTAATTCTGGAGTGGCAACATTAAAACCATATTTTGATGGGCGAAAAACGCCACCATCACCACGCTTAACAAATTCACAAAAATCAATTCGAACGAATGATATTGAAAATGTTGGTTATACAGCACGTCATCATACTTTATTTGAAATGCTTGGTAATTTTTCAATTGGTGATTACTTTAAAAAAGAAGCAATTATGTATGCTTGAGAATTTTTAACTGATAAAAAATGAATTGGATTTGATCCTGCCAAATTATATGTCACAATTTATAAAGATGACCAAGAAGCTTATGAAATTTGACGCAATGTAATTGGTTTAAGTGATGAACGAATTATTAAAGGTGATAAAGATACTAATTTTTGAGAAATTGGGGCAGGGCCATGTGGACCTAATACCGAAATTTTTTATGACCGTGGGGAAAAATATGATCCTGAGCAGATAGGTTTAAAGTTATTACAAGATGATTTAGAAAATGACCGTTATTTGGAAGTTTGAAATATTGTTTTTTCACAATATAATAATAATGGCGATGGCACATATACTGACTTACCACGAAAAAACATTGATACTGGTGCTGGATTAGAGCGAATTGCTTCAATTATTCAAGAAACACCAACTAATTTTGAAACTGATTTATTTATGCCAATTATTAAAACTGTTGAAAAATTAGTAAATGGAAAATATCATTATGATGAAACGGCATTGTTTAGCAATAATTCAGAACAATTAAAAATTAATACTGCATTTAAAGTGATTGCTGATCATATTCGGGCAGTTACTTTTGCAATTGCTGATGGAGCTTTTCCCGGGAATAAAGATCGTGGTTATGTTATTCGACGTTTAATTCGTCGTGCTAGTTTATACGGGAAAAAAATTGATTTAACAGAACCATTTTTATTCAAATTAGTGGGAACAGTAGTTAAAATTATGCAAGAATATTATTCTTATTTAGTTGAAAAACAACCAATTGTTGAACAAGCTGTGTTAGATGAAGAAAACAAATTTTTAAAAACATTAGAACAGGGAAGTAAACTTTTCAATGAAGTTAAAACAAAATATGGAACGATTTCAAAAGAACATGCTTTTCGTTTATTTGAAAGTTATGGTTTTCCAATTGAATTAATTGAAGAAGAAGCACATGAAGTAGGTATTAATGTTGATCGTGCTGGTTTTGATGAATTATTAGAAAATGCAAAAACAATTTCACGTACTAATCGAAAAGATATTAAAGCAATTCATTTACAAAGCGAACTTTTTACAAAATTGGATGTTGCTAGTCAATTTGTTGGTTATGAATATGAACAAGTTAATAATACAGAAATTGTCTTTATGTTTGCTGATGATAAGCCAGTCACAAAATTAACTAATACAACAGGATATATAATTTTAAAAGAAACGCCATTTTATGCTGAAAAAGGTGGACAAGCAGCTGATCACGGTTTAATTTTAAAAGATAACACGACAGCTTATGTTCTAGATGTGCAACAAGGACCAAATAAACAACATTTACATTTTGTTAAAGTTGAAGGGACACTTGCGATTGGTGATTTGGTCAATGCTTCAATTGATAGTGATCGTCGTTTTTATACTCGGAAAAATCATTCAGGGACACATTTAATTCATGCTGCTTTACGAGAAGTGTTGGGAAACCATGTTATGCAAACTGGTTCTTATAACGATGATGAACATTTACGTATTGATATTACTCATAATCAAGCAATTACACCAGCAGAAATTACAGCTGTGGAAGGTTCTGTTGCAAAGGCAATTAAGACAGCAATCCCTTGCGAAATAATTTATACTGATATGCAAACAGCATTAGATGTTCATCATGCGCTAGCTTTTTTTACAGAAAAATATGATGCTGAAGTTCGAATTGTTAAATTTGGTACTTATTCTTGTGAACTTTGTGGAGGAACCCATGTTGCTAATTCACAAGATGTTGAAGACTTACTAGTAACTGGTCTTGAATCAAAAGGAGCTGGAACATTTCGAATTCATGCGATTACTTCAAATAAAACAATTGCTAGTTATTTAAATGAGCAATTTTTAAAAGAAAAAACTGAGGCAATTAATTATTTTGATAAGTATAATCAAGGTAAGGCTGCATTACTTGATCAAAGTTTAGAGCAAACTTGAGAACAAATTAGTAATCTAACTGTTTCAAAACCAAATTGAAAACAGTTAAAAGAATTAGTAGCACAATTTAAAGAAGATTTTAAACGTTGACAAAAACAATATGATAATATTTTAATTCAACAATTTGTGAAACAATATAACACCTTTTTACCACAAGATAAAAATGGAATTAATGTTTTAACTCATCAATTTACAACAAAAGTTGATATTAATGCTTTAAAAGTGTTAATTGATGATTATAAAGCTCGATATAGAAACTTACTAATTTTCTTAGTTGATGTTAGTGATGAAACGCAAGCGACATTAATTGTTGGTGTTAGTGACGATTTACATGATCGTTATCAAGCTGGTAAAATTATTCAACAATTAAATCCACTACTGAATGGTAAAGGTGGCGGCAATAACAGTGTTGCTCAAAGTGGTTTTAAAAATAAAGATAAGACTGTTCTTGTTAAATTATTAACTGACCCTCTGGAATTTTTAAAACATCATGGCTAAGTATTATTTAGGAGTTGATGTTGGTAGTAAAACACTAGGCTTAGCGACCAGCCGGGGTTTGATTGCAACTGGTTATGGTGTTTATCGCTTTCCAGAAAATGATTTTTTACAAGCAGCACAATATTTGGCGGGGTTAATTAGAACTGAACAATTTAGTGATATTATTGTTGGCTATCCAAAAAATATGAATAATACAATTGGACCCCGTGCTTTAATGGTTAGTGATTTTGTTAATTTATTAAAACCATTATTAGATGCAACGATAACAATTCACTTGGTTGATGAACGATTAACAACACATCAAGTTCATCAAATAATGTTAGAAGCAAATCTTTCCCGCCAGAAACGAAAACAAAAAAAAGATAGTTTAGCCGCACAATTAATTTTAGAAACATATTTACATCAAAAATAAAAGAGTTCTCTGCTTTTATTTTTTTAATGCTTTGTAAATTGTAAATGCCAAACCATAAAAAGTTAACTATCAATTTAGTTAACTTTTTTAAGTTAGTTTTAAGGAGTTGAAATTATGCAAACAAAGCAATATTTTATTTTGCGGTCGTTAGTAAAAAAGTATGGTAAAGATAATGTTATTAATACTGTCAATAAGATTGCAAATGATATTGAAATTAAAAAGTAAAAGAATAAATTATTCCGCGTAATTTATTAGCGGATAATTTATTCAATAATGTTTTTTAAGTGGAGCAAAGCGACAACGAGCGGAGCGAGTTTGCAAATTTCAATTTTTTAATTTATTGAAAGGAGATATATTATGCCAGTTTGATTAACGACAATATTTAGTGTTGTTATTATATTAGGGATTTTTGCTTGAATTGGTTTATCAATTTATCAGAAAATTCGCCAAATTCGAGGTAAGAAAAAAGATAAAAAAGAAATTGAAAACAAGGAGGATAAAAAATAATGTTAGGGATGTATTTAACAACAGCGGTTAATTTTTTAGCTGTAGATACGCCTACTATTTCAGATGGAATGGGTTCTATTTGAAGTGGTTTAGGACAAGCTATGATGAAAGTTAAAGATGCTGTTTATGCAGTGTTACCCCAATTAATGACCTTTCTTGGTGATGCTTGAATTATTTTAATTCCATTTGGTATTTTTGTTATTGTTAAGATATTAAACTTTTTCCGTGTTATGGTTAAAGGATTTTAGTATTTATTATAACTAATTATTTGTATTAGTTAAGGCACACTAGTTTATTTATTTTTATTAATTTATTTTATATAACTATTATTTTAAAACTTAATAGTATTTTTCAGTGTGCCAATTTTTATTATTTTATATATTTAACATTGTTAATAACATTGTTTATTAAACATTAAATAAGCAATATATTAACATTATGTATAACATTGTTAATAATCAATGTTTTTATCAATAAATTAGCAATACATAAACATTAAATATAACATTGTTTATTAAATAAACATTTAGTTAGGAGATGATAGGTAATGATTAATTATTTTGAATATAAATGTGAAACTTGTTTTGATGATATGAAAAGATTACGATTTGATGAATTTTATTGTTTAAATTGTTATGAAGGAGTTGAAAAAATTGAGTAGTTTTGTTAAGAAAAATCAGAATATAGCAAATTATTTTATTTCTAAGGAACTTATACCTTTTGAAACAGATAAAGCAAGTTTTATAAATTTACCTAATCATAATCGTCATATTGGTTTTTGATTGAGTAATAAGTTTATTTATCTTAGTAAAAAACATTCTGATCAAGTAGCTATTGGTTTGATTTATGATAATTCTTATCCTATTGTAAAATATGATGAAAATTTAAAACGACATATTTGAAAATATTTAACTGGAACAGAATTAATTAATTTGTATAATCAATATAAACAAAATTATTTTAACAGTATGCACAAAGCATTATTTTCAAATGAACCTAAAAAAGTAAAAGCAAATAATAACAATAATAATTTAACAAATTGAAGTGTTGAAAAAGAGCAAGAATTAATTAATGATTTAGAAAGTTTAAATTAAATGAGTTTATATGATTATTGAGTTCAATTTGTTAGTTATATTATTGGTTCAAATGCCCCTGAATTTTTATATGTTTTATCGTTTGTATTATTTATCGTTTTATTTTTTGGAATGTTTTTTAAACTTATTCAAAAAATGTGGAGTTTTTAAAGATGCAAAATGATTGAGAAAAATTAAAAGAGTTTTTTATTCATGTATTTTTATTTATTGATAAATCTAATGTTGAAAGTATTACAACTTGAACTTTGACTCAAAATGAATATTTAATTCTTATGATTGGTATTTGAATTGTTATTTTATTTTTAACTTGGTTTTTGTTGTGAATGGTTTTCAAAATAGTTAGTTATTTTAAATAATTAAATTTTGTTATTATTATGGTTTTCTCTCTCCACAAAATTTTAAAATCTTTTTTTGAATATAATATATATTTTCATTATGAATGCAGTAATTATTAATATAAATAATGTTATAAAAAATATTTCTTTTGCATTTATTTGACTAATATTCTTAAATATTCATTCTATAAAATTAATTGTAGTAATTATTTTTCCGATAGGATTGATTAAAAAGTTTATAATTCCAATGATAGGCAATAATATTGAAATTATTTTTAAAATTTTCTTAATTTTTATTACTCTCTTTTTGATTTGTGGGGAGAGAAAACCATAATAATACTAGTTTAATTATAAATAACTATTGGAGGTAAAATGAAAAAGTTTATATTTTTCTTAAAAAATTATTGTTATATTAGCGGTTCAATGATTTTGTTTAGTTTAATTGATTTATTACTTTGAATAATTTCATTAAATTATACTGGTTTAGTATTCTGATTATTGTTTGCTTTGCAATGTGTTTATTTTGTATGATGAGTTTGAAAAAACATATTTTATCAGTTAAATGCTTTTCGGTTAGTAAATTTTGTTTGAGATAATCCGTTATCGGTAATTATTGGTAAATTAGGAACTGGAAAAACTTTACTTTTAACTTATTTATCACAAACTATGAAACTATTAACAGATAAGATTTATAGTAATTATCCGTTAGAAGATGATAAAGTTAAAGTTTTAACATTTAAAAATTTAGATTTTACCGATAGAACAAAACCAGTTCCCCCAGATGATAGTGTTATTTTATTTGATGAAAGTTATTTATATATTGATGGAACTAGTCCTCACGATGAGAAAAAAATTCATAGTGGTAAAATTCCGTGAATTGTTTTAGCAAGACATTTTGGTAATCGTGCTTTGTTTACAGCTCAACGTGAGGGTATGATTTGAAATAATATCCGACAATTAGCAAGTGGTATTATTATTCCAATTTCACTGAAAAAACCTATTGCTAAAAAAGGATTTAATTTTTTTAATCGGTTTTTTATTATGCGAATTGGCATTTTCCAAGATATTACTGATTATGAAATTTGAAAAACAAAATCAGTAGAACGAACAGCAGAAGGTAAACGAGCAAAACATAAGTCAGATGTTGGGTTAGGAATTCGGTTTTTTAAGATAATTATTCCGTTAGAATTTGCACAGAAATATGATAGTCAATGATTAAAGTTTGTGCGTGATTTAAAAAATGATGAAATAGTTAATTATAAAGAATATTACTGGTCAGAAATTACTAAATTGAGTGTTAAAGAGCGCTTAGAATTGTTTGATATTGATATTTTGAAAAAGAATTTAAAACCTAAAAAAGAAAAAGGAAGTGGTAAAGATGATTAATTTATTATCAGAAAGTAGTAATTGAGATAAGATTTTTAGTTTTATTTTTGATGTATTTTTGTTTATTTTTGATGTAATTTGAAATACAAGATTACCAATGACAAATACGACAATTGCTTATTTTATTATCTTTTTTATGGTTGTTAAGTTATCTATTTATGCAATTCACGGTACAAGAACTCAATACAACGAATTAGGTTCAACAGTACAAACAGGTGTATCAAATATTTATTCTGCAACTGTTCGTGGAGTTTCAGATACTAAACAAGGTATGCAAAAACATATTAAAGAGCGTAAACAGTTTAAAATTAATCGTAATAAACAACAATTATCAAATTTAGCAAAACCAGCAAAAACAAGAGAACAAGGATATCGGAGAGTGAATAAATAATGATTAGATTAGTTTTATTGGTTGCAGCAATCGCTATTTTTGGTACAGGTTTTATAACAGTTATTATTAATCAACTTACATCAGCAAAAAATATCATTATGGATTTATATAATTCAGATACTTTTTTACTTTCTTTATTTGGTAAAATGGCAATTTTGTTTAGTCATCCGTTGATGTTAACAATATCAAGTTTATATATAGTTGGGTTTATTGTTTCAAAAACATTGTATAGTTAGGAGTTGAATTATAAATATGAAAAAATCATTATCTTTATTTGCCATATCTATTTTAGGTATTTTAGGTTTAATTATTCCTTTTATTACTTTAACAGCATTCAAACCATTAAATCAGAAAAATTATACTGTTAATCAACAAACAACGGGAATGAATGAAACTGATTTTATTAATACAATGTTTTTACGCAGTAGTTTTTTTGAAAATTGGTCAGAAACAAATTACTTTATTAACCCCACTTTAAAAACATCACAATCATTAACTTATAATGATAAGTGATATTTAGATTTTTTAAAGGATAGTTATTCAACGGGAATTTCATTTGATAAACCTAGTGATGAGTTTATGGATTTATATAAAAATTGAGATATTTATGCTAAACAGTATAATATTGATAAGTTCTATGATGTTGATAAAAAACAATTTTTAAAAGAATTAACTAATTTTTTTTATTCTTTTGCGAAATATTTTAATACTGTTGAAATTATTAATAAATTAGAAAAAAGTGTTGATAATTTACAAATAGTTAATTTGGTTCATCAAAATTGAAAATTAGTTGATGATTGTTTTACTTCTTCTCAAACATCATCAACTAATTTTCATTTGCTTTCAACTGGCGGTTGTTGTGGTTTTTGTGGATTATATGGTGGTTCTGGCTTATTACCCCCCCCGTTTTCATTGTTATTTGGTTTTTGACAACTAATTAATGATGTTGTACTTATTGCTGTTAATCCGATTGCTCCTAAAATGCTAAGTCATTTTTTCATATTTTTATCTCCTTATTTAGAATGTTATAATTGCTTTGTATACATCATAACATATTTTATTGTTTTAGGAGGTAGAGTGTGAAAAAATATGAAAGATTAGATATTAATGAAAGAGTAAATTTAGAAAAATTAAAAGATAATGAATTATTTAAAAAGAAAAATGGAACAATTAATATTCGAAAAATTGCTAAGCAAATGAATAGAAATTATAAAACTATTTGAGAAGAATTAAATATGTTTGATAATATTAATGATTATAATGCTACAAAATCACAAAAAATACACGATAAAAATAAAAAACAATGTCGTAAATATTCAATTATAAATTCACAAGAATTAAGTTATTTTTCTAATGAGTATAATAATTTTGGTCGTTCTCCACAAAATATTATTATGTCGTATGAATTACAATATAATATAAAATTTGGTGTTTGTTTTAAAACAATGTACAAATATATTAGATTAAGTTATTTTAATTTATCAAAAAATAATTTGTATTTTAAAAATAAAAAGCGAAAAACAAAAAACGGTGAAAAAAATGATAATCGTGGTGTATTGCTTAATATTAGAAATTATAAGCAATTTTTAAATGATTATGGTGATGATTTAAGTTTTAGTGGAATTTGAGAAATGGATACTATTGATTGTGGTAATTTTTATTTGTTAGTTTTGGTAAATCGGAAATCTAAAATAGTTTTTTATGATATTCTATTTACTAAAAAATCAAGTATTGTGTTAATGATTTTAATGAAAATGATTAGACAAATTGGTAGTAATAAATTTAGTTGTATTTTGACAGATAGAGGAAAGGAATTTTATAAATGAAAATCAATAGAAAAATGTTTTAAAATAAGAGTTTATTTTTGTGATCCTGGTAAACCAAAACAAAAAGCATTAGTTGAACGGATAAATAGAGATTTAAGGCGTTGATTTAACCAAAATGAACCGTTAATTAATATTCGTAGTAAATTAAAATCTGTTTTAGATATATTAAATACTACAATTAGACCGTGTTTGGGATATTTTACATCAAAACAATATTTTAAAAAAATATTTGTAAATTAAATTAATATTTAATGTATAAGATTAATAAAGTTTATTTTTTGTTGTGCTTATTTTCATAATTTTGAAAATAATTACAAAAAATAATATTTATTTTATTATTTTTTGTAATTATTGATTTTTATTTTTAATTTGTTATAATTTTATTAACTTTTTATGGCTTAGTTTTACAATTTACACTTAATTATACAAGTATTAATATCAAAAGCAAGAAAAAAATGATATAATTTTAAAGAAAGAATTTATTGACGGTTATAATTTAAAATTTGAGGTAAAATGATGGCTAGTAAGAAATTGAATGAAACAAAACAATTACAAGAAGTTAATAATAATTTAAAAATAAATGTTAATGAAACAATGCTTGTTAAAATGCTAACTAAGTCTTGAAAAAAATCAGAACCATATTTAAAGTTAATGGAAGAATATCAAAATTTAAATTCAAATAGTTCAATTGATTGAAATGAACGTTATGAAAAAGAATATGAAAAATTTGTTAAATTATTATTAGGAGAAAATGCACAATTTAAAAAAATCCCAGGTAAGAAGTCATCATTATTTAAAAAAGAATTGACAAAAAATGCAAGCAGTAACAAGAAAACTATGGGATTAAATCCTAGTCAGTTAAAATTATTGGCAAAACGAAAATTATCGCGAGTTGAAGATTTATTTCCATCGCGAGTTGTCCGTGGTTATCAAGCATCACAAGCAGCAATTGAATCAGAGTTAAAAGAACCACGTCAAACTTTTTTAAATAATAATGAATCTGTCTTAGCAAATTTGACAACTGAGCAAGTTGCTAAGAATGAAAAACTAGCATTAGATGAAAATATAAATCCTGTGAAAGTGTCTTCTTCATCAGAAGAATATGAAAATATTATTAGTAAGTTAAATCCAAATCAACAGCGATTAATTCGACAACGGAACGAACATTATGGCCGATTTCAAAGTCAAACGCAAGGTTCAAAAAATAATAGTTTAAACGAAGAAACGATTGAATCATTAAAAGGATTTAATGCACAAGTTAAGGAACATGCAAATAATTGAGGATTAAATCAAAATCAATTACAGTTGTTATCACGTCGAGATAATACTAAGCATGATGTCCATCCATATCTGAACCGAGCACGCGAAGGCTATCATCCAGAAGAAGATTATTCTTTATCACGGGATCTTAAACCACGGTCATTAGATGAAATTAAAGACCAAATGAATTTAAGCAAAAATCAATTAGAATTATTATCACGTCGGAATTCACATCCTTCAGAGTGAAAACAGCATATGCATCAAATAACACACAAAAAAGAGAAAGATGAAACAACGATTGAGATTAATCCGGAACATGTTATTAAAAAACGTGATCAAATGGTCAAAGAATCATTATCCCGTAGTTTAGGAAAAACTAAGAAACAAATTGGTGGCAAATATATTCGTAATTTTATAAAAGAAGAACCAAAACGAAAACCAATTTTTAAAACTGATCTTTATTTAGATACTGATATTACTAGACAGATTAATCCATTAATGGTGAAACCATCAAAGAAAATTAAACCAAAGTTATTAACAGGAAAAAATGAAGCAATTATCCCAAATTTAACTTTTCCAAATATAATCAGTAGCAAGCAAGAACAACCACTCTTGAATGGAGCTAGTCAAAATAGTGTGCCAACTAAAATAACAGTTGTCAAAAATAATAATAAACCATTAACTGAACAAAAGCGAAAAATTAACGATGAATATATTTCAACTGTTGATCCTAAAAAGCGTCCTAATTTAAAAAAGTTAAAATATGGTAATGATTATGAAAAGAATAATACTAACGTTTCTAATTTGAAAACGGTAAAAAAACAATCTAATTTGGTATCAGAAAGAAATGATCAAACATTTATTTCTAGTAAAAGAAAAGAACCAAACTTAACTTTGTATACACGGAAAGAATTAAAAGATTATCAAATTAATTACGCTGATCCGACAAAAAAACCTGATTTAACAGTTGATTCAGCAGAAAATCAATATACTTATGCAGGATATCATCCTCGCGAAATTCGTGAAATTCATCGTCGCCAATTAGAAAAACTCCATCAGCGTTTATTAAAAGAAAAATTAATACAAAAAAATATGCGGAAAGAACGGCGTTACCAAAAAAAACTTAATAATAAAAAAGTAAAACCCAAACCATTACCACAAATTTTAATTGAAAAATATCGTACTGAAGGAAAAAAGGTTGTTGACGGCTTTTTAGTTGAAAGAACTAATAATGAAGAGAATGAAACAACAAATAGTAACGATAAAGTGGTGAGGAATTAACAATGGGTAATAAAAAAATATCAACAGCCGACTTAATTCGTAAATATTTTGATGAAGTGGTTACCTCAAGTGGAATTGACCCTCAGAAAAGACCTGATGTTGCTTTACAATGAGCACGAGAGAAAGAATTATGAGCGCAAGAAGTAGATGCTATTGTTCAAAAACAATTATTACAAGCATTAGCAAATAATAATAAAAACCAATTGCAACAAGCACAGCGTCAACAAGAGTTAGCACTTCGTGATTTACAACAAATTAGATTAAATGAATTAAAAAAACGAGAAGAATATTTAGCAACATTATCAAAACCAGTTAAATTACCAAAGATAAATAAAAAAATATTAAATAGTGAGGTTGTTGGGTTAGAATTACAAGTAAAACCAATTTTTAAAAATAGAAATGACATTAATAATATTTCATCAACAGAAGATAACTACGGTACTATTTTTATGCGAGAAATTGGTCGAGCATTGTTAGATGAATATAATATGTATCATCAACCACCAGAACAAGAATCTTTGCCGCTATCAACCGAAAAATCAATAAAAAGTAAAAGACAGCGTTATTTTCATAAAAAAGGCCCAAAATCACGCTGATAATCCTTAAATTAAATAAAAAAGGCATATTATTATAAATAATTTATTATAAAAAGCAAGGTTTTTAGCAAAAAAACTTTAAAAAAGTGCAAAAATTTTATATAATATAGATAGGTATCAAAAAAAGAGAAAATAGATAAAAGAGGAATAGAAAATGGCAAAAGAAAAAGACTCAGAATCTGTCGTAACTTCTCGTGTCAATTATGGAAACATTATTGATTCTGATCGAGATACAACAGAACTAATGGATAAAAAATTAACGCCAGCAACAATTAAGGTTTTATTAGGGCAATTAGATGAAAATAGTCCCGAATACCAAATGTTAAAACAAAAATATGTTAATGAAGTTGTTGGAACCAAAAAAACAGGTGTCATTCGTTTAAAGGATAAAAAAAGAAATACTTGAGAAGAGCAAAGAGCTAAAAGTAAATTTATTGATTATAGTTATCGAGTTGAAAAAGAAATTCCTGTTTTGCAAAGATTAAAAAATCATAAAGCAAAACAAGCAGCTAGTAAGAAAGTAGGGGCAAAATCAAAACCTTTCTTACCACAATCTTCACCAATAATGTCATTATCAGAAGAAATAACAACTATTACTAAGCAAACGAGTATGCCAAAGAAAATGTCTGTTAAAAATGCCAATTCTAAAACAGAAAATTTAATGAAACCACCATCAAAAGATAGTGAGCACATTAATGACCAGTTTACTACTTTCTCAACCTGAAATCATTTTGATGCTAATCAGGTTAAAAATAAATTAGAATTATCAAATTCTTTCGAAGATGAACCAAAAACAATTATTCGTCGAAAAGAAACAGAAGAAGTAACAACAATTCGTCGTGATTTACGACCAATCTTGGCGCAACAAATTTCTCAAATTAAACGAAATGGTTTATCAATTGTTGACTTTGTTGTTGACCCAAATGATAAAATTGAAATTGAAAAAGGAGATGAAGAAATTCTTGTTCGTTTAATTAAACAATCACCAGTTGAAATTAGTTTAAATGAATTTGCTGAAAGAGATATTGCTCCACCAAAACCAAAACCAGTTAAAATAATTCGAACAGCAGAAGATCCATTATCAATTGAAGAACGATTAATTTTACGGTTAGAAAATAAAAGTCGCTTTCATAAATTAACTGATGCCGAGCAAACCCAATTAGAACAGTTAAAAACAACTTTTGCAGCAAAACTAAACTATAAACAAATAAAAAAAGATCGGGAAACTGCAAAAGCAAAGAAAGCTATTAATAATCAGTCAAACCAAGTAACCATTGATGAGCAAGAATTATTGTTTGATGAAGACCTTTATAAAAAAACAAATTATAATCATCGTTATGATGAAACAAAACGACCAAATATTGAAGAACGATTAGTTTATGAGCAAAAAATGACGGAATATTTATTTGAAGTTCGCCGCCAATATGAACAAGGATATAACCGGCAAATTTCTCAAGAATTAGCTGATTTTAATCGGGCTATTAATTTATCACGAGGAATTAAAGCTAATGATGAAGAATTAAACGATGCAATTTTAAAAAACCGTAGTGAATCAATTTCTCTTTTACGCAAGCATGTTATGCTATTAAACCAAAAGCAATATGCTGAAATTAAATTGCTAAATAAACAAGTTATTAAATATAAAAATACAAAAGGAAACCTTGAAGAGTTTATTAAACGACAAAAGGAATTCCGACGGTTATTAAGAATTCGTGATGAAGTTAAAGAAAATCGACAAGCTTTAATTGAATCGTTACGAGTGCAAGCAAAACTAATGCAAGACGCACGTAGTAGAAAATAGTGTATTAATTATTAATTATCACCTCGTTAAATATCAACCAAATATTTATAAACCTTAAGGAGATAGGAGGTAGCGAGAAATGATAAGAGATATAAAAACAGGACATCTTTATTTTTTACGAAATGGAAAAATCATTTGTATTGATCGGATGGATCCTAATGAAATGTTTTTTGCAGGTAATCCACAAGATAAGAATCATTTTCTTAGCTATAATGTTTATACTGAAGATAATGTTACAGAAGCATGTAATAAAAAGGAATATATTTTATTAAGAAATGCTAAATTACATGGAAAATTGCTTTATTTACATGCAAAAGAAATTAGATTTTTGAAGTTGGCAGAAATTAAAGCCCCATTATTAGTAGATGGGATTCATGTTCGGGTACAAGAAAAAATCTTTGATTATCAAGAAGCTTTAGCACGTCGATATAATGAAGAATTAGTTGAAAAATTAACACCAGAAGATGAAATTCAATATCGATATGCGCATCAAAAACGAACTAATCATTTTTGACATCGTAAGAAACCCTAGGTTTCTTTTTTACTTACTTAATTAAAGAAAGGAAAAATAAAATGTTAACATTTAAAAAGCGACGTTATTTAACTAAAATTCGATATGAACTTGGTTTGCCACCATTGCATTGAAAACAAGAGTTACGTCCTGAACAATATCAGTTATTTGACAAAATTATTGAACGATATGTTCGTACCGTTAATTATATGTGATATTTTAAAAATGTTGCTTTTTATGATGATTTTATTCGCATTACATATTATTTTCCGCGCTTAATTTTAACGCGAAAAAATCTTTACTTTTTAAAAATCAGAACATTATCTGAACCAGTAACAACAACATTAACAACTCCCGTTTGGGAACAAAGTAAAGGTTTAATTACTTCGCCAATTGTAACGCAACAATTTATGATTAATCGAATGATTAAATTACTTGATGCAAAACAATTTTTACGTACTGCCACAATTAATTTAGTTGTTATTAATAGCAAAGAACCATTTAGTGTTACTGATTTAGTGCCTTATAATAATATTCAAATAATTAACCAACAAGAAATGCATTGAAGTGATATAATAAAACATATTGAAAAAAACGATGATTTAACAGTTGATCTTTTTGCCGATGAAACAATTTTAATGTTACATCATTTATTAAGTGAACATAGTCATCGGCATAATTACCGGTTACAAAAGAGTAGTTTATTTTGTTTATATCATTATATTTAAAGGAGTATGTCACGTGTCAAAACGCCAAGAACGCATTAATATTATTAATTTGTTATATCGTCACTTTGTTTTACAGCATGATGTTTTAACAACAAAACAAGAAGCATATGATTTTTCACAAATGGTAACAACTTCTGTGGAAACAAATCAAGTTGAGGAAATATTAGCAAATCTGTCAGATATTATTGCAAAGATTAATCAACATTTAAAACCAGGATGAGACTTTGTTCGTTTAAGCAATTATCATAAAGCCGTTTTAGTATATGGAGTTTATGAAATTTGTTATCAGCACTTAGCAAAAGCAATTGTCATTAATGAAAGTTTAGAAATTTTAAAATTATATGGCGAAGATGTTGATTTTAGTTATATTAATTCAGTTTTAGATCAAGTTTAATTGCTGAAATGCAAGAATTAAGAAGAAGTAGTTCTTACAAATAAAATGGATAATTATATCCTTTTTTTATTTTTTTTGGTAAAATATTCTAAGCGTATTTATTAATTAAAACTGAATAAATATAGCTAGGAAAGGGGTAATCTATGAAACAAGTAGTTATAAAGGAACGCAAAGCAATTGATGCAACGAAACCATTAGTGGAAGTAGTTGATATTACAAAAAAATATAAAAATAAAATTGCTTTGAATAACGTTAATTTAGTGATTAATCCAGGTGATCGGATTGGAGTAATTGGAGCCAACGGAAGTGGTAAATCAACGTTAAGTGAAATTATTGGTGGAATTCGACAACCAACAACTGGTAAAGTTCATCGGCAAGAAAATTTAACAATAGGGTTACAGTTCCAAGAATCAAAATATCCAATTGGGATTTCAGTAATGGATATGATTAAATACTATTTAAATACATTTAATATTCCAATGAAAGATGGGCATTTGCGGGAATTGTTACGAACATATCAATTAATTGGAATGGAAAATAAATTTGTTGAAGGTCTTTCTGGTGGTCAACAACAACGATTAAATATTTTATTATCAGTAATCCATGACCCAGACTTAGTTATTTTAGATGAAATTTCGACTGGATTAGATATTGAAGTCCGATCAGAAATTTTTCATTTTTTACAAGAAAACATTGTTGATAAAGGGAAAGCGATGTTTTTAGTAACCCATATGATGAGTGAAGTTGAAGAGTTTTGTGAAAAATATATTTATGTTCACAATGGTCAAATTAAAGAAGCTGGTCAAGTCAAAGACATTGTTGCAAAATATGGTTCAGTTCATAATTTTACGTGACAAATGTTTGAAAAAAATAAAAAAGCTGATTTAGAACAACAATATCAAGCTGCTGTTAAAAAAGCAAAAACAAATCCACGGGTTAATAAAGTTGATAAATGGATTTGTGATGGTCGTTTACGTGGTAAAAATAAACCATTAATTGATTTAATGTTAAAATACTATTACAAAGGATTTTTTGTTCCATTCTTTTTAATTGTTTATCCGATTTTATTATTATTTTTAAATGGATTTGCTTTTAAACAATTAAATAACAATCCAGGGCAAAATATTCATACCTTAGTCGGTTCAATAGCAATGGTCCAAGCAATGTCAGTTGGAATCTTTATTATTCCACAAACGATTTTAGAATTTAAGAATAGTGTTTTAATGAAACGAATTGGAGCCACAAATATTAAACCAGTCTTTTTTGTTTTTTCAGTAATGATTGTTGGAATGATTTTTATTGTGTTATCGTTCTTATGAACATTATTATGAGCAGGCATTTTATTTGGACCAACATTTGGTTGAAAAGAAATTGCTGCACCAAATAATTTTGTTGCTGCAATTCCGTTTGTTATCTTGGTGTTTATTTCAACAATTGCATTAGGATTAATGTTAGCATCAATTTTTAAATCAACAACATCATTTATTGCAGGGTCAAATGTTATTTTCATGCCAATTGCTTTTCTAAGTGGGGCTTTTATTCCAGCCGAGTTAATTAATAGTAGCGACGTGTTAAAATATGTTACTTATATTAATCCGTTTAAATATACAATGGATCCATTTTTAAAAGCATGAAGTGGACAAAACTTTGTTTTTACACCAACATATGGTATATATCTAGGGGTTTCTCTTGCTTTAATTGGAACATATGTTAGTGTTGCCGGATGAAAATTACGTTGACAAGCATAAAACTTTTTTAAATAAAAATCTTTCAATTTTGAAAGATTTTTATTTTTTAATTTACATATTTAATTAAATTTTTCCTAAAAACTTAAATAAGTTTAAATTCTATTTTTTGTAAGAAAAATCATTTGCCGTCACTGTCATAACCACTGTTCTCCTTAGTAGGGTTGGGGTGAATTCAGAAATTATACGCTCAACCGTGGTAACCAAAGTTTATTTTACTATCTGGGTATGTCTGAAAATATTTTATTTCCATTATCAAAGATTTTTGATTTTTAATAAAATTAGTAGTTGAAGTAGGATTATAACTTTGTAGGTTATAATCCCAAGGTGTTGGATTTTGTAATGAGCTTCGATAAGTATTAATAAGAATTTTGAATATGTCTCAATAATTAATATATTTTTGTTTATCAATATATGACAATAGGTCATTAAATATGTCTTGGTTTAGTTTAAAAACAAGATTACCATTATTATATGTTTCTAATTGATAATAATGTCAAAAATCCATTGTTACTTTTGCAAATTCTTCCAATTGTTGGTCAAGTTGCGTTTTTAATATCGTGAAATAACTTTTTTCTTTTAAATTTATCTTAGATAAATTATTTTTAAATAATAGATTTTCAATCATAAAATTTTGTGGAATAAACCATGTTAGTTTGTTTATAACATAATAATCATCTTTAACCTGAATATTTTCAATATGAATCAGTTTTTCTTTATAAAATGAAAGAAAATTTTGCCATGTTAATTGCTCTGGCTCATAACCCTCACCGGCCCACGCCAAAACAGAATACGAATGATAAAAATTTTGAAGCAGATAAATATTAGAAAAATTATTTGTCCCCAAGATTCAATGGAATTGAATATTATGTTGAAACGAAATATTCCTGTCGTTTAATTCTTTGCTAATTATTGGTCAAACAATATCCTTGTTCATATTAAATTGCTCCAATATAATTTGATAGTTTTTGGCTTTAAAAATAGTATCAAGAAAATTAACAAAATAGTTTTCAACTTTATCTTGAATATTATTTAGAACTTCGGAATCATTTGTTGTAGTTATTAAACCTTGAATGTTATCCGACACTGATAATCCTTTAAAGCGCACTTCATAAGCAATATTAACCTGGACTGTAATGCCTAATACTGCTTGCGGAGTATCTGCTAATAGTTTTGCTATGTTCTCAAAATTGATATTATATAAATCAAATGAAATGTTATTTTCTTCTAAGAATAATGGCATTGTATCAACATAATAATTTGAATATCGATTTTGTAAATGTTAATTCAAATTATTAAACTCTGCTTTAAAACCAACAAGCAACTGATGTAAAAAACGATATTTACTAATTGTTGTGCTCGTTAAAGTTAATAAACCATTATTTTTTGTTTTTACCTCTGCGACTAGTTCCTCAAATAATGATATTTGATCTGGATAATTCTTAATAATATCAATCATTGTCTTTGCTTGCCATCATGTTGACAAAGTTTGCTTTGTTTCCTGTTTTATTTGATTTAAAATTTCAAGATCTTGATTGTGGTCTAACTCATCTTCTTCAAGGTCATGTTTTGCTCGCACTGTACAACTAACAACACCTAAACTACTACCGAAACCTAAAACAAAAATACTAAAAAGTGTTAATAACCGTTTCATCTAATTGTCACCTTCCTTTTGTGTGATACTCATAATTATACTTAAAAAAAAAAAAAAAAAAGTACCCCAGTACCTTTAAACAAATCAAGTTGCACTTGCATTTACAATTTACAAAATTAATTAATACGATAAGATTTAAATATATCAATTAAAAAAAATAAACAGAAAGGATAATTTTAATGAAAAAAATGCATTGATGTTAATTGCTATTATTAATGTTGGCTCATTTTTAATAAATGCCTATTTTATTAGTCAAGATAACCAAGAGAATGTAACAAACAATGTTAAACAAGAAGGTAGGGTCAAAAGAAGTTTTAATGATAATCAAGATGAAATTGAAACTTCATCAGAAAGTATTTTTACAAGTACTAAATTCTTATATGCTTCATTTCGACCAGCATTATGAACTCAAATCATTATTTATCGTACTATTGTACAAACAAAAGAAGAATTTATTAATTTTTTTGTCGCAGAAATGTTTTCTAAAACAAGAAATGTTTGTATTGATTGAGGAATTAAAAGATTAAAATATATGGAATCATTTGCTAATTTGGTATGAAATAATTGAAACAAAATTGATGCTGTTTGAAATAATAGTAACAAAAAACAACGTATCCGAATTGTTGCTAAAGTATCACCAGACATTATAGTTGGAGAAGTTTATAATAAAAAAATTGAAAAAAGAATATTATCTGAGTATATTTCAACTAATATTAGAGATGATGAAGATGAAATGAATCGTTAAAATAAGATTATCAAAAAGTACTTTATATTGTTCTAAAAATACTTGCATTTTTTAATAAAATTTGTTAAATATATTATTGGCAGTTACATATGCCATTTGCTAATAGTCATATTAATAAGGAGGAATGTTATATGATTAAACCACTAGGAAAAAATATTGTCTTAGAAAAAGAAGAAAAAAAAGAAACATTTATTAATGGAATTTATTTACCAGAAGATGAAAAAAGCAAAAGTCATATTGGAAAAATAATTGCAATTAGTACCGAAGTTAGTAAAGATGAGGCCTTTGAAGGAAAAATAAATAATAAAGTTCTTTATCGCGAATATGCTGGAACTGAAATTGAATTTAATAATAAAAAATTAGTTTTAATTTCGAATGAAGATATCTTAGGTGTAATTGAAGAATAAAATTAAAGGGGGAATAGAAATTATGTCAAAATCAATTAAATTTGCTGAAGAAGCAAGAATGAAGTTACTTAATGGAATTAATAAATTAACTGATGCAGTAAAAGTTACTTTAGGACCAAAAGGAAAATATGTTTTATTAGAAAAAACTTATGGTTCACCATTAATTACTAATGATGGTGTTACAATTTCAAAGGAAATTGAATTAAGTAATCATTTTGAAAATATGGGAGCAAAATTAGTTGCTGAAGTTGCTAATAAAACAAATGATGTTGCTGGTGATGGAACAACAACTGCGATTGTTTTAACTCAGGCAATTGTTAAAGAGGGATTAAAAAATATTACCGCTGGTGCAAATGCTGTAGCTATTCGTAATGGAATTGAAAAAACAGTTAAAGCGATTGTGGATTTACTAAAACAATCAGCAAAGGAAATTAAGTCAAAAGAAGAAATTGCACAAGTTGCAAGTGTCAGTTCAAAAGACCCTGAAATTGGTGCTTTAATTGCTGAAATTATGGCCAAAGTTGGTAATGATGGTGTTATTACGATTGAAGAATCAAAAACAATTAATACTGAAACAAGTGTTACTGAAGGATTACAATTTGATAAAGGATATTTATCACAATACATGGTCACTGATAGTGAAAAAATGTTAACAGAATTTGAAAATCCATATATTTTAATTACGGATAAAAAAATTAGTAATATGAAAGAAATTCTACCAATTTTAGAAAAAATTGTTGAAGAAGGACGTCCATTATTAATTATTGCTGATGATGTTGATGGTGATGTTTTACCAACATTATTATTGAACAAAATGCGTGGTGCTTTTAATATTTGTGTTGTTAAAGCGCCTGAATTTGGAAACAACCGTAAGGATTTATTAGAAGATATTGCTATGTTAGTAAAAGGTAAATTTGTTAATGGTGATTTAGGAATGGATTTAAAAACCTTAACTTTAGATGATTTAGGAACTGCAAAAAAAGTAATTGTTTCAAAAGATACAACAACAATTATTGAAGGAAAAGCGACACGTGCAGAAATTGAAGCTCGCAAAGATTTTATTCGTCATCAAATTGAAAATGAAAAATCAACATTTGAACAAGATAAATTGAAAAAAAGATTAGCTAAACTTGCTAATGGTGTTGGAATTATTAAAGTTGGTGCACCAACTGAAACAGAAATGAAAGAGAAGAAATTACGAATTGAAGATGCCTTAAATTCAACTAAAGCTGCTGTTGAAGAAGGTATTGTTGCTGGTGGTGGAACAGCATTAGTACAAGTGGGGAAAAAATTAGGAAATTTAAAATTAAATGATGAAGAAAGATTAGGATTAAATATTGTATTACGAGCAATTGAAGAACCAGTTCGTCAAATTGCTGCTAATGCTGGTGTTGATGGTTCAATTATTGTTAATAAATTAAAAGAACAAAGTGAAAATATTGGTTATAATGCTGCAACAAATACATGAGAAAATATGATTGAGGCAGGAATTGTTGACCCAGTTAAAGTAACTCGTTATGCTTTACAACATGCTGGTAGTGTCAGTGCCTTGTTATTAACAACTGAAGCTGTTGTAGTAAATAATGATGAAGACAAACAGCCAAAAGCACCAAGTTATCCTGATTTAGGAATTTAATCAACGAAACATAATACTCAAAAGACTGATTTAAAATCAGTCTTTTTATATATTTATTTTTACTTTATGTAAACTGTAATGAATTAACTTTACTATCTTTTAAATTAACCGTTTTTAATGCACTACCATTGTTATTTTTAAAAACATCATAGGTAAAATCAGCAACTTTTGTAGCCGCTTTAATAATTCCTTGCACAGTTCTTAAAATAGGATCTAATACTATTTACATTATTAGATTTATAATGTTTTTATCTTATCAATTTTAATATATTCTGAGACAATTCCTAAGATATTGTCTTTAAAATATCAAATTGCAATACAAATTAGAGCAATAATGATTAATAAAATAATTGTATAAATAATTCGTTTAATTTTAAGATATTTAATAATTAAGCATAATAAAATAATCACGATAACCGCAATTGTTGATGGCATTCCAATTGAAATAATTTTATTTCAAATTTCTTGTGATTTTGTTATATTTGTTAAAAATAACATAGTTTTTTCTATCCTTCCTAAGTTATAAAATTTATTATTTATTAATTGCCTTAACAGATAAATTATATCAATTTTATTTATTTATTTATTGTATTAATAAAACAAACTGCTATAATCAAATTGTAAAACCTTTGACTCAGGTTAATAAAATAAACACGATTTGCAAGAAAACGAGGAGTATTTATGTTATTAACCTTTTACTTTATTGAACTCTTATATTTTAAAAGAACAATAATCTTAACTAATTTTTTACTTACAATTTGAATTTCTTTATTTGTAAAAGAATTCAAACCACCTGATGTTTTAAATTTATGTTAAAAAAACAAAAAACAAAAATTTAAAATATTAAGGGGAAAACTAACTATGAAAAAATTATTAGCTTATTTGGGAACAGTAGCTATAGTTGGAAGTGGGATTCCAAGTGTCGTTGCTGTAAGTTCATATCATAAAAACATTAATGTAAAATCAATTAAAAATAATATTCAAAATTTTGGGATTGTTACAGCAGGAGAAGCAAGATTTAGAGAAAATCGATGATTTGATCATTCTGAATTAAAACCAACGGGCTATTTTTTGCGAGCAGGTTTTAGTTATAAAATTACTGTAAATACTAATAACATTCCAGTCGCTTTTGTAATTGGGCAATGAGGAACATATGCTGATTTAGGGATTAATGATGAATATTCGCAATTTACCAAATATGGCATTACTGGCGAGATAACTTTAATTACTCCTCATAAATCAGGAATGCTTTATATTGCTGACAATAATCAAACTTCTTTAAAAATATTAAATATAACATCTAATAATCCATGAGGTATTATTAAAGTTCCAACTTTTAAAATAAACGAAACAAATGAAAATGAATTTATTCGTTTAGTTCAAACAACTGATTCACCTTTTGTTGAATTTATATCAAAACATTACTTTGCGACAATGCAAACAAAAATGATAAGAAATCAAGTATTACCAATGCTGAACCGTTCTTTTAATGATACATTATTGCATTGAGATAATGTTTGACATTGAAGCAATGAAATATATGGTTTAAATGAAAGTTATTCTGGTTTAAATAAAAAATATCCGCAGTACATTCATATTGCTAATGCAGACAAGAGTGGTGGTTATGCAAATGCTAGTTATGGTCGAATTATGTTTCACAATAGTTCTAATGCGGGAAAAGATTTATTTTTAAATCCTCTTAATGATCAATGAGGATTATGACATGAAACGGGGCATACTTATCAAACCGAACAATATAAATGAACGGACTTAACTGAAGTTACAGTTAATATAAGTGCCTTATTTATTCAAGAAAAATCAAATTATCAGTTAAGAATTTTTAAAGAAGCAGAAAAACAACAGTGAATAAAAGCATATTTATCGAGACCTATTAATGAAAAAGATTTTAATAATATACCCGGTGATGAAGGTTTATGAACTAAATTAGGAATGTTTTGACAATTACATATGGCATTTGGGAAAAATTTTTATCCATTATTAAGTCAAAAATATCGTGAAATTAATCAAGACCCTAATTCATTTATTCGTTTTAATACGAATGATAAACAACAACAAGAATTTATTAAAATAACTTCGGAAGTAACTGGCTATAATTTAGCACCTTTTTTCAAACAATGAGGATTATGGCCAACTTATGAAATTGAAAATATTATTAGTCGTTATAAAGTATTAACTAAACCAATTTGAAATAACATTGCTGATATAAATACAGAACATAATCCAATTGTTCAAGAAGAAATTAAAGAGTCAGATAATAATATTAATGATATTACTGCAAAAGATGTACATTTAAATTTTGCCGAGGACTATCAAAATCCTAGTTTTATTGCAAAATTATTTAATATTCCAAAAACAATTGATATTAATGATTTAAAAATAGACTTAGATTTTGAACCAATTAAAATCAATGGAGAATATTTTATTAATGTAAAATTAATCTTAAATGAAAAAAATGGTAGAAAAAGTTTTAAAATATTTAAATTCAAAATGAGTCCTAATGGTTTAAACAATACAATTATGTTTAAAAATTATGCAAGTAATTATTTAGGAATGTTTGGATTAGATTTAAAAAATAACTATCTTAGATTTTATGGCAATAATAACAAATTTTTAAATATGTCAACGAATGATTTAGTTTATAATATTAAAATTGGAACAGATTATGGGTATTTAATTAAAGACATTGATATTCATTACTGAGATTCATTTAATAGTCTTATTGAAAAATATCAATTAACAGATGGCATTAAGTATTTTAATAATTATACAATAACTATTACTGAGAAAATTCCTGTTGCTGCTTGATATTTGTATGATAAAAACGATTATCGACAAATATATGGCATTAAAAAATTTGTTATTTGAAATAATAACCTAGTTGAATTATTTTAAAATAAATATAAAAATACTGGTTATTAATTATTTTAAACCTAGATTATATCTAGGTTTTTATTTTTTATGATAGAATAATAAAGTACTATTTATAGAGAAATAAGATGTGAAAAAGAGGAGAAAAAATGAGTGACGAAATTAAAAAAGAAGAAAAAGTAGATAATTCAGATAGTTATAGTAATGAGGATAGTTTTGTAAATATTTATAAGTATGCGTTAAAAAAAGGAAATAGTCCATTTTATAAAACATTTTTAATGGGTTTAGCTGCTGGTTTATTTATTGGGTTTGGTTATATTGCTGCAATTACGGCAACAAAGGGAAACTGAGATAATATCCCAATTGGATTAAAAAGTTTAGTTTTTGGCCTAGTCTTTACTGTTGCGATTACAATGATTGTTTTTCTTGGGGGAGAGATGTTTACGTCGAATTCTTTAGCATTAATTGTTGTTTTTAAAAAACAATTAAATGTGGGAAGATTTGTTAGTAATTTGTTTATTGTTTTAAGTGGTAATTTCCTTGGTTGTTTAGTAATGGCTGGTTTAACGGCGTGAGGTGGTTTTTTAAATCATACGCCTGATTCTGTAACTGATTTTTATAATAATGCTGCAATTTTAATTGATGGAAAATTAGAACACACATGATGAGAAAACTTTGGGAGCGCGATTTTATGTAACTTTTTAGTTGCTGGATCTATTTATGCTGCACATACGACTAAATCAGCAATTGCCAAATTTTTTGTTGTAAATTTAATTATTATGGCTTTTGCAATTTCTGGATTTTCGCATGTAGTTGCTAATTCATATTTATGATTTTTACAACCATTTTTAAAAATATTTGGTACAAGTGGTGGTTGAGCAGATTTTGGGAAATTTGCTTACAATGTTCAATTGCCAACTTTATTTGGAAATTTCTTAAGTGGAGGAATTTTCTTACCATTTTTATATTATTTTATTTATCGAAAAGATGTAAAAGAGCAATTAGTACTTTAATTTATTTTTTTAAAAAGAAGAAGAAATGTTATTCCTTTAATAACATTTCTTTTTTTATTATTTTATTGTTTCAATGATATTATTAATTGGAAGATATTGATAATGGAGGGGGCAAATGAGTAAAAATATTTATACGGTTAGTGAAATTAATTATTATTTAAAAACAATGATTGAGCAAGAACCAAATTTAATTAATATTTCTTTACAAGGAGAAATTTCTAATATTACAAATCATTCATCAGGACATGTTTATTTTACAATTAAAGATGAAAAAGCACAAATTCGGGCAATTATGTTTGCATTTAATGCAAAAAACTTGCAATTTAAATTAAAAGAAGGCTTAAAAATTATTGCGACAGGTTCTATTAAGGTATATGAACCGCAAGGAACATATAGTTTACAAGTAGTTGCTTTATCTTTACAAGGGGTTGGTACTTTATTTTTAAAATATGAAGCATTAAAGCAAGAATTAAGTAAAAAAGGTTGGTTTGATCAATCTTTAAAAAAACCAATTCCACGTTTTCCAAATAATATTGGGGTAATAACAGCTCCAACTGGTGCTGCGATTCGTGATATTATTACTACCATTCATCGCCGTTTTCCACAAGCAAACATTTATTTATTTCCAAGTTTAGTGCAAGGAAGTGAAGCAAAACATGATATTCGAGCAAAAATTAAGGCAGCACAGTCCTTTACTCCACACCTTGATACATTAATTGTTGGCCGTGGTGGTGGTAGTATTGAAGATTTATGAGCTTTTAATGAACTGGAAGTTGTTGAGGCAATTTATCAAGCAACTATCCCAGTTATTTCAGCTGTTGGGCATGAAATTGATTTTACCTTAGCTGATTTTGTTAGTGATTTACGAGCACCAACACCAACGGCGGCGGCTGAATTAGCAACACCTGATCAAAAAGAATTAATTAATTATTTGCAACAACAACGACGTAATTTAATTAATTTTGTTAAAGGCAGAATTGACAAGATAGGAGATAAACTAAGCGAATTAAAAAATAGTTATGTTCTAACAAGACCACAAGCATTATATACACAATATGAGCATTCTTATCAATTATTATTAAAGCAGTTTAATGTTTTACAAGAAACATTCTTTATAGCAAATAAAAATATGATTCAAAATTATTATCAAACATTGGTAAGAACAATTCAACAACAAATTTTAACAATTGAACATGAAAAAAATAATTTAGTAAGCAAATTAGACTTGTTAAGTCCTTTAAAAACATTAACTCGTGGTTATAGTATTACTTATAATGATAATAAAAATGTAATATCAACAACACATGATATTAAGAATAATGATATAATAATAACACGTGTGCAAGATGGAATTATTCATTCAATCGTACAAGCAATTAATAAGGATGGTGAAAAAAATGACAAATAATAAATCATTTGAACAAATTTTAGAACAATTAAAGCAAATTGTTAATGATTTAGAAAATAATCAATTGCCATTAGATCAAGCAATTGATGCTTTTGAAACTGGCATTAAATTAACAAAATTAGCAGAAACTAAATTACAAGATATTAAAGATAAAGTCACTAAAATTGTTAAGGATAATAATCCAACTGATTTTAAAGTTAATGAAGAATAATTTATGGCAGGACAAATTTTTGAACGTAGTGGCTGAGTTAAAAAAAATAATATTAAAATTTGAAAAAAATTGCATGAATTAAAATTAAGTCGTGTAATTTTAAAAGATTTTAAAACTTTTGATGAAAAAGATATTTTAATTAAAAATTTTGTTTATTTATTACGATTAAATAATTTAGATGAACAAGAATATTTTGATAGTATTATTTTAATTAAATTAGTTTTAATTTATTATCATATGCAATATATTCGTCATAGTGGGGTAAAACGTGAACAAGAACAAATTTTAAAAGTAATTAAGGAATTAAAAAATAAAATTTTTGTTAATTACCTTGGTAATAATTATGAGGAAGCAATTTTTGCCGATATTGATATTACTAATTCAAAAATTAAGATGTATTATAATTTTAATTTACTTTATAACTTTATTGCTAATGTTTTTTATCAACCTTTTATTAACCTGCCAAATCATGAATTATATTTTAATTATGGTTACTATCTTGTGTTTTTAATTAATTTAACAGTAATGAGAAAGTTATTAAAAGATAGCAGTAATGTGGAAATTTATAAAATAAAATTAGATGTAACAGCCCATTGCCATTATTTGATTGGAAAAATTACACCATTATATTTCAATAATTTTGTTCAACAAATTAATTATTTTTTACAAAAATATTAAGTGGGGTTAAAAAATGAAATTACAAGATTATCAGAATCATACTGATTTAAAAAATTTAAAAACAAAAGCTTTAATTGAATTAGCAGCGGATGTTCGTCGTCTTATTATTGAAACAGTTACTAAAAATGGGGGGCATTTAGCTAGCAATTTAGGAACAGTTGAATTAACAATTAGTTTATTAAAAACTTTTGACATTGACAATAATGATTTGATTATTTTTGATACTGGTCATCAAACTTATGCATATAAAATTTTAACTGATCGTAAAACACATTTTTCAACAATTCGCTTAGCGGATGGTTTAACTGCTTTTCAGCATATTAACGAAAGTAAATATGATCATCTTTCTAACGGTCATGCGGGAACGGGGTTATCAACCGCAATTGCTTATAGTTATAATCAAAAATATAATAATATTATTTGTGTCATTGGTGATGCAGCATTTACTAATGGTTTAACTTTAGAGGCTTTAACTTATTTAGGAACAATTTCTAATAAAATTATTGTTATTTTAAATGATAATGGCATGAGTATTTCCAAAAATGTTAATGTTTTACATACAGCAGTTAGTAAAGTCCGAACTGGATGACTATATCGTAGTGCTAGTAAAGTTGCAAAAGTTTTACGATATATTCCACCATTAACATTATTATGGTTGGGGCATTTATTAATTGAGAAAATTATTCGTAGTTTTGCAATTCCAGGGTTATTTGCTGGTTTTAATTTAGATTATATTGGGGCAGTTGATGGTCATAATTTTCGTAAGTTAGCAAAAAGCCTTCGCCAAGCAAAAAAACGAAATGCAAGTGTAGTTCTTCATCTTAAAACAAAAAAAGGCTATGGTTATGGATTAAGCCAAGCAGAACAAGAGAAATATCATTCGTATAGTTTAACTGATAATAAACATAATGAATGAAGTTATTATGTTGCAAAAACTATTGAAAAAATATTTCAAACAGCAACAGAAAAATTTTATTTTATTTCTGCTGCAATGCAAGCATCAGTTCATTTAGAAGAATTTATGTTGCAAAATCCGCAATATTGTTTTGATGTTGGGTTAGCGGAAGAACATGCTGTTACATTAGCTGCTGGGTTTGCCTTAGACCATCAAAAAGTAATTGTGAATATGTATGCTAGTTTTTTACAGCGAACTTATGATCAAATTTTACATGATGTTGTTCGTAACCATTTACCAGTTGTTTTTTTAATTGACCGAGCTAGTTTAGCACTTGCGGATGGCGATAGTCACCATGGAATTTATGATATTGGTTTTTTAAATAGTATGGGTGATTTACCAATTATTAGCCAACCCGCAACTAGTAGTGAGTTTGATCAGTTATTAAAGTTAGCTTTAATAAATAAAAAAAATCCCTTCTTTATTCGGTATCCAAAAGGTGGCATTACGCAACAAGTTTTGTCAGTACCGTTTTCAGTTGGACAGTGAGAATATGTTATTAAAAATCCTAAAGCACGAATTTTATTAATAACATATGGCAATAATGTAATTAAAGCAAAAACAGTTATTACAAAATTAGATACAAAAAAAATTAATGTTATTAATGCTCGTTTTATTAATCCAGTTGATAAAGAAATGTTAAAACAAATTAACACGGAAAAATACCAACAAATTATTATTTTTGAAGAAGTTATTAAAGAAACTGGTTTATATGCAAAGATTATTGATTTTTTAATTAATCATAATGCAACAATTTCACATTATGGTTATGAAAATGGTTTAATTAAAAAAGATGTAAATAATCTTGAAGAAATTTTAAGAAACTTAATTAATTAAGAAATATCCTTGTATTATCAAACAATAAGAGTTAAATTTATAGAGAGGAAAAGGAGAATAATACTAATGGAATATGTTAAAGTAAAATTAGATAAAAAAGTAAAATTAGAGCAGTATTTAGAAAAATATCAAGTTGATGGAATTTTATTTCATTCAACCGTTAATCGGTTTTGATTATCTGAATTTGCTTCTTCCGAAGGATATTTGTTATTTACAAAAACTGAATCAATCTTGTATTTAGATGGACGTTATATTACTGCTGGTAAAAAGCAAGCAAGAAATGTTACACGTGTCGTTGAAATGGCAACGAATCATCCGGGTGGTTTTTTTGGAATGTTACAAAGTGATTTGCTTAAAAACAATGTCAAAACTTTAGCTTTTGAAAGTGATTACTTAACATATTTGACTTATCAAACTTTAACAACGAATATATCATCAGTCGCTTTAAAACCAGTTGATTTTTCAGAATTACGAGCAATTAAAACAAATGCTGAAATTGAGGCTTTAAAACAAGCGTGTGCAATTGGTGATATTGCCATTAATAATGTTATTAACAAAATTAAAGTTGGAATGACAGAACGTCAAGTTGAACAAATTATTATTAATAGTTTTATTGAGGCTGGGGCTGATAAACCTAGTTTTGATACAATTGTTGCTTCTGGGTGACGAGGAGCATTACCACACGGACGTGCAACTGATAAAATAATTGCGAATAATGAATTAATTACAATTGACTTTGGTTGTATTTATAATGGGTATTGTTCTGATACAACACGAACAATTGGGTTAGGAACGCCATCATCTAAAATGTTAGAAATTTATGATATTGTTTATGAAGCACAAAGTTTAGGAATGCAAGCAATTAAACCAGGCGTTACGACAGCAATGATTGATAAAATTTGTCGTGATTATATTATAAGTAAAGGTTATGGCGAATATTTCACACATTCAACAGGTCATGGAGTTGGCATTGAAATACATGAATTTCCTCGCGTGTCACCATTTTGTGATGTTTTATTAGAACCAGGAATGGTTATTACTGTTGAACCAGGGATTTATATTCCTGATTTAGGCGGTGTTCGAATTGAAGATGATATTTTAGTCACCGAAAATGGGTTTCATCTTTTAACAGAAGCAAAACGTGAATTAATTTTAATTTAAGCTAATGAAAACAAAATTAACAAAAACACAAATTTTTATTCTTATCTTTTTTATTTTCATGCTTTTGTTTCTATTCTTATCATTATTACTAATTATTATTGCTGGTAAAGAAATTTATTATATTCTTTCTAATAATCATCAATTAGGCTTAGTTGGTACTAGTGGTTTTGGTGTTGAGAAAGGTGTTCAAAATTTTCCATATGTGTTTTTTATCATAGAATATGGCTTTAATTTTATTTTTACAATGCAAATTAAAAATGCTGCTGGTGAAGTTTTTGCCTCAAATGTTATTCTTTTATATCAAATTGGTTATTTTTTCTTAGTAATAATGATTCCAATTTGTGCCTTAGGTTTTTTTATTAGTATTTTAGTTTTTTTATTAAAACAAAAAAAACCAACATTAAAATCAGAAAATTCATCAGATAATAATGATGGACAGTTATTGGATGATTTAAAAACAAATATGAATCAAATTCAAGAATATTTAATTAAATTGCATAAAGATGTTAAAACATTAAAAAAAATTACTGGAATAATTACTCCAAAATCAGTTATACCAAATTCAACTCAAGTTAATGACAACCCAGTTGATTATCAAAGCCAAGATTTGGATCTTATTCAAGCAAAGCAAACATCACGGCAACAAAATTCAAAAATTATTAATCAAGATGAATTAGAACAAACAAATAGTGGAATTGAACGTCCGAAAAGTTTAGTTAATCCAACAGAATATATTATGCCAAAACGTGATGAAAATTTTGTTAATAATTTTCCAACGCAACAATTTTTATCAACAGAAATGTTATCTGAGTCAAAAAATGAAAAGAAACTTTCATTAAGTGCAATTTTTGATCGAAAAAAAATTCAAACCGAATTAGAACAAGATAAAATTGAAGTTGAAGAGCAAATTAATAATGAAGAAATTAATACTTTTTCGTTACAATTTAATGATCCAACGATAATAGAAAATCAAACATTTCATGAAAAGGTTGGATTTAATTTAAATAATTTTGATTATACAGCTGATGAACACAATAATTCCCTTGAAATTAAATCTATTTATCAAGTTGGCGATCGAATTATTGATAATGCAATTGAGTATGAAATTATCTTAGTTGTTCCTCATCAACAAAATGATACTGTAATGTATGAATTAACTTTAAAATCAACAGAAGATGGAACAATTAAATCTCTTATGAGAGAATAATTTAAAAATATTTTTACTAAGCAATTAAGATGTTAAAAACAAACAATATTTAACAATTATTTACGATCCGATAAAATAAATTAAAAACAATTCGAGATGAATTGTTTTTAATAAATTAGATTATATGTTACTATTTTTATTAAATGTTAAACTTGTAATTGTACAGTTGGTCTCATTTTTAATTTGTGTCAAATTATTAAATTTTATAACAAGAAAGAAGAATTAAATTTATGTTATAATTCCAACAATAAATTATGATGTAAAAACTTAAGATTTTTATATTTTTTAGATAAATATAAAAAACTATTCTTTTTTAGTATGTAAACTGTAATATGAAGTGCAACAAATCAACTCAGAAAGGAGTTGATTTTTTAATGGAAAGAAAACATTATTTTATTTTGCGGTCCTTAGTAACTAAGTATGGAAAAGATAATGTTATTAGTACTGTTAATAAAATAGTAACTAATAATGTAGAAGAAAATGAATAAATTATCCGCGTAATTTATTAGCGGTAATTTATTCAATATTGTTTATTTTGAGCGTAGCGAACACGCGAAGCGTGCCGCGCAAGCTAAATTTCTAGGAGGAATTAAGTTATGCCAGTATGGTTAACATGAATATTTAGTATTGTTATTATTTTAGGAATTCTTGCTTGAATTGGTTTATCGATTTATCAAAAAATTCGTCAAATTCAAGGAAAGAAAAAAGATAAAAAAGAAATTAAAAATAAGGAGGTTAAAGAATAATGTTAGGTATGTATTTAACAACAGCTGTTAATTTTCTAGCTGCAGATACTCCTACTATTTCAGGTGGAATGGATTCTATTTGAAGTGGTTTAGGACAAGCTATGATGAAAGTTAAAGATGCTGTTTATGCTGTGTTACCACAATTAATGACATTTCTTGGTGATGCTTGAATTATTTTAATTCCATTTGGAATTTGAGTAATTATTAAAATATTAAACTTTTTCCGTGTTATGGTTAAAGGATTTTAATATTTATTATAATCGATCATATATCTTAGCTGTGGCACACTAGCTTTTATGTGAATTGAATAAATAATTTTGTTGTTTATTTTTGCACTATACACTGTCTACAAATTTATTTTTAAATAAATTTAATTATTTTGGTTATTGTGGAAATAAATATGACTATATCGCCAATAGTAGTTACATTTATATTGTTTATTGTTCATAATATTGAGTCTATTATGAAAAATATTTTTTAGTAGGATTTAATAGAAATAATGTTGTAAAAAATATTTCTTTTTCTAAAAACTTGTAGGCAGTATATAGCGTAAAAATATCAACTTAATTATAAACATATAATTTTATATTTTAATAGCTATTAGTTAAAACTAAGTAGTTATTTTCAGTGTGCCTTAATTTTTGATTTTATATATTTTTAACAATGTTAATAACATTGTTTATTACAATACATATACATTATTTAAGCATTAGATATAACAATGTTTGTTACAGTAAATGTTAAGGAGTATTTATATGAAAAAAATTATAGATAGTATCGAACAAGTAATTTCGATTTGTGGTAAAGATTTTGCAAAGTGGCCTAATAAAATGGCACCAGATGTTTTGAAAGCAACTTATGAAATGTTAAAAGAATATCAAGAACAATTAAATTGTCATGAATCAGTTGAAATATATTCTCAACAAGAACGTGAGCAAATTTTAGAAAAAGTAAAAAGTTTTTATGAAAATAAACTTGCTGAAAAAGAAAAAGGAAGTGGTAAAGATGATTAATTTATTTGCTGGTTCAGCTGCGATTGGTTTACGTTTAATGTTTAATGACAAAGTAGATGAAGTAATATTAAATGATATTAATTCTGATTTAATGACTTTTTGAAATGATGTAAAAACCAATAATATTATTAATAAATATCCCAAATTTAATTCTGTTGAAGAAGCTAAAAATATTTATAATTCATTACCTAAATTTGGCAAAAAAGGTTGAGAAACTTTATTTCAAAATCGTTTAGGTTGAAGTGGTCGTGAAAATACTACTTTTTCAATTACACGTTATGAATTAAAATATTATGATTGTTTAGAACGTGTTAAATAAAATTTATGATGATAAGAATACTGTTTTTTATTTAGATCCGCCTTATTATATTGCAAATATTTCTGCTATGTATAAGCATTATAAATTTGATTATAAAGAATTATTGTATTATTTGAAAAATATAAAAGGAAAATTTATTTTAAGTTTAAATAATTGTGAATATATTAAAAATTTGTTTAGTAACTTTTTTCAAATTGAATGAGAAAAAATTTATGATATGAAACATAAAAATAAATTAATTGAATTAGGCCAAGAATTATTAATTATGAATTTTAAACCAAATATTTCTGAACAACTTAAACTTTTTAAGGAGTGTGATTAATTATGTTAGGAATTTGAATATTTTTTATTAAACGTAAATGTCAAATTTGTCATTCTATTTTGAATAAAAAATTTGTTGGTAGTTTGTATTTTAAGTTAAATGTTTGCTCAATGCAGTGCAATAGAAAGCGAGTTGATTTGAATAATGTATCAGAAACCAAATTATAAAAGTGGTCCTAATCTGCCATTGTGTAAATATAATACTATAAAAGTTATTGATATAGAATGATTTATTGGTTATAACGGTTTTCAATCTTTTCGCAGAATAATTGAAAGTAAATGGTTTGCTGGTATTGATACTAGTAAAAATGAGTTATATGTGTGAAAGTAAGGTGTTTTTATGAGTTTTTATAAGAAGAATATTAATGTAGAAAATTATTTTATTCGAAGAGAATTTATAGTTTTTCAGACTGATAAAGCTTCATTTATAAATTTACCTAATCACAATAAACATATTGGTTTTTGATTAAGCAACAAATTTATTTATCTGAGCGAAAAACATTCTGATCAAGTAGCTATTGGTTTGATTTATGATAATTCTTACCCTATTGTAAAATATAATGAAAATTTAAAACGTCATGTGTGAAAATATTTAACCGGGACAGAATTAATTAATTTATATAATCAATATAAACAAAATTATTTTACACAAATGAAAAAAGCATTATTCCCTGGTGAACCTCAAAAAGTAAAAACAAATAATAATAATTTAACAAATTGAACTGTTGAAAAAGAACAAGAATTGATTAATGATTTGAAAGATTTAAATTAAATGAGTTTATATGATTATTGAGTTCAATTTGTAAGTTATATTATTGGTTCAAATGCTCCTGAATTTTTGTATGTTCTCTCGTTTGTATTATTTATAGTCTTATTTTTTGGTATGTTTTTTAAAATCATTCAAAAAATGTGAAGCTTTTAAATTATGGCAAAAGATTGAGAAAAATTAAAAGAGTTTTTTATTCATGTATTTTTATTTATTGATAAATCTAATGTTGAAAGTATTACAACTTGGAATTTAACTCAAAATGAATATTTAACTCTTATGATTGGCATTTGAATTGTTATTTTATTTTTAACTTGGTTCTTGTTGTGAATGGTTTTCAAAATAGTTAGTTGTTTTAAATAATTAAATTTTGTTATTATTATGGTTTTCTCTCCCCACAAAATTTTAAATCTATAAAATTAATTGTAGTAATTAATTTTCCGATAGGATTAATTAAAAAATTTATAATTCCAATGATAGGCAATAATATTGAAATTATTTTTAAAATTTTCTTAATTTTTTCACTCTCCTTTTTGATTTGTGGGGAGAGAAAACCATAATAATACTAGTTTAATTATAAATAACTATTGGAGGTAAAATGAAAAAGTTTATATTTTTCTTAAAAAATTATTGTTATATTAGTGGTTCAATGTTTTTATTTAGTTTGATTGATTTATTAATTTGAATTATTTCATTAAATTATATAGGATTAGTTTTTTGATTATTATTTGTTTTGCAGTGTGTTTATTTTGTTTGGTGACTATGAAAAAATATTTTTTATCAGTTAAATGCTTTTCGTTTAGTTAATTTTGTTTGAGATAATCCGTTATCGGTAATTATTGGTAAATTAGGGACAGGTAAAACATTACTTTTGACTTATTTGTCAGAAACTATGAAATTATTAACAGATAAAATTTATAGTAATTATCCATTAGAAGATGATAAAGTTAAAGTTTTAACATTTAAAAATTTAGACTTTACAGATAGAACAAAACCAGTTCCTCCAGATGATAGTTTAATTTTGTTTGATGAAAGTTTTTTATATATTGACGGAACTAGTCCTCATGATGAAAAAGTAACTCATCGTGGTAAAATTCCTTGAATTGTATTAGCTAGACATTTTGGGCATCGTGCTTTATTTACAGCTCAACGCGAAGGTATGCTTTGAAATAATATTCGCCAATTGGCTAGTGGAATTATTATTCCTATTTCATTAAAAAAACCAATTGTTAAAAAAGGATTTAATTTTTTTAATAGATTCTTTATTATGCGAATTGGTATTTTTCAAGATATTGCTGATTATGAAATTTGAAAAACCGAGTCTATCAAACGTACAGCCGAAGGTAAACGTGCAAAACATAGATCTGATGTTGGATTAGGAATTCGGTTTTTTAAAATAATTATCCCATTAGAAATCGCCCAAAAGTATGAAAGTAAATGATTATCATTTGTTCGTGAACTAAAAAATGATGATGTTCCTGTTACTAAAGAGTACTATTGGACCCAACTTAAAGATTTAACAATAAAAGAACGTTTAGAATTATTAGACATTGATATTTTAAAGAAAAATTTAAAACCTAAAAAAGAAAAAGGAAGTGGTAAAGATGATTAATTTATTTGCTGAGAATAATAGTAATTGAGACAAAATTTTTAGTTTTATTTTTGATGTATTTTTGTTTATTTTTGATGTAATTTGAAATACAAAATTACCAATGACAAATACGACAATTGCTTATTTTATTATCTTTTTTATGGTTGTTAAGTTATCTATTTATGCTATTCATGGTACATCAACACAATATAATGAATTAGGTTCAACTGTTCAAAATAGTACATCAAAATTATATTCTGCAACAGCTCGTGGAGTTTCAGATACTAAACAAGGTATACAAAAACATGTTAAAGAACGTAAACAATTTAAAATTAATCGTAATAAACAACAATTATCAAGTTTAGCTAAACAAGCAAAAACGAGAGAACAAGCATATAGAAGGATACATAAATAATGATTAGATTAGTTTTATTAGTTGCAGCAATAGCTATTTTTGGTACAGGTTTTATAACAGTTATTATAAATCAATTAACATCAGCAAAAAACATTATTATGGATTTATACAATTCAGATAATTGGTTACTTTCGTTGTTTGGTAAAATGGCAATTTTATTTTCTCATCCACTAATGCTTACGATTTCAAGTTTATATATTCTTGCCTTTATTGTTTCTAAAACATTGTATAGTTAGGAGTTGTATTTATGAAAAAGATAATATCTTTATTTTCAATATTTATTTTAGGTATTTTAAGTTTAGCAATTCCTTTGATTACTTTAACAGCGTTTAAACCTTTGAATCAACAAAGTTATAATGTTAAGCAACAAGCAACAGGTATCAATGAAACAGATTTTATTAATACAATGTTTTTACGCAGTGCTTTTTTTGAAAATTGATCAGAAACGAATTATTTTATTAATCCGACTTTAAAAACATCACAATCATTAATTTATAATGATAAGTGATATTTAGACTTTTTAAAAGATAGTTATTCAACTGGAATTTCATTTGATAAGCCTAGTGATCAATTTATGGATTTATATAAAAATTGAGATACTTATGCTAAACAATATAACATTGATAAGTTTTATGATGTTGATATGTAAATTGTAATATGAAGCAGAAAAAAATCAACTTTGAAAGGAGTTGATTTTTTAATGGAAAGAAAACATTATTTTATTTTGCGGTCCTTAGTAACTAAGTATGGAAAAGATAATGTTATTAATACTGTTAATAAGATAGTAACTAATAATGTAAAAGAGAATGAATAAATTATCCGCGTAATTTATTAGCGGTAATTTATTCAATATTGTTTATTTTGAGCGTAGCGAACACGCGAAGCGTGCCGCGCAAGCTAAATTTCTAGGAGGAATTAAGTTATGCCAGTATGGTTAACATGAATATTTAGTATTGTTATTATTTTAGGAATTCTTGCTTGAATTGGTCTATCGATTTATCAAAAAATTCGTCAAATTCAAGGAAAGAAAAAAGATAAAAAAGAAATTAAAAGTAAGGAGGATAAAGAATAATGTTAGGTATGTATTTAACAACAGCTATTAATTTTCTAGCTGCAGATACTCCTACTATTTCAGGCGGAATGGATTCTATTTGAAGTGGTTTAGGACAAGCTATGATGAAAGTTAAAGATGCTGTTTATGCTGTGTTACCACAATTAATGACATTTTTAGGTGATGCTTGAATTATTTTAATTCCATTTGGAATTTGAGTAATTATTAAAATATTAAACTTTTTCCGTGTTATGGTTAAAGGATTTTAATATTTATAATCGATCATATATCTTAGCTATGGCACACTAGCTTTTATGTGAATTGAATAAATAATTTTGTTGTTTATTTTTGCACTATACACTGTCTACAAATTTATTTTTAAATAAATTTAATTATTTTGGTTATTATTGATAATGTTAACAAGATGAAAAATCCTGTTGTGGAAATAAATATGACTATATCGCCAATAGTAGTTACATTTATATTGTTTATTGTTCATAATATTGAGTCTATTATGAAAAATATTTTTTAGTAGGATTTAATAGAAATAATGTTGTAAAAAATATTTCTTTTTCTAAAAACTTGTAGGCAGTATATAGTGTAAAAATATCAACTTAATTATAAACATATAATTTTATATTTTAATAGCTATTAGTTAAAACTAAGTAGTTATTTTTAGTGTGCCTTAATTTTTGATTTTATATATTTAACATTGTTATTACCAATGTTTATTACAATACATATACATTATTTAAGCATTAGATATAACAATGTTTGTTACAGTAAATGTTAAGGAGTATTTATATGAAAAAAATTATAGATAGTATCGAACAAGTAATTTCAATTTGTGGTCAAGATTTTACAAAGTGGCCTAATAATATGGCACCTGATGTTTTAAAAGCAACTTATGAAATGTTAAAAGAATATCAAGAACGATTAAATCATCATGAAGTGGATGAAATATTTTCTGAAAGTGATCGTGAACAAATTTTAGAAAAAGTAAAAAGTTTTTATGAAAATAAACTTGCTGAAAAAGATAAAGAAATTACAATATTGAAGCAACAAAAGTTATTTAAAAAAGATTTAGAATATCAAAAGTGTTCTGATATTGATGGAACATCAGTAGAAGGTTATTATATTTTATTAGACAATTCAAAATATGATAGTTTAGAAAGCGAAGAAAATTAATTATGCAAATGCAATTTTTAAGACCTTTATCATGAGTTGGTGGAAAAACTAAAGCTGATAAATTTATATCTTCCTTTTTTCCCAACAAAATAAAAAGATATGTAGAATTATTTGCTGGTTCAGCTGCGATTGGTTTGCGTTTAATGTTTAATGACAAAGTAGATGAAATAATATTAAATGATATTAATTCTGATTTAATGACTTTTTGAAATGATGTAAAAACCAATAATATTATTAATAAATATCCCAAATTTAATTCTGTTGAAGAAGCTAAAAATATTTATAATTCATTACCTAAATTTGGCAAAAAAGGTTGAGAAACTTTATTTCAAAATCGTTTAGGTTGAAGTGGTCGTGAAAATAATACTTTTTCAATTACACGTTATGAATTAAAATATTATGATTGTTTAGAACGTGTTAAATTATGTGAATATTTACTAAACAAATACAATGCAATTTTAGAAAATAAAAATTATTTTGAAATTATTAAAATTTATGATGATAAGAATACTGTTTTTTATTTAGATCCGCCTTATTATATTGCAAATGTTTCTGCTATGTATAAGCATTACAAATTTGATTATAAAGAATTATTGTATTATTTGAAAAATATAAAAGGAAAATTTATTTTAAGTTTAAATAATTGTGAATATATTAAAAATTTGTTTAGTAACTTTTTTCAAATTGAATGAGAAAAAATTTATGATATGAAACATAAAAATAAATTAATTGAATTAGGCCAAGAATTATTAATTATGAATTTTAAACCAAATATTTCTGAACAACTTAAACTTTTTAAGGAGTGTGATTAATAATGTTAGGAATTTGAATATTTTTTATTAAACGTAAATGTCAAATTTGTCATTCTATTTTGAATAAAAAATTTGTTGGTAGTTTGTATTTTAAGTTAAATGTTTGTTCTATGCAGTGTAACCGAAAGCGAGTTGATTTGAATAATGTATCAGAAACCAAGTTATAAAAGTGGTCCTAATCCGCCATTGTGTAAATATAATACTATAAAAGTTATTGATATAGAATGATTTATTGGTTATAACGGTTTTCAATCTTTTCGTAGAATAATTGAAAGTAAATGGTTTGCTGGTATTGATACTAGTAAAAATGAGTTATATATGTGAAAGTAAGGTGTTTTTATGAGTTTTTATAAGAAAAATATTAACGTAGAAAATTATTTTATTCGAAGAGAATTTATAGTTTTTAGAACAGATAAAGCTTCATTTATAAATTTGCCTAATCATAATCGCCATATTGGTTTTTGATTGAGTAATAAGTTTATTTATTTTAGTGAAAAACATTATGATCAAGTAGCTATTGGTTTGATTTATGATAATTCTTACCCTATTGTAAAATATAATGAAAATTTAAAACGTCATGTGTGAAAATATTTAACTGGAACAGAATTAATTAATTTGTACAATCAATATAAACAAAATTATTTTACACAAATGAAAAAAGCATTATTTCCTGGTGAACCTCAAAAAGTAAAAACAACTAACCATAATAATTTAACAAATTGAAATGCTGAAAAAGAACAAGAATTAATTAATGATTTGAAAGATTTAAATTAAATGAGTTTATATGATTATTGAGTTCAATTTGTTAGTTATATTTTTGGTTCAAATGCTCCCGAAGTTTTGTATGTTCTCTCGTTTGTATTATTTATAGTCTTATTTTTTGGTATGTTTTTTAAAATCATTCAAAAAATGTGAAGCTTTTAAATTATGGCAAAAGATTGAGAAAAATTAAAAGAGTTTTTTATTCATGTATTTTTATTTATTGATAAATCTAATGTTGAAAGTATTACAACTTGGAATTTAACTCAAAATGAATATTTAACTCTTATGATTGGCATTTGAATTGTTATTTTATTTTTAACTTGGTTTTTGTTGTGAATGGTTTTTAAAATAGTTAATTGTTTTAAATAATTAAATTTTGTTATTATTATGGTTTTCTCTCCCCACAAATTTTAATATAAATATTGATATTATTCTTTTGATTATTATAATTCCAATGATAGGCAATAATATTGAAATTATTTTTAAAATTTTCTTAATTTTTTCACTCTCCTTTTTGATTTGTGGGGAGAGAAAACCATAATAATACTAGTTTAATTATAAATAACTATTGGAGGTAAAATGAAAAAGTTTATATTTTTCTTAAAAAATTATTGTTATATTAGTGGTTCAATGTTTTTATTTAGTTTGATTGATTTATTAATTTGAATTATTTCATTAAATTATATAGGATTAGTTTTTTGATTATTATTTGTTTTGCAGTGTGTTTATTTTGTTTGGTGACTATGAAAAAATATTTTTTATCAGTTAAATGCGTTTAGGTTAGTTAATTTTGTTTGAGATAATCCTTTATCAGTTATTATCGGGAAATTAGGAACAGGGAAAACATTACTTTTAACTTATTTGTCAGAAACAATGAAATTATTAACAGATAAAATTTATAGTAACTATCCATTAGAAGATGATAAAGTTAAAGTTTTAACGTTTAAAAATTTAGACTTTACAGATCGAACAAAACCAGTTCCCCCAGATGATAGTTTAATTTTGTTTGATGAGAGTTTTTTGTACATTGATGGGACAAGCCCGCATGACGAAAAAGTAACTCATCGTGGTAAAATTCCTTGAATAGTCTTGGCAAGACATTTTGGACATCGTGCTTTATTTACGGCTCAGCGTGAAGGAATGCTTTGAAACAATATTCGTCAATTAGCTAGTGGAATTATTATTCCTATTTCCCTTAAAAAACCTATTACTAAAAAAGGATTTAATTTTTTTAATAGATTTTTTATTATGCGAATTGGTATTTTTCAAGATATTACTGATTATGAAATTTGAAAAACAGAATCTGTTAAACGTACAGCCGAAGGTAAACGTGCAAAACATAGATCTGATGTTGGATTAGGAATTCGGTTTTTTAAAATAATTATTCCATTAGAAATCGCCCAAAAATATGAAAGTAAATGATTATCATTTGTTCGTGATTTAAAAAATGATGATGTTCCTGTTACTAAAGAGTACTATTGAACCCAACTTAAAGATTTAACAATAAAAGAACGTTTAGAGTTACTAGATATTGATATTCTTAAAAAGAATTTAAAACCTAAAAAAGAAAAAGGAAGTGGTAAAGATGATTAATTTATTTGCTGAGAATAATAGTAATTGAGACAAAATTTTTAGTTTTATTTTTGATGTATTTTTGTTTATTTTTGATGTGATTTGAAATACTAAATTGCCAATGACAAATACAACTATTGCTTATTTTGTAATTTTTTTTATGGTTATTAAATTATCAATTTATGCAATACATGGTACATCAACACAATATAATGAATTAGGTTCAACTGTTCAAAATAGTATATCAAAATTATATTCTGCAACAGCTCGTGGAGTTTCAGATACTAAACAAGGTATCCAAAAACACATTAAAGAACGTAAGGATTTTAAAATTAATCGGAATAAACAACAATTATCAAGTTTAGCTAAACAAGCAAAAACAAGAGAACAAGGATATCGGAGAGTGAATAAGTAATGATTAGATTAGTTTTATTAGTTGCGGCAATCGCTATATTTGGAACTGGTTTTATTACAGTTATTATAAATCAACTTACATCAGCAAAAAACATTATTATGGATCTATATAATTCAGATACCTGGTTACTTTCGTTGTTTGGTAAAATGGCAATTTTATTTTCTCACCCATTAATGCTTACGATTTCAAGTCTATATATTCTTGCCTTTATTGTTTCAAAAACATTGTATAGTTAGGAGTAGTTAAATATGAAAAAAACAATATCTTTATTTGCGATATTTATTTTAGGTATTTTAACTTTAGTTATTCCTTTGATTACTTTAACAGCGTTTAAACCTTTAAATCAACAAAATTATAATGTTAAACAGCAAGCAACAGGTATCAATGAAACAGATTTTATTAATACAATGTTTTTACGCAGTACTTTTTTTGAAAATTGGTCAGAAACAAATTATTTTATTAATCCTACTTTAAAAACATCACAAACATTAACTTATAATGATAAATGATATTTAGATTTTTTAAAAGATAGTTATTCAACTGGAATTTCATTCGACAAGCCTAGTGATGAGTTTATGGATTTATATAAAAATTGAGATACTTATGCTAAACAATATAACATTGATAAATTTTATGATGTTGATAAAAAACAATTTTTAAAAGAATTAACTAATTTTTCTTATTCTTTTGCTAAGTATTTTAATACTGTGGAAGTTATTAATAAATTAGAAAAAAGTGTTGATAATTTACAGATAGTTAATTTAAAATTTCAAAAATGAAAGTTAATTGATAAAAAAGATTATAGTAATGAGATTAAAAATATAAATAATAAATGATATATTGGTATTTTTCCTAAAATGTGAAGTTCAGGTAAACCCATTAGCCCGTATAGTATTTTTAAAGCAATTAATGATGGAAAGGATATTTCTATTTATGGTAAATTTGGTAACGGGTTTAAAACTTCAAATGATAATGTTTATCGTTGAGATGGAATTGGTGAACCATTTGAATTACCAAATTTTGATAAAAATACTGGTAATGTTATTTTTTGAACTGATAATGAATATCAAAATACTCGTTCTTTTTTATTAAAATATATTAATGCTATTGTGCAAGAAAATATTCGAGTTCAACAAGGTGGTAACCCTGATTATGATGATCCAAATTTAGGTAGTCAAAGAATAATTTTTGATTTTGAAATTATTAATAATTTAGAGAAAACTAGTACTGGTATAATTTTAACTAAAAAGTCAATTTATAGAATGATTTTAACGATTGATGAACAAAAAAATATTATTGCTGGTAGTTTAGAGTTAACACACCTTAAGCAATATTGGAATGGATATGATTATAATAATTATCGGTATACTGATGATTTGGGTTTTTTATTTTCTTTTATGAAAGATAAGGAAAATAAATTTAATTTTAGTGCTGAAACATATAATTATTATCAAGGTAATACTCCTAATACTGGTAAAGAGATTTTTGAACAGATGAAAGGACAAATTGATATTAATAAATTTTTAAAAGCCTTTTTTGCGCATGCGTTGGTGCCAGTGTTTCAAAATCGTAGTAATTTTATTGAAAGTGGTTATATTGATAATTTACAATATGATACAGTTTTAATTAACTTTTTTGGTTTAAAATTAGTTAATTTTAGAGATGTTTTAATTGATAAAAATAATGTCAATAAAAATCAATTTGAAAAGTTATTAAATAGTATGTTTACGGTTTCTCAAAATTTTTATAAGGATTATTTAAGAACCATTTTTGATTTAGAAAATAATACTTATGTGCAAGGTTATAATAAAAGATATGGTTTATTAGCGAATAATGGTTTTAAAATTTATCCACATTACTTTTATTTTTCAGATAAATATAATCAATTAGATATTAAATTGTATTCAGCGTTTAAAAATCGATTTTATAATACAAATTATGGTAATGTATTTAATTATGATTTTTCAGTTTCAAATGATTATAATATTAATCAAAATGAAGGTTATATTTTTGAAGGCACTTTAAAAGATAAATATGGTTTAAAATATAAAAAAATTGAAGAACAAAAAATTGGTTATAATGTTTTTGAGTTACAAGCTCAAAAAGAAAATGATATGTATCGTTATTATGATTTTAATTTTGGTATTTATAACTGACAAGAAATAAATAATGGTGGATTGTTCCCTGACGGGCAATGATGACAAGCCCAGTATGAAAGTTGTAGTTGATATAATTTAGCATGTCATATTCGAAATGCAGCAATATGAATTGTTAATAATATTCCGGGCGTTAAGCAAGTAAATGAATTAGCAAGTGGTGTTGGTAAGATTTTTCAAACAATATATAGTTTTTTTAATCAAACGTTTGAGGTATGAAAATTTAGTCCAGCATTATATAATACAATAACAAATATATTCCTATTAATTATATTTATGAAATTTGTACGATTAATATAAAAAGGAACTATTAAGTTCCTTTTATTCTTTTCAATTTGTAATTTTACCGTTATTATCAATATCAGGTGTTTTTGGTTCACCATTTCCATCTCAGTAATAAACAGATTTAAAATAATTACCATTATCTTCATGCCAATAAATCATTGTACTTTGTTGTCTTAAAACACCTAAATCATAAAAACCATTTACTTTTGATTTTTGTAATCTAGAATCAAAATCAATAAAAAATGTTTCTTGATTATTTAAAAATTTATTAATTTTTCAATTACTATTTTCACTATTTCTTCAAATAACAATATAATATTTATTATCAATCCCATTTAAAGGTTTATTTATTGTAGATGGTATTTTTCATTTACTTTCTTCTGGTGGTTTTTGTTGTTCTGGTTTATTACCCCCATTTTCATTGTTATTTGGTTTTTCACAACTAATTAATGTTGTTGTACTTGTTGCTGTTAATCCTATTGTTCCTAAAATACTTAGTAATTTTTTCATTTGGCTAATTGTTCCTTCCTTTATTAAACTATGTAATAATTATAACAAAAAATTTTAGAAAGGTATTTAATAATGAATTATAAGCATTTTAATATTGATGAACGTGTTATATTAAGTCAGTTATTAGTGTCAAAACTATTTCAAAAGAAAAATGGTAAACCAAATTTATCTAAAATAGCAAAAGCAATGGATAAACATCGAAGTACTATTTTACGTGAAATTAATCGTTTTTACAGTGCAAAGTATTATAATGCTGTTAAAGCTCATAAAAAGTATTTTAAAAATCGTAAAAAATCAGTCAAACATATTAAATTTTCATATCAACAATTAATGTGATTAGATGAAAAATTTAATAAATTTCATTGATCGCCCGAGATTATTTGTTATGCATATAAACGTGAATTTGGTATTAAATTTCCTGTATGTTTTAAAACTTTATATAAATATGTTTTTCTTGGCTTATTTGGTTTAAATAAGCGTAATTTGTATTTTCATGGTCGAAAAAATAAAAGTAAGCAAACTATTGATAATCGAGGTAAATTAACTAATTTTCGAACTATTGCAGAAGCTAAACATAATAAAAATGAATTTGGGTGATTTGAAATGGATACAATAGTTGGTAAAGATTTGAAATCTGTTTGTTTGGTTTTAACTGAACAATTAACTAAATTTGAAATTGTAAAAAAATTAAAAGATAGAACACCAAACGAAGTAATTAGAGTTATTAAAAGTATTTTTAAAACTAGTATTTTAAAGAAAATAGTTAAAGGTATTATAACTGATCAAGGTAAAGAGTTTTCAGAATGAAAACAAATTGAAGTTTATATTGGTACTAAAGTTTATTTTTGTGATAGAGGTAAACCAACACAGAAACCTATTGTTGAACGAATTAATCGTGATTTAAGACATTGATTTCCTAAGAGTATTGACTTAGATATTTTTTCACAACAATACTATGATGAAGTGGTTAATATAATAAATGAGAGACCACGTCAGTGTTTAGGTTGAAATTCATCTAAAAGTAAATTTGTAAATATGATTCAAAATTATATTTAATTTTTTATTTTATTTTTGTTGAACTTGCATTTATAATATTTAATTTTAAAAGCAGCAGAATCGGATGGTTCAAGACTTGTAAAGTCTGCATGGAAGTATTAGGTTAAAGTATATTCTGAAAGAGTATTAAAAAATATGCTCAATGAAAGAACATTAGGTAATTTGAGACAATTTATCACATTTAAAGCAAATATCTAATTTTAATATAAAATTATTGTCAACATATTCTTCTTTAATGATAAATAAATTTGCTATAAAAGTTAAATCATGATATGTATCAAGTAACTTATCCTTTTTTTCTTTAATTAGTTTATCTTTTAGTTTTTTATCATAGTCATCTATTTTATATGTTTGATTGCATTCTTTACATTTTACAGTGTTGTAATTTGATGCAGTTTTTGTGCCAATGCTATTAACTAAAATTTTTAAAGATAAATTTGTTCATAATTCTTTTTTTCCAATATTATTTTTATAAAGTTTCATTTTTTCAATATTTCTTTGTCTTTCACTTAATATTTCATTTATTATATCATATTGATTTTGAATATAATTTTTGTTTTCAATTTCAAATGCTTTTTTTTGAATTTTATAACTTTGATTAGCAATTTGATATGTGAAAAATGCAACTAAAAAAGTAATAAATGTTGTTAAAAACATTATAAGCGCTATTACAGTATCTATATAATCTTTTCAATTAATTATTTCTTTTATAGGAAGATATAACAATAATAAAGAAATAATAATGAATAAAACACTTATACATACTCCCCATTTTTTAATTTTTTTAAACATATAGACATCCATAAATTTTTTATTCCTTTCTAATTAAAATTCATTTTAATTATATATTTTTATATAAAATATGCTATCATTTAATTAATAGATTTGTTGCACTTGCATTTACAATTTACAGTATGATATAATACTTTTATGTAGTATAGGTTATACAAGGTAGGTGGCAAATAGATGAAAAGGTTAATAACTATTTTTAGTATTTTTAGTATGAGTGGAAGTCTTAGTTTAACAGCTATTAGTTGTTCAACAAATGAAAAGTATTCTGATGATGATAATATGATAACTTTAAATCAAGATTTTGAAACCATTAACACAATTATAGAGCAAGCAAAAAAAAGACTTCCAGCTTGATTAGAAACAAAAACCAAAATTGATATTAATACTTATCCTAATGAATTGTCTGCATTACAGAAATTTATTATAGAGTTAGAAAAAAAGAACGAACTAATGTTAGTTGGTGATGAAATTTATCAGTGAAATTTTTTAAAACAATTAATTACTGATTTCAAAAAAGAACTTAATATTATTAACCAAGAAATTATTAATCAATATGCAAACTATTATTATAATATCGTGCCATTATCATTAGACGAGAAAAATATTCGTCTTACTTTAAAACTTGTTAATTTTGATAAGTTAGAAAAATTAATGGTAAGTAAGAAACAGACTATAAAAGGTATTACAATTAAATTTAATATTCCTTATGAAGTAAGTTTTAAAGAATTAAAAGTACGTGATTCAATTAATAGTTTAGTTGTTGTTAGTAATAATATTTTAGCACTAAATAATATTCAAAAAGAACTGGAAAATTATTTTGTTACTTTTATTGACAATCTTTTTGGTAAGTATAAATATCAGATTATTGAAAAACTAAAACGAAATTTTAATAATATCCATCAATCAAACACAATTTGACAAATAATTGCCGAAGAATTACGTTTAAGAAATATTAATTTTATAACTAATGATCATTCATTAATTTTTAATACTTTTTATAGTATTGATGCTCCAACTTGAAATTTTAAAAAAGAAGAAGATTCTGTTTTAGCATGAGCGGGCGAAGGGTATGACCCAACAAAATTAACAGCGGAAAACTTTTTAAAATTTTATGAACAAAAATATATTAAAAATAAAATTCCAACTGAAAATAATTATTATGTTCGCGCAAATATAACATCTTTTATTCCAAATGATTTCATGATCGAAAATTTACCATTTAATAATAAAACTAGCGCAGTAACATTAAAAACTCCAATTAAAGTTTTAGCATCAAAGCAATATATTAATAATCAATTATTTGATTTTGCTAAAAAAATAATGGATTTTTGAAATTATTATAAAATTGAAACTTATAATAATAAAATTATATTTAATGTAACCAAAACGGATTTTATTATGTTATCTGAAAAAATTAGTAATTTTCAACCAAGTGCTTCTTTTTTTGATAATATAGGTGCTATTTTTCGTTATCTTTCTGAAAAACATGATTTAAAATTACTTTTAAATTCAATAACTAGTAATGGTTGAATGAATTTAACAAATTATTCAAATTCATTTGTTTTTAATTTCTTCTGAAGACCAGATGCTCACAATTGTTATCCACAACTCGTTTTAAGTTTTGCTTATAATTCATTTTCATATGGTTTATTTGTTAATCCTGTTCCCGTAGATAATAAAACAGGTTATGTGTTTTTACAGACAATTGAATTTAAAATTGTTTAAAATTGTTAAGAAAAGTGATTTTATTCAAAAATTAGGTGAGGAGCATGTGATACATCTTCATTGTAGTAATAAATATGACAATATAATAAATCAAAAATAGATATGGTCATACTTATCTTAATGCAAATCAATTATTTGTTTTAAATAATATTATTTATCATTAAAAAATCAACTCTTTTTTGAACATCTCCTTATTTATGTCTACTTTATTTTAGATGTGCATTTCTGAGTTGATTTTTTATATTTTAATTATGACTTATATATCAAAAATTAAGTTTTTATTTTTTTTACTGGTAGCTTGATAAAACTAAAACTAAAACTTAATAATAACATTCCAATGATAATACTATAAATAATTATATAAGTTAATATATTTGTATAAAAATTAATTATTATTGGAATGATAATTACACCTAGTAATAAACTAAAGATAGCATGGCCGAAGACATGTTCAATCATTAGACCTAAGGTTAAATGGTCAGTACCAACTAAACTAATTATATTATTTTTTTGAATCCGGCTTAAATGCCCAAGACAACATCCAATTAAGATTTGACTACCACCCAAGCCAATGGTTAAATATAAAATATGCGATAATTGAGTTTGGAAGGGAAAAAAGGCAATTGTTAATCCTAATAATAATCCGATAGCAATTATAGTAATAATTGTATTCCAAATAATTTGGTGTTTAATATTATTACTATTTATTTTCAGTAAATATCCAAATAAATAACTTATTTTTCGAATAACATATAAACTACCTATGACTATAATCATAATTGTTGTATTATTAAAAATTAAAATAGGAAGAATGTATCCAAATACTTCATTAATACTATATAAAAAACTTGATGAATATAAATAACTTCAAAATTGTTTGTTTTTTTGAAGTATTTTTCAACTACTAGGATTAATTTTAAAAGTAATTTCTTCAGTTTGAATATCATGGTTAAAAAAAATTAAACTAAAGTTAATTAATGCCAATAAACTAAAGTATCCTTGTAAGGAAATTTTGGTTGTTAATTCTGTTAAAAAGTATTGTAGTAAAAAAGGAATTATAATTGTAACAACACTTCCTACAATAAAATAAATACTAGGGTTTGTTTTTAATTGATGTTCACGAGCATAACTACGGATAATTTCCATTGAGAAAGGAACCATACCAGCAACAAACATGCCAGTACAAAAAAGCAATAGGGGATAAAAATAAATAATTAAATTATTATCAAAAAAATTAACAGTCATTAATAACGAAAGAAAAATAAAAAGAAAAAAACTATTAATTTGAAGAATAAAGGTATTACTCTTTTTCTTTTTAACTTTAGCCCATAGTGGGGTAAAAAAGAACATTGCAATTGGAATTAATAAGAAGAATCAAATTTTTGTTAAACCAAATTTATCAAAAATTGCAAATGGAATAAATGAAAATAGTGCTCCCATCAAAATTCCTTGAATAATCATTATCACTTTTCAATTTCGTAATTTATTTGTCATTTTTGTTATCACATCCTTTACTTTATATTATTTATCATATTATTACTTTTTAGTGCGGGGTTTAATAAAAATCTTTTATTTTTTAATTTCCTTGTTTTAAAAAGTTAGAGGACGTTATCACGACTTTTAAATAAATATTTAACCATTAAAGGGACCACTCTTTTTCTATTTATTTTCATTCAGACTTTTTCTAATTATAAATGAATAATCCAAAAAAAGTAAGAATTAATGGAATATTTTTCAAATTATTTAAGTTCTTTCTTTTAATTCGTTGTACAATGATATTATGAGTATTAATTAGTGTATAAAAAGGAGACAAATAGAATGAAAAAATCAATTGATACAATCAAAATGTTGGGAATTGAAGCAATTAATAAAGCAAATTCAGGCCATCCGGGAATTGTTCTTGGTGCTGCGCCAATGGCATATACTTTATTTACAAGACACTTAGTTGTTAACCCCCAAGTGGACAAATGAACAAATCGTGATCGATTTGTTTTAGCAGCAGGACATGGTAGTGCTTTATTATATTCGTTATTGCATTTATCAGGATTTGATCTGAATATTTATGATTTACGAAATTTTCGTCAAGTTGATTCAATTACGCCTGGTCACCCCGAATCACATTTAACTCCAGGAGTTGATGTTACGACAGGTCCTCTTGGACAAGGACTTGCAGCAGCAGTTGGTTTAGCGTTGGCAGAAACTCATTTAGCAGCAAAATACAATACCAAAAAATATCCGCTTTATGATCATTATACTTATGTTTTATGTGGTGATGGTGATTTACAAGAAGGAGTTACACAAGAAGCAATTTCTTTAGCAGGACATTGAAAACTAAATAAATTAATTGTATTGTTTGATTCAAATGATGTGCAATTGGATAATATGGTTAATGTTGCACAAAGTGAAAACATTGCTGATCGCTTTAAAGCAGCAAATTGAAATTATCTTTTTGTCAAAGATGGGAATGATATTGAGGCAATTGATCAAGCTATTATAAAAGCAAAAAAAAGTAATAAACCAACCTTAATTGAAGTAAAAACAATAATTGGTGATGGGGCAACTAAACAAGGAACACCAGCAGTACATGGTGCTCCGTTGGGAAGTGATATTGAGACAGTTCGTAAAATGTTAGAATGAAATTATAAACCATTTGAAGTTCCTAGTGAAGTTTATAAGGATTTTGAAGTCAATGTTAAACAACGGGGAATTAAAAAATATCAACAATGGTTAAAAATGTATCAAGGTCTTTACAAAGAAAATCCTGCTTTAGCAAAAGAACTTGATGATGCAGTTTATGGGAATTTTAATTTTAATCCACAAGATTTTCGTGATTTAAAACCAATTAAGCCACAAGCAACACGGATTAGTAGTGGTGCAATACTTGATCGTCTTTCTAATATTATTCCAGGTTTAATTGGTGGTAGTGCTGATTTAAGTGGTAGTACAAAAGCAAAAGGAGCTGATGGTGTTTATAGTGCTGAAAATCGGTTAGGTCGTAATTTAGCATATGGGGTACGAGAATTTGCAATGGCTGCCATTAATAATGGAATTTGTTTACACCGAGGATTAATGCCTTTTGCAAGTGGTTTCTTTGTTTTTGCTGATTATATGAAGCCAGCTATTCGGTTGAGTTCATTAATGGAAATTCCAGCTATTTATATTTTATCGCATGATTCAATTGCTGTTGGTGAAGATGGTCCAACACATCAGCCAATTGAACAATTAGCCATGTTACGTAGTCAACCAAACTTAAATGTTTTTCGCCCAGCTGATTTTAATGAAACATTAGGAGCTTATCATATGGCTTTACAATCAAAACATACTCCAAGTGTTATTTTAATTACACGTCAAGATTTACCAGAATTAGAACATTCAAATGTTGAGCTGGTTAAAAAAGGAGCTTATCAAGTTTATGGACAAGAAGATAATAATCATGTTGTGTTGTTAGCAACAGGTAGTGAAGTAAGTATGGCAATTGCTGTTGCAAAAAAATTAGAGCATGATAAAAAAATTAAAGTAAAAGTAGTATCAATGCCTTGTTGAGAATTATTTGAGCAACAAGATGCTGAATATAAACAAAGATTGTTAGAACCGTTGGCTTTAATTGCTTCAATTGAATTAGGGACAACCTTTGGCTGAGAACGTTATACTTCAAATAGTGGGTTAAACTTTGGAACTGATACCTTCGGTCAATCAGGACCATTTCAAGATGTTTTAGAATATTTTAGTTTTAATGTTGAAAAAATTGTTAATGTTATTAATAAAAAAATGCAAGTGTTGTAAAAATAATAATTGCATTTTTTTTCTTATAAAATTATGCAAAACATGTGTTATATCAAATTGCCCCTTAATTTTTTCTTGTTATTAATTATCATATTTTAAATAACGTTGTCAAAACAATGGAGCTAAACCGCGCAAGGCAAGGGGGATTACAATTTGCATGATTGGATAGGTAAAAAGAAAACTATGAATAAAATTATAAACAATTGCATATAATCAATTAGAATACCCTGGTCAAACAGAAGCAGGAAATAATGTGGTTCAAATGATAACACCACCTAATATTTGTGATAAAGCAATTAAACCAATGATGCTAAAACAAATAATAATATAATTAACATATGTAATATATTTTTTATCATTGTTAACTTTAAACCGCATAAAGCCAGCAATCATTGGAATAATCATTGGAATAAAATAATCCAACAAATATGATCAAGGTGAAACAATAAAACCAGAGGGAATAAATAACAGGGACATTAAGGCACTAATGCTTCCAGCAAAAAAACCAGCTAAAGCGGAATGTAAAAAAGCAATTATTGTAAGAGGAAGATATTTTAGAGCAATCCCACCCCCATGGGGTAAATTTGGCAGCAGGGTTTCTAAATATGCTAATGCTAAGGTTACTGCTGCAAACATTCCAATAATAACAATATCAAATGTTTTTCATTTTCAAATTCCTAAATTAATTAAAAATCGTTTTCGCTTTATAACATTAGTAAATAATAAATCACTAACTTTTGTTTCATAACTATAAATAATAAGATTACTAATTAAATTAAGAAAATTTAAACTAATAATATTTAAAATAATAAACTGAAACTTATAATTAATATATTCTTCATAATTTGTTAATCAAACACTTATTGCGGATATGATACTAAATATTAAACCAAATCCACAAACCGCTAAACAAAAAACTCATATATTTTTAAAATTTTGGTCATTATTTAAATGGAATAATTTACTTAATGTTGATAATGGTAAAATACTAAGAGTTATTATAATACCAAGATATAAACTAATGATCATAAAAATAGTTACTTTATTATATCATAAAATAATTTTTTGTTGGTTTAACTTAAACTTAAAAATTGCGGTTGTGGTCATATCAAAAATCTCCTTACACAAATAATTTTGTAATTAACTTCTGTGAAAGTGAGCATCAAATTAAATTTATTAAATTAAATAAATAACGAATTTGAACTCCCTACGCTAGTATTAACTAGATCAGGTTCTAAGAGTATTTCTCAAACTTATGTTTTGTAAGTTACCTCTGTCAATTACAATATTATCTTAACATTGTTGTAAAAAACTGCAAGAAATTTTAATAATTTATTATATAATAATGTATATGGAATTAGAGGCAAAGATATGTTTAAATGATGAAGACGAAAAAAAACTGAACAAAAAATAGTAAATTTAGAAACAGCGAGTGCTTTTGATGATGAAATTGAAGGGTTTAGTGGAGCTAATTTTAGTGATGAAACAATTGACTTTGAATTGTCACAATCAAAAAGGGTTATAATAAATAATTTAGAAAATTCTGAGATTAAAACAACTCAAGAGGATACTAATAGTATTCATAGTCTTGTTCAAAATGCACGTCATCAAATTAATAAATATAAAGAAGAACATAATGTTAATGAACATGAAAATTTATTAGAACGCTTAGAGCAATTAAAAAAATTACGTGATAGTTCTCAAGTTCAACCAAATGATATTCAACAAATGCTAAATCGAATTAAAGAACGGAATTTTAATGACCGAATGGCATATATTATGGATCGAATTAAGATTTCTCATCGTGATGATGATAAATTAGAATTAGCGCATAATGGTGAACCATTAGCAGAAAATGCGTCAAAAGGAGTAAAAAAAAATAAAATTACAATTGCTGGGGATAAAAGTGAAATTAATCCTTTAAAACAAAACTTACCAAAAAAGACTTCTAATAATTTAAGTGAAAAAGAGAATGTTACAATTACATTATCTGTAAAACAATTTCAACAAGTTGTGCGTGATACTGTGGAGGATGTTTTAGTTGAATTAGGAATTAAAAATAAAGATGAATAATTTTTGTTTTGTTTTTATGTGCTGTATTTTTTAGATTGGGAGGAAAAATAAATGAAGATAGCATTATTTGGTGGTAGTTTTGACCCATTTCATACTGACCATTTAACAATGATTAATCTTGTTAAAACAAAAACAGATATTGATGAAATCTGAATTATTCCAACAAATCAGAATCCTTTTAAAACACGAAAATTATCTTCTTCCACTGATCGTGTTGCAATGATTACTTTAGCAGTTGCTGGTTTATCGTATGTTAAGATTAATTTAATTGAATTAGAAAATACAAAACCTAGTACAACATATGATACTGTTTTAAAATTGCAAGGCCAATTTCCACATTATCAATTTTATTTTATGATTGGTTCTGACCAACTAGCATCGTTAAATAAATGAAACAATATTATTGAATTAACAAGAATGCAAACTTTTATTGTTTTTCAACGAAATGAACCAATTAAACAAGCAATTTTAAAACAATATCAAGCAATAGTAATTCCATTTCATAATAATTTACATTTATCATCAACAATGTTACGAGAAGGAAAAAACATTTCATTGCAATTGCCAAGTATTACTAAGTATATTAATAATAATTTATTATATTTACCAGAACGATTGGGACAAAATATGGATAAGGAACGATATCAACATTGTTTAAATGTTGGGCAAAAAGCCCAAGAATTAGCATTGATTCATAAATTAAACCCACAAAAAGCTTTAATTGCTGGAACGTATCATGATATTACGAAACAATGGTCAAAACAAAAACAAAAAGCATATCTAACAAAATACTTACCAACTTTTTTATCAGAGCCAATTCCTACTTGGCATGCTTATACAGCTTATTGTCATTTAAAATATGATTTATTATTTACTGATGAAGATATTTTAACAGCAGTTAAATGACATACTGTTGGCCATCCACAAATGACATTGTTTGAAATGCTAATTTTTGTTGCGGATAAAATTAGTAGTGAACGAAATTATCCGAAAGTTGATTATTATCGAACATTAGCACAAAAAGATTTAATAAAAGCGTTTCAAGAATTATTAATAATCCAATTTGAACGAGCAGTAGATAAGCAAGGTCTTGAACATTTAGGTAAAAACATACAATTAACTTATCAACAATGAAAAGAGGATAAATAACGTAATGAATTTAATTATTAGTGCAATGAAAGAAGAGTTAATAACAACTTTAAATGCTTTAAAACCAACAGCAATTGGTAAATACTCACAGATTGAATTATATCAAAAAGGTAATTGATTATTTGCAATTAGCAAGATTGGTTTAGTAAATGCTGCAATGACTTTAACAATCTTACTTAAAGATTATGCAATTAAAACAGTTTATAATATTGGCACAGTTGGGACTTTAAAGGCAACTTTTAAACCATTATCAGTTTTAGTGATTACTGAAGCTTACTATACTTTTGCTGATGCACAAGAATTTGGTTATACAATGGGGCAAATTCCAGGTGAATTACCTAGTTATTATAGTGATAAAAAATTAGTAACTACAATTACATCAAAAATACCTAACATTCAACCAGCAGTTTTAGGGAGCAGTGATATTTTTATTGATAAACTAGAATATTTTAATCATATTAATACTAAATTTAAGAATAAAATTGATGTGGTGGATATGGAAGGTTGTGCTTTTTTTCAAGTTTCATTAAAGTATCAAATTCCAATTGTTAGTATTAAAATTATTACAGATTATTTACAAGCAACTAAAAAAAGTTCAACAACACAATTTAAACAAAATTTATCACAAGCAGGAATTTTAATTTCTGATTTAATTTTGACAAAATTATTTAATAATAAAGAATAAAAAATTTAAAATTAAGATATAATTAAACTACGATAAATAGAAAGAGGGATTAAATGCAAAACTTTATCAAATATTATTGTCGTGATTGACGGTTTTGATTCAAAATAATTATTGCATTGGTTGCTTTATTTGGGTTACTAACTAATTATTTAACTAATTTACTGCATTTAGACAAAATGTTTGTTACGGATAGTAATAACCAAGTGACATATTTATGAGCTGTTTATGATCAAACAGGAGCAATTAGTCATTGAAATTATGCTGGCTATACAATATGATGAATTTCATTTTTTACTACGCAATCAAATTTTTTAGTCCTAATTTGATTTGTAATTGCAATTATTTGTCATCGTCAAGAAGGAATCATTAAACCATTAAAAACATATTTTTCATTATCAGTTGCTGTGTATATTACAGTTACTTGTTTAATTTACAATTTTGTATTATTACCAGGAATCTTAAAAAATAAAGATTTAATGTGAGGTCCACTACAATGAACGGAGCAAATTATTTTGCATGTTATTGTACCAATATTAACAATTATTTATATTGTTATCTTTGCTAAACAATCACCGTTAGTTTCAACAAAACAATTTTATCAACAAAAATTAGGATGATATTTTATTTATCCAATTTTATATGGTGTTTATGGAGTTATCAAAGGAATATTATGTGAATATAGTGGAATGCATTTAAAGATTGCCTATCAATATTTCTTCTTACAAATTACAAATCCAAAAGTACAAGGTTTACCTGGTATTGTTTGATTTATAATTGCTATTGTCTTAATTTCAGGGATTATTACTGCTTTTGGTGGTTTATATCATTTTAGTATATTAAAAGTTTCCAAACATCATCAACAAGCAAAAAATTCTTAATAAATATTTTAACAAACAATTAAATTGCTAAAAGCACAAGGGTGCTTTTTTTTTTTTTTTTAATAAGTATAATTATAAGTATCACACAAAAGGAAGGTGACAATTAGATGAAACGGTTATTAACACTTTTTAGTGTTTTTGTTTTAGGTTTCGGTAGTAGCTTAGGTGTTGTTAGTTGTACAGTGCGAGCAAAACATGAGCCTGATGACAACGATGAGTTGGAGCACAATCAAGATCTTGAAATTTTAAATCAAATAAAAAAGGAAGCAAAGCAAACTTTGTCAACATGATGGCAAACAAAAACAATGATTGATATTATTAAGGAATATCCAGACCAAATATCATCATTTAAAGAACTAGTCGCACAAGTAAAAACAAAAAATGATGGCTTATTAACTTTAACGAGCACAGCAATTAGTAAATATCGTTTTTTACATCAGTTGCTTGTTGGTTTTAAAGCAGAGTTTAATAATTTGAATCAACATTTACGAGATCGATATTCAAATTATTATGTTGATACAATGCCATTATTCTTAGGAGAAAATAACATTTCATTTGATTTATATAATATTAATTTTGATAAGATAGCAAAGTTAGTACAAGATACTCCCCAAGCAGTATTAGGCATTACAGTCCAGGTTAATATTCCTTATGAAGTGCGCTTTAAAGAATTATTACCAGTGCCGGATAACATTAATAATGTAATAGTGATTAATAATAATTTAGATGTTTTAAGTAAAATACAAGATGACCTTATAAAGTATTTTACTATTTTTCTTAATAATATTTTTAAAAAACAAGATTTTAAAATTATTGTACCAATAAATAAGGATGCTAATAGTTATGTCAATTATAATAAAACAATAACATTATTTATTGCGAAATCTTTAAGTGATGAAAATATTTAGTTTCGTAATATAGATTCAATAAATTTTATTAATAAAGATGCAAACATGACTATGTTGAGGTTATGAGATGAGAAGTATCAAAAGTCAATGTTTTCTGTCTTGCCATGAGCGGGTGAAGGGTATAATCCTGCTAAATTAACCCCAGAAAACTTTTTAGAATTTTATAAAAAATTGATTTATTTTGATACATTATTAATTCATAATGAGTATTATATACAAGCAACATTAAAATCCTTCAATTTCTTGGATAACTTTATTATTGAGAATCTCCCACTTAAAATTTTAAGTTTCAATATTGAATTAAAAGCACCAATAACAATATTGAGAGAAAAAAATAAATTTGATACTGAGTTAATCATATTTGCAAAAGCAATAATGGGTTTTTGACATTATTATCAATTAGAAACATATAATGAAAATAATCGTCTTGTTTTTAATATGAATCAAGTTAACTTTGATGAAATTGTTAAAAAAATTAGAACGAAGTATAAACAGAACCAAGTGTGAGACAACTTGAAGACATTTTTGGAATATGTTTTTGGTTTTTATTGGAAGTCATTAGACTCAAACGCAAAGTTTTCTTTTGAATACAATACAAGTGAATTTAAAAATAAAATTAATTGAATTGAAAATGAAAAATCTATAACTTTTCAATTATTTTATTCATGAAATAATGATACTAAGATATACCCATACACTTCAAAAAATATTTACTTATCGTATAGCAACTTTTTTTATAGTTTTATGTTTAATCCAAACAAGGGTGAAACCAATATTAATGATGGTAATTATAATTTTTTACAGATAATTGAATTTAAGGTAGTTTAAGTTTTGTTAATAAACAAAAATTTTAAAAATGAAAAATGCTTTCAGTTCTTTAGAATGAAAGCATTTTTCATTTAACTTATTAAGTACTTAAAACTATGGGTAATTATTAGTGTTTTTTTATTTTATTGTGTTTTGAAAGATTACCATTTTCTAAATCAGATTTCCCTTTAAAATCATAAGGCTTTTCGGTTCCTTTTAATAAACGAGTAATATTTTGATGATGTTTTAAGATTAAGAAAATAGCACTTAAAGTAATAATAATATTAATTAAAGCTAAACTATCGTAGTAATTATCATAATTAACATAATGTAAGTAATTCACTCAAACAAGGTGAGAATTTTGAAGTAAATCACCATTAAAATTGATAATATCAATGCCACTTAATTGTGGGATTCAACATAATGCTCCTGTAAATAGTGCTGCTAAAATTGAAGAAACAGAAACTCGTTTTCAAATAAAAATTGTACTTCATCAAACAACTGTAGCAATTAAAAAATAATATGGATTAGTCATTCATAATAAACCTAAAAAAGACGAAACTGTTTTTCCACCTTTAAATTTATAATAAATTGGATAAGAATGACCAATTAAAACAAAAAAAGCTGGAATATAATAACTAGTTGAACCAAAATTAACACCATTAATATTAATACAACTAATACCAAAGGCAATAAACATTGTAATAGTAACTTTTAGCATATCTAAAAACATGATGGCAAAACCTCATTTTTTTCCTAAAACACGACTAGTATTTGTGGCTCCGGCATTTTTAGAATGATAATCACGCACATCAATTTTATAAATTTTTTTACTAATAAAAATTGACCAACTAAAAGAACCAATTAAGTATCCAATTATTGCTGTAATAGCTGTTCCTAAATATCCATATAATGTCATTCCGTCACCTCTCTTTTATTATTATATAGCAATTAGAAATAATTTAGTAAATAATTGTAAATAAAAGCATTATAATATAAGATAGTAATAGTGAAAATTATATTTAAAAGGAATGATAGAGGATATGAGTATTGAAGATAAAACATTAAAGTATGATGAATCATCAATTCAGATTTTAGAAGGACTAGATGCAGTTCGAAAACGTCCAGGAATGTATATTGGGTCAACTGATGTTCGTGGATTACATCATTTAGTTTGAGAAATTATTGATAATTCAATTGATGAGGCATTAGCTGGTTATTGTAATGAAATTGATATTATTATTTATAAGAATAATGCTATTATGGTGGCAGATAATGGGCGTGGTGTTCCAACTGGAATTCATTCATCTGGAAAATCAACCCCAGAAGTAATTTTTTCAGTTTTACATGCTGGTGGAAAATTTGGTGGTGATGGTTATAAAACAGCAGGCGGACTACATGGTGTTGGTTCTTCAGTTGTTAACGCTTTATCGGCCACTTTTGATGTCACAATTTATCGTGATCATAAAGTTTGAAGTATTAAATTCGCAAATGGTGGTCAAGTTAAAGAACCATTAACAAAAATTGGAACAACAACGAAAACGGGAACAACAGTTACTTTTTTACCTGATCATAAGATTTTTAAAGTAATTGATTTTTCTTTTTCAACAATTTCAGAACGAATTCGTGAATCAGCATTTTTAAATAGCGGGGTTAAGTTAACATTGACTGACCAACGAACTGATAAAAAAGTATCATATTTATTTAATAATGGTTTAGAAGAGTTCATTACTTATATGAATGAAGATAAAAAAAGTATTACTCCAATTATTATGTTAAAAGGAGTAGAAAAACAAATCGAAGTTGAAATAGCATTACAATATTCAACTGAATTTAATGAAAATTTACTTAGTTTTGCAAATAATGTTAAAACAAGCGAAGGTGGTAGCCATGTTGTTGGATTCCGAACAGGATTAACAAAAGTAATTAATGATTATGCTCGGAAAGAAGGATTGTTAAAAGAAAAAGATAAAAATCTTGATTCAGTTGATACACGTGAAGGACTAACGGCTATTGTTTCAGTGAAAATTCCTGAAAATTTAATTCAATATGAAGGACAAACCAAAGGAAAATTAGGAACTTATGAAGCTCGGGTTGCAGTTGAAACGATTGTAGCAAAACAATTTGGATTTTGATTAACAGAAAATAAAACAAATGCTTACACTATTATTGAAAAAGCATTATTAGCTCGTAATGTTTGTGAAGAAGCTCGGAAAGCACGTGAAGCAGCGCGCAATAGCAAAAAACGGGGTAATAGTGATCGTTTATTAACAGGAAAATTAACCCCTGCTCAAAATCGAAATAAATTTAATAATGAGATTTTTTTAGTTGAAGGAGATTCTGCTGGGGGAAGTGCCAAATTAGGACGTGATCGTCGTTTTCAAGCAATTTTACCATTACGAGGGAAAGTAATTAATGCTGAAAAAGCAAAACTTCAAGATTTAATGAATAATGAAGAAATTAATGTAATGATTAATGCCATTGGTGCAGGAGTGGGAAATGGTTTTGACATTAATGATGCCAACTATGGTAAAGTAATTATTATGACCGATGCAGATACTGATGGGGCACATATTCAAACTTTACTATTAACATTTTTTTATCGTTATATGCGACCATTAATTGAAAATCATCGTGTTTATCTTGCTTTGCCACCTTTATTTAAGATTACTAGCACCAAAAATAAACATATTGAATATGCATGAGATGAAACAGAATTAAAAAATAAATTAAGTCAATTTCATGGTAAATTTGAATTACAACGTTATAAAGGGTTAGGAGAAATGAATGCAGAACAATTATGAGAAACAACAATGAATCCTCAAACTCGTCAATTAATTTTAGTAACAATTGATGATGCCGTTATGGCTGAAAGACGGATTGTAACCTTAATGGGAGATGATGCTAAAAAACGAAAAGATTGAATTGATGAAAATGTTAAGTTTACTTTAGAAGATGATTTTCAAGCAATCATTAATTAAATAGGCCAACAATGTTACAAGCAATCAAAAAATTAATTAATAAACTAAATCAAACCAATCTAACTCTTAGTCAATATCAAAATTTTCAGTTGTGACTTATTAAAATAAAAGAAACAAAAACAACATTGACATTAGAAGTTTGAACAAATAGTGGCATTGAATATAGTGAAAATACAATTACAACAACTATTGAACTTGGAATAGTAGATGAAACAGCATTAAGTTGATGTTATGAAAGTTTATTATTAGCAGCACAACAGACTGCTGAAAAAGAAATTTTTTGAAAAAAAATTATGCAAGAAGCAGAACAACTTTATCAGTTAGAATCAAGTAGTAACTTATATTTGTTAACAAAACATGGTATTCACTTTTTTAACGATAAAATTATTGCTTTTGAATTAAACTACTATAATTATAATATATTAATAATTTTATTTGCTTGGCAAAAAATTAATATGGGAATTAATATGAAAAAAAGAAAATTAATTACACCTAAAAATTTACCACTAAAAATTAATCAGCAATTAAATATGTTAAATTTAACAATTTATAAATTATTATTAATTGAAGGAACCTTATTTTATCAATGTGAAATTGACTGATTATCTAAAAAGGGTAAGTATATGATTAAATCAGCAACAACAATTTACTATCAACAAGAATTTAAAATACAAACAGATATTTTATTAGAGTTACTACAGTTAATTGAAATTTGTAATAATCTTAATGACCAAATCTTAGCATACTTTCGAACATTGTTATTATTAACCCATCACCACCAATTGTTTACTTATGACAAGCATAAGGATTATTGAATACTAACAAAATTAGGGCACAAGTTATTTTATCAAATTGATTATAAAAAGTTTATAATCAAGAATGAAATGATGAAAGTTGATTTACAGAGAGGAATTTAGAAATGAGTAATAACGAAAAAGAAAATGAATTAGTTTATAGTTTAAATGATATTATGTCAGAACGCTTTGGACGTTATGCCAAATATATTATTCAAGATCGAGCCTTACCTGATGTTCGTGATGGTTTAAAACCAGTACAACGCCGTATTTTATTTGCAATGAATGAATTACGATTAACTTTTAATACGAGTTATAAAAAATCGGCACGGATTGTTGGAGAAGTAATTGGAAAATATCATCCTCATGGTGATACATCGGTTTATGATGCAATGGTAAGGTTATCTCAAAATTGAAAAGTTCGTTATCCATTAATTGATATGCATGGAAACAATGGTTCAATTGATGGTGACCCAGCGGCAGCTATGCGTTATACTGAAACTCGTTTAAGTGAAATTTCCTCATTTTTATTACAAGATCTTGATAAAAAAACAGTTGCGTTTGCTCCTAATTTTGATGATTCAGAACAAGAACCAGTTGTATTACCAGCCTTATTTCCAAATTTATTAGTTAATGGTTCAACCGGGATTGCTGCTGGATATGCCACAAATATTCCACCACATAATTTACATGAAATTATTAATGCAACAATTCATTTTATTGAAAAACCAGACAGTACGGTTAAAGATTTAGTAAAATATGTTAAAGGACCTGATTTTCCAACCGGAGGCATTATTCAGGGAAAAAGTGGAATCTTAGAGGCATATCAAACAGGAAAAGGAAAAATTATTGTTCGTAGCAAAATTGAATTTGAAAACAATGCTTTAGTAATTACTGAGATTCCCTATGAAGTTGTTAAACAAGACTTAGTTAAAAAGATTGATGATATTAAATATAATGAACCAGGATTAAATATTAAAGAAGTTCGTGATGAAACAGACCGCGAAGGGTTACGAATTGTTATTGAATTAGGTAAACAAGCTAATGTTGAAACAGTACGGAAATTTTTATTAAAAAATACTAATTTACAAATTTCATATAATTTTAATATGGTTGCTATTGCAAACAAACAACCACGACAATTAGGGCTAAAAGAAATTTTAACCCATTATGTTGAACATCAACAAGAAGTTATTACTAATCGTTCTCGCTTTGAATTAGCACGAGCACAAAAACGCTCAGAAATTGTTGCTGGATTAATCAAAACAATTAGTATTTTAGATGAAGTGATTGCTGTCATTCGCCATTCAAAAGATCGTAGTGATGCAATTCATAATTTAGTAAAAAAATTTGGTTTTACCCAAATTCAAGCAGAAGCAATAGTACAATTACGATTATATCGATTAACTTCAACGGATATTTTGCAATTAAAAGCAGAACAAAAAGAATTAATTGCAACAATTGCTGAATTAAAAGCAATTTTACGTGATATTAATAAATTAAATAGTGTTATTATTCATCAATTAGAATTAATTAAGAAAAAATTTGCTTCTCGTCGTCGTAGTGTGATTGAAAATGAAATTGAAGCAATTGAAATTCAAAAAACAGAAACAATTATTGAAAAAGATTTGAACATTTGAATTTCACGAGATGGATATTTAAAAGCCTTAGAAAATAATCAATTAGCGCGATTAGCAACCGAAGAATTTAAACGAAAACCAGGGGATTTATGAATTGCTGATTTTCAAGCTAATACTTCCGATAAAATTTTGTTAATTACTTCAAAAGGGAATTATGTTATTATTCCAGTTTATAAAATTAAAACAGTTCGACTACGTGATATTGGTGAGCATGTTAATACTATTTCTGAGTTACCAGGAGAAGAAAAAATTATTAGTGCTTTCTTATTAAATGATTTTAATAAAAAAGAACAATACATTATGTTAGCAACTAAAAATGGAATGATTAAAAAAACAGCCGTTAAAGATTTTGAAGCGACACGGATTAGTAAAGCGCTTAAAGCTATTAATTTAAAAAATGATGATGAAGTTGTTGCTAGTCAATTAGCTGGTCATCATCCATATGTGGTCATAACAACAGCAAATGGTTTTATTGTTAAATATCGTAAAAAACAAATTCCAACATTAGGGTTACGAACAGCAGGGGTTAAATCAATTAATCTACGTGATGATGTTGTTATTAACGCGGGTTATTGTGAAGATGATAATTTAGTATTAATTACTAATCTTCATACTGGGAAAAAAATTTCTTTAACAGAAATCCCGACATCAACGCGACCAGTAAAAGGAACACGATTATATAAATTAAATAAAGATATTAATGAACTTGTTCGCTGAACGTTTTTAACAAAAGGGAAAGATATCTTGCATATGTTAAATCAAAAAGATGAAATTGAGTTATTTAATACTGATAAAATGGCTGTTCATAAATTAGTTACTGCCAATCATACCTTAGGTTTTGAAAATATTGTTGATATTGTTATTCCACATTATTATGATTTAAAAGTAATCCCATCAAAAAAAGGATTAGAAAGTAGTAGTACTGCTGGAAAAAAGCATTCGTTTCATCATAATGAACATGATAATGCCAATAATATTAAACCCTTAATTGAAGTAACACAGGCAACAAATAATTCTGTTCTGAATAAGACCGAATCAAGTGAAAAAAGTTATAATCAAGAAACAATCACAGCAGATAATACTAACGATGAAGAAAGTGATCTCAAGGTTAAATTAGCATTAATGATTCCACCAGAAGAAATTTATCAAGTCGAGCAGGTGATTGCAACAGCAGAGCCAATAACAACGCTGGACCATCATCCTAATAGTAAGAAAAGTATTAACAAAAACATTGTGGTTAAACCACGCGGAGAAAAAATGCGCCAGAAAAATAAAAATATAAAAGAAACAAAAAAGAAATTTCGAAAAGAACAACAAAGTAAACAACAATCGGAACAACCAGTAACAAATGTGGAAACTAGCATAATTGCAGCGCCATCTGAACAAGAACCATCACCGTTGTTTGTTCGTAAAACATTTGGAAAAGTAAAAACAACAGTAGATATGCTAATTGAAAAGAAACAACGTGAACAAGCTAAAGTAGCATTAGTAAAAGCACAAGCACAACAAAATAATCACCAAAAAAATAGAAAACTGCTTGTTCCTTCTCTTCCTGAAGAAAAACCAACTTTTGGCAAAGTGGTTACGACAGTGGAGACTCTTCTTAAAAATAGACAACAAAAAATTGATTTTGAGTTTAATAATAGTGAAAAAGATAACCCAAAAGATAAGTCTACGATAAAAGTAAAATCACGAACAGAATGGTTAAAAGCAATTGAACAAGCTCCAGCCGGAACAATTAAGGTAGGGTTAAGAAATGTTACTTCAAATAATCATGAACAAACAATGCAAAGAGTTGATTTTAAAGAAATTAAAAATAAGAGTGTAACAAAAGCTAAATTTAAAAAAGATTTAGCAATTGATGAAACAAAAGAGTTACAATTAACCATCCATGATATTTTAGATAAAAGTAAAAAATAAATGAAAAATCAGTCAATTTTGACTGATTTTTCATATATAATTTTAGTAATTGCAGATAAAAACAAGAGGAGCGAATAAAAAATGGCTAATTTGGGAACAGACTTTTTAGTTAAATGTACTAATATTAATAAATTTTATCGAAAACAACATGTTTTAAAAAATGTTAGTTTAACTGTGCAAAAAGGAGAACGGATTGGGGTTGTTGGACCGAACGGAACGGGGAAAACAACTTTATGTGAAATTTTAGCCCAATTGCGTCGTGTTTCGAATGGTAGTAGTGAGAAAAAATATGGAATTCGGATTGGAATGCAATTACAAGAATCAAAATATCCTCGTGGCATTACTGGTTATGATATTTTGAATTTGTATTTAAAAGCTTATAATTTATTAATTCCACCAGAAAAGATTTATCAATTTTTACTAAATTTACAAATTGAAAAAATAATGAACAAGGATATTTCAAAATTGTCCGGAGGACAACAACAAAAAATTAATATTTTATTAGCATTAATTGTTGATCCGGATTTGATTATTCTTGATGAATTAGCAACCGGATTAGATTTAGAAATTAAAGATAAAATATATGAAATTTTAAGTATTTTTTTAGCAAATGAAAATAAAGCATTATTATTAATTTCCCATAATATGGAAGAAATTGAGAAGTTTTGTGATACTTTGATTTTTATGGTTGCAGGAGAAATTACAAAAATAACAAAAGTAGTTGATGTTGTTGCCAAATATGGTAGTGTTGAAGCTTTTGTCAAAGATCAATTCAAAGAATATCAAATTGGGGCTTATAAACAAGGCTATAGAACAGGAGCAATCGAACATGACAAATGAGCAAAAAACTGAGCAAAATACATCGATAAAAATAAAAAATAGCTGATTAATTAATGAAAAAATTAATTTATCAGCACTATATCGTTTTTTTCTAAGTTATTTACGACGTCAAAAAATGGTTTTAATTTTTTCAGTAGTGTTAATTCCAATCGCAATTCTTTGTCAAGCAATTTTTGTTAACTACCGACAAGGATCAAATGTGATGGCATTATCAATTGGTGTTACTTTTATTGCAACTGGGACAAGTGTTGCTGTATATATGTTAATGGGATTTTTAATTGATTTAAAAATGTCCGTTGTATATAAACGAATTGGATTATTGGGAATTAAACCATTAGGTTTTGTTTTAATTGTTTACGCTTATTGTTTTACCTTAGTAATAATTGCTGATTTGCTAGTTTTAATTACTAGTTTCATTATTAATGCGGTGTTAAAGATTAATTTTGCTGTTGCGTATAATTTAATTGTTCTTTTGTTTTTCATTGTTTCAATTTTTATTACTGCTTTTGCAATTGCCTTAATGATTATTGCTGTTATCTTAATTAATTCACGAACAATGCAATCAATAGTAACAACAATTTTAACAATTTTATTTGTTGGAGGTTCATTCTTATTTGTTGCTTTTATTCCGGCTTTATTTGGTACACATTATAAAGAGGCAATTTTATCAATCAAGGGCTTAAGTATTAACTGCGGTGTTATGCTGGGTTCTCTTGTTTTAACTAGTCTCTTAATATGATTAATTATTCGAATTTTTCGTTGAGATAATTAAAAAAATAAGGAAAGAGCCGAAAATAATTGGCAAATTTAAATTATTTTGTTATGATATATTTGTTGTAAAATTTGAAAAGAATAGGATTTAAGCAGAAAAGAGGAATAAACAAATGCGTGAAGGAATAATTTTACGTTGTGAACAATGTAAAGAAGAAAATTACATTGCAAAGCGTGATAAAAAGAAACAACAAGACAAATTAGAAGTGAAAAAATATTGTTCAAAATGTAACCAACACACTTTACATAAAGAAAAAAAATAACTCATTTTAATGAGTTATTTTTTAAAATTAGTTTTATCAAAGATTAGACTTAACATCTTGCTTTGATTAACGGTTTTTATGTTATGATTAAGATAAAGTAGATAACATTATTTTCATATATGTGTTTTTAATTATTTTAAAATAGCAAGTAAAAATATGAAAGGAAGGAAGAACTAATGATTCGAAAAGCTGCGATTGTTGATCAAGACCAAATTAATCAATTAAGACAAAAAACAATTAAGAAAATTAATCTTGATGATTATAATCTTTTAGAACAAGAAGCTATTTTACAATATTTTCAAAATAATAATTTTTGTAAAACATTAGAAGCCGAAATAGGATATGTAATTAGTTTTGAAAATAAAATTTTAGGTTATGGTTCTTATCATGCACAACAAAATCAAATTACTGATTTATATGTCGATCCTGAATATCAAGGATGATATTTTGGCAAAAAATTGCTTAAACAATTAGAATTAGAAGCACAGACAAATGGTTTTTTAGATATTACTGTTGATGCTTTTTTACCAGCTGTTGCTTTTTTTCAAAAGCATCATTACATTGCAGTGAAGAAAAATGTTCATATCTATTCTCAACAAGAAATTTTAACCTATTTTATGAAAAAATATTTTTAATTTAATAGAAAAAAATGTATAATATATCCATTAAAAGGAATGATGGGTAATGTTGACCAAATTAAATTTAGATCCAAAAGAGTTAAAGACTTTTAAATTTTTAAATTCACTAAAATTAAATTTTCTTTCAATTGAACGAATTTTAAAAGTAAAAACAGAATTAACTTTTACTCAAAAAGAAACAATTTTAAATTTAATGCGACAACAATATAATATTAAGATTAAAGCAAATTATAATGCTCGTCCAGTAAGTCAAACCCAGCAGAAAAAACAAGTACTTAGTTTGCAAAAAATTAATAAAAGTACAAAAAAAGAAAAGAAACAAATAATAGTAAAAAATAAAAAACCACAACAAGTAACAAATATTTATCAAAAGCGGCCTTTTTTTAGTCAAGGTAATTTATTAGAATTAACAAAGCAAAGGATTAATTTATTACGTAATGCTTCAAACAATTATAATCGGATGGGGCAAGGCGTAGTAAAGTGACGAAATCCTTATTATTCAATGTTTGGTATTAACCAAACAAATCTTGCTAAGCGACATCAAAATTTATAATTTTAAGTAAAGTTAAATCAGAAAAATTAGTTCAAGAAAGAAATAGTTTTTCTGATTTAACTTTTAATGATTGAAGTAAAAATAACTTTTCTAAAATAATATTTTTAAGGTATAATAATTAACAACACAATAAAATAGAAAGGTCATTAATGATGGAAGAATATATATCCCAGACTAATAGCAACTTAGAAACTAATTTAAAAACTAATTTTGAAACTGGCTTAACTTCAGAAGAAGTAATTATTCGGCAAAAACAATATGGCAAAAATGAATTACCAAAAAGTAAAGTAACGCCATGATATGTTATTTTTGGTAAAGCATTAATTGAACCAATTCAATTAATTTTAATTGTAGCAGCTGTAATCTCAGTAATTGCACCAATGATTGGAAATAATTGACAAATTCAGGGTGAGTATTTTATTGATTTTTCAGTAATTGCTGCAATTGTTATCCTTGATGCAATTTTAGAAACAATTCAAACAGTAAAAGCGCGAAAATCAATGGCAGCTTTAAAATCCCTATCAAAGCCAAAAGCGGTAGTAATTCGAAATGATTCACAGCAAGAAATTCCAGCTAATGAATTAACAGTTGGCGATATTGTTATTTTGGAAGCAGGAAAATATGTTCCAGCTGAACTACGGATTATTGAACAATCTGATGTATTTATTGATGAAGCAATTTTAACTGGGGAAAGTGTTCCTGTTCATAAAACAGCTTATCCAATTGAACCAACAACAATTTTGGCAGAAATGAAAAACATTGCTTTTATGTCAACTTTTATTACAGCTGGGCGAGCAGTTGGTGTAGTTATTAAGGTTGGTCAACAATCAGAAATTGGAAAAATTGCAACAACAATTAATGAAACAGAAGAAACTGCCACAAATTTAGAAAAAAAACTAACAAAGTTTTCTTATTGAATTGCTGGATTAAGTTTTATTATTGCTATTGTTATCTTTTTAGCATTATACTTTAATGGTAATAAAAATGGATGAACCAATTATTTAATGGTGGCGATTACTTTAGCAATTGGAGTTATTCCAGAATCATTAGCAGCTGTTGTTTCTATTACTTTATCATTTTCAACCAAACGTATGGCGAAACAAAATGTAATTGTTAAGAAACTTGCTAGTATGGAAACATTGGGTAGTGTCAATGTTATTTGTACTGATAAAACAGGAACTTTAACACAAAATAAAATGACAGTTAAAAAAGTAATTATGAATAATGATGTAATTAATGCTGATAAATACATTAATAGTGGTCTTGATCAGCACCAGGATTTATTTTTGAAAGCATTAGTTTTATGTAATGATAGTGTTACTGAAGACAAGGAACGGATTGGTGATCCAACAGAATTAGCATTAGTTGATTATGCTGAATTATTTGCTTATGATGAACAAGATTCACGTGATAAATGAGAACGAATTGATGAGGTTCCTTTTGATTCTGAACGGAAACTAATGTCTACCTTGAATCTTATTGAAGGGGTTAGTACAACTTTTACAAAAGGAGCATTGGATAGTTTATTAGAACGTTGTGATCGCATTATGATTCAGAATGAAATTCTAAGATTAACTAAGCAAGATAAAGCACTGTTATTAAAGTTAGCAGATAATTTATCAGCGCAAGCATTACGGGTGTTAGCGTTTGCTTATAATACTAACTTTGATGATGAGCAAGACCCAGAAGCATTAGAAAAGAATTTAATTTTTTTAGGAGCAGTTGGAATGATTGACCCTGTTCGTTTATCTGCTATTGAAGCAGTGAAAAAAGCACACGCTGCTGGAATTAAAGTTGTTATGATTACTGGTGATCATGCAACAACTGCTCTAGCAATTGCTAAGGAGTTAGACTTAGCTTATTCAGAATATGAAGTAATTTCTTCTGAACAATTAAATGAAATGACGGATGAGCAATTAATTCGAATTGTTGATAATATTAAAGTGTTTGCTCGAGTTAATCCTGAACATAAAGTTCGGATTGTTAATATTTTACAACAGAAAGATTATCTTGTTTCAATGACAGGTGATGGTGTTAATGATGCTCCAAGTTTAGTAAAAGCGGATATTGGGGTAGCAATGGGAATTACCGGAACAGATGTTGCAAAGCAAGCAGCGGATGTTATTTTAACGGATGATAATTTTGAAACAATTATTAAAGGAGTTAATGAAGGGCGCAATGTTTATCAAAAAATCCGACGGGCAATTACTTTTGTTATTGGGGTTAATTTAGCAAATGTTTTATCAATTTTTATTTTATCCTTAATTAATCATGTTTCACCAGTAGAAGCAACTGATATTTTATGAATGAATTTAGTTATTGAATCAATTTTAGCAATTTGTATTGGAATGGCGGATAATGATGATACATTAATGACAATTAAACCAGTTCAAGGGAAAAATCCCTTATTTCGAAATATTTGAGGACCAATGATTCGAATTACTATTCTAACAACAAGTGTTTGTATTGGAGCTTATTATTTTGGAATGAGTTTCGTTCCTGCTCAGGCATACGAAGTCTATGGTTATCAAACAGTTTTTGATTTTTTACGAAGTAGTGATCCAAATATTACAATTGAAATGAAATTACAAATTTCTGATTTTGGACGGACAGGGATTTTTATTGCTTTAACTTGTGCACCAAGTATGTTTGTTAATACTGTTACTTTAACAAATTGAAAAATAAAAAAACGCTTTACCCCAATTATTAATCGCCCATTAATTTATGCCGCAATAGGAGCAGTTTTATTAAATATTATTATTTTGTTTATTCCTTGAATTAATAATAAAGTATTAAATTTAAATGATTTAGAAGTTTATAATTTAAATAATTGATATTTTATCCCTGCTTGTTTAGCAATGGCAATGATTCCTGTGACAATTATTGTGATAACTGATGCTTGTCATTTTTGATGACATCATGGGTTAAAACAACACTTGCAAAAACTGGGAAAGTTAAAATAAGAAAATTATAAACCAATCGTTGTTAAAACAAATAATTTTTAGAAAATATTATATTAAGCAATTAAGTTGTTAAAAGTACTTGAGTGCTTTTTTTATTTATTTGGCATTGTGTAAGTGAAGTGCAACAAATCAACTCAGAAAGGGGTTGATTTTTTATTGAAAAGAAACATTATTTTATTTTGCGGTCCTTAGTAATTAAGTATGGAAAAGATAATGTTATTAATACTGTTAATAATATTGTAATTAATAATGTAAAAGAAGATGAATAAATTATCCGCGTAATTTATTAGCGGTAATTTATTCAATATAGAGTTTATTTTGAGCGTAGCGAACACGCGGAGCGTGTCGCGAAAATTAGATTTTAGGAGGAATTAAGTTATGCCAGTTTGATTAACGACAATATTTAGTGTTGTTATTATATTAGGTATTTTTGCTTGAATTGGTTTATCAATTTATCAAAAAATTCGCCAAATTCGAGGTAAGAAAAAAGATAAAAAAGAAATTGAAAACAAGGAGGATAAAAAATAATGTTAGGTATGTATTTAACAACAGCAATTAATTTTTTAGCAGCAGATACGCCTACTATTTCAGATGGAATGGGTTCTATTTGAACTGGATTGGGTAATGCAATGATGAAAGTTAAAGAAGCAATTTATGCTGTATTACCACAATTAATGACTTTTTTAGGTGATGCGTGAATTATTTTAATTCCATTTGGTATTTTTGTTATTGTTAAGATATTAAACTTTTTCCGTGTTATGGTTAAAGGATTTTAATATTTAGTATAACTGATCATATATTTTAGCTATGGCACACTAGCTTTTATGTGAATTGAATAAATAATTTTGTTGTTTATTTTTGCACTATATACTGCCTACAAATTTATTTTTAAATAAATTTAATTATTTTGGTTATTATTGATAATGTTAACAAGATGAAAAATCCTATTGTGGAAATAAATATGATTATATCGCCAATAGTAGTTACATTTATATTGTTTATTGTTCATAATATTGAGTTTATTAGTAGGATTTAATATAAATAATGTTGTAAAAAATATTTCTTTTTCTAAAAACTTGTAGGCAGTATATAGTGTAAAAATATCAACTTAATTATAAGAGTATAATTTTATATTTTAATAACTATTAGTTATAAATTAAATAGTATTTTTCAGTGTGCCAATTTTTACTATTTTATATATTTAACATTGTTAATAACATTGTTTATTAAACATTAAATAAACAATATATTAGCATTATGTATAACATTGTTAATAATCAATGTTTTCAAATATTTAGTTAGGAGTATTTAATTATGGAAAAAATTATAAATCTTGGGGATGATGAAATATATTTTCAACAAGAACGTGAGCAAATTTTAGAAAAAGTAAAAATTTTTTATGAAAATAAACTTACTGAAAAAAATGAATATATAAAATTTTTAGAAAATAGACCCGGGAATCACGATTGTAAGAATTGTCCTAATCGACAACAATTATTTAAAGAAGATTTTGAAATTGTTTGTTTTTGAAGTAGTGGTGAATGAATTAATGGTAGTCATTGTGAAGAACCTTATGAATGTTATAAAACTAATAAACATATAGATTATTATGAAATTGTTTTAAAAAGAAAGAATAATTCAAAATATGACAAATTACCTAGTAAGGAGTTGAAAAAAATTGAGTAATTTTTATAAGAAAAATCAGAATATAGCAAATTATTTTATTAGTAAGGAATTGATAGTTTTTGAAACAGATAAAGCAAGTTTTATAAATTTGCCTAATCATAATAAACATATTGGTTTTTGATTAAGTAATAAGTTTATTTATCCGAGTGAAAAACATTCTGATCAAGTAGCTATTGGTTTGATTTATGATAATTCTTATCCTATTGTAAAATATGATGAAAATTTAAAACGCCATATTTGAAAATATTTAACTGGAACAGAATTAATAAATTTATACAATCAATATAAACAAAATTATTTTACACAAATGAAAAAAGCATTATTCTCTGGTGAACCTCAAAAAGTAAAAACAAATAACAATAATAATTTAACAAATTGAAGTGTTGAAAAAGAGCAAGAATTAATTAATGATTTAGAAAGTTTAAATTAAATGAGTTTATATGACTATTGAGTTCAATTTGTTAGTTATATTATTGGTTCAAATGCCCCTGAATTTTTATATGTTATATCGTTTGTATTATTTATCGTTTTATTTTTTGGGATGTTTTTTAAACTTATTCAAAAAATGTGGAGTTTTTAAAAATGCAAAATGATTGAGAAAAATTAAAAGAGTTTTTTATTCATATATTTTTGTTTATAGATAAAATAAATGTTGAAAGTATTACAACTTGGACTTTGACTCAAAATGAATATTTAACTCTGATGGTTGGTGTTTGAATTGTTATTTTGTTTTTAACTTGGTTTTTGTTATGAATGATTTTTAAAATAGTTGGGTATTTTAAGTAATGAAAAAGTTTATATTTTTCTTAAAAAATTATTGTTATATTAGCGGTTCAATGATTTTGTTTAGTTTAATTGATTTATTACTTTGAATAATTTCATTAAATTATACTGGTTTAGTATTCTGATTATTGTTTGCTTTGCAATGTGTTTATTTTGTATGATGAATTTGAAAAAACATATTTTATCAGTTAAATGCTTTTCGGTTAGTAAATTTTGTTTGAGATAATCCGTTATCGGTAATTATTGGTAAATTAGGAACGGGAAAAACATTACTTTTAACTTATTTATCACAAACTATGAAACTATTAACAGATAAGATTTATAGTAATTATCCGTTAGAAGATGATAAAGTTAAAGTTTTAACATTTAAAAATTTAGATTTTACAGATCGAACAAAACCAGTTCCCCCAGATGATAGTGTTATTTTATTTGATGAAAGTTATTTATATATTGACGGAACTAGTCCGCACGATGAGAAAAAGGTTCATAGTGGTAAAATTCCGTGAATTGTTTTAGCAAGACATTTTGGCAATCGTGCTTTGTTTACAGCTCAGCGTGAGGGTATGATTTGAAACAATATTAGGCAATTAGCAAGTGGTATTATTATTCCAATTTCACTGAAAAAACCTATTGCTAAAAAAGGATTTAATTTTTTTAATCGGTTCTTTATTATGCGAATTGGTATTTTTCAAGATATTACGGATTATGAAATTTGAAAAACAAAATCAGTAGAACGAACAGCAGAAGGTAAACGAGCAAAACATAAGTCGGATGTTGGGTTAGGAATTCGGTTTTTTAAAATAATTATTCCGTTAGAATTTGCACAGAAATATGATAGTCAATGATTAAAGTTTGTTCGTGATTTAAAAAATGATGAAATAGTTAATTATAAAGAATATTACTGGTCAGAAATTACTAAATTGAGTGTTAAAGAGCGTTTAGAATTGTTTGATATTGATATTTTGAAAAAGAATTTAAAACCTAAAAAAGAAAAAGGAAGTGGTAAAAATGATTAATTTATTATCAGAAAGTAGTAATTGAGATAAGATTTTTAGTTTTATTTTTGATGTATTTTTGTTTATTTTTGATGTAATTTGAAATACTAAATTGCCAATGACAAATACGACAATTGCTTATTTTATTATCTTTTTTATGGTTGTTAAGTTATCTATTTATGCAATTCACGGTACAAGAACTCAATACAACGAATTAGGTTCAACAGTACAAACAGGTGTATCAAATATTTATTCTGCAACTGTTCGTGGAGTTTCAGATACTAAACAAGGTATGCAAAAACATATTAAAGAGCGTAAACAGTTTAAAATTAATCGTAATAAACAACAATTATCAAGTTTAGCAAAACAAGCAAAAACAAGAGAACAAGGATATCGGAGAGTGCATAAATAATGATTAGATTAGTTTTATTAGTTGCGGCAATTGCTATTTTTGGAACAGGATTTATTACAGTTATTATTAATCAGTTGACATCAGCAAAAAATATCATTATGGATTTATATAATTCTGATACTTTTTTACTTTCGTTGTTTGGTAAAATGGCAATTTTGTTTAGTCATCCGTTAATGTTAACAATATCAAGTTTATATATTGTTGGGTTTATTGTTTCAAAAACACTGTATAGTTAGGAGTTGAATTTATGAAAAGTAAAATTTTAAAATTTTTAAAAGAAAAATGATGAAAAATATTATTATATTTTTTGGTAATTAGTTTAGGAATGTTCGTACCTTTTCTTTATATTGATATTAAAGAATTTCAATTGTTTTTGAGTAAATTTGGTTCAGTTTCTTCAATTATGTGTATTGGATATATAATTTTTTGAATTTTAACTGCTGCGGGAATTATTGATTTAATATTATGAATTAAGAAAAAAATTAATAAAGATATAGTTAAAGGTAGTAAAGAATAATGCGTAAGTCATTATCTTTATTTGCAATATCTATTTTAGGTATTTTAGGTTTAATTATTCCTTTTATTACTTTAACAGCATTTAAACCCTTAAATCAGCAAAATTATACTGTTAATCAACAAACAACGGGAATTAATGAAACGGATTTTATTAATACAATGTTTTTACGCAGTAGTTTCTTTGAAAATTGGTCGGAAACAAATTATTTTATTAATCCGACTTTAAAAACATCACAATCATTAACTTATAATGATAAGTGATATTTAGACTTTTTAAAAGATAGTTATTCTACCGGAATTTCATTTGATAAACCTAGTGATGAATTTATGGATTTATATAAAAATTGAGATACTTATGCTAAACAGTATAATATTGATAAGTTCTATGATGTTGACAAAAAACAATTTTTAAAAGAATTAACTAATTTTTCTTATTCTTTTGCTAAGTATTTTAATACTGTTGAAATTATTAATAAATTAGAAAAAAGTGTTGATAATTTACAACAAGTTAATTTAAAATTTCAAAATTGAAAGTTAATCCCATTAGACAAATTGAATAGGAATCCAGATAATAAATGATATATTGGAATTGTAAAAAAGAAACAAAATGATAATTTTTCTATTATAAAATTTAATTTTTCAAATAAATCAATTTGAGATAATAGTGGTGTACCTTATCATATTATTAATGGTGTATGATATCTTTTTAAATCATATTACTGTTGAAATGGTAATGATGAACCTCAAACACCAGAAGTTAAAGATACAGGTGAAATAATTTTTTATACTGATAATGAATATCAAAATACTCGCTCTTTTTTGCTAAAGTATATTAATGCTATTGTACAAGAAAATATTAGAGTTCAGCAAGGCGGAAATCCAAACTATGATGACCTAAATTTAGGTAGTCAAAGAATAATTTTTGATTTTGAAATTATTAATAATATGGAAAAATTAGATTGAAAACCTGATATTATTTTAACTAGAAAATCAATTTATCGGATGATTTTAACGATTGATGAACATAAAAATATTGTTGCTGGTAGTTTAGAATTAACACATTTTAAACAATATTGGGGTGGTAATAATGCAAATAGTTATCGATATACTGATGATTTAGGTTTTTTGTTTACTTTTATGAAAGAAAAAGATAATATCTTTAATTTTAGTGCTGAAACATATAATTATAATCAAGATAGTACTCCCAATACTGGTAAGCGGGTTTTTGAGCAGATGAAAGGACAAATTGATATTAATAAGTTTTTAAAAGCATTTTTTGTACACGCTTTGGTGCCTGTATTTCAAAATCGTAGTAATTTTATTGAAAGTGGTTATATTGATAATTTACAATATGATACTGTTTTAATTAACTTTTTTGGTTTGAAATTAGTTAATTTTAGAGATGTTTTAATTGATGAAAATAATATTAATAAAAATCAATTTGAAAAATTATTAAATAGTATATTTACAGTTTCGCAAAACTTTTATAAAGATTATTTACGAACAATTTTTGACTTGGAAAATAATACTTATGTGCAAGGATATAATAAAAAATATGGTTTATTAGCAAATAATGGTTTTAAAATTTATCCTCGTTATTTTTATTTTTCAGATAAATATAATCAATTAGATATTAAATTGTATTCAGCATTTAAAAATCGGTTTTATAACACAAATTATGGTAATGTATTTAATTATGATTTTTCAGTTGCAAATGATTATAATATTAATCAAAATGAGGGTTATATTTTTGAAGGTGCTTTAAAAGATAAATATGGTTTAAAATATAAGAAAATTGAAGAACAAAAAATCGGTTATAATGTTTTTGAATTACAAGCACAAAAAGAAAATGATATGTATCGTTATTATGATTTTAATTTTGGAATTTATAATTGACAAGGAATAAATAATGGTGGATTATTCCCTGATGGGCAATGATGACAAGCACAATATGAAAGTTGTAGTTGATATAATTTAGCGTGTCATATTCGAAATGCTGCAATTTGAATTGTCAATAATATTCCTGGGGTAAAACAAGTGAATGAATTAGCAAGTGGTGTTGGTAAGATTTTTCAAACAATATACAGTTTTTTTAGTCAAACATTTGAAGTTTGAAAATTTAGTCCAGCATTATATAATACAATAACAAATATATTTTTATTAATTATATTTATGAAATTTGTACGATTAATTTAAAAAGGACTTGTTAGTCCTTTTATTCTTTTCAATCTGTAATTTTTCCTGTTTTATTATCAATTGTTGGTATTTCCGGTTCATTATTGCCATCTCAACAGTAATATGATTTAAAAAGATATCATACATCATTAATAATATGATAAGGTACACCACTATTATCTCAAATTGATTTATTTGAAAAATTAAATTTTATAATAGAAAAATTATCATTTTGTTTCTTTTTTACAATTCCAATATATCATTTATTATCTGGATTCCTATTCAATTTGTCTAATGGGATTAACTTTCAATTACTTCCAATTGGCGGTTGTTGTGGATTTCAAGGTTCTGGTTTATTACCCCCCCGTTTTCATTGTTATTTGGTTTTTTACAACTAATTAATGATGTTGTACTTATTGCTGTTAATCCGATTGCTCCTAAAATGCTAAGTCATTTTTTCGTATTTTACTTCTCCTTTATTAAAATTACTTGAATGCTATAATTGATTTTATCATATATCAATAATGTATTAAATAATTTTAATATTAAATTTATAAATTAATGAAAGGTATATAAAAAATTAATGAAAGGTATATAAATGTTATGTATAGTCATTTAAGTTTTATTGATAAGGTTAAATTGGAAAAATTATTATTATCAAAATTATTTTTAAAAAAGAATGGTGAAATAAATATTTCACAAATTGCTAAATGTTTGAACAGAAATCGTAGTACTATTTTGCGAGAAATTAAGCGTTTTAAAACTATTGATGAATATAGTGCTTATAAGTCAGATAAAATGTATTATGAGAAAAGAAAAAAGAATAATAAAAGATATAAGTTTACAGAAGAACAATTAAAATTTATTAATATAAGATTTAATGTTTATCGTGATTCTCCATCACAACTTATTCATCGTTATTTTATAAAGTTTGGTATTAAATTTCCTGTTTGTGTTAAAACATTGTATAAATGAATTTATTTGGGTTTTTATGGTTTTTTAAAACAGAATTTACGTCATCGTGGTAAAAAATATAAAATAAAAGGGAAATTTGATAATCGTGGTAAATTAACTAATTTTAAATCAATATGAGATATTGAAAATAAAAAATCTGATGCTGGTTGATTTGAAATGGACACCGTAGTTGGAAAAGACCATCAATCTAGTAATTTAGTTTTAGTTGAAAAATTAAGTAAAAATTACTTTGTAATGAAATTGAAAAATCATACCGCTAATGAAGTTGTAAAAAAGTTTAAGGATATTGTTATAAGAAATAATTTAATTGGTAAAATTAAAGGAATAATAACTGATAGAGGAAAAGAATTTAGTAAATGAAGAGAATTAGAAATATTTGCTGAAACACAAGTTTATTTTTGTGATCCTGCTTCACCACAACAAAAACCATTAATTGAATATATGAATTCTGAACTTAGAGAATGATATCCTAAGGGAACTGATTTTAATAATATTAGTCAACAAAAAATAGATTGAGTAGTTGAAGTTATAAATGAAAAATTAAGGCCTATTTTAAATTGAAGAACAGCAAAAGAGGTATTTTTAGAGAATTTTAGATAAGTTTATTTGAACAATTTAATAAATTATTTTTCAGTGTGCTTAATTTTCCTTAAAATGAAATAAAAATTATAAATATTTTAATTTTTAAAAATTTATAATTGATTTTTTATGATTTTTATTATATTATTTGACTAATAATAGAATTTAAATTGTTTTTCTAATTAATGTAAAATTTGATATAATAAGAAAGATTATAAGGAGAAAATATGGCTAGTGAAAAAACAAAAGATAGAAACTTAAATCAAAAAGAAAATAAGTTATTAAGTAAAAAAATAAATTCTTACACATTAGATAAACTAATTCGTCATAGTAGTAAAGGCAAGGTTGAGCCAGCAAATAAAATGATTGCTGAATATTATGCTCGTCGTGATAAAGAAATGCAAGCAGCAAAAGTTCGCCGTGAACAAGCTAACCGTGGTGGGATTTATAATTTTAGTATGGCAAAATATGATAATATTTTTAAAACAGTTAATACAACAAGCAATGGATTACCAAAACAATATAATTTAAATACTGCTAACCTTAGAAGTGAAAAAGTGTTACCAATTGATCGTTTTTCACCCCAATATTTAGCAAAACGAAATGGAATAAGCATTAAGAAAGAAAACGATAATCGTCCAGTAATTGATTTGTTTGATGAGAATAATAATGAAAAGCAACCAGCAATTATTGTTTATGATCCAGCAAAAGGGATATATGTGATGCAAGAACCAAAATTAGGGCGAAAAGAAACCCCAAACTTTGCAACAAATCTGATTGAGAAACCAAATCAGCAAACTGTTGTTCGTAAGAATGGTAATGCTAGCAAAAAGAAATTAACTGAAGAAAATGTTTTGAATGTTGTAACAAAAGACCATACTTTAATTGCTAATCGTAGACGAGGGATTTCTGATACAAATAGTATTGATCCAAGTAAAAAACCAAGTTTTTTAAGTCAAATACAAGAACAAACGGATGAAACTGCAATCTTTAAGCAGAAGCAAGAAGATGCTAAAACTTTAAGTAAAAACCCACAAAAAGAAAAATCTGCACCAAAGTTTAGTAAAAAACAATTCTTATATGACTTAGAAGTAAATCAAAAAAAAGAAAATATTAACTTACCAAATTATTATCAAACAAATTATTCAAGTAAAAAAGGCTTTTGTTTTTTTTGCAGTAAAGTTTTAGGGTTTTTTAAAATCACAAAATGAATTAATAAATCAAAACGCTGAAATAAGTAGTATTTATAGTTTACTACTTATTTTTTAATTAAAGTAAAAAAATTATTTAACACTTAAATCATTATTAATGGTTATTTTTGAAAATATTTGAAAATTTTTAGCAAATTATTGAGAAGCTTTTATTGCTATTTCATCGCTTATTGCAATGATTACTTTAGGAACGATATCTTTTCGAGTTCAAATGAAGAATTATCAGAAAAATTTAACACGATTAATTAAACGTGATAATCGGCGTTTTAAGAAAAATGTTCTTAGAACAGGAATAAAAAGTGATAGTATTATTTTTAAAAGTTATATTCGTGCTAAAATGATTTTTATTTTAAATGATGAAGGAGAAAATACTAAAAGTCAAAATTATTATGTTTCTTTTCGAAATTATAAATTAATTAAATTAATTTTTCGGAGTATTAATCATCATTTAAGAAAATTTAATTATATTTTAAAATTAATAAGAAAATATCATATTACTTTAAAAAATATTGAAATTAATAAAAAATCAAAATTACCAGAAAGTTTTGATTTATATCCTGATTTACCAGAAAATAAAAATTTAGTAACAACCGGCAATAAAGAATATTATCTTAATAGTATTTATGATGCTGAAGGAAACCTAATGGTTCAAAATCAAGTGACAGAAGAAACCATTTGAGGTCAATATAAATTCTTTTTGAACCATGATCGTGATGATATGATTATTACTGTGGTAATTAAAACTAATAAAATTAAAGATGTTAGTTATCCTGCTACAAAAGAGCAAAAAATTTTTTTCTCAATCAATACTGCCGAGAAAAAACGAACAATTAAAGCAACTTTTAAGAATATGAAAAAATATAATTATTTATAACAACGTTAGAAGATGCAAAAGAGTATGCTAATTTCTATCTTTTTGATAAATATGAGAAAATAAGTCGTATTACCGGTATTGAAATTAAACAAAAAATTGGTTTTACATATTATATGGGCCAAGACAGTGAATGATATTTACAATTATTATTATATCAATTTGGTCGTAGTTTTGGAACTTGAATTGGGAGAGCAATGTGGTTATACTGGCTGGAAATCAGATAATCTTATCTTATGATTGATAATAAATATTAATTTTTATTAAATTACAATTTACATTATTTTAAAAATAATCCTTGCTAAATTTAATTAAATATGTTAATTTTAATATCGTATATGATTTTAAAAATATTACTAATATTTTTAAAATAAATTACTTTAATTGTTTATTGTTTATAAAACATAGCCAATTAAAAACTAAAAAAGGAAGTAAATAAGATGGGAATTACTTCAAAAGCAAAAAATACGTTAAAAACAGCTTATAAATCACTTAAAAAGTCATTTAATTCATTTTTGAAAAAACTTGGTTTTAGTAATAAAGAAGCTTCAAAAGTTTCGTCGGAATTTATGAGTGCAATGAGTCAAACAATTGGAGAACATCTTAAAGATGACCAATATCGTGAAGTTTTAAAAGAAATTATTACAAATGATAATGAGCCAATTTATGAAAATTTGAAACCATTAAAACCACATCGTCCAGCACCGCCAATCCCAGGAAGCACAGAAAGCTATCGTGTGGAACCACGAGTAAAAAGTGATACGATGCAAAATAAAATTCAAAGACCAAAAGAAGCACCACCAGCACCACCAAGTATTTTGCAACAAGAAATTATGAAAATGAAAAATAATTTACGAAAAGTAGAAACAAAAGAACCACAATTAAATGGCATTAATGGGCAAGGAAAACCACCAATTGCACCAAAACCAAATTTAACAGATTTAAGTAAAGCACAAATAAAATCAATTAATGAGCAATTAAAAAATTTAGATCAACAACAAACAAATCAACATGAACAAGAAGCTGAATTAGATAAATAAGGCTCAATAATAAATTGTTTAAAAACATAACTAAAAATGATATTAGTATTAATTCTAATATCATTTTATTTCGTTTTATTAATATGTTGTGAAAAACTTCAAATTTGTTCATTTCCACCATTAGTTTTAATTGCTTCAATATTTTTTATTGTAATTTTTTCAACAATTTCTAATGGGACTAGAGCAGTAATAAAAGTTCGAATAATATGTTCTGAAGCATAATCATTAATTAGTTCAGATACGGTTAATGGTTTTACTAACGGTAAGGGAATTACGACTTGACTACTAGTTATTGCATCTTTATCATTTTTGAATGATAAATATCTTTCTTTCGGAATTGTTTCAATAATTTCCTTGTTATTTTTCATAATTTTTAAGTTTTGATCATTATCATATTCATAATTTCATCAAGGTAATATTTTAGCATTAGCAAAAAAGAAATATTCATTTGAATTTTGTTTTTTTTGAACTAAATAACAATTATCTTTAATGGTATAATTTTTTTGTAAGGTTTGGATTTTGACAATATTAGTTCCCGTAATACTGCCGTAATTTTCTAATGTATTTAATAATTGATTAATAGCGTTCATACTATTATCCTCATCAACGTAATGCTATTTACTAAATAAATTAGTCATACACTATGCTAATAATATACTATTTTTAAAAATTATTGTAGTATTTAACTAAATTTATTTCATAAAATTTTATTTTTAAGACATTTGTCTTTCTACAATAATTTACAACTTTTAACAAATATGCTAATATAAGTAATATTAATAGGAAGAGAAAGACTATGAAAAAAAATATTCTAACGATTTTAAGTGAGTACAAAAAACGACTGTTAAATGATAAATCAGTGGGAGACATTTTTTTAACCAAAATTAACACAAAAAGTAAAAATATTATTAATTTCTTAGACTTATTATTTTTATCAAACCAAAGCCCAGAAAAAGTTTGAAAAGATATTAATAAGAAAGAAAATCTTATTATTACTAAATTATCTGGAGAAACAATTAGGGAAATTTGTGGTTACGTTGGAGGAATTATTAATAAAAGTAAAAATGATGCAGAATTTGCTTCACACTTAAAGCAGCATGCATTCAATAAGTATCCCATTTTACATTATTCAAAAATTCTTGAATTTATTTTTACGTTGTTTGTTAAAAAAGATGGAAAAAAAGTTAGTGAAGAAAGCTTATTAAAATTAGAAAAAATCATTAGTGAAGAAACAACAAAAATTTTTAATAAATTTATTCGAATTTTACAAGATGCCAAATTATATTCCTTTGAAAGAAATATTAATCCATTATATATTGGTTGGCCATACATTGAAGGATTAACACAATCACAAAAAGTTTTTCGTGCGCCATTATTATTATGACCACTAAATGAACTTAGTCGTACAAAAACTAAAATTGTTTTAGCAACGAAACATGATGAAATTTTATTAAATTCAGCAATTCGTTTAAGTCAAATTAAAGATAGTAATTATAATGTGGCTGAATTTAGTTTTGATTCCTTAACTTTAACGGATGATATTTTTCAAAAAGCAATTACAGATTTAAAAACATTAGGATTTAAGGTTAAAAATGAAGATAAAATAAATAATTTATATAATTTAAATTACTATAAACAAAATGAACAATTATCTTCTAATATTGCTGATAACTTTGAGAAATATTTAGCCAATAATTATCAAGTTAATAATTTAGGGTTAGTATTTGATTGCTATCTTGGAATGTATAATATTTCATCAACAACGTTATATCGAGATTATTGTGATTTAGAGAAAGTTACTGATAATTCTGTTAGTCAAATTTTTCAAAATGAATATAGTATTGAAGAGGATTGAGCGGAAAACCAACTACGGTATCAAGAAGAATTAAATGAAAGAACAGTAATGGCAATTAACAATTATGATATTTCCCAAAAAGTGGCCATTAAGAAATCGTTAGAAAAAAATACGATTATTCAAGGTCCACCTGGAACTGGAAAATCACAAACAATTAGCAATTTAATTGTTAATAATTTATGCCGTGGGGAACGAGTTTTGTTTTGTGCGGAAAAACAAGATGCAATTAAAGTAGTTTATAATAATATGAAAAAAATTCAAAATTATTGTTTAATGATTACTAACTTAGAAGAAAAGGAGAGTTTTTATCAAAAAATTTTAGATAGTATTAATAATATTAATCAATTATATCCAGAAGTCGAAAGCGCAATGTATTTAAGCAAAATGGATCAGTTATTTGATAATATTAAGAAATATAAAATATTTGCACGTCAAGATGCTTATCAAGATTATTTACAATTTTTAAATAATGTTAAAAATCAGCCATTAACATTAGATTTTGAATTATTAAGTCAGTTTTATTATTTTGAATTAGAATATGATGATTATTCTCGTCATTGTCATCGAATTTATCAAAATACGATGATCGTTCAAAAATTTTTAGCCTTGTTTAATGATTTTCCCCATTTTGCAGAAATTTATCATCGTTTTCGTGTCAAAGAATTTAAAAAAATGTTAAAAAAAGCTGAAGGATTAAAACCACATAAATTTTTAGCATTAATATTTAATGTCTTAAAAAATAATATTGTTAGTTATACGATTAATAGTGTTGATGAGAATAAATTTAATTTATTTAAAATTGAAGAAACAACTTTAATTGAGGCATTAACAACGGAATTTAAAAATATTGATTATTTTGTTAATCGTTTAGAATTGATTGACCAAAATGATCGCTTGCGTCGTGAAGATAAAAATTATGAACTATATGCTTACTTAGGAACTGTTGTTAAAGTTGAAGCAGATTTGCCATTAATTTATCAACATTATTTTGTTCATTGCTATCAAACAGAACATGCTGAGTTATTAAAAGTTGGAACTTTAAATTGACGTGAAGAACTAACTAAATTAAGCAATCAATCAATGCTTAATACAACAGAATATTTAACTTATTTATACCATCAACAAATTCGGGATGTTATTAAAGCAAATTTTATTGAAACGTTACCTAAACTTATCGAAGAATGTCGAAAAAAAACAAAACGATCAATTACTTATTTTTTTAAAAATAACTATGAATTAATTAAAGTTTTATTTCCCGTTATTATGGTAACTCCGGATATTGCATCCCAATTATTACCATTAAATCATCAAGAGTTTGACCAATTAATTTTTGATGAAGCATCACAAATTTTTGTGGAACGAGCAATTCCAATTATTTATCGTGCAGAACGAATTTTAGTTGCTGGGGATAAAAAACAATTAGGACCAACAAATTTCTTTTCATCACGGTTTGATTATGATGGGTGAGAACAAAACGAAGAATTGTTAGCCCTTGAAACAACCTTAACTGATAAGAGTTTACTTGACTTTGCTAGTAAACAATATAATTCTAGTATGTTACGATTTCATTACCGGTCAAAATATAGTGAGTTAATTAATTTTTCAAATGCTGCCTTTTATGATAATAATTTAATTATGATTTCAAATAAAACAAAAAAGGATTTTCCGTTAAAATTAATTGATGTTCCTGATGGGGTATGAAAAAACCGGGGTAATATTCCTGAAGCGAAACGAATTGTTGCTTTATTAAAAGAAATTATTACAACTCGAAAACAACAAGAAACAATTGGGGTTGTTACTTTTAACGAAGTACAAAAAAACTTAATTTGACAATATTTAACGGAAGAATTTGAAAAAACACCAGCGTTAGAACAAGAATTACATCGAGTGCATAATGGGCGGAATGAAGGTTTATTTGTGAAAAATCTTGAAAATATTCAAGGTGATGAACGCGATATTATTATTTTTTCAATTGGTTTTGCGCGGGACGAGAATAATAAATTTACGCAATTCTTTGGTCCTTTATCGCAAGCTGGTGGTGAAAACCGTTTAAATGTGGCAATTACTCGGGCAAAAGAAAAAATTTATATTGTTAAGTCATTTCCATCATCATTAATTTCAGAAGATTCAAAACATCCTGGCCCACGATACTTTAAATATTATTTAGAATATGTTGAGCAATTAAACCGCGGAAAAGATCAAGAAGACAAAGTATTAGCAAAGTTAACAACAGCAAAAAGTTATGCTCAAGAACAACAAGTTTCTAAAATTAATCGACAATTTACAGCAGAAGTTGCAGCAGCTTTAACAGCAGCCTTAAGTGGCCATGAGCGTTATCAAATTGCAACATATACAGTGCAAGGAACTTATCAAATTGATGTTACGGTATATGATCAGAAAAAGGACCATTATGTATTAGGAATTATTTGTGATGATTTAACATATCCAATTGGAGTTGAACAAAAAGAATATGATTTTTATCGTCAAAAGTATTTAGTTGACCGCGGATGAAAAATTGAAGCAATTTTACATAGTAATTGATTATTTAAAAATTACCAAGTAGATATTATTAATAGGATTGTACAAAAAATTATTGGTAAATAGGAGGCCTTATGAAATTTGATTTAACTAAAATTAAAAAAATGAAAAATCTTAAGGATTTAGAAATATATTTATTTAAAACATATTTACCAAAAAATGGTAATCGGATTATTAAAGCAGAGTTATTAAATTTAATTCATATGTATTTCTCAACTGTAACTTCTGAGCAAGCAAATCAATTTATTACGTTATTAAAAGATAATCGGGTTGTTTTTCTGCGCGGATATCATTATGTTGGTAATGAAACATTAGAATCATTTAGTCGTCAAGATCAAGAAAAAGAAGAACCAGGAGAAATTGAGCCTGCCATATTACCGTCAACAAAACCAATTGAAAAATTAAGTTCTATTTCTGAACAAAAAGAAAAACCGCAACCAAAAGCAAAAGTAGTAACACCACGCAAAATAATTGATTTTAGTAGTTTATCTTTTCCAGACCGGTATCTTAATTTTATTCAGTTATTATATCCAATTAAAAATGAAAAAGAAAAACCAGTAATTGCTTTATATGATATTCCCGATTTAATCGTTAATAATCCTTCGAACGAAGAAAAATATTTTAAGTTTAACAAACAACATAGTATGTCAAACGATGACGATAATTATATTGATCCAACTAAACGAAATATCATTTTAAAAGATGAATTTGAACCAACTGTAGAAGAACCTTCGGAATGAACAACTGTTAAACCAGAAAAGTTGACCTTTGATTTTTCTAATCCAACTAGTTCAGAAGCCATTTGACGAAAAATGAGTGTTAGTCAATATCGAAAATATTTTTTATCATATCATCAAATTATGCAATTTCAGTACCAAGGATTAAATAAGTTTTTTATTGATTATTTATTAGCTTTACCAATTAATGATAAATTAATTATGAATTATTATAGTAATGTAATTGTGAATAAAAAAATTTATCAAGCTTTATATGATAATTATTTACGAAACCGAATTAAGTATGCTTTTTTAATTGATTATAATTTATTTTATGATGTTCCTTTAATTCAAAAAAACCTTGATAAATATCATAAAGAAGTTAAAACAGCTGCTGAAAACATTATAATTAATTTATTTATGCAATTTTTAAGTTCAACTTTTAATGTTAATGAAAAAAAATTACAAATTAGTCCAGAAGTTATTAATCAAATTAAAGCTTTTTACTGATCATTTAATCAAAAAATGCATTTATTTGAATTTAAAGATTATATTTTTTCAACAAACCCAAAATGAAAAGAAGAATATGCAATGAATTTTATTAATTTTTTTGAAGGCTATAAATTTACTTCAAATCAACAAGCAATTAATTTAATTATTGATCATTTGGAAAGTGATAAACTATTAGAATTATTAAAAGAAAATATTAATAAAATTAACTTTAAAAAGACAACAATTAATGATCATGTCTTATGATATGATGTTAAAACTAGTTGTCATTTATTAGACAATGAATTAACATATATTAAAGGAAACTTACTAAATAATATTCAAACTATTTTTGAAGAGACAATTAGTTAAAAAATGCTATTAAGATAATCTTAATAGCATTTTTTTTAATCAAAATATTATCTAAACTTGTTATGTTTTTTTATTACGAAAATATTCTTCTAAAATATCTTTAAATCCATTAATTTTTTGCATTTCAGTTTCAGCAAATTTTTTATGACTTGGGTTTGCATCAGGATGATATTTTGTTGAAAATCAACGATATTTTTTCTTAAATGAATGATAAGTATCATCTTTTGTTAAACTAAAATAGTTTAAAGCTTCTTCAACATTATTTTGTTCAAAAGTATAATCTTCATCATCATCAAAATTTAATCCTAATTCATGAATTAAAGTAATCATTTCCTCAAATCAGTCATTAATAAAATTGCTACCAAAATCTAAGAGATCTTCAATTTGGTTATGATTATTATAACTATCTAATTGTTCGGTAAGATCAATTTCTTCTAAGATACCAGTAGTAATGTAGCCAAGATAATCTGATACTAATTTATTTGTTTTATTTATAAAATTTTCAAAACTAGAATCAACCTTTATATCTTCCTCAAAAAGAAAGTATAAGAGATTATTTGTTGATAATGCAGCATAATAATTAAATTTTAATAAGGCTACAATTATAATTTGTGTAAGAATAGCATCATATTTTTTATTAAGTTCTTTTTCCAGTTTTAATAATTGTGAATTAAAAATATATTTTTTATAGTCATCATAATAATTTAAAACTTGAAATGTTTTTTTTATGTTATATTCATTTGAACCAGAATAATCAAAATCTATTGCTTCAGAATTATTAGTTCTTAATTCATTTGTATAATCAGTTAATTGATTAATCGTTCAATATCCTCAGTCTGCTTCTTCAATTTCTCATTCAGTAAAATAATCACTATAATCATCTTCATAATCATCTTCAATATATGTTTCTTCTTCATTTTTATTTTTATAAAATGATTTAGTTGAAAATCATCTTTCTAGAAAAAAAGAAACAAGCATAGTTCCTAAAATTATTATTAAATATATTCATCAGCTCATTTTATAGCTCTCCTAAAAGGCCTTAACATATAATAATTTTATCATAATATTTTTTCATAATAACTTAGAACATCCTTTAAAAAATAAATAATTGTTTTATTTTTGTTATATAATTTAAAATAGGTATCTAACCATTGAAATTAACTATTTGAAAAAACTATTATAATAAAAATATGAGATAAACAAATATAAAAACACTCCGAAGTTTTTATCTTAATTTATCAAGTTAATTTCATATTTCAATTAATTGATGGATAGCAAAGAATTATTTCGTTTTTTTATTATAATAAACAATATTTTTACAAATGATTCATTAATTACCAATAACTATTAATATCTTAGTTTATTAAAATAAATATTTTAAAAAATAACAACATAGAGAAAGGAACTAAACATAAAATATGAAAAAAATTTGTGGATGATTAGGAATAATTTTTGTTATGAGTAATATAATTTCACATGTAACGGTTACTAGTATTTATTATAAATCATTCCAACCAACCTTTACCAATTTTAGAAGTAATAATATGATTTACCCATGAACAAAGAAGTTATGAGAAAAAAACATTTGAAAAAGACAAACAACTAGCAATTATGATTTGTTAAAAGAGGACCAAGATGAAAATAATAATGATGTTTCTGATGACGAAATATCATTAATTTCATCGGAACAATTCTCTCCATCACAGTTTTATCAACTTTGTAATAATTTGGTTGATAATTCAGATCAAGCAGATACAACAAATGAGAGAGAGCAAATGCTTGATGAAAGTAATAATATTGATGAACCACAACAACAAATGAGTTCACTTTTGCAAACACAAACTGATAGTTCATCTCGACCAGAACTAACTAATTGTTCGCATCTTGAACCACGAATTCCACTAGACAAGGTAATTATAAAACGAAATTTAGGAATATTACCAAATGATAAAGAAAATACTGTTTTTAAAGCAATTAAAAAATGGAATCCTAATTTTAATCAAGAACAAGTAACACTAAGAAATTTAGGAAGAACTAAAACGGGTAGTATCTTATATCAAATTAGAGCGAAAAAAAATTGCGCTGCCATTTATTCGGGAATATTGCATATTCGGTTTAATTTAATGGATGATTCTTCTGTAAAAAAACAAATGCTTTTGTCAAATATTATTGTTGTTCGTGATTTAGGATTATTGGCGGATAGTAGTCCGGAAACAATTTTAGCGGCAGTGGCAAGGTTAAATCCTGGCTTTCAACAAAAACAAGTACGAATTAGGACTTATGGAATTTACAAAGAAGGATTATTTTGATGTGATATTATTGCAAAATCTCTTTGTTCGCCATACTACGGTTCAATAAGAGTTCGCTTTAATTTAATAGCGGGAGTCACTCTTAAATATAAGAAAAAAGCATTAGCAGATGTAATCAAAGTTCGTGATTTAGGGTTATTGGCGGATAGTAGTCCGGAAACAATTTTAACGGCAGTGGCAAGGTTAAATCCTGAATTTGACCCAGCATATGCAACAGTAACTTTTTATAGAAAAAATATTAATGGTAATATTACAATAATTGTTAGAGCAAGTCGAAGTAAGAATTCAATTTATTCAGGAACACTAAATATCAGTTTTAAAATTCAAGCAACAGATAGCATTGATGACAAAAGAATATCATTAGCAGATGTAATCAAAGTTCGTGATTTAGGGTTATTGGCGGATAGTAGTCCGGAAACAATTTTAACGGCAGTTACAAGGTTAAATCCTGATTTTGATCCAAGCCAAATAACTTTACACTTTAAATTTTTTCATAGAAGGAATGGGACTTATTCAATACGAGTCCGAGCAAAATTAGGTGTTGGAACGTCTTATTGTGGTTCAGTTTATGTTTTTTTTACTTTAGAAAAAGATGCCAGTTCAAAGAATTCCCTTCATTCTCCATCTTTACTTATTCCTGATGAAAATCAACCAGGTCCTAGTGGGTTACAAACTAACCAATTTGTTATTTGTGATCAAGAAGAAAAACAACTAAGTAATGAAGAAGAAACTAATCAGCAAGATTTAACAAATATTATTCCTGTAACTAATTTAGGTTTTTTACCAAATAATGATAGAATAACTATTTTCCAGCAACTTCAAACATTATATCCTAGTTTAAATATTAATGAAATTTATGGACACTGAGCAACAACGGATAGGGAAGGTAATATTTTTTGATTAATTTATCCAGCTACAAATTCCAATTATACATCAGTAGTGTTAATACATTTTCAAGTTATATCATCGCAATTTCAACAACATGTAGTGGTAAATCCAGTTCAAGTACCACCAATAAATTTACCCCGGACCTTAACAAATTATGAGTATCATTTTTTAAATCAAAAGATAGAAAAAATTAGTTTAGAAAACAATAAAAATTTAGGAATTAATTTAATGCTAAAAAATAATCCAATCATAGAACAGTATAATTCTCTACCCTCTGCTGAAAAACAAAAATGATTTAATGCAATAAATAATCATTTCCAAACTTTATCTAAACCTAAACAAAAAATATTTAAAGAACAATTAAAAACAATTGGTACAACTGCTCTTGCTCAGGGAATTAATGCTAGTAAGACAAAAATAACTGCCAATCCTTCACCAGTTACCAACAATCATCACATTGATAACACATCATCAGTTCTTGCATCAAGCTCAATTTCTGCTCTTGGATTAGGGGGAATGACAAAAATGACTGGTATTTCACCAACCGAAGGTTTAAAAACAACTGCTAATTATCTTAAAAATATGATATTTTCTCCTCGTTCTACGGCAGCAATTGAAAGTGAAGAAACAATGGAACTAACGCCATTATTAACAACGACTGCTCCAGAAGAATTAACTATGGCAGAAACATTAACAGCAGAAACAACAGCAACTGTCATCAGTGAAGGCACAATCATTGGCACTGAAGCGACGGTTAGTACCGCATTAGCTCCTGAGACGTTAGGATTATCATTAGTCATTGGTGGGTTAATCCTAGCTGGAACAGGTTTGTTGTATTGAATTTTTAATGATAATAGTGTTGTTAAACACGAATCGAATAATCAATATAATGAAATTGAAAAATATTACCAATTTTTGGCACATGACAAATTAAAAATTAGTATTTCTACTAAATAATGAACAATAATTAAAATTATTTATCAAACATATTATTATGATTTTAATGCTTTTAAAAAAAAGATAAAAACCCAAGTTCTTGCTTTTCATCAAGAAGATCATAGTGGTTGAGGAGGAACAATTTTATCAACTGATATTGATATTTTAATTAAAACTATTTTTAATCATTTTTTAACAATAGATCACCATTTTGGAACAACGCAACAACATGGCTGAAAAATTATAACAAATACAATTGGGAGTTATTTGCAAGTTGAACCAGAATAATGAAATAGTAGGGATTTTTATTTTCAAAAAGGAATGGAGTTTATTTATTATAATTAAATAGTATGGAAAAATTTTTATTAGATAAAGGTTAAACAAAAATTATCGTTTTCTATTTTTTATGCTATTATTTTAATATATTTGAACTGCCAGGGTAACTAATGAAAAGTATGAACAAGTATAGAGTTAATAGTTAAGGCATATATTAAGAATGTTCATAATAGGTAATATGCTGGCTTATAAAAAAATTAATATCCTTTTAAAGAATAAAGAATTTTAAATAAATGTAGTGAATTTAATTAAGATAAATTATATAATGATAGAGTTGTAATTAAAGGTGGGGATTAATATTTATGGAAAAAATAAAATTTGTAGATTTGTTTGCTGGTATAGGAGGCTTTCATTTAGCTTTGAATAAAATCTCAAACTCAGAATTAATATTTGCATGTGATATAGATCAGTATTGTAGAGAAGTTTATTTAAATAATTTTAATAATAAGATTTTAGGCGATATTAAAGAAATAGATGAAAATACAATCCCTGATTTTGATTTATTATGTGCTGGTTTTCCATGTCAACCGTTTTCAAAAGGGGGCTTTCAAAAAGGATTTAATGATACAAGAGGAGCCTTATTTTTTGAAATAGTTAGAATTTTGCAAGCAAAAAAACCAATTTTTCTTTTACTTGAAAATGTTAGTAATTTAGTTAGTCATGATAATGGTAATACATATAGAGTTATAACAGAAGAATTAACAAGATTAGGCTATATTTTTCCTTCCAAACCATTAGTATTGACTCCTACGGATATTGGAATACCAATGCATAGAAAAAGAATTTATATTCCAGGGATTAGAAAAGATTTAAGCAATTCAAATGGAATTGAAATGTTTAATAGTATTATGAAAGAGGTTAAAGAAACAAAAGTTTCACAAGATATCTGATCATTTTTATCAAGTAAAGATTTAAATAATAAATATTATTTAAATGATTATGAAATAAACTTATTAAATTTATGAAATGAATTTTATAATAATATTGATATTAAAATTATTGGATTTCCAATTTGAGCAGATATTTTTATAAATAATAGAAATTATGAAAGTAATAAGGAATATTTTCCAGATTGAAAATGAAGAATAATATCAAAAAATTTGGATTTATATAAAAGAAATAAAAATTTTATTGATAAATGACTTAAAGAAAATGATAATTTAAATTGAGTAACTAACATAGCACATAAAAAATTTGAATGACAAGCTGGGGAATCCATTAATTCAATTTGAAATGGTATGATTCAGTTTAGACCATCTGGGATAAGAGTTAAAAAAGCAGATATTTTATCTACTTTAGTAGCTATGAATCATGCGCAAATAATAGGAAAATATAAAAGATATATTACTCCAGAAGAAGTTAAACTAATTCAGGGATTTCCCAAAGAATTTAAATTAGCAAAAAATGATAATATTTCAATGAAACAATTAGGAAATACAATAACTATTAATATAGCAGAAGTGGTTTTGAAAGGATTATTAAGTTTTTATGAAAAAAGTGTTAGTGGAGCAAGTTAATTTAGACAGCGTAATTGTAAATGATTATGATAGTAATATCCAGGGTATAAAAAGCATTTATACATTATTATATAAAAATTTTAATCAACCTAATTTAAAATTTGATATATTAGATAAATATATTAATTTTAATTATAAAAATAAAAACTTAAAGTTATATTTTAAAAAATTAACTTATTCTGGAAATCCTCATCCAATCCATGAAAAAAGAATGCAAGTAGGTTTAAATGAAGTTGAATTACAAGAATTTATTAATCAAAAACTATTTATTATCGGAATATATAATTACAAAGATAATATTATATTTATTTTACCTAAACTTTTTAAAAAAATTCAAGAACGCCGATGAAACAATTCATCAATTGCGTATGTTCATACTATTGATTTAATTAATTGTACTATTAATGGAAAATTTAAAAAAACAGATTCTAAGAAAAATGATATTTATTTATTTAAAAAATTAACTGACTTACTTGATTTTTTAATTACTAATACATATGAAGAACCTAATGAGTCATTAAAAGTTTTAGAAAAATTTGTTAATGAAAATTTAAATACAAACCAAATTTGATATGGGAAGTCATGTTATCAAGAAATGATTAATGCTGATTTTAAAGATAAATTTCAATCAGAATGGCCTGGCTTTTATTTAGAATTTCTTTTTCATAACTTTTTAAAAATTAATAATATATCTAGTGATATATTAAAGTATTTAAATATTAAAGGTAATGTTAAAGAACTTGATTTTGATTTATGAATATCAAATTCATATTATGGAGATTTAAAAGCACATTCGTTAACTTCTTTATCGGTATTAGGAAATGACAAAAATAGTGTAATGGATGCAGTTACTAATTATGGAAAAATTTGGTATTTAGTTTTAGAATATAGTGCAGTTTTAGATAAATATTATGATTTTGAAGTTACTAAATTTTGAAATACTAAATTAGGGAAGACTGATGATTTATATAGTTATGGCAAGAAAATGAAAAATAGATTATTATTATCTAAATTTTTAGTATTAGAAATTAATAAAGAGAATTTAAAATATGTAGAAGATTTTAAGCAAGGTGTTAACTCAAATAATAGTGAACGTAATTTAAAGATAAAAATTAGTTCAAAGCATCAAGAAAATTTTATTATATATAGAAAAACTATAGAAGCGAAATAATTAAAAATATAGAAATGTGTCAAATTAAATATGGCAAAAAATATTATTGTGTAGAAATGGAATAAATATTCAATTTAACCCAAAGATGAAGAAAAATAAAGTAATGAATCTGAATGTAAAAATGTTTTTAAAAATTTTAATACACATTTGGATTCTATAATATACATTAATATACATTTGTACATGGATAGACAATACCTACTTAAAAATTTACAAAAATCAAAAATAGAGGTCTAGTTTTTTTAAAATATAAATTATTTATTTACTACAGATAGAACAAAACTGAAACAAATTAAAATAACAAAAAATTTAATTGAAAATATAATTTATAAAATATCAAATATAGCAGAATTAAAAGAATTAAATAAACTTGATTGCTGAAAAGTTATATCAACATCAGTTTCTTCAAAAGACTTAGAAAAAATAGTATTAATTCAAAAATATTACATATATTTAATATAATTGCAAAATATTTATAATTTTTGAGAAAATATCATCAATTTGATGAGTATATAAAAATATGTAGTTGTTGTATAAAAAAATCTTAGATGATATAAGACAATAAAATATATTTAATGTATTATTAACGAATATAAAAGTATTGTTGTAATTTAAATTTAGTAGATATAAAGAAAATTTATGAATAAGTAAGCAAAAAAAATATTGAATACTATTAATTTTAATAAATTCATATGAAATTAAACTTGAAAATATGATAACATCTAAGATATATGACCATGTTTAGACACTACTTGGTAAATGAAGATTAGTTATAAAAATTTAAATTAATAACATTTATATTAAGTAAATTAAAATAATAATTATTTATAATGTTTTTTAATTTAGATTTTGGAAAGGAAAAATGAAAGCAATTATTTTATTCTTGCTGGCAAGTACATTATTTCCAAATTCAATGACATATTATTATTTGCAAAACCAAACTAACAAGTTACAGCAAGACAATTATTCAATAAATAATTTAAAACTAATGCAGACACAGTCTGTTGCCCCAATTTATCCAACTTTTACGAAAACTTTTAATAATGGTGTTTATAGCTATCAAGTTCGCCAACAACAATCAGCTGTTAAACGATATGAATATGCGGTTGATATTTCACAGTATGCCAACAATAATAACCAATTTTTTAATTATTATAATTCAATTAATATAAACTTTAGTTTAAGTTTTTTTCACCATAATAATTATAATGATACGTTAACAAAAAGAATTCAAAATAAAAGTAGTGCTTATCCCGATAACTATAGTTATTTTATTTCACAAGTTAATTCTCGTGGAGCAAATGGAGGTTGAAGTACTAATTGAAATGATTTTTTAGCGGTTTATAGTAGAAGTTTTGATGATGATACCAATACCCATGAAGGAATTGCTTGAGATTATCGTGTTAGTGGGAATATGTTTTATTTTTATGTTTATATTGTCGTTGTTGCCGGAGGAAATGATAAGGTAACTAGTGCTGGCGCCGGAGTAAACATTAAATCGTTAACCTTTAATTCTAGCCATGATGTTAATAAATTAAAAAATAAGTTAAATTCTGCATTAAGTAAAACATTAGATTTTACATCGAATTATTCTGGTAGTTTAACAGATCATCGTAATATTAAAGATCCAACTGGCCAGGGAAATGATTTACCAACAAAATTAAATGAAATCATAAGAAAACAACTAGGTAATGAATATGACAGTTGAGCAAGTTTTATTCAACCACCGTCCTTTTCTGATAAAACACGGAAAGCAACAACTTTAATTAAATTTCGGAACCCAGAAACTGGCCAACAAGAAGTATGAACATTTGTTACTCCCATTAATCTTCGCTTAAGTAGTGGTTATTGAGCAAATATAATTTCAAAACGATTACATATTATTCCAGGAAAAATTGTTGATAAAAATGATTCAACAAAAGGGATGGTTACTGATGAACCAGAAACATTAGCACCACCAAATATCGCCGAGAGTTATGGTGGAAAATATCGTTATCATACTTCGGTTGGAATGGAATTTGATGCTTTAAAACGAGCTGATGATGGAACAATTAATCCTGAATATGTCGAAATTAATGGTCAACCAGTTTCAGTGCTAGACAATAAATTTAGTGCAACGTTAGAAGATAACCGAATTACTGGAACAAATAAGCAACATAGTTATCGAATTGATATTTATTATAAGGACAGAACTTATCAAGAACAATATACCATTGAAATTGTAATTGAAACGCTTGTTCCTAATTTGCAATTAAAATGATATGCTTGAGATCCAAATAATAATCCCGATCAAGCTGAACTTGTGAAAAAAACCTTACCAGATGGTAAACCTAATCCAAAATATGATTCAGAAATTAATCCAAGTACAGGAACTAAAACTCAAATTTTGTGAGTTAAACATAAGTCAGAAGTGCCAACGCCACTTGATCCGTTAAATAAAAACGGAGAAGTAATTAATCCAAAGAAAAATCCACAAGATTATGACTTAGGTTTTATTGCAGAAGGTTCAATTTCGGGAATGGGTGTGAACCAAGTTTTTAATGATCAAAATATTACTTCAGTTTATCGGCGTGCTGTTAATGCCAGCAATTTATTAGGTGTTGCTAGTCCCACGGACCGACAAAAGAACCAACAAATTCAATCTGATCAAACAGGAAACTATTGAGCAGATACTGGAATTTGACATTATACTGTTACAATGGCTGATGGAACAACTGCCCAAAAGTATGCGATTATTGGAGCAGAATATCAAAATAAATATCCACGCTTTTTAGATACTATTGACAATAATCAAGCTGTTGAATTTTGATCAACTATTCATGGAATGCATTTAAAAAATTATTTAGTTGATGTTAAAAAATTAAATACTGAACAAATGTTAGCTTTAAACTACGAACAAGTTGCTAGTTATTGAAAAGAATATGCAAGTGATATTATTGCTCAAAAAGTTCCACCAGATCCAAATCCAGCAAATTATTATGATATTTCAGGTAATTTCCCAGCAATTAAAATGAACGAAATTGATACAAATAAAATCCGTACTTTAGTTTTAAGTTATGCCCAAAATTATATTAATCAAAAAGTAAGTGGCGCTGTTTTAGGAAATGACTATATGGTTGTTACCAAAGAAGGCGTTGATATTAATAGTAATCCTGATGCTTTACAATCACTATTAGATAATGCAACAAGTCCAAAATATCTTGATATCAAAATTAAAGCAAAACCATTATCATCATTACTAATTGGTGAAGCAAAGGGAAACATTAAAAATTCAAAAAATTACGACCCAGAGAAAGTCGTAGATTTATCAAAAATTAAGTTTAAAAGTGGGAAATATAATTTTGAAGGTTATACGATTGAAAAATTAAAACAATGAATTATTGATAATATTAATAAAGGTTTATACCCAAAATATTCTCAATTAGTTTTTAACCAAGATTATGGAATTTCAATTAATAACATTCCGCCTGAGGATGATAGTCATAATAATGTTCCCGGATATTTTGATGATATCATTTTTAAAGACTTTTTAGATAATACAACACAAACAAAGAAAATAACTGTTTTTTTATATGCAAATAATGCTAGTGATTTAACAACCGGAATGACATCTTTTAGTCTTGAAAATGATGTTAATGCCATAGTTCCACCAGATATTCCACCAGGTCCAATTGATCCAATTGACCCTAATAAACCAATTATTCCGGGAGATAATTCAAATGATGGTTCGGATAAAAGATATTTACGATGATTGCTGCCCGTTATTATTATTCCAATTATTGGAATAATGATTGGTGGAATATGATTTTACTTTCGATTTAAGAAAAGAATTCGATAGGGCAACAGTAGAACAAACGAACAAATATCGTTATAGTATTTCTTTAAAAGGAACTATTTAAAAATATTTTTTCTATTAAAAATAAAATAATTCAAAATAAGGTTTGAACATTTTTAAAAATGAATTAACAATTTATATTAATATTTTGTTTACAAAAATTATTAAAATCTTGCTTTTCTTACTGAAAACCAGTAAAATGATAAATATTGTATTAGAAGGGCCTAAAAATGGAAAATATAACAAACAACGAAACAATATTAAAACTAAATAATAATAAAACTTGAATATTAAAAAATAATATTAAGACTTTAACTAAAAGCTGACGATTTTGATTTAAGTTAATAATTGGTCTTTTACCAATTATTTCAATTATTATTTTTACTAGTGTTAGTTTATCACTAACATTATGGTGTAAACATCAGGGAATATTTCCAAAAAGTTGAGTACCAAAATATGAAACAAAATTATCAGAGTTACAAAGTTGATCAGATATTAGTATTAGTTTTATGGTTATTTTTCGGAATTTAACCTTATATACCTCATATTCAACTTTTATTTTTTCTGCCTTCTTCCTTAATTCTGCTTTTAATACCTTAAAAGAAGGGCAAGGACGATATGATAATAGTAAAGTTGGACTATTAGCAATGGTAGTTATTTGCTTTACCTTATTCTTTTATAATCTTTCTTTACCGATTACAGGTGATTTTAAAACCTGATTACCAATTCAATGAATGAGTATGTTTTTACAACATTCTTTAATTCCACTATTAGGTGTGATTTATTATTTTACTTGTTATCAACATCATAATTTAAGTTATAATAAAATAACTATGTTACGTTGATGAGGTTATAGTTTAGCAACAATTCTAGGATATTTCTTAGTATTTACTATCCTTGGTTATATTTTAAAAGCAACGCATAGTTGAAAACCAATGCCAGATATGTCATTCTCAGGTTATTTCCCATATGATTTTATGGAATTTACAAATCCAAAAGCTAGTTATACAAATGGTAAAGTTTTAATGGCGGTCCAAACAATTGTTGTTTACACTACCTTTGCCTTAATTATTAGTGGCTGTTACTTTGGATTCTATTTTGCACAAAATAAAATTAGTAGTAAAAAAACAAAGCGATTACAAAACCAATTAAATTTAGCAAAATAAAAAGTAGTTTCAAACTACTTTTTACCTTTTTTATACTTTTTACTAGTTTATTTATTTTGATAATAAATCATGCTTATTAGGTAATGATTCTGAATTTGGCAGTGTTTCTTCCACTGAATTATTGTCCTTTTTCAATAATTCTGGACGGCAATTTTTGTAACTTAATTTGACATGTTTTTTAACAGGGTCAAAATCAAGAACTTCTACTTCAACACTGTCACCAACATTAACAAATTCTCGAATATCTCGGACAAAGAAATCGGAAAATTCACTAATATGAATTAAACCGGCTGCATCTTTTAATTCACAAAAAGCACCAAACGGCGTTATATTTGTTATTTTAACAATAACTTTGCTTTTTTTATCATACATAATATTTTTTTCTCCTTTTCATAACATTATTATATTATGCAGATTGTAATAGCAATTAGGACTTCCGACCCTTATTAAAATAATAACATTTAAAAATAAGAATGCAACTCTTTTTTAGTTGTTTTTTTATTTTTCTTCATTTTTACTCCTACCCATAGCACGAGTTATCTTTGCTAAATTAATTGTTATTATTTATACATTATTTTTTAAAAAAATATTGCTTTTTTAAAAAAATATGCAATAATAAAAGTGTAATAATTAGCAGTTGTGGATTTTCCGACCCTTAACTTGTTTAATGATTACAAAAAAATATAGACTTGATAAAAGTCTTTTTTTATTGCATATATTAAAAATAATAGTAATATTACAATAAGGTTAAGTATTTAGCCTAAAATCGCAACATGACATAAGTTTTTGATAAAAAAAGTAATTTTATATTACTTTTTTTATTTTAATTGTAAAATATAATAAAAAGGGGTAATAAAATATGAAAAAAATTAAAAAATATCCTAAAAAAACTACAATTTATAATAAAATTAAGTTATTTTTTGATGAAAAAGGGGATAAAATATCATATAAAGATGATTTACTTTATTATTTAAAATTAACAAATGAAGATTATATTAATTTAGAAAGTATTGATAATAAAGCTTTTAAATTAATTAAAAATGCTATTTGAAAATTAGAAATTGAATATAATTTACAATTACTAAATGATAAGGGGGGGGCGTGTTGCATATTTACAAATGAAAAGCAAAGAAAAAAATATAGAGCAAGATGTTCCAATTCATATTTCTTTTAGTAAAGAAATTAGAGAAATAAAATAATGTTATTAAATTTTAGTTACTTGGAAGAAATACCACGATGATTATTACAAGAAAATACTAATTTAAATATTTGAAATAAATTATATGAACCTGCTGATGAATATAATTTAATTGGTACAAGATATTCAGGTAAAACTTGAACAGTATTAGATATTATTGATTTATCAGTTGGAATTAGTTTATATATTAAAAAACCTATTTTTATATTTGCTAGTATGAAAATGAATAAAGATGTAAGAAGTAGTATTTTTCAAAATATTGTTAATACTCTTAATAAGAGTAATATTAATTATAATGTTAATTTAAGTAATTATGAATTATCATTATCGAATGGAACTACAATTATTTGTCGTGGCTTGCATACTCAAACAAAAAGAGAAAAATTAAAAGCTTTTGCTGATTTAGAAAAATATGCTTTAGTAATTGATTGAAGAGAAGAATCAGACCAATATGATAAAAATGATTTTTCAGAAATTAGATTTGCATTGCGTGGTGCTAAAAAGAAAATAGAAATTAATACATGTAATCCTGAATCTCTTCGAAGATATTTAATTGATTATTGTAATAATTTAATGCCATTTAATGAACAAATAATGAAATCAAAATATGAGCAAATTGGTAAATTTAATCGATTTAATCGTAAAATAATAAATCATTATAGTTCTTGAAGAATGAATAATATGTTATCTGCTGATGTTAAAAATACATTATTAGAATTAGAACATTTAGATCCAGCAAGAGCAAGAGTATGAAGTTGAGGATTACCTGGACAAGTTCAAGGTGCTGTATTTGATAGATATTTAAAATTTACTAAATTAACATGGTCCTTTTATAAAATACTTGCTGGTGTTGATTTTGCTCAAGCAGATAGTCCTAATGGGCATAAAACAAGTGCTAGTTTATGAGTATATAATTCAATTTTAAAAAAAGTACATAAAATAGGTAAATATACTCATTCAAATGCAACAATGGAATATAAAGATGTTTTTGAACAAGCAAATGATATTATTAAATTTTATTTATCTAGTTTAAAAAATAGTACTATATTTATTGAAAGTGGTTTAACTATTAATGTTGATTTAGGTGCAGGTGGAAGAGCATTTATTGATGTTTTAAACCGTGAAAAATTAAAATATAGGTATGGTAGATTATTAAGATTTGAAGAAGTAGATAAATCAATATGAATAGTTGTTGATAGAGTTAATGCATTTATTGGTGCTATGATTAGTGGGAAAATGACACATGATATTATATTAGAAGCAAGTAATACTGAATATCCAATGATTCAGTGAAAAGAAAAACCAAATGGTGGTAAAGAAGAAATAATTGATTTATATGATGATGAATTTGATTCTGATTATTATGCTTTAAGCGAATATATTAGAGATATTGTTAAATCAGTAAATAATCAATTAATAAAGGAGTATATTTAAAATGTATATATATTTAATTGAATTAGATAAAATAATTGGAAAATATAAAAGAAGAATTCCTAAAAATAAGATTTTTGTTTATAAATATAAAAATGAATATAAAGTATTAAAAGTTGATAAAATAGAAAAAGAAAGTAATTTATTAATATGTCATGTTGCTAGACTTGAGGTAAATAAAAATGAATAAAAATATTGATAAATGATTAGAATTTAATAATCGTAATTGAAAATTACATGTTCCATTAATTGTTGCTCAAAGAAAAGTAAGAATGGAAATTGGTCGTGGATTATTATGCGATAGTGAAAATGAACAAGCATTAATACATTGACAAAATTGATATCATAAAAGAAAAATATATGAAAAATTAATTAAAATGTCATGAACTAAATCATTATTAGGTGTGGCTGTTATGTTTATATATGAAACACGAGATGGTGATTTAGATATTATGTTAGGAACAGCATTATTTACTAATTTTGTATCTAAAATTAATGAAGAAGAACAATCTGCAGATATTTGAATATTACCTAACCAAGATGATACTGGTTATATATTTCATGTAATTATTAATGATAAATATATTCAAATTGATTCATATCCTAATGATGAAAATACTCAAGCAGGAGCAGTTAGTGGTAAAATAGATAAAAGTTTAAGAATTGAAAAAAGAACATATATTAATAAATTAGGTCGTTTTCCATTAATACAAATTCCTAATTTTATTCGTGTTAATCAACAAGGACAAGCAAGTAGTACTATGTTAAATGCTTACCCTGATATATATCCTACAATGTGATTAATTGAAGATTTACAAGATAATTTATTTATTAAAAAGAAAACAAGAAGATTTTCAAGGGCAAGAGGTTATATTCAGGCTACAAGTGAAGAAGCTGATAATGTAAAAAATAAAAAAAATGCTTGAGATGATTATGAAAGTGATTTTGTTATTCAAACTGTTCAAAATAATTATGATGCCAAAGGTGGTGGATCTACTGTTAATTATACGCAGGGACAATATAATTCTATTGATTATAATTTAGATACTGACCATATTTTAAAATTAGTATTTCGTGGAATTGGATTATCATGGCAAGCAGATGAACAAGGAACTTATACTAATCAAAATCAAACATTAATAATGCAAGCAGAAGATATTGAATCACAAGCAGTATGACAAGAATTTTTATTAGATTATTTATATCGTTTATTTGATTGTTGATGAATATTTCATAAATATTGAAAAGTTGATAATAATAATTGATTTAAAAGTGAAAGACCATACTCATTAAAATTTAAACAAGCAGGAATTATTGACCAAATGCGTTTAGTTGATACAAATAATACACGATTAGAAAATGCCACAATGTCTCGTGCAAAATATATTCATATTGTTGATAGTATTCCAATGACATTTGCTATTAAAGAAGTTGAAAGAATTGATAAAGAACAATTAGAAACTAATGCTAAATTTGATATTGATAATGAAAATGATAAAGATAATGAAAATAATAATACTGGAGGTATAAAAGATGAATTTAAACAAAAATAATTCAAAAGAAGCAATACAAATTAATAACCAAGTATTATATACAGCAATGCGAATGGCTTCAACTGATAGTAAAGTTATTAAAAGAAAAATACAAGAATTAGATAAATGATTTATATTTCCCTTTGTTATTACAAACGGAGTTATTCCTATGACTACTAGTGGATATAAACCAATTAATAGTATTCCCCAAGATTATTCAGATTTTACATTAGCAATTACTGGTAATGCAACTATTATTGCTCAATGAAAAAATGCATTTAAATTAGAACAAGTTAATAAAGGAACAAAAGAAAATAATTTTAAAGATGCTGATAATTTTTATACTAAAATTATTAATCCAATGAATTATCCTACTAATCGTGGTGATATGTATGAAGCATATTTACAAAATAGTACAAGTGATGCATATTTTAGTAATCAAGGTACACCTGATCCAGTATTTCAAGGTATTTCAACTCAACGACAATATACATTATTATCAACTGAAAAACAATTTGGTCAAAATGATGAATTAAGTTTATATATTGTATTAAATAATAATAATGAAAATATTGGTGGAGAAACTATTAATACTTATGAATATAATCAAAGTATTCAATGATTATATATTAGTAATATTACAGACTACTATGACCCATTTGATAATAAAAAGTTTTTATTCCAAGAAATAACATTTAGTAGTGTTAATGACCAATTAAGTAAATCTGGTATGGCAATATGACAAAAAATACAACACGGAGCAATTGGTGAAGGTTATTTTTTTCCAAGAATTATTAATGGTGTTGTTGATTATGACCCTGCATTAGCAAAAGATATTGGTGTTAAATGAATTGATTTAAAAGTATTAGGTTTAACAGCATTTACATCTTTAACAATGATAGGAAGACCTGTAAAAGCAGGACAAATTAATACAAGAGTATATCAGCCACGAGATTTATTATTTTCAGATGAATTAAGTGGAATGCCTGATACTTTATTAACTAATTCAAACCCTGCTAATGTTTTATATAATCTACAAGGATTAAAACCCGTTAATCAAACAACATATGGTGAATGAACTAATATTTTTAATGCGTTAGCAGACCCATTAGCAAAGAAAAATGCTGAGGGAGTATTAAAAAGTGAACTAGAATCTACTAGAAAAACAAATCCTAATAAAATACCTTTTTGAGATAGTGGATTACAATTTAAACCATCAGGTGTATATGATACTAGACAAATTCGTAAATTTATCTATCAAGACCCTGAATATAAAAAGGCTCCATTTGGTGTTGCTTCATTTGATTATTCATCTTTAAAATCATCATCATTTCATGATATTTTAAATGCTAATCGTTATACGCATTCTTCAATTTCATTATTACCATGAGATGTTAATGAATTTACTAAATTTAGTATTAATAATTTACCTATTGTTGGTAAAATAATCTCATTTTTTGATTTAGGTTTACCAGTTAAATTAATGAGTCAAAAAAATACTAGTTTAATACCAAAAATAGCACAATTAAATGCTTTTATTGATTATTTAAGTTATGAAATTATACAAGAAAGTTTATGAGGTGATAGAAGAGGAAAATTTGATATTGCTGGTCAAGGTTATATTCCATATGATATGTTTCGAAATGAAACAGAAGACCAAGTAGGGGCGTTATTAGGAAGTAATTCATTAACTTTTGGTTGTATGTTAAAACTAACAGATAAAATTAGAACCCATTATTATTCTTCAACAGGTGATGATTTAGGAACAAAAATATATTCTACAATTGATTTAGGTCAAAATAGAATAGATATTAATGGTGGAAATGATGAAATAGTTATATTATCACAAGATTTTCAAGCATTAGATAAAGATACTAAATTAACTAATTTAGATAATAAATTAGAATTTAATCCAACTGTTGATGGAACATTAGAAAGTTATGTTATTGATTTAATTAATTTACAAACAATTGGTAAAACTAATTTTAAGATTACAACTTATAGTGAAAATCCATTTACTTTAAATGATAATATTACTGCTTTTCAAAACTTTCAAGGTGAATGACAAACAATGGCTAAGTTTATTAAACCAAATGGAAATGTCCAAGCATGAAATAGTATTATTAAAACAAGTGCCTTAGACTATGACTTATCAGAAGAAACAACATTTTTTTATCCAAAAGCAGTATTACCACCAGATCCATTTACATATAAAGAAATAATAATTGATTTAATAAAACCACAAGGAATATTAAAAGGTGCCCCAAATGATACAATAGCAACAAATACATTTAAATGTCAGCAATTAGGAATTATAATTCCTTCAAGTAAAACATTGGATTATATGAATATTGATTTTAATATAGATATTGATTTAGCAAATATGGTTGATCCAACAATAAAAACAGTAAATCAGTTTAAAAGAGCGTATAGTACTATCCTTTTTCCAAACCAATTATCATTACAATTTACAATGATACCACCAACATTATTAAAATATACTAGTTCATCAGGAGAAATATATAATGGTTTTGATGATAATTCAATAAATAATTTATTACTAGGAACAGGATCAACTAACTGTAATGGTTCACAGGATAAAATTTTAAATGCAAAAGAATATAGAATAGGTAATTCTCAATCATCTTCAATTACATGAAATATTAAAAGTGTATCTATCGCTAATATCACAGATACAGGATATACTCAATCGTTTACATGTGCTAATTCTACTACAGATAATAAAGTAATTTCTTCGAGTTGAACATTAGCAAATAATGATATGACAGTAGAAGTTTATAGTTTATTAACATCTCCACAACAAAATAGTCAAAATGCTACAATTACATTTTATTTATATGATAATCCATTAAGAATGAAAATAATATTTTCTAAAAAAGTAATGCAAGAAGTAGTAATAAATGGTCAATTATGGAAAGGTGCAATATATAATGGAAAATCAAAAACATATAGTTATATTGGAGGAATTGATTTAAAAAATAATAGTCAAAGTACAAATTTTAATATTAAATTAGTTCCGTCTAATTAATGTATTGTGTTATAATTCATTGGAGTTATTAAATTATTAAGGAGTTCAAATATGAAAAAGATTTTAAGTATTTTAGGTGCAATATCATTAGTAGGAACAAGCACAACAAGTTTAATAAGTTGTACACATGATAAATGTGAAAATAAAATAATTGGAAATTGAAAAGAATTATGCAAAAAAGATAAACCATTTAATGAAAATAAACCAACTGATAAATGATATTTATTAATACATCGCACTAATGATAATAAATATCATATAAATCGTAAACTTTGAGATGGAACAGAAGGAGATAATAAATGAAGACCTGATTTATTGGGTTGATCAAGTAATTGAAAAGAAGTTTATATTTGAACAAAAAATTCAGTTCCAACAGATAATGATGTTCCAAACATTGATGATCAAGGAAATATTGTTTTAGAATAAGGAAATATTATGGCAGTTATTCAAAAATGGTTAGATTGTGAAATGCCTGATTGTAAAAGTAAGGTATTAGCGAGATTTAAAAAAGATAAAAATGGTGATTTAGTAAGACAAATGCAAGGTGATTGACCTGTGCAATTATGTATTACACATTTTAAAGAGTTTCAAATTAAAATGAAAGAAACAATGTTATATATGCAACAAAAAAATAAAGAATTAAAAGATTGTTTATATACAATGATTGTTAAGAAAAATTAAACTTTAATAGTTTAATTTTTTATTTTAATACAAATACCATTATTAGACATTTTAAGGTATAAATTAGAAATAAAATATATTGTATTTATAAAATATGAGTATATAATAATTTTAAAGGTTAATCTTCCTTAAAAAGAGTCTTAAATCTTAATTTGTTAGAAAGTGTTAATCCAACACTTAAATAAGGAGTAAATAATATGGCAAATTTAGAAAAAATTAAAGAAATTTTAGAACTTGATGATGAAAAAGCACAAGCAGTTAATGAATTATTAGATGCTCAAGCTAAACAAATTCGTGAATCAGTTAAAAAAAGAGAAAATGTAGTTGATAAAACAGAATTAGAAAATGTTACTAATCAATTACAAGAATTAAAAAATAAAAGTGATTCGTTAGAAAATGAATTATATTTAAAAAATTTTACAGATAAAGATAAAAAGATTATTTCTTCGTTAATTAATAATGATGAATATAAAGATTTATCAAAACAAGAAAGAATAAACAAAATAGCAGAAGAATATAATATTGATCAAGTAGATGGTACTGTTGATGGTGGGTCAGTTATTGACCAAATGCTTAAAAGAAGTGAAGAGATTAAAACTAATAGATTAGAAGAAATTAAGAAAAATGGTGCTAAAACTGACCAAGATATTATTGATTATGCTAAAAGTTTAACATGACAATAATAAGGAGGATAAGAACCTATGGCAAAAGTAGGTGGAAAATCAAGTATTGCATTACCAACAGTTTTTCAAGTTGGTGGTAATACTGCAACAGAAAAAGCAATTGGTGATATTGCTGTTTTACAAATTAAAAGAATTTTAGAAGCAGATAGTGAATATATTGATGCTACTGAAATGATGATGTTAACTGCTCAACAAGTAACTATGGCAGAAGGTTGAGAGCAAGGACAATATGTATTTCCAGAACGTATGGTTTGAGGTACTGATTATGATATGGATTCTGGAATGGAACAACAATCTGTAGCAGTACGAAGAGCAACTGTTATGATGGACCAAATGTTAACATTTAAATATGATGTTCCTACATTTGATGTTGTTCGTTTTATGGAATCACCAGTTGAAGTACGAACTACTACAATTGGAGAATGAATGAGAACAATTACTCGTAATTGATATTCAAATATGAATGCAATTTATTTACAAGGAGTAGTTGATTCATGTATTGCAACAGGTCAATTTGTTAAATTACCAATACCAACTGATACTGATACAGCACAAGATACATTTTATAAAATTAATGATATTTCAATTAATTTAGTTCAAAAAGTTAGTGCATTAATGTTTGGTACTAAAAAAGATGATTTAATGGTTCATGTATCAATGCCAGCTTTTGCTCAATTTTCAAAAGCATATATTAAAATTTTAGAACAAATAGCTGCAGATACTTTAGCTACTGGTCAATTATGAAAAAAAATGATTCTAGGAGTAGATGTATTTGAAAGTTGATATTTAGGACGTGAATTTAAAAAAGGTAAAGATACTGGAATTAATAAAGATTTAGATTTTACTTTAAATTATAATAAAACAGTAGGAGCTTGAGGATTTACTGGTCATACACAAGATTGTGCAATGCCTCAAGGTTGAAGAAGTATACAACAAGTAATTAATCAAAATACTGGAAATGTTCGTTATATGGGTCGTGGATTATATTCATTACCAACTTTTATGCGTGGATTACATACTTTATATGTAACAGGAGACCCAAGTAATGATGATATTACTAAAGCACAAGCAAATCGTGGAATAACATTTGAATTAGCACCATGAATGGAGTTGACACCACCTGCAAAAAAGCAATCGGAGATTTAATCAAAACTACTGATTTAAGTGGTGAAAATGTTCCTGTAGCAAATAATGATGATAAGCCAGTTGGTGGTCAAATTGCTAATGCTGTAATTGCTAAAAACTCTGATGCAACTATTAATGATTTTAATATTGCAGATGATAGTGTAGTAGTTACTAAAAAACCTGAAGATGGACCACCATATGTATATGGTACTTATACAGCAACATTAACAGGTGCTGGTGAATATGAAGGAACATTAGAAATTAAAGGAACATTTGGAAGATTAAATCCATAGGAGGTAATAATGGCACAAACAGTTATAGCAGATTTATCTGATAACAAAATTGAAGAACAAGTTGAAAATAAAAAATCAAAAAAAGTTAATAATTCTAATATACAATGAAGTTCAATTAAAAGTAATAAAACAGTTGAAGAACAGATGGAATATACTTTAGTTAAAGATAATGGTAAATTAAAAGGTGTTATTCAATCTAAAAATCCAACAAATATTTATTAGGAGGTAGGTAGGTAACTACCTTTTCTTATTTATGATAAAACTAATTAGATTATTAACTGGTGCTTTACAAGATACTGCAGTTGGTGAATTATTAAAAAAAGGTTTAGAACAATATGGATTAATTAAAAAAGAAGCTTCACAATTTAAAAAATTATATAATTGAACAGATCCACGAAAAATTTTACAATATTTAAAAGTTGCATCAAAAAAAGAAATTAATTCTTTATTAGATAAAATAGAAAAAAGAAGTTTACAGCAAGGTAAAGATTTATTTAATGAACAATATAAAGATTCAAAAGAATGAGTTCAATTACAATCAAGTTGAATGAAATATGGTAAATTTGAATTAACTAATAAAATTACTAATACTGGAAGTGCAACATTTTTGTTTCAACCAAAAGCAAAAGTATATGGTCCTTATACTTATCCATCAATGCCGGCAGATGTTTGATTAGCTTTAAAAAATGCTAATTCAAATGCTGGAACTTTATTTTGAAGAATTTGATTAAGAGTATGATTGCCAAGTATGATTAGAAGACATATTAAATTAGGATTAATTACTGATAAAAATATACGTCATGGTAAAAAATCAGATACTTTTATTCAAGCATTAGTAGTTTCACCAAAAGAAGTTAATGATGTAAGAAAATATATTAGAAAACTTGAACAAGGTTTTTATCATAATATTGGTCATGATAAAAGAAGAAGTGTTAAACAAATTGGTACTTATAAATGAAAAAGAAATCAGGCTCAACAATTTAGAAATAAAAGAAGAGATTTTATAAATAAATATTCTAAAATTAATGAACCAATTCAATTTGCTAAAACAATAAGAAATACTCAATCTTTATTAAAACAATTTGTTAAAACAACTAAAAAAATACAAAAAGAAATTAAATTTGTAAGGAGAACAAGATAATGGCAATTGAATTAAAAGATATTACTTTAAAATGAATGTATATATCGATTAAAGAATTAAAAGAATCAGGTTTTTGAACAAAAGATTTTGAAGATAATCCACAAACTTATAGTGATGAATGAATTAATAAAGCTATTAATTTAAGTTCGGTTAAAATTAATGATTGAACTGGTGGTTATATTGGGTATGCTGATAATATTGATAATTTAACAGAAGAACAACAAATTGGTGTTAAATGAGCAACAGCAATATATACCTTACATTGATTATCAAAAGGTACTGAATATCTTTTACAAGCAACAACATTTTCACAAGGTAGTCAATCTTATAGTATTCAACAACCTGATGATATGCAATTTGTACCTGATGAAGTACAAAAAATATTAATTAATGCTGGTTTGTATGAAAATATTCGCTTTGGTAATTTAAAAGAAAAAAATAGATCATGATTTGGTAATGGATGAAGATTTGAATTTGATGAAGGTGCAGGTTATGCACAATATGATTGAGTTAGAAATAATTATATTGCTAATAATAATATTACTTCAAGTGATAATTCAATTTTAATTAGTTTTTTAAATCAATCTGATGCAATTCCAAAAAAATTAGATTTAAAAGTTAATCCTAATAATAAATCTAAAGTTGATAATAAATCAATAATATATAATTCTAATAATGAGTTATCAGTTCCATTTGATAATGATACTATTTATGAAGAAAATGGTGTATGAAAAGCAAAACAAAGTGAAGAATCTAAAATTGATAATAAATTTATTATAAAAAATGAAAATAATGAACTTACAGTATCAAATTTAAAACAAAATAAAATAACTTTATTACCTAATTCTAGTGGTCGTAATAATGCTGATTTTAATTCTGAAACAGGTGAATTAAGAGTTTGAGACCCTAGTTTTGGTGGAGGTAAAAATACAGCTGATTATGATATAATTGATAGTACCGTGGCAGGTATTGAAAGCACAGATGATACTTTTGGGACTACAAAATATATTGATAAATTTTATTTACAAAAAAAGATTTACCTACTTGAGAAATTGTTGATACTAGTGATTTAATTATAAATTCAAATGAATATCAAATTAAAAATTGAGATAAAAGTAAGTATATTTATAAAGTTTGAGTTGATAATGAATATTTAAATAGTTTTTATTTATCAACATGTGAAAATTTTACAGGTAATGTTTCAAATGGTATTACTACAACTGATAATAATAATCAATATGCCCAATTAAGAGCAAGTGGAAAAATTGTATTAATTACAAAAAATGCATCTGGTAAAATTACTAAATTAGTTGTTAAAAGAAAAATGGTGAATTAATATGATTGATAAAAATATTACAATTAAAAATGATAATGGAACATATTGACAGCGTGTAGGTTTTGAACAAAGAAATCCAAGTCAAAGTTTTAAGGCTTGAAAGAATCGTAAGTTTTTAAAATATGATAAATATCCATTTCATATCAAAAAAGCGTATATTATGCGATATAATGCAATGTCAATTTTATATCATACTCCATTTTTAAGTTTATATGGTTTATTTTTTACTAGTTTACATTTTAATTGAATTCCCTCATTAGAACCAGTTAAAGAGTTTATGTTTGGACAGCATAATATAACTGATGGTGGCTTTTTTGGATATACTGGTATTGTTATATCTTATCCAATTTTACATGGTACTGCTTGATTAACAACAAAAATACCTAAAATACCAGCAATTAAATTACCTGTTGGTAAATGTTTAGAACAAATTTATAAGACACCAAGTTATGCATTATATTTAATATTATTTGGTTGATTAATATTTCGGAATTATCTTAAAAAACATAATGTTAATATTTGTCATAATTGTAAACAAACTGAAGAACAAGTAGAAAGTTGAAATCAATATTGTATTAAAAAAAGATGGAATAATGTATAATAATGATAGTCATGTGTGGTTAATTAAAAGATAGAAAGGTGGCAATTTATGCTTACATCAACAACAATGTTTATAATTATAATTGTTGGTTCAGTAGTAGGTGGGATTGTTGCTAGTTTATTAGTTGGTTATCTTTCAAAATTAATCAAAAATAAAGCAATCTCATTAAAAGCTGAACGAATTACGGATGATTTTAGAGAAAAAACAGAAGAAAAAATCTTTGAAGAAATTGAAGATGCTTTTGAATCTATTGGATTAGTACTACAAGATCTAAAAAATCATTTTGGTGGTGTTGGTACTCAAAATATTGCTCGTGTTGAAGCAGATATTAATGATTTAAAATTAGCAATTTCTGATTTAGAAAAATACGATAATGAAGAATTAATTGAAGCAACTTTACAACATAAAGCAGCAAAACGAGACATTACTCATAAAGCACATAAAGTATCTGGAATTAAATTTAAAAAATAGGGTTTTAGCCCTATTTTTTTATTAATTATTGACAATTATATTGCCATCTTTATCAACTTCTAAATTTTCTAAATTAGGTTCTTGTGTATCTAAATTTCAACGATAAACTGATTTAAATCTTGGAGCAGGTCAATCACTTATAACGCTATAAGAACGAATAACAATTGTAACCATCGGTGATTTTCATTCTAAATTTAAAGTATAATTTTCATCTTCATTCTTTTTATCAATTTCAATACTTGGATGAGTTCTATCTATTAGATTATTATTTTTAAACTTAGTAATATTTCAATTTTGACCTTTTCATACTACATAATAATATTTATTATCAACAGTAATAAATGGTTTTTCTTGTGGTGTTATTCATTCTAAAATACCATCTTTTGTAGTTATGTTATTTTTTTCTTTTAGTTCTTTTAATTCTTCGGGTGTATATAATATTGGTGTATTACAAGCAATTAAACTTGTTGTACTTGTTCCTACTAATGAAATTGCTCCTAAAATACTTAAAATCTTTTTCATTCCAATTAACCCTCTTTCTATTAATTTCTTACATTATATATATATACAAGGTTAAGTTAGTTAATTTTATTATTCTTTATCAATTTTATTGTGTTTTATATAAAAATTGATAAGATATTCTATTTTTTGTGAATAAGTAAAGTCATTAAATTTATTTCAAACTTGTTCTTCGTTTTCATTTAAGTAAATATTAACATTACGAATTAATTTAGAATAATATTTTCCTGTTTTTTGATTAAATGAATGTTTCATAATATTATCTTTCATAATTAGCAATAATAATAGCATCGCGTAAATGATTACTTATTTTTTCATTATTATATTTTCAACCTTTACCATATTCATAAGTTAAATTAGTATCTTTATCAAATTCTCATAAACAACTATCATTATATTTACTCAAATTTTCCATATTTTTAAGAACTGATTTAGTATGGCGTGGTGATACTCAATTAATATATATTTCTCATTCAGTAAAATATCATTCTGCTACTCCTAATAACCTTAATAAATCATCGCGGTCTTTTGAACCATTTGCATTTGTATATAAGCAATTTTCAATATTCACAATTGCTGTGCAACTTTCAAGAATTAAATAGTGATTTTCATCATCAGCATAATAATATTTATCTACTAAATCATAAATAAATTCATAATGTTTTTTTCAATCTTTATTTATAATTTCTTTTTTGTCTAATAAAATATTATCTTGATATATAACAATAGCAGTAGTACCTGACCCCGAAGGGTCAATACCAATTTTTATCATGAGTAAATATCCTCATCGTTATTAACTGTTGGTACTACATTTGAAATATCATCTTCTACTACTACATTATTAATTTGATTATTATAACTATCTTGGTCAATTATAATAGGTTGTTCAACTTTTTTATTTTTATTGCTAATTTGGGGTTTATTTTCAACGACAGTATTATTATCATTATCAATATAGATTTTTTCATCATTAGTAGTAATAACTGCTTGATCTGATTTATATGCTTGTTGTAATTCAACAGACATAATACCTCATTTTCTTAATAAAGATGTTAATACTGTTTTTAATGCCATTTCATCAAAACTAGCAATGTAAAATGATTTATTTTTAGCATAAGTTTTCGAATATTTCATAAAATGATTTTCCATTTGTTCTTTTGTCATATATAATGTTTTTTCAAAACCATTAACCATTTTAAAATATGCTACATAACCTATAATTGGTAATTTTTCTCGTTCATCTTCATTTTGTATTCAATTAAAAGTAGTACCTTTTAAACGATCATAAATTACTAATTCACCAGTTCTCACATCTGATACTGACATATCTAAATATTGACCGCTTCTTTGTGCTAATTGAATATAACCTTTATAACCCATTTGAAATTGAGCTTGATTAATTCAATCATATAAAGGTTTTCCATCTTTACCAAAAATAGTTTTACCATAATCATCTTTTCGTTCTATTTTTGTATTATATGGCACAACATAAGCATACCCAAATTGTTTTTCCATCGGTAAATTTAATAAAACACCCTGATAACAAGCAGTCATAATTGTTCTTGGATCTGCTTTTTGTAATAAATCATTACTATTTGATATTGCTACTAAATTACTTTTAAATCGTGCGATTTCATTTTCATTTGAAAATTTATTTTTAATTCAATCAGTAGCTTTATCTGTTTTTAAAAATTCCACTATATTTGACATATTATTTTTGCACCTCAATTTCTATACCACTTATTCCTAAAAAATTATTTTCTTCATATTGTTTCTTAACAATATTTTTAATTTCTTTTTCATTCAATAAAATTAAATCTTTTTCTAATAATGCAAATAAATCAAAAGCACTAATTTCTTTTTTAAAGCCTTTAATAATAATTTGGTCATTTTTTAATTTATCTTTTCTAAATTTACTTACTACTTTTTCCATTTTTTTATCAATTTCAGCAACATCTTCCATTGCTCGAACTTGTTCATCCTGGATTTGATCCATATCTAAACCAATATCTTCTTTTAAATTATTAGCAAATTCAATTCGTTCATTTTTAATTTCTTCTTGTTCTTTAATAAATTGTTTTTGCTTATATTTTTGAGCTTGAATCATATCATTTTTAATTTCTATTTTATTATTTTCAAGCACTTTTTCTAAAGATATAATATTATTTCTAATTTTATTTAAATCATCTTTAAAAGCTTTTATTTTTTCTAATGGTTCTCTAAAAACAATATCTACTTTTGAAATAGTTCTTGGCATATCATTTAAATGTACTTCTTGATAATTATTTAAAGCATAATGGTTACGATGTCTAAAAATAAAATCTTTTAATTCTTGACCATTTTTAATAATTCATTCTTTAATATCTTTTGCTTTAATACTTAATTCTTTAAAATCATTACCCTTTATGTAAAAAGGGTAAACTATATTTTGAACTGTATTTTTAACAATATCACTCATTATTTCACTTCCTTAGTTTCTAATATTCGTGGTTCAATTCAAAATTTTCATCTTCCAAATTTATTTTGTTCGTTACATTCTTTTTCTGATTCTGATTTTTGATCTAAATTATAAATTTTATGTTCTTTAAAACCATTGCTATAAGTTCTCATTACTACAAAATGAGTGGGTTTAAATGTACCATTTATTTTAGCTTCAAGTTCTTCGACTGTTTCTACAATACTAATTGGATTATTTCCAAATGTTTTTAAAAAAACTAATGTTTCATCATAACCATTTCAATTTGGAAAATATGTAATTATTAAATCTGTGTCTAATTCAAAATTTGGGATAGGTCTTTCCGTACCTCTCATAATTCGTGTTACTTTAATTTTCATTTTATTTTTTCCTTTCTATTTATTTTTTTAAAATTAAAATGGGGAATATCATATGCTCATTCAACAGCATATTCATGTAATTTTTTAAATTCTTTTAATTGTTGTATTTTTTTTCATATTTTTTTCATAATAATTAACTCAATTCTATTTTTTAATAATATTTGAGTGAACTTTTTGTAAATTCGCAAATTGTTCTGGTGTTAATTTTTTATTTAACACTTCAACTTCATATCTATCCATAATATCCATTTCATAATCTTGTGCCGCTTCCGGATAATTATCAAATAACTCTTTTAATAATGCTAATAAATCCATATTATTTACACCTCCAATTTAATTAATTCTGATTGTAAAATCATTAAAATATCAACTAATGCATTAAAATATCCAATTTTTTTACCAAAATCCAATTTATTAATTGTTTTATCATTTTGAACATCATCATTAGCTTTATTTCTCATTTCACTAAATTTATCAATTAATTTAATTAATGTTTCTTTATTCATAATTAATTCTCCTTATCATCAATTCCAAATAATGCTTTTTTCATTATTGATCCATAATTATTTTTATTTGATTCATATAATTTAATTAACTCTTCACCATCCATTTTTAAATATTGATGTTTTTGCAGCTGTAAATCATATTTTCAAATTATAAAAGTATTATTTTTTTTAATCCCAATCGCTGTATAATCAATATATTTTTTACTTGGATAAACAAAAACTTTATTAAGTCATCATCCAATATGATTAGCATGATTTGGTAAATTTATAAAAATAGCATTATTTGTCCGTAATTTTATTAACTTATTGTTAATAAAAATATTTGCTATAGGTTTATTTAAATTATTCATTCTTCTAATATTTTCTTTTGTTTAGTTACATAAGAAGAATTGATTGATAAATCATTGATTTTTTTCAATGTTTTTTTCTTAATTTTTCTATACATATAAAAACCTCCATTAAAAACATTGATTATTAAAAAAAGTACAATTTTGACACACTTAAAACACTATTTAATTTTTAATAGTTTATTTTACAAAAATATGAAATTAAATAATTTAACATGTTAAGTGAGTCATTTTTTAATTAAAAAAACAACTCCTTTCTTTTAATAAGAGTTGTTTTGTCCTAATTCGTTTTACAATTTACATTATTAAAAAGTTAAAAATCATTTGCTATTTTAAAAATTTTGTTAAATTTTTTAAATTATCAAAAATTATCATTTTAAACAATTACGAACAATTATTATTCATTAGTTTAGAGAATAAAATATGATAAAATAAAACGAGAAAGGAACGAAAATCATGGTAAATAAAGTATTAGTAATTTATGGAACGGTTAGTCCTAATGAAAAATCATATTCAAAAGCTTTAGCAGCTCGTTTTCTTAAATATTATCAAGCAGCAAACGCAAATGATGAAATTATTCATTTAGATTTAAACGAAACCCCAATGGCGCTTAAAACACTTACTCGTGATAACTTTGGTACTTATTTTAATGCCGAGGATACTGATGTTTATGTTAATCAATTAAAAGAAGTACAAAAAGTTATTGTTGTATGTCCAATGAATAACTTTAATGTTTCTGGATTAATGAAAAATTACTTAGATCATGTTTTAGTTGCAGATAAAACATTTTCATATAAATATTCAAAAAAAGGTGATGCAATAGGGTTATTACCGCATTTAAAAGTACAAATTTTAACAACCCAAGGAGCTCCTTTTGGTTGATATCCATGGGGAAATCATACCGAATATTTAAAAGGAACATGAGAATTTGTTGGTGCTACTGTTAATAAACCAATTCTTGTTGCAGGAACAAAAGTTGCTCCAACCAATGCCCTAACTCCAGATGAGTTAATTGATCAATATGATGAAGAAATTCAAAAAGTTGTTAAAACATTTTAATTAATAAAAATAATAAATGCTCAACAAATGTTGAGTTTTTATTTGCTTATTAATGTTTGGACTAATAAATTATGATAAACTTAATAAGTATATGATTTTAAAATTAGTTTTAAAATAGATTACTTTAATTATTGTTTGATAAATAATAATTAAAAAACAAGAAAGAAAATCACAATGAAAAGAATAGAATTTATTAATAATTTAAAGGTTATTGCTAATGAATATGCAGATTTTAAACTAGAATTAGATGAAAAATATAAAATATACCAAGAAGTTATCGCAAGTGATAATAATTTAAAAGAAACAATAAATTTAGAAGAACTATCAGACATTAAAAATTTCTATAATGACTTATTTAATGGGGTAGTTTTACAATATTTTCACAATGATAAAGATAAAGAAAATATTGTAGATGGAGCAGATATTCTTAATGTAGCACAAAAAACTTTAAGCAATTTAAAAAGTAAACTGAATACTTTTGAATTAAAGGCAAATCCAGCACCAGAAGCAGGCAAAATTTCATCCAAGAATGAAAAAGTATTAGAAACAGGTAATTCAATGTTTTATACAGGTGGAATAAAAAATGTTCCAAATGTTGTTCCTAAACCAGCAAGATTAGAAAAATTAACTAAAGAACAAACTATAAAAATTTATAAAGAAAATATAACAACACAGCAAGAACAAAATCAAGAAATTGAAAATGAAAGGTAAAAAAACAAAAAAGACTGCACCTCAAAAAGTAAGTAAAATAGAAAAGATTTTGCTAAACTTTTATAAAAGGTGCATTTTTATATGGCAAAAAAGGTCAAAATTTAAATCATATATGCCAAATTTAAAACTATAAAAGGAGCAAAAGAACCATTTGGCAAAAGAAATTTAAGCTACTATAAAACAAGATAGGAATTATTAAAAAAGCTCCATAACTTTTACAATTATTTGCTAATTGAAAATCATTTTTTTATTTAACAAGTTATAATAAAGGGGAATAATTTATTATTAGGAATAAGATGGAGTAACGATGAAAATTAGACCAATTCATGCTAATGAAATCACTATGACAAGACAACTAATTTATGAAACTTTTAAAACAGTTGATAATCACGAAGTAATCGAACATTTACTCGTTGATAATTTACGGTTATTACCAGAATATGACCCAGCCTTTGATGTTGTCGCAATTGTTAATAATAAAGTTGTTGGCCATGCCTTTCTTAGTATTGTTACTATTAGTCATCATCAATTGCTTTGTTTAGCACCGCTCACGGTCCAAACGGAAATGCAAAGGCAAGGAATTGGCACAAACCTCATTAAACATTTAGAAACAACGGCAATAGCTAAGGGATATCCAGCAATTTTCATTTTAGGTGATCCCAATTATTATACAAGATTTAATTATACTCCTGCCGCTAATTATTATATTCATGCTCCCTTTGCTATTGAATCAAAATATTTTATGGTTAAAGAATTATATCCCAATAGTTTACAAAATATTACCGGTGTTGTGCAATATCCGCCGCCCTTTGGAATTGGGGAAAGGAAGAATTAATTTTAGTAATGGAACAGAAAAATATTAGAGGCAAAATATTAAGAACAATTAACAAAATGGTTTGCTATTTTTATAATTAGGAAATATAATATTATTGTGAATGTCACATATAAGAATTTTAAATTAATGATATTTAAATTTTTCACTTAATTTTTATTCACTTTGCAAAAACTATGAAAAGTAAAAGGAAGAATTACAATGGGAGGAAACTGTAATTTATCTTGTTATGCTTGCAATTGTACTTGTGAGCAAAGTGGTGGTTATCTCAATTGTTCAAATTGTCACAATTGTGAGTCAAATGATAATCATAAGAGAAAAACAGACTAGAAAATAATTTTTACTTAGGATTAAAGTTATCTTTGATAGACTTTAATCCTTTTTAAATTATTTTTCTTAATTAGAATATGATAATTTAAGAAGGGATAAAATGTTGAATGGAAATAACTAATAAAACAATTGTTGTGATGATTGATTTTGATAATTTTAATAATGAGGAGGATTTAAATATTTTATTTGATGAATTAGAACAAATGGGAAATGTGATCTATAAAGGAGCCTTTTATTCCAATTCAAATGATACAAAAATGAATGAAAAAGGAAAGAAATATGGTTTTAATGATTTTATTGTTGAAACAACGTATTCAACTCAGAAAAATGCGGTTGATATTAGAATTGCTTTAGATGTAATGGAATGATTAAGAAAAGATTATGTTGATTGTTTCTGTCTAGCTACAAGTGATTTAGATTTTGCTCCCATTGTTAGAAGAATTAAACAAAAGAATAAAACGGTGATTGGAGCCGGTGTAATTCGTAATGCAGAAGATTATAAAAAACTTTATCATCGATTTATAAGCGTTGATAAAATTTTAAAGGCGAAAACCTCTAATGATAAAAAAGAATTGGTAAAAAATAATAGCACAAAAAGTAATGAAACAAAAAAGGTTTTGTACAATTTTCGGTCATAATTGAAAATTTATATAAAAAAGTTCCAGATTTTAATCCTAAAAATTATGGGGCTAAAAATAGTAAGCCTTCATTATTTTTTATAAATAATCTTAAAACACATTATGATTTTAAACAAAAAGTAAAAACTTTATACATCAAAATAAAATAATTGGTAACTTATTGTTAATGTGGAAAATGTTAAAGAAAAGTTCTCAGAATTAAGTTTCAACAATAATTATTGATTTTGGTTTTAAACTAAGAATGTTTATTTTAAAAAATTGTATTAAATTGTTTTTTTGCTTCTTTAATAGTAACTTAATTAATTTTTTAATCTTTCCCAAGAATTGTTTATGCTTTTTAATTTTCAAATTTAAAATAATTATGTTTTAAGTCACTAAATTACAAAAAATAAAAAAACACAAGTAAAATCTTTTTAAAAAACATATAAAAACTGCTAGCAACAGCTAGCAGTAGTGTAAATAATAAATCTGGGCCTTGTCTGTTTTGATAATAAACTAATAACTTACTGTGCTCAAACAGAAGTTATGAGTTGAGGAACTACTCCAATTAAGTTAATACCAACGCCATTACCCTGATCATATGATGGAATATTTCAGACATATCATTGTGCAATTAATAATGCAGCAACAATTCCAGCGACAGTTGCAATTTCTGGGATTGTGCTTAATAATGCTGCAATAACTCCTCCAACTGATCCTAAATCATTTTGAACTTTGGTTAATAAAGCATGATTTAAGTATAAGTGTGAATAAACAAAATAATAATCTCATTCATTAATCCCATCTTTTAAATTTTTAATATTTGTTAGATTAATATTTGATTTATTATTTTGATAAAATTGTTGATATGTTATTCCTAGTTTTTCCTCGGTTTTTTATTATTATGTGCAGTTTTATTGTATGTATTATTGATAAATGCTGTATTCGATAATAATAATGCCGGGGTAGTTGCCAACGCAATTGCTCCAACACCAACTAAGATATTCTTATAACCAAACATTATTAATCATCTCCTGTAAAAATATCTATATTGACGCCATAAATATTATTTACACTTTCATTATATTCTTCTCATTTTAGGGTACAATTAATTTAGTTATAATTATTAAAATATCAATTTTTTTCCCACTTTTGAGTTAAGAACTGTAAATAATTTGCCTTTTAAAAATATTTTTTTTATTTAAAAAAGTCATTTATTTTTTTTAAAAATAAGATATAATTAATTGTTAAATTTAATTAAAAATAAAATTATTATTTAAATTCTTTTTTGTTCTTGTTAAATTTGGTATAATTACTTTAGTCAAATGGGTGATGAGATGCAAAATAACAAGTTTAATTATTATAATTGAGCAAATAACAAATGAGCAAAAAAGTGACAAATATCACAAGATACTAAGCAACGCTTATTAACTTTATCGGGAAAAATCCACTATGTTCCATTATGAAAACCAGTTGATATTTCAATTGATTTAGATACTCAACAATTAATTATTCCAAAAAATCTTGCTTTTTTAGCACAAAAATATCAATTACCACAAACAACATATTACCTTTTTAAATATAATAATATTAATAACATTATGCTAGAATGTAATTACATTATTAGTAATTATTCAAAAATTATTGAAGCTAAAATTGATCAAAATTTTATTTCGTTAGAATGGTCATTATCATATGGGGCTTACTTTTTTAAAGAAATTACTAATTACATTTTAGCACAAGATACAATCTTAGAAACTTATCGTGAAACAAAAACTCGAAAACAACGGTTATTATTTCGTTATCAGAACCAACGTGCATTTAATAAAAGTCGATGAAAAGGAGAATAAATTTTAATGAAAATTCGGTTGGACCAATTAATGGTTAATAATAATTTAGCTCCTTCGCGTGAAAAAGCTAAGGCAATGATTTTAGCAAATAATGTTTTAGTTGATAATGTACCGGCCTTAAAACCAGGTGAACTGGTAAAATTAGATAGTATTATTAAATTACGTGGTGAACCATTAAAATATGTTTCCCGCGCAGGTGAAAAGTTAGCCAAAGGTTTAACTGCTTTTAATTTAACAGTTAATAATCTCGTTTGTCTTGATATTGGTGCTTCAACTGGTGGTTTTACTGATTGCTTATTACAAAATGATGCTAAAAAAGTTTATGCTGTTGATGTTGGTACAAATCAATTAGCTTGAAAATTACGAAATAATCCGCATGTTGTTTCATTAGAGAAAACTAATTTTCGGTATGTTACTAAAGCATTATTTGCTCCTGATGAAATTGAATTTGCTTGTTGTGATGTTTCTTTTATTTCATTAGATAAAATTATTCCACCCTTAAAAGATATTATATTATTAAATCATTATGCTTTTTTCTTAATTAAACCACAGTTTGAGAGTACAAAAGAAGCTGTTAAGAGAGGAAAAATTAGTCATAAAGCAATACACTATGATGTTATTAAAAAAATCTTTGCTTTAGCCCTTAATAATGGTTTTAGTGTTAGCAATTGCGACTATTCTCCAATTTTAGGAAATAAAAAGAAAAACATTGAATTTATTTGTTTACTACAACGAACAACAAATCCGATTAACTATATAACTGACGAAGCCATCGCAACAATAATTGAAAATGCTTGAAATACTTTATTATCATAACAATATTTTAGGATATAATATTCTTATAAAAGAAGGGAGGAAACAACTTTTATGGCAGTAGGAACAATGAGTGGCGATGTTAAAAATTTGCTTGCAAAAGATCATCTTCAAGTTGGTCACAAGGTATCATTTAAAGCTGATATGGTTGATTGACAAGATTTTGAATTAGAAACCATAACAAAAGAATATAAAGTTATTTCCGCAGTACCTAGTATAGATACTAGTGTTTGTTTAACACAAACAAAACAATTTAATGAAACAATTATTAGCAAGTATCCTAATGTTCAATTAATAACAATTTCACGTGATTTGCCATTTGCTTTGAAGCGAGCATGTGAAGGTTTTGTTAATGCAAACCATATTTTATTATCTGATACTAATTATCGTGAATTTGGCACACAAACAAAATTATATTTTCCATTTAATAATTTATTAGCACGAAGCGTAATGATTTTAGATCAAGATAATAAAATTATTTATTTACAAATTGTTTCACCAATTTCTTCCGAACCAAATTATGAGGAAGTTTACCAGTTTTTAGATACTTTTCAAAAATAAAAACTTGTAATAAAATAAAACAATGTTTCTTTTAACTGGATATTACCAGTTAAAAGAAACATTTTTAATATTTCGGAAATAATATTTATTTAACTTAATTTATTAATTTGCTCTTCTAAGAAAGATATTGCTGACTTTAATAAATCAATCTCTGTTCTTGGCATTGATTTAATTTCATCTGAAGTTAATCCTTTTAACCCATTTTCAAGTTCTATTAATGCAAACTTTAGTTGTTCTTTTTGCTCTTCGCTAACATTTTTTAAGTTATTAATTTTTCCTTTTAAAGTTGATAGTCGATTTTGAAGACTTTTAATTTCATTTTCATGTATTGAATTACAAGCAATAACATTACTTGCTCCAACTGTAGAAAAACTAATTGCTCCTAGAATTGTTAAATTTTTTTTCATTTTTTATATGTTCCTTTCTATTCGATTAAAGTTATCGATAATTTTATTGTATTTTTTTTTTTTTTTTTTCAAGTTTAAATTTACAATAAATTCTATTTTATAAACTAATAATTAAATTAAATTGAATATGTATAAATTATTTCAAATAAAATAACTTATTTTCTTTAATTTTTTCCATAAATTACCAAATTATTTCATCAAAGCCTTAATAATCAACATTATTGGCAGGAATAACATTGTTAATTTTTATTAAAAAATATATACTAAAATTTGTATTAACCCTTAAAGATAAGTTTTATCATTCATCGGCATTAATGTTTTACCATTAGCGTCGATAATTTTTTGATAAGAGAGGTGTTTATTACAAGTATTTTATGAAAGGAGAACACAAAAACTATGGCTTTCGAAAATAACAATTCAACTGAAACAAAAAAAAGATTAGCAATGCCAGATAGTGTCTTCATTGGCTGCGAACAACATGCTGAAGAATGTAAAAAATGTGCTGCAATGCAAGAATCACAAAAATCAATTTTATCATGCCAAATGTGTGAACAACCGGTGTTTTTCTGTCGCTCAAAACCTTGTGAGTATAAATTGCATTGTATCAATCCAGATTGTGTTAAATCAAAACATAACTTTGTTTTTGTTGGCAAAAACAATATTAATAAAACAAAAAAATATTATGATCAACAATTACAAAAATAATTTAGGGAAAACTAATATTTAAACCTTCTTGAAAAAGAAGGTTTTTAATTACTTAAAATCTAATATAAATTTTTTTATAGGAATTTTTTTTTTTTTTTAGAAAACAAAAGTGTTATAATACAAATATAAGTATGACTACTTATACTTAGAAAAAATGAAAAAAGATTATAGATATTTAAAATATAACTGTTTAATTCATATAAAAAAATAAAATGAATAATGAAAAATGATACTAGTTATATTAATTAAATTATTATAAAACAAAGAATATTTAAAATATTTATTTTTTATTATAAATTTTTACAATGTTTTCATTAATGTTACATCAATTAATGAAATAACATTATTTTTTAAATAGTATTCAAAAAGATAATAAAACGTATAGTTAAAAAGTAGAAAAGGATATTTAAAATGAACAATAAATTACTGGATCAAACCTTACTTGCTAATACCAATAATTTGCTAGAACTAGATAAGCATACCCAAACATTAGTTTGAGCTGGTGTAATTGGGATTAGTATTATTTTCATCATCATTTTATTATTAATTCACTTTTTATACTGACGAAATAAAAATGCTAAGTTCAAAGAACAACGATTAGGAGTTCAACGTGAACGAAGTTTTTTGTTTGAAATTAAACAAAATATTTTTTTGATTTTATCATCATTATTTGCAATCTCATTAATAGTTGGTCTAGTTACAATTATTAAACTTAATATATAATCTTTTAATCATTTAGTTATAACATGTCAACTTATGTAAACTAAAAAAAATAAAAAGAAAAGGAACAAATAAAATGCAATATTTACAAAAATTAGGAAAAGCATTACAATTTCCAATTGTTGTGCTACCAATTGCTGCTTTGTTGCTACGATTGGGGGGTTATGAATGATGCCTCAATCAATCCAGAGTTAAATCAAACTGGATCATTGTCAGCAATTTGATATATTGGTTCAATTTTTCAAGCGGTTGGTAATGCTGCGATTGGTAATTTAGCACCATTATTTGCAATCGGATTAGGTTTCGGAATGGCAAAAGACTTCCGTGGAGAAGCAGCACTAGTTGCTTTCTTTGGATGAGCTGTTTTAGAAGGACTAATGGGAATTGTCCCACAATGATATTACAATAATGTTTTATTAGGAAATACACCAATTGGTAATTTTTTAGATAATCAATTTTGAGCAAAACCACATTCACAAATTCTATATGTTTTTGATTTTAATGTTGGTAATGCTATTAAAGGTTATGGTGCAAAATATAACATAAGTATGGGTGTTTTTGGTGGAATTTTAGCTGGTTGTCTTGTTGCACTAATTTATAATAAATATTCTGGTATTAAGTTACCAGCAGCCTTAGGATTTTTTTCAGGTCGTCGTTTTGTGCCAATGATAACAGCAGTTTATTTTCTCTTAGGTTCTTTTGCATTAGCAGCAATTTGACCATGATTTCAATTAGGATTACAATACTTAGGTTATGGTTTAGGAGCGATTCCACCATTAGGAGCTTTCTTCTATGCTATTTTTAACCGGTTATTATTACCATTTGGCTTACACCAAGTGTTAAACACTTATTTATGGTTCCAACAACCAATTATTGGCCATTTGATGAATTATCAAGGAACAAACTTATGACAAATTGTTGATGGAACGCTACAATGGGCTGTATATAGTATTGATAGTAACGGTGTATTACGAATTAGTGATTGAAATACAACTGGAATTATTACTACAGTCAATGGTGATATTAACGCCTTTTTAGGAAAATTATATGCTGATGCTAAATTTGGTTTAGCAGGAGGAAGTGGAATTTTCCAATCAGGATTCTTCCCAATGATGATGTTTGGATTACCTGCAGCTTGTGCAGCAATGATTTTATCAATTAAAGATAAAATGCGTCGTGCTGAATATGCTGGAATTTTAGGGTCAGCTGCAGGAGTTAGTTTTTTAACAGGAATTACAGAACCAATTGAATTTTCTTTTGTTTTCTTAGCCCCTGTTTTATTAGGATTACATGCTGTTTTAGCTGGTTTATTTTCAGCATTAACTATTGGCTTTGGAATTCGCGTTGGATTTGGTTTCTCAGCTGGTTTTATTGATTGAGTTGTATCAATTAAAACCTCATGAGATATGTCAACAATATCATCAAACTTACAAGCTGGGGTTTATAAAGTATTAGGTAATCCCATAATGATTATTCCAATTGGATTAGTCCAGGGAGCAGCTTATTTCTTTAGTTTTAAATATCTTATTAAAAAAATGAATTTAGGAACACCTGGTCGTGAAGAAGAAGTAATAGCATTAGCAAAATCATTTGAAAAAACAGTTAAAAACAATGCAAAGAAAAAAGCAAACCAAGAACAACAAACAGCAAATATCAATATTGTTGGAAGTGGTCAAGCGGGTAGTGAAAATATTTTAACTTCACAAAATAGTGTTAATCAACGAATTGACATTCAAAAAGATCCTAATGGGCCATTAAAACTAGCACAAGTAATTTATGATGCAATTGGTCATGATAATCTAGTTAAAGTTGATAACTGTATGACTAGATTACGTTTAACAGTTGAAGACAACACGAAAATTGATCAAGCAGCAATCAAAGCAACCGGAGTCGCTGGTTTAGTGTTAGTTTCTAAAACAAAGGGCATTCAAATTATTATTGGTTTAAATGTTGAAGCTGTTGCAACTAAATTATCTGAAATTTCTGGAAAATAATATTAAAATAAAAAATAAAAACGTTACTAAAGTAAACGTTTTTATTTTTTATTACTTTGATACAATTGATAATTACAAATGAATATGATAAAGTGATTTTGTATATGATTTTAAAAATATAATTAATATTTTCTAAAATAAATTACTTTAATTAATTATTTTAGCAAGATAGATAATTAATTAAAAAATTATAGAAAGAAAGTTAACGTGAAAATTACTTTAAAAACTAAAAATACGTTAAAATCAACTTATAAAGCAGTTAAAAAATCAATTAATTCATTTTTAAAAAAACTTGGTTTAAAACATAATGATACTATTAAATTAGAAAAAAATATTGAAAAGAAAATAAAAGAAGAAATATTACGGTTTGAACGAGAACATCAAAAGTTAAAAGAACTATTAGACGTAATTATTCCGGAAAATAAAGCAAATGAAAACTCGTTGCGTGATGAAACATTCGATGATTTATCACCAGAAACAATCAAATTTTTAACTGCAAAAAATAATCAATCAAAACAATTAGTAAATCATGAGATAAATAATGTGCAAGCTCAAAAACAAGACCAGGCCCAAAAACTTAATAAACTTAATTTAGGGTTAAATGAAGCATTACAAAAAATCGATAAAAAAGAACAAACATTAGTTACAAAAATTAAAAAGAAAGTCCGTTTTAGTCCAACTAATACTACAATTTTTTTTGATAAGAAAAAAGGAACAATTGCAAAGTTAGAAACAATAGCCCCAAATGAAAAAGATGATGAATCATATGAACGTTAAAAAGTAAAAGCAACAATTAATTGTTGCTTTTACTTTTTAAGATTAATTTTGTCAAATTATTTGTAAATTATTTTTTCTGACAACTAATTTGATGAATTCTAGTTTTAAAAGATTAAACAAATTATTTTTAGAAAATTAAAAATTTTAGATGATAATTTTAATTAAATATGATAATCTATAAAATGTATATGGTTTTAAAAATATTAATTATATTTTTAAATAAATGACTTTAATTAATTATTTTATTAAATTAATTAAACATAGAAAAAGAATAAATTTAATATGAAAATTACATCAAAAATTAAAGGAACTTTAAAAGAATCTTATCGATCAATTAAAAAATCAATTAAGACAATGTTAGCAAAACTTGGTCTTAATAAAAGTCAAGTTCAAGAAGCAACAGCACGAACTTTGAATGCAGTAGAAGTAGAAATAACTCAATTTTTAAATGAAGAAATGCAAAAAGTTGATTTGTTATCTACACCAAATCCATCGATTAAAGGTTTAGCAGAACCATTAAAACCACAAGTTGATTTGTTATCTACACCAAATCCATCGATTAAAGGTTTAGCAGAACCATTAAAACCACAAGTAAATAAAACATATGGTAATGGTCAAACAGAAGCTAATAAATATAAAGAAATGTTGACCGAATTAAATAGTTTTTTAGCAAATGAAAAACAATTATCATCAAAAACCGTAGCAAAAGCACCAGTACCATTACCACGAACAAAATTTAATCATAATTTAACAACAGAAACGAAAGATGACGAATCATATGGTCGATAATAAAAAGACAAGATTTCTTTTTTCTTAAAAAAATCAATTTTTTAATTGATTTTTTTCTTTTGCAATAATGTATTGCGAGAAATAGTTAAATATTGTATTATTTATTTAGTATATGACTTTTATTATAAGTAAATAACTTAAAAATTATAGAAAGTAATGCAAGAAATATGGCAAATAAAGATGAAAAAAAATTTTATAAAACTTCTTTTTTCATTTGTTCTTCATTTATATTTGGTCCGTTAGGTGCTTTAATTTCATGATTAATTTTAAAATTTCAAAAAAATAAAAAACTTAAAAATCAACAAAATGAAGAGCAATTATTAGAAAAATTAGCACTTTTAAAAAATAAAGATGTTGAAAATGATGATAGTAAAAATGAAATTGATAACGAAAAACTTGTAGCATTTTATAAAAATATTCTTGCTGAATTTGATACTTTATTTTCAAAACAAAGTAAAGATGTAGCAGAAATTAAAAATCAAAATACAAAGGCAACAATTAGAGCAGATCAAATTTTAGAACAAACAAAAACTACTAAAAATAATGGTTTATTAGTAGAACCACAACCAAATAGTGTTATGAAAACTACTAAAAATAATGGTTTATTAGAAGAAATTATGAAAGTAAAAAATAACTTGAGAAGAGTAGAACCACAACCAAGAAGTTTTACAAATATAATAATACCAAATCCTACTATTAAACCAAATTTATCAAATTGACAAAAAGAGCAAATTAAATCGGTTAATAAACAATTAAATTCAATAAAACAAGAAAATGAAAGTAATAAAAATATTGATGAAAACACAAGATAAAATAAAAATATAATTTGATATTTTTTGTATCATTAAATATAATATTTACAAAAAATATGATATAATGAATGTATTGTATATGGTTTTAAAATATTATTTAATATTTTAAAATAAATGACTTTTTATTAAAAGAAAATTTTAATATAAAAGTAAAAAACAAACTACAAAAAGTAAGTTGAAAAGTGATTGGAGAGCTATCGCAAGTTTTTAAAATAGCGCGATAAGTTAATTAATCACTTTTTAATTAAAATGGGTTTTGATAAAGTTGAAACTATTAAGAGTTTAGGAGATTTTATCTATCTCTTAAAAGAAGAAATAACAGAATATAAAAAACATATTGAAGACTATAACGAATTAGTCAATAAATTAAAAACAATTAATGCCGAATTAGAAAAACAATAGCATTAAACCCTTAATAAAATAGCAAACTTAAAAAAAGTAAGCCAACAATTATCAGATAAAGAATATAAAAGATAAAAAAATAAAAACAACATTGTTGTTTTTATTTTCGTTTTCTTTGATAATTGTAAACCGATGTTAATACTCAACTTTGGGGACTTCATTTTGTTAATTTTTTTACAATTTTATTAACACTTCCCGTTATGATATAATTTTTTCTTTTTACTTTTAATCCTTTTAATAAACTTTTTCGAGCATAAGTAGATGTTTTCATAACTTTAACAGTTGAATGGTATTTTGCATCTTTCTGGTTACTACTTCGATTTCAGAAATCAGTTTTTAATGGTCCTGGACATAAGGTAATAACTCGAACTGGTGATTTTGTTTTTTTCAATTCTGTATTAATAGCCACGCCTAAACTTCAAACATAAGCTTTTGAAGCATAATAACTAGCAAAAACTGGAGCTGGCGTAAATGCCGCTAAACTACCAATGTTTAAAACACGTCCTTGTTGTTGTGCTATAAAACGTTGCACAAATAATTTTGTTAAAATATGAACTGCTTTAATATTTAAATCAATCATGTTCATTTCTTGTTCTAAACTAGACTCACTAAAATAACCTCATACACCATATCCAGCATTATTAATTAAGATTGTTACATTATCTTTTGCAACATCATTAAATAATTTTTCACAATTCTCTAAATTACTTAAATCATAATTAATCATTTTAATTGTTTGTGCTGAATATTTTTGTTGTAAAGTTGTAATAGGGCTTGTATCACGAGCAATGGCAATAACATTATAACCAAGTTTTAATAATTCTTCGCAATAACAATATCCTAATCCTTTACTAGCACCAGTAACAACAGCTCATCCTAAATTATTATTTGTTTTTTTCATTGTTGTCTTGTCCATTTTCTAATTTTGGTTTTTTAATAACTGTCATATCAAATAATGTTTTACGATTTAAGAAAATATAATTTCCTGCTGCTGCTAATGATAATACCGTAGCTAAATACATTGGAATCATAATAATTTGGTTCACTCAACCAAATTCATCTCATTGTCCTGTTTGTAAAGAATGGCCATTAAACATACGAAAACCAATAAAAAACAAAACTGTCATTCCAAACATTTCCATTGCTGCTCGCACTCGTCCTAATTGATTAGCAGCCATTACTACTTTTTGTGTTGCTAAAATTTGGCGAACAACATCAATTACAAAATCACGGGCAATTAACAACACTACCATTCAAACTGGAATAATGTTTGCACAAGCAAACACAATTAAAACAGTATTTGTTAATAATTTATCTGCAATTGAATCAAAAAATTTCCCAAATGTTGTCACTTGATTATAACGACGAGCAATAAAACCATCTAATAAGTCAGTTAAACTAGCAATAATAAATAAAATCCCAGCAATTAAATAACTAATTGGCAATGAATAAGTAACATTATCTCCTTTAATTGTTAATCATTGATCTCATCCATTATATAAGGAACTATTTTCAAATGGAAAAATTACCATTAAAGCAATAATAACTGGGATTAAAAAAATCCGAATTAATGTAATACGATTAGCTCAATTCATTTTAAGTCCTCTTTTCTAAAGATATCTTATCTTGATATGTTAATATTACTTACATATTATATTATATAAATGTATAATATTAAAGAAAGTTTATGAGGTGAGGGGAAAAATGGTTAAAGAACTAGTACAATTACTTCAACAAAAACAAATGACAATTGCAGCATATGAATCAATAACAGGCGGCCTGTTTAGTCATTATATAACTAATGTTCCAAATGCTAGTCAAGTTTTTTTAGGCAGTATTGTCACTTATACCAATGAAATTAAAATTAAAGTTGGCCATGTTTCTCAATCAATAATTACAAAATATGGTGTTGTTTCAAAAGAAACAGCCGAAGCAATGGCTTTTGCTTGTCAAAAACAATTTAATAGTGATCTTGCCGTAAGTTTTACGGGTAATGCTGGTCCAGGTCAATTAGACAATTTACCAATTGGAACGGGATTTGCAACTATTCTTTTTCAAAACGAAGCAACAACATTCGCATTAACATTTAATCCAAATTGATCACGAGAACAAATTAAAGTTGCAACTGTTACAACAATAATTAAACATTTACAACAAATTTTAGAAAAAGAACAAGGAATTAATAGTAAAAAAGGAGAAAAATAAACAGAAAGGAGAATAAAAGAATGGAAGATAATAAACCAGTTCCTCCTCAAACGAAACCTCTTGACCAAGATGAAATTTTAAAAACTGTAATGAAAGAAATTGAAAAAACATATGGTAAAGGAGCTATTATGAAATTAGGGGATAAGAGTAATCTCACAATTGAAGCTGTCTCAACTGGAAGTTTATTACTTGATGAAGCAATTGGAGTCGGTGGGTATCCCAAAGGAAGAATTATTGAAATTTTTGGGCCATAATCATCAGGCAAAACAACCCTATCATTACATGCTATTGCTGAAGTACAAAAAGATGGTGGGCGAGGGGCTTTTATTGATGCTGAACACGCTTTAGACCCAAATTATGCCAAAAAACTTGGTGTTAATATTGCTGAATTAATTATTGCTCAACCTGATTCAGGTGAACAAGCACTAGATATTTTAGAAACACTTGTTAAATCAAATGCAATTGATTTAGTTGTAATTGATTCTGTTGCAGCCTTAGTACCCAAAGTAGAATTAGACGGAGAAATGAGTGATGTAACAATTGGAGCACAAGCACGTTTAATGAGTAAAGCTTTACGAAAATTAAATGGCGTAATTAATAAAACAAATTCAATCGTCATTTTCATTAATCAGATTCGAGAAAAAGTTGGTGTTTTATTTGGCAATCCTGAAACAACAGCGGGAGGACGTGCTCTTCGGTTCTATGCTTCTGTTCGATTAGATGTCCGTCGTACTGAAACATTAACAACAGCGGGAGTAGCAACCGCCAATAAAGTAAAAATTAAAGTGGTTAAAAATAAGGTTTCACCACCGTTTAAAACAGCTCTTGTTGATATTAATTACAATGAAGGAATTGATAAATATTATGAATTAATTGATTTAGCAGTAAAATATGATATTTTAGCAAAATCTGGGGTATGATATGCTTATCAAAATAATAAAATTGGTCAAGGACGAGAACGTGTAAAAGAATATTTAAAAATGAATCCATCAGTTTTTTTGGAAATTCAACAACAAATTATTAATAATTTTAAAACAAGTCAACAAGATTAGTTAAATGAAACATAAGAAAAGGAAAAGTTATTTAAAGAATAACTTTTCCTTTTCTTTTTTTGTCTTCTATTTAGTCTTTTTTTGTTTTTTTAAAATGACATTTTTCTAATAAAATGCGAAATTCATTCGGGTCTTTTTTCCGAATAATATTAATTAGTTTAATTATAAAGATAATACTAGCAAAAAAAGCTTGTAAAATATTTGTGACAGCTATTTGATAATTAATTTCTGGACTAATAACAGCATAACAAATTCAAAATAATGAAGCAGTTATTAGTAATAAATACATTAATAATGAAATTCCTTTTGTATTTCGCTTAATAATTGTTTTAATACTCTGCGGAATAAGATAAATGCTTGTTAAACTAGTCCCAACTCAACCAATAATTTCATAAGTTGCCATTTAAAACTACTAAAATTCTATTTTAGTTTTAATGACATATTTCATAAATTGTAAAGCGTTGGTTTAAATATTGTGGCTTAGTAATTTCCGCTGCTAGTGCTTTGGCCCCACTGGCATAACTAGCAAAACTAATGTTAATTTCGTTGTATAAAGCATCATCACTAATTTTAGTTTGATATCATCCTAGTGGTTCAATATCCTCGAATTCTAATGCTGGTGACATATATGATCAAGTAATTGAACTATTTTGTAATAATTTTAATACTTCATAATGACCATAAATAGCTGGTTTTCAACTTTCTAAATTCGTAGGAAATTGATCAATTGGAATATCAACTAATCTTGTGCGATCTCATGTTCATAATGACCCCGCACCACCACTTCAAACAATTCGTTGATTATTTTCGGCTGCAATTTTAATCATATTATTTGCAATTTTTACGAGTTCTTCAATACTACGAGCACTAACTGTTGAAACTAAAACATCATGTCCAATTGCTTGGGCTTTAAGTTGTTCAAAATCGCTGGCATTGCCCGCAAATTTAGTAATGGTAAGGTTGTTATAATTGATAAGTTCATTAATAAGTTTCTGACCCAATTTACCTTGAGCCCCAATCAATAAAATTCTCATATTTTCCTCCCTTACTAATATCTTAACATATTTATTTTTTTCTAGAATGAATAATTGATAACTAAATATCTTTTCAAAAGCTCTACTTTATGGGTATATTTTTTAAAAAAAGAAAAAATTATTTTTTTTAGTCTTTTTTATAAAATAATTTGTTAAATTAAAAAATACTTGCAAAAATTTTGCAAATAAAATATAATAACAATGTAGTTGAAACAGGTTACATAAAGACTAATTAGTTATTAATATGGTCCAATCTTAATAATTAATTGTGTTTTTAATTATATGTTTCCTTTGTAAAAAACTACAAAATGAAACTAACATTGCAAGTAAGTACTCTTTATAATTGTATAATCATTTAACGGTCCAAAATATTACTTTTAAAGTAATTGTTTATAAAATTATTTAATAATAACTAATTGCAATGTTGGTGAAAAAAATCTATATGTTGCCTTTGAGCGTTTTACTTTTAGTAAAACGCTTTTTTTATAGCAAAATTAACTAGATAAGTTTATAATTATATGAGAGTATAAACAACAGAGGGGAATTATTTTATATGCAAAATGGGTTAGAAAAGCAGTTGGAATCTACATTTAAAAGTTCTGAACAAGCAATGTTTGATGCTTTATTAAAAAGCTATTATTTAGATGATGATCAATTAGATTATTTGCATAAACATTACCGACCAATTTTTACTTTTGATGATAATGAAGCATGTATTTGTTTAAGTAAAGAACAGTACGCAAATTGTTGTAAAACAAAGGTATTAAATTCAACTAAAAATCGCGCCAAATATATTTCAATTTTACAAGCAGTAGGAAACTTAGTTTTAAAAGAACAATATATTCAACAAGAAACAAAGCATTATCAACAAGTTTTAAAAAATTGTACTAAACAAAAATGTATTTTACAAGAATGTAATAATAAAGTGGCTCAGCATAATCTTTATTCGCTTGATATTACTAAAAATCATTATTATTTAAATCGTTATCATTCTAAACATTTTTTTAAAAATATTAAGACATCTTTTTTAGATTTATCAATTGCAGAGCAAGCACCTTATTTTTTTAATGTTTTTTGTCAAAAACATTTAACTGAATATGTTAAATCAAACAAAACACTTGTCCCACAGTTAGAAGCATTATTAATGAATATTAACGATAATTTAGTTGATCATCAAGAACTTTATGAAACTTATGTTAATTATTATTATAGTTTAAGTGTTGCTGAACAAGTCATTTTAACAATTAAACTTCGTCGAATTATGAAATTAGCATTAGTTTATCAATTAGAATTGTCTCGTTTACTAAATGATTTAGATAATCAACAACATAGTTATGTTGTTAAAAAAATAACTTTGCCAAAAGAAATTCATTCAATTGTTTGCAATGACATTTTATTAGCTCAATTAACTCCAATTACTTTTCAAGCAATTAATTCACCAAATAATCCATTTTTACCAAATAAAATTTTATACACAAGATTAGTTAATAATGTGAAAAAAGGGGAAGTTCATTTTATTTATCATAAAAATAATCGTATTTTTAATACTTACTTTACTGAATGAGAAGAAAAAAATAAAAATGACAAACAATGACAAAACTATCTATCAAGTATTATTCTTAATCAAGGTACCCATTTTTTAATTGATAAAAAATATTATGATAAACTAAATCAAAAAACAAAAGATTTAATTAATATTTATTATTATAACCGGTTTGAACAACCACGAAATTCAGCAGAAGAATTAATGCTTCAAACCTTTATTAATAATTTTAATAATGGTATTAATATTTTAAAATAGGAAGTTGATGAAAATGACAATCTTAGGGTGAATTATAATTGGATTTTTTCTTAGTTTATTATTTATTTTTGTTGGTTTTTTAGGATGATTTTATCAAAAAAAACAACAACTTTTTTTCCAAATTTACAAACAACTAGAAGTTGAAAATCAAGAATATATTAATAATAATTTATCAAAATTAACTTTGCAAGAAATTAACGTTAAATTCAAATTAGAACCAGGTGAAAAAGTATTTAGTAATATTCCTGTTACTATTTACCTTCAGAATAAATTAAAAAGCAGTCAAACTCATTCTAAATATACAATCCCATTTGAAAATGGGATTAGTGTTGGTTATGGTGAAGGCAAAAGAATTAAAGAAATGTATCAAATTCCATTTCAAAATGGTCATATGTTTATTACAAATCGAAGAATTTTAATTATAAATGAAGAAATTACTACGATCTGACCATTAAGGGAAATTAATAATCTTGAATTAAGTATTTTTCGGATTAATAATATTCTATGCCAAGGCTTTTATTTATATACGGAACAAAAACGTTTTATAATCATTGTAAAAGGCTTAGAAACGCCATATCTAATTTATAAGGTGTGAAAACATGAATCATAGTTATTTAATTGGAATTATTTTATTTAGTACTATTTTAGGTGGTGCAATAATTATTGTTGCTATTTTAGCTTTATTCCAGCAACAAAAAATAAAAGATTTCAAACAAAAAAAGAACGAACTTCAAACAATGATTGATAATCATCAACAATTTTTAAATGCTACCTTGGTGGCAATTCAAATAAAATATGAATTACCAAAAAATGAAATTTGTTATTATCAAGCACCAATTAGTGGTTATGAAATAACAAAGCAAAAAGAACTTAAACAAAATGTTTACTATTTAACTCAACAAATGAAAGAACAATATTATGTTGAATACTTGACTGGTTATTTAAATCTTACTACTAGTAATAGTAAGGAAACAATTAATGGGATCATTTATGTTACAAATTACCGCTTAGTTTTTCAAATCAAAGATGAAAATCTTCTCATTTGATTAAAAGATATTAATTTTGTTTTACCAAGTGTTTTTAACCTTAATGGTTTTTATCAAATCGGTTTTTTTATTAGTACTACTGAAAAAATTTATCGCTTTATTACAAATGATGTTAAAATATCAATGACAATTTTTAAAACATGACAGCAAAATAGGGGAGGATAATTTAACAATGAAAATGCACATTATTTTAGTTTTTTCACTAATTCTAATGTTAGCTTTATATACTTTTCATACTTTATTTTTTATTCATTATCAAAAGCAAAAAGAAAATAATAAAGCAAATAAAGAATATAAATGAAAAGCAATGCTAATTTTTATCTTTATTACCATCTATCTGTTTTTAACTCCACTTAATATTTTCATTATTATTGATTATATTTTATTAATGACTTTATCAAGTATCCCAAATACTTTTGCTTATTTATTTGTAATTATTGCAATTTGTAATTATGGCTTAATTTTAAGTTATTTAATTATTCAAACATTAGTTAATAATAGTTTATGAATTAAAGTAAATGATGAAACTATTTTCTTTCTAGATGAAGAAATTATGCTATCACAAGTAATTGGCATTGATATCAATGGTTTGTTTAATAAAGTTATTTACAAAGTTGATGGTGAAATTGAAAAAAAAGTTATTGTTGGGAAAAAAACATTTCAATTTTTAGAGCAAATTAAATTAACAAATTAAAAAACAATCAACGTGTTGGGAAAAACCAGTTGATTGCTCTTTTTCTGTTTGGGTAACAAAAATAATTATGTTGGCGAAATAAGGATTTATGTAAATTATTTTTTTATGGTAACTTATAATAAAAAGAAAAGATAAGAGATAACCTAAAGGGGAGAGATAGTAGTGTAATTATAAATCCTTTATATAATTATTCTGTTTACTTTAGAGATTTAGGAAAAATACTTTTCCTTACCCATAGTATACTATTAATATTAAAATAATACAATATTTTTTTATTTTTTAATAAAATAAAATATTTTTCCAAAATTAAAATATTAGTATTATTAACATTTTACAAAAGAATTATATTTTTTGTCATATTACTCACCTTTATAAATATCTAACGCTTTTTTAACTGATATTTTATAATCAACAATTTTATTAATTGTGGGGCGGCTTTTTAAAAATTTATTACAATAACTTGATGTTGGGTCATATTTTTTTTGTTGTAACTCAGGATTAAAAATTCGAAAAAATGGTTGGGCATCAAACCCCGTCCCTGCTACTCATTGTCATGAACATTGATTTATAATAGGATCATAATCAATTAACTGTTGAGCAAAATATTGTTCACCTTTATGTCAATTAATTTGTAAATTTTTAACTAAAAAAGAAGCACAAACCATTCTTGCTCGATTATGCAATAAACCTGTTTCTTTTAATTCTTTCATTCCGGCATCAATAAAATCATACCCAGTTTCACCATTTTGTCATTTTTGAAATCATTCTAGATTATTTGTTCAGTTAATTGTTATTTTTTTATTTCAATTTTCACTAAAACATCATTGTTGATGTAATTGAGCATTATAAGTTACTTGATAATAAAAATCTCGTCATGCCAATTGTCGTGCAAAAGCGTTATCAAAAGTACCAAATTTTTCAATACTTCAAAGGTAACATTGGCGAATTGAAACAACACCAAATTTTAAAGCAGTACTAATTTTTGCTGTCCCATTTTCTAAATCAACCAAATCACGAGTTTGTTGATAGTTTTGATTTAACTGAAACATTGCTGTTTTAACTTTTTCAAATTCTAATGGTAAATTAAAATCACTAGATTTAACATTTGTAATGTCTTGTAAAATCTCAAGATCTTTTAAATGTTGGGGCAAAAAGGGGTTAACCTTATAAGTAATAATATGATTATCGTTAAAATGTCCTTTTAATTTATTTCAAAATGGTGTAAAAACAGTGTAATATCCATTTTGAGTAGTTTTTATTGTTCACGGTTCTAGTAATACATAATCATCAAATTCACGATAAATAAAATTATATTCTTTTGATAATTGGCGCATTGCTTTACTCCGGTTAAGAGCAAATGGGGTATAATCGCGGTTAGTATATATCTTATTAATTTTATAACCCTGTTCTAACAAAAATTTAATTCCAGCTTGTTCATTTTCACTTTTTAAAAAATTAACATGAACTTTTTTAGTTAACTGTTTTAAACAATGGACCATTGCTTGAAAACTACGGGGTGAAAAATAATTATTCGCTTTTATTTGCTCTTTTGTAAAAATAAATAATAAATAAATTTTGTTTTCCTCATTAGCCAACTGCGCAAGACCAAGATTATCTTCAATTCTAAAATCACGATGAAAAATAAAAATGTTCATTAGTTACAGCCACTTTCTAATTTATTTTTTATCATTATACTATAAATTCATAATAATATTATTTTATTACATAAAAAAGGATTAAATTTATTCTAATACACATTTATGCCAATTTAAGTTATAATTATACAAGGATATTAAAAAGAAGCGGGGAGTTACAATGGGAGTACCAACATTTTGTCCAATTCATTTAAAAATTCATGAGTGTCCAGAAAATAGTAATAAAGCTATTTCAAGAGCAACTGAAAATAAAATTAAAGCAAAAATGAGTCGAATGCTAAATCCAACTACGACTAGTAGCGCACCTGTTAAACCGGCAGTAGTTGAAAAGGGAACAATTCAATATATATTAACAAATGCTAAAAAAAACAATGAAAACATTAAACACAAATTAGGAATTGAAAATGAAGATGAAAAGACTATTGGTGTTGATGAAAATGATATTAAAGCAAAAATGGCACGCTTACGTGCTGCAGTTACTGGCCACCAAGGAGTAGGGGAAGAAGATAATAATAATTTATCTTCTTCCCCTACTCGTGTTAGCAAAAAAGATCCTGGATTACAAGAAATAATTGATCATGCTTATCAAGTTAATCGTGGCATTGAACGCATTAAAAATCCATCTGAAGCAGAACCACATGAAACAATTATTAATTTTGATAATAATGACTTAGATCAATTAAATGTTGAAATGCAAACCAACCAGGTAAAAAAAACCGCTTTAAACGCATTAAAACAAAAAAAGTCAACCAATAGTAAACCTAATTCAACACAAACAAGAAAACAAAACGTTACTAATAAAGTTACTACTAAGGAAAAAAATAAACCACTTGAGCCAACGATTATCTTAACTGCGACAGAAATTGAAGCTTTAATTGAAAAAGCTGTTGTTAAAGCAATCGCAAAAGAAAAAAATAATAAAAAGAAAAGGGGAGAATAATACTATTTACTTCCCCTTTTCTTTTAATTTTGTTTCATCTAAAATCCGCTGATCTGATTGAATATATTTTGTTTGACTATGTAATAAGTATTTTATTTCTTCTAATTTTTGGCCAGTTAATAACACATCTTGGCAGTATTTTTTATTAATTTCCTTAATTAATTTATTTGTTACAGTATCTGGTTGCAATGTTCCTAATGATTCAAATGAAAGTTGTTCTTTTAAATCATATTTACTAATAATTCCTCGTAAACCAACACCAATTAATCGAATTGGTTGACCCGATCAAAATTGCTCAAATAATATAATTGCCACTGAATAAATATCATCTAGCAAGTTAGTATATTTTTTAATTGTTTGCTGTTTCGTAAAACGTTTTCGATTAGCATTTTTAAATGTAACATAAATTACATTTCCAACCATTGTTCGTTTTGTTGCTCGTTGGCTAACATGTTTTGCTAATAAATAAATTTTATTCTTAATATCTTCATAATCAATTAAGTCATATTCAAATGTTGTTTCATTCCCAATTTGTTTTAGTTGATTATGTTCAAAACTTAATTGTTGTTCACCACCACCATTAGCTCGTTCAACAAAACCATACGCTTGTTTGCCTAAAATGATTTCTAATGTTGTAATATCAGCAAACTCTGCTAAATCTTTAATCGTATGAATCCCAATTTCATTTAAGCGATGAGTTGCTTGTTTACCAATACCAAATATTTTATTGACCGGTAATGGTTGAACTAGCTGAGCAACATCTTCTGGTCGAATTAAGGTAATTCCCATTGGTTTTTTCATATCGATAGCAATTTTTGCTAATGATTTATTATATGAAATACCAATACTATTTGGTAATCCAATTTGTTGAAAAACATTTTGTTGCATATCAAGCGCTAATCGCATTGCCGAACCATATTTTAAATAAATATCAGTTACATCAATATAACATTCATCAATTGAAGCAACTTCAATTTTATTCGTATAATGCATACTAATAAAATCAAATAATTTTTGAGCAAAATCAACATACAAGCCAAAATCTTACTTAACAACTTCAAGATGATGACAAATTTCTTTTGCTTTATATAAAGGCATTGGACTATTAATACCTAATTGCCGTGCTTCATAATTTGCTGTTGTTACAACTGCTCGACGTGATGAATTGGCAACAACGAGTGGTTTTCCTTGTAAGTGGGGATTAGCAACTTGATGACAACTAGCAAAAAAACTATTCATATCAATATGAAAAATAACTTTCATTCTTTCTCTCCCCTACTCTGTTAAAGGCCAAAGGGTCCGGTATACTTATAAATCTTTTTAAAAATAAAATTATAACCAAAAATATATGTAAACTGAATACTCCGCGAATAACTACGGGCAATAATTCAATCATCATATAATTCCGGGAATTCTTTTTTAACAAATGGTCGCATTTCTGTTTCATATCAATTTTCTAAATTTTGTTTAAAATAGCCATTAAAGCTTAATAAAATTAAATATGTTGCAATAATAAAAATTAATAATAAGTTTAAGACTCCATAACGATTAATAAAATAAAAGAAATTATTATGGTCTAACAAGGCGGGGTTAGTTTTTAGTATGGCAATAAAAATAATTGTAAATAATGAAACAATAAGAAAGAAAAGTAGTAATAATGGTGGAGCTAAATACAATAAGAAATGCATTGTTTGAACATGTTTATTTTTTAAATATAGTTGGGTGACAAAAAATGTTCGTCCTAAAACATAATCTAATCCCATTCCTGATAAAAAATAGGACTGATTAAATAATTGTAAATCATTAATATAAAATGTTTTCTTTTTATAAGAATGTGTAATTAACACTTGGCCTGGTTTACGAACAACTTTTAACCCAGTAATTTTCTTTTTCGTTAAATAGCGATCAATAACTTCTAATGAAATCATTGATTGACTTGGAGCATTATTTAAATTTGGAATTGGGACTAAAATATTTCGGTAAGACATAATTAAAAAAATTAATATAATAATATTAATCGCAATAAAAAATCCAATTAAAATAAAGGCTATTTCACTATTTCCTAATATCATCGTAATCATCCTCTACTATTATAAATAATAAAATAAACTGATACTTCTCATATTATAACTTGAAAGTGTTAACATTAATAGGTTATTGTACTAAAAAATATTTTTTCTTTTCCTTGTAAATTGTAAATGGTTCTAATTATGATCTTTCGTAAGGGATGTTTCCTCAACTAATTCAATTTCTCCAGTTTGAACTTTTTGTAATCGTTCTTTAACAATTGCGGATAAGGAACGTAAACTACCATTATTTAATTTCATTTGTAACAATTTTTTTCGTTCTTCATTATTGGGGTCAGCTGCTAATTTTAATAAACGTAAACGTTGTTCATAATTTAAATTATCGGGATCTAGTACATCTTCATCATTAATAAAGATTGCTTCTTTCTTACTTGCATCAAGATTTATTTTTGCATTTTTTAAGATGTTGTTCATTGTTAACGGTTCATTGTCTAAAGGTTCATCTGAAATTAATGCTATTTCATCATTGCTGTCAGATAATGATAAATTATCATTATTTTTACCCTGCACTTTTGAAAGTAACGCTGGATTATTAAAATATTTTTGGTCAGGATAAACCTCGTCACCCCCAACACAAGGAGTTGCATCTAAGACAACTTGGGCTGGTTTATTTAATAATTCTTCTAATGATTTAGGAGCATAAAAACTATATTTTCGACGTCCTTCAATGCGAGGTTCTTGAACTCGGTTCCGCAGTACATCTAATTTACGCGTAATTAAATTAGCTTTTGATTTTTGTCAACGATCATAAATTTTATTAACATCAAGCGATGGAGCAACCATATCATTTTCATTAAATGGAACAAACCGATTCTTATTATTTAAATTTAACTCATCTAAATCAGTTAATTCTGTTGCCTGGTCAATTTCTGCCCCTTCGATTGGTTGAAAATCAGAATAATCTAATTCATCATAATTATCATTATGGTCAAAAACATCATTTTGAACATTATTTTGTTTAACATTAAACTTGTCATTATAGTATGAATATGTTTCAAAATCATTCGTTAACCTAGTAATTTTATTAGCATAATTTTGATTATTATCACTTAATGTTGTTTTATCTTGCATAATTGAAGTTGGTCGTTTTGCTGGATCAAAATCATTTGGGTCATAATCATCTCAGTAATCAATTACTTTTTTATTATTCTCCATTATTAAAGCCCCCATACTTTTTTACCTATTTATTATACTATAAAATTAAGATGAAAAAAAGGGTTCGGATGCTTCTGGTTGGAATAAGTTGGAATAAAGTATGTGCTTGTTATTCAAAACTTTATAAATGCTTAATTTAAATAATTATTGATTAGTGCTATACTACACATAAATATATAAATTATTAATTTTAAATCAAATTATCAAAATCATATTAACAACTATATTAAATAGAAATACGAGTGTGAAATATTTATGTAGTATACCACACACATTTTGTAGATTGCAAGAAAACAAGAAAAAATAATAAAATATATAATTTAAAATGGAATTATGTAAAATGAAGTGCAACAAATCTATTAATTTATAAGACCGCAAAATAAAATAATGTTTTCTTTTCATTAAAAAATCAACTCTTTTTTGAATATGTAAAGAAAAGTGTACATAAAAAATAAAACTTAGTTAGGATTGAGTTATTCCATATTCAATAGGACTCAATCCTTTTAATATACTTTATACTTTTTGAACCCCATATTGATCTTCAGGTATTACTTCATTATTTGTTCCAAAAAACTTTTGAAATGGTGTATAGTAAAATATTGATGGTGATCTTCCAAAATAAAATGTTGCATCAAATCCACCTGGATCAGGAGTAGAAAAAATAAGATGATTTGAACCATTAAAACCAAAATTGGCCCCACCAGGATAGCCATTTGCCTGCGTAAAATTAAATAAATTAATATCAACCAAATTTTGTCCCACATTTGATGATTTAAAAATTTTAAATAATGTTTTTAAAATTGTTTTATTTTCTAATCCATTTTTAACAATTTGATCAAAATCAATGGCATTAACTTGAAAGTTAAAACGGATCCCATCATAAGTGATATTATAAAATTTTAAAAAAGTAATAATTAAATTCCCAAAATTACTTAACTTTGTATTAAGAGCATCGGCTGATAACCTAACATTTGATTCAAAGATAACATTTTGTGAATCTTTCATATATCCTTTTAATGTCATTCCATAAATATTAATATAATCTAATTTTAAAGCAAGTGTTGCTAAATTTAACATGTTATTTGTTATTTGATCTAATTTTGGAACTAATTGTTTATATTGCTTTACAAAAGATTCCGCTTTAGCTGTAGAAGGTTCATTACCGCCTCAATGTTTTAACCGATTTCTTGATAAATAGTCAAAATCAAGGCCTTTATCCGATGGACGATGATGTTCAATAAGAGAATTTTTTATTCATGTAAATGAGCTTTCTTCATTATATGAAATATCAAGTTTTGCTAATTGTTGATTACTTTTAATAAACTCTTTTAATGTCATTTTATACTTGGAATCTAAATTCGAATCATCCATCCCAAAATCAAGATAAAAGTCATCATATAAGGATTTAAAATAACCTTCATTTAATTTAACAGTTTTAATACTTGATAATCATTGTAATAAATTATTTTGAAAGTAAATAAAACTACCATCATATAATTTACTAAATATTTCAACATTATTTGTCATATTGAAGTTTGTTTGGCATTCTTGTGTTGAAATTAATGATTTAAATTTAACATCATATTTAATATTAAAATCAATGCGAACAGCTTTAACCTTTTCAATTCCTTCAATCTTTAAGTCTAAACTTTCATTCATTTGTTTTAAATCAATAAAATTAAGACTAATAACATAATCATCATCATTAAAACTTAATGGATCAGAATTTAAATAATAATTTGGATATTCATTAATAATTTGTTGATTAACAATATTATAAACATCACGAAACATTGCTAAAAAATAATTAATTAAAGCTTGATGTTCAGAATTATTACCTTGTAACGTTATCCGTGGTTCCTTCTTACTAACTCATTCATATCCTTTTAACAAGTCACTAGTATTCCCTAATACTACTTCCTTAAATAATAGGTCTTGAAAACCAGTCTTTGCCATTCTAATAATGTTATTAAAAGTTTCAAGGTCCTGATTTTCTTTATCTTTATTGTCGTCTTTACCATTGTTTTTATCATCATCTTTACTGTCAGAATAATCAGTTCGTTGCTTTTGACAAGCAAGAACACTTGTTGTGCCAGTTGTTGTTAATAATCCAATACCTAATAAACTTAATAGTTTTTTCATTAAAACATTCCTTTAATTTGAATTAAAGTAATTTATTTTAAAAATATTATTAATATCTTAAAATCATGTACAGTAGTTACTTTATATAATATTTTGTTGTAATTAGCAACATGTTTTGTAACAATCCTTTTACGAATGATGGATGCTTTTTTTATGTTGTTGATAATAATTGTAAAACATCATCCCGGCAGTATATCAAATTACTACAATAATAATTCAATTTAAAACATTAATAAAATTAGCTTTATCTAACCCTAATCCATTTTGAATGCCAACAAAAACTATTAGATAAGAAACAATAACTCCAAAACTACCTCCTAAGGTAAAACTAGTAGCAATTTTAATATCATAATTTTGATCTTTAATAAAGCGAAAGGCACCAACTGGCATTAAAAAACTGCTGACCCCATCATAATTGGAAAAGCACAAAGCGAACTTAATCCCATTAAATAAGTTACCGCCATTGCTGGGGCATAAATCCCGATTCCTAATGATTGTAAAATCCCTAACCCAAAAAAGATAATTGCTCCTAAAAGATATTTTCATCATACTTCTAATGAATCACTTGTTCCAGCTCTTGGCATCACACTAACTTCCTTTTGCCCTAACAAAATAATAATTGAAATAATAATTAGGGCAACTCCCAATAAGATTTGTGCTCAACCTAATTTAATTTTATTAGCAATTAACGCACCAATATAAGCTCCTATTGCGGCTGCTGTAATTAATAATACTAACGTTAATCATTCCACTTTCACTAACGAAATAAAAATAATAGCTTGTAAACAAGTTGGAATTGCATGACCAACATTTAAGGTTCCTAATAATTGTTTATCATTTTTAACTTGTTTTGTTAACTTTAAAAGAACAATACTAATTGCAAATGAACCAATCCCAATCGTATCACAAAAATCAGCAATAAACCCAATAAGCCCTAATTTTCAAAACTTTTGTTTAATATTATATTGAAATTCCCCAGAATTATCTTTTTCAAAATTAAGATAACTATTACGGAAATAAAAGTACGCAAAAATCCCAACAATAATTAATAAAATACTACTAACTATAATTGCAACTACTGTTGGTTTTCAAAGATTGGTAAAATATAAGGATAATAATAAAATTATCATCGCAATTGGAATACTAATAAAACTTCAAAAAAATATTTTTTTCATAAATAACTAAGTGTGCTCCTTTAATTAATTGTTTATATTTTAACAAATTTATTTTAAAAACAATTAAAAAGTTTACATTAAGTAAACTTTTTATAAATAAATTAAAGCAATTTTTTGCTTTACAATTAAATTCCCAAATTAATAAAAAGACAAAGAAAGATGACCTTCTTTGTCCTATTTCTTTTAAAGTATGAATGTTGCCTTTCATATTTTTATATTATTATTTTTGATTTTTATAGTAATTAAATATTCTAAACCGTTCCTATGCGTTGTTAATCGTTAATAACTTGCTTCCTATGCTAAACTAATAATTTATAATACAATTATTTAATATTTCATAATTAGATAAGTGACTGTTATGTTTTAATTTATGTTTAATATCAAATTTTTTACCCATTATTGTTTTTTCAAAGTAATTTCAACGTATAAGTATGCATCCTTATATCTTTATCATAACATAAAAATCAAAAAAATAATATTAATGTTAAAATTAATATTATTTTTTGTTAATTGTTATAAAATTAGTATTTCTTTGTTTTGTTAATGTTATCAATCACTTTTTGATAATCTTGTTCTTGAAATAACAATGATCCAACAACAATCAAATCTAACTCGCTTGTTATTAATTGTTGAATATTATTTCATCTAACTCCACCATCAATTTGAAATAAAAGATGCGGAAATTGTTGCTTTCAAACACTGATTGTTTTAATTTTCTTTCAAACAAGTGGCTCAAATTGTTGGCCAGTAAAGCCTGGTTTAATAGCCATTAAAGTTACTAAATTAATTGATGCTAAGAGAGGAGCAATTTCATTAATATCATTATCAAGGTCCAAAGCAATGCCAACCTTAAAGTGATATTGTTTTATTGCAAGAATTATGTTCTCCCCTTCTCCCCTATTTTTAATACTATTTCAATGAAAAGTTAAATAATCCGCTTTTATAAATAATGGGAGAAGATTCATAATATTCATGGCCATAATGTGAACATCAATGGTTAAATTTGGATAATGGTTTTTTAAATCATTTAGTTCTTTTGGTCCCAACCCATAATTTGAAACAAAATGACCATCCATCACATCAAAATGAATTCAATTAATACCAACTGCTTGTAATTTTCTTACTTCATCACTTAAATTAGCAGTATCACCACAATAAATTGACGGGGTCAACAAAACTGTTTTATTCATACTCTTGTAAAAATCGTACTAGTTTTTCTTTTAACTCTGTTTCGTCTAATAAATTATCTAACATAATTTTGTCTTGATATGGAATGGAATCTGCTAAATCCGTTCCACAAATAACTGCTAAAATTTGTTGGTCAGTAGCATCAAAGGCATTAACATTAGTATGGCTTACTTCTAAGTGTGGTAAGTTTAATTCTTGCACAAGCTTTTTAATATTCATTTCAATTAGTAATGATGAACCTAATCCTTGTCCGCAAACAGCAACAAGTTTTTTACGATCATAGGTTTTAAGAGACAAATTTGGAACTGTTATAGGTTGATTGGATGGTAAAGTCAGATTTGTTTTAATTGGAAGTGGTTTTGATTGGTAATGTTTTTTCTTCGCAAAAAAAGTTATTAAATTAAGAAGTGGTAATATTAGTCATAGTGTAATAGCAAGAACTGGCAACAATCATAAACTAACTTTCCGTCCAACTAACTGTCCTAATCCAGCAATTGGTAAACCTAAGAGAAAATCACTATCCCCTCATGTTAAACCGTTTAAACTCCCATTAGTATTTGTTAATGTGTGCATATATTTTAACCCAAAAAATAAGAATGGAATAAAAGTCATTAAAATTCCATTTAGGAATGGACCAAAAATTGCTCCTCAAATCCCACCATACGCATTTCCAAAAACTCCAGCGGTTGCTCCGACAAAGAAATGCGGAACAATACTTGGAATCACAATTGCTCAACCAATAAAACTATGATCTTGCCAGCCAATTTGATGAACAATAATAATTGTAATCGCCATCCCAATAATCCCGCCCAGAAATGAAGCAATAAAACCAATTAAAACGGCATTTTGAGCATAAGGAAACATTGTTGGACAATCTAATGCTGCTTTTGCATTTGGCACTAGCTTTTGAGAAATCCCTTTAAAGGAAGGAACAATTTCGGCAATAAACATTCGTACCCCGATTAGGAGCACTTCAACTCCAGCAGCAAATGTAAATGATTGTAATAATCCTTGAACAAAGACATCTTGGCCAGTATTCAGAATGTTAGCATTAACTAAAGCATCATAACCGTTAACACCCCAAGCGGTAAAGTAAATAATTAAGTATAAGAAAAACATTGTTATTGCAATTGCAATATTATTATTGCGTAAGAAACTTAGTCCTTTTGGAAATTTAATTTCTTCTGTTGATTTAAGTGGTTTACGACTTATTTTTGTAATTAAAATTCCGATTCAAGCAGAAAAGAGGTATGATAATGAGCCGGTATGACCAACTGCTAAGGTATCGGATTTCGTAATTTTAATGACATATTTATTTAACAACGCAGGAGAAATAATCATTCATAGCGATACCAATAATGCACCAGTGATAACAATAATTGGTAAATCTTCCGCTAAATTTAAGCCCGCTAAATTTAAAACACTAGCAAACATTACTGATAAGTAAAATAAAACATGGCCAGTTAAATAAATATATTTATAAGATGTAATGCACGCTAATACAATATTTAATAACATCGCACAAATCATAATTAATGCTCCAGCTAAGACAATTTTTGGTAAACTATTTAAAAATAATCCTGGAATAACATCATTATTAGCAATAATGCCATTAATTCCAAATAATAAATTAAAAGCATTTCCTAATTTACCAACAGCACCAGCTAAAATCCCAGCTCCCCCACCAATAATTAAAAACCCAATGGTTGTTTTAATCGTTGCGGAAATTGTTTCGGTAAATTTCTTGCGTTGTAATAAACAACCAACAAGGGCAAATAAACCAATCAAGATTGCTGGTGTGCCAATAAATTCTTTAAAAAAATTTAGAACATAATCCCCAGTTGTTAAAGATAAAAAAATCGACATTTTTATCCCTCCTTACTAATTATCATCTTTGTAGTATTAAGATAACGAAGGCTTCTTCTAACACCTTAAATCAACATAACATATGTAACATATGTCTATTCTGATTTTATTTTTTTCTTTCTTCTTTGCAATTTGTTTTCTTTCTTTTGGTAATAACGGGTGGAATTGTAAATTTTTTGCAAATTTATGCAAAAGTATTCGTAATGGTAATAATTTGATAAAACAAAAACACATGTTAGATTAATAATCTAACATGTGTTTCATTATTGGCAAAAGATATTAAATACAACCTTATTTTGCACGTTTCATTGAATTCATAACCTTTTTAATATCTGCTTCTGATGGTTTACGTCCCATTTGCATATACATTGCCCGAATTTGTTTTTCAGTAATTGGGGGATTATCACGTAATTGTTTTTGCACAATTTTTTTGGTAATTAAAAATCCTAAAACCCCACCAATAACTAAACAACCAATCCCAATAATAAGTCCTGCTCATCAAGGCATTCTTGTTGTCCTCCTTTTTTCAATATGTAATAAATAATTATTAGCATAATTCCTATAATATTTTAACATATTTTTTAAAATAAGTCTTATTTTCCTGGTTTTTAAGAATCTGCTTTTCTTCTATTACATTTAGTATGGATAGCAATGATATTATCATTTGAATTTGTTCCATCTTGTGATTTAATTGTAATATCTATTTGTGCATATTGTTATTTTGTTATTTTATCAATATAAAAATAAAATAAACTCATATAAGTTTACTTTTTTAAAAATTAATATATTTTTTAGTAATATATTTTTCCTTTAATTATTTTTTTTACTTTGTTTCGTTTGATTCCACCATGACCTGAACAAGTTCCTTTTCCTGAAGAATTTGACCAAGTTCCATCTTTGCACTGTGTAGTATGACCTGAACATGAACATTGAGTAAATGATATTGATGAAAATGAAATCATTGTTATAAATGATGCTATAAGAAAATATTTTTTCACTTTATTATCACCTATTTTCTATTATTTCTTTAAACAAATTATTTACAATATCTTGAAATATTTTTTCAACCTGTTTTATGAATTTCACTAATAATATTACCAAATTGTTTATTATTTAATGTAAAAATTAATACTAAATTAATTGTGTATACTTTTTTAACATTTAGAAAAATTATATTATTTCTTTAAATTCTTATTCATTATTTATTTCCTCCAGTTTTATTATATCCATTTTCAAATGAATTATATAATTCAATATATTTTTTTTCTAATAAATCTAATTCATCTTTTGTATCACAAAAATAATACTTATAATAAAATTCATCGTCATTATATCAGTCTTTTGCAAAAATAATATTATTAACATCACCATTTTTAAAATGATTGTTTAATCGTTTTTTCATATTTTTTGATTGGCCAACATAATAAATATTTTTAGTTTTATTTCAAATAATGTATACACCTTTTTTATTTTCTAAATTATCATATGTAAAATTAGAAGCTTGTCGTAAATTAATTCAATCATCTTTAATAACTTCTACTAAATTAATTTCTTCATTTTTAACTTTCAAATATTTTTCATATAATAAATTATTTTTTATATTTATTTTTTCATTATCTCTATTAATATTTTTCTTTGCAAATGATCGTTATATAAATCAATTTCTTTTATGATTAAAATTATATTCTTGATGTTTTTTATTAGTCATAATATTTAATTGTGCATTATTTTTACTTAAAAAACCTCAAAAACTAAAAAATAATGTAATTGGAGCAAAAGTAACCTTAATCAAAAATTACTTGGTTTTTCTGGATAATCAATTTTTTTAAAATTATATTGCTTTTTTTCTAATTCATAATTTCTTAATTTATCATTATTTTGTGCTATTTCATTCGTAATAATTTCTAATTTTATTTCTTTTTCTCTTCATTTAGGTATTATTCCAATTTCATCAATTATTTTTAAAATAAATTCTTTTTCTAAATTTAACTCTAAAATATCTTGAGAAACAAATTTAAGTGGATTAATTATTTTATTAAAATTTTTAATAACTGCTGTTCTAACAGAAACATCACCATAAATTGGTGTTCTAACATAATTTCTTGTAACATATTGTGTTATTTTTGGTTTAGTTGTTTTTTTAATTGTTTTAAATTGTAAAAAATTAGTTTCTTTATTAAATAATAAATTATCAATATAAACTTCAATTTTTTCTTCAAATTCATTGCTGTTGTTTAAAAGATACTTCTGTTTTTCTATTCTTCTTCATCTTTGATTATTTGCTTGTATTTGCCTAATCAATGTTCTTCATCCACTCATAATTATTAATTATTTATTTCCTTTTCTTAAATCAATAATTTAATATCTTTTTCTAGTTATTTTCTTAGTTTAATTATACATAAAAATATACATAATCAAAAACAAAATAAATCTCTTCACTCAAAATAAAAAAGGTAATAAAGAATATTACCTTTGCTATAGTTTTAATATTTCATAAAAAGCATTATTGCTAGTTACTTTTATATATTTATTATTTTAACTTAATCCCTAATTCATCCAATTGTTTACCATCAACTGGACTTGGTGAAGCTGTCATTGGGTCAATTCCTGTTGCATTCTTCGGAAAAGCAATCACATCACGAATTGACTCACTATTCGTTAAAATCATCGCTAATCGATCAAGACCAAAAGCAATTCCCCCATGGGGTGGGACACCATAATTAAAAGCATTTAAAAATCAACCAAATTTATTCGCAATTTCTTGGTTTGATAATTGTAACGATTTAAACATTCGTGTTTGAACCTCGTTTTGATGAATACGAATGCTCCCGCCCCCAATTTCATAACCATTTAAAACTAAATCATAAGCATCAGCCCGCGCAGTTGCCATGTTCTGTTCAAAATTATCAATAAATTCACTAGTTGGTGCAGTAAACGGATGATGAGCTGCTTCATAACGTTTATTCTCATCTGATCATTCATATAATGGTCAATTAACAATTCATAAGAAGTGATATTCATTCGATGGGATTAAATCAAACATTTTAGCTAATGCTACACGTACTGCTCCTAAAGCTTGACAAGTAATTGCTTTTTCATCACTAACAAAAAAGAATGTTCCTGCCTGTTTATTACATACTTGTAATAATTTTGTTTTTTCATTATCACTAAGTGCTTTAGCAAGTGGTCCTTCTCAATTATTCTTTTCGTGTTTAACTCATGCCAACCCTTTGGCTTTGTTTTGTTGGGCAATCCGCGTTAATTCTTCAACTTGTTTTTTACTTACTAATTGTGGAATAAAAATTCCTTTTAAACTTAACTCTTTTTTTAACGCTGTTGCAAAGATACTAAATTCAGTTTTAGCAAAAATATCTTTTGCATCAAATAACTGTAAATCATAACGCGTATCAGGTTTATCAGTGCCATATTTTTCAATTGCTTCATCATAATCCATCCGAAGAAATGGCGTTTTAATTTTAACCTTCATCACATCTTGCATAATTGTGTGAAATAGTGTTTCAACAAAATCCATAATATCATCTCGAGTAACAAAACTCATTTCTAAATCTAATTGTGTAAATTCTGGTTGACGATCACTACGTAAGTCTTCATCACGAAAACACTTTGCAATTTGAAAATATTTATCAAATCCGGCTAACATTAATAACTGTTTAAATAATTGTGGGGATTGTGGTAAAGCATAAAAATGATGAGGATTTAAACGCGATGGAACTAAAAAATCACGGGCACCTTCTGGCGTTGATTTGTTTAAAATTGGTGTTTCAATATCAATAAATTGATGAACTTGACAAAATTGGCGAATTGTTTGTACTACTTGATTTCGTAACATAATTTTTTGTTGCATTATCGGACGACGTAAATCTAAATAACGATATTTCATCCGAACATCTTCTAAGGCATCCGTTATATCATTAATAATTAATGGTGGCGTTTGGGCTTTTGATAAAATTGTGATTTGTTCAGCGGCAATTTCAATTTCCCCGGTTGGTAATTCTAAATTCTTATTTTTTCGTTCAATTACAACCCCTTCAACACTAATTACAAATTCATTCCGAATTGTATTAATCATCGCATATTGGGGATGATCTGGTTGCACGACAATTTGGATAATTCCTGTTCGATCTCGTAAATCTAAGAAAATAATCCCCCCTAATCGACGATTTTTTGCTACTCAACCACTTAAAACAACTTTTGCCTTAACATTTTTTAATGTTAATTCCCCACAAGGATGTGTTCTCTTCATTATTTCTTCTCCTTACTTAAAACTGCAATAATCTTTTCAAACTTAACTTCTTGTTCTTTTCCCGTTTGTTGGTTTTTAATTTTCACAACATTTTTTTTCAATTCTTCATCACCAATAATAATAGCATTTTTCGCTTTTAATCGTTCTAATGATTTAAATTGGGCTTTAACACTCCGTGTTAAATAATCACAATCAGCACGAAAACCACTTGCTCGTAGTAATAACAACAACGAAGCAGCAAAATGGCGAGCATGATCGGATAAACAAATTAAATAAGCATCAAGATAAGGCTCATCAGCTAGTACAATATCATTCGTAGCTAAAGTTAATAACAATCGTTCTAACCCTAAGGCAAATCCTACCGCTGGATAATCTAAACTTGGTTCAAAGGTATGAACTAATTGATCATAACGTCCTCCCCCTAATAAGGTTAATTCTCGGTCTTGATCCTCAATCACAATTTCAAAAACAATGCCAGTGTAATAATCTAATCCACGTACTAATTGGGCATCTAAGGTAAAAGGAATTCCTAATTTAGTTAGCAACTTTTGAATTGCCACAAATTCTTCATTTTCTGTTGGGGTTAAATAATCATAAATTTTTGGAGCATTACCAAATTTATCATGATCAATTTTACAATCTAATACTCGTAATGGATTTTTTTGTACCCGAATTTTACAATCAGCACATAATGTTTGGTCTTGGAAGAAAGCTGTTAACACGCCAAGATACTTTGTGCGTGCTTCACCAACCATTAAATAATTTAGTTTTAATGTTAAGTTTGTTAATCCAAGAGTTTTTAATAAATTATACCCAAGTAAAATTACTTCAACATCTAATAAATAATTCTTAGCTCCGACCACTTCAACTCCAAACTGATTAAACTGACGTAAACGACCATGTTGAGGTCGTTCATAACGAAACATATTCCCAAGGTAAAACAACTTTAACGGTAATTCATATTTCCCATATAGTTTATCTTCAATAATGCTGCGAATAACAGGTGCTGTTCCTTCTGGGCGTAAAACAAATGCTCGTTCTTTTTTATCTAATAATTCAAACATTTCTTTGCTAACAATATCGGTTTCTGCTCCTACTGAACGGACAAATAAATCCTTTGCTTCAAAAATTGGCGTTCTAATTTCATGATAGTTATATTGCATCGCAAGACTACGCAACATTAATTCTAGGGCACTTAATTCACTTGCTTTTTCATAATAAATATCTTCAGTTCCTCGTGGTTTTTGTATATTCATAACTAACTTCCCTTCTAAATAAAAAACTAAAAGATTGCTTAGGAACGAAAAATCGCGGTGCCATCCTATTTCATTATCTTTTAGTTAATGCGCTTACTTATCAAAATTTATTAAATTTTATCTTCATGTTGTCATCACGCTTTAAAATTCCAATAGTTTCCACCAGCCACTATTTCTCTGTTAAATTATTGTCAACAATAATCTCTTTCAATTAAAATTATACCTATTTTTTAAGAAAAGTAAAATAAATTACCAAATTAAATTAAATAATACAAAAAGGGTTAAGTTCCTCCTTAACCCTTTTTACCATTAATAAAATATTAAACATCTTCTTTATAATATTTATTTCATGCTGCAATATCATCATTTTCATTCTTATTAACTGGTTCTAATGATGGTCGTTTTTCTAATTCAATTTCATCTTCAACATTATTATTTTTTTTCCGCGAATCAATGATAAATTCTTTATCCGGTGGTGTTCGATTTTGTAACGCTTGAATTTGCATTCTAATTCGTGACATCGTTAATTTTTTATCTTTAAATTCAATCATTCATTGAATTGGTAATATTAATGGATCAAGTTTTTCCGCATTACGAATAATCATTAATAGCATATTAATAAATTTGCCAAATCCTTCTTCACCTTTTCAATGTTCCATTTCTAATGGATCATACATTAATTGATTTTTAACTAAATCATAATTTGAAGCATGTGCTTCGGTAATTTTTTCTGCTCATTCTGTTTCAGGAATTAAATAAAAATTAGTTGATAAACTACAATTAAATAAATGTTGTTGATTTTTAAATAATGAGAAATTAAACTTATCAACAATAATGGCACTAATACTAATTGTTAAGCCAGTTAAATCAGTTACTTCTTTCATTCACTGAAAGATTGCTTGAACATAACGAAGAATAAATTTTAATTTTCCTGACGAGTAAAGAATTGTTTTTCAACTTTCATAATCAAACTGATATTCTGCATCATGTCGTACTTCACGAATATTTTCATCAGGTTCTAATGCTAAGAAATCTTCAACTGATAAAATAATCATATCTTTTTTCATATGGTTTTTTTCTCCTAGATGGCCTATCTCATTGACACATTTTCTATTTAATTATATCACAAAACTAGGGAGAAAACTAGTTTATCACCAGCTCAGTTTTGCTCCGATGGGATGAAATAATCCTTATGAAAATCAATATAAAACTTCCCTTATCTCAGTTTTATATTGTTTTAAATAAATCTATTAATATATATGTTAGTATTAAAGTATTAGAGTTTAACTAAATAGAAAGAGGAAAAAATGCAAAATAAAACATACAAATATATTAGATTAAATACTTTAGATGATATTAATGATTTTCTTAATCAAGTTCAACCCGAAGATTTTCGTATTGTAACAATTGATTCAACCCGAAAGGTTTGAGGTATTTTTCAAAAAGGATATGCTGTTTTTTATTGAAATGAGCAAAACCCAATTCCTAATGAAGAATCTAATTCTGAATTAAAAAATTTAGAATATGAATATAATAAATAATTAAGAAAAATAGTATGTAAGAAAAGGGAAAATTTAAATTTTCCCTTTTCTTACATTAAATTGTTAAAAATAAGCATATTTTTTATTATTAACTTAAAAATATTGCTAATTCAAAATAATTATGATAGAGTGAGTATTGTAAATGATTTTAAAAATATCAATACTATTTTTAAAATAAATGACTTTAATTAATCTAATTAAATAATAGGAAAGAAAATTTTGATATGGGTTTTACATTAGAAATGAAAGAAAGTTTGAAAAAAACTTATAAATCAATTAAAAAAGGAGTTAATTCATTTTTAAAAAAACTTGGTTTTAATAAAAAAGATGCAGCTGAATTTACAGATAAATTGCTTAAAGATGGCGGAAAAGAAATAGCAAAACGCCAAGCAATGACAAAAAAACAAGCCCAAATTCATAACCAAGTTAAAGCACAATCTCCAGAAATTAATCAAGAAGTTTTCAGAAACTTTATGGATGTTATGAATGAATTACATGAAAAAACACAAGAAAAAACTGAAGAACAATCATACGATAGATAATTTAAAAAATTATCCATTGTTTACTATAAAGTTGCCTTAATAATCTAGATTATATCTAGATTTTTTTTAATTTTTAAACGATAGCATAACAACATAGATAGCATTCCTATTTTTGGGAGTGTTGCAAATAAACGGGTATTATTTAATTTATTTAAAAACAAGAAACTTTTTTTCTTTTATAAAAACATAATAACACAAAAAAATAAAAATACAAAAAATAATTTTATATTTTAGCACACTAAAAAATAGTTTCAAAACTAAAACTAAATTATTTTAAATTAACTAAAATTAAATTTCATAATTTTTAAATCCAAAATATTTTTAAATGTTGAAAATGAAAATGTTTTATTTCCATATCCTAAACAAGATTTTACAACTCTTGAAACATCGCTTTCAGCAGATACACCAATATTTCACTCTTTATTTTGATTTAAAATACCATTTTTTAAATTAATAAAATATCTTAATTTAATTTTTTCATTCTGTAATGATTTTAAAAAAGTTATAAGTTCATCATATTTTCCTTGTAAAAATATTTTTTTTGCGTGTAAATAATTTTTAAATGATTCTTTACTACGATTACCACAATATATATTATTTTTTAATTCTCTTATTACATGAAATCTATCAGATATAAACATACCATCTAAAATTTTAGCACTTTTTTTAATTCATTTAGCACTATCTCCACCAATAATTAATTTAATTTTTTCATAATTTTTAAAAAATTTTTGAATTTGTTTTTTAATAAAGAAAGCATTAAATTCTGCACCGCGAGTTTTCTTGTTAAGAAAAAAATAACAATATTTTTTATTTAAAGATTTATTATTTTCTTTTCCAGTATTAAATGAAATTATTCTAACAGTTTGCAAATAAGATTTATTATTTTTATTTTTTAAAGTTACATGTGCATCATCTAAATTAATATATAAATTTTTACAATTTTTTAAATCTATTTTTTTATCTTTTCTTTTTATTAATGCTTTTCGTAAAATACGCGAAACAGATGAACAATGTAATTTGCAATTAAACATATCCAATATATCACTATATCTTTTATTTTTTACTATTTCAGCAGTTATTTTTAGTTTTAAATCATTAATTATTCTTTGCCATTTTTTAACTCCAAATTGTTTGTCAACAAGAGGAACATATTTTCACTTACCCCTATAAAGATATTTATAAATTCTTCTCTTATAAATTAATATTCCAAATTCTGTTTTAATTTTTCTAGTTTTTATTTCTTTTACAAAATATTTTGTTTTATCTCGTTTTATAAAAATTATATCATCAGTTCCTTCTATCTTTTCTTTTAACTGATTTAAAGCATTTTCATAAATATTTACACTAAATTTATTAAAATTAAACATTTTATTATTTCCTTTCTTTATTAAATTAAAATTATTAGTTAATATATTTCATAAATTTACATCTACATTAAAAAATGTATAGTATAATTAAGCTAATTATAACAATTAACAGAAAGGAATAAATATATGAAAAAATTACTAAGTATTTTAGGGGCAATCGGATTAACAGCAACAAGTACAACAAACTTAATTTCTTGTTATGATGATAAATTAGCAGAAAAACCACCAGAAAATAATAATTGAAAATTAGTATCAAGTATTTTGGGAGAAGGAAATACTAAAAAATGATATATAGGTATCTTTAAAAAAGATAATAAATGAAATATTATAAAATGAAATGGTAATAAAGAATTTTATTCATATTATTATGATAAAGTTTATTTTTGAAATGGTAGTGCTGAACCTACTGAAACACAAATTCCAACAATTAACCCTAAAACAGGTAAAATTACAGATTGAAAAGATTAAAAAGGAACTTAAAAATAGTTCCTTTTTAAATTAATCGTACAAATTTCATAAATATAATTAATAAAAATAAATTAGTTATTGTACTGTACAATGCAGGACTAAATTTTCATACTTCGAATGTTTGACTGAAAAAACTATATATTGTTTGAAAAATTTTACCAATACCACTCGCTAATTCGTTTACTTGTTTTATACCAGGTATATTATTAACTATTCAAATTGCCGCATTTCTTATATGACACGCTAAATTATATCAACTACAACTTTCATATTGTGCTTGTCATCATTGACTATCAGGGAATAATCCACCGTTATTAATTTCTTGTCAGTTATAAATTCCAAAATTAAAATCATAATAACGATACATATCATTTTCTTTTTGGGCTTGTAATTCAAAAACATTATAACCTATTTTTTGTTCTTCCATTTTTTTATATTTTAAGCCATATTTATCTTTTAAAGTTCCTTCAAAAACATAACTCTCATTTTGATTAATATTATAATCATTTGAGACAGAAAAATCATAATTAAATACATCTCCATAATTTGTGTTATAAAACCGATTTTTATAAGCAGAATACATCTTAAAATCTAATAATTTATACTTATCAGAAAAATAAAAATATCTTGGATAAATTTTAAAACCATTATTTGCTAATAAACCGTATTTTTTGTTATATCCTTGTGTATAAGTATTACTTTCTAAATCAAAAATTGTTCGTAAATAATCCTTATAAAAATTTTGTGAAACTGTAAAAATACTATTTAATAACTTTTCAAATTGACTTTTATTAGTATTATTTTCATCAATTAAAACATCTCTAAAATTAACTAATTTTAAACCAAAAAAGTTAATTAAAACAGTATCATATTGTAAATTATCAATATATCCACTTTCAATAAAATTACTACGATTTTGAAATACAGGTACCAAAGCGTGTGCAAAAAATGCTTTTAAAAATTTATTAATATCAATTTGACCTTTCATCTGTTCAAAAACTTCTTTACCAGTATTGGGAGAATTGACCTGATAATAATTATAAGTTTCAGCACTAAAATTAAATGTATTTTCTTCATCTTTCATAAAAGAAAATAAAAAACCTAAATCATCAGTATACCGATAACTATTATAATCATATCCATTTCAATATTGTTTAAGATGTGTTAACTCTAAACTGCCTGCAACAATATTTTTATGCTCATCAATCGTTAAAATCATTCGATAAATTGATTTTTTAGTTAAAATAATACCAGTACTAGATTTATCTAAATTATTAATAATTTCAAAATCAAATATTATTCTTTGACTACCTAAATTTGAGTCATCATAGTTTGGATTACCACCTTGCTGAACTCGGATATTTTCTTGGATAATAACATCTAAATAATTATTTAAAAAATCTTTAACTTTTTGTTTATAAATATCTATTTCAAACTTAACATTACCATTGCTATCAATTTGGGGTGTTTGTGGTTGACCTTCACCATCTCAACGATAAACTTTATCATAATAATATGAATAAAATTCTTTATTACCATTTCATTTTATAATATTTCATTTATTATCTTTTTTAAAGATACCTATATATCATTTTTTAGTATTTCCTTCTCCCAAAATACTTGATACTAATTTTCAATTATCAAAATCATAATTTAAATTAACTTGTTGCAAATCATATATATATTTTTTTAATTTATTTAACATTTGTGTTAAATTATACTTATTTGTAAAAGAATAAACAAAATTAGTTAATTCTTTTAAAAATTGTTTTTTATCAACATCATAAAATTTATCAATGTTATACTGTTTAGCATAAGTATTTCAATTTTTATATAAATCCATAAATTTATCACTAGGTTTATCATAAGAAATACCAGTTGAATAACTATCTTTTAAAAAATCTAAATATCATTTATCGTTATAAGTTAATGATTTTGATGTTTTTAAAGTAGGATTAATAAAATAATTGGTATCACTTCAATTTTCAAAAAAAGTGCTGCGTAAAAACATCGTATTAATAAAATCAGTTTCATTAATACCAGTTTCTGTACTTCGCTTTGTTCTTACTTTTTCTGTTGTTTGTTGTGATTGATGGTTTTGCTGTAATGTCATTGCCTCTAATGAGAAAAAAGAAATTAATAATATTGGTACAAAAGAAAATAACACTAAAAACTTACGCATTATTCTCTACCAACTTATTTTTACGATGTTCTTTTATTAATTTGATAATTTCATTAAATAAATAACCATAAAAATAATGAATTATTAAAATATCTCATAATATAATAAATCATAAACCATAAATTATATAACCATTTATACCAGCATATTTTTCTTTTAATTCGCCAATCGTTGAAACTGTATCTAATACACATACAAGCGTTAATGAAAAACTTATAATAAGATACAAAATTAAATCAACCCAAGAAATAAATAAACCATTTTGTTTCTTTTCTTTTTTATTTTCTACATTACTTTTCATAAATTTAACTCCTAACTATATAATGTTTTTGAAATAATAAAACCAATAATATATAAACTTGATATTGTTAACATTAACGGATGACTAAATAAAATTGCCATTTTACCAAAAATAAATAATAACCAAGTATCAGAATTATATAAATCCATAATAATATTTTTTGCTGATGTCAACTGATTAATAATAATTGTAATAAAACCAGTACCAAATATAGCGATTGCCGCTACCAATAAAACTAACTTAATCATATAAAATCAACTCCTTACTTATTTTTTTATTCTTTTAGTGCTATGAATTCTTTTAAAGCCTTGTTCTCTTGTTTTTGCTTGTCTTACTAAACTTGATAATTGTTGTTTATTACGACTAACTTTAAATTGTTTTCGTTCTTTGATGTGTTTTTGTAAACCTTTTTTAGTACTAGAAACACCCCTAACAGTAGCACCGTATAATTTAGAACTATTAATAACACCACTTTTAACCGTTGAACCTAAATCGTTATAATTAGTTGATGTTCCGTGAATAGCATAAATTGATAATTTAATAACCATAAAAAAGATTAAAAAATAAGCAATCGTTATATTTGTCATTGGTAATTTAGTATTTCAAATAACATCAAAAACAAATAAAAAAGTATCAAAAATAAAACTAAAAATCTTATTTCAATTATCGTTATTAATGCTTTCACTTAATAAATTACTCATTTTTTATCTTTCCTTTCCTTTTTTTGCTTTTAAATTTTCTTTCAAAATATCAATATCAAATAATTCTAAGCGTTGTTTATTATTTAATTTTGATATATCTTTTCAAAAGTATTCTTTTTTATTAATAACTTCATCATTTTTTAAATCACGAACAAAACTTAATCAATGACTATCATATTTATTGGCAAATTCAAGCGGAATAATTATCTTAAAAAACCGAATTCCTAAACCAACATCGGACTTATGTTTTGCTTTTTTACCTTCTGCTGTTCGTTCTACTGATTTTGTTTTTCAAATTTCATAATCTGTAATATCTTGAAAAATACCAATTCGCATAACAAAACTACGATTAAAAATATTACCTAATTTTGACTTAACGGGTTTTTTCAATGAAATAGGAATAATAATACCACTCGCTAAATGACGAATATTATTTCACATCATACCCTCACGCTGTACGGTAAAAATTGCTCTATTTTTAAAATGTCTTGCTAAAACAATCCACACACTTTTACCACCGTGAACTTTTTTAACTTCGTGGGGACTAGTTCCATCAATATATAAAAAACTCTCATCAAACAGAATTAAACTATCATCAGGTGGTACTAATTTGGTTCTATCAGTAAAATCTAAATTATTAAAAGTTAAAAGTTTTATTGCATCATCTTCGATTGGATAATTACTATAAATTTTCTTTGTTAAAAGTTTCATAACTTGTGATAAAAAAGTTAAAAGTAATGTTTTACCAGTTCCTAATTTACCAATAATTACTGATAACGGATTATCTCAAATAAAGTAAACTAAACGAAAGATATTTAACTGATAAAAAACATTTTTTCAAACTCACCAAACAAAATATACACATTGTAAAGCAAATAATAGTCAAAATACTAAACCAGTAAAATTTAAGGAAATTATCCAAAATAATAAATCAATTAAACTAAACAAAACCATTGAACCACTAATATAACAAAAGTTTATTAGAAAAAATGCAAACTTTTTCATTACTTAAAATACCCAACTATTTTAAAAATCATTCACAATAAGAATCAAGTTAAAAACAAAATTACAATTCAAATGCCAATCATAAGAGTTAAATATTCATTTTGAGTTAAATTTCAAGTTGTAATAGTTTCAACATTCGTTTTATCTATAAACAAAAAGACATGAATAAAAAACTCTTTTAATTTTTCTCAATCATTTTGCATTTTTAAAAACTCCACATTTTCTGAATAAGTTTAAAAAACATTCCAAAAAATAAAATTATAAATAACACAAACGATATAACATATAAAAATTCAGGGGCATTTGAACCAATAATATAACTAACAAATTGAACTCAATAATTATATAAACTCATTATCTAATTCTTCTAAATCGCGAATTAATTGTTCTACTTTTTCATCATTTCAATTTATTAAATTATTATTGTTATTTGTTTTTACTTTTTTAGGTTCATTTAAAAATAATGCTTTATGCATACGCGTAAAATAGTTTTGTTTATGTTGATTATACAAATCAATTATTTCTGTTCCAGTTAAAAATTTTCAATCATGTTGTTTTAAATTTTCATCATATTTTACAATACGATAAGAATTATCATAAATTAAACCGATTGCTACTTGTTCTGAATGTTTTTGACTAGGATAAATAAACTTATTACTCAACCAAAAACCAATATGACGATTGTGATTAGGTAAATTTATAAAACTTGCTTTATCTGTTTCAAAAGGGATAAGTTCCTTAGAAATAAAATAATTTGCTATATTTTGATTTTTCTTAACAAAATTACTCAATTTTATCAACTCCTAACTAATATAAATATTTGTTTAATTAAACAATGTTATATTTAATGTTTATATACTGCTTATTTACTGATAAAAACAATGTTATACATAATGCTAATATATTGCTTATTTAATGTTTAATAAACAATGTTATTAACAATGTTAAAAATATAAAATAATAAAAATTGGCACACTGAAAAATACTATTAAGTTTTAAAGTAATAGTTATATAAAATAAATTAATAAAAAATAAATAAACTAGTGTGCCTTAGTTTTTGTTAAAATACTTTGAATATAGAGTAATATACTCTTAAAATCCTTTAACCATATGACGGAAAAAGTTTAATATCTTAATAATAATAAATAATCCAAATGGAATTAAAATAATTCACGCATCACCTAAAAAGGTCATTAATTGCGGTAAAATACCATATACAGCATCTTTTACTTTACCCATTGCATTACCTAAACCAGTTCAAATAGAATCCATTCCAGTCCCAAAAGTAACTGCATCTGCTAAAAAATTCATTATTTTCTATCCTCCTTTTTTTCAAGTTCTTTTTTTTCTTTTTTCTTACCTTGAATTTGACGAATTTTTTGATAAATTGATAAACCAATTCACGCAAAAATTCCTAACAAAATCAAAATACTAAATATTCATGTTAATCATACTGGCATGATATAACTCCTTTCAATAAATTAAAAAATTGAAATTTGCAAACTCGCTCCGCTCGTTGTCGCTTTGCTCCATTAAAAACATTATTGAATAAATTATCCGCTAATAAATTACGCAGAATAATTTATTCTTTTACTTTTTAATTTCAATATCTTTTGCAATCTTATTGACAATATTAATAACAATATCTTTACCATACTTTTTCACTAACGACCGCAAAATAAAATATTGCTTTGTTTGCATAATTTCAACTCCTTAAAATTTTTTAAAAATAATAACTTTAATATTAATAATTTCTATATATAAAAGAAAAAACAAAATTATATCTTGTTTTTAACTAAAACCCGTATCTTTGCAACACTCCCCTATTTTTTGTAAATAATATTATCACGATGTCAATATTTATATTTTTTAGATTTATCAATTTTAGCAGTTCTAACTTTCGCTACAATTCATAAAACTCCATCAATATCAATAAACAAAGTTGTTTTTTTACCATTATTTAATTCAAACATATGATATTTTTTGTTTTGTTTGTTTCAAATTATTGATAAAACTTTATAAATAACATGATCAGTTGCATAAGCGACTCCTTTAAAGAATGTTAATAAAACTATTAAAGTAAACATTAAATCTGTTAAATAATGTGTTCTTGAAAGAATTTGCATAAATCCCATCATTGCAATATTTGCGATAAAAAATCCAAATATTAATCATTTTCAATAAGTAATCTTTTGTTTACGTTTTTCATTCATGAAATATAACAAAAAACCATAGACAGGCATTGATGATGAATTCATATGACCAGATGGAAAAGCCTTATCACTTCAATGATGCGTTCCTTCGCCCGCTTTCCCTAATAAGAAATCTCAATATTCAGCTTTAAAACCTTGAATTTGTCATCAATCTAAATATTCGGCATTAACAATATTAGTTGGTTTGTTTGACCAATTATCTGGTAAATGGTCAATAACATATTGATAATCAACATGAACTCAATATGGTCGCCCAAAGAAAGTTTTTAAAAGCGGATCAAAAATAATCCCAAAAAGCGCAAATACTACAAATATTTTTAACGCATCAATTCAATAATTATTAGTTAATAAATCATCTCTTTTTGAAAATTTAACTCTTAAAAACCAAGCAATCCCACCCATTAAGATAACTTCAATACTAAGTTGAATTGTCATTGCGGCAATTGTACTTGTTCCATCAAGTCCAAATCAATAATCTCTTCCTTTACCACCAAAAGCGGGAAATGTTGATTGCTGATAAATCATTCTACTAATAATTAAAGTAAATAAAATTATAAATAAAGCATAAACGGTAATAATGATAATTTCTAAAAATTTAAATTTCGATTTATATTTAATATTTAAACTTTCTAATAAAATCCCAACTCCTGCAAACATAAATGGAACTGTCATCGTATAAGCTAGTTTATCTCAAAATAAACTTAGCCAACTGACAATGCCATTATCATTTAAATCACCAATCGCTTTTGCAATTTGTTGATCTCAAATACTTCCTACGATAAAAAGTGTTATAACAACAGTTAAGGCAATAATTTTCAATATTTTAAAAACAAATTTATCCTTACTATTTTTATTAATAAATGCAGAACTGTCGACATAGAACTTTTGATTTGTATTTCTTTTAAAATTTAGCATCTTCATAGAGCCATTATATCATAATAAAAAAAGCAGCACCTTATCTTTTCCAATTATTTGCCTAATTTTTAATCTTAAGTCGATAATTTGTTAAATGGAACTCCACCAAAATGATTGATTTACAATTTACAAAATAAAAAAATGTTTTATTTAAAAACATTTTTAACTTGGGGCAGAAATTCTGCTAGTTGTTCTTTTGATAAAACTTCGGTAAAAAGATGTTCACGAACCCCATTATCAGTAACTGTCATTGTTGTTGTATTAGCAATTTTTTTTAATTCTAAGACACTATTCCCCATCGCAACAGTATAACCAACAATTTTAGCAAGTTCTAGATCATTATAATTATCACCATAAAAAATAAACTGTTGTGGATCATACCCTTTTAAAGCACATAATTTTTTAAAAGCATTACCCTTATTAATATTTAATGCTTGGATATCAAATAAATCTTTTTGAGAGAAAACACCATCAACCGCGTTTTTAAATGGCTGATAAATAGCTTGCACTTGTTCTAATTCAGCGGATGAATTAAAAGGGAATAAAATTTTTAAAACTTCAATTTCATTATTTTTTAATAATGATACATAATCAGTTTCAGTATCAATTGGAATGCGATAATTATCATTATCTAATTGCGCATTATATTTTAACATAAAAGCAATCCGACTTGATCCAGGATGACCATAAACCATGTTAGCAGTATAAACAATATGATCAACATTTCCTTCAATAGCATTTGTTAACACCGCAAGAGCTAATGCTTGTGGTAACGGTTGCTGATATAATATTTCATTTGTTAAACTATCACGAATTAAAGCACCATTACATGAAATGATTGGTGTTTTAATTTTTAACTTTGCAAAATATTCTTTTGCCATTAAGTCTAATCGCCCTGAAGCTAAAAACAAGTGATAATTACTAGCCAATTGATATGTTTGTAATGCTTCATATGTTTCAGGATTAATTAAATAACCTTTCCCCGCAATTTTGCCATCTAAATCCGTAATTACATAAGGATATTTTTTAACAAGATTCATAATAAGCTATTTCCTTTCTACTTATCTACTGTTAATTATAAAACTAAATAAACTGTTTTCGTAGTGTAATTTTAATGTTTTGATGAGTTCCAACCATTATTTTTTGACCACTTTGGCCTTTAAAACTAATTCATCCTAACCCAGCAATAAATAACGAATAATTACCTGGTTCATTAATTTCAATCACTCGCTCAGTTCATTCTTGATAATTTTTTAATTTAACGGCAGTGGTTGATAAATGATGGGTAAAATAATAATCCTTATTGCTTAATTTAGTCCGGTGTAATTTCAAATTGTTATTTTTATAAAAATGAAAACTTGTTTTTAAACCTGTAAGATATGAAAAACTCGCTAATCCTTCATAAAAAATTGTTTGTTCTGAATTTAATTGAAATGTAATTGGTTTTAGTAATTGTTTAGTAATCATATTTTTATTATTTTCGGCAAGATACGAAAGCAAACTATGCTTATTCATAATTCCAGGCGTATCATAAACTTTATGTCTAGTTCCCAAATTAACAACAATTTTATCTAATGTTGTTGCAAGATTATTTGAAACAGTAATTTTTTGTTGTTGGTTAGTTAACTTAATTAAACTATTTAATAATGTACTTTTCCCAGTATTCGAACTACCAACAAAAACAATATCATTAGTTTGTCGTTTAATATATCGTCATAATTCATCTAACCCATAATTCTTTAATCCACTAACTAAAATAATATCTTCTAGCTTCGAAAAAAGCACTGAGGTTCTAAAAAGTTCACTAATATAAGTAATAATTTTATGAGGATTAATTAATTTATTTACTAAATCAATTTTATTAATAATCAAAGTTACTTTATTATTTTGTAATAGTTGTTCTAATGCCAACTCTCGTGTTCCATCCAAATCATAAACATCTAAAACATAAAAATAATGTCAATTCAAGTGATAATCTTGGCGTAATTTGGCAAGAAAATCAATTGCTGGGACATTATAAGTAACTAATTCATTATAATGTGTTAATCGAAAACAACGATAACAATAATCTTGCGTTAATGTTTCAACATACCCAAGGTCGTTTGGTCTTGTGTCTTGCAAAACAACCCCACAACCAGAACATTTTTTATAAGATATCATAGTCTAATCCATATTCTCCTTCATCAAAGAAACCCTTATGTAAAATATTTTTTTGAGCTAACCGTTTATAAAGTAAATTTTCTAATAAACGCATTAAACGATTTGATTCATTAACACCTGTTACTGGTACAACCAAAATGCTTTCCATATGTGCCCGATTAGCAAATAAAACATCGGTAATTAATTGATCACCAACCATAATCATTTCATGCGGATTAGCATTAAATTGCCGTGAAATAACGCGAAAATATTTTAATAATGGTTTTTTAGCATTTCAATAATAATGTTCAATTCCTGCTTTTTGTGCAAACCGTTCAACTCGTTTTCGAGCATTATTTGATACTAACACAAAAATCATTCCTAATTCTTTTACCTTTTGAATTAAATTTAAATTATCCGCATTTGGAATACCACGATAAAATGGGGTTAAAGTATTATCTAAATCACAAATAAAAACTTTAATTCCATGTTTTTTTAATGATTCAAGATTAATTTTATTAACATTTTTAACATAAATTGATGGTTTAAAATAATTTAATAATAAATTACGATTCTTTTTTTTCCCAAAAATATTCTTTGCCATCCTTTAAAACCCTCATTTCTTGCTATTATTATATCAATTTTCAATAAAAAAGGTTATTCTTTTCTACAAATCATAACCTTTTTAACATCTTTAATTCATTATAATTTCACTAATAAAATATTTATTATTGTGGAATGCAACCGTAATTGTAATAATTTTATCATTAATTTGATATTCAAAAACATTATCGTTTGGTTGTGCTAGGACAGTAACATTTATTTTAGCAACAGTTTTTTTCATTTCTTGCAAAATGACATTTTGGCTTTTATCAAAATCAGCAAGATATTTAGTTAAAGTTGTAAAAACACCATTAATCCCTTTTATGTTTTCTAAAATATTATTTAAATAAAATAAGGGACTGTTTTCAATAATTGCCTGATCTTTAAATCCTAATGTTTCCAAAAAAGTATCTGAATTTAATAAAGCATCACGTAAAAGTCATGAGTGATTAGCAGTTGGCGTTAAAAAACGGTCAAACAAATGATAAACATCTTTTGCAGCAATAAATGCTGGTTGTGTTATGGCAGCTGTTACTTCTTTTAGAACTTCAACAATACTTTTATTTTTAATAAAATTAGTTAGTTCATTATTTGGTAATCAATTTTGTAATGGTTCTGTCAAAAGCATTTTTAAATTTTTAATTTTTGCAAGGGATGAATTTGGTAATAACATTGTAAAAATATCACCTAAAATATCACCCTGATATAATTCTAAAAATAAATCGTTAACAGCGTTTGGATTAGTAACAATTTTTGTGACAATTGGTTTTAAATTTGCTGGTAAGTTCTTTTCAACTAATGAATTTGTTAAAAAACTAACCATATCATTTAATGATTCACCAGCAGCCATTGTATTAATCAAATCTCAGACTAAATTTCCGGTATAACCTTTTGTCACAATTAAATCAAGTGGTTGATAAATATTAATGATAACTTTACCAAAAGCTGATAACCCAGCTGGTGCTAAATCTTCTTTTGCTAAAAAGGCAATATTTTCTCAAAGCGTTGAACTAATTTGATGATGTTCAGAACTTTGCAATAAAATGGCAATTAAATTTCGTAAGCCATTTCCTGTTGGTTCTCCTAATCATTGTGATAAATTACCCATAATTTGTTGTAAATCTATTTTTGAATTAAGTTGATAAGAAGCAGTACGAACTTTGACAATATCATTTCATGTTGCAATTTCATTTGCATTAAATTGTTGCAAATAATTTAAAACAATGCGACTAAATCGAATTATTTCACTAATTGCGGTTAAATTATTAATTAGATTAAATTTAAAATCAATTTTCTGATTCATTATTTTAACAATTGTTGTTCCAAATGTTTTTAAGGCAGTTGTATAGTTTACTGCTGTTGCTTCTAAATTTGCTTTATTTTTATAGTCAAACCGTTCTGGTTGCCCTGTTAATTCATTTACAGCATTAACAAGACCAATCATTCCCGATGTTAATGATTCTTGATAAGTCATCCCTTGATAAATTGAATCATCAAAAGCATCGCGGAAAGAACTTAACGTTTCTTGATCAAGAAGATCACTTGCAAATTTTAAAATCGTTGGTGATAAGAAATTATTTAATAAATGACCATTTGCAATTAATGTTAATAAACCAGGTAGTCCTTCTTTTGCAAGGATAGTAAAAATTTGTGAACCTAATTGAGCCACATTTGAAATCATTTTGTTTGCTGCTGCTGGTTTAAAATTATTCGTTAAGTTTAAGTTTGTTTTTAAATCACTTTTTAAATAAGAATTTCCATAATATCGATTAAATAATTCAGCATAACGATTATACTCTTGTAAGTTTTCCCGCTGATCTGGTTGGCTTGGTAAATCTTTTAAATACATTGGTTGAGCAAACTGGGACATTAAATAATTAAAATCATATTTATGGTCATTACTAATGTAAGCCATTTTTGCAACTTGACTATTTAATGCTGCTAAACTTGTTTGATAATGTTGTAATTTTGGAAGATTAGTTTCAGGATTAACACACCCAATAGTTGGTACAACTGAAGTCGTTACTAATGTCAGACTTCCTAAAAACGCTAATAATCTTTTCATTTTAAGTTCACTCCTTTATAGTTTGATAATAATGTTCCATTGCTAACTGATGAACCTCTCTTGTTGGATGAACAATATCAAAAAAGAAATAATCATCAATGTTAGCATTTGCTGGCAGGGCCGGATTACGTTGTGCATTTAACATTTTTTCTTCAATAATTTTCATAAAATCTAAATTTAAATTATTAAAATTAACTGTTATATCTCCCTTTGGATGGCGTGCTTTAAATTCAGTCATTAACACAGATAAATTATCATATAATCCTCAGTTACGAATAGCATTCTTGTAATATGTATTTGCTAATTCAATCATTTTTGCTACTCGCGTATGAAACTCTGTTGATATATTATTTGCTCGTTTTTTTAAAGTATCATCTGTATTTTGGTTATTATAACGTGGGATTGCACTAACATTTGGTGCATCAGAAAATAATATTTTTCGAATCCCATTATTTAATAAGGTAAATAATGCGATTTTAATGCGTTCAACACTTTGTTGCATCAGGGCTAACTCTGTTTGTGGATCTGTTGTATCAATAATTTGAAACAAATCATTACCGCCAATTTCAAATAAAACTAAGTCTGTTGAACGTAATTTATGTTGACTAACTAATGCTTGGGCTTGTTTTTCAATTGTAACACGGTTTAATAACATCCCGGCTGTTCCCACCACATCAGCAGCGGTTGCCCCCGCAATTGCATAATTACGGCTAAAATCACCAGCATAATCATTTGGAATGCCTGGCCGAATTTTGTCAAAACCAAGCTTAGCATTTAATAATACAGCAGCTGTGTTTCCATTTGACAAACTGCCATTTTGATAATTTTCTAAATTGCTAGGATCATTAGTGCCAATTTTAATATCTAATTTAAAACTATTTTTGACTAGTTTTTCAATCCCATGCGAATCACTTAAACTATCCCCTAAAATATAATAATTTGTAAATTGTAAATTACTTTTTGCATCATCAATTGCTTTTGATGTATCAATGTCTTTCCCAATTAATAATAACGAATCAACAGGGTTAAGATGTGCTCCTTGGGCAATGGTACAACTCGCGACCATAACAGTACTCCCAGTTGCTACATTTAAAACAGCAAGTAAAGTAAAAAATCTTTTCATAATTTTTTCTCCTTTGTTAATTCTTTTTTCTAATAATGATAATAATAAGCGGTCCAATGCTAATTAATAAAAATGGTCACATTAAGATAAAAACAGTTCCTGCTCTTGTGGTATTTAATGCACTAACAAAATTTGGGTGATATAAATCATCCACAGTAATTGGCGCAATAATATCTTGTGGTGTTAAAGCCGGATTAACAAAAATACTTTCACCAGCCATCGCTGTCATTCCATAAGCAAGGTTTTTTAATTGCATATTTAAAAATCAAACTTTATTATTAACAAGATATGTTCCAATTGATTTGTTTACAACTAACCCATTGATGTCAGGTCCAACACTATCAATCATTTGATTATAATCTTCTTGATTATTAATTGTTTGCTGAATTAATGCATGTTCTTTTAAACCTGAACTAAACATTTGGTTAATTCCACCACTTGTAAACATTCATTCCATTCCAGTATGAACATAACCATACGAATGAAATTTAGTCGCAACACTTTTATCAAATTCGATTAAATCAAGCCCAATATCATATAAATCAATATTTTCTCGCTTTGCAATTGTTGCCCCCCAACGATTATAAAATCATGTTGCAGCAAACTGTAAATATTCCTGTTTTATTGCTTCGTTTTCTTCTGGTTTTTCGTAAAAATTTAAGGCTGATAAAATATCAGCTTCATACGATGATTTTAAAACAGTATTAGCAAGCGTTTCATAAATTTTAATCTTACCATTTATTACAAACTTTCCTTGCGGAAATGCTCGTTGAATTTGGGTTTTTAAACTATTAATAAATTTTAAAGATTCTAAGCCCATCCCAGGAACAGTTAAGCCAATTCCTAGAATTAAAAAAATACTAAGAACTCCGCTTAAAATTCCTAGTCAAATAAACTTCATTTTCTTTGAAAGGTTGTTTAACATTATATTTTTTCCTTCTAATTGATAAATTATTTCAAAACTATTAAATCATTTCCATTGAACCTAGTTAATTATATTATAACGAAATAATTGTCAAAAAAGGAAAAAACTTTAAAATTTCTATTTTGTTAATTTAATTCCTTTATTAAAATAATTCATAGCAACACCAACTAAAGCACATGATACGGCATCAAAACAAACGGAAGTTATTGTTGCTCATCATGAGGTATACTCATTAAAGAAAGTCGGAAACAATGTTACAAAACTAATAATTCCAAAAATTAAACCAATAATCCCAAAGATAAAACTTCAAAAATCACAATAAAATGAATAACGTTCACATTTTAAAACTTCTGGTTTATCATTTCGTGTTTCATTTTTTGTTCTATTATATAATTTTAATCCTAAATAATAAGCAACCATTGCGCTTAAAACACTTAAGCTATCACAGCAAATGGTTGTTGCTGTTAAAGCAAAAGATTGGTCATCACGAATATTCGCATAAACACTTCAAAATGGTTCTAAGGCTAAAACACTTAGGATTCCAAAAGTAACTCCTAAGAAGCCAAAAATAAAACTTAAAATATCTGCTCATATAATTGAATTTTTTAACCGATATAACATCATAATCCTCACATATTTTATGTCTAATTTGTTAACACTAAGATTAATTTTACGCTTTTTTTAAAAAAAGCAACATTATTAAATTATTGTTAGAATAAAGTTTTAAGTACTTAGGTTACCCATAAAAATATGATTTTTGGATAAATTCCTAATATTATTTAGTTAAATCGTCTACAAAATTAAGTTTCTTTAATTTCCTAATTAAATTTAACCTTAAAAATAGTTTTTTTGCAACATAAAAATCAATTATTTTTAAATAATTTTTATTAGAACTAATATGTTAGGATACCACGAACAGCTTTACCATAAGCATTTGAACCTGAATATATAATTGGTGTACTTCCTTGATGAATTTTATATTCAACAATATTATTAGTATCAATTCAACGAGTAATTTTATTAAATTCATCTACCTGTTTTAATTCAATTAATTCTTCCTGGATTAATTTTTCAATTGGTTTAAATCCATTTAATTTTGCAAGTCTTAAATCTAACATATTATGTAAAGTTTCTTCGTTTAAGATTTTGGCACCATAACCTAATGTTTGTTTATAATTATGTGAAATTTGCCCTTCAGCACAAACTCCTAAACATCAAGAATATTGATATGATTCAATTCCCTTTCTGTTACATTTAATATAGTTGTAAACTTTTTGAATTTTATCTTGTTTAGGAATTAGCAAATCCCCTTTATAACCTTCAATTAATTGTAATAAATCATCTACTTTACCTTTTGAAAAAAATTCTTGTGCTTTTTTAAAATTATTTTTATGATATTCAGAAGTTCTAATTGAAAGTAAACTTTTTATCAAACGTAGTGCATGAAATTTATCTAAAACATATTCAGCAGCTAAAATATTAGCAACTTCAGATATTCATCTAGCACCATCACCACCAACAATAAACTTTGTATCTGAATTAATAATATAATATTTGTTAATATGATTTAATATTTCATCAACATAATCAACAGTTTTTATAGCTTGTCCAATTTTAACCATTTTATAATCTGACTTTTTATTTTCAAGAATCTTACGATAATTAAAACTTTCTTTTTTATCATGCCCTGTATAAGTTGTTAACGATCTAATTCTAAATTTTGATTTCTTTTTCCTCTTAGTAAATGCTTTCAAAAAAGTATCATCCAATGCAATATGTATTTTATTCTCAGCTAATGCTGTTACATCAATCTTTTTAATTTCTGAATTATCAATATAATCTGCAACTTTAATTCCTTTAATAATATTGCTAATAGTTTGAGTAGTTAATAAATATTTTGGAAAAGCTAATAAAATATCTTTATGTCTTAGACCATCACCAATCATATTCAAAATTTTTAATCTTAAATCATGTGTCAGTCGTTGATATTTTTTTAGTTTAATATGTTGCAAAAATAGAACTGTGTATCTTCATTTACCACATTCTTTTGTATTTGAATTATATTTCTCATTATCTCAATATTTATAACGATGAAGTTTTAATTTAATTTCACCAAAAGAAGATATTAACTTTCTTTTTCGATATCCCTTTGGTTTATAGGTTGGATTCGCTTTTCTAATATATTGAAAAAGTTCCTCATCAATCTTCTGAAATTCATCTGTTAATGTTTTCTTATATTTTTCAACAGCAGTTCTATTAAATTCAGTAAAAAAATCATAAGGATTAAAATCATATATCATACTACTATTGCCCTATCTAATAGTTTATATTACCCTTTGTTAATCTTGTTTATAATTTTCTATATTAATTATAGCATAAAAAATAAAGGCTCAAATAGTTTTTACTTTTTAGATAATAGTCACTATTTTCCTTATTAATTTTATCTACTTTTTCTTTTTCTTTTGACATTTGACCGGTGTCAATAAAATAAGTATAGAATCTCTCTAAAATAAAGATGTTTGGTTTCTAGAAGAATTTTATAAAATTTTTATTTCATAAATCTTCAATATTATATTTAGAAAAAATATCTGAATTAAAAATAAAATTTAAACATTTATCCATTATATATTTTTCATAGTTTTTATTTCTAGAAAAATAATCTAAATTTAGTTCATGTCTTCCCTTTCTAGTTTGTTCTATTTTTCTATGTTTAGGTGCTTCTTCAATAGACACATAAAAGCCACCAATACTAGTAATAGCTATAAATCAATTAGGACTCGTATAATTTACAGTTATTGTAGAAAAATCTAATTTAAATACAATCATAAATAACTGTGCTATCATTGCATCAGGTTGTGAAATATCATATCCAAAGCTATTACCCTGAACTAAATTTTTAAATAATATTTTTTGATTATCTTTAAAAAAATCATTTATCATTTCTCCAATTCAAAATACCTTATGTGTTCATTTAGTGTTTTCTTTATGTATGTTTGATCATTTACCATCTGAATAATATTTTCAATTAATAATAATTTCTTTTTTGCCATTTTTATTTATTTTAATTTTTTTCTCTATTTCTAAATCAAATTTTTTGAATGATGCATCTTGTATTGTATTTATTACAGAAAAATCAATAACAATATATTTTTCATTTCAATCATCAATACCAGAATCGCTAATTTTATTTTCTAAATTATAATTTTTTTGAACCATCATATCAATTATATTTATTGAAAAAGGAATTAAACTAGGTGATATACCCAATAATAAATAATAAATTTTTTTCATTTTTCCACCTCAATGTTATTTTAAATAAAATCAAATACTATTTAAATTTATTTTTTCTTTTAATATATTTTACTCAAGTAAAGGGGCGTTGCCCCTAAGTCGCTCCGCGACTTTTACCCCTTTAAGTAAGGTGGTGCGTGATAAACCATCGCACCACCTTACTTTTTTTCTTAACAACATTATTTTTACTACTAAAAATAGCGTAAAAGTCCATTAACCATCGCTAACACTAAAATAGAACTTAACATAATCTTAAATGTAATATCAAAGGCAAATAAATTACCAATATTATTAAACAACTCAGACACATTGCTAAATACATGTACTATCCCATTAATAAAATTATATACATCTTTCATACCAGGCAAATTATTTACCAATCAAATCGCCGCATTTTGTATATGACACGCTAAATTATATCAACTACAACTTTTATATGGTATTCGTCAAATATTACCATTATTAATTTCATTATTTCAATCAGTAGCATTATAAAGGCTAAAATTAAAACCATTAACTGAAATAGAACTATCTTTACCAATATTAATAGCATTAAAAGTAATCAAATTAAAACCTTGATATTTTGATTTATCTGTCATATCTAATAATTTTATTGATTGAGTATACTTATCATTATTAGAAGGCAAAATATCAGTTTGATATTGTCAATTTGAAAAAAAAGAATAATAATTTTGATTAACATTTATATTATAAGCATTATATAAATTAACTATTGGGTTTAAATAAGTTGCTGATAAATCAGGGAATCTTAAAATATTAAAAAGCATTGATTTTGGATATAATAAAAAACCATTTTTTACAAAAAAAGCAAAACCAGTATTCTCGTTAGAAGAATTAAAATAAATAAATTCTTTAAAATTAGAAATATCAAATATAACTCTTAAAATATTAGAATAAAAATAATCTAAAATTTGAAAAAAACTTTCCAAAGAAAAAGTATCTTGCTTAACATCATTAATAAAATATTGAGAATTAGAATTTTTAATAATATCCATATTAATTAAATTTTTATAATTAGAATTAAAAATTAAATAATTCAAATCAAAATGTCTATAACTTTGATTGGAAACAATAGGAAAAAATAAATATTCAAATATATCTATGAAAATTGTAAATGCAAGTAGAAAAAAATCTTATATTTTTATATTAACATATTTTTTAATAAAATTGACAAAATAATGTAAACTGTAATATGAAGTTCAACAAATCTATTAATTTAATAATAACTTATTTGCTTATAATTGATATATTAAAATAACATAAAAAGACATAAACGATGTATAATTATATTAATTAATATTAAATTGGAGGAGCATAATATGATAAATAAAAAATTAGCAGAATATTTAGATATTTCTAAAATACAAGCAACAAAAATTGAGATGTCTATTTTATTTTTACTAGTTGAAGCAAATAAAATTAATCGTACAATTTATAAAACTTATGTTTTAAAATTTATGTCATTTTTAGAATGAAAAATGGCGCAAAAATATGGAGAACATTTTTTTAGAACTGATTTTATAGCTTTAGAAAATGGACCAGTTCCAGGAAGTTTTATGGACTATATTGATAATAATCCAAATTGTAAATTCAATTATTTTATGTGCAAAAATATAAATATAAATAATAATAATTCAAAAACTAAAATTTTTTATTTAAAAGATTTGAATTCTGAAAAATTCATAAATTTAGATTACTTTTCAGATGTTGAAAAACCTTTATTAAAAGAAGCAGTTAATTGAATTTTTTCCTTTAATAAAGTTGGAGAATTAAGTGAAGATACTCACTTAAAAATGAAATCATGAAAACAAGCATGAACTAAAGCTCAACAAGAAGGAAAGAAATCAATAATTTTTGATTTTGCATTAGACATATCAAAAAATGAAGATGATGAAACATATGAAATTATTAAATTGTATAAAGAACTAGGATACAAAAAAAATGGAAATTAATAATATTATAGTTTCATTCCTTATTGATAATGCAGATATGATAACAACCGAAACAGGAGCACCTCATCCTTCAATTTGTATACCAATTTTTAAAGATGACAAAGATATTCATGTAATAAGACTTACTACACAAAAACCAAAAGAATATGAAAAGCTTGTAATTAAAATTAATGGTAGACCAGATACAAAATTATATAAAGATTGTTATGTTAGATTAGACGGAAGTAAAAGTAACTTTCATATAATTAAAGAAAATAATTGCCTCAATTATAAAAGTATTTATTGTCAAAATATTCATGATAAATATAGAAAAAAAATTTTACAAGCTTGCTTAAATTCAAAATTTATACCACGAATTTTTCATCCATTAATACAAATAGAAATAAATAAATTTAAATAAAATTTTGAATTTTATTAACAAACAATTTTTTAGCTGAATTCCAACCTAAACACTGTCGTGGTCTTTCATTAATAATATTAACTATTTCATCGTAATATTCTTGTGAATAAACATCTAAATCTATTCCTTTAGGAAATCAATGCCTTAAATCACGATTAATTCTTTCAACAATAGGTTTTTGAGTAGGTTTGCCTTTATCACAAAAATAAACTTTAGTTCCAATATAAGTCTCAATTTGTCTTCATTCTGAAAACTCTTTACCTTGATCAGTTATAATACCTTTAACTATTTTCTTTAAAACACTAGTTTTAAAAATACTTTTAATAACTCTAATTACTTCGTTTGGTGTTCTATCTTTTAATTTTCTTACAATTTCAAATTTAGTTAATTGCTCAGTTAAAACTAAACAAACAGATTTCAAATCTTTGCCAACTATTGTATCCATTTCAAATCAACCAAATTCATTTTTATCATGTTTAGCTTCTGCAATAGTTCTAAAACTAGTTAATTTACCACGATTATCAATAGTTTGTTTACTTTTATTTTTTCTACCGTGAAAATACAAATTACGTTTATTTAAACCAAATAAACCAAGAAAAATATACTTATATAAAGTTTTAAAACATACCGGAAATTTAATGCCAAATTCACGATTATATTCATAACAAATAATTTCTGGGGATCAATGAAATTTATTAAATTTTTCATCTAATCACATTAATTGTTGATATGAAAATTTTATATGTTTAACTGATTTTTTACGATTTTTAAGATACTTTTTATGAGCTTTAATAGGATTATATTCTTTTAACTTTTGAAAACGTTTAACTTCATTTCAAATTGTAGAGACACTTCTTTCCATATATTTAGCAATTTTAAATAAATTTGGTTTGCCATTTTTCTTTTGAAATAGTTTTGATACTAATAACTGACTTAATATAACACGTTCATCAATACTGAAATGCTTATAATTCATTATTAAATACCTTTCTAAAATTTTTTGTTATAATTATTACATATTTTTAATAAAGGAAGGAATAAGTTGAAAATGAAAAAGTTACTAAGTATTTTAGGGGTATGTGGACTAGTTGGGATGTCAGCAAATTTAACAGCTTGTGATAAACCTAACAATAATGAAAATGGAGAAAACAATAAACCAGAACCAGAACTACCACCAAAAAATAGTAATTGAAAGTTAATTGAATATGGACATGGAGAAATTAATGATGTTTTAAAAACTTATATAGGATTAAAATTAATTGGAAAAACATGATTTGTAAACACTTGAAAAGGCAAAGAATTAAAAAGCGATACTTGAGAAATTTTTGGTTATAAGGATATTTATCGTTGAGATGGAATTAGTGAACCTGAAACACCAGATGTTGATAAAAATACTGGTAAAATTACCGATTGAAAAGGATAAAAGGACTAGCAAAGTCCTTTTTTAAATTAATCGAACAAATTTCATAAAGATAATTAATAAGAATATATTTGTTATTGTGTTATATAACGCCGGACTAAATTTTCACACCTCAAACGTTTGATTAAAAAAACTATATATTGTTTGAAATATTTTACCAACACCACTTGCTAATTCATTAACTTGTTTTACACCAGGAATATTATTTACAACTCAAATTGCTGCATTTCTAATATGGCATGCTAAATTATATCAACTACAACTTTCATATTGTGCTTGTCATCATTGTCCGTCAGGAAACAACCCACCATTATTAATTTCTTGTCAATTATAAATACCAAAATTAAAATCATAATAACGATACATATCATTTTCTTTTTGAGCTTGTAACTCAAAAACATTATAACCAATTTTTTGTTCTTCAATTTTTTTGTATTTTAAACCATATTTGTCTTTTAAAGCACCTTCAAAAACATAACCCTCATTTTGATTAATATTATAATCATTTGCGACGGAAAAATCATAATTAAATACATTACCATAATTAGTACTATAAAAACGATTTTTATAAGCAGAATACAACTTGATATTTAATTGATTATATTTATCTGAAAAATAAAAATAACGTGGATAAATTTTGAAACCATTATTAGCCAACAAACCATATTTTTTATTATATCCTTGCACATAAGTATTATTTTCTAAATCAAAAATGGTTCGTAAATAATCCTTATAAAAATTTTGCGAAACTGTAAACATACTATTTAATAACTTTTCAAATTGATTTTTATTGGCATTATTTTTATCAATTAAAACATCTCTAAAATTAACTAATTTTAAACCAAAAAAGTTAATTAAAATCGTATCATATCGTAAATCATCAATATAACCACTTTCAATAAAATTACTACGATTTTGAAACACTGGTACCAACGCATGCGCAAAAAAGGCTTTTAAAAATTTATTAATATCAATTTGACCTTTCATCTGTTCAAAAACTATTTTACCAGTATTAGGAGTATTACCTTGATAATAATTATATGTTTCAGCACTAAAATTAAATTTATTTTCCTTATCTTTCATAAAAGAAAATAAAAAACCTAAATCATCAGTATACCGATAATTATTATAATCATATCCATTTCAATATTGCTTAAGATGTGTTAACTCTAAACTCCCAGCAATAATATTTTTTCGTTCATCAATCGTTAAAATCATTCGATAAATTGACTTTTTAGTTAAAATCGTACCAGTACTAGTTTTATCTAAATTATTAATAATTTCAAAATCAAAAATAATTCTTTGACTACCTAAATTTGGATCATCATAATCTGGATTACCACCTTGTTGAACTCGAATATTTTCTTGCACAATAGAGTTAATATATTTTAATAAAAAAGAACGAGTATTTTGATATTGATTATCAGTTCAAAAAATAACATCACCAGTATTTTTATCAACATCTGGTGTTTCAGGTTCACTAATTCCATCTCAACGATAAATATCCTTATAACCAAAAATTTCTCAAGTATCGCTTTTTAATTCTTTGCCTTTTCAAGTGTTTACAAATCATGTTTTTCCAATTAATTTTAATCCTATATAAGTTTTTAAAACATCATTAATTTCTCCATGTCCATATTCAATTAACTTTCAATTTTGAAATTTTAAATTAACCAATTGTAAATTATCAACACCCTTTTTTAATTTATTAATAACTTCCACAGTATTAAAATATTTTGCAAAAGAATAAGAAAAATTAGTTAATTCTTTTAAAAATTGTTTTTTATCAACATCATAAAACTTATCAATGTTATATTGTTTAGCATAAATATCTCAATTTTTATATAAATCAATAAACTCATCACTAGGCTTATCAAATGAAATTCCGGTAGAATAACTATCTTTTAAAAAGTCTAAATATCATTTATCATTATAAGTTAATGATTGCGATGTTTTTAAAGTCGGATTAATAAAATAGTTTGTTTCTGACCAATTCTCAAAAAAAGTACTACGCAAAAACATTGTATTAATAAAATCTGTTTCATTGATACCTGTTGCTTGTTGCTTTACATTATAACTTTGTTGATTTAAAGGTTTAAACGCTGTTAAAGTAATCAAAGGAATAACTAAACTTAAAATACCTAAAATAAATATTGAAAATAAAGATATTATCTTTTTCATAAATACAACTCCTAACTATACAATGTTTTAGAAACAATAAAGGCAAGAATATATAAACTTGAAATCGTAAGCATTAATGGATGAGAAAATAAAATTGCCATTTTACCAAACAACGAAAGTAACCAAGTATCTGAATTATATAGATCCATAATAATGTTTTTTGCTGATGTAAGTTGATTTATAATAACTGTTATAAAACCTGTCCCAAAAATAGCTATTGCTGCAACTAATAAAACTAATCTAATCATTATTTATGTATCCTTCTATATGCTTGTTCTCTCGTTTTTGCTTGTTTAGCTAAACTTGATAATTGTTGTTTATTACGATTAATTTTAAATTGTTTACGTTCTTTAACATGTTTTTGGATACCTTGTTTAGTATCTGAAACTCCACGAGCTGTTGCAGAATATAATTTTGATGTACTATTTTGAACAGTTGAACCTAATTCATTATATTGTGTTGATGTACCATGTATTGCATAAATTGATAATTTAATAACCATAAAAAAGATTATAAAATAAGCAATCGTTGTATTCGTCATTGGCAGTTTAGTATTTCAAATCACATCAAAAATAAACAAAAATACATCAAAAATAAAACTAAAAATCTTGTCTCAATTACTATTATTCTCAGCAAATAAATTAATCATCTTTACCACTTCCTTTTTTTATTTTTTTTAAAAATTCAATTATATAAATTAAAAAATTAGATAAAACATTTCATATTAACAAATAACCAACACACATTAAATTTCCAATAAAACCTAATTTTTTTATTAAAAATTTTAATTCATTTATATTTACAAAGTATAATAGAAGTAGTCCTAGTAAATTTATCAAAATATAAATTATTATTTTTCATCAATTTAATTTTAAAAATTTAAATTTATTTTTCATATTAAAAACCTTTCTGTAAGATTGGAGAAAACTTATTTTGGAAAAATTAACACATATATTTGACATTATTTGAATAGAAATTATTGTTGCATGGATTATTAATGCAATAGTAATAAATTGAATACCTAATGAAAACAATAAAATAGAAACATTAATACATTTTATTTTACAAATTTTAAATTGAGGAATACAATTCCAGGATTTAAAAGCAGCAATAATAATTAAACATCAAATAATACTTTTAATTATTCAAATTTTATATGTAATTATATGAGCATTAATAAGAATATGTGATTGAAATAAATAATTTAATTATTCATTATTATGTTCTTTTTTAGGTTTTAAATTCTTTTTAAGAATATCAATATCTAGTAACTCTAAACGTTCTTTTATTGTTAAATCTTTAAGTTGTGTTCAATAGTACTCTTTAGTAACAGGAACATCATCATTTTTTAGTTCACGAACAAATGATAATCATTTACTTTCATACTTTTGGGCGATTTCTAATGGGATAATTATTTTAAAAAACCGAATTCCTAATCCAACATCAGATCTATGTTTTGCACGTTTACCTTCCGCTGTACGTTTGACAGATTCTGTTTTTCAAATTTCATAATCAGTAATATCTTGAAAAATACCAATTCGCATAATAAAGAATCTATTAAAAAAATTAATTCCTTTTTTAGTAATAGGTTTTTTAAGCGAAATAGGAATAATAATACCACTAGCTAATTGGCGAATATTATTTCAAAGCATACCTTCGCGTTGAGCTGTAAATAAAGCACGGTGTCCAAAATGTCTAGCTAATACAATTCAAGGAATTTTACCACGATGAGTTACTTTTTCATCATGAGGACTAGTTCCGTCAATATATAAAAAACTTTCATCAAACAAAATTAAACTATCATCTGGAGGAACTGGTTTTGTTCTATCTGTAAAATCTAAATTTTTAAATGTTAAAACTTTAACTTTATCATCTTCTAATGGATAATTACTATAAATTTTATCTGTTAATAATTTCATTGTTTCTGACAAATAAGTTAAAAGTAATGTTTTCCCTGTTCCTAATTTACCAATAATTACCGATAATGGATTATCTCAAACAAAATTTACTAAGCGAAAAGCATTCAATTGATAAAAAATATTTTTTCATAATCACCAAACAAAATAAACACACTGCAAAGCAAATAAAAGTCAAAATACTAAACCAGTATAATTTAAAGAAATAATTCAAAATAATAAATCAACTAAACTAAACAAAAGCATTGAACCGCTAATATAACAATAATTTTTTAGAAAAAATATAAACTTTTTCATTTTACCTTGTAAATTGTAATATGAAGCAGAAAAAAATCAACTTTGAAAGGAGTTGATTTTTTAATGGAAAGAAAACATTATTTTATTTTGCGGTCCTTAGTAACTAAGTATGGAAAAGATAATGTTATTAATACTGTTAATAAGATAGTAACTAATAATGTAAAAGAGAATGAATAAATTATCCGCGTAATTTATTAGCGGTAATTTATTCAATATTGTTTATTTTGAGCGTAGCGAACACGCGAAGCGTGCCGCGCAAGCTAAATTTCTAGGAGGAATTAAGTTATGCCAGTATGGTTAACATGAATATTTAGTATTGTTATTATTTTAGGAATTCTTGCTTGAATTGGTCTATCGATTTATCAAAAAATTCGTCAAATTCAAGGAAAGAAAAAAGATAAAAAAGAAATTAAAAGTAAGGAGGATAAAGAATAATGTTAGGTATGTATTTAACAACAGCTGTTAATTTTCTAGCTGCAGATACTCCTACTATTTCAGGTGGAATGGATTCTATTTGAACTGGATTGGGTAATGCGATGATGAAAGTTAAAGACGCTGTTTATGCTGTATTACCACAATTAATGACATTTCTTGGTGATGCTTGAATTATTTTAATTCCATTTGGAATTTGAGTAATTATTAAAATATTAAACTTTTTCCGTGTTATGGTTAAAGGATTTTAATATTTATAATCGATCATATATCTTAGCTATGGCACACTAGCTTTTATGTGAATTGAATAAATAATTTTGTTGTTTATTTTTGCACTATACACTGTCTACAAATTTATTTTTAAATAAATTTAATTATTTTGGTTATTATTGATAATGTTAACAAGATGAAAAATCCTGTTGTGGAAATAAATATGACTATATCGCCAATAGTAGTTACATTTATATTGTTTATTGTTCATAATATTGAGTCTATTATGAAAAATATTTTTTTAGTAGGATTTAATAGAAATAAGAATATTTCTATTAAAGGTCATAATAATAACAGTTTTGAACCAAAAATTTTTATAATATTTTTTATAAATACACCTACTTTCTTTTAAAAACTTGTAGGCAGTATATAGTGTAAAAATATCAACTTAATTATAAACATATAATTTTATATTTTAATAGCTATTAGTTAAAACTAAGTAGTTATTTTTAGTGTGCCTTAATTTTTGATTTTATATATTTAACATTGTTATTACCAATGTTTATTACAATACATATACATTATTTAAGCATTAGATATAACAATGTTTGTTACAGTAAATGTTAAGGAGTATTTATATGAAAAAAATTATAGATAGTATCGAACAAGTAATTTCAATTTGTGGTCAAGATTTTACAAAGTGGCCTAATAATATGGCACCTGATGTTTTAAAAGCAACTTATGAAATGTTAAAAGAATATCAAGAACGATTAAATCATCATGAAGTGGATGAAATATTTTCTGAAAGTGATCGTGAACAAATTTTAGAAAAAGTAAAAAGTTTTTATGAAAATAAACTTGCTGAAAAAGATAGAAAAATTGATTTGTTATTAACAGCAAATAAACAAATTACTTATTCTAGTAAAACTAGACAATATAGTCAATTAAAGAAAAGTGATTTTGAATATTATTATGATTGTGAATATTGTGGTCGGTTATCTGAAGGACAAGAATGTGAAAAAGCCTATTATGATAATGAATGTTTTAGATATCATGATGAAACACATATATTAATTGCTTTAAAAGATAATTCAAAATATAAAAATTTGGAGGAATAATTATGCAAGATTTATTAGATGTAATTAAAATGAAAATTAAAACTATGCAAGCTACTTTAATTCAATTAAATGAGTATGAAATTCATCATGAATCAATAAATATTATTCGAAAAGAAATGAGTTTTTATCAACATATTGTAGAACAGTTAGAAAGTAATATTACGAAATAGTTTATGTAATGGAGTGTGATTAATTATGTCAGTTGTTAAAACATATTTTTATAATCATATTTCAAGTCCAAAAGGAATTGCTTTATGTGTTTTATGCAACAGAATTTTAATAGATGAGGATATTGAAATATGTTTTTTAAATAATTGTGGTGATACTAATTTAGAATATCAAAAGGAATATTGTGATAATTGTCATTGAATTTTTCATCAAAAATTAAGAGAAAGGAAAAAATAATGTTAGGAATTTGAATATTTTTTATTAAACGTAAATGTCAAATTTGTCATTCTATTTTGAATAAAAAATTTGTTGGTAGTTTGTATTTTAAGTTAAATGTTTGCTCAATGCAGTGCAATAGAAAGCGAGTTGATTTGAGTAATGTATCAGAAACCAAGTTATAAGAAGAATATTAACGTAGAAAATTACTTTATTCGAAGAGAATTTATAGTTTTTAGAACAGATAAAGCTTCATTTATAAATTTGCCTAATCACAATAAACATATTGGTTTTTGGTTAAGTAATAGATTTATTTATTTTAGTGAAAAACATTCTGATCAAGTTGCTATTGGTTTGATTTATGATAATTCTTACCCTATTGTAAAATATAATGAAAATTTAAAACGTCATGTGTGAAAATATTTAACCGGGACAGAATTAATTAATTTATATAATCAATATAAACAAAATTATTTTACACAAATGAAAAAAGCATTATTCCCTGGTGAACCCCAAAAAGTAAAAACAACTAAAAATAATTTAACAAATTGAACTGTTGAAAAAGAGCAAGAATTAATTAATGATTTGAAAGATTTAAATTAAATGAGTTTATATGATTATTGAGTTCAATTTGTAAGTTATATTATTGGTTCAAATGCTCCTGAATTTTTGTATGTTCTCTCGTTTGTATTATTTATAGTTTTATTTTTTGGTATGTTTTTTAAAATCATTCAAAAAATGTGAAGCTTTTAAATTATGGCAAAAGATTGAGAAAAATTAAAAGAGTTTTTTATTCATGTATTTTTATTTATTGATAAATCTAACGTTGAAAGTATTACAACTTGGAATTTAACTCAAAATGAATATTTAACTCTTATGATTGGCATTTGAATTGTTATTTTATTTTTAACTTGGTTCTTGTTGTGAATGGTTTTCAAAATAGTTAGTTGTTTTAAATAATTAAATTTTGTTATTATTATGGTTTTCTCTCCCCACAAATTTTTATATAAATATTGATATTATTCTTTTGATTATTATTATTCCTGCTCTTATTAAAACTGAAATAATGATAAATCAAATAAATGATAGGTTATTAATTTCTATTGTATTGAATAATCATATTATTTTATCTAATATGAATAATTCTTTTCCAAAAGGATTAAAACCTAAAAATAATAATATATAGGGCATTATTGGTGTGAATGTCCGTAGTATTGATAAAAAAATACTAAGTATTTTTATCACTCTCCTTTTTGATTTGTGGGGAGAGAAAACCATAATAATACTAGTTTAATTATAAATAACTATTGGAGGTGTAAATTGTAAATGCAAGTGCAACAAATCTATTAATTTAATAATAACATAAAATAAAAACTACACTCATTTTTTTATCAAATTAAGTGTAGTTTTTATTTTATAATTATCTTAATTAAAATTAATTTATTTAATACAGTTAATACTTTTTTGAAACATATTTTCTATATCATCACACATATGATTTGTAGACAATGTAACTTTTTTATTTACTTCATTACCAGGATTCATTGATGTAAGCTTTTTATTAATAATTTTATCTTTAAAATTATATCTTATTAAATGTGATCTTTGTTTGTGATCATAAAATATTTGATTACTTGTAAATAATTTATATTTAATTGAATTTAACTCAAGTCCAATACAAATAATTAAATCATAATTATATTTTGGATTTATTCCATTAAATTGAAATGATTTATTGTTTCCAATCTTAGCTGTTTTAATTTCAATTTTTTTATTTTCAATTATAATATCATATTCATCATGGATATGTTTTAAATCTACATTATATCCATTTTCATTAAATATTGTTTTAACAAATGTTTCACCAACTTGTCCTAATGCATTCCCTTCAAAACCTCATGCTAAAGCAAAATAACCATTTTTTTCTTTTTCAATCATTTTTAATTTTTCTAAAACTAAATCTTTAAAAATTTTATAAATTTGTTTTCTATTCATTACATAAATTCCTCAAATCCATTATTTAATAAAATTTTATAAATATGACTTTTGCCAATATGATAACAAGAATTTGTAGCTCTACTACTATTTTCAATTCAATTAATATTTTCAAAAAGTTCATTTAATTTTTTAACAATACATTTATTTTTTATATTATATTTAATTGCTATACCACTTTTATATTTAACATTTTCAAAATTTTTTACAATTTTATTTTCTTTAAAAAAAGTACTACTAATATAAAAATCTGCTTTTTCCTCATATATTCATCGTTTACCACATTCTCTATTTTTTGCCAAACTAACTGTAAATACAGATAATAAATCTGAAAAAGGTTCTCTTTTATTTCTTGTATTATATCAGCTTATTTCTTCTTTATTATTTTTATGGTTTTTACTTCATATTTGAAAAACACATTTAATATCAACATCCCCTCCATTAGGTATATAAAATGCATTTTCTTGTAATTCTTCTTGGTAAATTAAATTATAATTTTTAACTCTATATTTAATTGAACCTTTTCCTATACTAGAAAAAAACATAGGTAATATAAAACATACATAATCAGCAGCAGGAAAACTATGATTTATAAATTCAAGTGCCATTGTACCTCTATGTCCAAAAGGAGGATTACCAATAACAATATTTTTTTGTTTATTAGGCAATGTAAATTGTAAATAATCACTTTTAATTACATCAGCTCTTCTGGGGCATATATCAATACCTAATCTTTTATTTTTTGGTAATAAATCTAAAAAACATCCTTCACCAACACTAGGCTCGATTCAAAAAAAATCATCTAAATTTTTTTTTTCTCAACTATTTAATATTTTTACTGTATTATTAAATAATTTTTCAGCAATAGATCTTTTAGTAAAATATTGATCAAAAATATTCTTATCATTTATTTTTACCTTTTTTCCATTAACAAACTTTAATTCATTCATTTAAATAACTCCCTTTATTTTTCTTATTTTAATAATTATAACAAATATATTAGAATATTTTAGGAACTTATAACATTTTTTAAATTATACTATAAATTATTAAATAAATTAAATTTAGGACAATAATTAAGTTCAATATTTATTTAAAAAATTGAATAAATAAACTTTTTGCTGAATTTCAATTTAAACACTGTCGTGGCCTTTCATTTATTATATTAACTATTTCATCATAATATTGTTGTGAATAAATATCTAAATCAATGCCTTTAGGAAATCAATGTCTTAAATCACGGTTAATTCGTTCAACAATAGGTTTTTGAGTAGGTTTACCTTTATCACAAAAATAAACTTTAGTACCAATATAAGCTTCAATTTGTTTTCATTCTGAAAACTCTTTACCTTGATCAGTTATAATACCTTTAACTATTTTCTTTAAAATACTAGTTTTAAAAATGCTTTTAATAACTCTAATTACTTCGTTTGGTGTTCTATCTTTTAACTTTCTTACAATTTCAAATTTAGTTAATTGCTCAGTTAAAACTAAACAAACAGATTTCAAATCTTTGCCAACTATTGTATCCATTTCAAATCAACCAAATTCATTTTTATCATGTTTAGCTTCTGCAATAGTTCTAAAACTAGTTAATTTACCACGATTATCAATAGTTTGCTTACTCTTATTTTTTCGACCATGAAAGTATAAATTACGTTTATTTAAACCAAATAAACCAAGAAAAATATACTTATATAAAGTTTTAAAACATACCGGAAATTTAATACCAAATTCACGTTTATATTCATAACAAATAATCTCTGGGGATCAATGAAATTTATTAAATTTTTCATCTAATCACATTAATTGTTGATATAAAAATTTAATATGCTTAACTGATTTTTTACGATTTTTAAAATACTTTTTATGAGCTTTAACAGCATTATAATACTTTACACTATAAAAACGATTAATTTCACGTAAAATAGTACTTCGATGTTTATCCATTGCTTTTGCTATTTTAGATAAATTTGGTTTACCATTTTTCTTTTGAAATAGTTTTGATACTAATAACTGACTTAATATAACACGTTCATCAATACTGAAATGCTTATAATTCATTATTAAATACCTTTCTAAAATTTTTTGTTATAATTATTACATATTTTTAATAAAGGAAGGAATAAGTTAAAAATGAAAAAATTACTAAGTATTTTAGGAGTATGTGGTCTAGTTGGAATGTCAGCAAATTTAACAGCTTGTAATAAACCTAACAATAATGAAAACGGCGGAGGTAATAAACCTGATAAACCACCAGTTGGAAGCAATTGAAAGTTAATTAATGACCCTGAATCTGAAATTTTAGATAAAGATAAAACTTATATTGTAATTGCTGGGAGTAAAGAAAAAGGTTATTATTTAGCAGATTGAAAAAAATTTGATTGAAAAGTATACAAATATAAATCAGTTTATCGTTGGGATGGTGTTGGAGAGCCTAAAACATTTGAAATTGATAATACTACAGGTAAAATTACAGATTGAAAAGAATAAAAGGAACTTAATAGTTCCTCTTTTATATTAATCGTACAAATTTCATAAATATAATTAATAGGAATATATTTGTTATTGTATTATACAATGCTGGACTAAATTTTCATACCTCAAATGTCTGATTAAAAAAACTATATATTGTTTGAAATATTTTACCAACACCACTTGCTAACTCATTTACTTGTTTTACACCCGGAATATTATTAACAACTCAAATTGCTGCATTTCTAATATGACATGCTAAATTATATCAACTACAACTTTCATATTGTGCTTGTCATCATTGCCCATCAGGAAACAATCCACCATTATTAATTTCTTGTCAATTATAAATACCAAAATTAAAATCATAATAACGATAAATATCATTTTCTTTTTGAGCTTGTAATTCAAAAACATTATAACCAATTTTTTGTTCTTCAATTTTTTTATATTTTAAACCATATTTATCTTTTAAAGCACCTTCAAAAACATAACCCTCATTTTGATTAATATTATAATTATTTGAAACTGAAAAATCATAATTAAATACATTACCATAGTTAGTATTATAAAACCGATTTTTGAAGGCAGAATATAATTTAATATCTAATTGCTTATATTTATCAGAAAAATAAAAATAACGTGGATAAATTTTAAAACCATTGTTAGCCAACAAACCATATTTCTTGTTATAACCTTGAACATAAGTATTATTTTCTAAATCAAAAATGGTTCGTAAATAATCTTTATAAAAATTTTGAGAAACCGTAAACATACTATTTAATAACTTTTCAAATTGAGTTTTATTAGTATTTTTTTCATCAATTAAAACATCTCTAAAATTAACCAACTTTAAACCAAAAAAGTTAATTAGAACAGTATTATATTGTAAATTATCAATATAACCACTTTCAATAAAATTACTACGATTTTGAAACACTGGCACCAACGCATGCGCAAAAAATGCTTTTAAAAATTTATTAATATCAATTTGCCCTTTCATATGTTCAAAAACATCTTTACCAGTATTAGGACTATTACCTTGATAATAATTATATGTTTCAGCACTAAAATTAAATATATTTTCTTTATTTTTCATAAAAACAAATAAAAAACCTAAATCATCAGTATACCGATAACTATTATAATCACTACCATTTCAATATTGCTTAAGGTGTGTTAACTCTAAACTCCCAGCAATAATATTTTTCTTTTCATCAATCGTTAAAATCATTCGATAAATTGACTTTTTAGTTAAAATTATACCAGTACTAGTTTTATCTAAATTATTAATAATTTCAAAATCAAAAATAATTCTTTGACTACCTAAATTTGGATCATCATAATCAGGGTTACCACCTTGCTGAACTCGAATATTTTCTTGCACAATAGCATTAATATATTTTAATAAAAAAGAACGAGTATTTTGATATTGATTATCAGTCCAAAAAATAGGATTACCATTATTATCAATTTCAAATGTTTTAGGCTCTCCAACACCATCCCAACGATAAACTGATTTATATTTGTATACTTTTCAATCAAATTTTTTTCAATCTGCTAAATAATAACCTTTTTCTTTACTCCCAGCAATTACAATATAAGTTTTATCTTTATCTAAAATTTCAGATTCAGGGTCATTAATTAACTTTCAATTTTGGAATTTTAAATTAATCAATTGTAAATTATCAACACTTTTTTCTAATTTATTAATAACTTCCACAGTATTAAAATACTTGGCAAAAGAATAAGAAAAATTAGTTAATTCTTTTAAAAATTGTTTTTTATCAACATCATAAAATTTATCAATGTTATATTGTTTAGCATAAGTATCTCAATTTTTATATAAATCCATAAACTCATCACTAGGCTTGTCGAATGAAATTCCAGTTGAATAACTATCTTTTAAAAAGTCTAAATATCACTTATCATTATAAATTAATGATTTTGATGTTTTTAAAGTCGGATTAATAAAATAATTCGTTTCTGATCAATTTTCAAAAAAAGTACTACGTAAAAACATTGTATTAATAAAATCTGTTTCATTGATACCTGTTGATTGTTGCTTTACATTATAACTTTGTTGATTTAAAGGTTTAAATGCTGTTAAAGTAATAAAAGGAATAACTAAGCTTAAAATACCTAAAATAAATATTGAAAATAAAGATATTGTTTTTTTCATATTTAACTACTCCTAACTATACAATGTTTTAGAAACAATAAAGGCAAGAATATATAAACTTGAAATTGTTAACATTAGTGGATGACTAAATAAAATTGCCATTTTACCAAACAACGAAAGTAAAAAAGTATCAGAATTATATAAATCCATAATGATATTTTTTGCTGATGTTAATTGATTTATAATAACTGTTATAAAACCTGTCCCAAAAATAGCGATTGCTGCAACTAATAAAACTAATCTAATCATTATTTATGTATCCTTCTATATGCTTGTTCTCTCGTTTTTGCTTGTTTAGCTAAACTTGATAATTGTTGTTTATTGCGATTAATTTTAAATTGCTTACGCTCTTTAATGTGTTTTTGTATACCTTGTTTAGTATCAGAAACTCCACGAGCTGTTGCAGAATATAATTGTGATGTGCTATTTTTAACAGTTGAACCTAATTCATTATATTGTGTTGATGTACCATGAATAGCATAAATTGATAATTTAATGATCATAAAAAAGATTATAAAATAAGCAATCGTTGTATTTGTCATTGGCAATTTAGTGTTTCAAATTACATCAAAAATAAACAAAAATACATCAAAAATAAAGCTAAATATCTTGTCTCAATTACTGTTGTTTTCAGTTAAAAAATTAATCATCTTTACCACTTCCTTTTTTAGGTTTTAAATTCTTCTTAAGAATATCAATGTCTAATAACTCTAAACGTTCTTTTATTGTTAAATCTTTAAGTTGTGTTCAATAATACTCTTTAGTATCTGAAACATCATCATTTTTTAAATCACGAACAAATGAAAGTCATTTACTTTCATACTTTTGGGCGATTTCTAATGGAATAATAATCTTAAAAAACCGAATTCCTAATCCAACATCAGATCTATGTTTTGCACGTTTACCCTCTGCTGTACGCTTGACAGATTCGGTTTTTCAAATTTCATAATCAGTAATATCTTGAAAAATACCAATTCGCATAATAAAAAATCTGTTAAAAAAATTAATTCCTTTTTTAACAATGGGTTTTTTCAAAGAAATTTAAAAATTTTAAATAAATCTTTTGTAACTTGCGGATTATTAAGTTTTTGATCAAGTTTCATAATCGCTTCTTTTATAACGTTTCTATTAATCTTTCATTTAGTAGAACCTTTTCTTAATTCTCCTTGTTTTAAATCAAAAGAACTTTCATTCATGCGTCGATAAATAGTTACTTTCGAATTGCTACTACCGGATAAAAAGGTATTTCCTAAACCAATCCCTGCACTACTTCCCCTAATTAACCCTACTTGATCAAAAGGAACTAAAATACATGCGGTTGCTTTTGAAAAGTGTGATAAACGATGTACTGTCTCATTCATTTTTTCAGTAATTAAATGAAGTGAGGAACCAGCCCCTATTTTCTCAGGGTGAATCTTGTTATAACTTGCAGGTGATAAATGATGATTTGTTAATTCAAGTCATCCTTTTGTTTTTTCAATTTTAGGCAATGGTATCTTTTCTAACCTATTGTATGAATCTATCTTTGAATTAACACCTGGCTCTCCTTTTATTTCATTAAAATATTTTCGAAAATCATCTAAAAAGTCATTTTTTAATAAATCTTCATTTTCTGAATTTGTTTCATCCTGCTTTTTCTTATCATTTTTATCATTCTTGTCTTCATTGGTTTTATCCTCTGAAAAATCATTGTTCTGTTTCATATTCTTTCCTCCATATTTTTAAAAGTATTTATTAAAGTATTTATTATTAAAATATGTTTTATTCTAACATTTTTTAATGTTAAAAAAGAAAAAAATAATGTTTATCAATTAAATTGACAATAAAAGTATAATCTGAAAAAAATTTGTTAATTTCTGAATCTGGAAAGAAAAAATAGATAAAAAATAACACTTAGTTAGGATTGAGTCATCATATTCTTTTGAAAATAATTTTGCTGGTTTTCCACTTTTGTATAAATTAATAATATTTACTTTGAATTCTTTATCGCTTTATTTTTTCATATAAAAAGAACATCTTTTTAATAAAGTTAACATACTTTTTTATGTCTACTTTATTTTAGATGTTCATTTTTAAGTTGCTTTGTTGTATTTCATATTACAATTTATAAATAAAATTAATTTTTATTGGTAAAACTCTTTTTTATAATAATTAACTAATTTCAATCAGTATTTTTATCTCAATTAATTGATCATGTCATCATTCCTTTTAATTTTAACCCTTTATTATTTAAATATTTTGTTGCTTTTTTCATATCTCCAACTTTTATTTGTCCATTAGCGGCAGCATCATCGTTTGCTGGTAAACCAAACAATAATTTATTAGCTGGGATTTGATAAAAGTTGTCTTTTCCTTCTATAATATACTTAGTAATTAAATATAAAAACTCACCTTTTAATTTTTCATTATTTTGTGGTAATCAATATAAATCAATTTTTAATTCTTGGCGGTCTTCCTCTTGAACATTAATCCCATCTCCAGCTTGATTATAAAATTGGGGATGAATAAAATCATATTTTGATTCAAGAGCTTTTAAATATGGAATATAACTCGCTGCTCCGGCATATGTTCGTAAATATGGAAATTCTGGTGCCATTGAAATATAAAATTCACGGTTTTGTTCTGCTAAGATTTTTTTAACTTTAATTAAAGCATTTGGAATTACTGTTTGATTATCACCAGCTGTAATCGCTTGTTGTTCTAAATCAATATCAACACCATCAAAACCAAATTTTTTAACTAATCTTAAAATTTCAGCAACAAAAGCATCTTCTTGTTTTTTTGTTAAAACAATATGAGCATCAGCCCCACCAAGTGAAAGCATTACTTTTCGATTTTGTTGATGTAATTGTTTTATTTCATTTGCAAAAAAAGCATCTTTTTGTTCTTGTGTCATTTCTGGATGTGTTGCTACTAATGGCACAAAAGTAGGAATTTCACCTTCATTTGCTGATTTAAAGAAAGAAACTTGAATAATATCATATTCAGGATTAGTAGCAAGTAAATCAATATATTTCGCATTACCACCTTTATATCCTGTTGCATTATCAAAATTATGTCAATAACCAACAAGTAAATTTTTCTTTAATTATTGGGTATTTTTATGCTCATTTGTTTCTAAATTTAAAAAGGGTGTTAAATACGACATTATTCCACTTATAAAAGCACTTACAATTGGTATGAATATTTTATGCATAATAATTAAACTCCTTTCAGACATAACAAACCCAGCCACCCTACCAAAATTTAATAAAATTGATAGTTTTAATTATTAAAAATATTAAAGTAGTAATTATTATTTTATTATTAATTTAACCTAGAAAAAGTAATATTATAGAATTAATTTTATTATTAATCTTATTATTGTGATCAAAAATAGTATATAACTAAAAGGTTGTTTTTTAATACAATTAATGATAAAAAGATTGTGCAAAATAAATTTTACGGTGTTTTTATGCTAATTATCATAACAACCTAAACATTATTTGTTTAGTAATTATATCTTAGCACAAAATAAGACTATAAAATAACTTAAAAGTAATAAAAATCAACTTTGTTAAAAGTTGATTTTTACTTGTTATTCTATAAATAATATTTTAATCAAATAAAGTACTAAATAAGTAAAACAAATTATTTTATTTAAAACTCATTAGCTAAAAATTCTACTTTATTAATGTTTGTATCAGCAGAATTATAAACAAATTCACTAAATGGCCCTGCATTTCCTTTAGCAACTGAAGTACAGTACATTGTTAAAAATGTTTTTCCTGCTATACTAGTAATTGCTGTCACAATATGTGATTCGGAAGTAGCAGTTGTTGAAGTATCTGAATAACTATAACTACCAATAATTGTATCAACACTTTGCCCAATTTTAAATAAATCTGCCGTATTTAATACCACTGGTTTGTTACTAAAATTCCCTTGATTATGTGGGGCAGGATAAATTGGATTAGAATAACCAATGTAGTTTTGGGTAATATTTCCCACTGAATTTGATATTTTAATTTTTGGGAACAAGTGAACAAAATCATTTAAGCTAGTTGCATAATCATCAATATTAATTAAATCTGCGGTATTGCTAGAATGGCTATCACTAGTATATCATCATTGAAAAGTAATTCCAGCATGCGAACTAATACTAATATCGTTTGTATTAGTAAATAATGTAATATTAGCATGTTCTTTTTGTTGTGTTCTTACCACATTTTGAGCGCTAATAGCTGTTGGAGTTGCAATTAATACAATGGCAATTAAATTTGTTAGTAATGTTTTCATATTTTTTTCTCCTTTTTATATTATTTTATTTTGAATAATTTTAATAAATAATTACACTACCTAATTGTAATGTAGCTCATACATTGCTATCGGTATTATTAGTAGCTAAAATTTCAACGATAGCAAAAACATAATTATTAATTTCTTTAAAACTGAATGAAATAGTAACATCTTGACCACTATAGATATAGTGACAAATAATACTTGAGTAAGTCATTAACCGGTCAGTATTAATTTTAAAACTATTAGTACTATATGTTGTTCCACTCCCTCCTGCCGAAGCATCAAAATTTAAAAAAGAAAGTGTTTGATAGTGACTAATAAAGGCATTTCAATTATTGCTATACTGTGTATAAGAAAATAAACCAATTTCTACAAGCGTATTTGTTTTTTTCGCACTAATATCTTTATGGAAGTTATAATGAACAGAATTAAAAATTGTATTAGGTAAATTATTCGAATTATGTAATCTTAATGTGATTGGGGCCGCACTTGCAATTCCAATACTTGCCGTTGCAAATAGTAAAAATATTTTTCTCATAATTACTATATTTCTTCAATTGCAACAGAATAAATATTACTTTCTGAAACATTTTCTGCAACAGCAAGACCATGGAAACTAACTAATTGATTAACAATATCAACTGAAATTCCATCTGGCAATTGATTATTAAGACTATATTGTTGATATGCTAATGCAAGTGGTAAATGAAAATCATAAATCTCATTTGAATTACTAATTGTATAATTACCATAAATTGTGCCAGCAAGAATCGCATTAAGATCTAAATTTACTTTTACATCATTTTGTCCTAAGTAAGTTTTAACTAAAAATTTTTTATGGGCAGGAACAGCAATTGTTTGGATTGGGGAATTCACCGTAATTGTTGTTGATTGTGTTTCTGTCTTCGTATTACTAAAATTATATTCAAGATTAATATTAAAAATATCAACTGTTGCTTTTGCATCAACAGTTATTCCGTGGACAACAGTATGTGTAATTTGATTTATAACATCTTTTTGATATGATGAAGTTTTTAACATTTGATCAGTGTCACCATAACTATTGTCTAAAACATCTTCGCCCATATAAATTGCTTGCGATTGTTCTGTGCTTGTTGTTCCAGTAACTGTTCCCTTAACATCAAAAACATTTAGGTCTGTTACATTAACATTTGTCACACCAGTAATTGTTTTATCCGGAAATGTTTGTTTTAAAACATCTAATGCTACTTTTTGATTTAAAGCATTAAAATCAATTAACTGTTCATTATTAAGATGTTTTGTTTTTAGTTCAATTATATTATTAGAAATCCCCGCAGATATTACTGGCATTATCCCACCGAAAATAGAAGAAATTGCAGTTAATAATAGTTTTTTCATGTTAGTAGTCATCTCTTTTCTTATAAGATTGGGGTGTCTTTAATTCTCACAAAATAATTAGTTTTAGTAACAAATCCATTAATACTTCCTAAACCATTAAAGTGAATTGTTTGATTGTCTTTCACGCTAATAGCATCAGGTAGGCCGCTAAAAGTTTGCAATGATTTAAAAGCATCAGCAATATTTGCTTCATAAATAATGCCAATACCATTAATTTTATTAATTTCACATTTTACTGTTCCACTAATATCAACATTTAAATTAAGGTAAGCATTGCCTCTTGAAGTTCCCAAATAAACTGAAGCATCACTTTTAGTATGTGGTTTTACCTTAATTGTCTGACTCGGAGCAGTAAGCGTGACAGTATTTGTTGTTGTTTCAATGTCTGTCTTACTATAATTAATTTTGTAATTAAAATTAAGATATGTAAAATTAAGTTCAATTCCTCCTGAAATTCCATTTACAGTTTGATAAGTATAGATTGTTGTTACTTTTTGAATAAATTCCGGGGTTTGAAACACTTGCATTTCATCAGTGTCATTAGTAAAAGTTGCTTTTCCAAAATAAAGGCCAGGGTCAATGTCACTTGTTTCCTTATTATTTGTTGCAATATTATTTTTAACGGAAACATTTTCATTTGAATAAGTTAAATTTTTAGATATTATACTAAGGTTTCTAATAAACACGGAAGGATGATGTAATTTAAAATCACTATACAAAGCATTAGTTATATAATCTTCGAGATTAATAATTTTTGGTGTTTCTGAATCGGTCATATTTTTTGCTAGTAAATTATTATTCTGATATGCTAAGGGCATAACAAAAGAATTAATGCTAAAGCATGCAGTTAATAACTGCAACATTTTAATCATAGTTTTTTACACCTCTTTTATTAAGTATTAATTAATTTTTTGTTATATTAAAATGCCAGATAAATGTCAGATAATTAACAAAAAATTCTTAAGTTTAGAAGGATGAAATTAATAATGGTAATTAAAAATTATATAAATAAAAATATGTAATTAACAATTATCACTAGTAACCTCTAACCTCTAACCTTATTTAAAATAAGGCTTAGTTTGTTAGTAAAATTAAAGATTTGCTATTTGCTAAACCTTAGTTTTATTCTAGCACTATCTTTTGATAATGATATTTTTAAGAAATAATTTCTATTTTTATCAAAATATTTGCAATACTTTTAAATTAATTTGCATATTTTTTGCTAACTTAAAATTATATAATGAAGTTAGACGACAAAACAAATTAAAAAAGGATTAAGTCCTGTTAAATACAGAATAACTCAATCCTAAAGCAATTTTATTTTTTATGTCCACTTTTTCTTTACATACTCAAATTTCTACTTTTTCATTTATTGTTGTAATATTAAAGTTGGTAAATAACTTGTTAAATATTCATGCCAAAATTCTCATAATCTTACTTTTAATTTATTTGGAACTAAAAATCAATATGTAAATGCTTCTGCAAAAAATTCTTCTTCATTAGTTTAACCATAATCACTAAAAGCAGATAATCAATAGACTTTTTTTCGTCCTGTTACTTTCATTAAATCAAAACGAAAAGAATAATTTCACAATAATGTTATGCCACTTTTATGCGCTTTTTTCTTCTAAACCTTTAAAATTTTACTCTTGATTTTATTCTGGTTCAAATTGTAAATAACTTCCAATTGTATTTGTTACAATTTTTCAACCATGTTGGTTTGTTAATACAAAATATTTATTTATTGTTGTAAAATGATAAAACATAGTTTGAATTAAAATATCAATATCAGCTGATGAAATTGCTCCCCCTCAGCCACTATGATCCTCTTGATGAAAACCAAGAATTTGCGTTTTAACCTTTTGTTTAAATCCATTAAAATCATAATAATTTTCTTGAAAAATTTTCTTAATTAAATCTCATTCCTTAGTAGAAATACTAATTTTTAATTTATCATGTGCTAAAAATTGATAATATTTTTCAATTTCATTATATTGATTATCCGATTGGTGTTTAACAACAGTAGGCTTTTCACTAGAACTAAATAATCAATAGATAATTCCTGTTCCCGCAGCAATAAACACACCAATGATTAATGATAATCCTACCGTCTCAGGAGCTAATGCGGTACTAATCGTCGCTTCAGTTCCAATAACGGTTGCTTCAGTTGCTCCAACTGTCGTTGCTTCTACCGTTGTTAATGTCTCAGCTGCTGCTAATCCTTCTGGAGCACTTGTTGATAATAAAGGTGTTAATTCCACTGCTTCTTCAGTTTCTATTGCTGCACTAGTACGAGCAGAAGACATCATATTTTTAAGATAGTTAGCACTCATTCTTAAACCTTTAATTGGCGAAGTATTTGTAACCTTTGAAAGCGTTAATAATCCAGTCCCTGAAATTCCTAAGTTTGTTGCAGTTAGACCAATTGTACGTATTTTATTATTAAATTCTTCTTGTTCTTGTTCAGACAAATTAGCATAATGTTCATTTATTTTAACTAAATGTTTTTCTTTCTCTATTTTTAATGCAGTATTATAAGACTTCATACTATCATGAATATTTTGTTTTGTTATTTTTTCAACTGTAGTTTGAGTTGAAGCAGGTGGTGGAGCATTCGTATGTGAAGATGGCCTAATTGTTTCATAAATGTGATTATCATTTGGTGCAATTGTTTCATAACTCGCATTTTCATCTGGCCTAATTGTTGCATAATTTGCTTCTTCTCCTAATGTAAAATGAACAATAATAGCATTTTCAAAAATTTGTTCATAAGCCCTCGTATCTTCATTGCTCAAGGCTGGACGTCACCTATTACCTGATAATCCTCATCTATTAGTTGGTAAAGTTATAATTGAACCGCTAGTTGAGGCAAGTTGTCCATAAATTCGCGCACTATTATTAGTAATATCAGTAATCTGTTGAATATCATTTGGTTGCAAATTTGAATTTGCATTAATAATTGCTGTTCTAATTGTTGCTTCATCATTGTTTCTTAATTCTCCTAAATTACGATTATGGATTAAAGAATTTAAAATATAATTATTTGTTGTAAAATTAACTTCAATTTCTGGTTGTCCAATCCGATGTCATGTCGCATTAATGTTACGAATTATTGCACGATTTTCATATACTTCTGATACTTCTAAATATAATTCTGAAGATACTATTTCAGGATTTTCTTCTTGTAATCTTGTTAAAATTGTATATGAATAATTATCATCAAGAACTCCTAAATTTCGATTTGGAATTAGAGTAGCTAAAGTAAAAGTATCTGCAGTAAAATCAATAGTAAAAGTAATAAGACGCGGGATTAATCTATTTCCTTCTACGATAATGCTTTGTTCTAAATGTGCTGTTGCTCTATTTCATGTAATACGATCAAATACTAAAGCTTCACTAAAACCTGGGTGAGAAAAAATTGGATTATTTAAATCACGTAAACTAGTACGAATATGTTCTTCATCATTAAGTTCAATCCTTCCAATGTTGACTGTTGTTAAAATATCAACTAATGATGGGGGTGAAGACTTTGTTACTGTTTGAACTGCCGTTACTAATGATGTTGTTCCTCCTAATGTTATAGCACTTAATAAATATAAAATTCTTTTCATTTTTTATTCCTTTCTGTCTTTTTTTAACTTAACAAAATAAATAAAAAATGAAAAAAGTATTATTAATAATTCATTCTTTATTTATATAAATTTTAAGTTACTTTTTTACACGGTCATTCTTAAGTTATGCTTATTACTAAAAATATTTTAACATAAGAAACTTTTTAAAGGTGTAAATTGTAATATGAAGTGCAACAAATCAACTCAGAAAGGAGTTGATTTTTTTAATGGAAAGAAAACATTATTTTATTTTGCGGTCCTTAGTAACTAAGTATGGAAAAGATAATGTTATTAATACTGTTAATAAAATAGTAACTAATAATGTAAAAGAAAATGAATAAATTATCCGCGTAATTTATTAGCGGTAATTTATTCAATATTGTTTATTTTGAGCGTAGCGAACACGCGAAGCGTGCCGCGCAAGCTAAATTTCTAGGAGGAATTAAGTTATGCCAGTATGGTTAACATGAATATTTAGTATTGTTATTATTTTAGGAATTCTTGCTTGAATTGGTTTATCAATTTATCAAAAAATTCGCCAAATTCAAGGAAAGAAAAAAGATAAAAAAGAAATTAAAAGTAAGGAGGATAAGGAATAATGTTAGGTATGTATTTAACAACAGCTGTTAATTTTCTAGCTGCAGATACTCCTACTATTTCAGGTGGAATGGATTCTATTTGAAGTGGTTTAGGACAAGCTATGATGAAAGTTAAAGATGCTGTTTATGCAGTGTTACCCCAATTAATGACCTTTCTTGGTGATGCTTGAATTATTTTAATTCCATTTGGAATTTGAGTTATTATTAAGATTTTAAACTTTTTCCGTGTGATGGTTAAAGGCTTTTAATATTTATTATAACTGATCATATATCTTAGCTGTGGCACACTAGCTTTGTTATTTGGTTTATTAATTTTAATTTTATATTTTCTATTAACGTTGTTAATAGTACTTTTCAGTGTGCCAATTTTGTATTTTTGTTTTTTATTACATTGTTTATTAACATTGTTTATTTAACAATAATTAAGTTACATTAATACAACATTGGTTATTACAGTAAATGTTAGGAGTATTTTTATGAAAAAAATTATAGATAGTATTGAACAAGTAATTTCAATTTGTGGCCAAGATTTTACAAAGTGGCCTAATAATATGGCACCAGATGTTTTGAAAGCAACTTATGAAATGTTAAAAGAATATCAAGAACAATTAAATCAATATGAAGTAGATGAAATATTTTCTGAAAGTGATCGTGAGCAAATTTTAGAAAAAGTAAAAAGTTTTTATGAAAATAAACTTGCTGAAAAAAATAGAAAATATCCAACATTCAAGAAAAGTGATTTTGTATATATTCAAGGGAAATCATTAATTATTGGAGCGGAAGGTGCTTATGTTATAAAATCTGAATTCAAGGAAAAAATAGAAAGTTTAGAGGAATAATTATGCAAGATTTATTAGATGAAATTAAAATTAAGACAATGCAAGCTACTTTTATTATTCGAAAAGAAATGAGTTTTTATCAACATATTGCAGAACAGTTAGAAAGTAATATTGCGAAATAGTTTATGCAATTTTTAAGCCCTTTATCATGAGTCGGTGGAAAAACTAAAGCTGATAAATTTATATCTTCCTTTTTTCCCAACAAAATAAAAAGATATGTAGAATTATTTGCTGGTTCAGCTGCGATTGGTTTGCGTTTAATGTTTAATGACAAAGTAGATGAAATAATATTAAATGATATTAATTCTGATTTAATGACTTTTTGAAATGATGTAAAAACCAATAATATTATTAATAAATATCCCAAATTTAATTCTGTTGAAGAAGCTAAAAATATTTATAATTCGTTACCTAAATTTGGCAAAAAAGGTTGAGAAACTTTATTTCAAAATCGTTTAGGTTGAAGTGGTCGTGAAAATACTACTTTTTCAATTACACGTTATGAATTAAAATATTATGATTGTTTAGATCGTGTTAAATTATGTGAATATTTACTAAATAAATATAATGCAATTTTAGAAAATAAAAATTATTTTGAAATTATTAAAATTTATGATGATAAGAATACTGTTTTTTATTTAGATCCGCCTTATTATATTGCAAATGTTTCTGCTATGTATAAGCATTACAAATTTGATTATGAAGAATTATTGTATTTTTTAAAAAATATAAAAGGAAAATTTATTTTAAGTTTAAATAATTGTGAATATATTAAAAATTTGTTTAGTAATTTTTATCAAATTGAATGAGAAAAAATTTATGATATGAAACATAAAAATAAATTAATTGAATTAGGCCAAGAATTATTAATTATGAATTTTAAACCAAATATTTCTAGACAACTTAAACTTTTTAAGGAGTGTGATTAATTGTGTTAGGAATTTGAATATTTTTTATTAATCGCAAATGTCAAATTTGTTATTCTATTTTGAATAAAAAATTTGTTGGTAATTTATATTTTAAGTTAAATGTTTGTTCGATGCAATGTAATAGAAAGCGAGTTGATTTGAATAATGTATCAGAAACCAGACTATAAAGGAGGTTCTAATCCAGCATTAAGTCAATTTAATATTATAAAAGTTATTGATATTAAGTGATTTATTGGATATAACGGTTTTCAAGCTTTTCGCAGAATAATTGAAAGTAAATGGTTCGCAGGTATTGATACTAATAGAAATGAGTTATATGTATGAAAGTAAGGTGTTTTTGTGAGTTTTTATAAGAAAAATATTGATGTGGAGAATTATTTTATTCGAAAAGAATTTATAGTTTTTAGAACAGATAAAGCTTCATTTATTAATTTACCTAATCATAATAAACATATTGGTTTTTGGTTGAGTAATAAGTTTATTTATCCTAGTAAAGCACATTCTGATCAAGTAGCTATTGGTTTGATTTATGAGAATTCTTATCCTATTGTAAAGTATGATGAAAATTTAAAACGTCATGTGTGAAAACATTTAACTGGAACAGAATTAATCAATTTATATAATCAATATAAACAAAATTATTTTACACAAATGAAAAAAGCATTATTCCCCGGTGAACCTAAAAAACTAAAAACAACTAATAATAATTTAACAAATTGAAGTGATGAAAAAGTAGAAAAGTTAATTAATGATTTGAAAGATTTAAATTAAATGAGTTTATATGATTATTGAGTTCAATTTGTATGTTATATTATTGGTTCAAATGCTCCTGAATTTTTATATGTTATATCGTTTGTGTTGTTTATAGTTTTATTTTTTGGTATGTTTTTTAAAATCATTCAAAAAATGTGAAGTTTTTAAATTATGGCAAAAGATTGAGAAAAATTAAAAGAGTTTTTTATTCATATATTTTTATTTATTGACAAATCTAACGTTGAAAGTATTACAACTTGGACTTTGACTCAAAATGAATATTTAACTATGATGGTTGGTATTTGAATTGTTATTTTATTTTTAACTTGGTTCTTATTGTGAATGATTTTTAAAATAGTTGGGTATTTTAAGTAATGAAAAAGTTTGTATTTTTTCTAATAAATTTTTGTTATATTAATGGTTCAATGGTTTTGTTTAGTTTAATTGATTTATTAATTTGAATTATTTCATTAAATTATACCGGCTTAGTGTTTTGATTATTATTTGCTTTACAATGTGTTTATTTTGTTTGATGATTATGAAAAAATATTTTTTATCAGTTGAATGCTTTTCGTTTAGTAAATTTTGTTTGAGATAATCCTTTATCAGTAATTATTGGTAAATTAGGTACTGGTAAAACACTGCTTTTAACTTATTTGTCGGAAACAATGAAATTATTAACAGATAAAATTTATAGTAACTATCCATTAGAAGATGATAAAGTTAAAGTTTTAACTTTTAAGAATTTAGATTTTACAGATCGAACAAAACCAGTTCCCCCAGATGATAGTTTAATTTTGTTTGATGAGAGTTTTTTATATATTGACGGAACTAGTCCTCATGATGAAAAAGTAACTCATCGTGGTAAAATTCCTTGGATTGTATTAGCTAGACATTTTGGACATCGTGCTTTATTTACAGCTCAACGTGAAGGTATGCTTTGAAATAATATTCGCCAATTAGCTAGTGGAATTATTATTCCTATTTCTTTGAAAAAACCCATTGTTAAAAAAGGAATTAATTTTTTTAACAGATTTTTTATTATGCGAATTGGTATTTTTCAAGATATTACTGATTATGAAATTTGAAAAACCGAATCTGTCAAGCGTACAGCAGAGGGTAAACGTGCAAAACATAGATCTGATGTTGGATTAGGAATTCGGTTTTTTAAGATTATTATTCCATTAGAAATCGCCCAAAAGTATGAAAGTAAATGACTTTCATTTGTTCGTGATTTAAAAAATGATGATGTTTCAGATACTAAAGAGTATTATTGAACACAACTTAAAGATTTAACAATAAAAGAACGTTTAGAGTTATTAGACATTGATATTCTTAAGAAGAATTTAAAACCTAAAAAAGGAAGTGGTAAAGATGATTAATTTTTTAACTGAAAACAACAGTAATTGAGACAAGATATTTAGCTTTATTTTTGATGTATTTTTGTTTATTTTTGATGTAATTTGAAACACTAAATTGCCAATGACAAATACAACGATTGCTTATTTTATAATCTTTTTTATGATCATTAAATTATCAATTTATGCTATTCATGGTACATCAACACAATATAATGAATTAGGTTCAACTGTTAAAAATAGCACATCACAATTATATTCTGCAACAGCTCGTGGAGTTTCTGATACTAAACAAGGTATACAAAAACACATTAAAGAGCGTAAGCAATTTAAAATTAATCGCAATAAACAACAATTATCAAGTTTAGCTAAACAAGCAAAAACGAGAGAACAAGCATATAGAAGGATACATAAATAATGATTAGATTAGTTTTATTAGTTGCAGCAATCGCTATTTTTGGGACAGGTTTTATAACAGTTATTATAAATCAATTAACATCAGCAAAAAATATTATTATGGATCTATATAATTCAGATAATTGGTTACTTTCGTTGTTTGGTAAAATGGCAATTTTATTTAGTCATCCACTAATGTTAACAATTTCAAGTTTATATATTCTTGCCTTTATTGTTTCTAAAACATTGTATAGTTAGGAGTAGTTAAATATGAAAAAAACAATATCTTTATTTTCAATATTTATTTTAGGTATTTTAAGCTTAGTTATTCCTTTTATTACTTTAACAGCATTTAAACCTTTAAATCAACAAAGTTATAATGTAAAGCAACAATCAACAGGTATCAATGAAACAGATTTTATTAATACAATGTTTTTACGTAGTACTTTTTTTGAAAATTGATCAGAAACGAATTATTTTATTAATCCGACTTTAAAAACATCAAAATCATTAATTTATAATGATAAGTGATATTTAGACTTTTTAAAAGATAGTTATTCAACTGGAATTTCATTCGACAAGCCTAGTGATGAGTTTATGGATTTATATAAAAATTGAGATACTTATGCTAAACAATATAACATTGATAAATTTTATGATGTTGATAAAAAACAATTTTTAAAAGAATTAACTAATTTTTCTTATTCTTTTGCCAAGTATTTTAATACTGTGGAAGTTATTAATAAATTAGAAAAAAGTGTTGATAATTTACAATTGATTAATTTAAAATTCCAAAATTGAAAGTTAATTAATGACCCTGAATCTGAAATTTTAGATAAAGATAAAACTTATATTGTAATTGCTGGGAGTAAAGAAAAAGGTTATTATTTAGCAGATTGAAAAAAATTTGATTGAAAAGTATACAAATATAAATCAGTTTATCGTTGGGATGGTGTTGGAGAGCCTAAAACATTTGAAATTGATAATAATGGTAATCCTATTTTTTGGACTGATAATCAATATCAAAATACTCGTTCTTTTTTATTAAAATATATTAATGCTATTGTGCAAGAAAATATTCGAGTTCAGCAAGGTGGTAACCCTGATTATGATGATCCAAATTTAGGTAGTCAAAGAATTATTTTTGATTTTGAAATTATTAATAATTTAGATAAAACTAGTACTGGTATAATTTTAACTAAAAAGTCAATTTATCGAATGATTTTAACGATTGATGAAAAGAAAAATATTATTGCTGGGAGTTTAGAGTTAACACACCTTAAGCAATATTGAAATGGTAGTGATTATAATAGTTATCGGTATACTGATGATTTAGGTTTTTTATTTGTTTTTATGAAAAATAAAGAAAATATATTTAATTTTAGTGCTGAAACATATAATTATTATCAAGGTAATAGTCCTAATACTGGTAAAGATGTTTTTGAACATATGAAAGGGCAAATTGATATTAATAAATTTTTAAAAGCATTTTTTGCGCATGCGTTGGTGCCAGTGTTTCAAAATCGTAGTAATTTTATTGAAAGTGGTTATATTGATAATTTACAATATAATACTGTTCTAATTAACTTTTTTGGTTTAAAGTTGGTTAATTTTAGAGATGTTTTAATTGATGAAAAAAATACTAATAAAACTCAATTTGAAAAGTTATTAAATAGTATGTTTACGGTTTCTCAAAATTTTTATAAAGATTATTTACGAACCATTTTTGATTTAGAAAATAATACTTATGTTCAAGGTTATAACAAGAAATATGGTTTGTTGGCTAACAATGGTTTTAAAATTTATCCACGTTATTTTTATTTTTCTGATAAATATAAGCAATTAGATATTAAATTATATTCTGCCTTCAAAAATCGGTTTTATAATACTAACTATGGTAATGTATTTAATTATGATTTTTCAGTTTCAAATAATTATAATATTAATCAAAATGAGGGTTATGTTTTTGAAGGTGCTTTAAAAGATAAATATGGTTTAAAATATAAAAAAATTGAAGAACAAAAAATTGGTTATAATGTTTTTGAATTACAAGCTCAAAAAGAAAATGATATTTATCGTTATTATGATTTTAATTTTGGTATTTATAATTGACAAGAAATTAATAATGGTGGATTGTTTCCTGATGGGCAATGATGACAAGCACAATATGAAAGTTGTAGTTGATATAATTTAGCATGTCATATTAGAAATGCAGCAATTTGAGTTGTTAATAATATTCCGGGTGTAAAACAAGTAAATGAGTTAGCAAGTGGTGTTGGTAAAATATTTCAAACAATATATAGTTTTTTTAATCAGACATTTGAGGTATGAAAATTTAGTCCAGCATTGTATAATACAATAACAAATATATTCCTATTAATTATATTTATGAAATTTGTACGATTAATATAAAAGAGGAACTATTAAGTTCCTTTTATTCTTTTCAATCTGTAATTTTACCTGTAGTATTATCAATTTCAAATGTTTTAGGCTCTCCAACACCATCCCAACGATAAACTGATTTATATTTGTATACTTTTCAATCAAATTTTTTTCAATCTGCTAAATAATAACCTTTTTCTTTACTCCCAGCAATTACAATATAAGTTTTATCTTTATCTAAAATTTCAGATTCAGGGTCATTAATTAACTTTCAATTGCTTCCAACTGGTGGTTTATCAGGTTTATTACCTCCGCCGTTTTCATTATTGTTAGGTTTATTACAAGCTGTTAAATTTGCTGACATTCCAACTAGACCACATACTCCTAAAATACTTAGTAATTTTTTCATTTTTAACTTATTCCTTCCTTTATTAAAAATATGTAATAATTATAACAAAAAATTTTAGAAAGGTATTTAATAATGAATTATAAGCATTTCAGTATTGATGAACGTGTTATATTAAGTCAGTTATTAGTATCAAAACTATTTCAAAAGAAAAATGGTAAACCAAATTTATCTAAAATAGCAAAAGCAATGGATAAACATCGAAGTACTATTTTACGTGAAATTAATCGTTTTTATAGTGTAAAGTATTATAATGCTGTTAAAGCTCATAAAAAGTATTTTAAAAATCGTAAAAAATCAGTTAAGCATATTAAATTTTTATATCAACAATTAATGTGATTAGATGAAAAATTTAATAAATTTCATTGATCCCCAGAGATTATTTGTTATGAATATAAACGTGAATTTGGTATTAAATTTCCGGTATGTTTTAAAACTTTATATAAGTATATTTTTCTTGGTTTATTTGGTTTAAATAAACGTAATTTATACTTTCATGGTCGAAAAAATAAGAGTAAGCAAACTATTGATAATCGTGGTAAATTAACTAGTTTTAGAACTATTGCAGAAGCTAAACATGATAAAAATGAATTTGGTTGATTTGAAATGGATACAATAGTTGGCAAAGATTTGAAATCTGTTTGTTTAGTTTTAACTGAGCAATTAACTAAATTTGAAATTGTAAGAAAGTTAAAAGATAGAACACCAAACGAAGTAATTAGAGTTATTAAAAGCATTTTTAAAACTAGTATTTTAAAGAAAATAGTTAAAGGTATTATAACTGATCAAGGTAAAGAGTTTTCAGAATGAAAACAAATTGAAGCTTATATTGGTACTAAAGTTTATTTTTGTGATAAAGGTAAACCTACTCAAAAACCTATTGTTGAACGAATTAACCGTGATTTAAGACATTGATTTCCTAAAGGCATTGATTTAGATATTTATTCACAACAATATTATGATGAAATAGTTAATATAATAAATGAAAGGCCACGACAGTGTTTAAATTGAAATTCAGCAAAAAGTTTATTTATTCAATTTTTTAAATAAATATTGAACTTAATTATTGTCCTAAATTTAATTTATTTAATAATTTATAGTATAATTTAAAAAATGTTATAAGTTCCTAAAATATTCTAATATATTTGTTATAATTATTAAAATAAGAAAAATAAAGGGAGTTATTTAAATGAATGAATTAAAGTTTGTTAATGGAAAAAAGGTAAAAATAAATGATAAGAATATTTTTGATCAATATTTTACTAAAAGATCTATTGCTGAAAAATTATTTAATAATACAGTAAAAATATTAAATAGTTGAGAAAAAAAATTTAGATGATTTTTTTTGAATCGAGCCTAGTGTTGGTGAAGGATGTTTTTTAGATTTATTACCAAAAAATAAAAGATTAGGTATTGATATATGCCCCAGAAGAGCTGATGTAATTAAAAGTGATTATTTACAATTTACATTGCCTAATAAACAAAAAAATATTGTTATTGGTAATCCTCCTTTTGGACATAGAGGTACAATGGCACTTGAATTTATAAATCATAGTTTTCCTGCTGCTGATTATGTATGTTTTATATTACCTATGTTTTTTTCTAGTATAGGAAAAGGTTCAATTAAATATAGAGTTAAAAATTATAATTTAATTTACCAAGAAGAATTACAAGAAAATGCATTTTATATACCTAATGGAGGGGATGTTGATATTAAATGTGTTTTTCAAATATGAAGTAAAAACCATAAAAATAATAAAGAAGAAATAAGCTGATATAATACAAGAAATAAAAGAGAACCTTTTTCAGATTTATTATCTGTATTTACAGTTAGTTTGGCAAAAAATAGAGAATGTGGTAAACGATGAATATATGAGGAAAAAGCAGATTTTTATATTAGTAGTACTTTTTTTAAAGAAAATAAAATTGTAAAAAATTTTGAAAATGTTAAATATAAAAGTGGTATAGCAATTAAATATAATATAAAAAATAAATGTATTGTTAAAAAATTAAATGAACTTTTTGAAAATATTAATTGAATTGAAAATAGTAGTAGAGCTACAAATTCTTGTTATCATATTGGCAAAAGTCATATTTATAAAATTTTATTAAATAATGGATTTGAGGAATTTATGTAATGAATAGAAAACAAATTTATAAAATTTTTAAAGATTTAGTTTTAGAAAAATTAAAAATGATTGAAAAAGAAAAAAATGGTTATTTTGCTTTAGCATGAGGTTTTGAAGGGAATGCATTAGGACAAGTTGGTGAAACATTTGTTAAAACAATATTTAATGAAAATGGATATAATGTAGATTTAAAACATATCCATGATGAATATGATATTATAATTGAAAATAAAAAAATTGAAATTAAAACAGCTAAGATTGGAAACAATAAATCATTTCAATTTAATGGAATAAATCCAAAATATAATTATGATTTAATTATTTGTATTGGACTTGAGTTAAATTCAATTAAATATAAATTATTTACAAGTAATCAAATATTTTATGATCACAAACAAAGATCACATTTAATAAGATATAATTTTAAAGATAAAATTATTAATAAAAAGCTTACATCAATGAATCCTGGTAATGAAGTAAATAAAAAAGTTACATTGTCTACAAATCATATGTGTGATGATATAGAAAATATGTTTCAAAAAAGTATTAACTGTATTAAATAAATTAATTTTAATTAAGATAATTATAAAATAAAAACTACACTTAATTTGATAAAAAAATGAGTGTAGTTTTTATTTTATGTTATTATTAAATTAATAGATTTGTTGCACTTGCATTTACAATTTACAAGGAAAAAAATAAATAAAAATTTTGAATTATAAATTAGGGTCGGGAAATATTAAAATCATAATAAAACTCTTTAAAAGTTAATTTCTTTTTCTAATTCTTTAATAAATTCAATAACAACTTTATCTTCTAACATATCTAACTCATTCCCTAGATTTTCTATTTTAATAACATCATTAATATTTTTTTCAATATCGCTTAAGTCTTGATAAATACCACTTGTTATATTCTCAATTTTCTCATCAAGTTCTTTTTCTTGTCGAAGTTGTTCTTGATCACTTAACAATTCCTTAAATAAACCAATAACTTCTAAATGTTTATTAATTTGCTTTAAATTATGTAAATTATTTATTACTTCTTCAATATCATTATAAATATTAAAATCCTCTATAAGTTCTTCATGGATATCATCTTTTGATTTTGCTTTATAACAACTAATAACTGCCATACTTGGTGCTGATGCTAATTACAATAATTTATTAGTTGATAAATAAACCTTAAGAAAATTATAACACCTTTTCAATTGCTGCTAATAAATATGCTTTTAATTTTGTTTGTGTTTCATATGTATTTTGTAAAGTATTTGTAAAATTTTGTGCAGAAATTGGGGGATAATTATCAATTCCACTTTTATAAGCGTACTGTAATATTTTTACCATCTTATCAAACAAAGTATCCTTACTATGATTATCAGTCGTATTATGTAAAAAATCAACTAAATCTTGTGTAACTCATTTTGTTGTTTCAATTCCCGTTCATGATGGATGGTCAAGGGAAGTTTGGTCAGTATTAATTCAACAATTATTTGTCTGTTTCGTATTATCTCATATATTATTTTGTGCATCATAACCACATTCTGATGAATAAATATTTTTTAACGCATCAAAAGTTGAAGTAGCAATTTGTTTTAAAGCACTAGTTACAACATAATCTTCGCCATAAATTTTCGATTGTTCGGTATCAACACCGACTATTTTAGCATTCGCTTTGTTAACTTTAATTTGATTAATTGTATCTTGAACTTGTGCGCCAGCAACTGGAAAAATAATTCGAGCCCCACGTGCTAATAATTCATCACTAATAATTTTGCCATCTCCAGCTTGAAATGATTGGGAAAATCATGATTCATTTTGCTTTAAAACATTTTGAACTTTAACAATTGATTGCAAAGTTGTTATTTTTGGATTAATATTTTGTACTTGTTTTAATATATTGTGTTTTAAATTATTTCATTTACTATTTATTGAAGAATTAATAATGGTATTAAACAAATCAATTCCAACTAAAAAACCTCACATATAATTTGAAACAGCAACTGGATTATCCATCCCGCCATAACTTCCGACTTTTAATTGCCCATTATATTCGTTTTGGTGCGCATTTAAATAAATACTTGTTGCTAAACTCGCATAAAAACCTGAAGCTTCAGCTTGATAAGTAATTCCAATAATATTTTTTGCTAATGGTGCCTTCTGGTCCATATTAAGATGGATATTTTGACTACTTCCATCAATATAAATAATATTATCAACTAGTCCCGCTGCTCAACCAAGAGTATTGCCGTGGTTGAAACCAGGCAAAACTAACGTTTTTGCTCCTGCAATTGAAGATGTAATATAAGCATTTTTATAATCACCAGGAGTTTGACTAACTGATTCAAAGTAACTTGCTCGTCAGTTTGAATTTTTTCAATCTTGTGGCGGAGTTGTCTGATTTTTTTGTGTAAAAACATATTTACTTGCTCCTTCTCATGCTGCTTGATTAAAAGCAAGATCATTTATAGTTCCCCCATCAGTAATAACCCAAATACTATTATCAAAATTATATTTTTTTATGCAAGCAAAAACACTGCTCACTGAAGTGCCAATGATACTTATCATCATTAAACTTTGTAAAATTCTTTTCATATTTTTTGCTCCTTTTTACTTAATGTTTGTAAAAACAAAAAGATTAACCTGATTCTTTTATTAAAATGAATGGTTAATGTTTAAAAAGCAAAAGCATTAACCTATAGCGTCTTCTTCCAATGGTAAGACGTAGAAACACTAGACCATATTACTAGTATATACAGGTATATCATTTATTTTTATACTTATATCATAACTTCTTTTTTACCAAAAAGCAATTAAAATAAAAAAAACAACCCGGGTGAGATTGTTTTTTAGGGTATCCATGAAGTATAAGATAATATAATACAAAGTATGGTCATATTGATAGGGCTAAACTTGTGCTGTTTATTATTAATTTAATAAAAGTACAATTCTTATACTTCCCTAGACATTTACTATTATATAGTTCAAAAAATAAAATTCAATAATATTTAAATAACTTTTTAATTTTTTTTAAATTTGCAAATTGGAATATAAAGGGCAACAATTAATAGTCATATTAAATACTATTTTTTAATACACTTCAACTTTATCAATTTTCAAATTTGATCAAACATGATACAAAGCTAAGAAAGAAAAAGTATATGATACTATTTGTATCTTTAAATATTCTCCTTCAAATCATAAATTTTTAATATATAACATTGCTTTTTGTTCTACATAAAAAAGAGGCATAAAAATACAATAGGAATATTCTAATAGAGATAAATTATTTTTATCAGAATTTAAATATTGGTTAATGTTTTCGGTATTAAATTTAATATTTGTTCTAGTATTAGATATTGTTGTTCCTTGCCCACCTGCAGAAGAATTAATATTATTAATTTTAATATGTTTATATTTTTTTCTAAATTCCTGTCAGGTATTAGCATAATCTGATCATTTAATTAAATTTATTGTGTTTCTTCATACTTTTGTATCATCAGTTATTGGTCCAATTACTTTTCAATTTAAATTTATATTATTTATTATTCTTTGATTTGTATTGAATTTAAATGTAAAAGTAGTCTTATTAGTAATAAAATCATCTAAGAATTCTTCTTTTGCAAAAATATTATTTAATAAATGACCTGTTGCAGTATCTTTTGTAATTTTATCAAAAATAAAATTTTGTTTAAAATTTGGATCAGAAAAAATTGGATGGTTTAAAAGATATGCGCTATTAAGAATGTGCTCCTTATCATTTATTTCAATATTTCCAATGTCAACTGTCGTTAAACCAAACTGTTGATTTATTTTATTTCATATTTCTTGTTTTTTCTCTTTTGATAGTGCAGTATATCCCAAAATATTATCTAAATCATTATTACTATAATCCTTAGGTAAATTATTTATTAAAGTTGTTCATTTGCCATTAGCATTTGGTTTTTCGTTTCTTGTTAATCATTTTTTAAATTTATTAAGAAGGGATGTCTTTTTTAATGTAAAAGAAACAATAATTCTATCAGAAAATAAATTATAAAGAATAGTTCCACCAGTTAAAATCCTAGCATCATCTGATGCAATCGGAAGCCATGTATCATCAGAAAAATGTATCGTCGGAGCATGATAAACTTTATCTAAGTTTCCAACAATAACAGCACTATTATCAGTAATTTGGTCAATAAACTTAATATCGCTTTCTTTGATATGCAAATTATGACGAAGAAAAGCCAGTTTAATTGTTTTAGCATTATTATTAGGTAATTCTCCTAAATTAGTATTTGTTGCTAAAGAAGATAAAGTAAAATTATCTGTCCTGAAATTTACTTCAATGGGTGATTCAGTATTGTCAATATTAAACTCCCTTCCATTATATAGGACTGTAGAATTAACAATATAAATTCTTGCAGTGATTTGATTTATATCTGATATCCTTAAATGTAATTGCAATTGTGTTATTAAAGGATTATCTTCTTGTAATTGGCTTAAAATTGTATGTGAAAAATTATTTTCAAGAGTTCCTAAATTTCGATTTGGAATAACCCTAGATAAAGTAACAACGGGATTATAATTAATTATAAAATCAAGATTATCAGGGATAACATCGGTTATCCTTTCTCCAACTCTGATATTATCTCGTAAATGTCCTCGCGCACTAGTTTGACCAATGTTATCAAAAACAAAGGCATCAAGAAAATCTGAGCGAGAAAAAATTGAGTGATTTAATGTCACTAAACGATTCCGAATATGTTCTTCATCAATATCAAAACATTCAATATCCCCAATATTAACTGTTGATGCTAATTCTAACAATGACTTAGGAGCAGTTCTTTTCTTAATGTTATGATCTTTTATTTTAAAAATTACTTTTTTATTTAATAAATTTTGTGGATAAACTATAGAAGTTTTTTTAACCTTAAGATGTGCTCAAAAAGTATTGTTTGAAACATTATAATTATTTTCTGGAATTTCTACTTCAAGCTCAGATATTTTTGCTCTTGGATATTTTTGTTTTATTGCTTGTAAAATTGCTTCTCGTTTATTTTCGTTAATCTCACCAAGTTCTATTGATTCATTAAGTAGTTTTGTATAATTTAATTTTTGATTACCATCTAATTGAAATGTTATTAATCCATCTAGATATAAAGGTCTTGCTTCATATTCAAGTCCTTGCTTATCTATTTGCTTTCTATTATTTGTTGCAAATGTATAAGAACTATTTGCCAATAAATTTGGAATAGTTCCAAAAATTATAGTTGTACTAATTAATAAGTTTAAAATTCTTCTCATTCTTTTTTTCCTTTCATCTTTTTATTAGTAAATAGTTAATTCCACAATGTTATAACATAAAAAGATAAATTATTATTAAGTTAAACAAATTTTTTGCAATTTCCTTTATAATAAAGAAATAACTACTGCGCAAGGTAAAAAAATTTTTAGAATGAAAACAAAATAAAGCATATATTGATCCTAAAGGTTTATTTTTGTAATAAAGGTAAGCATCCGCAAAAACATATTATTGAAGAAATTAATCGTGATTTAAGCGATTGATTCCCTAACACCATTAATTTAAGGATTTATATTCACACAATTTACAATTTAAAACAAAATTGAAATAAAATTAGAACAAAACAATGCAAATTATGAAAAAGTAATTTTAGTCTTGTATTTCTTTGTATTTAGTCGTATGATTATCTTGAAATTATTTTAAGGACTCCATGTAACAATTTTGTAATAAATAAAGTATTGATTATTTATAGTGGAATTTTAACTCCCCTCCTGGTGTTTAGAATTTCCCCCACCATTATTTACTGTAACATAACAAAAAGATTAAAAAGATAAGGACGTGCAAAAAAAATGAATAAACGAAATAATACTCGAAAAGTAATGGTTGGTAATGTTCAAATTGGCGGCCAAAATAAAGTTGTTATTCAATCAATGACTAATACGAAAACACACGATGTTGAAGCTACTTTATCACAAATTAATCAACTATATCAAGAAGGTTGTGAAATTATTCGAATTGCTGTATTAGGAAAAGATGATGCTGCTGTCTTAAAAACAATTGTTGAACGTTCTCCTTGCCCATTAGTTGCGGACATCCATTTTAATTATGAATTTGCTTTAATCGCTGCTGATGCTGGTATTAGTAAAATTCGAATTAATCCAGGTAACATTGGAAGTATAGAAAATACAAAAAAAGTTGTTGAAAAATGTCTTGAAAAAAAGATTCCAATTCGAATTGGGGTTAATTCTGGTAGTTTACCATTAGATCTTGTTAATAAATATGGTTGAACTCCTAAAGCAATGATTGAAAGTGCTCGCCGTCATATTGAAATTTTAGAGCACCTTGGTTTTTATGATATTATTTTATCTTTAAAAGCAACTGAACCATTAATGGCAATTGAAGCTTATACCTTAGCTAGCCAAGAATGAAATTATCCCCTTCATTTAGGAATTACTGAAGCTGGCAGTCATCATACAGGAACAATTAAATCATGTAGTGGTTTATCACCGCTCCTTTTTAATGGCATTGGTGATACGATTCGGATTAGTTTATCAACTGATCCAATCGCCGAAGTTGAAGTTGCTAAACGAATGTTAAATTCACTAGGACTTTATGATAACATTGTTGATGTGATTGCTTGTCCAACATGTGGTCGTTTAGAATATGACCTTTTCCCTGTTGTAAAAGAATTAGAAGAATATACAAAAGATTTAAAAATTCCATTAAAAATTGCCATTTTAGGTTGTGTTGTTAATGGTCCTGGAGAAGCTAAACAAGCTGATTTAGGAATTGCTGGTGGTAAAAATGGTGGAATTATTTTTAAAAAAGGTAAAATTTATAAATCATGTAAACAAGAAGATCTTGTTCCAGAATTAAAACTATTAATTGATGAATATTATCAAGAATGACAACAAAAAAACATTCAGCAATAATAAAACCTTTTATGATAAAATAAAAAGTGGAAAGAAAATAGAGGTGAATGATATGAATATGTGTTGTCCCGCAAAAAACCATGATTGTTTTTCATGTCGTACTTGTAGTAAGCCAAAGGTTGGTTGTCGTTCTTGCTTAATTTGTATTTCTTGTACAGATTGTGTTAATAAAAAATGTGAGTGTTGTAAAAATAAACGTTAAAAAACTAGGTAATTACCTAGTTTTTTTAATTTGAAATTAAGTGATTATATGGAAATTCATTTAGTAAAAAATCAAATCAACCTGGATTTGGATTTATATAAGGATAAATTCGTTCAAATTGTTCTAAAGCACTATCAAAGTCATCATCATTAATGTACCCTTTTGCTACTAAATACATAAAAACAATTGATGCACTGCGGTTAATTCCTCAAATACAATGGACATAAATTTTTTTATTTTTAATATTATTATCAATAATCTTTAATGCTTGAATCACAACATTAGCATCTAATTCTTGTAATGTTGGATAATCCTTAAAATTAAAATAAACATGTTTGTCATCAATTCAAAGATATTCTTGATTATCATTTTTAATATTATATTTTTGAATTTGTTCACGATAAATTTCTTCAGCACAACTAATTACTAATGCAGCATCTTGTGGAACACTATGACGGTCACCAAGATACAAATTATCGATAATTTTCTTTGCGGACATTTTTATTCTCCTAAATCTATTTTTATTTTACCCTTTTGTTGAAATGGGTCAGTAAAATTTTTTGCCTTAATCATTGCAATTTCATCCTTATAAGGAGCAACCGCATGCTTCTTTTCTCCAACATATGGTGTTTCTAAAATCTTAATCATCCCATCTAATTTAGGATGATAAATTATTTTTAAAAGGGTTTCAAATCCCAAGTAACCATAGCCAATGTTTTCGTGGCGATCCTTATGGGCATTTAAAGGATTTTTACTGTCATTAATATGTAAACATAATAACCGGTTTAAACCAATTAATTGCTCAAATTCTATAATAATATCATCTAACGCTTTTGTCAAGCGATAACCAGCATCATGCATATGACAAGTATCTCAACAAACCCCTAATTTATCATTTAATTTAACATTATCAATAATATATTTTAGTTGGGCAAAACTTGTTCCTAATTCGCTCCCCTTGCCAGCCATTGTTTCTAAAGCAATTTTTGCTTTTTGATTAGGTGTTAAAACTAAATTTAATCCTTCAATAATTCGATCTAATCCAACTTGTTCTGGCGCGCCAACACCACTTCCAGGATGTAAAACAATTGTTTTAATTCCAATTTCATCAGCACGAGTAATTTCTTTTTTTAAAAACTCAACAGCTATTTCAAAAGTACTAGGATTAGTTGTGTTCGCTAAATTAATAATATAAGGAGCATGAATAATAATATTATTAATATCAAAATGATGTTCTTTTAATTGTTGATAAAATTCTGGAATAAAAAATTGTTCAGTACTAACACGAATAGTATTTTGGGGTGGTCCTGTATATATCATCATTGCGTTAGCATTATTATTTAGACTTTCATTTAAGGCACCCAGCAAATAATTTTGCTGCTTGTTCATACTAACGTGACTCCCAATAATTAAATTATAATCTTTCATTCTAAGGTCTCCCTTTCTTTCTAATCAATTTTATAATATCATATATAAGATAAGAAAAATAACTTATTATTTATGAAAGGATCAAAATGATTAACGAAAAAAGCATTGAAAAAATTAAGTTAACAATTACTCAAATTTATCAAAAAATTATTACTAAAAAAAGCGATAAAATTGTGGCTTGACAAGGAATTAATTTATTATGCTTGCTAAGTTTAATTTTTAATTTTTTGTTAACAATCTTTAATTTTGTTGCAGCATATAATCTGCATTTTACTATACGAAAAGCTGTCTTCTTACCCCTTGGTATTGTTTTTTTATTAATAACTTTAGTAAATTTTATCTTCTTAATTTTTATTAGAAAACTTCAAAAAAGATTAATTAATCAACTTAAAATTAATTTAAATAAAACCTTATTAATTAATACCTATAATGATATCTTTAAAACAATTTTCAAAACATTAACAATTACCGATATTAGTTCTCAATGAACAATTAAACCAGTTAATTTACCTCACCTATCTGATTTTAAAGTAAATGATAATATTATCATTGGCCAATATCACGGTTATAATTTTAATTTTGGTTCTATTAATCAAGCAACAACTACTGTTGTTGATAATCTCCAACCAAATTTAATTCCAAAACCTTATAACCTGCAATATTACCGTTATTTATTTTTAACAATAGCTTCTCCTTCTCTTAATGACCGAAATTTTGAAATTACACGAAAAAATAAATATCAAAAAAATAACTTAACTTTTGATAACTTTTTTTGGTATGACCAAACCAATGCGCATTTAACATTACCTCTTAAAAATCGTATTTTAGAAAATATGACAACAACAAAAATGATTCCAAATATTAAAGTAACCAAGCAAACATGCTCACTCCAGTTAGCAACTAGTTCAATAAATAATAGTAAAGATAATTATAATAGTTTATTAAATATCAAAATTAGTTTAAACGAAAAAATTATGGTAAAGAATATTTTACTAATGTTAAACCATGACTATGAAATATTACAAAAAGGCTTTGTTTGATTCAATTTAATTGTAAAAAAAGATTAATACTTATCAACTTTATAATTAGCAATAAGTTTATCCAGTTTATGAGATAAAATTTTAGCTTCTGGATCTGAAACAACAATCGCAGCTTTAATTTTCTTATATTCTAAAACTGAGGTGGAAACAATTATCACTTCATTATTAATATCATTGCCTTCATAATGATCACGTGCTGGCAGACGAATAATATCATTAGGATAATGAACATATTGTAGTCCTGAAACAACAGCATCTGCTTTTGAAGTAATAACCATTAAACTACGATATTTAAATTTTGGGAAGATAATATCAATTGTGATTGCTTGGACTACAACAAATAAATATGAAGCAAATAAGGCAGGACCAAAGAAGTATTTAATTTTATGACTAGTGAAATCACTACCATATAAACCGCCATCATCAATTTTAAAACCAAGACGTTGAATTTGATTAATATTGGCTGCTCAGTCTTTTCCAAAATAAATACTTGTTAATTCACTACGACTTAATAATGTTGTATGAATTGCTAACATTACTACAATAATAATATAATTAACAATTCGATTATAATTAGCAATTGAAATTTTCTTCTTGGCTGAATAATAAGCAAAAACAAAATCAGTTCCGGCTGTTGATGCTCCACCTTTATAAACTAAACCATAGGCAATGCCATTTAAAATCCCTGCTACAGCTGCAAAAACAAATAATCAAATTTGGTACATTCCACCATAGTTACTAAAAATATTTAAACTATTATAATTAACAATAAAAAATAATTCTTGGGGATTAATAACAGGAATATAAGCAAATGCAAAGTGGAAACCATTTTGCAAACCAATATAAACAATTGTTCGAAAGGAAAAACGAATCCCAATTTTAATAACACCAAAAATAAATAATGGTATATTAAACACAAAATAAAAAACTCAGTACATACTTGTTTGCATTTGTAACTGATCTTGATTTGGCCAAATTCCAACCGCAATTCCACGGGCAATCCCTCCAATTCCACTTGGAGTAATCCCATTACTTGTTGTTGCGGCAATAAAGTAATCATAACTAGCCATTCCTAAAAAAGCAGCAAATATAATATAAGCATAATCACGGAATAAACGTGATTTAAAATAAGCTTTAAAACGTAAATTAAATTCTTTTCGTGAAATCCGTTCACGACTACGGGTTTTTCTTTCCGTTGTTTTCTCTTTCGGATAAAAATCTAATGTTTTGTTTTTAATACTATCAGGGCTAACTCCAGTGTTGTTACTATCTCCTTCTGCTGTTAAATCTTTTTCTTCTTCGTTAACCATTTTTCGTTATTCCATGCCCTTTCTTAACCTTAATTATTATTAATAAGTATAACATCATTTAAAAAATAAAAAACAACCTTTTGGTTGTTTTTTAATAAATTAATTAATAATTAATTATTCACTTTTTAAACGAATTGTAACTTTGAATGAACCAACTTTAATTGGATCATAATCATTTCTTGTAATATCAACAACAGTATAATCTCGTTGTAGTTTTTGATTTAAAGCCCCAAATTTAACACCTCTGTTTGCTCCTTTGTTTGAAGGAATAAACACTGGATTTTTTCGATAATCTAATGCTGGAATTGTCATATAAATAACAATTTGTTGATATGGTGAGTCAACATCTTTCAATGCTTCATTTAAATATTTAACAAATTCATTACTTACTAATTGTGTTCCAAAGTTTTTATCTTCAACAAATTCATGTGATTGGTTATGGGTAATGTAAAATGAAATTCTTGCATCACAATTTACTAATAAGTATTTTTCTGGTACTGTTGCCCCATTATATGTATATGATGATTTATCTTGACATTTTTCAGCAATGGCTGCAGCAATTTCATTTGCAACTGTTTCAATTTTATATAATTTTTCATTATTTAAATCATATTTTGCTGATTTATTTCATAATAATTCATCATCATTAACACGAACTTGTTCTAAAAATAATAATTTACGTAATCATTTTTTAGGAGCATTTTTTCATTCATCCTCTCCTAAAATTACTTTACTTGGTCCTTCTGCTTCTTTTGCTTTTGAACGCATTACTTGAATAATATCTAATGCAACAGGAGTTTTTTCTTGTTTATCAACTAACATTAATGAAGGCCCAAATCCTGATAACACTTTATGTGTATTTGGTTTAAATAATTTAATTCATTGGTCATGTTTAATTTCAAATAATTCATTAATTGAATCTAAATCATCTTGTGAAGATTGTGATAAATCAATAATATAATTTGAACTTAATAAGTTAAATAATCTTCTTAATAAGTATTTTAATGTATTAACTGTTTCATACATTTTAAATTTATGGATTGGATCATTATCTCATGGTGATAATGCATTATTATAAATAATTTTTAAAGCAATATAATTAATACTTGATTTTTTAGCAACTTGCGCAATTGCCCCTGCTTCAGTATCAATTACATCAATAGTATGCCCATATTTATCAACCATTTCCTTAAATTGTTTTGAGTTATAAATCAACATATCTGCTGTTCCAGTAACTCCCTCTGTTAACCCCAATTTAAAGTCTTTAACAACTTTAGCGAATTCACCATCGAATTGGAATGATTCAGGTTCATTAACAATTTGTCCATATTTAATATCTTTAAAAACTGTTAAGTCAGCATCACGATAAATAAATTTTGTTGAGATTGTTGTATCTCCTGTATCATGCTTATCGTTTGTTGACAATGCTAAGTCTACATTTAAAATTGTTTGTAAACCAGGATATTTTTCTAATAAGTAAGTAATAGCCATTGCAGCATTTGCTTTACCATATCCTACTGTTGCTATAATAAAAGTTTTTCCATGGTATTTAACATGTTGAATTACACAGTTCTTTCACCAATATTTTTTTACTGTTTTAATACTGTTCTTATCTTTCATCGTAAAATATGCTGTTGAAATTACGCCGATCATTTATTTTCCACCTCTATTTTCATATTTAATTTCCAAAAATTGTTTATTTTTAGTGCATCTTACTATAATTAATATTTGATTATATGCAAAATACAACTATGATTATTGTATCGTATTTTGTCTTAATTATCAATGACAAATATTAAAATGTTTAAAATTGTTAAAATTATAAAAATTATTTTGTTTTTAATTTCTAAAATAAATAAAAATTATTTTCTGTAATTAAATTTAAAATAAAAATTATTTTTATTAGGATTAAATATTATACATATAAAATTTCATTATTGTGTACTATTTCTATTGTATCATCATTGTTATTTAATTCTTGAAATAACCTATTTTCTCCTCTTGTTCCTTGAGCAATCTGATAACTATCTAAACTAATTTTAATAATATCAAAAAAAGTAATTAAAATTAACGATCCAACTATTCAAGCACCACCACCAATTAAATTTTTTTGTTGTTCTAATGATAATAATTTCATTTGTAATTAAACAAATAATATTTGTTCATAATTAGCATTATTTAAATTATTATGTTTATCTGATCATGTTAAATGATGGCCACTTCCTGCTTTATAACTACCTTCTGTTCGATTTTTTTGCTGAGTCGCAAACGCAATTGAAAAACCAGTCGTAATTAAACTAGTTAGTGAGTTACTACATGCATTAATTATTGCAGCAATCCCCGATAATAAAGCACCAGACATTTTGCCCCCACTGATTTGTTTCATTTGTTTTATTGTTAATTCTGTCATTTTTACCTCCTCTTTAATAACTTAACAAATTTACCTTGATTATTCCTTTTTTTATTTATTAAATATAATAAAAAGCGCTTTTATAGCACTTCTTTTATCGTACAACTACTTTGTTGTAACTTTTTTCAATTTATTGTTTTAATTTTTTTTATTTTTTGATAATAATCATTAGGTTTTAAATCCTCTATATTTTTATATTCTATTTTTATTCCAAATTGCTTATTTGCTTCCTTTTGTTTTTCATTTGATGAAATAACCATTATATTTTTATCTTGATTTTGATGTAAAGTATTTGCAACTGCATTTGGAATACTAAATCCAATAACACTAATCATTGCAAATAATGATAATACCTTTTTCATTTCTTTTTTTTCCTTTCATTTTTGAATAAAAAAGTTGCAAAACAATGTTGCAACTTCTAATTTAATTATCCTTGCGCTTTTTCTGTTAACTCATTAACTTTTTCTTGTAACTCTTTATTGCTTGCTTCTAAAGTAGTTTTCTCTTCTTCAAGACTAGCTACTTTATCTTGCAATTCTTTAACTAAATTAGCATTTTCTGAATTACTTGTCAATTCATCAATTTTACTTTGTAACTCTTTATTGCTTGCTTCTAAAGTCGCTTTATCTTGCTCACTAGTTTCTAGGTTAGCTTTCAACTCAGCAACTTCTGCTTCCAACGCAGTAACTTTTTCTTGCAATTCTTTAACTAAATTAGCATTTTCTGAATTACTTGTCAATTCATCAATTTTACTTTGTAACTCTTTATTACTTGCTTCTAAAGTCGCTTTATCTTGCTCACTAGTTTCTAGGTTAGCTTTCAACTCAGCAACTTCTGCTTCCAACGCAGTAACTTTTTCTTGTGATTCTTTTAGATTAGCTTCTAAAGTAGTTTTTTCCTCAGTAACTTTTTCTAAATTAGCTTCAACCTCTTTCTTAGCTTCTTCTAAAGAAAGTTTATCTTGCTCACTAGCTGCTAATTTAGTATTCAAATTAGCAACCTGTGAATTTAAATTATTAATTTCATCATTTGCTTGCTCTAATTTTAAATTTAAATCATTAATTTCTTTTGACTTATCTTTTAAATTAGTTTCTAAAACAAGTTTTTCTTCAGTAATTGTATTTAATTTAGCTTCAACTTCTTTCATTTTTTGTTCTAAAGAAAGTTTATTTTGTTCACTAGCTACTAACTTAGCTTTTAAATCAGCAACTTCTGCTTCCAACGCAGTAACTTTTTCTTGTGATTCTTTTGTTACCTTACTAATTTCTGCTGTTTTTAGTTCTAATTCTGCTTTTAGACTAATATTTTGACTTGTTGCCTCAAGAATTTGTTTGTCTAATCCTTCTTTAACTTGCTGCATCGTTAGTAATTGTGATTCAAGAACTTTCTTACTTTGTTCTAAACCAAGTTTTTCTTGTTTAGTAACCATTAACTGTTTTTCTAGACTAGTAACTATTGAAGTTAAATTACTATTCAATGATTTTTTTAGTTCTAATTCTGCTTTTAGACTAATATTTTGACTTGTTGCCTCAAGAATTTGTTTGTCTAATCCTTCTTTAACTTGCTGCATCGTTAGTAATTGTGATTCAAGAACTTTCTTACTTTGTTCTAAAGTAGTTTTTTCCTGCTCACTCTCTCTAATTTTTGTTCAAAGAACATTAATTTCTAAACTTAATTTTTCAATTTTTGCTTCAGTATCATAAATTACTGGAATAAAATCTTTTAATTTTGGTTTCCCAACATTAATAGTTAAATAATTATTCTTTCAATCAAAAGATTTTTCACCATAACTTCATTCTCCTGAGAATTTATTATTATTTTCAAAATTGTAAGGATTCATCGCATATCCTGCTGGAATAGCAGTTGATCCAATTGTTAGTGCACTTAATAAACTTAAAAGTTTTTTCATTTTTATACTCCTTCCTTTCTTAGATTACACTAAGATAACTCTATGATATACTCAAAACCAAGAAAATAATTTTCCGTTTTTAAATTTTTAATAATATTTTTTTGTTTTAGCAAAAAAAAAAAAAAAACAATTTTAAATAACAATTGTTTTTTTATTATTTATTCTACAGTTAAAATTTTAACTTTATAAGGTTCTTGAATTCCCTTAATTTCAATTAAATCGCCAGCTTTTTTCCCAATAATAGCTTTTGCAATTGGTGATTCATTTGAAATTGTATTTTCAAAAGGATTAGCCTCAACAGCACCAACAATTTTAAGTTCATATTTTTTATTAATTAATAAATTAGTAAACGTTACTGTACTTCCTAACTTAATAATTCCTGTTTTTGATTTAACTTCCTTAATTTCTTTTGCTTTTGTTAATAATGATTCAATTTCTTTAATTCGTCCTTCAACTTCCGCTTGACGGTTTCGTGCTGCATCATAATCAGCATTTTCTGATAAGTCTCCCTGTGCACGAGCTTCTTTTAACTCTTCAATCACTTCGGGACGAATAACATTAATTAAATTATCTAATTCTTCTTGTAAGTCTTTAATTCCCTCTTTAGTTAACAAAATTTCTTCATTCATGGTGTTCTCTCCGTTCCTCTCTGTTTTTAATTCCAACAATGATTATTATACCTTAAAAAAGACAATAATAATGGGGTTTTTTATTTTTTATCAAGTAATAAAGCCTTAATTTTTGTTGCAATCATATCAATTGCGATTTCATTTCCTTCATAATATGGCACAATAATATCGGCATATTTAATACTTGGCTCAACAAAATATTCATGCATTGGTTTTACTGTTGTTAAATACTGATTAATAATACTTTCAACTGTTCGCCCTCGTTCTGATAAATCACGTGTTAAACGTCGAATAAAACGAATATCATCTTCTGTTTTAATAAAGATTTTAATATCCGATAATTTGCGAATTTCTTCTAATGCTAAACCTAAAATACCATCAAGGATAATCACATCACCGCTTTTTATTTCCGTTGTTTGTATTGAGCGATTAGAAATTGTAAAATCATAATTTGGCATTTGAATGTTCTGATGATTTTTTAAGAGTTGTAAATGATTAACTAATAATTCTAAATCAAGGGCATTTGGATGATCAAAATTAATTTTTTTTCGTTCTGCTAATGTCAAATCATCTAATTTTTTATAATAATGATCCATCTTTAAATAAACTATCTTTTTTCCTTGCAAAATTTCAGCAATTTTATTAGCAACTGTTGTTTTGCCACTTGCAGTTCCACCAGTAATAGTAACTAATTGCACTTTATTTTTTGGTTTTGGTTGCATTTAATTCCTCCTCTTATTCTTCTTATTTTAGTATATCATAAAGCAAAACAACTTAACTTTCGTTAAATTGTTTGACTATTCTTCATTCGCTGGTTCATCTTTTTCCTCATCAAGACTATTACTTTTTTCAACAATAAGATTTAGTTCCGTGAGCAAATGTTCTGCATCTTGATAATTAATATTAGTTGTTGCTTGATATAATGCTTGATTCCGTTTTAAATAATTTTTAATTTCGTGACGAATTTCTAATGAAACATATTTTCAATCATCTCTAACTTCAAATTCAGCATCTAATTTAGCTTGCAATTCAGGTTGTTCTTTCATTCGACGAAGATATTTTGCACGATAATAAGTAAAATATCAAATTGTTGCAAAACTAACAGAAAAGGCAACAAATGCTAACTCAATTGCTGCTCCAATAATTGCACTATCTCGTTTTGTTCCATCTGAAATAACAATATTATTGATTAAACTATAATAATGTCATCCAAAAACAAAAGTTAAAATAACAAAGACAATTGGAAAGGCAAGATATTCTCATACTCGCATCTTAATTTTTCGTTGATAAGCTAATTTTAGTGTCACAGCAATTACCATACCATAAATAAAAATTGTAATAGCTGATGATGCTTCAGTTAATGATGAAACATCAAATGGTTGCTGATAAGTCATTGTTTCTGCTGGGGTTGCCATAAAACCAAATTGTTTTGTTAAACTAACCCCTTTAATAATATCGGGGATTGCTAACCAAATAAAAATCATTAAACTTGTAATAACTAAGTTTAAAATTGAAGCACGAATTGGTATTCCATCTTTATTTAACTTACGCAAATGATCTGGTAAATACCCTTCGGCCGATAATGGTTGTAATGAAGTTCCCCCGTATAAAGCATTTTGCATTGCAACATTTATTTTCAATGCTAAAGCACTAATAATCATAATAATTGGGCCACCATATAAAATAATCTTATTTTTAAAACCTAAACTTCATGTTCCCATTTGCATATTTTGAACAAATTTAGTAAAAGCAGCAAAGAAAATAATTGAAATAACAATATAAAAAATTGTACTAATTAACATAATTAGTGTAATTCCACGGCCAATATTTTTCTCTGGATTACTAATATTTTTCCCAGCAGTTGAAAAGACTTCAAACCCAGCAAAGAAGAAAAAGCATGAATTAAAAGCTTTAATAAATCCTGGCAACGAGAAATTCGTATGATGTCCTCAATAACTTAAATTTTCACCACCATGTTGAACTGCCAATACTAAACCAGCTAAAATTAAAAATCCAGCTGTAACTCATTTAATAATACCAGTTCCATTCGCTAATTTTTTATATAATTTCATCCCCCCAAAAATAATTCCTGCTGCTGACATATAAATAGCAATTCCAATAAAATCTAATCATAAGTCACCAAATGACCCTCAGTTTGCAGCATACCAAGGGACAGTAATACTTTTATCTGGATTTATTTTTGAAACTCAATCTGCTCCAAATGAACCACGAATCAACATCATTACTTGAATTGTAATTAAAAATGGTAAGGAAACATATTGCATAAAAGCAACAAAAATTCCCCAAAATTTACCAAAACTTGTTCGAACATAAATGTATGAAGCTCCATTATTATTAGAATGATGAACTCTAGCCATTTTAGCAAATGCTCACGCACATATTCCTGCGATCAAACCTTCAACTGCAAATAATCAAATAACATGAATTCCAATTGAGTCAGGTTGTGAGATATTTGATAAAATAGCAAAATTACCTATAAAACCAATTCCAACAGTATAATTAAAGCCTAATCAAACAAAATCTGCTAAACTAAATTTCTTATTTTGTTCTTTTTTAAGCATAAAATAGTTTTTTCCTTTCTTCTAAAAAACTTGGTTAATATTTAATTGATGATATATTCACATAAAAATTAAATTATAACACTCAAATTATTTAAATTTTTTATAAATAATTTATCTCTAATTATAACAAATAGGAAAAAAATTACAAGTAGAATTAAAATAACATATCATAAATAAAAGTTTGCTAAGAACTTTGTAAGTTCTTAGCAAACACATAACATTTTTTCTTTTTCTATAGTTAATTGGTTTTTAAATTATTAATGATGATAAGCAATACTAATATTTTTTGGTTTAATTTGTAACGAATAACTTAATTCTTTCATAATTGCTTCATTAATTTCAACTGTTAAATCATTTAAGTTTTCTTTTGCAATTACTTTTCCACTAATATAAATGTGCAATAATGAATTATCAATCATTCGACATTCAACTTTATCCACAAAATATTGATGGGTCAAATCACGGATTGCATATAAAATAATTTTTTTAATTGTTAATAAACTAACAGCAATTGTTCCACGATGGTTACTTTCAATTATTAATTCATTAAAATTATTATTCATCTTCAATCTCTCCTTTTATGAATTATTAAAATTAAGCACGTCCGGAATATTTTCCATCACTAGTTGAAACAGTAATAACTTCTCCTTCTTTAATAAACAAAGGAACCTGTAATTCTAATCCAGTTTCTAGCACTGCTTTTTTCATTGCTCCAGAACTAGTATCACCTTTTACTGCTGCTTCTGCCTCAGTTATTGTTAAATCCACCTTATCTGGTAAAATAATTCCCAATACTTCACCATCATATTTTGTGACAGAAGCCATTACTCCCTCTTTTAAAAAGTTTTTTTCTCAAACTAAATTAGTTGATGGAATTTCTAATTGCTCATAAGTTTGCGTATCCATAAAGATGACATTGGTACCATCATCATATAAATATTGCATTTCAACCTTGTCAATCATTGCTTTTTCAACTTTATCACCACCAGTGAAAGTAATATTTGTTGTTGCATTACTTCGCAAATTTTTAACTTTTGTTTTAACATGTGCTTGCCCACGACCTGATTTTGAATGTTGTGCTTCAATTACGATGTAAATATTACCTTCATATTGAAACGTTAATCCTGGGCGGAAATCGTTTACACTAATCATCTTTTTCTTCCTTTTCTATTTATCGTAGTTTAATTATATCTTAATTTTAAACAGAAAGTTATTAAAATTAATAAAAAGGAGAAAATTTCTTTTAAGCAAATTTTCCCCAAATAATTTTAATTTTATAAAATTGTAATATAACCTAAAAATTAATAATATTTTCACCACGATAGCGGTTTGAAGTTGACACTGCCTTAATAATAACACGGTCAGTTGTTTTACTAATTAAAAAATGACGTGCTGAGAAATAAAATGTTGGATTTAGGACTGCAAAGTAAGTCATCATATCTTCAACTGGTAAGGTTTTTAACACTTTTTTTTCATAATTAAAGGTAATGGTATCTAATGCAAGTGGTTCTGTTTGATATAATGTTACCGAAATAATATCAGTTTTATCAGCAAAATGAATACTATTCTTATTAGCAATAATTTGCACTCATAACAATGCTGTCTTTGCTCCGCCACTTGCTAGTGGTTGTCATGGTAAATCAGTTCAAGATTTTGAAATTAAATCCTTATCATAATAAATAAATTTTAAGTCCTCACTTGCAATTTCACCACGATATTCGTTTGTTTCTAGTGCATCATAAATTGCATTTTGAAACATCGTTTCAGTTACTTTTGCGGTTGGCTGTTGTTTTTCAAAAACAGGAATTAAAGTTAATTCACTTTTAAATAAAGATAACGAAATTTTACTACGATCACGAGTTTCAATTTTTGCACAACTAACAACAGTAGCAGGAACACTAACGACCATAAAAGCCATAAAAGATGTTAACAACTTTTTCATATTAATAATCCTCCCTAAAGGCGGCATAATCAGTTTGAATAATTGCTAATTGCTGTTGGTAACGTTTTTCAATAATTTGACGTTCTTGCGTAGTTAGTAAATAAGGATTTAAAACCATTCCTCAATGTTTATATTTTGAACTACCATATCCAATTGTAACTTGTGTTCGTGGTGTTACATATGAAATTCGAATTTGATATGAACCATTTGGAACATAAACTGGAATAAACATAAAATTAGTATAAATGGCATTAAATTCAACTTCAGCAAAACTTCGATAACGATCAGCTAAACGAGCTGGATCAGTAATTTCATCACTTGCTGCTACTTGGTTAGTATAATTTTTAAAAACATTATAAAAATCTTCAATTGCTGTTGTATTTTTTAAAAGATTTCAATATGGATTATTCAATTGATCCTTAATTGTTGCATAATCTGGAGCACGATTATTTGTTAATTTTAGGTCACTAAAAATCCGTGAAGTTCCAAAATAATATTGTAAATCACCACCTAAGGAAAAGGTATGTAAATAAGTATACGGGTCTGCATAATCAGGGGACCATCCTCCTGCTTGCATATCTCAATCTGCTTTTTTACGACGTGTTTCATATTCTGTGGCATCAACAGTAATATCTGGAATAATTTTAATCACATCATTCTCAGCGTTAAATGAGTCAATCATATTTAATAAAAACTTATTAGTTGTTAATGTTAATGCACCATTCATTAAAAAACGAAATTCAACTCGTGAAGAACCAATATTTGTTTGTAATCAATTCCGAATATCATCTAAAATATTATCATCATTTTCTAATAAATCTTTGTTACGATATAAAGCATCACTACCATCTTTTAACAATTGACTAGCAGCCATCACATTACCATTTAAAAAATGATTTGCATATGCTTCTTCAACATATGACGCATAATCAACATTCCCATTATAAACAAAATAACGTGCTGTATAAACATTTCGTAAAAACTTGGAAGTTGGTGAATCATCTAGAGCTTCAGAATAATATTTAACAAATTTACTACGGTCTAATTGGGTTGATAAATATTTTCGAATTTTATCATATTGTAATGCCTTACTTGCATTTAATGCTTGTTTAGCACGAGCTGGATTTGAATTTAAAACATCACTATTCGCATAATTATTAATAATCGTATATGTTGTTGGATCAGGATTAATAATACTTGATGCACCACTGAAAATTGGATTAGCAGGATTAGAACCAACATATTTCTTTCAACCGTTACTATCTGTTGGTTCAACTAGAAAATCATTGACGTCACCTGATTCAAACAAAACACGTTCACGCGAAACATCGTTATTTGCTAAATAAGTATAATTTAATTTATCAATGTATGTTAATTTTGCATGTCGATAAGCAGGGTTTTTTCGTAATAAAATTTGTGAAGTTGAACTATATTTTTCAACTAAATATGCCCCTGAATACCAAATATTTTTATAATTAGTCCCATAATTATAACCTTGTCGTAATGCCTTTTCTGGTAATGGCGCAAAAGCTAAATAAGTCATTAAAGTATCAAAATATTCTGCTGACTTTGTTAATTTAATGGTAATTTCATCATCACTATCATTAATTGTCATTCCTAATTTTTTTCAAATTGGATCATTATAATAATCTGGTTCATAATTACCTGCTTGAAAATACTCTCAAATTTCTTGTGCACCACTAATAAAAGTTCGCCATAATCCTGATGTTGCCGATAAGTTTTTTGGAAATAAAACAAATTTAGCAGTATTAATCATATCACTAGCTTTAACTTGTCGCTGAAAATTCCCTTGATAATCAAATCATTTTGCTTGAGGTGAAATTTTATATTTTCATTCACTTTGATCAGCATTAGGAATTCCAACATATTTTGATGTTTTATCCTTTTGTTCAGCAAGATCACCAAAACTACGATTATATTTATCAGTTGCTACTAATGTTCCAAGAACATCAGCTAAAATTTTATTATCTTCAACTAGCATTGTTGATGCACTTGACCAAGATGTTAAGGGAAATTTAAAAATAGAGCGAAAAACATTATCGGTAATTAAACGATTTGCTAATCGGTCTAAACTAATTCCACACGAAACCACTAATGGTGTTACTGTGGTTATTACGGTAAAACTAGCAAAAAACGCCAATTTCTTTTTGAACATCGTTACCCCTCCTTTCTGTCAATTGCCATAGCAAGTTTAGTTTTTGCTGCAGCAATTTCACGTGAATTCCCAAATAAATAGTGTCCCGTTTTAATTTCCGTAAACTCTGGTAAATCAAATAAATAATCTCAATGTTCCTTTTCTGGTTCATAGATGAAATGAACCTTTTCTTTTTCATAATTTGGATTAGGCAGTGGGATTGCTGATAATAACGCACGAGTATATGGATGTAATGGATTAATAAACAACTCCTCAGCACTTGCTAATTCAACAAGTTGACCATGATAAATAACAGCAATTCGGTCAGCAATAAAACGCACGACCGATAAATCATGAGCAACAAAAATATAAGTTAAATTATATTGTTGCTGAAATTTTTTTAATAAGTTTAAAACTTGGGCTCTAATTGAAACATCTAATGCGGAAATTGGTTCATCAGCAATAATAAATTGTGGTTTCATAATTAATGCTCGAGCAATACCAATGCGTTGTCGTTGTCCTCCTGAAAATTCGTGTGAGTAACGTGATAAATGTTCTGGTAATAATCCAACTTCTTTTAAAATGCTTAAAATTAAGAAATGTTTGACATCACGATCTTTAATTTGTTCTAACTTTAATGGTTTTTCATTTTTTCCTAAATTATTGTTATAATAAGTTAAATACAACTGGCGAGCAGTAGCATTTTGATATAATTCAGGAAAATTTGTTAACCCTTCCCCAATAATTTCTTCAACCGAAATTCGATCGTTTAATGATGAAGATGGATCTTGAAAAATCATTTGAATTTTTTTCTTTTGTAAACGATTTTCTCTCCTTGTTGGTAATTTAAACAATTCAGCATTTTTAACAATTTCATCAATTAATGGTAAATTTAACAAATCTAACAAACGATTAGAAGCAACAATGTCAGATGTTGAATATTTATATTTTTTACCTACTCATTGATAATATAATTTAATTGTTGTTTGATCACGGAAAACCCCATGGCGTGCTAAATATGATAAATCAGCAAGGATCGCTTGTTGCTGTTCTACTGTTGCATTTTTATTAACTAAAGTCATTAATGTTTCTTTTCATTCATTATTTGGTAATGCTGCCAAACTTGTTTTCAAATTAGTAGTGGTTGCTAATTCATTTAATGTTTTAGCATTATCTGCTGTTGCAATATTTATCATTAAAGCACTCGTTTGATATGCTTGTTGCAATGCAACAATTGCTTGTGCATTTGCTTGCGGTTCTAATTCTAATTTTTGTAATTCCTTTAAATATGCCTTTTCAAAATCACTTTTGAAAACATTAAAACGTTTATTATAACCTAAAATATACTTTTTTCGTTTTCCCTTAGGAACAAAAAGAATAAAAGCCGCCCGTTGATTTTTATGCAAAAAATGAACCTCATCTAATAATTTAGTATGAATTGACAATAATTTTGCTAATTGTTCAAAAGAAGCATTGTAATATTTTTGTGCTTGTTCTAATACAAGATTTTCTTTTAAAGCATTACGATTTTCTTCTAATTTTAAAAGTGCTTTATAAATTTGATGCCATAATAAAATACTTCCTTCAATAATTTCAATATTTCCACGGACACGTCCTTTGATTTCTTCTTCTAAGGCAAGAGATAATGATGGAATTCATTCATGTAAATTATCCATAAAACGAAAAATTCGTTGATAAGCTTTTAACATATCTTTTAATAAAATTAAATTATGTTCATACATTTCTTTTACTAAGGTAAAATGATTATTACTATGATTAAAATTTAGTAAATCAACTTTCTTTAATTCAAGGTCAGTTGTTACTAAATATTGTTTATTTCCATAAGGTATTAATTCCTTTGTATTAACAACATATTTTTTATTTTCAAAATAACGATAATAACTAATTTTTAAATTATTAATATAATTACTTAAATGTTTATTTAATAACATATTATTATTCCGCAATAATCGTAGTTTTTCATTAATATCTAAATTAATTTTATATAATTGTGGTGGTTTTCCCCGAATCAAATGTCGGTCCATATAAATCGTTCCGTCTTTAATTGGCTGTACACCAGCAATGGCACGACCAATTGTCGTTTTACCACTCCCTGATTCACCAACAATACTAAAAATTTCCCCGCGGTAAATATCAAAATTTGCTCGTTTAACTGCATTTACTTTTTTATTTTTTTGGCGAAATTGAATTAACAAATCGCGAACCATAATAAACTGTTCTTGTTCGTTTTTGTTCATCTTAATCACCTACCTTTGTATCATTTTTAATTTGTTCTAATTGTTGCAATTGTTTTGGTTTTGTTACTTTCGCAGCCCGTGGATCTAATAGTCAAGTTTTTGCATAATGCGTTTCACTTACTTTAAACATTGGTGGTTCTAATAAATAATCAATTTTCATCGCATGCTGATTACGAGGAGCAAATGGATCCCCATATACTTTTGCAAATAATGATGGTGGTGAGCCAGGAATTGAATAAAGATCTTCACCTTTTTGACCAAATTGTGGTAAAGAAGATAATAGCGCTCAAGTATAAGGATGTTTCGGATCAAAAAAGATGTCATTTACTGTTCCATATTCAATAATTTGACCAGCATACATTACAGCAACCCGATCAGCAATATTTGCGACAACACCTAAATCATGGGTAATAAAAATAACAGTAAATTTATATTCTTTTTGTAACGATTTAATTAAATCAAGAATTTGCGCTTGGATTGTAACATCTAAGGCTGTTGTTGGTTCATCACAAATCAAAACTTTTGGTTGACAAGCTAAAGCAATTGCAATAACTACCCGTTGGCGCATTCCGCCCGAATACATTCCCGGAATATCATGATAACTCTTTTTAGCCTTTGGAATTCCAACTTTTTCTAATAATTCAAGCGCTGTTTTTTTGGCCATTGCTCGTGATAATTTACGATGTTTTCGTAATACTTCTGAAATTTGAAAACCAACTGATAATAATGGATTTAAAGATGTCATTGGATCTTGGAAAATTGTTGCTATTGTTGGACCACGTAATTTACTAATTTGTTTTGCCGCTTTTAATTTATTAATAAATTCAAAATTTTTAATTAAATTTCATTCTTCATAAACATTAGTAAAATTATTAGCATTTAATGGTTCACCAATAACCATTAACTGATTTAATTTGTTAATACGATAACGAATTCCATCGGTATAAGTTTTTTTACTAAAATAAGTTTGAATTTTACTAAATTCTGTTGGTGCAGGAATAATTCCTTGTTCAAAATATTTTTTTAAAAACTGGATATTTTTCCCTAATAACCGTTTTTCTCTTCAAGTTAATTTTTTAATTTTATCAATTTCATTATTATAATCAACAATTCGACTTTGTAAAAATTCAATCTTTTTTTGTTTTAATTCAGGGTTTAACAACATCTCTTGTTGATTTTTATATTCTTTTAATTGTGCATTAAGTTTTCCTATTTTATTATTAATTCGATTGGAATGACTAAAACCAATTTGTTTTTTTAATACTTCAATTTTATTTCGTAAAGCAACAATTTCTGCTTGTAAATTAGTTAATTCTAAACTATTAATCATTTTTATTTTTTGGGTTGTTCTAATAATTCGTTTTTTATTATACTTTATAATATTTTTTTGTAGGCTGTTATCTAATAAAATTTTATGAAAATCAACTAAATGAACTGGTTTTCGAAAATATGCGAAATCATCCGCTAAAATATTTTTCGAAGGCGAATAAACTATTGAACCATTACTAATTCATCCGTTACTTTCTAACATATTAGTAAATGTTTTGGTCATAACTGACTTGCCACTTCCCGACTCACCAACAATTGCTAATGTTTCACCATCATAAATATCAAAAGAAATATTTCGAATAGCAGTTAAAACATTAGCACGAGTTTTAAATTTTATTATTAATTTTTTAATTGAAATAACAATTTCTTTTTCCATAAAGCAATTTCTCCTTTAATATGTCATTTTTATTTATAATGGTTTTTGGGGTCTAATGAATCAGCAAATACTTTTCCAAATAAGAAGAATAAAACCGATGTTCCAGCAATAAAACAAATAGGAATAATTAATAAATGTGGATAATCTTGTCACTTACTAGATGCTAATACTTCATTTAAAATAAATCCTAATGTCGTATTTTCACGTCCTTGTACAAAACCAAAGTTAAAGTAATTTAATGTTGAATCAATTGCAATAGCCATTGGAACAGCAAAAGATGCTGTTTGAATAATTAATGGTAAAATTCGTGGCATAATATTTTTTGTCACAATTTTTGGTCCCGATGTTCCTAACATTTTTGAAGCAAGATTATATTCTGTATTTCGGACTAAAATAATTTGTACCCGAATAACCTCTGCCAAAGTAATTCAACTAGTAAGTGATACGGCAAAAATGATGACTGGCATTGTTTTACCTAAAGCAAAAATAATAATTAATCATAAAATTAATGTTGGTACTAAATTTAGAAATCGTGTAATTTCAATAAATAAAATATCAAATTTTTTATAAAACCCTCAAATTGAACCAACAATAACCCCAATTAAAATTTGAATTAAGGCAATTATTAATGTAAATAACAAGGTAGTTCGCATTCCAATTCAAATTTTATCTCAATAATTCTCACCATTCATTCCCAGTCCAAATAAATAAGTTGCATTTGGAGCTAAAGGTTGTTGATAATTAGGAATTGGTAAATCAGCAGGTAACGGATTCGCGATTTTACCAATTGGAACAATTGCTGTTAATAAGACAATTGCAAGTAATAATAATAAACAAACAATAAATGTTTTTTTAGCAATTAAAATTTGACCAACTACTTTTCAATAACGATATGATTTCGTTGAAATTCGTTCATTCTCTTCTAGTTGTGGCCCAACAATTTCAAATAAACTTGGATCTAAATTATTGATATCATAACTTTGAAAATCAAGTAACTCTTCATCTGTGACTCTTCGCATCATCTTGCTCCTCTCTTTATTTTGTTAATTTTACTCGTGGGTCTAATATCGCCATCATAATATCCGCTATTAAACTAGTAACAATTCCAGCCGTTGCTGTTAATAAAATATATCCCATAACAACAAAAGAATCCTTGTTTCCAACTCCCGACACAATAAATTTACTCATCCCTGGAATTGCTCAATTTTGTTCAGCAAAAATACTTGCTCCAAAAATTGTTGTTACAAAAGCTGCTGGTAATAACCGAAAAATTCGAATCCCCGCATTACGAAAAATATGAATATAGAAAATATAACGATTAGTCATTCCTTTTGATAGTGCAAACTTAGTATAATCGGCTGTCATTTCATCAATAACATATCGTCTTGTATTAATGACAATTGGTGGTGTTATCATTAAGAAAATTGCAAAAACTGGTCAAAACTTAGTATCAAAAGTTCCCGAGCTAAATAAACCATGAGCATAAAAAACATTAATTGAAATTAAATAAATCCCTACAACTAAAACAACTGGTGGAATTGCTAAAAAGATAATTGAACCAGCATTAATGGTATTATCAACACCACGTTCTTTATTTTTTGCAGCAATGATTCCTAACGGCACACCAATTAAATAAGCTAACAAAACAGCGACTGACCCAAAACCAAATGAATATGGAATTGCTCGTGCAAAGATATCTGATACTAATTCTCCTGGCTGTGCTACTGCTGTTGAAAAAACAACTCCTAAATAAAATCATGTTGTAACTTTTTCACCAACTAACTCACCAGTTATTGGATCAAAAGCGCTATTAACAATTATTGTTTTTTTAATAAAAGGCATAATATTTCGCAAATATGTTCCTAATTGACTTCAAATTGAACCATATACCCCAAAAATTTTCATTCTTTGTTCAAGCAAAGCATTATATTCTGGTGTACCTGGTAAAATATTTAATTTATCAATATCAATATCTTTAATATAAATATCATCGGGAGTTACTAACCGTAATAAAATAAAAATTACACAAATTGCTAACAACAAAGTAATAATTGCAAAAAAGATTCTTTTTAATGAATAACCTATTAATGGAAAACGATCAAAAAATTCCCGACGATGATGATTAATAATTGCCATTTTATATTTCATTTCAGTAAAAAGTGATGTTCGTTTATTTGTTTGCTGATAATTTAAATCAACATTAATAAACTTGTTATCATATTCTTTGCTAATATCAAAATTGGTTTTAGAAATATCTTTCTCTTTTTTAATATTTTTCATATATTTTTTCCCTCCCTAGTTTTAAGGAAAAATAAAGTGTCCCTTTTATCAACTTTTAATTAAATAATGTGCTTAAAATAACTTATTCAAAAATAATGTACTTGATACAAAATATAATTTTATATTATGTAATTATATTTTACTTTTTGAAAAAATACAATATAATTTAATAATAAATTTAAAAAATATTAATGTGAGGGCAATGATGGCAAAAAAGAAAAATATTTTTAAAGAATTACATCAATTAAAACAAGAAGAAAAAGAAATTCATGAAAAAGAAGTTAAAGAAATTGTTGAGGAAACATACCATAATCAAACAATAAAATTAGAAAATTATCAAAAACTAAAAAAAATTACTTGATATCATTATTTAATTGCTATTTTAACTAGTGCAATTTTACTTGGAATTAGTTTTTTATTAGGAATTTTTGCCTTTAAAGATATTAAAAAAACAGAATGAATTGTTGTTAGCTTCTTCGTTTTAATTTTATTAATCTGATTAATTTTAGGATGATATAAAAATAAGCAAGCCGCAGCTTACTTTAATGATCATCGTCGTCGTTACCAATCTACTTTAACTGATGAAGAAGCAATAATTAAAAAAACTCGAAAAATATTATTAATTATTGCTGGAATATTATTAATTTCTTCCCTAATTATCTTTTTTACTATTTAATTAGTTTTTATAACTATTTACTATTGTCTTACAACTAAATATTGTTTTAAATGTTATGTGAAACAACAAAATTATTAGTAATAACTATAACCTGCTCTTCAACTTACAACTCACTTACAAACCTCGTACAATTTATAATTTAACTAACCAACTCTAAATTCAAATTTACGCAAAAATGCAAACGAATCATTGACAATATGAATATTTATATTAAAACTATAAGCAAAGAAATTATAAAAAAAAATTTACAATAGTTTCATCCTGACATTTAACTTTTGAGCAAAATAATTCTACAACAAAAGATTGTTGCTTTTTAATGAAATTAACTTTATATTTATATCTATTAGCATTCATAAATGTGGAAAACTTACTTTTTAAATTTAGTGTATTCTTAAAAAAATTAAAAATAAGTTTAAAGATTAGCAACAAGGTTATTATTTCTCCTTTTTGTTCTAAAACACTAGCACTCTTAACTAATTCATCAAAATTTGTTTGATTCATATTAAAAACAAGATTACCATTACTATATGTTTCTAATTGATAATAATGTCAAAAATCCATTGTTACTTTCGCAAATTCTTCCAATTGTTGGTCAACTTTATCTTTTGGTACTAGGACATTAACAGGTGTTTTTAATTTCTGGCCTCTATACCCTCCTCCTTCCTCAGTCAATGGCATATTCTCAATGAACATATCCTCCAAATTAATATATGTTGCGACTCCTCTTACATAATAATCACCTATTTCTTTAAAAGAATATTTTTGTTTATAAAATTTTAAAAAATTTTCCTTGGTTAATTTGTTAGGATTATATCCTTCCTTTGCTCATTTTAATACTGAATCGTCTTTATAGAAGTATTTATTCTCTTTGAAAATATCATGCATTATGCCACTAATATTATTAAATCTATTAACTCAATAAAACATAATTTTTTTCTCTTTTACTTTTTGTTCAATCAATGAACGAAATACAGAAACCAAGGGCAAATCTACATAATTACTAAATTCTGTGATAATAATGTTATAATCTAGTTTTTTCAAAATATTATCAATAAAAATAGAAAAATATTCTGCAAGTTGTTTTATAATATTATGTAAAATATCAATATTATTACCGATAACTACGTTTTTATTAATGTTATCCTGCACTGGTGATAATTCTTTAAAGCGCACTTCATAAGCAATATTAACCTGGACTCTAATTCCTAATACTGCTTGGGGAGTATCTTCTAATAGTTTTGCTATGTTCTCAAAATTAATATTATACAAAGTAAATGAAATATCATTTTCTCCTAAGAATAATGGCATTGTATCAACATAATAATTTGAATATCGATCTTGTAAATCTTGATTCAAATTATTAAACTCTGCTTTAAAACCAACAAGCAACTGATGTAAAAAACGATATTTACTAATTGCTGTGCTCGTTAAAGTTAATAAACCATCATTTTTTGTTTTTAACTCTGTGACTAGTTCTTCAAATGATGATATTTGCTCTGGATATTCCTTAATAATATCAATCATTGTTTTTGTTTGTCATCATGTTGATAAAGTTTGCTTTGCTTCCTTTTTTATTTGATTTAAAATTTCAAGATCTTGATGACCTTCCATTTCATCCTCTTCAGGCTCATGTTTTGCTCGCACTGTACAACTAACAACACCTAAACTACTACCGAAACCTAAAACAAAAACACTAAAAATTGTTAATAACCGTTTCATCTAATTGTCACCTTCCTTTTGTAAGACACTTTTAATTATACTTATTAAAAAAAAAAAAAAAAAAGCACCTTAGTGTTTTTAACAACCAAGTTGCTTAATATAAATATTTTTAAAAATAATTTGTCTTAACTATTTTCTTTAAAAGCAATGACTTCTATTTCTATTAAAGCTGCTTTTGGTAAAGCTTTAACAGCAAAAGTACTACGTGCCGGTTTATGCTCTTTAAAAAAGGATTCATAAATTTCATTAACAACAACAAAATCATTAATATCACTTAATAAAATTGTTGTTTTAATAACATTATCCTTAGTATACTTTGCAGCGGTTAAAATAGCATTAATATTTGCTAATACTTGTCTTGTTTGATCACTAATATTATCAACTAAAAGCATTGTTGTAGGATTTAATCCTAATTGTCCAGAAATATACAAAAACCCATTTGCAAGTTTAATCGCTTGGGAATATGGACCTACGGCTTGTGGTGCTTGAACAGTATGAATTAATTCCATTATGGTGTAATTGAATTAATAAATTCTTGTTCCATTACCGTATATCCTGCTTTTTCCAAATCAACAACAATCTTTGTTAATTCAATCCTCATATTAATATCAATTACTAAGCGAATAATTTCACGATTAATTTCAAGACTATTTTCTAATTGTGAATCAGAAATTTGATAAATTTGAACACCATGCGAATCAACAATATTAGTAATTTTACTAATATGTCCTTTCCCTAATGGGGCATCAATTTTTAAAATAATTCGACGACGTTGGTTAATTAAAGCACGGTTAGTAATATTTAAAAATGTTGTTACATCAATATTACCCCCTGATAAAACACAGGCAATTTTCTTATTTTTAACATTTAATTTATTAAATAATACTGCAGCGGTTGTTACCGCACCAGCACCTTCAGCAACAATTTTACAATTTTCAAATAAAAATAAAATTGTTTCTGCAATTTCTGCTTCTGAAACCAAAATAACATCATCAACATATTTATTTAAAATTTTAAAAGTAATATCCCCACATTGTTTAACAGCAATTCCATCAGCAATTGATAATTTACCTTGAACAGAAAATGGTTTATTCATTTTTCGTGCTTCATAATAACTTGGAACATTCTGTGTTTGTACTCCAATTAATTTGCACTTTGGATTAACTGCTTTAATATACGTGGCAATTCCGGATAAAATCCCCCCCCCGCCGCCAATTGGAACAAGAACATAATCAAGATCTTGTAATTCTTCAAAAATTTCAATGCCAATTGTACCTTGGCCACTAATAACATCAATGTCATTAAATGCATGAACAAAAACTTTATCTTCTGCTTTAGCAATTTCTAAGGCTTTTTTATTGGCATCATCAAAGAAATCACCATGCAAAATTACTTCAACACCATAATTTCTTGTTGCATTAATTTTACTAATTTGTGCTGTTTGAGGCATCACAATTGTTGCTGGTACTTTTAATAAATTAGCTGCAAAAATAACCCCCTGTGAATGATTCCCAGCACTCGCTGCTACTACTCCTTTTGCAATTATTTCTGGTTTAAGTTCCATCATTTTTGCTAACGCCCCACGTAGTTTAAATGAACCAGCCCGTTGTAAATTTTCTAATTTTACATATACTTCATTGCCAGTAATTTGACTTAATTTTGTTGCAAAGATCAATGGTGTTTTAATAATATGATTTTTAATTTTTTTATATGTACTTTCAATTTTTTCTTTTGAAATATCAAATTCCATACAATTTGCTCCTTTTTAAAATAATTTGGACCTAGTTTAATTATAATAAAAAAAAATACTTTAATGCCCATTAAAATATTTTTAAAACCTATCTTCTTTAATTTTGTTGCATAATCCTACTTAAAACTTATTCTAATTGATTAACCTTGTTGCTGTTTCTTCAACTGTTTCTTTCGTAATTTACGATTAGTGGTCATATTGGGAGGTAACGTAATATTTAATTTTTGTAATAAAAAATCAAATGAAAATTCAACTTCACTAATTTTAGCAATCTTAATCCGTTTTTTTAATGCATATTGAGTGACATAATATAAATGTAATGGTGAATTTAAAACAAAATTTAACGAATTATTTGCTCGATCATATCAATTTGGTATTCGGTTTGAATTAAAATAACGAATCATTGCTTGGGGATTATTAGTCACCAAATAATAACTATTTTTAATATTAAAAGCAGCTAATTGTCCCGTATAAATTTGTGTTCCATTCATTACCATTGTAAATTCATCAATATAATCCTTAATTTCATCTAGTAAATGGGATGAAAAAAAGACAGTTTTACCACGTAGTGTTAATTGTTTTAAGTAAAAAATAATTTTTTTTCGATTATTAATATCTAATCCTGCTTCTGGTTCATCTAAAATTAAGATTTCAGGGTCATGAATAATACCCTGAATAATCATTACTCTTTTTTTCATTCCTGATGAAAACGAATTAACATCTTTATCACGGTGTTCTCAAATTTCTAATGATTTCATTAAGTATTCAATTCGGTCACGAAGATATCTCCCCCGCAAACCATTCGTTTTTCCTAAATACTTTAAAAAATTATAAGAACTAATGTTTTCAGGAAAAGTAACAAACTCAGGAACATAACCAATCATTTTTTTCATACTAATTTTTGTTGCTTTTTTCCCAAAAATTGTAATATCACCCTTAAAACCTTTTAAACCACCAATTAAAGATTTAATAAAAACTGTTTTTCCGCTTCCAGAAGCACCTAAAATGGCGTGTAATTTTCCACGACTAACATTAAAATTAAACGGACCAACAATACTATTTTTAAACTTTTTACTAAAATTACGCGAAGCAATCGCAACATCGCTAAGTACTAATGCATTATTATTCATGCTTTAACATCTCCTTCTTCCTGCCTTAAGTAATATTTTTGCGACGTAAAATTAAATAAGCATTAACTAAAAACAAACCAGATATTCCTAAATAAATATATAACAATAAATTAATATTTAAGAATGGAGGCACATCAAGGTCAACCTTTTTATCTTGTTTTAATGATATTGGGAAATCCTGATAACTCATTAAATAATTATTTTGAACATTAAAATTAATGTTGCTTCGTTGAAGTGGTTCAAATCAAAATGGAACATATGATAAAGAACTTGTTCAAATTTGATTTCAATGTTCAATAATATTAATTTTAGAAATTAATTCATACGTTTGCATTAAATCATCATATTTTTGTCATTCTGTATTTATTTTAAGTGGCACAGCTTCAAGTAATTTATAATCCATTATTTTTTTTAAAATATTAATTTCAATTTCTCTTAAAACATAAAGTGTTTTAATTTCAAAACCATCCTCAATTCTATCTTCAGCTCCAAAATAATTAAGAATTCAATCTTGAAAGTCAGGACCATTATCATATTCGGAATCAGCTGGTGAAATTCCAGTCCGAGCAAATTCGGCACGAAAAACATTTACTGGATTAAATCCATTTGGTTCTGACAATTTTCGGTTTTCGGTTCCTACCTTCCCATCAGATGATATTAAACTATAATAGGATTTATCTAAATCAAAGTAAAATAACGAATTTCCATTTAAATCATTTGTTCTAAGATACAACTCTCATGATTTTGCACTTTTTTCAATAAAGTTAATACAGTCAAGTAATTCTTGATGAATTTCATTATTTGGATCTAATTCTCCTGGTGATTTAAAAAAGAAATTTGTTGCAAAATTCAATTTCATTTTAAGATTACTTCCGCCAACTTTATTAATAATCTCAAAAATAGTTTCATCCTTATTATCATATTTATATTTTGTTATTTTATCTCACTTATTAAGTTGTTCAATTGTATAACTTTCTTCTTTCGGTTTTGTTAAACCTAATGATTGATAAAATTCTAATCGTTTAATTCGTAAACTAGGATCACTTGTAATATTTTCATAGTCGCGCGTTTTAAAAACTTTATCTAAATCATCGTAATCTCACGAATTATAAAAATCTCAAATTTTACTAGTCAAATTATTATATTTAATTAATTTTTTTTCTAAATTTCTTTTAAAATTAATTGTACTTTTAATAATAGGAACGGGATAATTTTGTTTAGTCATACTAGTTTCTATAAATGACAAATCAATTGTATTCGCTAAACTCATAATTAACGAATATGGCATCCCCCCAACTAAAAATAAACTACAGAAAATAACAACAATTAACAAAACTACTTGCGAATTTAAAAAAGTTACAGCAAATAAAATACCACTTGATGCAAAAAAAGACAATGCTAAAGAATACAAAAGTAATTTTAATAATAAATTTTGATAAACTTCTAAATATTCTGAATTATTATTAATTAAATAGCCAATATAACCAATTCCTAACGCAAACAAAATAATTGTTCCTAAGAAAAAGATAATCAAAATTCAAAGTGAAATTAATTTTAAGAAAAATAAAGTAAAACGAGAATATGGTTTGGAAATTAAGAGCAAATATGTACCATCTTCAAATTCTCGACCAAAAATTTTAATGATGACTAACAAAACAAACAATAATAATAAAATATTATTAAAAATAAAAACTCCATATTGAAAATTTTTTAAAAAATCGTAAATATTTGTTGAAGATAAAAAAAGAGTAATTGCAATTGCCCCAAATAAAACAAGTGACAACAACACTAAAACTCAAACTGCCATTGAACGGCGGATTTTAAAAATTGAAAATGATATTATTGAATATCATGAATTTGATTTACCTTTTCTAAGCATTCTATTCTCCATCTATTTTTTAAATTACTCAATTTATGCTTGTCAATTTTATAGCAGGATATTTGTACAATATATATTTTATCATTTTTTAATTTATTTTACTAGTATAGGTGATTTTTAAATTATATTTGATGGTAAAAAATAATTGGAACTTTTAACGATAAATTTTATTTGAGATAACAACAATTATCCCCTTTTTAATTAAAGATATAAATTTAAAACATACTTTCTATTAAAAATACGATAAAATTAAAATAGGAGGCTCTAAATAGAAAGAGGTCTTTCAGTATGAAGCGCTTACTAGCTGTTTTATTAACAGCGACTTTAACAATTGCTTCAACACAAATTGTTAATTTAAAAACTAATAATATAAATCAGACATTAGTTCCTCAAATTAAAAATGGAAATTAAAGATAATACTAAAATTCAATATTTATGACAAAAATCATCGATAAATGGAGAATATAGAAAAATTACTGAAAAACATAAAGTTGAAATTAATTTTAATACCAATAATAACGGTTTTTCTTATGTAGTAAATAATCAAACATTTATTAAAAATATAGAACAGTTTAATTCATATCTTGTTGGAAAAATAACATATGAAATTACAGAAAATTTCTTTAACAAGATTATGAATGCGAAAAGATGAAATAATATTGAAAATATTAATATAGCACATCGTATAATTAGTAACATAAACAAAACACTATATGATAATACAAATCCAAAAGATTTTGACTACTGGTCAAATGACATGGAAAAAAAATTAATTAATACTTCTGGTAGTTGCCCCGAACAAAGACCACTATATCCTACAAAAATAACAATTACAAAAACTTGAGAATATGCAATAACTATTACGAGTTTAGAACTAAAAACTTGAGAAGGATATTTAACATTTAAGACTATTGTAAAAACTAAAGATTTTATAATTTGTTATTAGAAAGGAAATAAAAATAATGAAAAAGATATTAAGTTTAGTAAGTATTTTAACAATAATTTGTGGTAGTACTACAAATACTGTTAGTTGTAATAATTTATCAGAAATAAAAGATATTTCTAATATTAATGAAATTAGTCCCTTAATTATTAATACTAATGATAAAAACCTTAATGATGTTTTTGCTGTTACAAAAGTAAATAGAAAGGAAATACAAATATTATTGGATCAACCTGATAAAGCAGTCATTGATAAAGCAGTCAAAAAAGTTCAACCATATGCTACACCAACTAATGATTATACATATAACATTTTTAAAACTAAAGATATCAAAGACACATTTATAGATATTAACTTAGAAAAAGAGCACTTAATTTATATTATCATAACAGCAAAAGAAAAAAGTCAATTACTTAAAGGCGAAACTGATTTTATCAAATTGCAATTAATAAAAAAATAGGTTTATCACCTATTTTTTTAAACTAAATTAATATTACTACAAAAGCGATTGTTTTATTGTTTGCTCAATTATAATAATTTCCCACTGCATCAAGAGCATCTTTTAACATAATGCTACTAACATCTGTCGTATTTTTCTGGGATAAATTAGTAAGTTGTTTTAAGGTTTGAACTAACTTTTAAAAGATGAATAATATTTTGTTCGAAGATCACTTAACAAAGTGTTATATTTATTAATTGATTCATCTGATGCTTTAGTATATGAATCATTCATCATCATTGCTAGCTAGTCATTCCATAAATACTAATATTCATAATTGATGCCATTAATGCTGTCTCAAAAACATCCGCATTCTGCATTGTAGCATTATCTGTATTACCTGCAATTCTGGTTTAATTAAAGCAATATCTAATGCTTGTACTTCAATTAAATTAAGCGGATTCTTAGTAAAATCATAGCTATATTGTGAAATATTAATTATTTCTTTATCAATAATTTTTTCATCAAGATTATTTTCTTCTAAAAGACATCTTTATTCTCATTTTCTTTATGATTATACCCTTCATTCTCAATAACATCTTTATTCTCATCTTTAACTTCATCAACCAGATTATCATTACTTATAAAACTTTTAGAATTAACTAAATTAGAATGCGATGATTGTCGATGCATTTCATAACCAATAACACCAATACCACTTGTTAATAATAACAGAGAAATAACTACTAAAATTCAAAGTCAATGTTTGCTTTTTCGTTTAACATTAGTAACTTGAATAACTTCTGCATTAGAAACCGGAATTGGTAGAAATGAACCTGACATATTATCATCAAATAATTCTGAATTATCGTTAACTAAAACATTTGAACTTTTTTTATCATTTAAACGTAATATAACATCATCAATAATTTGTTCATTTAAGGTTAAACCTTGTGGAAGATATTCTGGCGCAACATTATCATGCTTAATCTCTGACTTTAGCAAATCTTCTTTTCAAAATAATGTATAAAAATTATTATTACATTTAATAATTGCAATAACCTTTGAAGCAAGTGTATTAATTTGATCTTTTAAATAATATTTGAAAAACATTAAATTATTAATTTCTTGCGGATTATTATTCTTAACTTCTTTTATTGCTTGTGCTAATTGATTTCAACATTTATTACACATTTCTTCTTCGGCAATATAAAAAATATCTTTCAACATAAAAACTCCTTACATAATTAATTTAAAATCATTTAATACATTTTATAATTATTACATCCTAGAATTTTCTTATGGAACCATTTTTTTCTACTATAATTATACCATATTTATGATAAAAAAGGTATTTAATTATACCACATTTTTAATTTAAAAATAAATATTTTAATCAAATTATTAAAAATAAATAATAAATTGCTAAATAATAAAATTAATGCAAATAATTTTTATTAACTACTAGAATAAAATTGCAAATAAAAACCGCTAATCAAGCGGTTTCTATTAATATGTATAATTAACTAAAAGTTACGTTAATACTACCAGTATAATATTCTGATTTCTCATAGGCAGTAATTGTTCCACTTTTTTTATCCGGATTAATATCTAAATATAAATCATTTAATAAAGCACTTAGTCGATTTAACTGACTAACAAAATTAACACTAATAAACATCATCATTACTTGTAAAATGGTTACCTTTGGTAATTTGCCTAAATTTGTTGTTAAGTTCATTTGTCCCAAATCTTCTTTTACTGTTGGTGGTTTTGGTGCCACAACAGTAAAATGTACTTTAACTGAACCATAATAATCTGTTGCTGGGTTATTATGTTCCGATCAGTGGTCATTTCCTGAAATTAAAGTTGCGCCAGTTTGATCAGGTTCAACTTCAATTTTATCAACTTTGTCAATTTGTTTGTTTCATATAGCTGATGTTTGTTCACCAATAAAAAATTCACCAAACTTATCTAATTCTGAAATAAGTTGCATATTGTTAAAAATAATGGCAATTAAAATTGTTTTTGGTCGTGCATCAGTAATTTGACCTAAATCAATACTTTTTACTTTATCAGCTAAATGATTTGAAGTTGTTACTGTTTTATTAATTTTTATTGTATTTAAAGTTGTTCCATCACTAAAATTTAATTCATACTGACCATTGCGATACAAATCAATTTTATTAACTGGTTTTGATTGATTATTAAATTTATAATTTTTTATTAACTGTTCAAAGTTTCATTTTGTTCCTTTAAACAATTGTGCCAATTGTTGTAATAATTCAGGAATAGTCTGTTTATTATTTTGGGGATTAATTGTTTTAAAATCAATTCCAGCAAAACCAGTTACTTCAACTGGTAAAACTGGTGGAGCAATTGGAATATTATTTCAATTATCATTTTTAGTACAACTAACTACAGACATTACTGGTCCTGAAGTTAAAATACCAATCGCAATAGTTGCCAGTAATTTTTTCATTTTAATTCCTCCTTAATCCGCATTCATAATTGCAATCAATGGATTAATCCGATTCATATTAAATCAACTAATTAAATATGCAATAAAGTATAATAATAAACCACTGCCAATTGCAATAAATGGAATCATAATATTCATAAACAGTGGTAAAACTATTCCAATTCGAATTAATATCATGTTAGAAATAATTAAAAATAATCATCCAAAACCAAAGCCGGCAATTGTCATTATTACAATAATAGGAATATACATTCCAATAACTAATTTTGTAATATAACGATTTCGATATCCTAATACTTTCATTGTTGCAATAATTGTTTGATTTTCCGCAATAACAATATTGCTTGTTAAAATAATAATCATAAAACTTAATACAAAAGAAATACCAATAATAAAGAAAATAATACCATTAACGGCTTTTGAAATATTTCCTAAAATTGCTTGAGCTTCAGCAATTGGCATTAAACTACTAAAAGTACTATTTGCATATGGTGGATAGGAAATTTCACTTCTAATACCACCATTTAAACCATAAAAACTATAGTCACCAAATAACTGACTTGTTCCTAATCCGGTTTCAATATCATCAATTTTGGAACTATTAGAAATTTTATAATTAAAAATTGGATATTCATTTTCAAATACAGCAATTCAATTAACTGCACTTTGATGTGCTTTTCAATATTTAACAAACTCATTCCATAACTTATCAACAGGTGTACTTGAATGCTCTTTAATAAATTTTTCTAATAATTCTAAACTTTTTCGTTTAGATGGTGCTAATTTATCATTGTTTTTAATAAATGAATTTGTTCATTCGTTTAAAAATAATTGTAATAAATAATTTCGGGTTTTATCATATCCTAGTAATTGTTGTGCCCTATTTTCATTAATTCAAGCTCGTGGTGAACCATATTGATTAGTAATACCAACAACGGTAAAGGATTCGTTCTCCGTTTCATTACTTACCCGATAACTTCCATTAACAATTTTATCGTTTAAAATTGATGGTTTTGTAAAATTAGGGTCAAGTGCATCAATTTTACTTTCTAAAACATATTCATTATTTCCATCTTTTAAAACCTTATTTTTATATTTATTATCCCCATTAAACATTAATTTACCAACTCGTCCTTGTGCTTGAGTATTATTACCTGTTACATCGCTTGCATCTCAAGCTTGTAAAATTTGATCCGAAGTAGCATCTTGTTCACTAGCAACTAACGCTTTGCGAATCAGTCGCGGACTAATTTGATTTCCAACTGTAACATTTAATCGTTTAGCTAATGTTTCATTTAAAACAATATTATTACTTGCTGTAAATAATTTTTCATTTAAATTCGCATTATTTTTATTAGTTAATGCTTGATTTTTAAATGTGTGATTAATTCCGTAAATTTTAAACTCAATACTATTTAATTCAGCATTAATCATTGTCCCCCGATCATCTGTTAATGGATTAAACGGAATTACTCCAAAGGTTAAATTAAAATTACCATTGTTTTGATTAAATGCTTCTTGCATTTTTAATCGGACAGTTTGTGGAGAACGTGAATATACTCCTTGAATAAAACATTGATTAACATTTTCCACAAAGTAAGCATAAATTCAATTATATAAATCATACATTGGTTTTTTTAAACGTGTATTAAATTCATTTCCTGTTGCTGAATCTAAAACATCATAAAAAGATACAGACAATGGTTGTTCTAATGCTGGACGAAAATGATTATTTGCTAATGTAATCGTTGGATTTCCTTCTCCAAAATCTCGTTTATAATCACTCTGGGTAAAAATATTTTTCCCTAACTTATCATTTAAATTTAAATTCCCTCGTGAATCAAAATAATCTGCACGTTTAATGTTTAATCCAACAGTTTCCCGATATTTTCAATAAAATAATCGAGATTTTTCTAACATATCAATATGTTCCTGTGCTGTTTCTGTTGTTCGTAAATATTTCTCAATGGTTGATTTTGTTAAAAGATTTAAACCAAAATCATTGTAGTCACCTCATGTTGTGCTACAAATTGCTTTTGATAAATCCGGATTACTTGAAGTTAATTTATTACTTTGTAAAAATTCTTTGGAAATATTACGATATAATAACGATCGCATATCATCTGCTTGATATGTTGGAGCAAAATTTTCGGAATTAATTTGCCCTGTTTCAAAGTCATTAAGATATTGATTAACATCTGTTGTCATATTTGTATTAATCAAAAGACTTTTTTTACTATCTCATGGCTTTTTACTTGGATCATATGTTCGTAAAAAACTTGTTGGTAAATTATAAATCGGACTATTATATTCAACTAAAGTTTTATAATTATCTCCTTCATATGAATAACGAATATTATTTTGTAAGATAATTGGAATTGTTGTTGACATCGTAATCATAATGGTACTAATAATCATCGTTAAAGATACCCCAACCATTTTTCCAATTGAATTAGATAATTGTACTGCTTGAAATCGTGCATCAAATGTTTTACGAATTGCAAACATTTTATAAACAATTTTTTTAAAACGACCATATGAAACTGTTTTTTCTTTACGAATTAATTGTAATGGTGTTCTTGAAACCATCATAATTGTTCCACTAATCATTGTGACACAAGTTAACAAAGCGAAAATAAATAAAACACAAGTTACTAATGCTAATGGTGCAAATACAAAATTTCCATATGGTAAATTAAAATATGAACCAAATAAATATTTAACAGTAAATTGACCACTAATCCCCGTTCCATAACCAACTATCCCACCAATTAATGCAATCATTAATGGATAGGAAATATAACTAAAGGTTAACACACGGCGTCGATATCCCAATGCTCGTAATAATCCATTTTGTGGTCCAGTTGCATCAATTTGCCGGCGAACAACTAGAATTAACACAAAGAACGAAATAATTAATAAAATCGTAATTAAAATATAAGAACCACTAATAAAAGCATTTAATGTTGATGTAAAATATGTAATTCTTTTCGCAAATTCATAACGATTATCTGTCCGAAAAGTAGCAATTGGTAAACCAGTTGACAATGTTTTGACGTAATATCCATGTAAACCAATATGTTTCCCCTGATTAGTATTTAAATAATTATTGATTGTTTGACTATAATTATTTCGCATTTGATCAACTTTTGTCTGTTGAAATTTTCCAACATAATAAACTTCTCGCTCTAATTGACTTTCTGGAATTAAAATTTGTTTTGTTAAATCTAATTTTGTTACTGGATATTTATGACCAGCTGTATCTTCAACTGTATCTTCAACTAATCCAAACAATCGTGGATCTAAATATGCAATTCCTTCATTTTTCATATTCGGAAATGGATGTACTGCATCAATAATTGGCGTAACATAATCCGCTGATTGTCCAAATCCAACTACTCGGAACCAATTTTCATTTGCATATGGTGATTTCGGCAATCATTTATTAATATCTTCTTTTTCATATGGAGTTAAATCAACATCTTTTAATTCACTATCAGCAACTTTAATTGTTGTTCCATACCTATCGGGTTGTAATCGAATAATATCATTAATTTTAATATTATTTTTGCGAGCAAACTCAGGGGTTAAATAAATCCAATGCATTGTTTCTTGGTTAATTGATAATAAATATTTCGTATAAACACTTAATGGCATTCCATTAGCGACAATAAATTTATCAATTTCTTGATGAGGATTTAATGTTACTGCTTTAATAACTTTATTATTCCCCAATGTAAATGTTCGTGCTTCAACACGGTTATAAATAAAATGTTCATCTCTATTCTTTAATTGTTCTTTAACAAATTCTAAAATTGCGTTTTGACGAATCCCACTATCTGTAATTTTTTCAAACTGATCCGGTTCCCTATTTGAATTTTTAACATAAGTGGAATTAGCAAAACTAACAACAAAATCATGTTGATTACTTAATTGTTCAGAAATAAAACTATTATAATTATTTTCTACTCGTTGTTTAGAAACTGCAATAATTGTAAAAATAAAACTAGTTAAAAATACCAAAACAACTAAACCAATAAATTGAATTTTATTTTTAACTGTGTTTTTAAAATTGTTTTTAAATAATAACTTAAAACCTGTCATTTTTCCACATTCTTTCTTCTTTTTTTGTTAATATTTGAATTTAGTTAAAGTAAAGATTAGGTGGTGTTGTTTGTTTTTTAAACTGTGTTAATAATTCTGTTTTACGAAGATTATCAACAATAGTAGCTTTTTTAAATCATTGATTAAAATCATAATTTGGATAAATTATTAATAAAATTGACATTGTTAATTGGTTATGTTGAGTGACAACAATACTAGTCAAAGTACATTTACAAAATGTATAATAACTAGAAGCAATCACATCATTAATCTTTTTTAAATAACCAATATATAATCGAAACAATATTAGCATTATAATAAAACTAATGGTAAAAATTGCATAAAAAACATAGCATAAAATAACTAAAAAAGAATATATTGTTTCATATGCAATTATATTTTGCAATTGAAAAATTATTGAAGTATAACCAAAAAATAATATATATGAAATTAAAACAATATTGCAAAGTCATAAAATAATAATTTGTCAATTAGAAAATAAAATTAATTTCCACGCTGAAATTGTTGTCTTTTTCAATTGTTTAAAATTAATTAAAATTTGCATTAAAATTCCCATAAAAAAGAGAAAAATAAAACTAGATCAAACAAGATAAATTAAATTTAATGTAATATTTAAAAAATTATAATTACCAGCAATATCAATAATTGAAAATGATGATGAAAATAAAATATACACAAGAAAAATAATAAAGAAAATATTAATAAATTTTTGATATTTTTTTAAAACATATATTTTCATTACCATCACCTTTATAACTTTCATTATATTTTGCTCATATTATTATAACATTATTCCCAAATGAATGTAAAATTAAGTTTAATAAACTGTGAAATAAAAGCGATGTTATTTATGAAATAACACCGCTTTGTTTCTTACAATTAAAATTTTAAAAATTAACCAACCTTAAATTCTATTGTTTGTAAAAATGAATAGTCATCATTCTCAAGATTTCTTTCTTTTTCATCCGGAGTAAAAAAGAAACTATATCCAAAATCATTATAAGATAAATTTATATAATAAATTGGATAATTTCCATCAGAATAATGATTTCTAAATAATTTAATTGTAATATTTTTATCATCTTTTATTGTTTCCATTTTAAATTTTGAAATAACTTTTTCTTTTTCTGCTACATTAGGTTTATAAATTTTTGATTTAATTTTTTCTGTGGCAGCACAAGTATTATTAAAAAGATTAAAAATAGTTTCAAAAAGTAATGTCATTCTTGCATCTACTGAACTTTCTGGCTTAAATAAACTAACTTTTTTAAATAAAGTATCAAAATCTGCTTGGTTCATCTTAAAAACAAGTTTATTATTATAAGTTTCTAATTTATAATAATGTCAAAATGCCATTATTTTTTCTGCAAATTGCTGTAATTGTTCATCAACTTTATCTTTTGGTACTAAGACTTTAATTGGTGTCTTTAAATTTCTTCACTGCGGAGTTTTATCTTTAAACGGTAAATTTTCAATTGTTAAATTACCTGGCAAAAAATATTTTATATCTGCTTTTACATAATAATTATTTTCACTAATAATATTCTTATGTTGTTTATAAAATTCTAAAAAGTTTTTTGCTGTTAATTTGTCTGGTTGATATCCTTCTCCTGCCAAGGTTAAGATTGAATTTTTTCTATAAAAAGAACTTCATAAATTTAAAGTATTAAAAAAATCAGCAAAATAAGGTTGAGAATTAGTTATTATATTTTTTTTATCTAATTCTTGTTTAATAATTGGTCAAATTGTATTATTTCCATTGATATCATTAAAATGTTGATTTGATCTATCAATAATTTTATTTTCTTGCTTAATAAGTAAATCATTAATAAAGTTTATAAATCATAATTCAATGTTTTCTTGAACATTAGTTAAGACTTCCAGATTATTACTAGCAATAACTAACCCTTTACTTTCATAAACTTGGTCAAATTCTTTAAATTTAACTGAATAATTAATATCAAAGCTAATTGTAATTGCATTTAAATTTTCTTTATTCTCAGCAATTAATTTTGATAGTTTATCAAAATTAATTTTATTTACTTTTAATTTGATATTATCATCTGACAATAATATTGGAAATTCTTTTTCTGTGTCACGATAAAAATTATTATAAGTAATGGCAAGTTCACTATTAATATTATTAACTTCTTTTTTAAAATCATTAATTAACTGTTCTAAAAAAGGTCATTTGCTAATTGCCGCGCCAATAAAGGGTTGTGATTCATCTGATTTTAAAGTTGTAATAAATTCATTAAGTTTAGTAACATCATTAAAATACTTATTAATATCAATCAATGCTTTAGCATCTCATCAATCTTTAATTTTCTTTTTAATTAATGTTATTATTTTATAAAAAGTTTCAATATCTTGATTCGCTTCTGCTGTATATTCATTAGTTTTTGCTAAATTGTTACCTCTTATTGCACAACCATGCATCCCAAAACTACCTGTTGTGCCTGATAAAAGAATACTTAAAATACCTAAAAGTTTTTTCATTATTTATACCTCATTCTATTTAAACGATATATTTTATATTATCTTACAAAAAGAAAAATAAAAAGTAATTAAACTTACTTTTCAAATTATTTGCAATAGATAAAAATAATTAACAATTTATTTGCTTAAATTACAAAAAAAGTTATTATTTAAATAATAACTTTTTTCTACTAATTAAATTGTTAATTAAATTTTAACTAATTAGTAACTAATCCTTGTGGTTTTTCATTTTCATATTTACCAATTAAAATTAAAATACCACTAACCAAACCTGAAAAAAGCAAAGCAATAATACCAGCTGCAAGATTTGATTCTACTTTCCCTTTTAAAACATTATTACACATAATAATTGGTACTATTTCTACCCCAGCAATTATTAAATAAATAATAGCAGCTGCATAAACACCATAACCCAATAACATTAAGCCACCAATAGAAAGTCCTATTAATGCTAATGATGATAAAACAATTGCTATAATACATCCTGCTCGACATAAATTATCTGGTTTTTTATTTTGAATAACATTGGTTTGAACATTCTCTTGTTCATTTTGTACATAATTTGTATCCATTTAAATTTGATACCTCCTTTTAAAATAAATATTTTATTAATATAAATTAGTTTTTCCATTATAAAATTTGTAATCAAATATTAAAGTTCTAAAATTTGACACGGTTAAATTATATAAAAAAAAAAATGCAAGTAATTAACTAATAAAATAATTACTTGTTTGGCCAGTAACAATACTTATTCTGGCAAATAAAACAGTTAATATATTCGTAAAATAAATCTTAATAAATTTATTACTAAAATTAATCAAAAATTTCTTGAAGGTTTTTAAAACTATTATTTTGTAACAAATTAAAAGGATTGAGTTCTATTAAATATAGAATGACTCAATCCTAAAATTTTATTTTTTATGTACACTTTTCGTTATATATTCACTTTTTAAGTTAATTTATTAATTATTTTAAATAAAACAATCAAAGCCATGATATAAAGCATCTTCTCTTTCTTTGAAAATATCTTTAATATCATATTTTTTTCGATAATCTTCAATGTTGCCCCTTTCAATAGCTCAAATTGCTTCACACGCTAATTTATGCGAATTACATAATGTCATTTGAGGAAAATCACCACTATTTAGTGGTTCATAATATAATGCCCCTGTAATCATTTCATTTAAACCAAAACCAGGATATTCTCCTTTTAAAATTCCTTGGTGTAAACGAAAGTCAGAAATAATTGGTAATAAATATTTATTTTTATTATGAATTGCTTGTTCAACTACTAAACCAAATTCCATATGAGTTCCTGAATCTCATCCATCTAATTCAAAAATAACATAATCTGCCTCCGTTAAACCAGCATAATCTAATTCAAAAATTGCTTTATTTGTAGGGCGCTTTTTTTGATTTGTTTCAAAATCAACTGGGTTTCCAATAATAAAGTCTGGAAACATTTTACGCAACATATCTCCTTCACGTTTTCTTGTATTTCACTGGGCCTCAGTAAACATACTACCCGCATTATAAATTACTTTTTTATTATCTCTCATATTATTTTTTCTCCTTTATTGATTAATTATTGTTTCAAATGTTTTAAATTTTTCCATATCAAGACCTGTGCTATTAATATCACCCGTGATAAAAGCACCAACGGCAATTAAATCATATCCTAAGTTTTTTGCTTCTTCATAATTAGTTAAATTAATTCCTCCCGAAGCCATATAAATTTTTGTTGGAAAAAATGTTTTAATTGTTTGAATAAAATTTAATTTAAATGCTGTTGCTGGAAAAATTTTAATAATTTCTCATTTAGCATTAACAATATCGTTAACTTCTTGTAGTGTCATTGCCCCTGGAATATATAGTAAATTATTTTGATGACAATATTCACTAACTGCTTGGTTAAAAACTGGACCCACTAAAAATTGAGCTCCGGCTTTTGCCGCTTGCATTGCTTGTTCTAATGTTAAAACTGTTCCTGCTCCAACTAAAATTGTTGGGTATTTGTTACGAAAAAAACTAATTAATTCTGCAACATTAGGAATCGTGAATGTTAATTCTAAACATTTGACTTGTAAATTAATTAACTGTTCACAAATTTGTTGAGCAACAGCATAATTATGATTTCGAATTACATAAAAAGTTTTATAGTCTAATAGTTTTTCTAATGTAATCATTATTCTTCTAAATATGCTGTAATTCTATTAATAATAGAACTTTGATCTAATTGCTTATACTTAATAACAGCATCAGCACTTCCCGATAAACCATAATCATCAACGCCCAGAACTAAACCAGTTTTACCAACAAATTTATATCAAACATAATCATTTGAAAATTCAATTGCAATTACTTTTGTTATATTTTTTGGAACAATTTTTTCTTGATAAGCCCTTGGTTGTTGTTCAAATAATTCAACACAAGGCATTGATACAACACGAATGTTTTTCTTAATTGTCTTAGCTGCAACAATTGCTGGTGCTACTTCAGTTCCTGTTGCAATAATAATTGCCTCCAATGGTTTTGTCTCATCTTCAGCAACAACAATATATCCCCCTTTTAGCGTTTGTTCTCAGCATGTTTCTGCTAATTGATATGGAGTATCTTGTCGCGATAAGATCAAAGCTGATGGAGTACTTTTTGCTTCCACGCTTGCTTTCAAACATCCAATTGCTTCTTTAATATCCGCTGGCCGAAAAACATTTAAATTCGGACAATTTCGTAACATTGCTAATTGCTCAACTGGCTGATGTGATTTTCCATCAAAACCAACACCAATTGAATCATGGGAAAAAGCAAAAATAACTGGTAAGTTTTGAATACATGCCATTCGAACACATGGTTTCATATAATCAGCAAAAATTAAAAATGTTGAATTAAATCCTTTCAAGCCTTGGTGTAATTCAACACCAATGCTAATTGTTCCGGCCGCAAATTCTCGCACTCCAAAATGGACATTATTATTTTGTGGGGTTGATGTTGTTCATGATCCATTATAACCAATGATTTTGGTTGCAGTTCCTAAATCAGCACTACCTCCAAACATATTATTTAAACATTTTTGTTGATAATATTTAAATACATCTCCCATAATAATTCGTGTTCCTGCTTTTTTATCTTTATCTGTTGTTAATAATTCTGCAAAAGCTTTTAAATCAACCGATGGAGTAGCAAATAATTCTTCATATTCCTTTGGAAACGCTGCTTTGTAAGCAGTTATTTTTTTCTTTCATTCTTCATATTTTATTGCTCCTCGTTTAGCAAAAGTATCTTGTCAATGTTTTTTAACATCATTGTCAACATAAAATTGAGGATGATTAAAATCATAAAATGCTTTTACTTGGTCCATCTCCTCAGGAGTAAATGGTGAAGAATGCATTGGTGAACCTTGTTTTGGATGCCCATAACCAATAATTGTTTTACATTCAATTAATGTTGGTTTATCAGATTTTTGAGCTTGTTCAATTGCTTTTTGAATTGCTGGCAAGTCCTCATCTGCGTTTTCAATTCGAATATAATTTCAATTTTGTGCTTCAAAAAAACGTTGATAATCAATCTTTAAAACAGCATCACATTTTGTATCTAATTGACAATCATTTGAATCATATAACATAATTAATTTATTTAATTTTCACACCCCAGCTAATTGAATTGCCTCAATTGCTCCTCCTTCTTGTAAATCACCGTCACTACATAAAACATAAGTATAATGGTCAATGATTTTATAATCTGGTTTATTAAATTTAGCCGCTAGATGTTGTTCAGCTAATGCCATCCCAACCCCATAGCCAACTCCTTGCCCTAGGGGGCCAGAAGAATTATCGACTCCAGGAGTAACGCCATATTCTGGATGAGCTGGAGTTTTTGAATTAATATGACGATAATTTTTTAAATCATCAATTGTCAAATTATAACCAGCTAAATGTAAAATCGCATATTGTAAAGTTGAAGCATGTCCTGGGGATAATACAAAACGATCACGATTGATTCAATCGGGTACTGCCGGATTAGCAATTAAATTATCTAAATAAATTGCTTGCATTAGTGGTGCTGCACTTAATACAATCCCTGGGTGACCAGTTTTATTATAAATAATAGGATCTAACCCTAAAATTCTTAAATTACTTAAACTTTTTGTTTCAATATTATTATTTGTGCTTTTCATTTTAATTTCCTCCTTATTAAATTAAAATATTAATAATAATTATTTTTAAATTAAACAAGGAACCTTATTATCAAGAGGTAATAAATGTTGCATAATAATGCTTATTTTTTCTGAAAAATCATCATTGTCAGCATCAATAACAATAAATTTATAATCATTTTTTAATTCATGATATAAAATTTCATATTGTTCATTCAATTTTTCCCAGTAATAATATGGGTTTTCTAATTCTAATTGACGCCCACGCTGTTTAATTCGTTCAACAGCCTTTTCAGTTGAAACTTTTAAATAAATAATGACATCAAATCCTAATTTTTGTTTCAAAATTGGAACAATAACATTTTGAAAAAAACGATTGTAGACTTTAAAATCAATTTCATTCATAATTTTTAATAAATGAGAAACTCGCACAAAAACAGGGTCTTCTAAAATTGTGCGGTCAAAAACAGTATCATCTAAATTATCAATGTTAAAAAATTGCTCAATTCTTGTTGTTAACATATAAATTTGCATTTTAAAAGCAAATCCTTCCATGTCCTGATAAAAATCCTTAAAATATGGATTTTCTTCTAATGGTTCTTTAAATAAATTATAGTTTAATTGTTTGCATAATTCTTCACTAACTTTTGTTTTCCCTGCCCCAACGGTTCCAAAGACTGCAATTTTCATTTTATTGCTCCTTTCGTTTTTAACCCATTAATTGAACAGCAGTGTCTAATGCTAATTCAACCATTGTCATAAAATTATTTTGCCGTTCTAAAGCTGTAGTAACTTCTTTCGTCACAAGATGGTCAGAAACTGTTAATAATGTCGCTGCATGTTTTTGCGTAACAATTGCATTAGTAAACAAAGCATATGATTCCATTTCAACAACATCTAAGTTATGCGTATGAATAAAGTCTAATGAATCATCATAACGGTAAAAAACATCTGCTGCATGCGCAATTCCCGTGTGTGTTTTAATTCCTTTTGCTTGTGCTACAGCTTCAATTTCATTAAATAATTTTTCACTTGCAGCAATTAAATTACTATCAATATTAGCTGCAATTTTTGCATAATTACTTTCACCAAATGCTTCACGAACATTAAAGATATCATAAACTTTAATATTCGGATTATAACTTCCAGCTGAACCAATTCGAATAATGTAATCAACATCGTAAAACTTAAATAATTCGTATGAATAAATTCCAATGCTTGGACAACCCATTCCGCTTCCAGCAATTGTTACCTCAATGTTTTTATACTTGCCAGTATACATTAACATATTTCGAACTTCATTTACTAATTTTAAATTTGTTAAATATTTTTCCGCAACGGTTTTTGCTCGTAATGGGTCTCCCGGCATTAAAACGACTTTTGCAATTTCTTCTTTTTTGGCATTAATATGTGGTGTCATTTTTTGTTCCTCTCTTTTCCGCTTAATTTAATTACCAATAAATACCTATCAATCCTATTTTTATTTAAAAAGTAAGGATATTTAAACAACACGAAAAAGAATATTGTTGCATATCCACATAAATGATGTTTAATTTCTACGATTATTTTAATTAATAGTTTAAGACAACAACAAAAATAAAACCATTTTAAATCAAATGCTATTAAACTTAATTATTAATTAATTTTTATTATTTATTATCTTTTAAATAATACCTTTTGATAGGTTTACTGCTTTAAATTAACAACTAAAAAACGCTTTTTGACGTCTTTCAAATTATTATTTAATAGTTTTCACTAATAAATAATTAATCATCCAACCCCAGAGATAATAACTATAAGTTCAGCATTGATATCTTACCAATGTTTTTTAGATCGGTCTACTGGCTTAGTTTCACTTTACTCGCTATTCCTTCTCAAGAAATATTTTCTCAATGGAATTATGTTAGCTTTCATCCACTTTACAGTTGCTGGGACAGCCTATGATTCACACCTAATTCCCGTAACATCCAAAATTGCTTTTTAAAGTTGTTAAAATAATAATATAAAGTTTACTTTTAAAATGCAAGTTAAAATTAACAAATTATTTACCAACTAAAAAGAAATTAGGAAAAAAGTTGATATTTTTACAATTAAAAATAAAACTATTGTCAGAAAAATCTAGGAGCATATAATGAAAATTGTAAATAATATTTATGGACCTTACTTATTAAGTATTTTTACTCCTTTCAATCTCAATTAGAATCAAAAAATAGTCGACAATCTAGCCCACCATAAAAATAATCGATAATATAATAAAACAAATAATAAGCAATTGATAATAAATAGTTTTTTAGTTAATAGCAGTTATTCATTTGCAATGTTATTAAATAAATTAGGTTTAGTTTTAAATTTTGTTATATTCCTTGCTAGTAGTAATCAGAAATATAGTCACAATGGTAAATGATTTAATGAATAATGTATTAATTATAATATAATTAGCAAACTCCCATATTATTCTCATACTAATCCTAATTATCATTAAAATGAACGGACCAGATTTATTATTTACATATTCGCTAGCGTTAATGCTAGCAATTTTTATCGTTAATTTAAAAAAGCAAGATTTTCTTGCTTTTTTAAATCAAACTTATTTTTTAGTAAATTCTAAAGTAAATAATGTTGATGTTCACCCAGTATAATAAACCGCATTATTTGTTCCAAATAATAAATCAAAGTTTCAAACTGCCCGACGACGGAGTGAAAAAGTATCTTTAGTTTTATTTAAACTCACTTCATGAACACGTTTTTCTCAATTACCAGTGGTAAAAATGTCAAGTCCTGGTAAATTCTTTCCTTTATATGCTTCTTTAAAATCATCAATTAAAATTTTTAAAACATCTTTATATTTGCGGTTTTTTAAATTTAAAATTTCAGTAAAAGCTTCTTCGCTAAGATGGAATACGCCGGAATGTTCATTTGATTCTAATTTAAAATGATTATAAAAAGCGACTACTAATCGTCCAAACTCCATTAACTTATTTGTTAAACCTTCTTCTGTAATTTCAACTTGAACTTTTAAGGCTTGACCATCATTCATTACTGCTCCAGATAGTGGGAAACCAGCTACTTGAATTTTAGCTAAATTGACATGAAAATCAGCTAATCGTAAGTTTTGCCCTCCAGTATTAAAAACATTAACTAATGCACGATAAAACTTAACAAAATTTTCTGGAGTAATTTTATCAGGTTGATATCCTTTTCCAGTTCAAACATATGAGGCTGTATTTTCTCGAACAACATCAACACCATTAGTAGTATTATTAATTGCACTTGTTAGTAAACTCAACAAGGTTATTGAAGAATTATATTTAATATTCTTTACAAATTTTTGTAATTCGCTATCACTTTCAATTTTACGCTGTAACTTTTCTAAAATAATTTTATCTAAATTAGCAAAACCAGCCGTATAGTTTACATCAAAATTTTGATAAATTTTAGCAAATTCTGGCGCTTTATCAATTTGAAAAACTCCTTCTGTATTGAAAAAATTAACAATTACTCTGGAAATTTTTTGAACCATTCCATTTAAAACAACTTTCATTTCTTCTGGATTATCAGTAATAACATATTGAATCACATAATCTGAAGTTGTTGATAAAAGTTTAAAATTAGCTTTAAATTGAAAATGGAAATCTAATCTAACTGCTTTCACTTTTTCTAATCCTGGTCGATCTAAAATTGTTTTTAATTGTGCCATATCAATAAAAGTTAATTCATAATTTAAACTATCACTTAGTAATTCAATTGGTTTACTATCAGGATAATAATTTGAATAGTCATTATAAATCTCATTACAAATATTATTAAAAACAGCAATAAAACCATTTTTTAGTGTTGCTAAAGCATCCTTCACATCTTCATCCATTTGGTTTAATTTTTTACTTTCCGTTTCTTTATTGACCATTGTATATAACTTGTCAAATTTATTTTGATATTCAGTACTATTAATTGTATTTTTAGTTCGTGCATAAACTGAAAAATTGTTTATAGCACGTTGCGAAATTTTATTTAAAATTTCAATATCTTTTTCAACGCCTTCGTTATTATCATCTTTAAGAGGCGTCTTACAACTCATAATTGGACTGAATCCTGCCGTTGCAAAAAAAGCCATTCCTAATAAACTCATTAGTTTTTTCATAATTTAAAATCCCTTCGTAATATTTATATTCATACTTTCTAATTATAACTTAAAAAAATAATTTAAAACTTAAATATCATAATTACGGCTTCTTATCGCTAGCCGATGTTAAAAATTCTTTTTATTATATTTTATTAAATTAATGTCATTTATTTTAAAAATATTAGTAATATTTTAAAAATCATTTACATTTTTCACTTTATCATAATTATTTTATATTAACAATTATTTTTAAATTAATTTCCTTTCTATATCTTTATTTTAAAAAAAAAAAAAAAAGCAATAAAAATTGGCTTTTTTTAATGTATTTTCAATAAAAGCAAAATGTGTAACTAAAAAGGAGATTTTAATTACACATTTCAAATATAAACTAATGAAAACTATAAAATATATGTTTCTCTGTTTGCTTAAAATTAAGTTATTTATTAATATTAATTTTAAGCACCCCCATTATAACAAAAAAAAAAAAAAAACTGGTTTGATAAAAAAAGTAAATTATTTCACTGCTAAATCAATAAGTTTTAAAATATATTAACTTTTTTCTTTATTTACAATTTACAAAATAATTCATAATTTTGTTTGCATATATATTATAATACAAGATAGGCCCTAAATAAAAAGTTTCAATATTGAGAAAAGGAGAAATACAAGTAATGAAAAAAATACTAAATTTGTTAACTGTATTAGTAATTAGTGGAACTGCTGTAACAACATCAGTTGCTGTTAGCCCTTATCAAAAAGAAGAAACTATTAAAAATACTAATATTAATGAGCAACAAACAGATAATATGAAAGAATTAAATAAAAACGAAAAAGAAGAAAATAATATTAACATGTTTGGTTTTTTTGAAAAACATGTAAAAAGTTATTTTAATAATTTTGTTGAATTAAGTAAAAAAAATATAAAATCATTAATCAATAACTTTTTAAACTTTGCAGTAGAAAAAATATTTAATTTAGAATATTTAAGTTCAGACAAAAATGATTTTTATGCTAAGGAACAAATTGAATTTTTTAATAACAATTTTTTTCATAAATTCAATATGGATTTTAATGATGGTAAAATAACAGGAACAATGTCAAGTGATAGTAAACGAGTATCAAGTGAACGTACCATTACAGAAGATTGAACAAAATATGCAAAAAATTGAGAAGAATTTGAAACAAAATTTCCTCAAATTGAATTTATTGGTTTATGAGCACAACTTGGCGGTCGAGGAGATGATGAAACTGTTAAAGAATTTAAAATGCCAACTAAATTAAATTCAACTGTAAGATTGATGAACTATAACTATCCAAAGATTAGTACCTGAGCTTTTTGCGTTCAGAATTCTTATATTGATATAGAATTATTTCTTGATGGAAAACAATTAAAAATTAGACATAATTATTATTTTTCATCATCAAATTGTGTTTATCGTACTTGAAGCAAATTAAAATACGATGCAATTCGTCTTGTTGGTAAAGTTGATGTAAATCCTCTATTTTTATTAACAGCGGAAAAAGCAAAACAATTTGATAATTGAGCTAATAGTAAAGAAGAGGAATTGCAAACAAAAAGAAACGATAAAAATTATAATAAAGATATTTTAATGAAAGAAGAAATGGCATTTAAAGAAGAATTTAAACTATGATTAATAGAAATGTTACATGGTTATATTCAAGATTTAATAATTTTAGATCAAAACAATCAAATAATAAATCTTAGAGCAGAAATAGATGAAATAAAATCAAGATTAGATAAGCTAGAAGAAAAAAAACATGCTTAGACAATATTTTTGAGTCATTTAAAAATAAAACTCTTGCTGATGCGCCTGGTGATGCTTGAGAAAAAATTAAAGAAAATAGTGACTCTGCTTTAAAAGTCATTATTAAAGAATCAGGAAAAGCATTCGCTACCGGAGTACTTAAAGGTATCGCGAAAGGTTCTGCGCTTAGTATAATTGGCTGTGTTGCTAGTTCTCTTTTCTAAAATGCATAGGAATCAATATTTATTTTAAATAGCAAAATAAAAAACATTAATCTTTATAAAAAAGTTTTTAATTTTTAATTGAAAACTTTTTTTATTAAAGATGTTTTTTAACTTATTTTTATGTTATTACTTAATTAACAGTTTTGCTACACTTATATTTACAATTTACAATATTAAAACATAATTTATTGATTTTTTAAATTATGATAGAACTATCTTAAAAATATTTTTAAAAAAATAAATTAAAAGGTAAAAAATAGTAAATATTTTAAATATTGTATCATTTGTAATCACTACTTTATTCATTACTATTATAGCAACAAAAACCAGGACATAATTTGATAAAGATGTTTGCAATAAAACCTACTGATCTTGCTACCATTGCAATACATTTATAATTAATAAGTTTTATGTTAAATTTTTTACGGATAGTATTAAAACTAGGTAAAATATTATAACTATTGCTCTTTTAAAAATGTTTTAATTTTTTCTTGTAAAGTTGTTCGACGCTTTTGTGGTAAATTATTAACTCCATATAAAAATGCTGATGGTTCACCAATTAAATACAACTTAGTTTTAGCACGGGTAATTGCTGTATAAATTAGATTTCGTTTTAACATCATTCAAAAACTTTTTGTTATTACAAAAATAATATTATCATATTCACTGCCCTGTAACTTATGAACACTACAAGCATAAGCTAAAGTAATATCATAATAAAGTTCTTTAGTATATGTAATAACATTATCATATTTTACTAAAATAACATCATTTAAATTTTTATCTTTTTTAATATCAATAATAATGCCAACATCACCATTATAAATTTCTAATTCAGGTCGATTTTTAAGTTGCATAACTTTATCATTAACTCGAAAAAAACGATGTCCAATCTTAATTTCTTTTTGGCCAACTGCATGATTCATTCGATTTTGTAAATAAGTATTTAATGCATTAATTCCAACTGGACCATTATACATTGGAGCAATTACTTGGATAGCATTATAATCTGCTTCATATTGATTGCTAATGTTTTGATATAAATCACCAACAGCTGTTAATAATGCTTGCGAATCAGTTTCATTAATAAAAGTAAAATCTTTTTTATCAAATAAATTATTATCTTCAAAATGTTCTTGTTCAATTGCATAAGATAGTTCTAAAATGTCATTTCCAGCTTCTTGCCGATAAACTTCTTCTAATTTAATAACATTAAAAACATCACTTTGAATAATATCTCGTAACAAATCACCACAAGCAACTGATGGCAATTGATTTGGATCACCAATTAAAATTAATTTACGCAAATTAACACTAGCTTTGGCAATTTGTGCTAATAACAAACTATCAACCATACTAACTTCATCTAAAATTAAAATATCATTTTCTAAAGGATTATTTTCGTTATAAAAAAACTGATTAGTTAAAGCATCATATTTTAATAATTTATGAATTGTTAAAGCTTTCTGACCAGTTTTTTCTCGTAATCGTTTTGCTGCTTTTCCTGTTGGTGCTGCTAACACAATTTTTGATTGTTGGTAAACTTTTTTTAAAAGACTAACAATGCCATCAACAACTGTTGTTTTTCCCGTTCCAGGTCCCCCAATAATAACTAAAAAATTAGAATGCACGGCAGCCTTAATTGCTTTTGTTTGATTCATATTATAAATAATTTGTTTTTTATTTGTTAACTTCTCTAATTCTTCTGTTAATTTTTGATCATCATATTGGTCAGTTGTGTTCAAGCCAACTAACATTGCAGCAATATTTATTTCACTATGATATACTTCTGCAACATAAATTTTATCATTCTTAAAAATTAGTAATTTAATTTCTTTACTATATTTTAATCCTGCTAATAATTGTTCTTTTGTTAAAGAAGAAAAATGCTTTTGTAAAATTTTTGTTAATTCATTTAATGTTAAATAAGTATCACCATTATTATTACAAAATTCCTTTGCTAAATATCAGGCATAATAACCAATTCGAATATTACTAAAAGGTTCTTGCTCAAATGCTAAATAAATCTTATCAATTGTTTTAAAAGCAATATTATCTTTTAATAACAATGAATAAGGATCTTTTTTTAATAAAGCATAAATCTGGTCAACATTATATTTTGTTTTTAATAAAGATAAAACTTGTAGCGATAATCCTTTTTGATTAAATTGATGATTTAATTCATCATCACGACTCATTGACTGAAATACTTTTGCAATAATATTAGCTTGTTTAACACTAATCCCTGGGATTTGATGTAAGGTTGATAAATTTTCTTTAATTTTAGTAATCACATCTGTTTGATAATAATCAATAATTATTTGTGCTGCTTTTTCACCAATTGTTGGAAATAAACTACTAGTTAAATATTTTAAGACCTCATCATTACTACGCGGAGCAAGTTTATGAATTTCTTTAACTTCAAAATTTTCACCATAACGTTCATTATATACAAATTCCCCACATAATTCATATAATTGTTCTGGTTGTAAAGCTGATAAAAATCCTTTAATAAAAATAAAATGTGTTTTATCATTTTCTAATTGAAATTTACAAATCCGATAACCATTATTAGATTCAAAAACAATTAATTTTAAATAACCCCGTATTTTTTCAGCCATTTTAATAATCCTTTCCTATAAATATCATAATTTTTGATTATCTAAATAAACATCATTAATAACTCCACCGCCAAGACAAACTTCATCAACATAAAAAACAGCAGCTTGTCCTGGTGTAATTGCTTTTACTGTTGTTGCAAATTCCACAAGACATTTGTTATCATTTAAAACGGTTATTTTAACAGGAATATCTTTTTGACGATAACGAAACTTAGCTGTACAATTAAATTCTTTTTCACGGAAAGTATTAATTCAATTAACATCAGTAACAAGACAACTAGTTGAATATAGTCATTTTTCTTCGCTACTTTTTGCAACATATAAAATATTTTTTTCAACATTTTTACCAGCAACAAAATATGGTTCACTCATCCCACCTAAATTTAAACCACGCCGTTGACCAATTGTATAATACATCACCCCATTATGATGACCAACAACTTCTTTTGTTTCAATATCAACAATATTACCATCTTGATTTGGAATATAATTTTGTAAAAAATTTTTAAAATCACGTTCGCCAATAAAACAAATCCCTGTTGAATCTTTTTTATTAGCCGTGCTTAAATTTTGCGTCATTGCAATTTCTCTAACTTCTTTTTTTGTTAAATTTCCTAACGGAAAAAATGTTTTTGATAATTGTCCTTGGTTCAACTGACTTAAGAAATAAGTTTGATCTTTATCTCGGTCAATTCCCCGTAATAATTGATATTCTTGTAATTCTTCATTGAAACGTACCCGCGCATAATGTCCCATTGCAATAAAATCAGCATGATAATTATTAATTGCATAGTTTAAAAAATAATCAAATTTAATATATTTATTACATAAAATATCTGGATTAGGAGTTCGCCCCTTTTGATATTCACTAATAAAATGTTTAAAAACATATTCTCAATATTCTTTAATAAAATCAACACGGTGCAATGGCACTTGTAATGTTTTACTAACATTAACAGCATCATTATAATCAAGTTCTTGTGGGCAAATCATATTATTAATTGCTTTATTCCCTAAAATATCATTATTTAATTGACTGTCCCAATTACGCATAAAAAGACCTTCAACATCATAACCTGCTTGTTGTAATAAATATAAACTAACTGAAGAATCAACTCCCCCAGATAATCCAACAACAACTTTTTTCATTGCACATCACTTCCTTTTTTAATAATAATTTAGTACTATTATTTTAACATTGAAAATTAAAAAACCCAAGATAAGAAATTGGTTTCCTATTGCTTAAAATAATTTCCTATATAATTTAAGATCTTTCTTTTTTGCCTTTTAAAACTGCTGCTAACATCAAAATATTTGCTATCAATAAAAAACTATAACTAATAATTTGCATAATACTACTTGATCAATTAAAAATATTGTTCATAAAAAAATAACTATATAATGCAAGCCCAATCATAGTACATAAGAAAATTAAACTTAGTGGTAAAAAACAATAAAGTTGCATTTTAAAATTTGATACCAAACAAAACGGTAAAACAACAATAATTGCATAAATGCCAATTAAAACTAACATAAATATTCGATTCACAAAAAAATAATGATGATTAACAGGAATAAAATTAAATTTACCAAAATTAACTTCAAAAAAATTATATAAATCTAAAGCTGAATTATTAATTCAATTATTAAACAATAAAAATGCACTACATAGGACTATTAATCCAATAATTGCCATAAGTCGCGCAATTAAAACAATTGGATTACGTCATTTAATAATGTTATTTTTCTTAATTTTAGTAATTCGTTGACGTCCATTTGGTAATTGCTGAATTTGATAATTATTATTAAACATTGTTGTTGCTTGAACAGTAGACTTTGAATGCTTATTTGTTAAGGACAAAACATTAGGATTAAGATCTTTTGCTCTTTTTCCATAAATTCGTTTTACTTTAAGTTTGCCACCTTGTTTTGATGAATCTTCTTTTATATTAGAATTAAATAACTTAGCATAAAAATTATCTATTTGATAAGTTCCCTCTGCTTCTTCAAGTTCAATTGCTCGAGGAGTTTCATTTTGAAGTTTTACTTTTTCTGATAAAACTTGTAAAGTTTCTTTTGATTCCAAATTCTTTTCTTCTTGATGATAATATTTATTGGTTGTTTGCTCCACACCTAAATTTGGTCGTTTTGTTATATCCCACTCCATTGTATCAATTTCATCATAAAATTGACTTGCTTTGTCCGGGCGAACGATTAAATTTACTCCCTCCACTATTTTTTTATTTTCATTTTGCTTAATATCAAACTTTTTATCATAAGTTTCTTCCTTATCACTTTTCGTTTGGATAGGAGTAACATTACCTGTTATTTTTTGCGAAATATTTGTTTTTTGACCTGGCATTTTATTATAACTTTGAGTAAAAAAAACATCTTTTTTTGGTGATGAGTTCGGTAAAGTAAGTTTAGGAAAATGATTTGTTAAACCTAACTTTGATTTTATATTTTGTTTATTATCACTATTAGTTAATGATTGCTTTAATTTTTCTTGATCTTTTTGAATTATTTTTTGAGCAACAGCACGAGCTTGTGCTTTGACTGTTGCATGGTCAACTTTAACTTCAGCAGGTTTATTATTAAACTGAACATCATTATTTTTCTTATGAAAGTTTAATAAGTCAATTTTTTTTGTAATGGTTGGTGGTTCATATAAATGTTCCTCATTATCCAATTGGATTTTTTCATCAAAAGTTGATTTAATTTTATTTAATCGGTGATGAAAACTTGTTTTCTCCTCTTGTAATTTTTCAGTTTGATGATGTAAAATTTTTAATGCATTTGGATTATCTAAATTTAAAATTATTTTCCGTGACTGTGCGAATGAATTTAAATCATTATTTTGATTCACATTTTGGTTCTTAGTGAAAAAATAATTATTTTTAAAAAAATGGCTATTTTCTTGTAGCAAAAAAGTTGCATCATTGTTTGAAATAAACTCTTGGGACTCAATGTTCTGGTTATTATGAACACTTTGCTTAATTGGTTTTATTTTTAAAATTTTAATATCATTACTTTTCATTATCAACACCCATTTCAAAACAAATTCAGAACTAATACATATTAATTATATCCTAAAACAACTAAAAAACAAAGGAAATATTGAGCCTTTTTTGTAATGCCAAGTAAATATAAAAAGCAATTAAAATTTTAATTGCTTTTTATATTTATAAAATTATTTATTACAATTTCCTTACAAACTGCGTTCATTATCTGTTTTAACAGGCTCTAATTCTTCTAATGCATCAAAAAATTCATCATTATCATCAGATGATATATCATTATCAATCATTTGCTCACTATTTGAACGTGATGAGGAAACTGTACTAAATTCATTAAGAATGTCTTTAAATTTATTAGCAAGATCTTGATTTGAAGTTGAAAGACGTGACATCATTTTTACTATGTCAAAGTTATCTAAAATATTTTCAATTTGGCTAAAGTCAGGTTCTAAATACTGATATATATTATCTCTTTTGGCAATGTTCTTTATTTCTTCAAGCTTACGCTTTGCTTCTCTTTCAACTTGTTTATAATATATTTGAGCATTAATAACAATATCTTGTTGAAAATTAATTTTTTTTCTTTCTTCTTTTGTTCTTATGTCAAGTCATTTATTATAGTTAGTTCAATAATAATGTTTTTTTAATAACCAATTTTTTGCACTATTTCATTTTTCGCTAATTTTATCAGCAGTAAAATTTCATGCTGCTTTAGTTTTTTTACGCATTTTCTTACTCCATATTATCATTTTATATGCTAAATATATTCTTCCTATATTCTCAATCATTTTTCCTAAGCAGCCCATAATATTAATATGCCCCTTTCATAATTGAAAATCATAAAATTAATATTTTATGCTTTTCATTTTATTTTAAAACATTAACTATTTTAAAATAGAATTTTATATTTTTAATTTATGTTTTATTTACTCTTTTTATACTATTATTATTTAATTTAATTATTTTTTAAATGAAATAATTTATAATGCTTTGTTAATAAAAACAATTAATTAAAGTCATTTATTTTAAAAAATATTAACCATTTTTTAAAATCATTTACAATATTAACTTTATCACATTAGTTTTAAATTAACAAACCTTTAATTTAAAAATCTTATTATTAATTAATATTGGCCGTACATTTTGATAAATAAAAAAGACTAATGTTGCGTTTTAGTCTTATTATTTGTCATAAATTTTAATTTTAAATTTCTTTCGATAATCGTAAATCAAAATTAAACTTCTTATTTATTTTATAAAAAATGTTTGGTTCATCTTTTACTATTACTTTAAATTCCACATCTTTAAAACTAAATTTAAAATCAACGGCAACTAAAATTTGGCTAAGATAAAAAACATCATTTTGAATAGTTGGCTTTAATTTTTCTCACCTACCACTTTGATTTTTAAACATTAATTGAACAGTCCCGCTTATCATCTCAACTTCACTATTTTTAATTATATGTTCATTGATTTTTAGATGATATAAAATATCCATCTCCATAACATGCATAATTATTGAACCAAAGAAAACAGAAAAGGTGGAAATGCTACTAACTACATTGGGATTAATCCCTTTTCAAGTTTTTGGTGACAAAAGATTATTAGTAATAACATCAAATGCTTTTTCATTACCTTGTGAAAAAATATCTAACATACTTGCTAATAATAATGTTGGTTCTAATTTAAGACTAACATAACTTTTCAAATTTCACATACTTAGTTCAGCTTGCTCACCAATTAAATTTTGGTCCACAACTTCATCAAGTTGGAGATAAAATAAAAAAGAAATTTTTAAATTACCAATAAGTTTTAAAACATATTTATTATTATTATTATTATTATTATTATTTGAATTAAGTTTATTTTGATAACCACTTAATAAATGAAATACTAAACTATCAAAATTAGTTTTTGTATGATGATAAAATCAACAATCTGTCTCAGTTCCATATTCCTTCCCAATTATTTCTTTCAAATCATAATTAACTGGTGATAATAAATATTGCAAAAATAGTAAAACCATATTATGATTACCCATAACTTGTTCATAATTATTAAGAACATAAGATTCTAAATCACTTCATAGATGAGAAGGAATCAAATTTAAATTTAAATTAAATGGTTTTAAAACACTATTATAAAATGATAAAAATATACTATGTTTTGCTAAAACTTGTTCATAAGCATTATTAGTATATCATTGCAAAAAGGCAATTAAATCAGGAGCAATATTATGAAAAATATCACGAATTGTCCCTTTTCCTATAATGCTAAGGCTTTCTGTTAATTCGTATTTAAAATCAGCATTAATATCTAAAAAATGTTTTTTTAGTAACGGATAAAAAGCATCATCAAAAGTATTTATTATTTTATTATATTTATTAGTAAATTCTAATGTTCCAACTGTTTTTAAATTAATATTGTTAATAATATTTTTATCTAATAAAAGATTTTTTGATACCATATTAAATAAATTGGCAAATATAAATGGTGAAGCAAAAATTTTAAATGGTAATGACAATGGAATTTTCGGTGGTTCAATGGTTTTTCTCCCGTTAATTAATTCAGTAGAAAGTGTTTGCTTTTGTACACTATTTCTTTCATTTTTTATATTATGATCATATATAATAATTAAATTAGAATTTGATATAAATAATGACAATAATATTCCTAAAAAAAGTAATATCCGCTGCATTTTTTCTCCTCTCTTAATAAAAACAATAAAAAAATAGATATTTAATATTAACTTTTAAAACCATCGTTAATAAAAACTTTGGTTTACTTAACATCCCTGCCACCCAGCCTTAATAGTTAATAATAATTGAAATTCTATATTTAATTTTGTATTGTTAAATTTTAAATAATTTTTTAAGAATTGTTTACGAAATGATTTAATCTTGACATTTAAATTATAACTGAAAAAATAAAAAGAGCTAAGTCTTTTTTTTATTAGCTCTTAATATATAATTATTAATTAATATAATAATTATTAAACTTGTTGTAACTCTTTTTTGTTAAGATCATCAACTACTAAAGTAATTAGTAACACTTTTTGCAACTGATTTACCAAAATCACTTATTTTATTTGCAAAATGTTTAACATCATCTCAATGCGTGTAAGTATAATATCCGCCATAAATAACAGCACCAATTAATAACGATATTCCCAGTGTTTCAACCGCTGTTCCTAATGAACCAGCAAGAATACCACCTTCAACGGCGGCTTCTGTTGCTCCGCCTGCTATTCATTCAAGTTCTGCCAATGCCGAACCTGTAAGATTTTCTAATGGTAAAAAAGCATCTGGAATTAATTGGTTAATTCGTTGCGCAATATTTTTTGCTAATACCAATAAATTTTTCGTTGTCATTCCTAAGGAAGATATTTCATTAAATAAATTACTTCATTCAAATGTTCTTAACAATTTAAATAAAGTCCCTAATTCCCCCAATGCGACATTATATAATGCATAAGCTTCGTTTAATAAATTAGGACTCGTTAAAATATTTTTTATTCCTACCAAGTAGTCTCAAAATCCAATTGTTGCAGTGGAAGTACTAGTTGCTGCTGTTGTACTAACCAATGGTGCACTAGCATTACTACTGACAATTCCTAATGATCCTAAAATACTTAATAATGTTCCCATAGTTTTTCCTTCTTTCGTACATTAAATAATACTATCAATGTATAGTTTAATTCATGCATACATAGTACTAAAAACACCAATTCCAGCAAAAGCCGCAGGGACTGCCCATGATGTTGCAGTAACGGCTGCTTCAGCAATTGATACTGCTGTATTATAAATTAAACTATATGATACACTACTTGCAAAAAAAGTAATATCTTTAGCTCAGGTGATTATACCTCATCAATTTGTTGATTCTAATGTTTTATTATTTACTAAAAATACATGAACAGCATTTTGAATTACATGTAGCGCTGCTGCTAACGAAGTTGCTGCAACTGCTCATGGGACGCTAATTCCAAAAAATCACGATGCGGCTCAAAATCCGGCTGCCGCGATATCAGATATTACAGCAATAGTTAAAAGCGTTGTATCTAAAATTTTTAACTTCTTGATTGTTTCTTCTGTATTATTAATTGCTTGTTCTTTATCTAAAGTTTTATTAGGTGTTGCTTGAACCGAATCATTAGGAGTCATTGCATAAGCAGTTTTACTTAAAAGACCAACATTATTTAAATTACCTAATTTATTTTCAACTTTAAAATTATCTTTAAACTCTTGAATGTTATTTTTTAAATAATTAGTAACATCTTCTAATGTATTTATTTTCTGTTTTTCAAAGTGATTAATATATTCCAATGATTTTTCACGTGCTTTTTTCAACATTGCTGGATTATCTAATGCTTCTTGTACTTTATCATTATTTAATCCTTGTGTAAGTACGATGTCTTTGATACTATTTTCTGTTAAGTTAGTTTTAATTTCATATCAATTAATTTTTTTATTTTCTACTACACTTGCTTGTTGTTCACTAAGTATTAACGAAGTAATGCCAGTTAATGCTAATATTGGTGTCGTTAATGCTATTAATAATTTTTTCATAGTTTTTACTCTCTTCCTAACTTTTTAAATTAACTTTTAAAAATATTGATGTTAATTAATAGAGTTAAAGATACTAGTTTTAATATTGTCTCAATGTGTATAAGTATAATAACCGCCATAAATAGCTGCGCCAATTAATAATGATATTCCCAATGTTTCAACAGCAGTTCCAAATGTTCCAGCAAGAATACCGCCTTCAACAGTTGCTTCTGTTGTGGAAGATAAAGCAGCAGTTCCAAAATATTCAATTATTTCACTAGAACTTAAATTTTCTGGTAGAGCAACTTTTAAATAACGTGCTAAACTCTGCATTATTTCTTCAGCTCCTGATAAATTACGATTAAAACAATCTTGTAATCTATCTAATAATATTTTTACAATTATATTAGGACTCGGACTTGGTAATGTTTCAATAACTGCTGGTGCAGTAGCCGTGGCTGTTGTATTACTAATGATTCCAATTGTTCCTAACAGTCCTCAAAAAAATCCCATTATTTTTTCCTTTCTTAAAATATAAAACTAAGTTTATTTTAATAATGTGGATTTAAATTTTATTTCTTTCTCTTTATTCAGGTTATAAGTATAAAAAGGAATTGAATATTAGTATGATAATTTTTTGATATATCTTTTAGTAAATTTATATTATGTTTTAAAGGAAGGGTTTAAATTTACTATAAATGATTTAATTTTTAAAGTCCAGAAATAATATTTAAATCCAATAAATAAAAAGTTGATAAATTTAATACTTGGCCTTACTTCCTTATTTATTACCAATACTTAAGGAAGTAATATCTTATTATTAAGTTTGTACTTTTATTTTGAAAAAAACTTAATAATAAACTAAGATGGTTTTAATACGGCAATTGCTAAAAATTTATTTATCGAATAAACTAGTGTTTAAAACAATATATTTTTTATATAAAAAATATTTAAATAAAATAAAAATATTGTTGCAATAGCACCACTATTAATTTTTAATATTTTATAAATTCATTTTTTATATCGTAAAGATTACGACTATACTGTTTTATTTTAAGTTTTTTATAATTATTAATTAAAAAATTTATTTTACTACATTATTTTGTTTATTCTTCTTTTGCTTTTTTAAAGTGCTTTGGAAATAATTAATTTTAAAAATATTACTTTTTTTAATTGCTAATATATTTAATAAATAACTTTCTCATAATTTTGTCTTTTTTAAATATACTAAAAACAATATTTTTTAAGTAATAAATAAAGAATATTTCTATCTAACAATAAGAAGATTTAAAAAACTAAAAAATAAAATTTTAATATTATTTAACTTTTATATAAACAAAATCTGTAATACTATTATTGAAATTTATTGAAATTAATATACCCATCTTTTTAATAAATTCTTTGATAAATAAATTTTTCTACAATGCAACTGCTTATTTTATTTATAACTCTTTTTAACGAAAAAAACAATAACATTTTAAAAAAATATTGTCAATATTTTAAGCCTTCTAGAATAATTAATAAATTAACTAAAAAACAATCAAATTATTTGTTAAATATTTTAATTTATGGAAATAATTTTATTATATTAAAATATAAAAAATTATGATAAATTTTATTGTGTATATGATTTTATTAAAAAATAAATTACATTAGTATTAAAGGAAATATAATATGTTAACATTTATTATAGACATATGTAAAATATATCAAGATTGTAAATGAGTCATTAATAAAGGTAAAAAAGGATGAGATTTTACTGCAAATATAATAAGTAAAAATTTTAATAAAGCTAAACATTGAATTTATATGAATTATAAATACTATTTTGATTATCAAAAATACTGTGAACTTAAAAAGAAAGAAAATTTAAGAAATTTAAATAATATTTTATCAAAAGAACAAATTAATCGTGAAAAATATCAAAATAAGCGTAATAAATATCTTAAAAAAATAGATGATATTTATAATTCGGCTGCAAAAGATCATACATTACCCGATATTTTAAATGAAATTCAAAATGCGAGAAATTTTACTAATACAACAATTATTGAAAAAAATAAATTATTAGATTTGCTTAATAATTTACATAATGAAGAAGAGAAAGAAGAAACATATTATGATCTTTTAGAGTATCAAATTGATTAAAATAACCAATTGAGGTTATTTTTTTAAATTATAACTTTCACCTATTAAAAGAAAAATATTCTTGTTTTTTTATTTAAAAAAAGTTATAAATAAAGTAGACAGTTGTATTGTACAAAAATTTATCAAAAAATATAATTTAAGAAAGAAGGAAAAACTATGGGAACATTATTAGGTATTTTAGGTTCATTAGGCTTTATAAGCAGCGGAGCAACTAGTGCCGCGGCAACAGTCATTCCAGCAGGAACATATATTATTCAAGCTAATGCATCATCAATGATTGATCTTGTTACGAGAGAAGTATCAGGAATTCTTAATGCTAATTCAACATGAATTGTAACAATTGAGAAAGCTATTTATGCTGGTGAAAAATTAACTAGTGACGTGATTGCTGATGCGATGATTGTTTTAGAGGAAGCAGCAAGTTCAACAACTGAAGTTTTATTAAGTAATGAAGCTATGGCAGTGGCTGCTGAAACATTATCAATCCCAACCGCGGTGGAGGGTGGCATTTTTGCTGGTTCATTAGGAACTGCTGTTGAAACATTGGGAATATCATTAGCAATTGCAGCAGCTATTTATGGTGGTTATTATGCTTATACACATTGGGATGATATTAAACAATTTACTAGTGATTCATTAAAAAAAGCAGAAAGTTATCTAGTATCAGCGAATGATTATTTTAAAAAAATATGACATTTTGTAAATAAAATGTCATAAAAATAAGGGTTTTTAAAATATTTGAATAAAATACTCCATAAAATTATTGGGGTATTTTTTCTTGTCTAAATTAAACTGACTTCAATTGTTATTTAAAACTAAATTAAGTAACTTATTAAATTTTATTTTAGATTAAAAAACACTGATAAACATCAGTGTAAGTTATTTAATTAACGTGAAACTTGATCTAATAATTTTTGTCATTTTTGTGATTCTTTTTCTCATGATTCTTTTGACAAAATCATTTTTCGTTCACGCATTGCTCTTTTAACACGTAAAATATTTGTCAAACGAGCCTGTTTTTTAGCACGTTCTTCATATAAAGCATTATTTTTAGCAATTTCTTCTTTCCGTTTTTGTTCTAATAAAGCAATTCTTTCTTGTTCAATTTTATCAACATCTTTAAGTTTTGATACTGCTTTAAGTTCCTTTTCTTTTGCTAATTTAATTTTTTCTTCTCATTTTTTTGCCGCAATAGCACATGCTTCATTATTTTTTTTAATTCATTCTTCATGCATTATTTTTTCTTTTGCTGCTTTTACATCAGTTTTAGTACTTAAATCTTTACCTTCCTCAATAATTTGATTTATTAAATCAACTACTGGTAATTCTTCTTGGATAACAACTTTCTTTTTTATTGCCATAAATAAACTCCTCATCTTTTTATGTTTCATTTCCTATATAAGAATATTTATTGATATTTCTACATAGACTATAGTCATTATATCAAAAAAATAAAAAATTTGAAATATTCCCTTTGTCTAGATTGCATTTTAATTTTGGGAGAAAATAAAAAAATAAGGGTTTCCTTATATATAATTATTTTATTGCAAAAATTAATTAGAAAGACCCTTATGAATTATTATATTATAACGCAAATATTAAATTTATTATCAAAATTTAAAATACAATTATTGGATTTATTTAATATGCAAAATTTAAAATTACCCCAAAAATATTATTAAATTGACTTTTTAAAAAAGAAATTAATCAACTGGAAAAATTAATAATGACAGCAATTAAATTAATTGATTTTAAATTGTTAAAACAGAATACGTTCAAGAACGTTTTATTCCCAAAGGATTGTCCTCAACTAACATTATATAAATTAGTTTGTGTTTTAATTGCTATTTTGTTTTCTAAATATAATTTGACAATCTTTTCTTTTTTAATTATTAATCATTATATAATCTGATTCCATGACCAAAGCCCATTCAAAGTCCCCCTCCGCCTTTGTACAAACCTTGCGTTAAAATATTATATGCAATTGAAAATTGTAAATAATAATTTCCATTCTTAAAATAATAACTTAAAATAATATATTGTTTTCCTCAAATTTTATTTCCTCATAGTCTATAATTAAGATTAAAATTTTGAATTTCAAAACATTTTGTTAAATTGTTATTGTCTAAAACAATAAAATCACTAGAAGATAATTTTTTATTTAAAATTTTCTCTTTTAATAAAGAACCATTAAATTCATTAGGATTTTTCCCATTAAAGGAATCATTACCTCAACTTATTTTTGAATAAAATTCAGAACTATTTCCTACAAATTCAATTTTTTTATAATCTAATGGATTAATTGTTCGAAGATTAAAAGTATCTAATACTTTTAATGTTAATCTTTTCTCTTTATAATCCTTATATACTGAATTATTATAGTTTGCTAATGTTGAATATTCTAAAGTTCAATCTTTATTAAAACCTTTACCATCCTTGGACAAATCTAATAATAATTCATTTTCATGATAACCAGGAGTTGACAATTCGAGCACATTATCTGTCCCAGCAACTAATTTATAAACACCATTCTTAGCAGCAATATATAAATCATCATTTTCACCAACTGATATCGTATTAACTCAGCCTTGGAAAAGATTTGTTATTGTGTTTGTTGTTTTATTTAAACGATAAACACTTTGTTCTGTTCCACAATAAAGATTATTATTTTTATCCACTGCAAGAGAATTAACTGCTCCATTTATTCTTTTAATTTTAGTTATTATTTTTAAATCGGCACTTAGTTTATATATTCCATTTGTTGTTCCAAAATAAATATTGTCATCATTATCTGCTATTATTACTTGAACTTTTGCTGTAATTTGATCAAGTTGTTGTGGCCAAGATAATCAATCTCGTTTTAATATATAAATCCTATTTTCTTGTTCATAAAAAATATTTCCAATTCGATCCTTAAAATATACCATATTTTCATGCGTAATATCCAGTTTTATTTTTAACTTTCCTAAAGCACTAATTTTATTCATCACACCCGGAATTTTTGATGTCGGTCTTTTATTTATTTCTAATTTTTTTTGATTTAAAATGGAATTAGTCGTAATGCTAGGTAAAATTGTAAAACCTGACATTGCAAAGATTCCTAATACTGCACATATTTTACGCATTCATTTTTCTCCTTTTCTTTTGCTAATTAAATTGCAAAACAAATATTATTAATTTTAAAATAATAAATCCTTTTATTTCTATAAGCAAATAAGTTAATAATTTAATACCGGTTGTCTTTTAATATAAAAATTTATGAAAATATTATTATTTTGTAACTATCCAATATTTCCTTTTCAAATTTAATCATCAGCAACCTAAATAATTATTTATTTAGTGAAGTTAATAGTATCATAAATAAACCTAAATAATATTTTTAATTATTATTTCTTAAATATTCAATTGCGTTGGAAAAGTTGGGAAAAATAAAAAGGAAGTTTTCAATATAATTAAGTTTGAAAGAACAAAAATTATAAAAGAAAACTATCCGATGATTATTTATGAATATTATAACTAGAATCGTAAAATTTTTAAACCTAAATGCCATTTTTTACTTATCTAACTAATAGAATATCTCCTAAAAGTTCTATTAGTTATCAAAAAAAACAAAACATTGAATTATTTTGAGTATATCCTTTCTGTTAAAAAATATATTAATATTGATTTTATTGTTGATTGTTTGCATATTAGTAAAAAATTAAAGACTGTTTACTAAAACTACGAAAATATAAACGATATTTAGCAAGAAAAATTTGCAAAGTTATTTTAAAATCAAATTGAAATACAGTTATTTAGTATCTTGATTAAGCTTATAACATTGCAAAATCGGAAAAAGAAAAATTACGAGAATTAATTGATTATTTAATAAAATATTATGATTTTGTGCAATTAGTTGTTAATGGTGTTAATTCTTTGCAAGAATTAAAGGAAATTAAAAAACTTGTAGTAAAAAACAAATGAATAAGTTGAAGATTAGTCTTTAAAAAAGTAAATACTTCGGAATTTGTAAAATATAATTCACCAATACTCACTTTATTTAGACAATTAAATACCAAAATGCTATTACAAAAATTAATTTATAATTATTGTTAGAATTTAATTCCGAGAACTTTTTCCTAACATTTGACACGCTATAGTATATATTTTGATTCAAAGTAAAAAAATGATAAAATTAAGATGTGGTAAAAAAGGAGTAATATATCATGCTAACATTTAACAATAAACAATTAGATCAATTAGTTGCAAACTTTATTCATTATATGGTTGATCCTAAACATGACAATGGCAACCAACTAATTGAAAGCGATTATAAGAATTTCTTTCATCATATTGATTCACGTAATTCAAAAAGTAATTTAAATGTTGTTATTAGTTCACATTTAATAACAGCTGAACAATTTGCAAAAGCAAGCGAAATTATTGAACAATATCATCAAACCAAAACGCCTTTTACGTGATGTACTATTACTATTGATAATAATCAATTTGAAAAATCATTTTTTGAAAAAACTGGTCTTCAACATTTTGAAACTGCCATCGGAATGTTAATTGACTTAACAACATTTAATATTACTAATCGTACAAGTGATAATGAGCAATTTCAAGAAGTAACAACAGAAACAAATGTTCATAACGTTGTTGAAATCATTAAAAAGGCTTTTGATTTATCATTAATTGATTTAGCAAAATATCAATCAATTTGAGAATTAAACCAAGAACAAAAAATTAGTTATTTTACAACATTAATGAAAAATCAAGTCCCTGTTTCAACAGGAAACTTATATTTTGAATCAGAATTAGCAATTATTGATGACATTGCAACTCATCCTGAACATCAAAAACGAGGTTATGCTAAGGAAATGTTAATTCATTTATTAAACCAAGCAAAAAAAGCAAATTACCACTATGCTGGTTTAGTTGCAACTCCAGATGGCTTACCTTTATATAAAAAACTAGGTTTTGAACCACAACAACTATATTTTAACGTTTATACAATGCATTATTCAAAGTAATAGTGCATTTTTTGTTATTTTATTATGATTTATGATCTGAATATATTGAACAAAGGGTAAATTTAATATTGCTATATCGCTCAATTTTTGTCGGCTCATATTTTACTGTAAAATTCATAACCATACGGTAGTTTTCTTGAAGACATTCAATTCAAAAATCATTAATTACATCTCAATCACTTCAAATTTGGTTAAATAACATAGAAAGAAATGGAACTGTTGCAATTGATGAATCTATCATCACTGAATGTAATAGTTTAGCTACCACAGCATGGGTAAATTTAATTTTTTTATTGTTTTTGTTATTAAAATTATTATTAAAAATTTCTCATAAATTTTTAATTTCTTTTCATAATTCAGACTTAATTTTAAAAATAATGTCATATTTTTGTTCATTTGGTAGTACATCAGTTGTAATCTTATAAACTTTTATTTCATTGTTAAATTCAATACCTGGTTGCTTTATTTGTAATAGCATTGCTGAATGGCCCACTAAAGGACTATTTTGTTTTAAGTTGTTATATTCGGTAATTCCAGTGATACCAAATACGATATTAGGGGCAATCATACTTACCCCTAAAAAAGCTAAAAATTTCTTCATTTTTAAGAATTCCTTTCTGTTTGTTAATTATTATATCTTTTATTAAAAGAAAATTATTTTTTAATAAACTGTAAATTGTAACTTATCCTAAAAAATATTAAAAAAAAAAGGTCGAAACCTTTTTTAACCTGGCACTGCCCTATTTTCACCTTGCGGCTATCGTCGGCGTAATAGTGCTTAACTTCCGTGTTCGGGATGGGAACGGGTGTGTCCACTATGCCATAAGCACCAGATTATATCTGAGGGAAATTATCCGCTCAAAACTAGATAATAAACTGTCTAAAATTTGTAAATAAGCTCTCGCTTTTTTGAAGTCCTCGACCTATTAGTATTGGTTAGCTGAACACGTCGCCGTGCTTACACACCCAACCTATCAACCTTGTCGTCTTCAAGGGGTCTTACTCCATAAAGGATGGGAAATCTCATCTTAAAGTATGCTTCTCGCTTAGATGCCTTCAGCGATTATCATTTCCACACATAGCTACCCAGCTGTGCCACTGGCGTGACAACTGGAGCACCAGAGGTGTGTCCATCCCGGTCCTCTCGTACTAGGGACAGATCTCTTCAAATTTCCTACGCCCACAACAGATAGGGACCAAACTGTCTCACGACGTTCTGAACCCAGCTCGCGTACCGCTTTAATGGGCGAACAGCCCAACCCTTGGAACCAACTTCAGCTCCAGGATGCGATGAGCCGACATCGAGGTGCCAAACCTCCCCGTCGATGTGAACTCTTGGGGGAGATCAGCCTGTTATCCCCAGGGTAACTTTTATCCGTTGAGCGACGGCCCTTCCACACGGGACCGCCGGATCACTAAGCCCAGCTTTCGCTCCTGTTCGACTTGTAAGTCTCACAGTCAAGCACCCTTCTACCTTTGCGCTCTATGTATGATTTCCGACCATACTGAGGGTACCTTTGGGCGCCTCCGTTACATTTTAGGAGGCGACCGCCCCAGTCAAACTACCCACCTGACACTGTCTCTGATCTGGCTTACAGATCTAGGTTAGGATTCCGACATAACAAGGGTGGTATTCCAAGGATGACTCCACAACAACTAGCGTTACTGCTTCAAAGTCTCCCACCTATCCTATACATGCTATATCAAAACCCAATATCAAGCTATAGTAAAGCTCCATGGGGTCTTTCCGTCTAGTTGCGGGTAACCTGCATCTTCACAGGTACTAAAATTTCACCGAGTCTGCAGCCGAGACAGCGAAGGGATCATTACGCCTTTCGTGCGGGTCAGAACTTACCTGACAAGGAATTTCGCTACCTTAGGACCGTTATAGTTACGGCCGCCGTTCACTGGGGCTTCGGTTCAAAGCTTCGCTAATGCTAACTAATCCCCTTAACCTTCCAGCACTGGGCAGGCGTCACCCCCTATACGTCGTCTTACGACTTTGCAGAGAGCTGTGTTTTTGCTAAACAGTTGCCCCTTCCTCTTCACTGCGGCTCATATTGCTATGAGCACCCCTTCTCGCTAACTTACGGGGTTATTTTGCAGAGTTCCTTAGCTACAGTTATCTCGCTTGCCTTAGGATTCTCTCCTTGACCACGTGTGTTCGTTCTAGGTACAGGCACCATATAAATAGTGCTAGAAGCTTTTCTTGGAAGCATGGAGTCATATACTTCGCTACTAGGCGAACCGTTCGCTCCCCATCACACTTCAAGGTTATGCAAGGCGGATTTGCCAACCTTACCCTCTTTGTGCTTAGCCCGGAATCCAATAACCGGGATATACTATCCTTCTCCGTCACTCCATCGCTCTATATGGTGGTACAGGAATATCAACCTGTTGTCCATCGACTACGCCTTTCGGCCTCGCCTTAGGTCCTGACTAACCCTGGGTGGACGAACCTTGCCCAGGAAACCTTGGTCAAACGGCATGAGGGATTCTCACCCTCAAACGTTACTCATGCCGGCATTCTCACTTCTAACCAGTCCAGCAGTCCTCACGGTCTACCTTCATCCCTGTTAGAACGCTCCCCTACCGCCCTGTATATAAATATACAAAACCCATAGCTTCGGTATTATGCTTAGCCCCGGTACATTTTCGGCGCAAAGTTACTCGACTAGTGAGCTGTTACGCACTCTTTAAAGGGTGGCTGCTTCTAAGCCAACCTCCTAGCTGTCTAAGCGACTTCACATCCTTACACACTTAGCATAAATTTTGGGACCTTAGCTGATGATCTGGGCTGTTTCCCTTACGTGCATGGACCTTATCACCCATGTACTGACTGCCGAGTATACAAAATTGGCATTCGGAGTTTAATTGCATTCAGTACCCCTAGGTGGGGCCATCATACATTTAGTGCTCTACCTCCAACTTGCTAACCTCGACGCTAGCCCTAAAGCTATATCGGGGAGAACCAGCTATCTCCAGGTTCGATTGGAATTTCACCCCTAGCCACAAGTCATCCGCGGTCTTTTCAACGAACGTCGGTTCGGTCCTCCATTAAGTTTTACCTCAACTTCAACCTGCTCATGGCTAGATCACCTGGTTTCGGGTCTATGACAACATACTAAACGCCCTATTAAGGCTCGCTTTCACTACGGCTCCGTATTTTCTACTTAACCTTGCATGCTATCATAACTCGCCGGCTCATTCTACAAAAGGCACGCCGTCACCCATTAACGGGCTCCGACTTCTTGTAGGCATATGGTTTCAGGTACTATTTCACTCCCCTCCCGGGGTGCTTTTCACCTTTCCCTCACGGTACTGGTTCACTATCGGTGAATAGGTAGTATTTAGCCTTACGCGGTGGTCCGCGTTGATTCCGACAAGATTTCACGTGTCTCGCCGTACTCAGGATTCCATTTCGAGTCTTGTCTATTTCGTATACGGGGCTATCACCCTCTACGGCATGGTTTCCCAACCATTTCTACTATAAACAAGTTTTGTAACTCTACTATTATGGTCCTACAACCCCAGATAAATCTGGTTTGGGCTGTTCCCCGTTCGCTCGCCGCTACTAAGAGAATCGCATTCGCTTTCTTTTCCTCTAGGTACTAAGATGTTTCAATTCCCTAGGTATACCTTCACTATAACTATTTATTCATTATAGGATGATGAGAGATTAATCTCACCGGGTTTCCCCATTCGGACATGTCCGGATCAAAGCTTACTTCCAGCTCCCCGAACCTTATCGCAGGTAGTCACGTCCTTCATCGTCTCCTATTCCCAAGGCATTCACCATACGCCCTTTGTAACTTCAAAGTTTTATAAATTATTTGACCTGATTTTAAATCAGTTTTTTGAGAATCATTTACAAATATAACTGTGAAATTTTAGTTATTTTTTAAAAATAACAGAAATTTTGAATTATTGTTATTTTAATCATGTGATTAAAATAACTAGATGTCTATTATCCAGTTTTCAAAGAACAATTCCAATAACATTTACTTGTTATTGTCAGAGAAACTAATCTCTGAAAACTAAACATAACGGTCATTAAAACTAGTTAATTACTATAAAGTATTAACTCCATAGAAAGGAGGTGATCCATCCGCACGTTCTCGTACGGATACCTTGTTACGACTTCACCCTAATCATCAATCCTACCTTGGGCGGCTTCCTCCTTGCGGTTAGAATACCGACTTCTGGTATTATCAACTCTCATGGTGTGACGGGCGGTGTGTACAAGACCCGAGAACGTATTCACCGCGACATTGCTGATTCGCGATTACTAGCGATTCCGGCTTCATGAGGGCGAGTTGCAGCCCTCAATCCGAACTGAGATCGGCTTTTTCAGATTAGCTCCCTCTTACGAGATCGCAACTTTTTGTACCGACCATTGTAGCACGTGTGTAGCCCAAGACATAAGGGGCATGCTGATTTGACGTCATCCCCACCTTCCTCTAGCTTACACTAGCAGTCCCGTTAGAGTATCTCAACTTAATGGAGTAACTAACGGCAAGGGTTGCGCTCGTTACTGGACTTAACCAAACACCTCACGGCACGAGCTGACGACAACCATGCACCACCTGTCTCAATGTTAACCTCCACTGTATTTCTACAGCTTTGCACTGGATGTCAAGCCTTGGTAAGGTTCTTCGCGTTGCTTCGAATTAAACCACATGCTCCACCGCTTGTGCGGGTCCCCGTCAATTCCTTTGAGTTTCACTCTTGCGAGCATACTACTCAGGCGGAGTACTTAATGCGTTAACTGCAGCACCGAACTTAGTCCGACACTTAGTACTCATCGTTTACGGCGTAGACTACTAGGGTATCTAATCCTATTTGCTCCCTACGCTTTCGTGCCTAAACGTCAGTGATAGGCCAGTCGACCGCCTTCGCCACTGGTGTTCCTCCATATATCTACGCATTTCACCGCTACACATGGAATTCCATCGACCTCTCCTACACTCTAGCTTAACAGTTTTCAAGGCGAACTGGAGTTGAGCTCCAGGATTTGACCCCAAACTTGTTAAACCGTCTGCGCACGCTTTACGCCCAATAAATCCGGATAACGCTTGCCACCTATGTATTACCGCGGCTGCTGGCACATAGTTAGCCGTGGCTTTCTGGTAAGGTACCGTCAAATAAGTATCATTTCCTATACTTACTGTTCTTCCCTTACAACAGACCTTTACAATCCGAAGACCGTCTTCAGTCACGCGGCATTGCTCCATCAGGCTTTCGCCCATTGTGAAAAATTCCCTACTGCTGCCTCCCGTAGGAGTTCGGGCCGTGTCTCAGTCCCGATGTGGCCGATCAACCTCTCAGTTCGGCTACGTATCATTGTCTTGGTAGGCCATTACCCCACCAACTAACTAATACGCCGCATCCTCATCCATTAGTGATCCAAACGGACCTTTTAACATTCTCTGATGCCAGAAAATGTCGTATGCGGTATTAGCAGTCGTTTCCAACTGTTATCCCCCGCTAATGGGTAGATTAGATACGTGTTACTCACCCGTTCGCCACTGGGTGCAAGCACCCCGTTCGACTTGCATGTATTAGGCATGCCGCCAGCGTTCATCCTGAGCCAGGATCAAACTCTCATTAAAAAATATCGTTTTTGTTCCTAGCTTTAATGACGGATATTCATTGATTAAATGATTATCTTTTGTTGTTATGTTTAGTTTTCAAAGATCGTTATTGTGTCAGCAAAACACCTTTCAAATCATACAAAATTATGCGTTTATTGTCAATAACTTTTGACTCTTTTTTTCATATTTTTAGTATTTTTTTTGATAATGCAAGTAAGTATTTATTATGATTAAGTAATAAATTACTCCCAACTGACACCTTTATAAGTATATAAAATCCTCATTTTTTTGCAAGCGTTTTTAGTAAAAATATTAATTTTTTTTACAAAAAAATAATTACTTAAAAAGAGTTTATTTTAGCCTTTTTTCATTGAAACTATTGTTTATTTACTACTAAATTTTAACTTTTTTATATAAAAAGCCATTTCAAAGGAAATGGCTAATTGGTATTAAGTTAATAATATTAATAATGTTAGTTAAAACTGCTTAAATACGTAACACGGTCAGCAATTATATCGTTATAATAATTTTCTTAATCAAAATTATTGGAACGAAATGATTGAATTCGCCCTTTGACGGCAATAATTGCTTTATCACGTAAACTAATATCTAAATCATCGATATTATTTGTTCATACTTTAACATTAACTAAATCACTGTCATAGTTACCATCTTTATTTTTAAAAGGTCGCTGAATCTTTAGTAAAAATTTCATTAGTTTTCGTTCTGCTTCTTTTTTATCATAAATAATTTCATAAGTTCCTTCTACTTGCCCAACCAATATTACTTGATTCATTCTTTATCATCCTTTCTAAAAACAACCAATATAACTCAATACTTAAAAGAATTATAAAAAACTTTTTTCAAAAGTAAGAAAAAAATTCACAAAAAGCATTGTTATTTTTGTTTTAAAAAATCAGGCCCTTTTTGAATTTCAACTTTAGATAACCCGGGATAATCTAATTGACGCATAATTTCATAACCAACAATTCCAACTGTATTAGCAACATTTAAACTACGAACTTTTTCTGACATTGGAATGCGAAAAGTTCGTGCTAAATGTTCTTTCAAAATTGCTGTTGGAATACCAGTTGATTCACGTCCAAATAAAATAAAAATTTTTTCATCCTTGGTAAAATCAATTGCACTATGTGGCTGTTGAGCATAACGAGTTGCACAATATAATTTAAGATTTGGATTTAATTGCAAAAAATGATTTCAATCATTATATGTTTCATAATCAGCAAACTCAACATAATTTGCACTACTACGAGTAATAAATCGTTCATCAAAAATAAATCCAAATGGTTCAATTAAATGTAATTTAGCATTAATTGCAACACAAGTTCGCATAATGGCTCCAACATTTTGTGCAATTTCTGGTTCAAATAAAATAATGTTAATTTTTTTTGTTGTTTTCATCTTTTCCTCCTAATCATCATTTTTTAAACATCTGAAAAGCCTTTGAACGATGTGAATACTTATTTTTTTCTATTATAGTTAATTCAGCATAAGTTTGGCCAATTTCAGGTAAGAAAAAAATGGCATCATAACCAAAAACATTAGTACCACTTGGTTCTTCAGTAATAAGGCCTTTTGTTACTCCACGGAAATATCTTGTTTCGTTTGTAATTGGATTAATATAACATAAAACACAAACTGCTTGTGCATCACGTTGTTCTAGTGACCGACATTTTTCAATTAATAAATTATTAATAATATTATTATCAGTAATTGGTTCTGCTCAACGGCGAGTATTAACACCAGGAAAATTTCCTAAACCAATAATTTCTAACCCAGAATCATCCGCTAATACTGGCTTATTTAACATTTTACTTAAATAATCAGCTTTTAAAAATGCATTTTCTTCAAAGGTTGTTCCTGTTTCAGGAATTTCAGGCACAGGTGTTGTTAAATCTAATAATGATTTAACAATTATATTAATACCTTCAAACATTTCTTTAAATTCTCGTACTTTGTTCTTATTACTAGTAGCAATCCAAATTTCTTCCATTTTTTATTTCCCCGCTTTTCTTTACTATATATATTGTATAATAAAATTAATAATATATATCATACAGAATGGAAGTCAGAAATATGATGAAATACCAAATTAAAGCAAAATTAAATTTAGGTATTACGAACCAAAATTATCAAAGTATTGATAATCTTTTTATCCGTTATAGTAGTCCTTTCACTAATTTATTCATTGATCATCAAAATGAAATTTTTGTTTTAGAACAAATTAAAAATAGTGATTTAACATTACCAATTGTTGATTATGGTTATGATGGTGAGCATTTCTTTTTGGTTACACCATATTATCCAACTTTGCAATCCCTTAGTATGGTTAAGCTTACAAACCAAGTCCTAACCCAAGTTGCTACAATAATTAAACAATTATGAGAAACTAAAATTAATACAAATAATCAAATTAAAACATTTAATCCCAAACAATTTTTAATAACATTAAAATCGGCAATTTGTAAGCAATTGGTCAATTTAACAACATATGAAAAAAATCTTGATTATTCAAAATTGCAACCAACAGAACTTGTTTTATGCCATAATGACTTAAATAGTGGCAATTTAGTTTTTTTAAATCAAAAACTCTACTTAATTGATTTTGAATATGCAATGTTAAATGATAAATTTTTTGATATTGCTTCATTTGCTTCTGAAACATTAACAACAAAAGCTGAACAAACTTATTGATTTAATCTTTTTAATTTAACACCACAGCAACAAGAAAAAGTAGCAGCATGAATGTATTACCAAAACATTCTATGAATTTATTGAGCGAATTATATGTATGAACAAACAAAAGAAAAAATTTTCTTAACAATTATTGATTTAAAATTAACTAATTTACAAAAAAATAATTAGGGTTCTTTTTTTGTTACTGCTGAATCAACCGGTGAATTATTGCTTTCTTTTTCATTGCTAACTGGTAATCCAGATTGTTTCCGATTTTTTTTCATTTGAAAATATCCACGAAGATTACGCATTCATACGGTTATAAATGTCCCAACAAAAATAGCACCTAAGAGAAAAAGAAATGATACTAAACAACGATATAAAATCTTATCTCATCCTCATCAATATCCAGTTAAGTAAATGCCATATAGCATTCAAGATAATGCAATTGTATAAGTAAACTGGTCAGCTTGATGAAAATGAAAATAAAATCCCAGACAAGTTAATAAAAAAACACTAAAAACCATTGTTAAACCAAAACCAATTCCAATTCCAACATCATAATGGTAGGTAAAACTTAAGTCCGGAGAAGTTAAAAAAAACAATAATAAAAATGGCCCTACTGCTTCAATAATTAAAAATAAAAAACTTTTTCAAAACACTGTTCGTGAAGCATGAAATTCTAAATCATGTTGCATTTCTGGTGGTAAATGTTCTCAATTACTAGTAGACTCTTTTTTATTATTGTTTTTAATGACTTTCATAAGAATTACTAACTCCTCTTTTGCACCTTACCCTTTTATTTTAACATAAAAAAAAATGTTAAACTAACAATTAATATCATGGAGCAGGTGAAGGGAATCGAACCCTCACAGTCAGCTTGGAAGGCTGAAGTTCTACCATTAAACTACACCTGCATTTTAATTTTAAATTTTATCCTAAACTACAGTAATATATATACCACTGTCTTGACATAATGTCAATTTTTTTTAAATAAAATAAATGGTACCCGAGACCGGACTTGAACCGGTACAGTTGTAAAACCGACGGATTTTAAGTCCGTTGCGTCTACCTATTCCGCCACTCGGGCATATATTTTTATAAATGGTCTCCTGTAAAGGACTTGAACCTTTGACCCACTGGTTAAAAGCCAGTTGCTCTACCGACTGAGCTAACAGGAGACAATGGCTGGGCTAGCTGGATTTGAACCAGCGCATGAAGGAGTCAAAGTCCTTTGCCTTACCGCTTGGCTATAGCCCAAAATATATATAAAGATGGTGGAGGGGGAGGGATTCGAACCCCCGAACCCGAAGGAGCTGAGTTACAGTCAGATGTGTTTGGCCACTTCACTACCCCTCCAAAGAATGGTGCTGGCTAGAAGAATCGAACTCCCAACCTACTGATTACAAGTCAGTTGCTCTACCTATTGAGCTAAGCCAGCAGAAATCATTAATGGTCGGGTGTAACGGACTTGAACCGCTGACCACCTGCTTGTAAGGCAGGCGCTCTCCCAACTGAGCTAACACCCGATGACACAATTTAAGTATTGTGTTGAAACCTTTTTAATTTTATATAAAACAATAATTTTTGTCAATTAAAATATTATTAATTTTATTTTTTTTAAAAAGATTATATTCTTTAAAGTAACTAATAAAAAATGGATTTTAGTGTTATAAAATCCATTTTAAAACTTTTATTAATACTGACGCTGCGTATGATCAGATGCTTTATATTGTGGAATGTTAATCATGTAACCATCTTCACGACGTCATAATCCTTTAATTACTTTTGTAATTAGATAAATCATAAAGATTGTTCCAATTAAAGTTGCTGTAAAGTTTAAAATATTAGCAAAAATTGATAATCCATTCTGTCCTTTTTGAAATATACGGCTAAATGCTTCAATTAGTTTTAGTAATGCCGTAATAATTTGAATCACTAACATTATTGTAACTAAAATAGTATAAATAGTTGAAACGAAACGTAATCATTTTCCATAAGAAGTTTCAGCCATCATATTAGCGACAACTTTATTACTATAAAAGCCAGGGACAAAAATTAAACTTAAAACACTAACAGCAGCTAAAACTCCCATCATAATGGCAAAATTTTGTTTTGAGTTTCCAACTCAAGTTTTATCTGTTGCTTTGTTGTAAAAAATCATAATTGCAACAATACTAGCAATAGCTGATACTAATCAAGCAGTTCCTAAATAACGTACAATCACAACACGGGCATTTTTTGTAGCTTTAACATCAGTATCTGGTAATCATGTTAATGCAAATGGTGCAAAAAAGCCACCAAGTGATAATGATAATACCGCTAAACTTCATTTGTTTGCACATAATTCGGCATCAGTACTGCTAATTGCATAGCGGATTAAACCAATATTACAAATTATTGTTGTAAAAAATGAAAAAATCACTATTAGTAAAAGTATAACTTTAGGACTTGTTAAATATGCATATGAATCCATTAATCAAGTATTTGCAGCATTGATATCACCGGGAAAAGTCCCATTGTTATATCGGCCTAAATAATAAAAGTAAGCCCCTCCTGCTATTGCCATTCCAGCAATACCTACAATACTTGATAACACAATTCAAAATCTAGTAAAACCAAAATTTCTTGTCATCATTTGTATAATCACTATTCCTTTCTACAATTACATAATTAATTATATGCCGGTTTTAAGATGATTACAAGATATTTTTTTATTCTTTTTTAAAAAGAAAACTCGGGTTTTTCGCCTTATTTTATGGTACATTTAATAAGTGAGGTGAAATTAAAATAATGAAAGCATTTGATTATGAAGACATTCAATTAATTCCAGAATTATGTGTTGTCAATTCTCGAAAAGAATGTGATACAACTGTTAAATTAGGAAAACATACTTTTAATTTACCTGTCGTCCCTTCAAATATGGCAACGGTAGTTAATGAAGAATTATGTGAAAAATTAGCAGAAAAAAATTATTTTTACATTATGCATCGTTTTAACGTAGATCAAGTTAAGTTTATTAAACATATGAAAAGTAAAAACTTAGTTACATCAATTTCAGTTGGGGTTAAATCAGATGATGTTGCATTAATCGAAACATTAAAAAAAGAGCAATTAGTACCTGACTATATTACAATTGATATTGCTCACGGTCATGCTTTTAGTGTAAAAAAAATGATTGAACATATCCGTAAACATTTAGGTCATGAAACATTTATTATTGCAGGTAATGTTGGAACGCCAAAAGCTGTTCGTGATTTAGAACAATGAGGCGCTGACGCAACAAAAGTTGGAATTGGACCGGGCAAAGTATGTATTACTAAATTAAAAACTGGTTTTGGTAATGGTGGATGACAATTATCTGCTGTTAAATGATGCAGTAAAGGTAGCTCAAAACCAATTATTGCTGATGGTGGATTACGGGTTAATGGTGATATTGCAAAATCAATCCGAATGGGCGCAACAATGTGCATGATTGGGAGTTTATTTGCTGCACACCAAGAATCACCTGGTAAACAAGTTGATAATAATGGTATTAAATATAAAGAATATTTTGGCTCAGCAAGTGAATATAATAAAGGTGAAAAACGTTATGTTGAAGGTAAAAAAGAATTAATTGAAATTCGTGGCAGCATTTTTGAAACATTACGTGAAATGACAGAAGATTTGCAATCATCAATTTCATATGCTGGGGGTAAAGATCTTTCGGCCATTAAAAAAGTTGATTATGTAATTTTAAAAGATAGTAATTTTTAAAAAAAATCCCATTTAAAATGGGATTTTTTTAACGAAAACTACGTGATTGTTCTTGTTTATAACGTCTTTTTTCTTTTTTGCTCATTCAGTGTTCACGTTTTCGGGCTTCTTTTCTTTTAACTGAAGAAACCTTGTTAAATCGTTTTAACGCTTTGTCTAGCGGTTCTCCTGCTTTGACAACAACAGTAGCCATAATATTTCAACTCCTAAAACTATATAAATTAACAATATCATCTTATCACACTTTTTTTAACAAAACAAACTTTTCTGATTTTATGTATGCATAAAATTAAAATATTTATTGGGATGTAAATATTTAAATTAATCTCCTAATATTCATATCATAAATTACCTTAATAACATATTTTTATTCTTTTTTAACCTTTGTTAAAATTTCATAATTATTATTACCAATTGCTAATTTTTCTTGAACAACTGTTTTAATTTTTTGCGATAAAAAAAGAAACCCTGCCATTGCCTGTTCATAATCTGTTATAACAATTTCTTGAAAAAGACCTTTTTCAAGACAAAGTCCTTTTATTTTATATGATTGTCATATCCTTTGACATAAATTTGGTATTAATGTTATTAAATCTGAAATAGGTAACACTACATTAAAATTACGATTAAGATACTGTTGGAAGACACTTTGACAATTTATCCAGCCATAATTTAATTTAAAAAGATCTTTTGTACTACGTTGATAAATTATTGTTGTTCTTGTTTTAACATCAACATAAAAATCATTTCTTTGAACTAATAAACCATAATGTTGCTTAATCGTTATCCATTTTAATTTAGGAAAATCAGTCATAATTGTTATTCGCTCAGGTCCACTACAAACAAAATTTTGAATAAGCGAAATCTGGTTTTTACTAAAATCTAATTCTAAATTATTTAAATAAATTAATAAACTTTTTAAATTAATTAATTTATTGTGTTCAATTAATCGCGTTTTAACAATATTTAAATTTCCTTCCATTTGTTCTTGTGCAAAATTTCCCATTCATAAATAATATAATGTATCTAAATCATATACAATTAAATTAGGATTATTAAAAAGGCATTTACTACGATAATACATCTTAACGGTATAATTGCCTAATTCAAGTCGAAGATTAGCCATGTAAATGTTCCCACTTTTGTTGTGCTAATGTATTAAGTTTCGTATAAGGATAGTGTAACTTTAAAAAATCATAAATTCCTTGGTTTATTTTCATTAAAGCATAATGATTAGTTAAAAAATGCGTTATTGCTTTTTCAAATGATAATGGTGGAATAATGTTATTTGCAACTAAATAAATAAATGCCAAAGCACTAGTTTGACTAATCCCATCGTAACAAGCTAAAAATGTTGTTTCAAGTTTTGCTTTTGCATTTAAAAACTTTAAACCAGCAATAATTGCTCCTTTTGAAATATTATTAACATCATAATGATTATATTCTTTTAAAACTAGTTGATGTTCTCATAATAAATAACTTTTTTTCTTTGAAATAGCAGTTGAATCATCGCGTAATAAATCATAATAAATATCACTAATAATAACTTTATTCTCAATATCAGTCGGAATTAAAAAATAATTGCCAATTACTAAATTAGCAATTAGGTGTTTTCGTGGCATCAAATCCCTTCCTTTCTTCAAAATAGTTAATAAATTTAAAAACTAATTATATTCTATTCAGTTCTTTTCATAATTTTTATATTGTAATCGTAACAAAAACTAAAAACTTTTTCTTTATTATTTTTTCTTATTCTGTTTTCATTTTTTTCTAATTCGTGAACCTTTTATGCATTTAGTAAGTGAACATTGTTTTAGTTTAATGCGATATGTTAGGCCTTCTCATCAGTTATGAAAAAAATAATCTTGACCCCCTGGAAAAATAATAAAAAAAGTTAATAATGCAAGTAAAAAATAATAAACTCAAGCACTTTTTAAAAACAATAAATAACTTCTTAACATTACTATATTAAAATTATTACTTGTTCAAAATAATGTTCATAATAAATGAATTGAAAATGGTAAAAACATTTGCATAATTTGATAATGTAATTGATAAAGAATAATCGTTTGAACCAAACGATGATTAACAACAATATCGTTTGATGTTAATCAAACGGTTATTGTATTCTGCTGATAACGATAAGTTAATAAATCAATTCAACTTTTATAATAAAAAAGATATTTATATTCATAATTAAACACCATACCAATTGTCATAAATTTTTTGTCAAGTTGATAAAACAATATTACATTACTCATAAACTGACCATACATTGCTTTAAAACTAGCTAATACTAATAAAATTCCAAATCACACTGTTGCACAACAATAACTATATAAATATAAACTAACGTTAATTAATGTTTCATGGTGAGAAAACAATAAAAACGAAATTACATTATATTGACTTTCAATAGCAAATAACTGCAAAATAAACCCTGTAATTGTTTGAACAATGACACAAATAGTAAAAATAAAGACTGGTTTAATTTGGAATAACAAGAACAAAAATAACAGAAAAAAACCAAGTAAGTTAATTAGTAATGTTGTTTTATTGAAATGAATATTTGAACTAAATAAAACATAATGATCTTTTCCTAACAGAAAAAATAAAATTAAACTAACTAAAAATGTTAACAAAAAAATTTTAAAATTACCAATAAAAATTTTTTTAATAAAACTTCGTTTAATATTTAGTTTTGAAAAATCATATTGAAAATAAGTTACTATAATATTACCTAAAATAATTCCTCCTAGAATTGCTCCTAATGCTAGTTCTGTCTTTGCATGATTAAGGAAAATAAATGGATATAACAAAACCGGAACACAAAAACTAATCGTATAGCCAAGGTCTTTTAAGAAAAAAGTCATTATTAAAGCAAAAATAAATACTAGTCCAATTAAATAAACCGGTGATAAAAATTTAAACAAGAAAAATCATAAACTGTATAATCCATAGGAACTAATAAATAACGCTAAAAAAAGCAGTAACAAAAACAATGTTAAAAAATAAAAGATTGTTGTTTGCTGAATTTGCTGTTTTGGTTGTTTTTGTAATAAACATAAAAACAATAAAAATAATGCTGTTATTCCTAAAATAGCAAACGTAATAATCCCACTTAAGTTATAAATTAAATTTCTTTCTTGAAATAATAAGAAAGCACTAATAATTCCTCCAACAATTAATAAGAAAAGAAACATTCTACTAATTATAAGTAGAATTTTCTTTACTTTAGATCCAATAATTACCATTAAACTAACCGCATAATTTCTGCAACAATGGCATTAATTTCTGCATTATTCGTATATGTAAATGAATGTTTATTACCTCTATTATCGATATACACATATAAATAAACATTAACTGTTGTAGTTGTAATTTTAATTGCATGATTAATACCCGCTTTAATAGATGTTAAAGCAGACTGATAACTATCAAAATAAATGTAAGGAATAAGACCTTGGTCAGCACGAATTTGACTATAAATTCGATAGATATGATAAATACCATTTTGGATAATATTATCATAACCCATCACTCCATTATCTCAAGCATTAATTTCTTTTTTATTAATATATTTTCCCGTTAAAGTAACTGTTTTATGTAACTTTGCAATTGCATCTGCTTCACTTTCCGCAGAAACAACTTTGTTCCCCAAAACATCATAGGCAAAGTATTTTTTTAGTAAAATCCCTTGGTTATATTGAAACTGTTTCTCACGAGCATCAGCTTCTGTTGTTGCTAATGCCAATCCATCTTGGGATGATAAATCTTGAACATCAAGATAAGTATACATTAACCGTGTATCAACAATTCCTGTTAAGAAAAGATAATTATCTAACTGAGTCTTAGTAGCATAAAAATCATCACGTAATCAATATGTTGTTTCACCTTTTTCATTTGGGGTGGTTGGTCCTGCTAAAATTTGTGGTTTAAGTTTGGTATGATAATATTTTATACTTTCAGTTAATGAATATTTATTTCCTTGTTGGCCGTTAATATCATATAAAATATCAGCTTTAACTCCATATTCATTATAAAAACTGCCATTTTCATCTATTTGATCTAATTTTAAAAATTTTTCTTCATAAAAATTATTAAACCATAAATCATAAGCTTGTCGGACATATTGCGTTGGAATTTCATTTTTTGTTTTAATTCCTAATGGTAATTTTTCTCAACGATATAATTCATTTTTTGTTTTGCTTTCTTTATCATTATCGTATAACATAATTACTGATTCATACTTATTGCTTGTTGCTAACCGATCTCAATAAAAATCACTATAACTTCAACCACTCCCTGATTTAACTGGTAAATAAGTTATTTCATAAGTTCTACTACCACTTGTAAAAGTTTTTGTGTAATAGTATTTTCCAACCGACTTAATCCAATCATCATCTTGTTGGTGCTGTTCTCATTTACTTACATCAGAAAAATCTTTTTCATTAAGCACTCATTCTGATTCAATAATTGCAATTGTTTCACCCGCTTTAAATATTCTCTGTGAGCCATTTTCACTTACTTTAATTAAATTATCATTTCCGGGTGATAAAAAAATTGTTTGTTCTGTTTTAGTTGTTAAGAAATTGGCATAATTTAACCGTTGATTCATATTACTTGCATTTGTTCAAATTGGACGAAAATTATTAGCAACAACATTCCGTAAACTATCCCTTGTTCCATAAATTGGCACATATCCTGTAAATTCACTTGGGGCTAAATTATATCCCTCTGTTAAAATATTTTTTAAAGCACTTTGATCACGAAGATTAAAAGCATTATAATAACGGCCATTAATATAATAATATAGTGATTTACGTAATCCGCCTTGATAAATTAACCCTATTTTTGCTTCTTCTGGTGAATCATATCAATTAATAGCATCATAACTATATTTATTTTTAATATTTTTTGTATAAGTTTCTAATGCCGCTGTTCTTGTTAAACTAACATTTCCATATGCATCACGATAAATTAATTGATAATTATCAAAATTAATATCATAAATTTTATCCGGACTTAATGTTCGATATTGATAATCATTAATAATTTTCCCTGGATCAGATGACGTTTGAATTGTTTCAATTTGGTTATTTTTGATAATATAATTATCTAATTCTTGTTGGGAATAAAATTCTTGACCATCATAATTTCATGCTGTTTTTGTTTCAACTGCTGTTGATGAATTTTTAATCATTCGAAATAAGCCTGCCTCTGGTGATGATATTACTTCATTAAATGCTGTTGTGCTCATTATTGTACCAACTGGTCCTGTTGATAATGTTACACTTGCTAATATTCCTTTAAAGAAATTAATTGCCATTTTGAATTACCTCCCCTTTGCCATTCACAATTAGCGTATTATCTTTTACTCATTTATAAAAGTCACTCTCGCTATTAAATTGTAAAGTTCCAAAAAAGACATAATAATTAATTACTTTATTTGTTTTTAGCACAATATCTGAATTAGAATAAACATAATTCTTAGCATCTCCAACAGTTAAGAAATAACGTTCTTGTCCATTAAAAAGTACGCTATAAACCTTGCTTTGAGCACCAATTTGATGTTTTAACTTATCAAAACGAATTGTTTTAATTAAATCACTTTGTAAAATTGTTTTTCTTATTAAAACATTATTTTCAAGATAATGGTTTTGTTCTTTAAGTAAAGTTGCTTCATTATCATAATATTTAGTAATCCCTTCTAAATCTGTAAACTTATATTTAATAATAAATTGATTATTTGTAATCTTTGTTTTTAAACTATCCCGAGCATCAATCGGATTACTAAAAAAACTATTAATTCCATCAAAATACATTTTATTAATATTGTTTGCAAAATATTTCGTAAAAATATCATTCACAAATAACCTTAATTTTTTCAAAGCATCAGTCGGATTATTTTTATCTGCAACAATTTCTCGTATTTCTTGATTACTCATAACTGTAATATAATATGACCGTGTTGCTACAAACTTTGTTGGATTAGTTAAAATATATTCTTTTAAATATTGTCGTGCTTTATCCTTCCCAACAATAAGACTTCCTAACATCGTAAATAATTGTTTGCTCTCATCTTCAACATCACCGCTAATAATACTTCCATTTGAAAATAATTTTATTGGTGTTAAATTAACAACTTGACTTGGGTCTGTCCTTGCTAGTTGAATATTTAAAATTGGAATTTCAAATTCAGTTGTTTGATAATATAATTTTTGACCATTTCCCAAATCATTTTCATAAGTATTAAATTTAAATGGTGAAACAGCATTTCCAATATCTCACATTGCTTTTGCAATTTGTAAGCCAGCAGCAATTTTTCCTGCAAATTTAGCTATTTTTGAAACAGGTTGAAAACTAGTTTTCATATCTATTTTTGACCCATCATTATTAATTGCTAAATTTCCCCGTAATACCTCAGCAACTTTTTGAAAAGCTTCATGTGCTGATAATTTTTTCCCATCAATTTCATAATATTTTTGACCATGTTGGAAAAAAGTTTCATACGATGATAAAACTAATTTAATTTCACCCTCTGTTATTGCCTGTCCTAACCGATGAATTTTTTTAATTTTCCCATAAGCATCAAAAATTGTATCACCAATGGTTTGAATTTTATTAATGACATTTGTTAATTTATTTACTTTTGATGGTGATTGATAAATAAATTTCGATGGATTAATAAACATATGAATAATATCAGTGAATGTTAATTCTTGATTTGACACCGTATTATTCTGATTTTGAAAAATATCATCCAAACAATCTTCAAACATCATTGTATTAGCTTTAATAACATTTTTTAACATTGTTCGTAATAAATTAGTAAAAGCTAAGGTGTTTTCTTCATTTCCCGAATGATTAACTCTTAAGGTATAATTATGAACATTTTGTAAAAAAGCTAATGTTTTTTCTCAACGACTCATACCAGAAACTTTAATTAAATTTTCTTCTATTTCATCAAAGTAAAAACTATTTGTTTCTTCATTATATTTATCATTATTTGCAAGAATAAATCCCTTTTTAAACTTCTCTTCCCCATTTTCTGTCGCGGCAAAGAAATCTCTCTTAATATTTCAACTATTATCATCATTTGGTTTTTGTGAATTTAATTGAACATTAATAAAAGTTGAAAAAAGAACCAATGGTGTCATTAAAGCATTAATTGTATTTGAACTAATTTTTTGTCAATTATTTTTTAATCTATCAATTAATGTATTAAAACTAACATTAGTTTCAATATACAAGGGACCAGAAAAATTGCCACTTAAACCACGTGCATCAAGATTTAATCAATAAGTATCTTTCGGTGGACTATACCTTTTAATATAGTTTTTTTCATCATGCTGTGTTAATTGCATTTCTTGCAAATTAGGATGACTAAGTTTTGATCAACGATAACTATTATAATTATATTGAATATCGGTTGTTGATTCTAACCATGATAAAATTTGATCTTTGGTAAAAAAAGAACCTGCCATTTCATAACGATCTGTCTGAAACTTTTTTTCTAAATTTTTAAGAACAATATTTTCCAAGTATTGAACTGCTTCATATTTATTTTGAAATTCAATATTAGTCTCATTGTTACTAATATTTCCCAATTGATAAACTTTTTGATAATCATGATAAGTATTAATTGCATCTTGTTTGGATAAATAAGCATTACCATCTTTTCCTTGAAAAGAAGAAACCAATTGATCCAAACATTAAAGTTGGTCTTGGTAAAAATATGAATATTGGGTTACGATAAGTATCATACTCCTTAATTGGTGTTTTATTCATCATATCCATTTCTAACTGATTAAAATTATTCATCCCATAACTTTTATTATTATATAAGTAATAATTATTTTGTGTTGCATAAGATTGAACTTGCATATTGTAATTTACATATTCCATTAATTGTGTATTTGAGCGAAAGATATTACCATCAAATTTATAATAAACATTATTATTTGTTTTATCCCCAGCAACAATTGTAGAAACAGTAGCAATAACTGTTCCTACAGTTAAAATTGACATTGAACTAAAAATAGAAATTATTTTTTTAGATTTAAAAAAATTACTTACCATGGTTGTGGCTGTACATGAAAATATTTCATCCATAGTTCAGCGTCTCTTGTTACTGTTATTTGTGGATTATTCAAATAAGCAAATGTTAACTTTACTTTTGCACGAAATGCTTCATGAGAATAAGATTCCGGAGCTATTCCCAAATATTCATAACTATTTGCAGTAATTGTCAATTTCTTTTCAGGATAAAATCATTTTGTTGGAGTGTCATCTCTAGAAAGGCGTCTTGTATAATATTCTGAAATATCTGCTAAAATCTTCGGATTACTTTTTTCCAAATACTTTGTTTTTGGAAAATCGTCATTTCATGTAGCTAAAGGATTAATTAGTAATCGATTATTAAATTTCTCATATTTGTCTACTCAAATTTGATTGCTCTGATTAATGTAATAATCAACATATTTCTCAAGTCATTCTTGTTCTCCATACTGCTTAGTTTCTGTAAACTTTAATACTAAATTATTCTGTTGAAAATCAATCTTATTTTTATTGCTTTTGATTGAAACATTAAAAGTTATATCATAGGTTTGTCCTAAACGATAACCAGGATAAGTCTGAAGATTTAATGCTCTAAACTTATATTCAAATGAAACATAAGAAAAATAATTTCTAAACTTTTCCCCAAAAATTTGATCAAGTAAAAACTTATGAATGCTTGATACTGTTCCACCTGTCATTTTCTCCATTTCTTCTTCTGTTTGTTCTAATTCATCTTTGAAAAAGAATTCACCTTGATATTCAAACATTTTATTTTCTGCAAAAAATGCTCTTAAATTCTCATTTGTAATTGGTACTTTTTGATTATTTTCCCATTATTCACCGTTTCACAACTAACAACTGACCCCACGCCACTTGTTATTGACGTTAATAAAGACAAAAATCCTAAAATTTTCCTCATAAAAACTAATTCCTCCATATTTTAATATTTTGTTATCGTTTTTTCGTTTTTTCTTACGCAAAAAAAATGCTAAGTTTACATTAGTAATTAATAATTTAGTACTTAATTTTTTATTATTACTTGTTCAACATTTAACCCCACGTTATTTGCTGAATTGTAAAGAACTCTAACAATACTAAAAATCCTTATAAAAACTAGTTGTTTTGTAAAAATACATGTTTTTATTATTAATAAATTTTAAATATTATTAAAATAAATTTAATATAATTTAGTATAATTTGATATTTTATACCAAATGATATAATTTATTATATCTAACTTGAGCATAACATAACTTAATGTCAAAAAGCAACTTTTAATTTTACTTTTTTCATTGTCCCTTCAATTGAATACATTTTTATTCATAGTTCAAATGATATAACTTAATATATCCTAATATTTACCTTATCAAGAAAACTTAATAAATTTTTTGACAAAAAAAAAAAAAAAAAATTATGCTTGTATAATTTTTATTACAACAGAATCTTTAATCAACTTTTTTATATTCCATCCATATTTCATAACTAGCAGTAGCATTAATACGATTATCACTTTTACTAGTAAAAGTTAATGTTATTTTTGCACGAGCACCATTATTTTTATATAATCTGGCTGGTGTTTTCCCTAAATATTCATATTTTATGACATTAACATGAAATTGTTTATCTTTATAAAATCATAACCCGCCTGTTATATTTACATCATTTCATAAATTTGCATAATAATCTGAAAGTAGATTTAATACATATGTATCATTATTTTTCGTAAAAGCTACCTTTGAATTTTTGCTAGTTCATTGCGCATCAGGATGATATGGCAATGACCCATTTTTTTCATAACCCAAATATTTTCTTTGTCATAGATAAGTACTGCAATTTCTTAAATAATCTAAATAAACTTTTAATCACTTTTCATTATTATATTGTTTAGTTTCTTTAAATCTTAATACTAAGTTATCTTGTTGAAAATAAAATTGATTTTGAAAATCAATAATTAATTGAAAATGAAAATCATAAAATTGATTTAACTTATAACTAGGAAAATGAGTTAATTTTGCAATTTTAAAATAATATTCACTTGGTTTATAACTAAAATGTTTACGAATTTTTTGGCCTAAAGTTTGATCTAACAAACTTTTAAACATACGTTCAATGCGCCCTTTTGTCATACGGAAAGTTTCATTCTCTGTTTGAGTATCAGCATCTTTAAAAAAATATTCGCCCGTATATTCTAAGACATTGTTTTTTTCAAAAAAAGTTGTTAAGTTTGCAGTGGTAAGAGGCACTTTACGAACTATTATATCATTAATATTTTTACAAGCACAAACTGCTAAAAATGAAATAACCGGAAATAATATGGCATTCAACAACATTAAAAATTTTTTCATAATAATGTTTTTTCCCTTTCTAAATATGTTGCCTTGTTTTCATTATTTTATAATTTTTTACGCTCCAGTAAGTCTTTGTCAGTTTATGAAATTTATCTTTAATATCATTTCATTTTGTTATATTCTTAATTATTATATATACTATACTATATTAAGATATATCTTAAAAATATATCTATTTTAAAGATAACATAAAAACATTAAAAAAAGATAATTTTTAATAAAAAAAGTTTTTCACTTTTTCTAATTAAAGTAAAACTTATTATTTAAACATAATTTTACTTAAATTTTACTTTTATATTATTAAAAACTAATGAATTTAATAAAACTAGTAATTGACTAGCACCCATTACAATTGCGCCAATTAAAGGTGGAATAATGCCAAGAATTGCTAATGGAATTGAAATTAAATTATAACTAAAAGCTCAAAAAAAGTTTCATCAAATTAAACTTCGTGTTAATTTTGTTAACACAAATACCTTATAAATATTAAAAATACTTGGTTTAATAATTGTAATATCACTATTTTGAATGGCAACTTCACTACCTTGTCCCATTGCAATTGCAAAATCAGCTTGTTTTAAAGCAACTAAATCATTAATTCCATCGCCAACATAAGCAATAACATTTCCTGCTGCTTGAATTTCTGCAACAATTGTTGCTTTTGTTAATGGTGAAACATTAGCATAATAACTTGTAATCCCAACTTCATTAGCAATTGCCTTTGTTGTTTGTTCATTATCCCCACTAATCATATGCGTTACAATATGTTTTTTAGTAAACTTTGCAATTGCCAATTCTGCATCAAACCGAATTGTATCAGTTAAGATAATCACATTAGTAATTGTTTTATTAATTACAAGGGCAATTAAAATTGGATTAACAACAGTTATTTTTTGAACTGCTAATTCCATTTCATTTTGAAAACCTTTGGCTACTGCTGTTTGATAAGATAATAATTGATACATTTGATGCTGGTATATCCCACTCACACCAAGTCCAGGTTGTTCTTGAAATTTTTCAAAGATAATTTCATCTTGACAATTAGCAAAATAATGATGAATACTTCTTGCAATTGGATGTGCTGATAATTTTTCTAAATTATAAATGTATTTGATATTTTCTTCATCTCCTAATAAATCATGAACAGTTAATTGACCATTAGTAATTGTTCCTGTTTTATCAAAAGCAATAGCATCAATTTTAGTAATCTTTTCAAATGCATCTGTAGTATTAAAAATAACCCCTTCTTTTAAAGCTTTTCCAAACCCAACTGCAACTGCTAAGGGAGTTGCTAAACCTAATGCACAAGGACAACTAATAACAATGACAGTAATGGCAATATCAATTGCTTTTGCGATATCATAAGGATGAAAAACAAAATATTGACATAAAAAGGTAATAATTGCAATAATTAAAATAAATGGTGTAAATCATTTTGCAATTTGATCAGCAATTCGTTGAATTCGCGGTTTTTGACTTTGAATTTCATCAACTTTTTGTAAAATATTTGCTAAAAAAGTATCAGCACCAACTTTTTTTGCTTGACAATAAAATGGTTCTCCCATATTGACGGTTCCACCAATCACTTCATCACCAATTTGCTTTTCAATAATATTACTTTCACCAGTTAACATTGCTTCGTTTAAATATGCGATTCCTTTTGTAACAATTCCGTCAACTGGAATTTTTTCACCTTTTTTTATTAATAAAAGATCATTAACTTGGACATCTTTAGTATTAATAACATCAATGATTTGATCCTTCCCTATGCGGTTCGCGTGTTCAACTTGTAACGAAATAACGCTTTCAATTCCCATTGTTACTTTTCGTTGTACTCTTGTATTAATTAAATTACCTAATAACATAATCGTAATAATTGTTCCAGCAGTTTCAAATAATAACATATAATGACTACGTTCTGCAATCAAATAAATACTATAGCCATATGAAATTAATGTTCCCAAACCAATTAATGTATTCATTCCTAATAAATGCCAGCGAAATATTTCATTAAACATATTAATATAATAACGACGCCCACAATAAAATAAGATAATGCTAGCAAGGGTTAATTGTAATCATTCATTATGGAGCAATCCTAACCCTGGTATCATTCCCAATAATAAAGGAATGTCTAAAATTATCGCAATAATTAATTCATACAGATCTCGAATTTGCCGTTTTGTTAACTTTGCTTTTTGCTGCTTTTTCATTAAATAATAACAATCTTATAACTGTTTTGTTTCAACTTCATCAAAATCATAGCCGGCTTTTTTAATCTGTTGAAAGATTGTTTCTTTATTTAGAACTGTTTCATCATAAGTAATTTTAACAGTTCGTGTTACAATTCCAATTTGAAATTTAATTTCCGGAATTTTTGTTAACTTTTTTTCAATTGCCATCGCACAACTACTACATGTTAATTCTGGCACATGAATTTTTACTACTGTCATTTTTATCATCTCCATTTCATATAGTTTCATTCTAGCACTAACGAAAAATAAACCAAGTAGTTCTTTTAAAAGAACTACTTGGTTTTTTTTGTAAACCGTCCATATAATTCATTAATTCGTTTTTCATATACACTATGTAATTTCGGTTGATAATAAACCATGCCCTGCATTTCCTTCGGAAGGTATTGTTGCGCGACATAATCATTTGGAAAATCATGTGGATATTGATAACCACGACCATTTCCTAATTTTTTTGCGGAAGCATAACTCGTATCACGTAAATGATGAGGAATTGGATAAAGGTTACCTTTTAAAACATCTTCATAAGCTTGATCTGTTGCTAAATAAGCACTATTTGACTTTTCACTTAAACACATTTCAACAATTGCTAATCCTAATGGAATTCGCCCCTCTGGTAATCCAATTTGACGAAAACTATCAATCGCTGTTTTAACATGAACCGCAATTGCTGGATTAGCTAACCCAATATCTTCATAAGCGATAATCAACATTCGACGTAATAATGCTTCGTGATCACCACTTGCTAATAAGCGTGCAAAATAATATAAAGCAGCATTAACATCACTACCCCGAATTGACTTTTGCAAGGCTGATTTTAAATCATGATGTTCATCACCCTCTGCAAAATTAATTAAATTAGCCGATGGAGCAAGATTATTAATAATTGTCACAGTAATTTCTTCTGTGGGATATAAATTTAAACATAATTCTAATATATTAATTGCAATTCGTAAATCACCACTTGCTAATTGACAAATTAATAGTAAAGCATCATTAGTAATTGTTAGTGGCAATTTTTTCTTTGTAATTATTTTCTGTAAACCAGTTAGCATTTCATCAACAGTAATTCGTTCTAATTTAATAATATTAGCTCGTGACCGTAAGGCTGGATTAATCACAAAATATGGATTTTCTGTTGTGCAAGCAAACATAATTAGGTGTCCATTTTCTAAATACTGTAATAAAATATCTTGCCGATCTTTATTCATCCGGTGTACTTCTTCTACAATAATAATAAATCGTTCAAAATTTGCTGCTTGCTTAATAATCTTCTCTAAATCTTGTTTTTTATCAATTTCAGCATTAAAAATTGCATACTCAAGTTGTAAATCATTGGCTAATGCTCGAGCAATACTACTTTTCCCAACGCCCGGATCACCATAAAAAATTAATGAACTTGCATAATTATATTTCAACATTCGTGAAATAACACCATTTTGATCATTAATAAGGTGGCTTTGCCCAATGATATCAGTTATTGTAGTTGGTCGTAAGACAAATGCTAATGGTTCAAACATTTTTTCGCTCCTAAATATTTTTTTACATCATAACATAAAAAAACTGATAATTATCAGTTTTATAATAAACCAATGCTAAACTTGGCAATATTGGTTTTGATTTTAATTCATAGTTGCTCTATGCTGACCATATTTGCTATTTTGGTATGCTCGTTAATTCTTATAGCAACTTGTAACATTTTTAATAATCTAATTCTTTTGTTTTATGATGTTCTTGGCGAATAATATCATAAATATCTGATTCAAATTTTTTTGTTCCGTTAATAACTGCTAATAATGGTTGTTCTCCAATTTTGGCTGGTAATTGTAATGTTTCTTCAAAGTAGTGATCAATTCCTTTAATTAAACCACCACCACCACAAATGGTAATTCCATTTCGGAAAATGTCTCCTGCTAATTCTGGTGGTGTTTCTTCTAACACTTGAACTGCTAAATCAATAATTCGTGATACTGGAACTTTTAAAACCTCACGGACTTCTTCTGGAGTTAATTCAATTTCTCGTGGTAATCCTGAAACAACATCGCGGCCATAAACTTTCATTTTTCGTTCATCACCATATTTTGCTAATGAACCAATTTCAATCTTAATCATTTCGGCTGTTTTAATTCCAATCTCTAGCCCATATTGAGAACGAACATATTTTAGAATTTCATCATTTAAATAATTTCCAGCAACTTTAACTGATTTTGATAAGACAATATCCCCTGAAGCAAGAACCGCAATGTCTGTCGTTCCTCCTCCCATATCAATCACTAAATTACCAAACGGTTTATAAATATCAACCCCGCCACCTAAAGCAGCCATTTTAACTTCTTCTTCAACAAAAACTTTTGTTGCGCCTAGATTCATCGCAATTTTTTTTAAAGCATTTTTTTCTAGTTCGGTAATAACTGATGGACAAGCTAATAACATAATTGAATTAGCTAATTGCTTCGTAACTCTTAACCGACTAAAAATATATTTTAATTGTGCTTCTGTTGCACGAATGTCTGTAATAACTCCATCAACCATTGGCCGAACAATTCTAATTGTTTTATTTCCTTTCCCAATCATCTTATATGCTTCATTTCCGACAGCAATAATCCGATTCTCTTTAATTTTATATGCCACAATGGATGGTTCATTATAAACAATTCCACTCCCTGAAATATAAACCAGAGTGTAAGCTGTTCCTAAATCCATTGATACAAAAGTTGGCTTCTTATTATTAAATATGGCCATATCAAATCCTCCTTAGTTAACATTATAATCTTTTTTCTTAATAAAAACAATAAGTTCATTCCTAAACTAGTACTAACGAATTCGTTTTCTTTTCCGAATAATAATTATGGCAATCGTAATTCCACCACCCATCAATGGAATAATTACTGCTGGTAATATTCATGCTAAATATTTTTTAGTATTAGAATTAATTTCTTCTTCTCCTGGTTGAATTGGAACTATTGGATGGGAAGGATTATCTGGATCTGTTGGATCTGTTGGATCAATTGGGTCAGTTGGATCAACTGGTGGTTTTGAACTATCAATATTATTTAGTAATTTAAATTCAGTATAACCTTTTGTTAAATCACTAGCATTGTTTGAATATACAATTAATTCTAATTCTTTATTATGTTCAGTATTATCAATAAACTCTGTTAAAATTGCATCATTTAAATCACCTGGTGTATTGTTATGACTAATTGGATCTTCATCTGGAATACCATTTGCTGAAATTCCATAATCAGCATTCAAAGTAATCGGATATTGATAAACTGCAATACCTTTTGCTACTCATTCTTCAATTCATATTCGTAATTGACTAGGTGAGAAATCTGCAAAATTATAAGATTGATTACGAAAACGTACTTTTGAAAGATTATAAACATTATTTGGATCATAATTTTTTGAATTTTTAACTTCAACTTTTGCTGTTCCAATTAGTAATGTTGAGGTTGGAGATGCTTCAACAAATAAATTCATATACTGTGGTTGCTCAGCATTATTTAACAAATCTGCTAAAACACTGTTATTCTCTGTAATATCAATATGATCTTTATTATAAATTTTATAATCAATTGTATACACTGCTTTTGGTACTTTTGAAGTAATAAATTCTGCTACTTCTGCTTTAATTATCCGAACAATTTCACCAAGTTCATGTTCATTCATCTTTACAATTGGTAAGTTTTTTTCTAATTTATAATAATTATCTGGTTCTGGAATAGCAGGGATTTTTTGTGCCATAATATCACTAGTATACTCTTTTCAATATGAAACCACTTGCTCATATGTTAAAGCAAAGATTTCTTTTGAATTTAAATTTTTATAAGTAATTAAAAAATTCTTTAGATGTTTCCCATGAATAGTTGTTCAGAAATTTACAACTAAATCTGGATTATTCATAATGTCTAAGAAACGAGGATAATTATCAAAACCATTTTTCCCAATTATTGCATATTTTTCATATGTTAATTGATCATTTGTTTTTGTAATATAATGTCATTTCCCAGTTTCAGATAAATAGTGTCCTTCTTGATCACTTGGAATTTGTTGCATTTTACCAGTAATACTGTTTGGATTATTTCCTTTTAAATCATCGCCAACTTGTTCTCTTGCTACATTAGCAATCTCTGGTGCATCAAAGATTTGTCGAATTCCCATACTCACTGCCGTTCCTTCAACAATATATCCCAAATCATATTCTGCTTTATTTTTAATTACTTCACCTTTTTCATTTAAAGGGTCAAATGGGAAATTATGGTCAGTTTTTCTTTTAACTCATACGATTTGGGATTTTGTTCCTGTTTCTGGATTAATTTCTGGATCATATTTTGGATTTGGTTTCCCATCAATTGTTGGGGTAATTAATTCCTTTTGATCCTTATTTTCTTTTGGATTTCAAGCATACCATTGAATTGATAATTCTGGGACTAGGTTATTAATCTCATAATCAATTTTATAACTCACATTCTGATTACCACTTTCATGAATAATTTCCACTTGATAAAGATTATTCTCTTTTGAATCCTTATCATTATTTCTTAAATCTTCCATTTTATAATTAAACTTATAGTCTAAAACAGGAACTTTAATGCCATTAACTTTTAAATACTCATTTCCATAATTTGGGGTCCCTGGTACTAGGGCATCAAATTGAACAGAAGCTGTAGTATGATATTGTCATTTTCCACCATATGTATCAGTAATTGGCGGTGAATCAGGTGCTAAAATTGGTTTATCTTCAACCATTCCATTTAAGGGATCAAATTGATCAACAACTTTACCTGGAATAATATTTAACCGTTCCTTCAACTGTTTTCCACAATAATTTCCCGAAAGTGATATTGCAACGGGTGTTTTAAATGTCCAAGTTACTGCTTCACCAGTTGATAATCGATTAAAAGCAATAACTGTTGTTATTTCATGTTTGGCATCACTAAAACTAAATGGTCGAATAAATTTTTCTCAATAAGAATATTCTTTTCCAAATCCTTGTTTTAAAACTTTATTCATTGCCGTTGTCAAATCATTCCCCTGACCTTTTGGGTCATAAATATTGCTCTCATCTTCAAGACTGCCAGAATAATCACTTGCAAACGAAAGTTTTTTTTCTAAAGCATTTTTAACACGACTATAAGTTGTACTTTCACTTTCAGCATTAGAAACAACATCCATTTGATTAACAATAAAAGTTGAACGCGAATCAGCATCATATCCTCCGAATTAATGATGTCAAGCATATGCTGTTGCCCAAAATTTTATTTTGAGGGTATTTCCATTTCATTCTCATTTAACTCTTCCTTTAGCAGAAGCAAACATTGAACCCCCTGTTCCTGATCATTCATAAAACATATATTCACCTGCTTTAGTAATATCAAATGTAAAATCATTTCGATATTATTTATGATGGCTATCTCAATCAGAATGTGTTCGTCCATAAGGATTTTTGACAATAATTTTTTTATAATAATTTAAAAATGTGCTTTGTGTCAAACCATATTTTGTGGTATCTAGCTCATAAATATGTTCTTTTTCAACTAATTTTTCTTCGCCATCACGCACAGCACCACCACCGCTAACCCATGCATAAGCTTCAACACTTACACCCGGATCAATTGTTATGGTTGGATGAGTTGGATCCATTGACATTGTTGTTTTATCCTGAATAAATGGAAATTGACTAAACTTTGCCATTAATGGATATGTTCACAAACTTATTCCAGTTAACAAAACTAAAAATACTTTCACTTTATTTCTCCATAAACCAAAAATAAAATCATATAATTATTAAATTTAATTATTTTATTTTTAACCTAGTCATTTGCCAAAATAAGATGGCCATCTACATACACGTAATTGTATCATATTCTTATCATAAAAAAAATAATTAATATTATTAATATTAATTATTTAAAATTTACTGTTTAAAAAACCTATTTTATTATTTTACTTATTTAATTAAATTTTATTTTCATTTTCTTTATTTAATTTTTCTAAAATTTCTTCACAGGTTTTAATTAAATTTTTAACTTTATTAATTTCATCTTCTCGATATGGGTCAGATGAAGTTGTCATTAATTTTAATTGTTTTTTTAAAATATCATTTTCATTTTTAATAATAGCAATTGCATTTTCTCTAATTTTCTTATCACTAAAATCACCATCATTTTCTAAAAATAAAATTTGATAATCACAATCATAGACAATTGCTTGATATTCATACATTTCAACCATATTTGCATCTATTATTTCTTGTAATTCAGAACACATTCTTGAACTACCACATATTTCCTGAATTGATTCTGATGAATTTAGTTCATCAATTTCTTTTTTTGCTTTTTCAAATAATTTTTGATTTTTTTCTTTTAGTTGCAAATAATAATTGATATCTTTTACTTCTTCTGGTGGTTCAATTGGTTTTAAATGAGGTGGATTTGAACCATAATTAAAACCTTTACATCCAAAAGTATAAATTGTTAATTGCATTGGTATACTGCATAATAAAATTCATAATATTTTTTTCATAATTTTTATCCTCTTGCTAAGTTTTAATTAACGTTCTTTTCTTTTGCCAGCTTTGTATTCTCGTTGGACATGATCATAAGAATGTCTTTTAACTTGTTTTATTCCTTTTGCAGCTATCTTCATAGATTTTCTACCAAGATAATTTGCTCCAATGCGTGCTTCTGTTTTCATAAAGTTTTTAGTTTGATTAAGATTTTTCTTAACTTTCCCTAACCTTCCTGTTGATGTTGGATTAACATCATATGAGTCTCCTCATGCAGATTTTGTTGATTCTCATCCATTTTTAACTGCCCATATTGAACGTCCAAGCGCATTACCCCCAACCCGTAATCCTTTTCCAATCATTCCTAAGGCTCCTGTTCTTGTTTCTAAAAAGCTTAGTGGTGATATTCCTTGACTTTGGTTTTGGTTCCCGCCACCACTAAAAGTATCTATTCCTGGAATGCCAGGAATACCTGATGAACCTTTTTTATTTTTCTTTTTCGCAAAACCAAGTGCTTTTTTAGCTACCTTCCCTGCTCCCATTGCGAACATTCCTGCTGCCATTGTACTTCGAATTGAATTAAGCCCATCTGACATTCCAATTGCTTCACCAATAAAAGCTGAAAGTAAATTTGTAATGCCTCAGACACCTAATGCTCCTCCTAAAATACAAATAATTTGTAAAAGCATTTTGGCATAGCCAGGAAAATCAGAGGGACCAAAATTAGGACCTGAAATAACATTAATATATATCATAAAAATATAATAAGCCACTAAGGCTGTTGAGGCTGCTAACATCTTTGATAACACCATATCTTTTCATGTTAATGCTCTTTTTCCTTCATCTTGCACCATCGTTGCCATTACAACTGGAGCAACTATAAAAAGAAATAATAATTCAAAAATCTTTTGTGTTAATGACATCCCCAACATTGCAATGGCAAAAAGAACAAACCAAACGGAAAAAATTTCAATAATTAAACTTCAATCCATAATATTACTTGGTGGCCCATAATCGCCTGGTTTACCAGTAACACCATTGCTATTTCCAATTCAATATAATACATCAGCTAAATTTTGGTCACTAGTTCCAAAAATCGTACTTAACATTCCCATAAACCAAGTAATAATTCCATTTAAAAAGAAAAAACCAATTGGAATGAAAAGAACAAAAATTCCAGCTAAACCAGTATATTTAAAGCATGCCATTAGTCTTGGTTGCATTTCTTTTGCATCTTTAAATTGTAATGTTAAATATTGGGTAATAAAAATTATTACTAAGAAAGCTACTGAAACAATGGCAAATTGCCAAAATGCAGTTGGAATATTTGACCAAGAAAAGCCTTCTTGTGAGTTAAATAATAAACTAAAAATTATTCCTGATGATAAAAATTCAAGAACTTTTGTAAAAACTGAAACCAACCCTAACGGGCCAGTAATAAAGATTCCTCATACTGCTTTATATATCCCAGTTAAAATTCAGTCAATGATACCTAAAAAAGGTAAATTAAATATTAATTCCATAAATCCCTACTTAGTAGGAGGTTCATAGCTTCCTGAACTATTAATTAATTCTGGTAGAATTGTGTTAATAAATATTGGTGCAAAAATACATAATGCTAACCCAAAAACACATCAGCAAACAGCATAAATTTGAATATTTCGTTGTTCAGGATCATCAGCAAATTTTTTAATTTTTAAACCATGTTTAATAATATATAAAATACAAATTGCCCCAGCAATAATTGAAACTGGTGATAATATCGCATTTAATAATACAACTACTAAATCGGCAGTTTTTGAAAAATCAGGTGCATCAGCTAGTAAACTTAATAGACTCATGATAATCCTCCTTTTGTAGCAATTTGTATTTTTAAAATTAATTTTAATATTTTACTTTTTAATTTAATAAAAAATTGTTTTGTCCCTTTTTTATTAAATTTGCAAGATGACTTATCAATATTAACATTATGATAAACCATCTTTTCTTCTTTTTTTAATTGTCAACTAAATGGTTGTGCCTTGTTAATCAAAAATATCCCCTGCATATTTTTTTCCTTTCCTTTTGTAATATTTTAATAAGAATTATTAAAATATAGCTTGTCATTTACCAAATACCTTTTCTCTTATAAAAAAATGGTCATTTACAAAAATAAACTTATTACTTTTAACAAATAAATTAAAAGATTATTATTCGTCATCACCAAAGTAATTTTGAATTCCTTTTTTGATAAGATGCTTAATTACATAAGCTAATGAATGTTCATCATCAATAAATTTTTGTAATTCCTCATATAATTCAATCGGAACTTTTAATTGTACTTTATAAGATTTACGTTTTAGTCTTTCCATTTTTCTTCCCTCATCTTAGTTTTCTAATAATTTAATCCCAAAGGCCTGTTGTTCAAAATCAGATAATTCAACATGTAAACAATGGCGATTATAATCTGTCACCATAAATAACATATCTCCTCGTTGTGCACCAGCACAAAAATTAATTTCTGATTCAGATAAACCTCCACTTGCACTATACAATTCACTTACATCATGTAAGTCTTTTTGTTTTAATTTTAAAATTCCAACATATTGCGCATTGTTCAGAATGGCAGATGCTTCTCGTTCTAATTCGGCAGTCATTCTAAAATCGGTTAAATTTTGTGTTACTAAAATTACCCCGCCATTAAAACCACGAATCATTTTTACTGTTTCAAATAGAAACTTTAGCGCTTGTGGATTGTCTTTGTCAATAACAATATGTGCTTCATCGACTGCTAAAATTATTTCATTGTCTGTATTAAATCGATTATTATTAATTTCTGTTCGAATATAATTAAGCATTAAAAACATTTGTGCTTTTAAAACTTTTTGTTTTGAATATAGTGTTTGAATATCTAAAACATTTAATAAATTATCATCTAAGGTAATAGTTGAATGTTTGTTCCATAAGGCAGCATATTTTCCATAACCAGTAAAATCATATTGAATAATTTTTGTAATTTTGTGGAGCATTTCTGCTTCACCAAGATCTGGTTCTAGCTTTGTTAAAAAATTGAGTAAATCATCAAAAATTGGTCAGTCATTATTTTCCATTTTATTAAATTTTTCTTCATTATTAATACCTAGTTTTAAATATAAATCTAAAATTCGTTGTGTTAAAAAACCAACTTCATCCATTTTTAAACTTGGATGGGTAAAATGAAAAAATGTTTCTAAAATTTGTAAATGGTCACCAATGATTGTATTAATATTTTGATATTGATCAATTTTTGCATTAATTTGTAGCGGATTAAAATTTCCTTTATGTCCAGAACCAACATCAATTCAGTTTCCATCATGATAATCACAAAGTTTCCCAAACTCTCGTTTTGGATCAATAATAATTACTTTTCTACCATTAATGATATGATAATTCAAAAATTTGCTAACAGTTGTTGTTTTACCACCTCCTGTTGTGCCAATAAATAGTGCATTTGAATTTTGAAAATCACCACCACGTTTAAATTGGTCCGTAAAAATTACATCACCCGTAGTGTTATAACCAACAAATAATCCTTTTTCATCTTCTAAAGCATTATTTAAAAATGGAAATGAATTTCCTAATGTTGCACATGGCATTTCATAAGAATTATGATATGCAGTTGGATCAGTTGGTTTTGGTAATAAGGCACTATACCCACTTATTTGTCGAAAAAATAAATAATCCATTTTCATATTAAGACTTTTTAATAAGATATGTAGTCTTTCTTCTGATTGTTTTAACATATGTCGATTAAAACCATAATTTAAGAAAATAACATTTACCCGTTTAATTTGTTCTTCTCCTGATGCAATTAATTGCACTAAGTTTTCAAACGATTCATATTCACGTTCTTTTTCTGAACGATTAACCGTTTTTTTAACAGAAAAATAATTAGTTCGGGCATTAATCATTGCTCGATGTAATTGTTCTTTAACCGCATCGATATTTGTATTAGAGATGTTAAAAATAACTGTACTATCTGTTGTACATAATTTTGCAGCTCAGCCATCTTGTGGATAGATTGGATAATTTTGAATTCCTTTAATAGAAAATTGGGCATCATTTATGCGGAAGCCACTTTTAGTAAAGGTAATATTATCTAATGCTAATAACTCATTAACATTATCTTGATACTCATCAATTTTTTCATTTGAAAACTTTTCATCAAATGGATTAAAAATCAGTTTAATTGTATTAACTAACTCATATTTATCCAAATCAATAGTTCGCAAATTAGTTTCAGTTAACTTCATTTTAATAATATGAATGTCTCGTTCTAATTTACTTAATGAAGTATCATATACAAATAAAACAAATACTTTACTAGTAAAAGAATAACCTAAAATACCAGCTTGATCTTCATAAAGCTTGCGATAACCTTCTAATTGTTCAAAACGGCTTTTATATCCTTTTGCGGTTAAAATTTCGTCTCTACGAAGATTAATTAATTTATCAACTGTTTTATCTAAATTAATAATATTTTTTTCTAAATCATAAGGTTTTTCAATTTTTACTAAACTTAATTGACAATCTGTTAAACGAAACATATTTGCCAATTGATTAAATTTTAATAATTGTTCATTTGTATCTAATGTTGTAATATTAAGTCCTTTAATTTCAATTGCACCAACATATCATTTTTTACCACCTTCTAAAACAGTAGTTTCAATACACATATCATGCAATTTCTTATATGGCATTAATAAGGATGTGTTATTATTTTTACTATAAATATCAAACTTTCTTTTTTTAGCTAAAAAAACAAATGCTCGAAAAATTATAATATAAATTTTTCCACTATATTTATCAGAATGAATTAATGTCATCATTAAAAATAAGAAAAAAGTAATACCAATAATTACTCTTAACATTATTGATAATGTGATTAAATTGTAACCTAACATAAATGCAAACATTGCATATGTTAAAGTTAAACCTAAATCAACTAACGAAAAATTATCCTTTAAGCGTAGCTTTTGTTTTTTCAACTGCGGTGGAATAATACTGTTATTCATTTAAGTTTTCCTTTCTCGCGAAAAGGGTCTAAAATTATAAACATTTTAACTATTAAAAATTAATATGAAGTTCTACTTTAAAATTATTTATTTCAAAAAATATACATTTTCATCTTATCACATTTATTTAAAAAAATTTATTAAAATTAAAAAATTTTTACTTTAATTTTTGTTTTCATATTTCTTCAGTATTATTAAGCAGAAAACAACTAACAATAGCCTATGTTATCTACTAGTTTATTTATTTTATAAATATTTATTTTAGAATTTAAGTAAAAAAAACAAAAAGAACATCTTTTAAATCAATATTTAACATAATTTTTATGTTTATTTTAGATGTTCAATAACTATTATTATCTTTCTTACTAAATATTAAAAAGATAGTAACTACGATAATAATTTATTAACTTTCATTAACATTAATTCCAATATTTTTACATTTTTCTAACAATTTAATTTGTTCAGGTGTTCGTTCTGCAAGAGGAATTTTTAAAATAGTTGCAATTTTTTCTTCAATTTCATTTTTCATCATTTCAACTTGACCTGATGTGACATATGAAAATAAATCAAAATAATGATTATTAAGAAAATTAAACGGTTTAATTATTTTTGTATTTTTAAGTTTACCTAAGCCAAATACTTTACTATATTTTCATGCTGAGTCCATATAAACTAGACCCGGATTTTCTTTCGAACTAAATATAATTCCATAAGGATTTTTTAATTTCATTAAATCACTAGGTTTAATTAATTCCATTCCTTCTTTTCTTATTTGAACAGGATCAATCATAATTCGTTTTGTTTGCAAGCTACGTGAACGTGAATGAGATAAAATTTCAACTGTTTCAGTTCCTAACATATCTGAATATGTTTTTGCAGTATCAAAATTATTAGTTTGAATATAAATATTTAAATTACAGTTTGAAATAATAACTGTTCCATTTTCTTTCCCATATTTTTCATAAACTTGATCTAAATCTTGAACAATTATTAGGAAAAACATTCCCCTGCTCCGAGCAACCGTAACAAAGGATTGGAAATTAGGAATTGTTGGCATATTTCCAAACTCATCTAAATAAAATTGAATATCTCGTGGTAAACGTTTACTTTTTCGTTCTGTTGCAATTGCTACATTTGCTTTATATAACTGAGAAATAATTAACGAAGCAAAAATATGACGATTAGTTTTTTCATCCGGAATAATTAAAAATAAAGCTTTTGGTTTTTCAGTAAACTTAAATAAATCAATTTCATTATTACATACAATAGATTGAATACCAAGATCTTGATATATTTGTAATCCACGGTCTAAAGTTGAAAATATTGAACCTAATTCTTTTTCTCCGGTTGCTAATGCATTAGCCCCGATAATTTTTGCTAATGATGTTGATGGTAAACTAGCAAATCAGGCTTTCATTTTTTTACGGTCACTACAAAGCATATTAATTAATGGAAAATTAAATTTTTCTAATGGCAATGTCGCTGGATTATCATCTAATATTTCTAATAATCCTAAAATAATTGTTTTTGCAATACTAGCAGCCATACTTGCAAAATGGTCATTTTCCCCACCAGTTAAAGGTCAAATTGTTAAAACTAAATCGTTAATTTCTTCAATTGCTAATGATTTTAATTCATTTCTAGTTGCTTCAACAAATTCTTGTGCTTCTTTTAAATCAAAAAATCATTGATTGCGAAAAATTGCAATTTTTTTGTTAACAATGTTTCTAAAACATTCTGCACAATTAAATTCATCATGATAATAACAAACATATTTTTCCAAATGTTTTTGATTTTTAACTATAAAATATTTTAACTCTTTTGCAATAGTAACTGAATCATAATAATACTTGTAAGAAATTGCCAACGGGTTTCAAGAAGACGAATTTTTAGGGTCACGTAAATTTAAAACTAGTACTTCATAACCATTTTTTTGTAATAGTTTTGATAAAACATCATATAATTCTCCTTTAGGATCAGTAAAAATTAGACATGGTTTATATCTTTCTGGTAAACAACTATTATAAATAGCAGAAGGCATTACAATTTTTTGTGATTTCCCACTATTAGTTGCTCCTAAACATATTGCATGTGTATTACCACGAACATTAAAATTAATTTTACTGTTTTTTCTCAAAAATCTTACTACTCATCCTGCTTTATTTTTAACATCATGTAAATTATGAACAGGATATAATTTATTAAATTCCTTAATACTTCCTTTCTTGTCTAGTTCATTTACAATTCATTTTGCTCCTCCATATTCTGATGTTTCTGTTTTTTTAACATATGTTTTTTCAAAATGTTTTGCAGCAACAAATATTATAAAACAAGCAATTAATCAAAAAAGGAGTGAAATAACTAAAATGCAAATCAAGACAAAAGTGATATTTTCAGACATAAATTTTCATAAATAAGGAAAAAATTTACTAAAAGTAAAACCTGGCATTTTTCATACTTTGAAAAATGAAATAATAATGGTACCAAAGATATTAGCAATCGGGAAAAAAACACACGCAGCGATTAAACTATCTTTTTGGTGTTTTGAAAATCTTTTACTTTTATGCATATAAAAAACTTAGTGTAGAAAAAAGGAACATTCCTACGATTCCAATAATTAATACTATAATATTAATTTTTTCTTTATAACTAAGAATGCTAACTACTTTAGTTTTAATATTTTCAATATCTTTTTCTTTATTTATTAAATTTTTATTTGAATTTTTTATTGTTTCATTTAGCATATTACTAAAATTTTTTTTCCGAGCTCTTTTATATTTTATTAATAAAATTATTTCATAAATAACTAGAACTAAACATAAAATTGCTACTGAAGATAGTCAAGTTCTTACACTCATATTTTCTCCAAAAAATAAATTAATGTAATTTACCAGTAACCTTGGCCATATACAAAAAAATTATAGCATAAATATCATATATCACCTTATTATTTTAAAAAAATAAAAAAGCAATTAAAATATTAATTGCCTGTAAAAACTAATATGTATATGTATATTTTTGAATAAATTTAAAGTAGTAAATTTGATTTTTAATAACCTAACCCCTTCTTAATATTGTCTTTATTTATAATAAAATTTTAAATAAAAATATTTAGAAAAATTTCTATTTTATAAACTATATATTTCATTTTCTTCAACATCCACTATCCCATTTTGTCCAATTTTTAATTGTGATAATGGTTTCGCTTGCTTTACCTTTGATGGTCAATTTTTGCCTGTTACTTTAAAGGCTTCTTTTGCAAAAAAGATATTCATTTCGTGTAAAAGTTCTTTATATCTTCTAGCACGTTCTTCATCAAATGGTTTAATATTTGCGACTGCTTCCTCATATGTCGGTAATTGTGGTTTTATTTCACTATATGATGGCAAACCACTCACTTGATTGTCTGACTGAGAATTTATGATTGCTTCACTATATGATGGCAAACCACTTGTTTGATTAAATAATTCCAAATTGTTTTTAATTGTTCCTTGTCCGAAACTTTTTGGTTCAATTTGATCATCGATATTTTTTTGAACATATCTACCTATTGTTCCATACATTTCAGTAACAACTTGGTTTGATACTTCATAGGTTTTCTTTTTACTAAAACCAAGTTTTTTTAAAAATATATTAATTCTTTTTTTAATTGATTTGTAAGATTTTTTTAAAGTTGTTTTAAATCCTGAAGTAATTTCCATAAATTCTTCTTTCTTTTAAATATTTAATTAATTACTTTAATGAAATAATTAATTAAAGTCATTTATTTTAAAAATATCAATATTTATATTTTTAAATCATATACATTTTCACTCTATCATATTTATATTAATTTAGCAACAATTTTAAAATTAAACCTCCTTTGGCAATTCTAAATCATTTTATCGTTAAATATATGTTGTGAATTGTTAAAAATACCCTTCTAATAGTTATATCAGAAATTTTTTATTTTTAAAATAAATAAAAATAAAAATCTTTTAAATAAAATTATTTTAAACATTTAATACGAATATTTAAAAGAAAAATAATATTATTTAAAGATTTTAACTTAGTTTATCATTTTATCTTTCAACAGTGTTTTCTTCTACTATACTATTTTCATTTTCTGTTATTTTTTTATACACATTGCTAACTTTTGCTGAATCTAACTGTGAAACTGGAACAATTGTTTCTTTTTTTAATTCTGAAACTGGTTTAGCTGGTGGTAAATAATCATAGATTGGCTCATTTTTAGAAGATGGAATATTTTCATAAATTGGCTCAGCAACTGATTCATAAATTGGCTCAGCAACTGATTCATAAATTGGTGTATTATTTAATTTAATTGGGATTTCATATCCATATTCATCTTTAGTACTATCATTATTCAAAAAAGATCAAGATATATTGCTTAAAAAACCTGGTTCAAAATTTAGATTTTGGTCTGAATTAGAAATTTTTCGATAATTTTCCATTGTTTCTATTAAATTATGTGTATTTTTTGTTGCAATTTGCACTGATTGCTTTTTACTAAAGCCTAATGCTCTTGCAAGTTTTTTAATTTGTTTTCTGGTATTTTTTAGAATTTTTTTTACTAATTTTTCAATTTTTACCATAGCACGCATAGTTCTTACCCTTTATCATTATTATATTTATTAAGGATTAATAAATATAAGTCATGTACTTTAAAAAACCATTTTTAAATCATATACAACAAGATACTACTATACTTAATTTATTTTGTCAATTTAGAGTTAAAACAAAAGAAAATAAAAATGTATCAAATTTGATACATTTTAAAATCTAGTTTGTGCCAAAAACATTTTTGAAAACTTCATCATATGTTCCAACTGGAATAATATTCAATGTTTCTTGCACTTCTTTTGGAATATCTTCAATATCTTTAATATTTTTATGTGGAATTAAAATTGTTTTTAAACCACTACGGTTGGCTGAAATTGATTTTTCTCGTAACCCACCAATTGGTAAAACTTGTCCTCGCAAAGTAATTTCACCAGTCATTCCAATATCTTTTGATACCGGACGATTACTTAAAGCACTAATAATTGCTGTTGTTAAGGTAATTCCAGCTGATGGACCGTCTTTTGGAACTGCTCCTTCTGGAACATGAATATGAATATCATGTGTTTCAAAGAATTTTGGATCAATGTTAAATTTACCAGAATTTGCTTTTACATAGTCTAATGCAATTGATGCTGATTCTTTCATTATGTCACCTAATTTTCCAGTTAACACTAATGAACCTTTTCCTAAGAAACTATTAACTTCAATTGGTAAAATATCACCACCAAATTGAGTATATGCTAACCCTGTTACAACTCCAACTTGTGATTCTTTTTCTTTTTCAGTATGTTCAAAACGACGTTTGCCTAATAGTTCATTAACAGTGTTTGGTTTAACTGTTAAATTAACCATTTCTTTATTTAAGAACTTAACAATAAATTTCCGTGCAACGGCATTTAAATCTCGTTCTAACTGACGAACTCCTGCTTCACGCGTATAATATTTAATTATTTCATTAATTGCATCATCAGTAATTGTTAATTGTCCATCTGCTAAACCATTATTACTTAATACTTTTGGCACTAAATAATCTTTTGCAATATGGAATTTCTCCAACTCAGTATATGATGATAATTGAATAATTTCCATTCGATCAATTAAAGCTTCTGGAATATTATCATAGTAGTTGGCTGTTGCAATAAACATAACATCACTTAAATCATATGTTTCTTCTAAGTAGTGGTCAGAAAATGTTGAATTTTGTTCTGGATCTAATACTTCTAACATCGCACTAGCAGGATCACCACGATAATCTGAGGCCATTTTGTCAATTTCATCTAATAAGAATAATGGATTTATTGAACCAGCACGTTTCATTGACTGAATAATACGCCCCGGCATTGCTCCAATATATGTTTTACGATGTCCACGAATTTCTGACTCATCTTTTACGCCTCCCAAGGCCATTTTAACAAATTTTCGCCCTGTTGCTTCAGCGATTGATTTTGCTAAACTTGTTTTCCCAACCCCTGGTGGCCCTACTAAACAAATAATTTGTCCTTTTAAAGATTTAGTCATTGTTTTAACAGCTAAGTATTCAATAATTCTTTCTTTAACTTTATCTAAACCAAAATGATATTTATCTAACACTTCTTTTGCAAATTTTAAATCATTTTTTTCTTCTGTTTTTTCATGTCATGGAATTTGCATCATTCAATCAATATAAGTTCGAATAATATTTGATTCACTTGATGCTTGTGGCAATGCTTCATAACGAGTGATTTCTTGTTCAATTCGTTCTTTAATATTTTTTGGAAATGGTTCATTTGCTAATCGTTCTTTATATAATTTCATTTCATCAGCTGCACCATCAAATTCATCTAATTCATCTTTAATTGCTTTTAATTTTTCCCGTAAGTAATATTCACGTTGTTGTTCATCAACTCGTTCTTTAATTTTTTTGCTAATTTTATTATCAATATCATTTGCTTGTTGTTTATTAACTAAATGATCAAAAATAATTTGAAGCCTTTTTTCAACATCTAATTCCTCAATAATTTCTTGTTTTTTCGCCACTGGAATAAATGGTAAAAATTGGGCAATTGTATCAACAACTTCATTCCCATCAACTGAATCACCAATTTGATCTAATAAATCTTCTGGCAAAATATCCTGTAATTCCATTAATTCTTTAATATTAGCTGTTAATTTTTCAACAATTTTATCTTCTGATTTAACAAATGACTTCAAAATATCAATATCAGCAGCATAAAATTCTCCTTCGCGTAAATCTAAAATTTTTACCCGATCAACTGCTTTAAAATTAACTGTTAAACTACCATCTTCCCACACTTTACGAATTTTTAACTCTGCTAAAATCCCAATTCGATAAATTTCAGATAACTTTGGATTATCTTCTAACGGTTTTTTTTGACTAACTAAAACAATATGATTATCAAAATCCTTGCTAGCTGTATTTACCGCTAAAATTGATTTATCTCGTCCTACCTCTAATACTTGTTCAAAGCCTGGAAAAATATAACTACCCCGTGTTACAAGAACTGGTACATTTTTTAATTGTGTTATTTTTGAATCCATCTTCAAAACACCTCCTGTTTCTTTTCTTCATTTATATTGACAATATCTTATCTTATTTTAAAAAATATCGCAATATAAATTTAAGTTACACAAAAATTATAACAAAAAAATTAGCACTTGCAATAGATAAGTGCTAATTTTTAAAAAATCATCACCCCTATTGTTTATTATATCTTTATCCCAAAATGAAGGAATACCAGTTTTTAATTAATAATACTCTTATTATACCACAAAAAGAAAGAAAATTCAGCACTTTTCATACTACTTCAAATTGTCCTACTATATAAAAAACTAACAATAATGTTAGTTTTTATTCTATTCACCATTATTTTGATATAAAAAGGCAAATACCTTATCATGAATAACTTGTTCTTTTACTTGTTGATCAGATACTAATTTTGTTTCTTTTAATGTTTTACCATCAATTCCAAATTGTTTTCCTAACTTTTCATATTGTTCATCAATTTCTGCTTCAGTTGCCGTAATATTTTCATTTTGAACAACTGCATCAACAATAACACCATTTTCTAAACGATTTTTAGCGTCTTTAAATAACTCATTAAAAATATCTTCTTCTGACATTCCTGTTCGTTTTTTATAAGTTTTCATATCCAGCTGTTGACCTTGCAACTTTTGTTCAAATTCATGTTTTAATTGATTTGCTTCTTTACGAATAATTGATTCTGGTAAAGCAATCTTTGAATCTTCTGCAATTAAGCGGAATAAATGACCAATAAAATGATCATATTCTTGTTTTAATAATTGCTCATAAATATTATTTTTAACATGCACTTCCAATTTAGCTAATGTATCGATGCCTTTTAAATTAACATCTTTTGCTAATTCATCATTTAATTCTGGTAATTCTTTTGTTTTAACTTCCTTAATATTTAACTTAAAAATAGCAGGAGTTGCTTTTAATTCTTCAACATGATAATCAGCTGGGAAAGTAACATTAATTTCTTTCTTATCACCTGTTTTTAAACCAATCATGGCATCTTCAAAGCCTGGAATAAATTGACCACTACCAATCTCTAACGTAAAATCTGTTGCTTTACCACCTTTAAATGGTTTTCCATCAACAAAACCTTCAAAATCAAAAATTACTGTGTCTCCAGTTGTAATTTCTGTTGTCTTTGGTTTAAAAATTGCAAAACGATTACGTAATTGATTAATATTATCTTCAATCTCTGCTTTTTTAACTTCAATTTTTGTCTTCTTTAACTGTTTATCAGTAAAGCCAGTATACTTACTAATTTTAACTTCTGGTTTTAAATCAAATTCTAATTGTAAGATATATTCTGTTTTACTAATTTTTTGTACACTTGGAACTGGTGATGAAAATGGTTCAATATCTGATTTTTGATCAAATGCAAACTTATAAGCTTTATTAACAACTAAATGATGCGCTGCATCTAAAATTTTTGCTTCAGTTAAATGTTTTTTAACTAAATCGGTAGGTACTTTCCCTTTTCGAAAACCAGGGACCTCTAATTGCTCTGCTGCTTTTTTTTCAGCTTTTTGAATATAATCTGTTCATTCTGTACCATCAATGATTACATATCATTTTCCAATTCCTTTATCTTGTATTTTTTCCGCTTTAAATTTCATATTTTACTCCTTAACTAATTATTGCACATAATTTATTATAACAAAAAGAATGACTTTAAATAACTTTTTTCCCCAATTTATTTTGCTTTTATGACTTATTTCTAAATAATAATTTATTTTATAATCCTTCTTGATCTAAGTAAGGAAGATATTTTTTTACTATTTCAACTTGGACTTTAAATTGTTCTGCCAAATCTTGGACTACTATTTGCTCACCATACATCCGATGACCTTGATATATAATGGCAACCGTTAATGCTTTTTCTTCATTATTTTCTAAAAAATAAGGATATAAGTTATAATAGTATGTTTCTAGCAAATATAAGCAAGTATGATATAAACTAGGATTATCATTATAAACTCATTGGTCTAATAATTTCATTATGGTCTTAACTTGTTCATTTTCTTTATATGGTATTATTTGGCTTGGATTCAAGTGAAAAGTGCCATTTGTTTTTTTCACTTCAAAGATTTCTGTAATTTCTTGTTTTTTTAATAAGTATAATAAATAAATCTTTGCAAAATCAGTTACTTTTTTATTCAAAAAATATTTACGAATTACTGGTAAAATTTGTCGTAAATTTTGGTCTTTTAAATATTGAAAAGCTAATAATTGTGTTTCTTCATCAGCTGGATTTGCTAAAATATCACTAATTTTTGCTAATGTTCAAACTGTTGTTTCTCTTGGTTTTTGCTCTTGCATTTTTTCATTAACTTCTTGTAATAATCTTCTCAATACTGTTTCAACTTGTTGAGGAATATAAGGCATCATTAATTCATCATTAATTTTAACAAAAGCACCATTATAATCATAATTGCTAATTAATTTTTTAATCTCATCAATTAATTCATCATAATAATTCAATGGTGTTTGCATTTAATAAATCCTCCTTTAGATAAAATAATCATTTATATTATTATAACAATTTTAAAAAAATAAAACCTTATTTAAATGATTAAATAAGGTTTTTAATTTAATTACAATTTAAAAAATGGCGCCCACGGAGAGATTCGAACTCCCGACCCTACGCTTAGAAGGCGCATGCTCTCTCCTACTGAGCTACGTGGGCATACCATAGAAATAATAACATAAATTAAAGAATATTTTCAAGAAAATAAGTTTGCTTTTTTAAAAATAAATTTCATCAATAATATTATAATCATGTAATGCTTCTGTTACTTCTTTTCTTGGTTTTATTATTATAAATTGCTTTTGCAGGTGAATTACTGCGCGATAAATTAAGATAAAAACAATACTATTAATTGTAAATTTCAATAAATTAAAAGGAATAATTATTGGTACTAAAATACTTTTAAATCCTTGTACTATTTCGCGGGAAAGATTTAAAAAATGAGCATACATATCATAAATAAATAATCAATTAAATAATGCCATTACAAATGAAACAGTAATTGTTGCTAATCCAACATTTATTGTTGTAATTAAATAATCAGTTTTTTTTGAAAAATTATTTTTAAACAAGCGATTAATTCCTTTTCGGAAAAAGTTATCACCTAATCAAAAAACTAATAAAAAGATTAAATCAGCTAACATTAAAGCAAATATATCAATTGGAGTATCAGCTAAGTAAACCATTCTTAACCAACTAACACTAATAGTTAAAAAAGTAGCATAAATAATACCAAACAAACGAACAGCTAATAACATTAAAAAATCAGTTAATTCAATTTTCAAAAACGGAGCAACTGGAAAAACTGTCAAATTCATTATTTTACTTAATCATGACAATAAAACATATAAAGCAATCACAATTGCCATTGCAACAATTCTTTTTGTATCTAAGTAAAATAAATCTTTTATTTTTGTCTGCATATTATCACCTTATTTAATTATAAATTATTTTTAAAATATAGCAAAGTAAAAACTAACTATAAAAATTATTAAGTTGGATATAAAATGCTTTGTATAAATTATATACAAAGCATTTTATATCCAACAATTTATTCTGTTTCAGGTTTAACATTTCCTAGTTTGTTTATAGTAACTATAATGCTATTAAATCCTTCAATTAAAATTGTAGTTTTATTAGTTTTTGCAATTGTTAAGTTTTCACTAGATAACTCTTTTACTAAATTAACAAGTTTTTCTTTAATTTTAATATTTTTAATATCTTCTCTGTTTGTTATTGCCTCTATTGCATCTTTTTTATTGCTATCAATAAAGCTTCATAAGTAAGGTAATGCGGCTTCTAATTTTTGTTTTGCTCTCAATTCTGAACCATCAGCCATTCCTTTATTAAGAACTTGAACCAAAATTGCATATGCAGTATATTCTAATGTATCAGGGTCTTGTGACAATTGAACACTATCTAATATAATATGTACTGTATCTTTTGCAGAACCAAGGTATAAATCCATTAAGATTTCATTATTTCCTGTTCTTAAAACAGCAGTTTTTTCAATGATTTTTGCATCACTATCTTTTAAGCTGTTTATTAATGTAATAATTTCTTCTCTAACTTTTTTATCACCAATATTGTTTGCTTTTTCTATTGCTTTAATTTTTGATTGTTCAATTGCAACTCATAATAATTGAAAAGCAGTATCGTAACTTTGTCCGGCATGTAAACTTGATCCATCAACTGATTCAATTTCACTAACTGCTTCTTTAATATAAGTTAAAGCAATTGCTTCTAATCCACAATCATAATTGAAATCTTTGAAAACTTCTTGATTTGAATTGAAACTTGGTAATGAAGTCGTTGTAACAATAGGTCCAGTTAAAAATCCTGCTAATGTAAGGCATTTAATTAATTTACACATAATAATTGATCTCCTTTTTCTTTTTTAATAATTAAATAAATTGCTTCATACAATTTATATGAAGCAATTTTAGTATTAATTTTATTCTAATTATTTTTACTGTTTATTAAACTTCAAGTGCTTTAACATTAACTAAGATTATAGACATAATATTATTTGTTTCTTTAATTTTTAGATTAATTGTTATTTTTTGATATCCAGCTTTTAAAAGTTTAGTATCTCCATTTGGAATTATTAAATCTTCTGCTTTAATATCATTAATTACGGCTGTAATTTCTCTAGCATCCATATCATCAATTATTGAAGCGATTGCATCAATTTTTACTTCATCAATTTTACTATATATTAAATCTTTTGCGCTATTAATTACTTCACGTTCTGTTAATGATGCTCCATCTACTGGATTTTCACGAATTTGGTCAAAGATAGCTTTTGCAGCTTTCTCTTCAATAGAAGCTCTTTCTTGCAATAAATTATATCCTTTTCCAATGTCACCACCGATTGGTTTAACATTAATTAACATAATAGACATAATGTTATTTGTTTCATTCATTTTTATATTAATTGTGACTGTTTGATAACCAATTTTTAAAGATTTAGTATCTCCATTTGGAATTTCTATATTATCAACAGTGATGTTCATAATAGCATTAGTAATTTCTCTAGCATCCATGTCATTTTCAATTGAAGCGATGGCATCAAATTTAACTCCATCAATGTGTTTGAAAATTACTTCTTTTGCTTCATTTAATTTTTGTCCTTCTTTTAATGATGATCCATCTGCTGGTTCTAAACGAAGTTGATTAGCAATAGCTTTCGCAGCTTTTTGTTCAATAGTAGCGGCATCTTGTAACAAACTATTTGATGAAATAGCAATATTGCTATTGGTTTCTAAGATTGGTAATGAAGTTGCAGTCACAGCAGGTGTTGCTGCAAGTCCTGCTAATGTAATGTATTTTAATAATGTATTCATAGTAATTGGCCTCCTAATTTATCAATTTTTTATTTTTTATAAGTTTGATAAGTTGGTAATTTAATACAATTTGATACATTTTTTAATACAATTTTATTTGTTTCTTCATAGCCTCCTTTCTTACTTTCATTGTATACCTAAATTGAGCAAATTACCAAAATTTTTCATTTTTTTTAAAATAAATAAAAATAAAAATAATTTACTAGTTTTATTAAAAATGTGTTAATATATAATATAAGTTTCATTTTATTTAAATTTATAATTGGCATAAAAATAATAATTATCTTTTATTTTCCTGAATATAACACAATAATTCTGTTTAATATTACTACAAAAAAATGAAAAGGATTAAAAAGGCATAACATTATTTGCCTTTCTATGCTATATTAATAATTAGGAAATTAATGAAAGGAAGAAAAATAATGAGTAAAAATAATGTTTTACCAATTATCGTTGAAATCCCTAAGGGGTCTGGTCATAAATATGAATACGATCTTAAAACAGGACGAATCGTTTTAGATCGTGTTTTATATGGTGCTAATTTTTATCCAGGAGAATATGGTTTTATTGAAAATACATTAGATTGAGATGGCGACCCCCTTGATGTAATCTCATTAAGCACTTATCCAACAATTCCTGGCTGTCAAATTAATGTTCGTATTTTAGGAACAATTAATATGATTGATAACGGTGAAATTGACACAAAATTAATGGCTGTTATGGCGGATGATCCTCGTTTTAATCATATTCAAACTTTAGAAGATGTTCCATTAGCAATACGAAATGAAATTGAAACTTTCTTTTTACAATATAAAACATTACAAAAAAAAGAAGTTAAAATTAATGGTTGAAGTGGATTAGACCAAGCTTTAAAAGAAATTAAAGAATGCCAAGAACGTTATTTAGAATACAAAGATATTTTAGAAACAAAAGGAAAAGATGCTGTGATGAAAATTTGAAAAGAAAAAGGATTAGGGCAAATTTAAACATATAAAAAAACTAGTGTTAATGACAATGTCAATTCAAATTGACAGAAAAAAGAGACATTTTTATTTTGAAACTCCATTCGTTGTTCGAATGGAGTTTTTCTTTGTTTAACTCTAGGTCTGACAAAATTATAGAAATCAACATAATTTGAAACAATGTTCATAATATTACTAAAATTAAGACTGTTTCGTTTATATAAGAAAAAACATTCATTTTTAAATGAACTGAATCAAGTTTCACAAGCACCATTATTTGGTGAATTACCACGGCGAGACATCGAAATAATAATTCCCATTTTTTCACACAATTCTTTTCATTGCGGGGATGTATATGCATAGCCTTGATCTGAATGAATAATTAATTTTTTGGGACGTCCTGCATAATTTCAAACTGATACTAAATTCTTAAAACTCAAATTAGCATCAGCATGATTTGATAATTTTCAATCTATTATTTCACCATTGAATAAGTCACGGACAATTGATAAATATACCATTCCATTCTTAATAGGTAAATATGTGATATCTGTCACTCATTTTTTGTTTGGTTCAGATGTAACAAAATCTCGTTTTAAGATATTTGGGAATCTGAGAGGACCTGATTTAAAATAATTCGGTTTTATTTTCTTCCGAATAGACTTAATTTTTAATATTTTCATATAGCGATAGACTACTCATTTGTTAACTTTGATATTTTTATATTTTTCTAACAAAATCGTAATCATTGGGTATCCATAAACACCTTTAAATTTATTAAATATTTCAAGTATTATTTCTGCTAAAACAAAATTATAGTTTTTATACATAGGTTTTCCTTGTTTAATCCATAAGTAATAACCTTATCTAGTAATACCTAATTTTCTACATAAAAAATCAACAGAATAATCTGTTGATAATTTATTTACTGCGAAGAACTTTTCTTTAATAGTCTTCGCCTCATACTTTTTTAATGCAAAATGTAATTTAGCAATCTCTTCTAATTCAGAACGTGACATTTTTTTGACATCATTTGAGTCAATTGTTGAAATACTAATTCTTCTTTTTGTCTTTTGTTTACTTTGAGATCCACGACCTCATTCTAGGTTATCAAAATTGTTTTGTACATCTACACGTCATCTATGGATAGTAGATTTGGCTATGTTATATTTTTGAACTGTTAGTTTAATGCCATTTAACTCAGCAAATGTTAAAATTTCTAGTTTTTCATTTTTGTTTCATTGTTTTGCCATAAGAAAAGAACATCCTTTCAATAAAATTATATAACAGAAAATGTTTGTCTCTTTTTTCTGTCAATTTTATTTTAGATGTTCATTAACACTAGTTTTTTTATATTATTTCTTTTCAATTAATTTTTCTGAAATTATGGCAACAATTTCTTCTGGTGTTTTATGATTGGCATCAATAACTAAAAAATTAAACTTATCTTTTGAGCGTTCATATCATTCCTCATATTTTCGGTTTAATAATGTTCAATAAGCGCTGCCAATATTTTGTTCACTAGCGCGGCCTCTTTTGGTAATTCGTTCCATTGCTATCTCTGGATCAACTCGTAAATAAACAACTAATTCTGGTTTAATGTTTTCATCTAAATATAAACTTTGTAAAACAACAACATCATAAAATTCTTTATAAACTTTATAATCTGTTGTATTCATATATCCTAACTCATATAAAACATCAACAAAAATTGGGTCTTCTAAAATACTACGGTCAAAAATAATATTAGATGTTATTTTTGCTTGTTTTAATTGTTTACTACGCGCCATTACCATATATACTTGCATTTTAAAAGCCATATCTTTTGGATCAGCATAATACTGATCTAAATATGGATTCTCCTCAACTGGCTCATCCATTACCATATAATGATGCTTTTTTCCCAATAGCTTACTAACAGTTGATTTTCCAACTCCAACAACTCCTGCTAATGTAATCCGCATTGTTTTTTCTCTCCTTTATTTTGTTTTTAAGTGTGATGCTATTCCAAAAAAAAGTTTAATTTCTTTGGGCTTTAAATAACGTCATTCACCAGGCTTTAATGTTTCATCTAATTGTAAAAAACCAATTGCAATTCGTTTTAATTTAATAACTTCATGCCCTAATGCTTGTATCATTTTTTTAACTTGATGTTTTCTGCCTTCATGAATAGTTAATAAAAGAATCGAAACATTTTTTGCTTCTTCATATTTTACTAATTTTGCTTGTGCTTGGCTTGTTATAATTCCTGGCTCAATTTCAATTCCTGTTGCTAATTGTTGTAATTGTTGTTTTGAAAGATAACCAGAAACTAAAACATGATATGTCTTATTAATAATATGACTTGGGTGTGTAATAATATTAGTAAATTCTCCATCATTAGTCAATAGTAAAAGACCACTAGTATCATAGTCTAAGCGACCTACCGGATAAATTCGTTCTGAAATACCTTTAACATAAGTTAAAACTGTTTTGCGATGTTGCGGATCATACATCGTTGAAACACAATTTCGTGGTTTGTTCAGCATTAAATAAACCTTATTTGAATTTTCATTCATAAGAATTTGATTATTTACTTGTATTTGATCATTTTTGCCAACTTTAGTACCCAATGTTGTTACCACAACATTATTAACTTTAACTCGTCCTTGAATAATTAGTTCTTCTGCTTTTCGTCGTGAGCAATAACCTTTTGCTGCAATAACTTTTTGTAAGCGTTCCATTACTTAAATAAATCCTGCTCTTTTTCTACAACAGTTTCTTTAATTTGTGGTAAATCTGCTAATGAAGTTAAATTAAAAACTTTTAAAAATTCCTCAGTAATATGATATGTCATTGGCTTTCCTGGCAAGTCACTTTTACCTGCTTCATCAATCAAATCACGTGCTCGTAATTTGTTAATAACACTGTCAGAATTAACTCCTCGTAACTCTTCAATTTCTGGCTTACTAATTGGTCCACGGTATGCAATAATTGCTAATGTTTCTAATGCTGCTTGTGATAACCGTGCTTCTATTTTATTATTAGCTAATTTTAAATAAAATTGATAATATTCTTGCTTTGTTGCTAAACGATATTTATCAGCAAAAGATGTTATTGTTAATCCACGATTATTACTAGTTTGATATTCTGCTTTTAATTTTGTTAAAACCTCTTCACACTCAGGAACAGAAATTTCAAGAATATGAGCAATTTCTTTTAAATTAATTCCTTCATCGCCACTAATAAATAATAGCCCTTCTAAAACAGCCATTTTTTCATTTAAATTCATCAAATTTAATTCCCCTCTTTCTGTAAATATGGTCTAATGTAAATTGCTTCTAAATGCTGGTATTGCTCAATTTCAATTTTTTGGTGGCGAGCTAAATCTAACAAAGCAATAAAACATGCAACAAAAACTTGTAATGATAAAGTAAAATTACCTAGTAATTCTTCTAATGTTCATTCTTTATCATCTTGTGCTAATAACATCATGATTCGTTCAGCCATTTCTTCTGGAGAAACTTCAGTAATAACAACATTTGATTCTAATGGTTTTGCCGCATTAATTCGTTCTAACATTTTCAAAAAACTATTCGTTAATTTATCAATATTAATTTTTGGTGATAATGGTAAATCTTCTTCTTTAATTGAATTCCCTTTAATAATTGTTCGTGGTTTTGATAAATAACGAATTCCCTCTTGATGTTGATCTTTAAAATATTGACTAACTTCTTTAATTTTTTTATATTCTAGCAAACGATTAATTAGTTCATCGCGAGCATCTTTTTCATAATTATCATCAATTTCAACCTGTTCTTTTGGCAACACTAACTTTGTTTTTGTCTCAACTAAATAACTTGCCATTGTTAAATATTCCGATGCAATTTCAATATTCAATTGTTCAATTTCCCTAATATACGCTAAAAATTGATCAGTAATTTCTGTTAACTTAATTTCAAAAAGATTCATTTCCTTTTCTTTAATTAAATGCAATAACAAATCTAATGGTCCTGAAAAATTATCAAGTTTTACTTCATAGCGTGGTAAATGTAACATTCTTTCTCTCCCATGTTTATTTTCTTAGTTAATAATACCGCTATTTTAAAAAAAATTAAAGACATTAAAACAAAAAAAGTGATTAACTTAATGCATCACTTTTATTGAATTATTTCATAAACTAATTCTTCTTGTGGTGGTTTTGTTGAAACAATTCGAAAAGTTCGTTGTGCTCAATCATAGACTGGAGCAGTAACATAGCGACTAGTATATAAAGTCATCACAACATCATCTTTTGCAACTTTTTCACCAGTTTTTTTATTTAAATAAATACCAGCATGATAATCAATTGCTTCATCTTTTGTATTACGTCCAGCTCCTAAACGAACAGCTAATAATCCCAACTCATTAGTATCGATAATTTCCATAAAACCAGCATGGTTTGCTTTAATTTCAATTACATTTTTTACTTTTAATACCTCTTTTAAAGTTAAATTATTATCAATAAAACTTAAATCTCCACCTTGCTTTTTAACAAAAGCACGGAAGTAATTTAATGGCTCTTCAGTTTGTAATTTTTCTTCACAAGCTTTAACTGCTGTTGCTAAATCGTTAAAAAGCCCTGCTTGGCATAAACTTAAGGCTGCCGCTTCACATACAATGTAAGTCAAATCATCAGGTCCTTTTCCTTGCAATGTTTGTAACGCTTCATAAATTTCAATTGCATTGCCGATGGTACGACCTAATGGTTGCGTCATATTAGTAATTTCAGCAGCAATTTTTTTATTAAATTTAATCCCAAGTTCAACCATAATTTGTGCTAATTTTCGCGCATCAGATATTGTTTTCATAAAAGCACCATTACCACATTTAACATCCAACACAATTCCATCACTACCAGTTGCAATTTTTTTACACATAATACTTGCCGCCACTAATGGTAATGAATCAACTGTTGCTGTCACATCGCGTAAAGCATAAATCTTTTTATCAGCTGGAACAAGATTATCAGATTGAGCCATAATTGATAAATTTGTTTTATTAATAACATCTTTAAATTCATGAAAAGAAAGTTCAACTTTAAAACCAGGAATACTTTCCAACTTATCAATTGTTCCTCCTGTTTGGCCTAACCCCCGCCCTGACATTTTTGCTACTTTTAAACCAAAGGCAGCAACTAAAGGCGCATAAATTAAACTAACCTTATCACCAACTCCACCAGAAGAATGCTTATCAACTTTAAAACCAGGAATCCCAGTTAAATCATATACTTCCCCTGAATTAACCATTGCTTCAGTTAAAAACGAAATTTCTGTAACTGACATTGATTGAAAATAAATTGCCATTAAAAAAGCTGACATTTGATAATCCGGAATAATCCCCGTTGTATATCCTTTAACAATAAAGTTAATTTCTTCTCGTGATAACTCTTGTCCATTTTTCTTTTTATCAATTAATTCTAAAATATTCACTATTCGATACCTTCTTTTTTTAAGTTACTTTTTTCTTTAATGAAGTTTTATATTCTTCATAAGCTTTTTTATGATCAACATCTTGATATTGGTCGATCCCTTTTTGAATAATTTGTTTAACATTATTTGCAATTAACTCAGTTGATTTGGTCATAAACGTATCTGGCTTAATTGGCTTGTGAAACACAACATGAACATACTTTTTCCCTCTTTTTTTAAATTCTTTATTAAAAATTGGATAAGAGTTAACAATTGAAACAGGAATAATTGAGACATGTGCTTTCTGGGCAATTTTAAAACTTCCAGCATGAAATTCTCCCATTTCTTGGCTTCGACTCCGAGTTCCTTCTGGAAAAACAACCATTGTTCGCGGTACACGAATTAAATAATTTGCCTCTTTAATAACTTCTAATGCCTGACGAGGGTTTTCACGATCTAAAAATAAAACATCAATTAATGTTAAAAAATTCCGAAATGTTCGGTTATTTTGCAATTCTTTTTTAGCAATAAATGCACAAGGTGCGGTTTTATTAAAATCATTTAAAGCAAATAATATTGCCGGGTCAACATTCGATTGATGATTGGCAATCATTAAACAACCTTTATCAATTCAATTATCACGATCATGAACAATTATTTTAACATCGTGTACTCATAACATATAACGTGTTCGTTTTTGCAATCAATGATAACGATATTCTTCTGAAACAATATTTGGATCTCTTTTAATTTTTTTGCTAATACTTCTTGCTTTAGTAATTGTTCGTAAAAATCGTGGTCATGTCAGAATAATTTTTCAAATATTTAACATTTTAACTTTGTTCCTTTCTCTTATAATATTTTATTACAAATTGTTGATATTCGTTTAATTTAGTTAAAGTAAATTGGTTTAAATCAAACGAAGGAAAATAAGTATCGCCTTGGTATTTTCCTTTAATAAGACTAGTAATTAATTCATCAGCATATGGTAATGTTGCCTCATAAATTTTTTTTCCCCCACAAATATAAATATCTTCGGTTGGATTTTGATGATAAAAATTAATAATTGCTGTTAAATCAGTTACTACTTCCACATCTGGATGCTTAATTTGATAATCAAGCTGTCTTGTTAAAACTAATGTTTTTCGTTTTGGTAATGGTCGTCCAATTCCTTCATAAGTCAACCGACCAAATAAAATTGTTTGCCCTAATGTTGTTTCTTTAAAATGCTGTAATTCTTCTCTTAAATGTCATGGTAATTGGTTATTTTGACCAATTAAATTATTTTCATCCATTGCTCATAATAACTTAATCATTATACTGCGACAGTTCCCTTAATTAATGGGGCTGGGTCATAATTTTCAAGCATAATATCCTCAAATTTAAAATCAAATAACGAAGAAATGGTTTGATTTAACTTCAAGGTTGGTAATTTCCGTAGAGAACGTGTTAATTGTTCTTTAATTTGACTAAGATGATTTTTATAAATATGACAGTCGCCTAAAGTATGGACAAAATCCCCAACATCTAAACCAACAACCTGAGCAATTAAATGGGTTAATAAAGCATAACTTGCAATATTAAAAGGAACTCCTAAAAAAACATCCGCACTACGTTGATATAATTGACAACTTAATTTATTATCTTTTGAAACATAAAACTGAATTAAAGTATGACAAGGTGGCAAAGCCATCTCATCAACTTCTGCTGGATTTCAAGCACTAATAATATGACGACGTGAATATGGATTCTTTTTTAAATTTTCTAATAATTTTGCTAACTGATCCACCCCATTAAAATTTCGTCATTGTTTCCCATATACCGGTCCTAAATCACCAAATTCAGCAGCAAAATTTGCATCAGTTTTAATTTTTTCAACAAATTCAGCTAATGTTTCATTATTATATTTTGATGATGCTTGATATTTCTCATATGGTCATTCATTTCAAATTCGAACATCATGATCCACTAAATATTTAATATTAGTATCGCCTTTAATAAATCATAATAATTCATAAACTATTGATTTAAAATGAATTTTTTTTGTTGTTAAAATTGGAAAACCTTCGCTTAAATTAAAACGCATTTGATAACCAAAATAAGAAATTGTTCCGGTATTTGTTCGATCATCTTTTTCTTGCCCGTGTTCCAAAATAAAACGAGCCATTTTAAGATATTGTTCCATCATTTTCACCCTATTTTCTATTCTCATATACTTAAATCTTACCTTATTTAAAAATAAAATCATCTGAAAAAATAAAAAAAAATCTTAACAAGATTATTTTTTTATGTTATCATATTACTAATTACAAGAGGTGAACAGCAATGAATAAATTTTTAAAAAAAATAATTAAAAAAATTAAGTTTTCATTAAGTTTATTTATTCCTGGCACTTTTAATCCTCTACGTAGTAAATATGAAAATGAAACCGAATTTGATTATGCATATATTTTAAGCAATTCAATTCATCAACAAAATGCTATTGATGAAACTGAAATTACATTAGAAGAAAAAGATAATAATTGTCAATATGATAAACAAATTATTAAAAAAATTAATCGTTTAAAAAAACCTAATAAAAATAATATTTTAGTAATTTTGGGTTTTGTTGTTTGGTTTTTTAAAATCAAAAATAGTACATTACCACCACAAGATTTTAATAGGACAATACAAGCAAAATAAATTAACGACCTAAAAATAACAAAATAATTTTTTCAAATAAAAAACCTTTCAAATTTTAAATAATAGTTAAAAATCTAGATTTTAACCCTTGTCTAGATTTTTTTTTATTTTATTAACATAAATAAAAAAATGTTATTAAATAACATTTTTAAAACCATGGATTAAATGGTACTTCAAGCCCAAATCAACCATTAATTAAATTATGAACTGCTTCTAAATTAAAATACAACATTACAATTGTTATAACTGCTAAAACTAAAACTACTAACACAACAATTAAAACTATTGCTCAAACTGGTAATTTTCGCTTGGTTGTTTCTTCATCATATTGAAATGGCATTTTTGTTGAATCAATTTTGCCCAAAACATTGCTATTATTAAAACCATCTGATGGAACAAAATCAGGTGATGAACTAAAACTTGGTGCTGCATTAAAATCTGGTGTTGGTCCAAAATTTGTATTTCCTTGGCCAAAATCATTTTGACCAGCAAAATTACCACCACCAAATTCATTTGTTTGATTAAAATCATGGTTTGACCCAAAAGGAGGCCCCTCATTAAATGTATCATCAAAACTCTCATCAAAATCGCTATTAATGCCTTGTTGTTGTTTCATCAAATCTGGATTCATAATTGCAAAATGACGGCCTGAATCTTGAGCATACTGTTTTTTATTAAAATTAGAACCTTGACTAGCAGATTGTTGTTGCATTCCTTGTAATTGTTGTTCTACTTCTGGCCCTGCCATTGGAGGATAAGTTAACATTCCGGGATATTGTGACATTTGCGGATAACCCATCATCATTGGAAATTGTGGCATCATTGGGTAAGGAAACATTTGCGGATAACCCATCATCATTGGATTATATGCTCCCATTCCCATCGCATTCATTGGGTTAGCCATAATAGGCATAACAAATGGTTGATAAATAATTGGTTGATAAATTGGTTTATTATGCTGCGGTTTAACTTCCGTCCCATTAATTCCTAAAGCTTTTGAAATATAAGAAGAATTAAAGGGTGGATTAGTTTTTGTTTTAAAATCATTTGCATTATCAGAAACTCTAATTGGTTTTGTTAATGGTGTTACTGGCGAATTTTGGTTTAATAAATTATCATTGCCAAAACCATTATTATTTTCAAACGAATTAAAATAATTTTCGTTTCCTCCATTAAATTTTGGATCATTATTATTCATGCGATACCCTCCATATCAATATGCCCTATTATCCACTTTGCTTATAAATGAATTATACCATATATTTAACTGAAATTAAATGAAACCATTGTCATAATTATTGGAAAGGTATATAATTATTTATCATTTTATTTAATTTTAATAACTTGTTTGTTGTTTTTTGCTTTGTAAATATTCTTGATCTTTTTCATCAACTTCATTAAAAATATGATGACGATGTTTATATCAAAAGAAATATAAAATAATGCCCACAACAATAGCTGAAATTAAATCATTTAACCCTAATAATATAAAATAATAAATATTACTCTGGTCTGTGCCATCCGATAATCCATGTGCTAAGAAATATCCACATAGCATTAAAATTGGTAACACAATAAAGGCACGAAACGAAGAACATAATGCTGCTTTCCGTGCATTATTCATTCCTTGAAATAACGAAACACCTAAAAATGAAATGGCAGCGCAAGGATAACTCATTAACATTAGAACTGCTATTCATCGATATTCATCAACTAAATCAGAAGGAAAAGCAAAAGCCATTAACAATTGTGGGCCAAGAGCAATAAATAATAATAGAGTAAAAAACAATCAGCCACTAATAATTGCTAATCCATATCAACAAGTTTGATACATTCGTAAATATTTTTTCGCTCCATAGTTATAACCAATAATTGTTTTCATCCCTTGTGCAATCCCTAACGCAATTGCGGTAAAGAAGGCAATTCAGGGACTTACCGCACTATTAAATAATTGGAAAGATGCTAAACCATATTGTTGCCGCTGAGCAAATTGTCCTGGCAACGATGAAATAATTGCTGATGATAAAATTGAAACTAAAACAGCACCTAAATTATTAATAAAAGATGAAAAACCTAACCGAAAAATTTCCTTAATTGTTGTTTTATGTAAATAAAAAAGATCACGTCAATGAAATCGCAAATAAGAATTCTTATTATAATAAATACAAATTAATGAAACAATAATAATAAAAATTCATGCAATAATTGTTCCTAACATTGTTCCTTCCAATAACATTTGACCATATTTTACAAAAATAATTGAAAATAAAGCATTAATTGCAATTGCTCCAATTGTAATGTAAATTGCAGCATGGCTTTTCCCATCTGTTCGTAATAATGTTAATAATAAATAACTAACAAACATTAAAGGACTAGCAAGTAACATTGGAAAAACGTAATGCCAAGTTAAATCTTGTACAATTCATGTTCCTTTTTTACTTAATTGAATTAAAATCATAATATTATCTCATTGTGGAAAGACTAAACAAAAAACAAAAAAAGCTGCAACAATTGAAAATAAAACGGTAATTGTTAAAGCATTTCCTGCTAAAGATTGTGTTTGTTGTTTATTACTTTGCCCAGATTTAATGGCAAATGTAATTGATGTTCCAATCGCAAATAAAATTGCAAAAGCAAATAATAAGTTATAAATTTGCATTGCAAAATGGGTTGATAAATTAACAAAAATTTTTGCTGATTCATATGTTAATTCACCATTATTAATTGAAATATGTTCTTTATATCAATCCAAATATGGTTGATGATGAAAAACATTTGGTGTAACAAATGTTAAGGCAATAAATTTATCAAGGATTGGATATAATGCTGTCATTGCCATCACAAGGACAGTTGGTAAAGAAAAAATAAAAATTGTTTTTCATAAATTGTCATAACATAACTTAATCTCGTTTTTTGAAAAAACGGTTTTGTTCATTATCTTCGTTCCCCTTTACAATACTATGTATCTATTATTTTATCATATTTTTAGCCAAAATGCTAGGTCAAAAGGAAAGGCTTATTTTAGTAGTTGGAATAAAGTAAGTGTTTGTTTAAGAGTCATAAATTTAATGCTTTTGGTATAAAAGCATTAACAAGACTTTGTCTTTTTAAGTTATTCTAATTAAACCATGAATATTTATATTCTGCAACATCAAAAATACAAATTAACCTTTGCCATTCGCATCGATAACATATTGTGAAAGACAATTTCACTATATGCTTTTGTTCCATGAGATTGAAAAAAAACAAACTTTTATTAAAATGAAAATACAAAGAAACTCAAATATGTTTTTAATAAAATTAAAAATTTTATTCTACTTTATTTAAGCGGATTTTGATTAATTGCTTATATTGTTATGTCATATCAAAATTAATGTTTCTTTTCTTAACATGACTAATGCAAGTAATAATTTTTTATTATTTAGATCTTAATCCTTTTAATAACAATAAAAAAGATTATTTATTCAATCTTGTTGCTTTTTGAATTTATTTGATATTTTAAGTTTTACTATAAAGTTTGTATGCAAGTTTATGTAACGCAATTTTGGACAATTCTTTAACTTCAAAATGAAAGATAACCGCTTGCATCATGGGAAAATATTTTAGTAAAAATAAAACCACAAAATCTTTTTTGTGGTTTAAAATTTAATTTGTAATTGGTAATAAAATATTTTTTATCCCTTCTTCAAAAGGGGTAATTTTAAATTGTGGAAAACATGTTTTGAATTTATCTGAGTTAAATAAATTATCAACTTTATAACGTGGTAACATTTCTAAAAGTTCTTTAACTTGGCTGTTAAAGTGACTTACAAATTTAAATTGCCATTCCTTAATTATTGAATAATGTAGTTTTCTATTCGTAACTTCACTGGCAATTTCTAAAATTTGTTTATATGTTAAACTTCGATCGCAGGGCAAATGTCAAGTTTGGTTATATGCATCTTTTGTATTACCAATTAAAGCCATCGCTTTGCTTGCATCGGGCGTTCAAATTAAAGTTCGTAACGTTTTTACCGTTATTGGAATTTTAATTTTTTTATGGCGTTTAATATTTTCAAACACCATAGAATTAGTAATACTCTGCGTGTGTCCAGGTCCATAAAATTCCGGGGCACGACATATAACGATATCAATTTCTTTTTTATCCATCGCTGCTAAAACCATATTAGTTAATTGCGCTCGCAAAACTGATTTTCTCCCTTTGGGCTCAAACGGTGTGTCCTCAAACTGTGTTTTAGTAGTTTTGGGATACATATAAGTATTATCAAAAAATACTAGTTTTGTATTATTTACTGTACAAGCTTTAAGCACATTTTGTACAATAACCGGAAACTGTTCTTCCATTAACTTTGCATTCATTGGTAAACCAACAGTAAAATAAACTATTTCGCTTCCTGCAATTGCATTAAGAGTGGAATTGTAATTAATCAAATCGGCTACCATAATTTGGTCTGTTTCATTTATCTTGACAGGTTTTCTACTTACCAATCTAATTTCTTTTGTATAGTTGTTATATAGTTCCTTTGCCAATTCATGACCAATTTGTCCATTACTTCCCAAGATTGTTTGCATTATTTAGTTCCCTAATAAGTAGCTTTGCAACTGATCGCACAGAAAATGGATTTTGTCCTGTAATTATATTGTTGTCAATCAAGGCATAATCTTTATAAAAACGTTTCTTATGTCAAATGGCACCACGACTTTTTGCAATTTTTTGATTTAAAAACGGTACTTGTTTTTTCTTTCCCGCTAAAATTTCTTCTGAGGTAGTAAAACCAGTGATTTTTTTACCAGCAATTATATAGTTTCCTTGATCATCTTTTAGATTTAATAAACCAGCAATTCCATGGCACACTGAAACTAAATAACCATTATTCATATAAATTTGTCTAGCTATTGCTTGAATTTCACTATTGTCTGGAAAATCTCACATTACACCATGCCCACCGGTATAGTAAATTGCACTATATTCATTTGGTTTTATTTCGTTGGGTTTTAATGTGTTTTGAATGCCCCTTTGTAAAAAATCTTTGTCTTCATATACATTTCAAATCGCTTCATCCATGTATTTCATGCTTCTAGGATCAAGGGGTACTAAACCACCGTTTGGACTCACAAAATCATATTTAATTCCATGTTTTTGTAATTCATCAACAAATTCTGCGCTTTCACCCAATCACAAGCCAGTAGCTTCATTGGTATTTTTATATCTATTTGTATTAGTTTCTACAATTAAAATTTTCTTCATTATTTTGTCCTCTCCTTATACATTATTTCACTTATCTTGGTTAAAAAACATTATAGTTTTCCAATTTCAGTTGTATCATTATACAAATAATAAAAATTTTTCGTGCCAACTGCATGAAATGAAACTATTTTAGCTTGTTTTAAAATTTTTAAATGGTGCGATATTGCAGGTCGCGAAAACCCCGTTGCTGCTATTAATTCTTCAACCTGAATTCCAACACAATCGTTTTCTTCTAATAAACAAATAATAATTGTTTGTCTTTTTTTGTCGTCAATTGCAATTAAAAACTTACTTATTTCATTTAATTCTAGCTACAGTTCGCTATATTTTGCCATGTAACCTCCAAAACAGTCATTTAATAGTTTAAATTATTAAACCATTAAATACCAAAAAAATCAATCTATTTTGGTATATAGTTAGAATAGGATGGAATAAAGTAAGTGTTTGTTTAAGAGCCATAAATTTAATGCTTTTTGGTATAAAAGCATTAACAAGACTTTGTCTTTTTATTTTTCCTAAACAATATTAAATACATTATAAGATTAACAATAAAAGACCCTAATAAAGAAAAACTATAAATAAAAATAATTAATTTTATTTTTAGTAATAGAATATTAAATCCAATTAATATAAATGGAATTAAATAAACTGTAAAATTTATTATACATGATTTTATTAATAAGAATTTTAATTTGCCAATCCCAATAAAAACAGCCTCAATCAATGTAGCTCAAGTATAAAAAAGATAAAATCAAATAACAATCGTCATAATTTGCATTGATTCGGTCATTTTTGTTTGATCATTATTAGTTAAAAACCTAGAAAAAGGAATTCATATTCCATAAACTATGCCTGCTTAAACAACAAATAAAAGAAATGAAAGTTTAAAATATTTAATAAATTTTTTATTAAGTTCCTTACTATTTATCCCCTCATCTACATTAATGGCAATTACAGCTTTAAATACTTCAACTAAAGCAATTATTGGTAATAAAATTCAATTTCAAATTAGTTGATTTGCTAATCAATATGAACCAGAAGCAGTTAATGAATTTAATGTTTTTGCAATTACTAATAAATAAAAAAAGTTATTAATTGCCGATGATAAAAAAGTAAAAATAAAATTAAGAAAAAAAAACTTTATTAAATTCTAATTTTGTTAATCGAAAAGTTTTAATATTTCAAAAAATTTTAAAACTAAAAAAGTTTGCAATAATTAATAAAGAAAAAACAAATAAAAATATATTGGTTAAAATACTACTTAATCCCAAACCAATATATGCATTTGGAAAAACATTTTCATTTACTAAAGTAAAATCTAAAATAATATAAATTATCATTTTACCTAGTAATAGAAAAAAGAACCATTTACTTTTACCAATATTTAATAAAAAGGCAGTAGAAATTAACAATAAAATTTCTGGAATTTTTGAATATAATTGCAAATTAAAAAATATTATTTGGTCATTATAATTATAACCATCAATAATTTTAATTAAATTATCAGTAAAAAAAGAAAAAAGAAAAATAATTCCTAAGTAAATCAAAAAAACAAATAAATAAATTTGACGAATTTTATTTAAGTCATTAATTTTATTATTTTTAATTTTTCCAAGAAAAAAGAACAATGGAAAAACAAAAGCTTCTTGAAGAATTTCAAGAATAGTATTGAGATATTCTCATTGGGCATAAGTATCTAATGACACATCCATATATTTTGTAATGATTATTGTACGAACTAAAATTCATATTGATGGAATTAAAGAATATAAGAAAAAACTTAAATATAAATTAGTTTCATTTTTATTTAATTTTATATCAAAAAATGATTTTAAATTCAAAGATTTTTTCATTCAGATTTAATCCAGTCGATACAGTTTAAATATCATTTTAATAATCAATCATTACCTTTAATTTGATAAGAATGTTTTTTCATTTCACTTTTTATAACCTTATAAATTCACCGTTTAAGATATTTAAGGTCTTTTTGATTATAATGTAAAGTGTTTTTAAAAATATTAGCTTCCTTTTTAATTTCACTAAAACTTTTATTATTTCCACCAAAATTTATTCATAATCAAAAAACATATGCTGGGTCTTGATATTTTGAACCAAGTTTAACATTATCTCAATCAACTATTTTTTTAATTTTTAAATCTTGCTTAAAAATAACATTAACCGGGCTTAAATCTCCATGGACAATATATTTATTTTTATATTTTAATTTTTGCAAATTTTGTAATACTAATAAAATACTTCTTAATTCTAATATACCAGTATCACCAATTTGAGTAAAAGTATATCCATCAATTAAATCATATGAAATATAATCTGGAAAAATAGTTATATTAGGAATATAATCATTATTACTTAATAATCAATTAATAATTTTTTTTGTTTTATTGTTTAATTTAATATATTTAAAAACTTTATTATAATTAACAATAATTTTTTGGTTAGACAAACCATTATATTTAAAATTTGTTGAAAAGTTTATTAAATTTTGTACCATATTAAAATCCTTTCGTAATTCTAAACATTTTTCTCCTAAAATTTAGATCACAATACTAATAACACTAAGATTTATTATTTATAAATTGGTTTCTGTTACGGCTAACAACACTGTTTTAATATGCTCAACTGGTTTAACTTTTCGTCATTCTTGAATAATCTTAAAATCATTGTCTAACAAAAAGGTACTTCGTTCAATTCCAAAATAAACATTATTAAACATTTTCTTTTCTTTTAAGACACTAAACATCTCACATAATTTAGAATCAATATCACATAACATGGGGAAACTAACATTATTATCATTTTGAAACTTAGTTTGTTTTTTTAAATTATCACGACTAATACCAATAACATTATAACCAGCAGTTAAAAACTTTTGATAATAACGATTATAAGCAATTGTTTCTAAAGTACAGCCTGGTGTTGCTGCTTTTGGAAAAAAATAAAAAATATAACCCTTTTCTTGCTGAAAATCAGTAATAAAATGTTCTTCCCCATCTGTAAACAAAAACTTCTCTTGTTTTAAATCCATTTTTAATAACCTCCATTAATAATAATAATAATAATAATAATAATAATAATAATAATAATAATAATAATAATAATAATAATAATAATAATAATAATAATATAAAAGACAATAATAATTAATTACTGTCTTTGAAAAAGTTGGATTAAATATTTTGTTACTTCTAACTTATTTTTTAAAATATTAAATGATAATTTTAAATCTAAAAAAATTAAATATAGTGAAATTTCCGTAATATCAAACTTATATTCTAAATCATTGATTTCCTTTGCAATATTAGCAATTTGCTCAGCAATAGTATCATACTCATCAAGAACAGCATTCGTTTTTAAACTTGCTCGTTCTTGTAATTCACTAAGATCTAAATTAATTGCTTGAATTATTGACATTAGTTCATTCAAAGTTTGTTCAATTTTTTCTTCACGCAAAGACATTTGCTCCACTTTATTTTCCATTTTTTATTTTCACCTACTTATAAATATAATATATCATAAAACTAAAAAAAGATTAGTTTTAATAATTAATTACTAATCCTTTAAAACGAGTAACTGAATTAATTGTTTCACGAATCCCTTGCACTCCCTGTCCAGAATCATGAATTCCTAAAAATGGGAATGAATCAGGCCCCCGTTGAGTACGACCATTAATGTTAACCGTTCCTGTTTCTAACTCATTAGCAATATTAAATGCTGCATTAATATCTTTTGTAAAAATACATGCCTGCAATTTAAAGTTTGATTTATTTGCTAAGGTAATCATTTCTTCAACATTTTTGCAACGAATAATTGGTAAGACTGGGCCAAATGGTTCTTCTCATGCTAATCGCATTTCTGGCGTAACATGGTCAATTAAAGTTGCACTAAGTAAATTATCTTTTCGTTGATTACCAAGTACTAATGTTGCTTTTTTTGCTAAAGCATCATCAATTAAACCTTGCACAAAATCTGCAGCTTTTAAATCAATTACTGGAATAATTGCTTTATTATCTAATGGCGAACCTACTTCTAACTTGCCAACTTCTATTTTTAACAATTGTACTAATTCAGCAGCAATTGTTTCATCTACTAATACTCGCTTAATTGCTGTACAACGTTGCCCAGAATAAGCATAAGCACCAGCAACAATTTCTTTTACCGCTTTTGCTAAATCAGCATCTTTTAATACTAAAGCTGGATCTTTTCCCCCTAATTCTAATACTAAGTCTTTTCCATGCCCTAATTTGCGAATATGATTCCCAACGGCAACTGACCCAGTAAATGAAATAACATTAATTTCAGGATTTAAAACTAATAAATCTCCAATATCACGTCCACGACCAGTTACAACATTAAAAACACCTTTTGGAAAACCAACTTCAAAAGCTAACTTTGCCATATATAATCCGGTTAAACTACCATTTGTTGCTGGCTTAAAAACAACAGTATTACCAACAACTAAGCTTGGTGCAATTTTTGCAATACTTAAATTGACGGGATAATTAAATGGTGAAATTGCTAAAACAACACCTTTAGGAACACGAGAAAAAATACCTATTTTATTTTTAACATTTCAACCATCACCAGTTAATGTTTCTGGAAAAACTCGTTTTGCTTCTTCAATCGTATAATCAATATATTCAATACTACGTTCAACTTCAATTTGACCATCTTTTAAACTTTTTCCAACTTCATGGGCCATAATTTTCGCAAGTTCTGTTTTATGACTTTCTAATAATTTTGCTCATTTTTGCAAATAACTAATTCGTTCAAATAAAGTTAATTTTGCTCATGCTTTTTGTGAATGTCGAGCCCCCTTAAAAGCTTCATTTATTTCTTTTTCTTTTAGAGCTGGAACACGACCATATGGCTTATTATTAATTGGTGAAATTATTTCTAATCAATCCCCATTATTGATTAATTCACCATTAATTAATGCATTTAATTCCAAATTCATTTTTAGCGCCTCTTTTCTGTTTGCATTATTCTACTTATATTTTATGCTTTTTTAAAATTATTAAAAGATACTTTCCATATTTAAATTATTGTTTATAATAAAATGTTTTAATATTGTTAATGCCCGATCACTATATGCTAAATATTTTTCATTTTTGCTTTTAAAATGTTGTTCAAAGGCAGGGATAATTCCAAAATTTGCTTTCATCGGTTGAAAATTAGTTTTTGAAGCATTAACAATATAATTCACTAATGCTCCCATCATTGTTTCAGGTGGAAATGTTAACATTGATTTCTTATTTAAAAATCTTGTAATATTTAATGCACTAATAATTCCTGTGGCCGCTGATTCAACATATCCCTCAACACCAATAATTTGACCAGCAAAAAAGATATTATGATGTTTTTTTACTTGTAAAAATTGATTTAATAAAATTGGCGAATTAATAAAATTATTCTTATGAATAACACCATATCGAACAATTTGGGCATTTGCTAAGCCTGGAATCATTCTAATAAGACGTTGTTGTTCAGGAAACTTTAGATTAGTTTGAAAACCAACTAAATTATATAAAGTATCAATTGCATCATCTTGACGTAATTGCACCACAGCATATGGGCGGTTACCACTTGAGGTTTCTAGACCAACTGGCTTTAATGATCCAAACAATAATGACTTAATACCCCGTTTTGCCATTACCTCAATTGGCATACACCCTTCAAAATAAATTTCTTTTTCAAAATCATGTAAGGCCACTGTTTCTGCTGTAATTAATGCTTGAACTCATAATTCAAATTCATCCTTACTCATTGGACAATTAATATAATCTTTGCTATCGCCTTGATCATAACGTGATTTATAATATACTTTAGTAAAATCAATACTATCTTTTGTAATAATTGGCGCTGCTGCATCATAAAAATAAAAATATTCTTGACCCAATAATGCTTGAATGGTAGTTTGAAATTTTGATGTTGTTAATGGTCCAGAAGCAATCAATGTAATTGCCTTATCATCAATAGTTGTTACCTCTTGGTCAATTAAAGTCACATTTGAATTATTTGTTAATCACGTTGTAATATATTCTGAAAACTGATGACGATCAACTGCTAATGCTCCACCAGCTGGAACACGACTTGCATACGCTGCTTTAATAATTAATGAATCAAATGCTAACATTTCTTGTTTTAATAAACCGATACCATTCGTTAAACTTTCACTACGTAATGAATTTGAACAAACCAATTCCGCAAATGAATTTTGTTTTTGTACTGGATTTTTTATTAACCGTTTAGTTTCATACAAGTTAACCTTAAAACCTCTCCGCGCTAATTGATAAGCTGCCTCGGTCCCCGCTAATCCAGCACCAATAATGTTAATTGTTGGAATTGTCATTTGTTATTTTTCCTTTTAATTGTTGATATTGTTCTAAATATTGGGCATATTTTTCTTCTTCAAGTTTAATCTTTTCAGCATTTGCCTTTGCTAAAAAATTTGGATTATTTAAAATGTTTTTGCTTCGTTTTAGTTCTTGTTCTAGGCGAGTTAATTCCGCATTGATTTTTTGGTGCTCAATTGTTTCATCAACAATATCATTCAATCCAACTTCTAAAATAACATTCGTTAATGGAATTGTTGCATATTTTTGGTTTTGATCTTTTTGGTGAAGCACACCCATAATTTTACTATTAACCATTTTTAAAATAAATTCATTAATTAATGAAATAACATTTGTAGTAATGTTATTCTTACTACTTGCTTGATCAAATCAAATTTCAATAATATGTTCTTTTTTAATTTGATAATTGCTTCGCAATTCGCGGATTGCAGCAACAATTTCCGTTACTAAATTTAAATAATCAACATTATAATTAAAATTAATTTTTGGATAAACTTCTAACATAATTGATTCTTTTAAATTTAATTTTTGATAAATTTCTTCCGTTACAAATGGAATAAATGGATGTAACATAATTAAAATTTGTTTTAAAACATAAAACAATGTTTGAGTTGATACCATTTTAATTGTTGCATTATTACTTTGCAAATTAACTTTTGTTAATTCAATATATCATGAGCAAAACTTATTTCATACAAAATCATACAAATCTTTTCCAACTAAAACAAATTCATATTTTTCCATATTAGTTTGTACTTTAGTAATTGTTTTTGCTAATTCTGATAAAATTCATTGGTCAATAGCATTTTCTTGATGGTTTAATAATAAGTTTTTAATTTCTATTTCAAAATTAACCAATGGTTTAAAATTATTTGCTAAATTCATTTCAACATAACGAGCAGCATTTCATAACTTATTAATAAAATTTCAAGCACTATTAACTTTTTCTAACGAAAAACGTAAATCTTGTCCTGGGGCACTATTTGTAACTAAAAAATAACGTAATGTATCTGCACCATATTCTTTAATAACATCCATCGGGTCAATCCCATTCCCTAATGACTTACTCATTTTTCGCCCTTCTTCATCCCGAATTAAACCATGAATTAAAACATCATTAAATGGTTTTTCCTTCGTAAATTCTAATGATTCAAACATCATTCTTGAAACTCAAAAGAAAATAATATCATAACCAGTTACCAAAACATTAGTTGGAAAATAGCGTTGAAATAATGTTTTATCTCAATTTCATCCTAAACTTGTCATTGGCCATAATGCTGATGAAAATCAAGTATCTAAAACATCTGCATCTTGAATTCAATTTTTACTATTATCTGGTGGAGTTAAACCGACATGAATTTTTGTTGAATCATCTTTATGATATCATGCTGGAATTTGATGTCCCCATCATAGTTGCCGTGAAATACATCAATCTTGAACATTTTTCATTCAATTAATTAATGTTATATTAAAGCGAGATGGATAAAATTGAATTTTATTTGTTGATGATTGAAATTTAATAATTTTTTCAGCAAAATATTCCATTTTAACAAATCATTGGTCTGACAAATATGGTTCAACAATAGCACCACTTCGTTCTGAAAAACCAACTTGGTGAGAATAATCTTTAATTTCAACAATTAACTTTTGTTGATTTAAATCATGCACTAAATTTTGACGAGCAGTAAAACGATCTTGGTTATGATATTTCCCAGCTAATTCGTTCATTGTTCCATCTAAGTTCATACAAATTGGCATCGCTAACTGATGACGCAAAGCAATTTCAAAATCATTAGCATCATGTGCTGGTGTACATTTCATTGCTCCCGTTCCAAAATCTTGTTCAACATAATCATCACAAATAATAGGAAGTAATTCACCGTTTGCGGGATTTACTACCTTTTTATTTCAATATTTGCGATAACGATTATCATTTGGATTAACAACAACACATTGATCAGCAAACATTGTTTCTGGACGCGTTGTTGCAATGGTCAAAAACTCACTTGTGCTATTCTCTAAAAAATATTTAAAGTAATACATTTTACCTTGTTGTTCTTGATAAATAACTTCAATATTTGATAAAGCGGTTTTTTGCACGGGATCTCATGAAATAATTCGTTTACCACGATAAATTAATCCTTTTTGGTATAAATCAATAAAAACTTTTTGCACTGCCACTGATAAATTATTATTTAACGTAAATTGTTCGCGTGAATAATCTAATGCTAAACCTAATTTAGCTCATTGCTCACGAATAATTTCAGCATATTCTTCCTTTCATGCTCAAACTTGTTCAATAAACTTTTCTCGTCCTAAATCATGTCGTAAAATATTTTTTGTTACACGCAAACGTTCTTCTACTTTTGCCTGGGTAGCAATTCCCGCATGATCCATTCCTGGTAAATATAAAGTATCAAATCCTAGTAATTTTTTATAACGAATAATCAAGTCTTGCAATGTTGTATCTCATGCATGACCTAAATGCAATTTCCCTGTCACATTTGGGGGTGGAATAACAATACTAAAACTTGGTTGTTTACTTTTAACATCCGCGGTAAAATAACCTTTTTTCTTCCAAAATTGATATTTTCCTGTTTCGACCAAGATATGATCATATTTCTTTGTTAATTCTTTTCCCATTTTTGTTTCCTTTCTAAATAAAAACTCCTATTATTTAAATAAAATAATAGGAGCAATTATTATCTAATAATTACGGTACCATCCTTTTTTTAATAAGTATCACTTATTACCTTAATTAAAATATCAAGTTAAAATATTTAGCAACCTTCATTAAAACAATAGATTAATTTCACACCACCACAATTAACTCTCTGAACTATCCTTTTAATTACTCCTCTAATATTTATGGTTTTATTATAATTCTTTTTCAATTAATTGCAACTATTTTTTGTTTCTCCAAACAATATTATTCTAAAGTAAAAATAAAAGTTATGATTAACTTTTATTTTTACTTTTTTTTAGTTTTGTTTCTTCTGCACTTTTAATATTATTGTTTCAATCTTTATACATAAAAAAGATAAATCCTCCAAATAAAACAAGAAATAACACAATAATAATAGTCAATGTAATAATTAATCAAGTTGCCATTGCTTAGTTCTCCAATCCTTCTTGTCATATTCCAATTGGTACTGGTTTAATTTGATATTTTTTTAAAACAGTAACCGACAAAACACTACATCCTAACGGAATAATAATTCCTAATAAGACTGCTAATACTGATAATCATCAAGGTTTTGATAGCCCCGAACTAATAAAGGCATAAAACATAAAGACACTATTAACTGCTAATAATAATGGTGTTAAATACGAAATAGCAAATTTATATGTTTTACCAATTTTAATTCATGAGTGTGCATTATTATATGCAATCATTATTGGTAACTTTTTGTAAATATGAACAAATAAAATAATTTCAACTAAAGCCATCACCAGCATGTTAACACTACCAGCTAAAGCTTGGAATGAGTAAAGTAACTGATTAGTATCTTTAAACATCAATACTAAACCAATTGTTGCCATTAATATCATTAAAATAATAATGACATACTTTTCCTTTACCTTGTAATTTGAAAAAATTCCATTTATAACAACTTCAATCATTGCAATAATACTACTTAATCCAGCAAATAATAGTGCTGTAAAAAATAAAATTCCTAAAAAGTTTCCAAAACCAACAAAGGTTTGTTTATTAATAACATTAAAAGTTTGTGGAAAGACATTAAAAATAAAACTAGAACCACCATCCTTTGGAAAAGCTTCATCAATTGCGTTGGTATAATCATCAATCGTAATTAATCCCGGATTTTGTTCATGAACTAAAATTCCTGCTGAACCAAAAACCATAATTAATGTTAAAAGCGAAATTGCTAAAACTCCAAATGATAAAATATATGCTTTATTCGTATTATCCTGTGTTTTTGGCGCTGCACCAGCAAATAACATCATAAATCCTGATCCGACGCAAACAGTAAACACACCTAATCCAAAGGCATCACTTCATACTTGCAAGTTGCCAAAGGAACTTAAAGTTTTTTCCGTTGGCATTAAAACTGTTCCTAGTCCTTGTAATGCTCCTGGAATTGTTAAAACATAAATTGCTAAAACTAATAAAATAACAAATAAGACTGGAATAAAAATAACATTCGCTTTTTCAATTCCTTTTGCTCGAAACATCACAATTGTCCCAGCAATAATAACAATCGCAATAAAGGCTAAGTATGCTAATCATTGAAAATTAGCATTACCGGTCACACCAATTCCACCAGGATTTAAAATATTATTATCAAACCATAACGGTGTATTAATTGACGATGTAAAATTTAGTATTAATGAAATTAAAACATAACCAATTAATACAGTATAGTAGTTAGCGACAATAAACATAAAAGCTGATTCAAACCAACCGATAAATCTACTTGCTTTGGGGTTTTCTTCATCAAAAATATTAATTAACGATTTACGACGCATATTACCAATGTTGAATTCCAAAATTAATAACGGAATCCCACAAGTAATAATTGCCAAAATATATAAAACAAAAAAGGCTAAACCTCCATTTTGTTTTAATAAGGTGGGGAACCCCCATACATTACCAAGTCCAATTGCTGCACCCAATGTGGAGACAATAAAACCAAACTTGCTAACATGCTTCTTTTTTTTCATTTTCTTTAATTCCTTTCTTTTAAAAATAAAAAACAATTACTAATAAATTATTAATAATTGTTCTTAACTAATGAGATTTCTTTTGTTTAATAAAAAGATCTCGTTGCATTACTTTATCAAATTTTTCTTATTATTAATTCTGTATCTAAAAAATTGAATAATAGTTTTATAGTTTAGAAAACTAATTCTGAAACAACTATCACCGTGTTCAGAAATCATCGTGCACCAAATACTCCTGCAAATACTTGATGCACATTTAAGAAAAATATTGATAGGGAGATGCCTTCCCTGTTTGGGAATGACATTCTCCATCGCTTATATTAATAATTTTTCCAATAACTGGGTAAAAATAAAATTTTCAAAGATCTCGTTGTTGATAAATGTTTGTTATTGTCATCTTATTTTGATATTTTATAAAAGATAAGAAATAAACAATCATCACAATTGGGCCTATGATATAAATATATTGAATTGGTAAAATAACACTAAAAAAACTAAACCCGATTAAAATGGCAAACAATAATTGATAATAAACTTGTCAAACTTTTCAAGTTTTTTTATTGCAAATCATTCTAATCCTCCTTTTAATAGATATATTATAACCATAAAAAAATACTAATTCTACTTTTTTTCAAAAAATTAGTATTTTTTATTTATTTAACTTGTTTTTGATAAACTGATGCTTTTGTTTTATTTCGTCCAAATTTTTCAAACTTAACAATTCCATCAATTAAGGCAAATAAGGTATCATCACCACCACGCCCAACATTTGCTCCTGGGTGAACTTTTGTTCCACGTTGACGATAAATGATTGATCCTGCTCTAATTGTTTGGCCATCAGCTCTTTTTGCACCTAATCGTTTTGAATGTGAATCACGACCATTTTTAGTCGATCCTACTCCTTTTTTTGAAGCAAATAACTGTAAACCTAATGCGAACTTCATCATTATTCTTCAACCTCCTTTACACTAATAAATTTTTGATATTGCTGATAAATTGTTAAAAATTGATAATAAATTGTTTGTAACACAACTTGTAAGTCAGCACTATTATTTTTTACTGTAATAATAATTAATCCTTCCTTCACAATGAATTGACAACTATTTGATTTAATTTGATCAATTGCATTTAAGCCACCAGTTGCAATTCCTGTTATTGCGGCACAAACAAGGTCTTTACCATATTCAGCTGCTTTAGCATGACCAGTAATTTCAATTTTCTTAATTTTTTGTTCAGTTTTAGTAATTATAATCTTAATCATAATGTTTTACTTGTCACTTTGTTTTGTTTTTGATGCTGGTTTTTTTGCTGATGTTGTTGATGAACTTTTAGCTGCTGGCTTTGCCGCAGTTGTTGATTTTGCTGCTGGCTTTGCCGCTACTGGTTTTTTATCACCTGAAGAAACTGTTTTTGTTGTTACTTTTTTTTCCGTTGTTACTGGTTTTTTATCAGCAACAGGTTTTACAGTTGATTTTGCAGCAGTTGTTGTTTTTGCTACCACAGGTTTAGTTTTGGCATCTGTTGTTGTTCCTTTAGCAGAACTTGATAACAAAATTTGATCAATTTTAACTTTTGTATATGGTTGACGATGCCCATATTTTTTATGTTGTGTTTTCTTTGGTTTATAATGGAAAACAACAATTTTCTTTTGTTTTCCTTGTTTTAAAATTGTTCCTGTTACTGATGCCCCTTTAATAAAAGGAGTTCCTACTTCGCCATCAATCATTAAAATTTCAGTGAAATTAACTTTTTCACCTTCATTACCATTTAACATTTCAACAAATATTTCATCACCTTGAGAAACACGAAGTTGTTTCCCCCCAGTTTTAATTATTGCAAACATTTTTACACCTCCAGTTTAGACTCGCCTTGTAAGTAGATAAGTATTGCATATCCTTTAGGTACTTAAAAGTCAAAGAGCGGTTGAAACTGAAACAACCATAATTAATTATATCGTTATCTTAAAAAAATTCAATAAATTTTATGTTTTTCTTAAAAATTAATTATTCTTCAGATTGTAACACAAGTTCTTCTTTTTTATTACAAGTACAACATTCTTCACAACTATCGCATATTTTACAATCTGGATCTAAATCATTAATTTTATTGCATTTTTTTCCACAATCACAAGTGATTTCACGATATGTCCCCATAATGTTTATATACGTTCCCATTTCTTTGCACTCCAATCTTTTTGTTAATTTTATTCTTCTTTTATTATTACTACATATCTTTTTTTATTATCGACTATATGTTTCATCTTCCTCACCTTGTTCAACAATAAATTTTGAATTCGTTTGTTTTAATTTTTTGCTATCTTCTGGTAAAAAGTTATTAACCTCATTAAATATTTTCTTATATTCATTAGCATACTCTTGATTATATCCTTTATTATTTTCAATATTTTTATTTCTTACATTAAATATTGGTTCTAATGCTTCAGCATCAATTTCAGCATTAATCCCACTATTCACATAGGTTTCTAAGGTTTCATCAATATGGTCAAAAATTTTAGTTGATATTTTAGTAGTTTCATTTTTATTAAAACCAAGTTTTTTTAAAAATGTATTAAGTTCTTTTTTAACTGCTTTATAACTTCTTTTAAAGGTAGATTTTATTTCTGAAATAAATTTCATATTAAATTTCCTTTTTTTATATAATCAAAGTAATTTATTTTAAAAATATTACTAATATTTTTAAAATCATCTACATTATGCTTGATTTTACAATTTTTATTATAAAGTGTCAATAAGATATGATAAAGAAAGAATTGGAATAGTAACCTTTTAATTAAATTTATTTTGAAAATCAACAGATTTTAATATTAGTTTCCTTAAAAACACGATATAATATATATAATTTAAGGTGGATGAAAAAATGAAACAAAAAAAGTATCGACAGAATCCTAAAATTAAGCGAATGTTCCGAATTAAAGGTGAATATGAGGCAACAAAATTAGCACAAAATTTTGTCCGTTACATGACCAATCCCTTTCAAGATAAACGCATTCGAAATGAATTAATTGATACTGAAAATGAAATTTATATGACTGATATTAGCAATGATGATGATAAAACATATACTATTGCAATTAGTACCCAATTAGATTACCAAGAAGATGCTGAACGTGTAAAAGAGTTAGTAAAAGACTATGTTGATAATGACTTAGATTTTTTATGATATACAATTGGCGAACAAATTGATGAAAAAGAACAAGCTTTTTTTGAATCATTAGGATTTATTCAAAATGAAATCTTAGTTGGAATGGTCCTTGATTTAACAAAATGAAAAAAAGTAAAATTAAAAGTTGATAAAAATCTTAAATTCCGACGTGTTAATGATAATAAACGATTAACTGATTTTAGTAAAATTCTTGAAAGTGCAATGGGACCAAAAAGTTGAGATTATGCATTTTATAAAACTTTATTAAAATTAAATAAAAATAAAGATACTGCTGAAATTGATTTATTATATAAAAATGATCTTCCTGCAGCAACTGGAAATATTTACTTTGAAAAAGATATTGCAATTATTGATGATATTTCAACTCATCAAAATTTTCGCCGACAAGGATTAGCAAAACTAATGATGAATCACTTAATTAATCGTGTTTATAATCAGGGTTACGACTTAGTTGGATTGATTGCAACGTCACAAGGATATAATGTTTATCGCAAATTAGGATTTCGTCCAATTAATTTATATTTAAGTGAATACATCACAAAAACAAAAATCACTAATTTAAGTCAAATTGCCACAAAAATTAGTCGTGGTAAAATTAAACATCTCCAAACATTAAATCAAACAGCAATTAATAATATGGTAAATAATTTTAGTTGTAAAAAATGTAATAAAGAAATCACTGATAATAAATATTTAATGGCTTTCAAAGGATTAAGTGATTTTGCTATTAATAATTATCACCAAAATTGTTATAGTTTTTCAACAAAAGATAAATGAGTAATTTTAGTTGAAAAAGATAATAATAATTAAATTTACCCTATAATAAATAATTTTCAATAAAATAGGCACATAAAAAACAATTTTATGTGCCTATTTTTGGTATTAAAACCTTGTTATTTTTTTTGTTGATGTTTTACTTTTAAAACTTTTTTAGTTCGTAAATCTTCTTGATATTCACTAAAATATGGATCAGGTTCATCCACTAATTTATTCCGATATTTTTTTCAGTAGTAAACTAAAATTGGAATAATAATTGCTGCTGAAATTAAATCATTTAAACCAATAAAGATATAATAGAAAATTGGATTTCCAGTTGCTTGACTAACCCCAAAACCAATTCCAATTAATGGTAAAATTACGACAATTGAACGTAAACTACTTGTAAATGTTGCTAAAAATGAACGATTAATTCCTTGGAACAACGTTAAAGCAATATAAGTTAACGAACAAAATGGATAAGTCATAAAGTTTAAAACAATTCATCAACGATATTTAATCGCATATTTTTCAGGAAAAGCAAATAGCATCATCATATCTTTTCCAAAAATAATAAAGACAATTAACATTAAACAAAATCAAATAATAATTAATAAACTAACACGTTTTAAAACTTCTCAAATTCGAGCATTCTTTTTCGCACCATAATTATAAGCAATAATACTACGAGCACCTTGTGTAACACCAACCCCAGCCGATAATACTAATGTCATTCATGGCACAATTGAAGAATAAAGTTCTTGTAAAACAGCAACCCCATTATGATATTCTTGGTTTGGTAATTGAACAACAAGAGATGTCGCAACATAAGATGTAACTACTAAAGCAGCATTATTAATAAAATTTGGTAGCCCTGCTTTAGTAAAATTAGCAATATTTTTTCCTTCAATTTGGAATAAATCATTTCAGTAAAATTTTGAATAACTATTTTTTGTTTTAAAAACAATAATAAATCCTCAGATTACTTGTACTGTTCAAGAAAAGACTGTACCTAACATTGCTCCTGACATACCAAGATGACAAACTTTCATAAAGAAAATTGCTGCTGCAGCATTAATTAATAATGAACTTAAAATCATAATTATTACTCATTTCATTCGTCCTTCACTACGAATTAATGACATAAAATAATAACTTAAAAACATCATTGGCGCGGCCGCTAACATTGGAAATGAATATTCCCAACATAAACTTTCTGTAATTGGATTATAATGTTTTCCCATTTGAGAAGTAATAAAAATAGCATTTCATCCTGGAAACACAATACAAAAAATTGCAAATGCTACCATTATTGAAAAAAGAACTGTTAATGAAAAACCATTTCCCGCAATCCGGCGCATACTTGGAATATCCCGTTGCCCATAAGCAATTGAAAAATTCATTGCACAACCCATTCCAATCATAATACTAAATGACCATTGTAAATTATATGTTTGTGAAGCATATTGAGTTGCAACATTAATAAATGACCGCATATCCGCTAAAGGAATTTCTGTAACATTAATATTTTTTAACCGATTATATGCATCAATATAAAATTGGTCATGAATTAAATCAGGTGCGGCAAATGATAACGCTAAACTTTTATCAACAATATTATACAGCCCTTGTACAATCATTAAAAAAACAGTTGGAACACAAAAGTAGGCTATTGTTTTTCAAGGTTTTTCAAACCGTAATTTTTTTTCACGAACCGTTAAAACTTCTGACAAATTAATTTCCCTCCCCTCAATAAAAAAATAAAAAAACCTTACGATGTAAAGTAATTTTGAAACTACATTAATAATCTTCGTTATAATTATAGCTCAAAAAAAATTATTTTACTAAGGTTTTTTAACATTAATTACTTAATGCACTTGCTTTACCAAAATTTTTATTAACTGAAAAAACAACACGATCGTAAATTTCTGTAATATTTGTTACAAATGGTTTAATCGTAATTAAGATAACTTTTTCCTCAAAAGCACGATAAGCAATATCTTTAATTTGCGCATTACCATTTTCTAAATGTAAAATTAAACCATCAGCTAATTTTTCAATTACTGGAAGATTTAATTTTTTTACAACATTTTCTAAACTTGCTAGCATTGGTTTTTCCATTACGGTAAATTGATAATAATTTTGACTAGAATTAATAACAGCGCCTGAAAACACAACCTTACCATAATTTAGAATTGTAATCTCATCGGCTAAATCTTGTAATTCAGTTAAAATATGTGAACAAATTAAAATTGTTTTACCTTGATTTTTAACTTTAATTAAATCATTGAATAATTCTTGACGAGCAGTTGGATCTAAATTAGCAGCTGGTTCATCTAAAATTAATACCTTTGGATCAGCGATTAATGCTTGTGCTAACAAGACCTTTTTCTTCATTCCTGATGAAAATGTATTAGGATTTTTAGTTCGAAATTTTCATAAATTTAGATTTTCTAAAATTTCCTTTGCTTTTATTTTTGCTTCTTTATACTTAACATCTCGTAAATAACTCATTTCAATTAAATATTTATAAACATTTAAGTGCTTTGGAAATCGAGCATTTTCAGGTATATATCCAATCAGTTTCTTTGCTGCTGGTGAATTAGATTTTAAACCATTAATACTAAAATTACCACTTGTTGGAATAATGGCCCCAACTAATGATTTAATTGTTGTGGTTTTCCCAGAACCATTTGGCCCAATAAAACCATGAATTTTCCCTTTTGCAACATTCATATCAATATCATCAACAGCTACAAATTTTTTAAATTTTTTTGTAAATCCATGAATCTCAATTGCTAAATCAGGATTTGGTGTAAAATTACTTTTTTTTGTTTTCATAACTATACAAAATCCTTTCTTGTAATTCATCATAATGTTAACCCTGCTAATGCAATAGTTACTAATAAATAACCTGTGTACAATCCAGCTAAACTTGTTAATGTTACTGGTTTATTAAAGTCCCCCATTAAAAAATAATTTGTTTTTATATTAGAATCACTTGTTTGATAAATAACACTATCAATTTTAACATCTAAATAATTATTAATTGGTAACAACATTGTTGCAGCCATATCGTTTGTTCCTGATACACTAGCACTAGCATTTCCTGTTCACATTACAACTCATTGTTGTCATAAATTTAAGTATGCCATTAATTTATAATTTGTTTGAGCTTTTTTAACACTATTTAATTCATTTTGTGACTGTTGTTCATTATCATGAATAGCATCATATCGACCATATATTCCTTGTTTTGACCAATAAGACATTTGCGCAATAAATTGAGTATATAACGACATAACTGGATCATTAATATAAACATTTTCATTATATAAATTATGGGCCAAGAATTCACGAAAATCTCAAGAAAAATTATTAAATCTATTTTGACTATTTTTTGACAATGTGTTAAAAACAAGAGATGCAATTCGACTTGGTGCAAGGATTCCTCCTGAAAGATAACTATTTTTTGGATAACCAAAAATTGTCGGTGAAAAAATTGATTTATCATACATTGTTTTAATAATTTGATAAATATTTTTTGTTGTTTTAGTTTTTAATTTTGTTTCATCTAAAACATTTAAATCAATTTTAGAATTAGATGATGGTTTTGTTCTTGACAGCGTAATTGGCTGTTGTAAACTTACATCATTATAAAAATCAGATAAAATATTAATTCCTTTATCACTATTATTGGTAAATGTAACTTCGTTACCTGTTGTAGGTTTAACAACATTAAATTTATTTGACTTATAACCATCAAATTCTAATACATTAGTATTAATTAATTTAGCTAATGTTGGATAATCATTTGGTGTTTTTTTAACTTCTGCAACAACATCATCTCAAGAAATATCTTTTCCATTATTAGGTATTTTCGTAATCACTAAATCAATATTTCGTGCTAGCGAAGTCACATCAAAAGCTTCCATATTTTCACTACTATTAGAAAATGACATACTAAGTTTATTGTCCGTTACGCTTCATACTGGTCAACCAGTCGGATTTAATAAATCATCATATGTTTTTTTAACATCAGAGTCCTTAAATTTAACTGGATTTTTTGCTAAATCCGCGGTTTGGATCAAATATTGTGATGCGCGATCACCTTTACTTGCATTATAAATAAAAGGAATCATTGCCCCAATTACGGTTAAAAAACCAATTGTAAATAAAATACCAATAACACCTTTTGCATTTAACCCTAACGAAATTAGAATACCAATTGTAGTTAAAAATAATTGTAAAATAAAACTTGTTAAAATCATAAAGTTAACTTTGCTTAAAATTACTTTTCCAAATGCTGTTCCTTTCGGTCCCATGGCTAATGATAAAATTGGTGGTAATAATAAAATAATTAGTGAATAAATTAAGCATAATAACTGTAAAGCTAATCATTTTTCAATAATCATTCTTGTTCGCGATATTGGAATTGATGAAAAAATTAATAACGTTCCATCATCAATTTCATCACGAATTAACTGTACCGCTTTAAAACCAATAAACATTGATGTTAACCCAAAGTATAGCATATATCAAATCCATGAATAAATAGTAAATAATGATTTAGCAGCATCAGTATAGTCTCCACTAGCGACATCTCTCATTCCTAATCCTAATGATAAAACCATAATTATTCCCACTGCTAATGTTAAAACAAACATCACCCATGTTGATGGTGCCTTTAACATTTTAATTAAAGTATAACGAAACATTTTTAATGAAAAAAAATGAACTATCTTTTTATTTAAATCCGCTTTTTTTCCTTGCGTTGCTTCGACTGTTTCATTATGAGTCATAATTTTCCTCCTATTTCATTAATTTCATAATATATTTTGTAATTTTAAAAACTACAAAATAATTATACAAAAAAAAAAAAAAAAAAGACTTTTGTTTCTTGTTTTAAAAAATTAATATTAACAAAAAACTTGAAGTTTTTCTTTTTAATCTTTATCAAATAATTTGTTTGCCCGTTCTTTCGCTTTTTCTTTTTTAATTCTTTTAATTGATTCCTTAATATGACTTCGCCGAACTTGTTTTTTAAATTCATCAATTTCTGCTTTACGTTTTTTCTTATAACCAGGTTTAACTTTTTTATTATTATCTTTTGTCTTATAACGATGAATAATTTTATTAATTTCATTATCAACCACAAGAGAAGAATGTTTTTTAGACTTATCAATACTAATAACTGTTTCAACCAATTCTCCCTGTTGATTTCATTTCTTTGTTTTAAAAGTAATTCCCTTTGAAATTAATTGTTGAACTAAAGTTAAATTTTTCGTATCATAAAGAACATAACTATACCCTGTATAATTTGCCCGCCCAGTACGCCCACTACGATGAATATAATATTCTAAATCATTTGGTAAATCAATTGAAATAACATGACTAACACCAATAAAATCAATCCCACGGGCTGCAATATCACTTGCAATAACATATTTATATTCTAAATTTCGAATCCGTTTAACAACTTGTGTTCGCAATCGTGGTTCTAACCCTGCATGTAATTGAACTACAGAATAATTATGTTCTAATAACAAATCATAATACTTATTAATGTCTGTTTTTTTATTAACAAAAATTAAACATAAATATGGATCAAATGTTTTTAAAAGTTTTAATAAAATTGTTTCTCGTTCTTGATGCTTCGTTGGAATTAAAATATGTGTAATGTTTTGATTTGTTAATTGATTGGCATTTAAATCTAAATAATGTGGATTTTTTAAATATTTGATTAAAAAAGGTTTCAACTCATGCGGAATTGTTGCAGAAAAAACAGATACTTGAACATTAGAATTAACTTTACTCAAAATATAATCAACATTTTCAATAAAACCCAAATCAAAAAGCATATCACATTCATCAATAATAAAAGTTGTTAATTTACCTAAATTTAAACTTTGTTGCTCAAATAAATCTTTTAGCCGAGTTGGAGTGGCAATAATAATGTGCGGCTGTGTTCGTTGTAATTGTTCAATTTGACGTTTAATATCTTCGCCACCAATAAAATAATTAACTTGTAAATTTGGTTCAAATTTTTTAAAAAAACGAATATTATCATAAATTTGTTTTGCTAATTCACGTGTTGGGGTCACAATAATGGCTTGAATCTTCACTTGCTCATAATTTATATTATTTAAAATTGGCAAACAAAACGCAAATGTTTTTCCAGTTCCTGTATGCGCCTTGCATATAACATTTTGATGTTTTAACAATAATGGCATTACTTTTTCTTGAACAATAGTTGGTTCAACAAAATTTAATTCAGCAAGACCGAAATTTAAAAACCGTTTAAAGCCAAATTGATTAAAATTACTCATAATTTAACCCTCTTTTCTCACCTTCCAAATTATAACATATTTAAAAAATGAAATTATTGCTAATTTCATTAATAACTTTTATTTTTTACCAACAGGTACTAATTTTTTCACAACTGGTTTTTTATTATCCTGCGTTTTAAAAAGTTCTTTTTCTTTAATAAAATCTGCTTCAGCATTAACAATTAAATTAGCTCATCGTTCTTGTTCTCGTGCTAATGTTGTTGGTGTTTCACGTCCTTTGCGAACAGCTTTATTCATTTTTTTCAGTGCCTTTCTAGCTCCTTTTATTGTTTTTTTCAATTTTTTCTGTGTATCTAAATATTCAATTGAGTAAGGATGTGTCATTGCTTTTATCATTTTTTTTGTAACATATATCCCAATTAGGATTAAAACAGGAATAGCAACTAATAACACAATTAATAAACTACCAACTACTTCCGCAAAATTTGTCCCTGCTTCTAATTCATAATTTTGGGGTCATTGAATCACACCACTATTATTAACATTACCCGGTTGTTGCAATCATGTCATTAAATCAATTCCTTGACCACCATCAGGCACAACAATATTTGAATATCCTCAAATAAATGACCCGGATGATACTAACCGCATTAATTTTCCAATTCCCAATTGGGTTATTAACTGATAACCATTTCCATTAAATGTTTTAATATCATTAATATTAACCGGCAATCCTTTTCCTTCTCAATAATAACCATCATAGTATATTCCTAAAAAAACTAAGGCTAAAACTAAAATAATTAATACAATAACTCATATTAAAGTTATACTTCATTTACCAAATGATTTCATGATCCAACCTCTTCTCTTTTATTATTATAGTCCTAATTATTTCAAATTCTTAATCTTATTTTTCTATTTTGTAAAAACAGGAAAAATATTAATAAAAACTTTAAATAAAACAATAACTAGAAAATCTAGTTATTGTTAACATTACTTATTTTTTGTCCCTACTTTTTTCAAAGGTTTTTTTGGTGCTGCTTTTTTAGCAGGTGTTTTGTCTTTCTTTGAATTTAACATTTGAATGGTCTTTTTTTTACTTTGTGCTTCAATTGCTTTTCTCTGTGTTGCTGTTTTTCCTAAACGTTCTGCAATTAATCTTTCTGCTGTAATGGCAGTTCTAATGGCAGTTCCATCTTTTGCCCGATAATCTGCTGCTGTTTTTGTATAAATATCTCCTACTGAACGATCAATTGATCTTTTCATAGCTGGAGTTGAATCAACAACTGCTTGTGATTTAATGAATAATCATTTTTCTTCTGTCGCATTTTTTGCTACTGGTTTTTTCGACTGGGGCACCTTTTTGCTTTTAGCTTTTGAGCTTACTGGCATACTCAATCTCCTTTCATAATGAAATCAAACCAATGTTGGTTGCTAGTGTTAAAATAGCATTAATCATTAGTTTTTGCATTAAATAATTTTTTATCCCAAATTGAATTTAGTATTTAAGATAATTGTAATATTTTAAGAAAAAGATAAAATTTTCACTTAAAATAGACGAGTTAATTATATCAAATTTAGTTTGATTAATGAATAAGTTTAAGATATTATTTTAAAATGATAAAAGACATTTTTAGTTATGATATCATATAAGTAGATAAAAATGGATTGGTGAAAAAATGAAAGTTGTAAAAGTAACACCTCGTGGTTATTGTCTTGGTGTTGTTAAATCAATTAAATGAGCAAAAGAAGCTGCTATTAAATATGCCGGGCGACAAATTTATATGTTAGGTTATCTTGTCCATAATAAACATGTCATTGATGAAATCGTTAACTTAGGTGTTATTCCTGTTAATGATTTTAAACTTAATCGCCTTGAGTTAATTCAAACTTTGCCAGATAATGCTGTTGTGATTTTAAGTGCCCATGGTAGTGATGATCGGATTAAAGATGTTGCAGTTCAAAAAAATATTACACTTGTTGATACTGAATGTGAATGAGTAACAGTTACGAAAAATTTAATTAAGGAATATTTAGCAAAACCGGATTATCAAATTATTTTTATTGGGAAGCACTTTCATCCCGAAACAAATGCAATGTTAGCACTTAGTCCAACCATCAATCTTGTGACAACAGAACAGGAAGTTGCTAGCATTTTACCCAATCTTGATCCAACCAAAAAGATTTTAATTACAAACCAAACAACGCTTTCTAAAATTGATATTGAAGCAATTGTTGAAAAACTTAAAACTCTTGTTCCAAATGAAATTATTTTTAAAAATGATTTATGCAATGCAACATTAGAACGACAAAATGCTGTCCTAAGTTTAGATCCAACAACAATTGACCTTTTACTTGTTGTTGGTGATGATCGTAGCAGTAACACCTTAAAATTAGTTGCAATGGGTGAACAAATTGGTATTGAATCATATCGCATTAATGATAAAAGTGATATTCAACCAACTTGGCTAGCAAATAAAACTTGTGTTGCTGTTACTGCTGGAGCATCAACACCTAGTATCATCCAATTAGAAGTAATTCGTTATTTAGAACAAATATAAAAAATATTATTAACGATAGTTAATAATATTTTTTGTATGATATGGAATAATTGTTAAAGTTGGAAACTTTCGTGTTAAGTATCCAGCAAAAGCAGCAGTAAAAAAATCTTCCATATAGTGGTTGAAACAAATAACTGCTAATTGTTTTTCATTTGCTAATACTCATTGATCTCATTTAACTTCACCAGTAATAAAAAGATCAATATTTTGGTCAATATTTGCAATCACATTACCTGCTGCTCCTGCTGCTAAAGCAACTGTTTTAATTGGTTGATCTAACGTAGGTAAATTATGCTGTACTGTTGTAATTTTAAAAATTGCTTTTAATTTCGTAATAATTTCATCAGCTGTTAAACTGATATGACCAATCTTTGTTAAATTATCATCAAATGCAACAATTTTTTGAGGATTTAATTCTTGTAAAATCAATTCATTCATTAAACCATCATAATTGGTATGTAAAGCATAAACAGCAATTTGATGTTTATTAAGAAGCTCAATAATTGTTTGTTTATAAGGAATGCGTTGAATTCTTTTTTTCTTGCCAAAACAAAAAGGATGATGGGTTATAATAACATTAATTTGCTTAGCTATTGCCGCTGTAATTACTTCACTCGTTAAATCTAAACAAACCATAATTTTTGCTACAAAATGATTTTTACTTCCATACTGATGACCACTATAATCTCATTTACAAGCTGCTTTCAATGAAAAATCAGTTTCAATTTCTTGATATAATTTTTTAATTAACATTATATCACCTTGTTAATCATTTTTAGTTTTGCTTTAATTTCTTGATAGCTCTTAGTGTTCGAAGGAATCTTGTTTAATAATGTTAAATAATAATCATTTTTTAACAATCATTTTTCTTGAAAAAGTTTATTATGTTCTTTGCGAAGACAAGGACCAAAATATAAGTCTTTGTTATTTTTAACTTTTTGACCTGCACTTTTATTAACAACAATAATTTCATAAATAATATCATTTTCTTTAATTAATAATTCTTTTTCAACAAAGTATTTTTGTTTTTTAATTCATTCTCGTAATAAAAATGGATCATCATTAGGACATAAAATATAGCGATCAATTAAATCAGAATCTTGTTGCAGAATGGTTAAAATTGTTGCACTTCCTAATCCTGAAATAATACATGTATCAATCTTAATATGGGAAATTCCTGCTAAGCCATCTGCTAAAATTGGGGTAATAAGTTCTTCAGCATGATATTTTGCAATATTTTTTTTTGCTTGGTTTAATGGTTGTTCAGCAATGTCGCAAGCGTAAGCTTTGGTAATTAAATTTCCTTTTGCTAAATAAATTGGAATCATTGCATGATCTGTCCCAATATCACAAATAATATCTTTTTCATTAACTTGTTTAGCAATTAATAATAAACGTTCCGATAATCTATCCATTTTTAAAACCTCTATCCTTTAAAAAAGTCTTTTAATACTTTTGCTTTTGAGTTAGCTTGGTTTGGTTTAAACTTACGAATTGTTTTTGCTTCAATTTGACGAATTCGTTCACGTGTAACTTTAAACTCTTTGCCTACTTCTTCTAATGTTTTTGGCGAATCATATTTTGATAAATGTTTATCAATTAACGCATTTTTTTGACTTTGTACTTTTTCAATTGGTGTATCATAGTGAATATCAAGCGCTTTAACTGTTTGGACTAATTCAGGAAAAGTTTCATCTTCGCATTCTTTTGCTAACCGTAATACTGTTCGTAACTTTGTTGGTAAAAGTCCAAACCGCATTCTAATTACTTTTTCTTCTCGGGCTGATAAAATTTCATGGAAAACTTCATCAATTACTTCTCGTAATGATTCTTTTTCAGCATATTCATCCGGTGTAAAAATATCTTTATCATCAACAAAATCACCAAAATGAGTATCATCCTCATCACCAATTGGTTTTTCTAATGAAACCGGTTCAATTGATAATCTTTTAATTTCACGAACTTTTTCGCCAACCATTCCTTGCCCCATTTTTTCGGCAATTTCATTGTAACTTGGTTCGCGCCCTAATTCTTGTGTTAATTGACGTTCAATTCTTGTTAATTTATTAATTGTTTCAACCATATGAACAGGGATCCGAATTGTTCGCGCTTGATCAGCAATTGCCCGTGTTGTTGCTTGTCTAATTCATCATGTTGCATATGTTGAAAATTTAAAACCACGCTTATAATCAAACTTATCAACAGCTTTCATTAACCCGATGTTTCCTTCTTCAATTAAATCTGAAAAATCTAATCCCCGGTTTAAATGTTTGCGGGCAACTGAAACAACTAACTTTAAGTTAGAAGTGATTAATTTATCCCTTCCAAAACGTCTTTCTTCTGGATCAGATGATTCTAGAATTTTGGCATATTTAATTTCTTCCTCACGAGTTAAAATCTTACTTGTTCCCAAAATATTAAAGTAAGCTTTAATAATATCCTGAATTTTTGTTTCATTTGAAATACCACCAACTTTATAACGTAATTTTTCATCTGGTTGTTTTTTTGTTACTTTTTCTGGTTCAGGAACTTCATTTTCTTCTAATTCTTCTAAATTAACATCACTAAATTCAACACCATTAGTGACTAATTCTTCAAAATATTCTTTAACATCATTATCATCAACTTCAAAATGATCATTAATTAATGTTATTAATTTTTCTTGTTCAATTTCATTGTTATTTTCTTCTAAATATTTATTAATATATTCTTTAAATTCATCAAAAGATTTCATATCTCTGACTTCTTTTTTTGATAATCCCATTCTCTCTACCCCTTTTTAAATTTTAATCGTTGATTCAACTTGTCAATTTCCATTGAAATTGCTTGTTGCTCAATTAGATTACTTGCTTTTTCTAACTTATTTCATAGCATTGCAATCTCTTTTTCATTAGCAAAATCATCAATTAAGAGCGCATAGTCTTCTAATTCTTTCTTATTATATTTAATTTTAATCGTTGATTTATTAATAATATCCATTAATATTTTTTTTAAATTTGGATCATTTATTTCATCACACAACATATTAATTTTAACATTTTCTGCCCCCAAATGTCCATTATAATAAGTAATTATATCATTTGCTAACAAACGATAACCATCAAAATTTAAATTTCCAATTTTTCTTTGATAAAAATCCGCTGCTTTCCGAGAAGCAAGTAATTGTAAAACCATATTTTGCTCTGCTAAAAGATATCGCTTTAAATTTTTAATTTTATATTTTGTCTTTTTAATTATAACAGTCTTGCTTTGCTGTGGTTTGAACCTTGTTGATAACCTTTGCTGATAATTATTATCGTTCGTTACATTAGGAATTGGTTCTGATGTCATAGGTGAAAAAACTGCTTTTTGATATGATTTAATTTGCCCAATTTTTGTTGTAATTGTTTCTTTCGATATTCCTGTTATTTTAACTAAATTATTAACCGCTAATTCTTGTTCCAATGGATTTGGACTGGCTTTAATTAAAGGTGCCACAATATTAAAAAATTCTTCTAATTCATTTGCTGCTTGTAAATTAAATTTATTTTGAAAATAATCAAGAGCAAAATTAATTGGATGTTGGGCATTTGCTAACATTGTTTGAATTAATTCCCCTTGACCACTATTAACTAATTCGTCAGGATCTTGCTGAGTTTCATTCAAGACAATTTTAACTTTTAGATTATTACTTAACAATTTAATTGCTGCTTTTAAACTAGCATTAATTCCAGCCTTATCGCCGTCCAAAAAAAGTAAACATTCATTCGTTAATCTTTTAATTTCTTTTAAATGATATTCACTTAAATTAGTTCCCATCAAAGCAACGGTATTTTTAATATCTAATTTTTCTAAACTAATAACATCCATATATCCTTCAAGTAAAATTAGATTATTTTGCTGACGAATAAAAGGTTTCGCCCGGTGAATATTATACATTAGTTGTTCTTTTTTAAAAACCTTTGTTTCAGGAGTATTAAGATACTTTGCTACTTGGCTGGTAGTTCCAATTACTCGCCCAGAAAAACCGATAACATAACTATCTTCATTTTTAATTGGAAACATTAGGCGATTATTAAAATAATCATATACCTTACCATTTTTAATTGTAATTAAACCCGCTTGTTGGATATCATTAATTGAATATCCTTTTTTAATTAAAAAATGGTACAAATGATCAAAACCACTTTCCGCATAACCAATCTGAAATAATTCAATTTCAGTATTATTAATGTTCCGTTTTGTTAAATATTCTTTTGCATCATAAGCTTTTTTTGTTTCTAAATTATTACTAAAGTAAGCACTTGCTAAGGCATTAATTTCAAAAATTAACTGTTCACTTTGATCATATTTCGGTTTTTCTTGATAAGCAGTTAATTCATCTAATGAAATATTGGCCATTACTGCAACTTTTTTTAACGCTTCAATAAAACTAATATTTTCATATTCTTGTAAAAAAGTAAAAACATTGCCACCAGCTGAACAAGCAAAACAACGATAAATTTGCTTTTCTGGTGAAATACTCATTGAAGGATGTGAATCTTGATGAAATGGACAAACTGCTCAATAATTACGGCCACGTTTTTCAAGCGATAAATATTCTGACATTACGGTAACAATATTTACTTTTGACTTAATTAAATCAATTTTTTCATTACTAATTAATGCCATACCTTTCACTCCTTTTAATTATTTTAATGCTGCGGTGAAATAACTTTCTAAATTAGTAATTGCCACTCGTTCTTGTTTCATTGTATCACGATTACGAACGGTAACTTTTTGGTCTTCTTGAGTATCAAAATCAACTGTTACACAAAACGGTGTTCCAATCGCATCTTGACGACGATAACGCTTTCCAATATTTCCTGTTTCATCATAAGTACACTGAAAATGAACTAAGAGTTTTTCATATAGTTGATAAGCCTCGCTGTTTAATTGTTTGCTTAATGGAATCACCGCAATTTGATACGGAGCTAATAACGGACTTAATTTTAAAACAATTCTCGTCTCATTGTCATCAACTTTTTCAACATGGTAAGCATCATATAAAATAGCTAGCAGCAAACGACCAACTCCAACAGATGGTTCAATTACATGCGGCATAATTTTTTCATTTGTTTCTTGATTTAAATACGACAAATCATTTTTACTCATTTCACTATGACGACGTAAATCATAATCCCCACGGTCAGCGATCCCCCATAATTCACCTATTCCAAACGGAAATTTATATTCAATATCAATAGTTCGTTTCGCATAATGGGCTAATTCATCAGCATTATGCTCACGAAAACGATAGTTTTCTGATTTTAAATTAATTAATTCTAAAAACTTGGTTACTTCTTTAACTCAATATTCAAATCAATCAACCTTTTCGTTACTATCATAAAAAAATTCTAATTCCATTTGTTCAAATTCACGTGTACGAAAAATAAAATTTCCCGGGGTAATTTCATTACGAAATGACTTTCCAATTTGACCAACTCCAAAAGGGATTTTTTTTCGTAAAGAACGTTGGACATTTTTAAAATTGACAAAAATTCCTTGTGCTGTTTCTGGCCGCAAATAAACAACTGATTTTTCATCTTCAATTACACCTTGATTTGTTTTAAACATTAATTCAAACTGACGAATTTCAGTAAAGTCATGTCCACCACAATTTGGACATAAAATATTTTTTTCAGTAATAAAAGTTTCTAATTGTTCATTAGTTCAACCACCACAATTTAATTTCGGATAATTATCTTCAATCAGTTTATCTGCCCGCATTCGGGTTTTACACTTTTTACAGTCTAATAATGGGTCAGCAAAATTACCAAGGTGCCCAGAAGCTTTTCAAACATTATTGTTCATTAAAATAGCACTATCAAGACCAACATTATATTTTGATTTCGTAATAAAATGTTGTCATCATAAATTTTTTAAATTTCGTTCTAATTCAACCCCCAACGGTCCAAAATCTCAGCTGTTTGCTAAACCGCCATAAATCTCACTACCTTGAAACACAAAACCTTGTGTTTTTAAATGATTAACAACTTCTTCTAATGTATATTGCATTAATGTAACTCCTTCTTATTTTTCTATTCTCAATTATACTATTATACTATGTTATTCTTTAAAATAAATTGATTTTTGTCGCATTTCATAAATACTACACGAAAATATTCCAACTTTTGTTAAATAATACTCACATAACATTTTAAATAATATTATTAACACTTTTATATTAATCTTATTGTGAAAATAAAAATTAGTATGAAAATTACTATTAAAAACTTTAACTAATTCAATTGGAAAAAGATAATCTCTTGGTAATAAACAATTTTTACAAAGATATCCTTCTTCAAGAAAACTAATTGTTTTAATGTGTTGTTTGCTACCACAGCGTTTACACATTGTAAAGTTTCATTCTAATCCATATCATTTTAAAGTACGAAACATAAAAGCAATTACAATACTTAAATTATCTTCTCATGCAACTAAATTATCTAATGTTGTTGTTAATAATTCGTACAATGCATTATCGGGCTGACGGTCAGCCACCGCTTGTTCAGCAATTTCACAAATTAATGTTGCTAATAAATAATCATCATAATTTTGCGCTAATTTAATTCTTGTTCTTAATAAATTTCCTGTTTTTAATTTACTTAACTTATTATTATGATATGATAAAAATATTTCAAACTCACTTGTTGCTAAGAATTGTACTGCATACTGATTTTTTGATGTAATTTTTTGTACTCCAGGGGCAAAAAAAGCTAATTTGCCTAATTCTTTTGACAAAATCGTTACAATGGCACTATTATCATCATAAGGTTGTTTATTCAACACTATTCCTGTTAATTTTTGGGCCATTTTAATAACTTTCTTTGTTATAACCTAAACGAGCAATCATTGAAGGCTTATCCCGTCATTTATCAACTACTTTAACAAATAATTCTAAAAATATTTTTGTTCCTAAAATTTGTTCTAATTCTAAGCGTGCTTGTGTTCCAATTTTTTTAATTAGGCGTCCTTGTTTCCCAATAATAATTCCTTTTTGTGAATCACGTTCAACACAAATTGAAGCCATAATTTTTAATAGTTGTGGTTGATCTTCAATTTTATCAATTAAAATCGCAACACTATGGGGAATCTCATCTTCTGTTAATAACAAAATTTTTTCTCGAATAATTTCACGAATTAAAAACTTTTCGGGTTGGTCAGTTAGCATATCATCGGGATAATATTGTGGTCCTACTTCTAAATGTGTTTTTAATAAAATTAATAATGTTTCAAGATTTTTATGTTTAACTGCTGAAACTGGAATAACTGCAGTAAATTGATGAATTTTTTCTCATTCAGCAATTTTTACCATTAAATCACCTTTGGAAACTAAATCAATTTTTGTGACAACTAAAACAATTGGAATTGCTCGCTCTTGTAGTGCTTTGATAATATAACGATCATTATCACCAATTCGTTCATTTGCCGGGGCTAAAAATAAAATAACATCAGCTGCTTTGGTTGCTGATAACGCAACTTTGTTCATAAATTTTCCCATTTCATGATGAGCTTTATGAATGCCTGGTGTATCCATAAACACAATTTGTGATTCTTGATCATTATAAATACCTTGAATCCGGTTACGCGTTGTTTGTGCCTTTGCCGTTACAATTGCTACTTTATTATTTAAAATTGTATTCAATAATGTTGATTTTCCGACATTTGGTCGACCCACAATTGCAACAAAGCCTGATTTAATTGCCATTTTCCTCACCTCTTAATTATTCTAATTATAAAGGAAAATACCTTAAAAAATTATCTTATTTAAAACTCAAAAGCAATTTGATCATCTAACGATAAATCTTTTAAAATTCCAAGTTCTTCAAATGATTCTAAATGAGCCTTTGTAATATTTGTTCGTTTTTGTAAATCAGCAACTGATAAAAATGGTTTTTCATAACGAGCATTAATAATACTATCACCAACAGCACCTCCCAAGCCATCAATTGCCGAAAATGGTGGTAAAATAATTTTTTCATTATTTTCAGTTGTAATAACCGTAAAATTTTTATTGCGACTTGTTTTTAAATCAATATTACTCATTTTAATTCCTCGGGCATACATTTCTAATGCTATTTCATAAACTGGAATTAAATCTTTTTCTTTTTGAGTTGGTTTATTCGGTGCATTAAAATCTTTATTATCCAACCGAGTTTGAATATCTCTTAATACTTGTTTGATTGTTTCTGCTCCTTTTAAAATTGTTTTAATGTCAAAAACATCTGTTCGAGTTGAAAAAAATGTTGCATAATATTCAACTGGGTAATTAATTTTGTATCATGCCACCCGTCATGCCATTAAAACATAGGCTGTTGCATGTGCTTTTGGGAACATATACTTAATTTTATTACATGAATCAATATATCATTGTTCAACATTATTATCCCGCATTAATTGCTCATGTTCAGCTGTTAAACCTTTTCCCTTACGAACATCTTCCATAATCTTAAAAGCACTTTGAGCAGGTAACCCTTTATAAATTAAATTAACCATAATGTCATCACGACACCCAATTACTTCTGAGATACTAATATTTTGATTTCGAATTAATTCTTGGGCATTACCAATTCAAACATCTGTTCCATGTGATAATCCTGAAATTTGAACTAAATCTGCAAATGAAGTAGGTTTTGTATCTAATAGCATCTTACGAACAAAAAAAGTACCAAATTCAGGAATGCCAATTGCGCCAGTTTTTTCACCATTAATATCTTCTGGTTTAATGTTTAAAACATCTAAACTTCGAAAAAGACTTAAAACCGCTTCATCATTTGTTGGAATTGTTTTTGGATCCACTCCCGTTAAATCTTGTAGCATTCGCAAAGCAGTTGGATCAACATGACCTAAAATATCTAACTTTAAAACATTATCATGAATTGCGTGGAAATCAAAATGAGTAGTTAACCAATTTGATTTTATATCATCAGCAGGAAAATTAACTGGTGTAAACGCTTCAACTTCATATTCATTTGGAATAACAACAATTCCACCTGGATGCTGGCCAGTTGTTCGTTTAACCCCTTCACAACCCTTAGCAATTCGTTCTAATTCTGCGCGGCGTTTTAAATGTAAAATATTTTTACTTTCAAAATAACCTTTCACATAACCATATGCAGTTTTTTCTGCCACTGTGGAAATTGTTCCCGCACGATAAACACTACGCTCGCCAAACATTTCTTTGGTAAAATCATGCGCAATTGGTTGATATTCTCCTGAAAAGTTTAAATCAATATCAGGAACTTTATCCGCTTCAAACCCTAAAAATGTTTCAAATGGAATATCATGTCCTTCCCCTTTTAATGGTTTTTGACACTTTGGACAAGTACGAGCTGATAAATCATATCCACACTTAACCGATCCATCAACAATAAATTCACTATAACTACAATAAGAACATAAATAATGTGGTTGTAATGGATTTACTTCGGTAATATTACTCATTGTTGCAACAAAACTACTACCAACGCTTCCCCGCGACCCAACTAAATAACCATCTTGTAATGATTTATCAACTAATTTATGCGCAATTCAGTAAATAACAGCAAAACCATGTTTAATAATAGCATTTAATTCTCGTTCTAAACGGGAAGCAACAATTTCTGGCAATGGATTACCATAAATTTTATAAGCATTTTGATAACATAATTCTTTTAATAATTGGTCACTACCCTTAATCTTAGGCGTATATAATTTATCTTTAATAATTTCAACTTTTTCAATTTGGTCAGAAATTAAATTTGGATTTGTTACTACAATTTCATAAATTAATTCATCATCATTTAAAAACTTAAATTCGTTCATCATTTCCATTGTTGTTCTTAAAAACTGATCAGGATTATCCGTTACTCGTTGCTTATAGTCATATAAAGGATGTGGTCGGCCCCCAATTCCTTTTGCATTAATATAAACTTCACGAAAAATTTTATCTTCTGGATTAAGATAATGAACATCACCAGTAGCAACAACTAATTTATTTAATTCTTTTGCTGTAAAAACAATATCTTTGATTACCGTTAATAGTCGTTCTTCTGACAAATCACCCATTTGGACTAAATGTTTATATACACTTGGGGGTTGAACTTCAATATAATCATAAAACTTAATTGTTTCTCGTAATTCCGATAAATCTTTATTTCGTGCCACTTCAAAAACATCACCGTTAACACACGATGACCCAATTAATAAATTACTACGATGTTGTTCAATTACACTTCGTAATAATTTTGGTGATGAGTAAAAATATTTAGTATGTGCAGCAGTTATTAATTTAAATAATTCCAATAAGCCCGCCTGATTTTTTGCTAAAATTGTCATATGTTTTGGTCGCAATTTTTTGTAAACAGCCGGGTCATGAATATTCTCAATGTCATTATCAAACTCAATACCATAATTATTAATCATTTTCCGTAGTTGATGTTCATAAATGTCAGTTAAAACAATTGCATCATAATCACCACGGTGAGCAACTTCTTCATTATAAATAACACTATAACAACGAGCAATTGTTCCCAAGCGATAATTTTTCAAATGTGGTTCTAAAATCCGTGATAATTGTAAAGTATCAATTACTGTATTATTAATTTCTGAGCGCCCAGCTTTTTTTAACCATGATTGAATAAAACCAAGGTCAAACTCAGCATTATGCGCAATTAAAATTGCATCCTTAAAATATTCTAAAATTTGGTCAATTGATTCAATAAAAGTTGGTTTATCAGCTAATAATTCATCAGTAATTCCTGTTAATTCGGTTGTAAATGATGATAACTTAACTGATGGTTTGAACAGATGATTAATTGTTTGGCGTTCACCACTAATACCATCCATGATAACGGCTCCAAACTCAATAATTTCATCATAACTACTACTTAAGCCAGTTGTTTCTAAGTCAAAAATAACATATTTTGCAGTTCGTAAATTATGGTGATGAGGGTTTTTAACATATCATACTTTATCATCTAAAACATCTGCTTCAACACCATAAATAACTTTAATATCGGGATATTTCTTATTAAGATTATAAATTTCCGGATAAGCTTGAACATTTAAATGGTCAGTAAAAGCAATTGCTTTATGATTCCAATGCTGTAATGTTTTAAAAAGCATTGCAAGATCTGTTACTCCATCCATAACACTCATTTTAGTATGTAAATGTAACTCTATGCGTTTCTCAGGCGCATTATCTTCACGATACAAGTCTTCGCGATCTAAACGAGAAATTTTTTTAATAAAAAACATTTGTTCATTCGCATAAGTATCATACCGAATATCACCAAAAAGACTAACTCATTCATTAGTTTTTAATTCTTCAATAAAATCATCTGGTTGTTCTGTTCGAGTAAAAAACTTTGCGCCAATTGTATCACTATAATCAGTAACTGTTATTACATAAATAAATTTTTTTGTTGAAATTAATTGCCGTTCTTTACTCAAAATTTTTCCATAAATTGTAACATTGGGAACATCTTGGTCAATATCAATTAATCGTTCATAACTTGCTTCTCCAATTTTTGCTCTATGATAACTATTCGGTTCTCTTCGAACAGAATTAGCGCCATTTGTTGGCTTTGAAATTAACTGTTCTGTTTTTTGCGCTGTTTCTTGATATTTAATTAATTCTTGTTCGTTAATTTCTAAAATATTATTTTCCCGTAAATCAATCACTAGAGCTAATTGTAAATCACTAAAACCATAACGACGAAGTTTTTTTTGATAATAATTACAATGCTCACCTACTAATTTTTGTTCACTTTCTGAATGAACAGTAATTTTTAAAATATTATCAGTTAAAGCAAATCGCTCTGGGGATAATTTACTAAAAAAACTATTTTTTAATTCCGATTTATTTAACCGAATATATTCTAAATAACTAAAAATAGTTGCTAATTCATATTGTTCTTTTCGAACCCGTAAAGAAATCTTTGTGGGTAATGTTTGATTTTCTAATAAAGTTTGTTCTAATTTTAGTAAAACTTCTGGCGGTAAAAAATCATTAATTTCAATAACAACACGAAAAAAACCTTCACTAGTACTATATTCTGCTTTAATGACTTTAGCATCATCAAAATAATTTCCGGTAAATTCTAAATTATTTGCTGTAAATAGTTTTATCAATTGTTGGTCCATCATCTAATCCTCACCTAGCTTTTCTGCTTAAAAAAAGACATCTTTAATTGTTATTCCAATAAATAATAAAATAAACAATATTGCTCCCGTCACATTAATGATAATCTTTGCTTTATGTGGTAACTGTCATTTTTGGTCTTTTGCTTGATATTCTTCTAATAATATTTTTTGTTGCGCTGGATCATAACGTTTTTTTCAAATTCTCATACGACCATTTAGACGTTTCACTCCACCAACAATTCCTTCAATTGATGTTTCAAAAAACTTATAACCATCTAATGGTGGAATTGGAATTAAGTTTAAAACAAATAAATTAGCGGATAACATTGCCACATACATAAAGAAAAGTGCTGGCCCTTCTGTTAACATTGAAGAAATTGTTTTAGCAATTCCAACTGGACCAGATAATTGCCCTCATTGGCCAGTAAATAATAACCCAAATGATTTTAAAATTGTTACTGATTTTCTAAAGGTTTCTCCCCAACCATATCCATATGCTTGCGCAGTTGAAGCAAACTGACGATCAGGAGCTCTAATTCCAACTGTATAAGTATTGTTTGTTTTTGTTAATTCAACTGCTTCCGTATAAAATAAATGACCATCTGCAGCAATTGTAACTTCTTGTTTACTATTTACAAGAGCAAAACCAATAATAATATAATTAATTTTTTTATCGTTATCACTATTATCATATTGTTGTTTTAAATTTTTAATAAAATTAGAAACTGTTGTTAAATAAGTTGGAATCTTATCTACTGTTCCCAAGTGACTTGCTAAAATATGATTCTGGTTATTATCAGGTTTATCCTGCTCTTGATCACGATAATATTCTTGTGCTACTTTAAGTTTTTCTTTGCTAGGTCCTAATCAATAATCTAAAATCACAATATCTTGGGCAACATTTTGACCACTAGTTGCAAAAGCAGCATATGCTGCACCATTCGAATCATATTTAGCTCCTCAATATGTCATATCAGATGGTTTATAACTTAATGCTGCAAAAGTTGTGGTAAAAATAAAAACAGCAATAAAAAAATTCATTAAAGCCCCTGCTACAATAAAAATTAATCGTTTTCATTTTGCAATATTTTCCATTTTTCGTTCTTCAGGAACATGTTCCTCTTCACGTCCCTTTGGTGGATCAACTAATTGACTCGCAATATAGACATACCCTCCAAAAGGAAAAATTCGGATTGAGTAACGGGTTTCTTTTTTCCCTCAAGAAAAAATTTTGGGACCAAAACCAATTGCAAATTCATAAACATACGCTCCCGCTAATTTCGCAATAATAAAATGTGCAAATTCATGAATTGTAACCAACATTAATAAAATTATAACCCCAATTACAAAACCTAAAACTACCATTCCTGCTGACATTTATTTCTTAACTCCTTACTTTTTTTATTTGGAACAACATTATTTTTCAGAAAAATAATTAATAATATCTCTTTTAATGATATCATTTAATTCTTTGATTTCACGATAATTAACTAATTTTTGTGGCTTAATTTGGTCCATAAAATATTCAATATAATCCACAATTTGATAAAACTTAATTTTTCCAACTACAAAAAGAGAACGTAATTCTTCGTTTGCTGCATTAAAAGCAATTGCTAATGAATTATTTTCATTCAAACAACGATAGGCTAACTGTAGTGCTTTTCAACGTGATAAATCAGCTTTTTGAAATGTTAAAGTTATTAATTCCTCAAAATTTAATGGTTTTAAGAAAGAACTATTCTTTCGAGTTGGATAATATAAAAAATAATTTAAAACTTGTAACATTGAAGGCTTTGATAATTGGCCAATAATTGAATAATCTGCATATTGTACGGCAGAATGTAAAATAGCTTGTGGATGTAAAACAACAGTAATTTTCGAAGTTTTAAATAAATGATAAGCTTCAATAATTTCCAATCCTTTGTTCACCATTGTTGAAGAATCAATGGTAATATTTTGTCCCATCTTTCAAGTTGGATGTTGTAATGCTTGTTGCTCATCAATCGTTTTTAAATCAGTTAATGTTTTATTAGCAAACATCCCTCCCGAAGCTGTTAAAATAATTTCTGAACACGGATTGGTTTGCTCTAAACATTGAAAAATAGCACAATGTTCAGAATCAATTGGATATAATTGATTATTATTTTTTGTTAATAAACTGTTAATTAAATCCCCTGCCACTACTAATGATTCTTTATTTGCTAATAATAAAGTACGATTTTTTCCATATAAAGTTTGTAATGTTGGGTATAATCCTGCAAAACCACTAATTGCATTTAAAACTAAAGCTGTAGGAAAAGCAGCTAACATTGCATTAATTCCCGTTTCTCCGGTTACAAAAGTTATATTTGGATATTGTGCTGTTAAAATAGCTTGTTGGGTTTCATCACCAAGATGAACAATCCTGATTGTGGGATGCTTTTCTAAAATCTTAATTAGAGTTGGAACATTATGATAAATACTAACAGCTGTAATTTGAAAATCATTTGGATTTGATTCAATAATTTGTAACGCTTGTTGACCAATATTCCCAGAAGCGCCAAAAATAATAATATTTTGCATAAATTATCGTTGTAATACTATATTGGAAATGATAAACATTACAAAAAAGACTAATGAAAATGAATCCAAACGATCTAAAACACCACCATGCCCAGGTAATAAATTGCTAAAATCTTTAATATTATAACGACGTTTAATTCAAGAAAATGATAAATCACCCAATTGTGATAAAATACTTAATACAAATGCTAATAAAATATAAATTACATAACGCATGACATTTTTATCATTATCATTTGAGAAAAAGTTAAAAACCCAATGGTTACTAGTTGCAAAATGAAACATTAAAATTGCATAAGTAATTGCAATTCCTGCTGCTAAGATTGTTCCTGTCACAGCTCCTTCTCATGTTTTGTTTGGAGATATTGTTGGCGCTAATTTATGCTTTCCATAAGTAACACCTCCAACAAAAGCAAAAGTATCAGTTAAAATAATAATTAATGCTAATCAAACCACGCTACTTCAACCATAGGCAGGATTTAACATAAATTTATTCATTGCTTTTAAAGCAAAAGTTAAATATAAGGTAAAAATTAAAACTAATGTCATTTTACCAAAAGTAATTTCTTTTGAACTAAATACTAAACAATAATATCCAAAAATAGCACATAAATAAATAACAAAGATAATTCAAGGTTTTAATCAATTTCAATTTAATAACGTATAAAACGGATAATTAATTGCTCCAATTCCACCATATTCATTTGCGATTGATTCAACTGGAAACAAAAATAAAAAAATTATCAATAAATATGTAATAATTTGCGTATAAATTGGTCACTTTGTTCCCCCAACTAATCGCAAAATTTCATAGTTAACTAAGCCTAAAATAACAGCATTAATTCCAATAAAAACATAATTAGCAATTTCAATATGTGGAACATTATTATGCCATTCTGTTGCGATTGCTCCTGTGAATAAATATAAACTTAAAAAAACTAATAACGAATAAAATGTAATATGACGAGCAACATATTTTTTTTGAAACATTCCTTTATGTTCCTTATTTTTTGATACGTTATTTGTTAAATTGTGCTCTTCTGTCGATGTTTCATTTTCATTCACAAGAACATTATCTTCCTGATTGTTCATCATTTTCAATTCCTCCAAATCTTCTATTTCTATTATTATAATCTAATATTGCTGCAGTTAAAGCATTTTCATCAAATTCTGGTCAAAATGCTTTGGTAAAATATAATTCAGCATAACGATTTTGCAATAACAAAAAATTACTTAAACGTTGTTCACCACCACATCGAATCATTAAATCAACATCAGGTAAATCTGCAGTATATAAATGTTGAAATAATGTTTTTTCATCAATGCTTGTTAATTTTTTAACTAGCATTTGATTAATTGCTGTTAATAATTCTTCAATCGCTCCATAGTCAAAAGCAAATGTTAACACCATTCCATTATTATCTTTTGTTTGTAAAATAGCATGATTAATTGCTGCTAATGTTTTTGGTGGCATTTTTGTACGGCGACCAATATGATTTAAAACAATATTCTCATTCTTAAAATTATTAACTTGTTTATTATTTAATAATCGTTCTGGCATTGCCATTAAATAAGTAACTTCTTGTGCATTTCGTTTTCAATTTTCAGTTGAAAAACAATAAATAGTTAAATACTTAACACCAAGAGCATTTGCTTTTAGTGCTACATCTTTAATTCGTTTTGCTCCTTCTTCATGTCCAACTGTTCGTTCTAACCCTTGCTTAGTTGCCCAACGACCATTACCATCTAAAATAATTGCAATATGTTGTGGTATTTTCATTTATTATGCCCTTCTTCCCCGTTTTGTTAATTATACCGAGACTCATAAAAAAATGAAAGTTTTAAACTTCCATTAGTTCTTTTTCTTTTAAGGTTGCCTTTTCATCAATTTTTTTAATAAATTGGTCAGTCAATTTTTGTACTTCCCCTTCATAGTATTTTTTATCATCTTCAGTTAAATCAGAATCTTTTTTAAGATGTTCATTACTATCTCGTCGCTCATTACGAATTGCTACTTTAAACTGTTCACTTGCTTTTCACATTTCCTTAACCAGCATTTTACGACGTTCTTCAGTTAGCGGAGGAATGTTTAACCGAATTAAATCCGCTTCTGAGCTTGGTGTTAAACCTAAATCTGCTTTATTAATCGCTGTTAGAATTAAATTAATAATTGAACGATCATATGGCTTAATAACTAATTGTCGTGCTTCTGGCACCATAATATTAGCCAATTGTTGGATTGGCGTTAGCGTTCCATAATAATCAATCATAATATGTGATAACATATTTGGATTTGCACGACCAGTACGAATTTTAATTAATTCATTTTCAAATGAAACGATTACTTTTTCCATCTTTTCTTTTGTTTGGTTAATAACTTCTTGTGACATTTATTTTTTCCCTCCTGTAACAATCGTTGAACGAGCATTACCATGTGCTGCCTTATAAATATTATCTGGTTCATTAATATCAAAAACAACGATTTTAACATCATCTTCCATTGCTAAACTAGATGCTGTTAAATCCATTACTTTTAATTGTTTTTTTTGTAATTCATTTAAACTAATATTATCGAAGCGAACTGCATCGGCATTGTGGCGAGGATCTTTATCATAAATCCCATCAACCCCATTTTTTGCCATTAGCATAACATCGGCATCAATTTCAATTGCTCTAATTGTTGCTGCTGTATCAGTTGTAAACTTTGGTTGACCAGTTCCCCCAGCCATAATAACAATTGCCCCTTTTTCTAAAGCAGCTTTTGCTTTTTTAAATAAATATGGTGAAGCAACTTCAGGAACTTGAATTTTTGAAGTTACGACAACATTTTGACTACCTTCATTCTTTAATACAGCTTCTAATGCTAAGGCATTCATTACCGTTGCTAGCATCCCCATATAATCTGCACTAATTGGATTCATTTTGATTGTATCAGCACGATTACCGCGTCAAATATTACCACCACCAACAACAATAGCAATTTGTAATCCTTCTTTTTGCAATTTAACAATTTGTTTTGCAATATCATAAATTTTTTTCGCATCATATAAATCATCAGAATTGCCCAATGCTTCACCAGATAATTTTAGTAAAACTCGCTTATATTGTAATGCCATTATAACTTTTCCTCTCTTTTTCTATTTTATTCTAATATATTATAAATTGTTTTAACAAATAATCAAAATAAAATTACAAATTAGTGAAGAAATTTAATTTATCTTTCAAATAAAACTAATTAATATTAAGTTAAACTTGGCAAATAAGATGTTAAAAACTCATGTCAAAATTCTCATGCTTTTGTTTTTAAAGCATCATTTGTTAAAAGTCAATATACAAACCCTTCGGCAAAAAATTCAAAATTATCTTTAAATGAAAATTTACTAAGATGAAATAATTGAAAAATCTTTTCTTTTGTTAAACTTTGTTGCTGTTGAAAGTTATTAATTTTTTTTAATAAAAATGTTTTTAGTTGTTCAATCACATTAACTTTATAATCTAATTTATAACGATAATGCAGTAAATGCCCTAACTCATGACATAGAGTATAAAAAATACTTTGTTGTGAAATTCCACCTTCAACTCAATTACGATTTCATATCTCTTCATAATTACAATTTACTACATCATTTGCAATTTCAATTTGACGATTGTTTGAATCTGTATAGGCCTTTGTTTTTAAAAGTTGTCCATCTTTAATAATAACAGAACTTAAAACTTTATTAATTTCTTGTTTTGTTCAAAGAAAAGCACAAATATTATAAAATAATGTAATAATTTCTTTTAATTTATTTTGATAAGTTGCACAATAATGATTAATAAATTGTTGTCAAGAACGACGAACCGGTTCATCTAAAAATGCCAATAATTCATCATAAGAAATAAATGTTTTTTGATCATAAAATGGCAAATTAGTATAATTCGCCGGACTTAAAAAAGCATTTGTTAAATTTTGTTCAAGTTTTGTTGCAATATTATTACTAATTCATAATCCCCGATAACCCCGATTTTGTACTCAAGTTTTATTTGGAACATATTGATGATTTAAATCAATGTGATTAGCAATTGATTTATCGAGAGTATAATAAAGAATCACTGACCCCCGATAAAACGAAAAATCACTTGAAACAAGTGTTGCCGAAGAAGAACTAATCTTATCTTTAATTTTTATTTTATTAATATTCAAATTCGGAAATTGTTGCTTTAGTTTTTCTTTAATATGAATTTTTTTTGGAACATGTAAACCATTAGTTTTAAGGGTTTTTAAATTAGGATTAGTAACAATTGTCCCTAACTCAAGTGGTCTTGGACTTAAATAACCAAGATATAAGACATATAGAATAAAACTGACAAAAACCGTTACCATTAAAACTAATGTTGAATTAATCATTCACCATTTTTTGCTATTTTCTTTCATATGTTTTTCCTTTTCTAAATATTTTAATAATTTATAGTATTCAATTTTGTATAGTCATTTTATCATTTAGAAATAATTTTTGTAGAAACCACACACATTTTGTACTTTTGTGGTATTTACAGTTTTAGAAACAAATTTTATTAATATTTTAATTAAGGAGTTGAAATTATGCAAACAAAGCAATATTTTATTTTGCGGTCGTTAGTGAAAAAATATGGCAAAGATATTGTTATTAATATTGTCAATAAGATTGCAAAAGATATTGAAATTAAAAAGTAAAAGAATAAATTATTCCGCGTAATTTATTAGCGGATAATTTATTTAATAATGTTTTTAATGGAGCAAAGCGACAACGAGCGGAGCGAGTTTGCAAATTTCAATTTTTTAATTTATGAAAGGAGTTATATAGTGCCAGTATGATTAACATGAATATTTAGTATTTTGATTTTGTTAGGTATTTTTGCGTGAATTGGCTTATCAATTTATCAAAAAGTTAGACAAATTCAATGTAAGAAAAAAGAAAAAAAAGAACTTGAAAAAAAGGAGGATAGAAAATAATGAATTTATTAACTGAAACAGTTACAAAAATCGGTTTTGGTGATGGAATGAATTCTATTTGAACTGGTTTAGGTAATGCAATGGGTAAAGTAAAAGATGCTGTATATGGTATTTTACCGCAATTAATGACCTTTTTAGGCGATGCGTGAATTATTTTAATTCCATTTGGATTATTTATTATCATTAAGATATTAAACTTTTTCCGTCATATGGTTAAAGGATTTTAATAGAATATAATACTATATTCTAAGTTATTTTAAACAAAACTAAGGCACACTAGTTTATTTATTTTTTATTAATTTATTTTATATAACTATTACTTTAAAACTTAATAGTATTTTTCAGTGTGCCAATTTTTACTATTTTATATATTTAACATTGTTAATAACATTGTTTATTAAACATTAAATAAACAATATATTAGCATTATGTATAACATTGTTAATAATCAATGTTTTTATCAATAAATAAGCAATATATATACATTAAATATAACATTGTTTATTAAACAAATAATTAGTTAGGAGTTGATAAAATTGATTAATTTTGTTAAGAAAAATCAAAATATAGCAAATTATTTTATTCGTAAAGAGTTGATAGTTTTTGAAACAGATAAAGCAAGTTTTATAAATTTACCTAATCATAATCGCCATATTGGTTTTTGATTGAGTAATAAATTTATTTATTCGAGTGAAAAACATTCTGATCAAGTAGCAATCGGTTTGATTTATGATAATTCTTATCGCATTGTAAAATATGATGAAAATTTAAAACAACACGATTGAAAATATTTAACTGGAACAGAATTAATTAATTTATATAATCAATATAAACAAAATTATTTTATGCGTATGCATAAAGCATTATTTCAAAATGAACCTAAAAAAGTAAAAACAAATAACAACAATAATTTAATAAATTGAAATGACGAAAAAGTAGAACAATTAATTCGTGATTTGGAGGAATTATAAAATGGAAATTAAATTAATAGAAGAAGTAGAAAGAGAAAATAGAATACAATACGAAAAAAATAAAGGTTATAAATTATGTGATAATGGTTATATTTTTCATCATCTAATTAAAAATTATTTAAAAGTAGTTGGTTGTTCTAATAATTTTATAAAATCTAAGGTTTCTTATATATCTTTTTCTTGCAAAAATAAAATTAAATTCTTATGTAAAAAATGTTATAAAAGTTTTAAAAAAGAGTCGAATTGTGTTTTATCAATTTATGATGAACAATGTTATAAAAAACCTATTCAAATTAATATAAAAGATTTTAATTATGAAATTGAATATCAATGAATATGGTAAATACTTTTTATAGAGGTTTTTATAATGAGTTTATATAATTATTGAGTTCAATTTGTTAGTTATATTATTGGTTCAAATGCCCCTGAATTTTTATATGTTTTATCGTTTGTATTATTTATAGTTTTATTTTTTGGAATGTTTTTTAAACTTATTCAAAAAATGTGGAGTTTTTAAATATGCAAAATGATTGAGAAAAATTAAAAGAGTTTTTTATTTATGTCTTTTTGTTTATAGATAAAACAAATGTTGAAGCTATTACAACTTGAAATTTAACACAAAATGAATATTTAACTTTAATGGTTGGTATTTGAATTGTTATTTTGTTTTTAACTTGGTTCTTATTGTGAATGATTTTTAAAATAGTTGGTTATTTTAAATAATGAGAAAGTTTACATTTTTTTTAATAAACTTTTGTTATATTAGTGGTTCAATGATTTTGTTTAGTTTAATTGATTTATTACTTTGAATAATTTCATTAAATTATACTGGTTTAGTATTTTGACTATTATTTGCCTTACAATGTGTTTATTTTGTTTGGTGAGTTTGAAAAAATATTTTTTATCAGTTAAATGTTTTTCGTTTAGTTTACTTTATTTGAGATAATCCATTATCAGTAATTATTGGTAAATTAGGAACTGGTAAAACATTGCTTTTAACTTTTCTATCACAAGTTATGAAACTTTTAACAAATAAAATTTATAGTAATTATCCAATTGAAGATGATGCAATAAAACTTTTAACTTTTAATAATTTAGATTTTACTGATAGAACTAAATTAGTTCCCCCTGATGATAGTTTAATTTTGTTTGATGAAAGTTTTTTATATATTGATGGAACTAGTCCCCACGAAGTTAAAAAAGTTCATGGTGGTAAAAGTGTGTGGATTGTTTTAGCGAGACATTTTAAAAATAGAGCGATTTTTACCGTACAGCGTGAGGGTATGATGTGAAATAATATTCGTCATTTAGCAAGTGGTATTATTATTCCGATTTCATTGAAAAAACCCGTTAAATCAAAATTAGGTAATATTTTTAATCGTAGTTTTGTTATGCGAATTGGTATTTTCCAAGATATTACAGATTATGAAATTTGAAAAACAAAATCAGTAGAACGAACAGCAGAAGGTAAACGAGCAAAACATAAATCGGATGTTGGTTTGGGAATTCGGTTTTTTAAGATAATTATTCCGCTTGAATTTGCTAATAAATACGATAGTCATTGATTAAGTTTTGTTCGTGATTTGAAAAACGATGAGGTTATTAATAAAAAAGAATACTTTTGAAAAGATATATCAAAATTAAACAATAAACAACGCTTAGAATTGTTTGATATTGATATTTTGAAAGAAAATTTAAAAGCAAAAAAAGGGAAAGGAAAGATAAAAAATGAGTAATTTATTAAGTGAAAGCGTTAATAACGATAATTGAAATAAGATTTTTAGTTTTATTTTTGATACTTTTTTATTTGTTTTTGATGTAATTTGAAATACTAAATTGCCAATGACAAATATAACAATTGCTTATTTTTTAATCTTTTTTATGATTATTAAATTATCTATTTATGCAATTCACGGAACATCAACTAATTATAACGATTTAGGTTCAACGGTTAAAAGTGGTGTTATTAATAGTTCTAAACTATACGGTGCTACTGTTCGGGGTGTTTCTAGTACTAAACAAGGTTTACAAAAACATATTAAAGAACGAAAACAATTTAAAGTTAGTCGCAATAAACAACAGTTATCAAGTTTAGCAAGACAAGCAAAAACAAGAGAACAAGGGTTTAAAAGAATTCATACTACTAAACGAATAAAAAAATAAGTAAGGAGTTGATTTTATATGATTAAGTTGGTTTTATTAGTAGCGGCAATCGCTATATTTGGAACTGGTTTTATTACAGTTATTATTAATCAGTTGACATCAGCAAAAAATATTATTATGGATTTATATAATTCTGATACTTGGTTGTTATCTATTTTTGGTAAAATGGCGATTTTATTTAGTCATCCGTTAATGTTAACAATATCAAGTTTATATATTATTGGTTTTATTATTTCAAAAACATTATATAGTTAGGAGTTGAATTTATGAAAAGTAATGTAGAAAATAAAAAAGAAAAGAAACAAAATGGTTTGTTTATTTCTTGGGTTGATTTAATTTTGTATCTTATTATAAGTTTTTCATTAACGCTTTTATGTATTTTAGATACAGTTTCAACGATTGGAGAATTAAAAGAGAAATATGCTGGTATAAATGGTTATATAATTTATGGTTTATGATTTGATATATTATGATATATCTTAATAATTCATTATTTTTATGGTTATTTATTTAATGAAATTATTAAATTAATAAAAGAAAATCGTAAAAATAATTTGGTAGATAATAATGCGTAAGTTTTTAGTATTATTTTCGTTTGTACCAATTTTATTGATTTCTTTTTTCTCGTTAGGAGCAATGACATTACAACAAAACCATCAATCACAACAAACAGAAGAAAAAACAAGAACAAAGCGAAGTGTAGAAACTGGTATAAATGAAACTGATTTTATTAATACGATGTTTTTACGCAGCACTTTTTTTGAAAATTGAAGTGATACCAATTATTTTATTAATCCTACTTTAAAAACATCAAAATCATTAACTTATAACGATAAATGATACTTAGATTTTTTAAAGGATAGTTATTCAACTGGTGTTTCTTATGATAAACCTAGTTATAAATTTATGGATTTATATAAAAATTGAGATACTTATGTTAAACAATATAACATTAATAAATTTTATGATGTTGATAAAAAACAATTTTTAAGAGAATTAACTAATTTTATTTATTCATTTGCAAATAAATATAATTTAACGCAAATGTTAAATAAATTAAAAACAAATATAAATGATTTACAAACAGTTAATTTAATTGAAGATAATTGAAAATTAATTACCGATTATAATTCTTTTGAAAATAATGTTGATAATAAATATTATTTTCAAAAGAATTATAATCGGTAATTAATTTTCAATTACTATTTTTTGGTGGCTCTTGTGGTTCGGGTTTGGTGTTTGGTGTAAGTTTATTATTCCCCCCGTTTTCATTATTATTATCTGATTTTGGTTTTTCACAACTAATTAATGATGTTGTACTTGTTGCTGTTAATCATATTGTTCCTAAAATGCTAAGTATCTTTTTCATATTTTTATCCTTTCTTTTTAAATTATCTTCAATGTTATAATTATACTATATATCCTTAAGGAGGGTGTAAATTAATGAAATATATTATTAATATCTCTAATTTAAGCGATTTACAAGCAAAATTGCAAGATTTTTTAAGTAAAAACTATCAAAATAAATACTATAAAAGAATAAAAACAAAAATATTTGCATATATTAATTTATGTAAGGAGTTTTTTCTTAAAACCAAGTTGTTATTAAAAGATTTAATTAAAAAATATTTTAAAAATAAATTTTCAACTTTTTATTATTGAGCAAAGAAAATTTTAGTTGCATATGCAAATAATAATTTTGAAGATTTATTATTAAAATCAACAGTTCCTAATAATATTAATTATCAATATAGTAATGATGTTCGTGAAAATATCTGTGATTTATATTTTGAATATTCTGATAAACGTGCTGGTGGTGTTTTGTCATTGTATTATAATTTAAAAAAAGGAATTCACGGAGAAGAATTAAAAAATAAAGCACCTAAAAATTTAAAAACATTTTTTCGTTGACTTAAAAAAGATAAGCGTTGATTAAAAATAAAAAATAAAATTAAAGAAATTAAAAGACAACATCCAAGATATGAAGTAAAAGAATTAGGATTATTACAAATGGATGCTAAATATTTTATGCCAAGTAAATTTCCAGTTGATAAAAAGTATTATGTTTATGATTTTATTGATGAAAGAATTAGAGGAGTATTCGGTTATATTTATGATAAATTATGCACTGAGAATGCTATTGATGCCGTTAAAAGAGCAATCAGTGATTTTAAAAAAATATTTGGTATTAAAATAACACGGATTAGAACTGATAACGGTTCTGAATTTATTAATAGTCATCGGAATAATCAAAAAAGTAGCGTTAAAGAAACTACTTTTACTCAATTTTTAACAGATAAAAATATTTTACATCAAACAACACCTGTTCGTTCTCCGCAGTCAAACGGTAAAATTGAAAGATTTCATCAAAATTATACTAAGTTATTTGTATTTGATGAAAAAATATTGGATGCAGTTGGTTTACAAAATAAATTAAATGATTACTATTATTTTTATAATTTTGAAAGAGTACATAAATCTTTAAACTTTCAGACACCATTTGAATTTTTAACTAATTTAACTAAATAATTTTAAATTTATAAAGTTTTATTTAAACTATTTTTTAGTGTGTTAATTTTATTATTTTTTCTTGTTTTCTTGCAATCTCCAAAATGTGTGTGGTATACTACATTTAGAAATAATTTTGTTAAAACAACACTATTTTTTTGTTACAAAATAAAAACTGTTTAAAAAACAGTTTTCTTAAAATAGATTAATTAAAACCCATTCCGCTTAAACCACCCATACCAGGAATATTTGGCATACGCCCTGATTTAATTTGACGAGCAATTTCATCAACTTGTTTTTTTGTTTTCTCAAATTGATTAATTAACTCATTATATTCTTTTTCAGTTCGTCCTGAGCCTTTTAAAATGCGATTTTTTCGTGATAAATGTTTTAATAACCGTGGTTCACGGCGTTCTTTCACTGTCATTGATGATAACAATACCTCAGTTATTTTTAATTTTCGTTCAGCATCAGCAATCTTTTCATCACTTAGTTTTGGCATTCCAGGTAACAATTTCATAATTCCGCCCATTTTACCCATTTTTGAAATTTGACGCATTTGGTTTAATAAATCTTGCAAATCAAACTGTCCCATCATCATTCGATTCATTGTTTTTTTGATATCACGTTCATCTAACACATCTTTTGCTTTTTCAACTAAGGTTTGAACATCTCCCATTCCTAAAATTCGATCAGCCATTCGATCAGGATAAAAGATTTGTAAATTACTCATTCCTTCTCCAGTTCCGATAAAAGTAATTGGTAATTTTGTCAAATGTGTAATTGACAAAGCAGCCCCACCACGAGCATCACCATCTAATTTTGTAACAACTACTCCTGTTAATTTTAATAACTGATTAAATTCAGTTGCAACATTAATAATGTCTTGCCCTGTCATTCCATCAACAACTAGAAGAATTTCATCTGGGGTAATATTATTTTTAATTTCTTTTAATTCTTGCATTAACTCAGCATCAATGTGTAAACGTCCAGCTGTATCAATTAAGATAACATCATTTTTATTATCTTTTGCATAAGTAATTGCTTGTTGCGCAGTTGTTATTGGGTTTTGCGTTCCGCGCTCAAAAACTTCAATATTTAAATTTTTCCCAATTGTTTTTAATTGTTCAATCGCTGCTGGTCGATAAATATCACAAGCAACTAATAACGGTTTTTTGTGATATTTCTTTTCAACTAACTTAGCAATTTTCCCCGTTGTGGTTGTTTTACCACTTCCTTGTAAACCAACCATCATTATAATTGTTGGTTTTGAAGCAAACGATAATTCTTTGGCTGTTTTTCCAAATATATTAACTAATTCTTCATGCACAATTTTTACCATCATTTGTGTTGAATTTAATCCATCAAGAATATATTCACCACGAGCTTTAGTTTCAACAGCTTTAATAAAATCTTTAACTACTTCATTATTCACATCCGCCTCTAATAATGCTAAGCGAATTTCACGCATTGTTTCAGTAATGGCATCAGTTGTTAAAGTTGATTTTTTCATATTTTTTTCAATTGATTTTTTCAATCGATTCGCTAAAAAATCTCCAATCATATTTTTTTCTCCTTTAATTTTTATAACAAAATCACTCTTATTAATTATACTAAAACTAGCATAAAAAAAGAATAAAAATTTTATTCTTTAAATAACAGTTTCAGTGACTCGTAATTCACGGATAACGGTAATAACAATATCACCAGGAATTGTTTTTGCTTGTTTAATTTTTTCCTTAATATCAAGAGCAATTTTATGAGTACGAGCATCGTCATTAATAATTGGATTAACAATAACTCGAATTTGTCGTCCTGCTTGTAAAACATAAGCTGATTGGACACCATGTACTGTTTGACAAATTTTTTCTAGCTCATTCATTCGAGCAATATAATTTTCAACAGTATTATTACGGCTACCTGGGCGAGCAGCTGATAAAGTATCAGCAGCTGATACTAAAACAGAATAAGGATTAGTTACTGGTACTTCACCATGGTGCGAAGCAATTGCATTAATAATAATTGGATGTTCATTACATTTTGTTGCAATTTGGATACCTAAGGTAACATGACTTCCTTCATTTTCAAAATCAACTGCTTTTCCAATATCATGTAATAGCCCAGCTCTCATTGCAATTGATGGATCTAACCCCAGTTCACTAGCCATAATTGCTGCTAATTTTGCTACTTCTACAGAATGTAACAAGACATTTTGACCATAACTAGTTCGATATTTTAAAATTCCTAAGTGACGAATTAATTCAATATCTAAATTATCAATTGCTAATTCAGTTGCAATTTCTTTTCCTGCTTCAAGAATTGTCATTTCAATTTCTTCTTGTTCTAATTTGATTGTTTCTTCAATCCGATTTGGTTGAATTCGACCATCAAGTAATAATTTTTCTAAAGTTTTTTTTGCAATTTCCCGACGAATTGGATTAAAAGATGAAATTTGGACAACATTAGGTGTATCATCAATAATTAAATCAACCCCTGCAGCTATTTCAAATGTACGAATATTACGACCATCTTTCCCAATAATTCGTCCTTTCATATTATCGTCTTCTAAATAAATTGAAGTTGTTGTTTTTTCTGCCACAACTTTTGCTGCATAACGTTCAATTGCAGTAGTAATAATGTTAATGGCTGTTTGTTTGGCATTAATTTTTGCAGTATTTTCAGCATTTCGTAAAAATTCACCAATTTCCTTTTGATACCGATCACTTATTTCTTTAAAAAGAACATCCTTTGCTTCTTCAAGTGAATATCCGGCAACTTTTTCAAGTTGATGAAGATTCCGTTCTACCATTTCTTGATAATAGTTAATCTTTCCTTGCAATTCTTCTTTCTTGCGAAACACTTCTTGCTCTTTGCCATTTAATACTTCTTCTCTCTCAACAATTAAACGTTCTCTATCTACTAAAAATTTTTCGGTCGCTAAAAATTCTTCACGTTTGCGAGTTAATTCATCTTTCATTTCTTGTCTAATTTGTGCTGCTTCAACGCGTCCATCTGCTTTAGCAGCGTTAATAATTTTTTTTGCTTTTTCTTCAGCTTGTTTAATTTTTAATTTTGTTTTTTTGATTAATTTAAATCTTAAATATTTTTCAAATAAATATCCAAGAAAGTAAGAACCTATTGCAACAGCAATAAGGATAATTACTCATATGTGTGTTTGCATAATTATTTCTCCTTTACTTAAAAGATTAAGTAAGAAGTATTAATTGTAAATATATAAGTGGAATACTAGCAATGAAATCATTGCCACATATTATTATACTCTCTTTTAGAAAAATTTTCGCGTAAGATTTTGATTTTATAAGAATATTTTTTAATTTTAAGCCTATATTTTAATAGTTTTTTATTATTTTATCACCTTTTGACTTAATTTTAATCAATTTTAACTTCATAATTATATATCTATTTAAAATAAAAAGTGCTTTTATTGAATATGTCTATTTTACTTAACATATTCATATTGCACTTATTTTTTAGTATGGAATAATAACTAATTCGTTAATTTTATTTTGTAATTCTGTTTGTTCTTTCTCTAAATTATTTTTTGTTTGCTCAAATTTTTCAATTTTTAGTGTTAAAGATTCTAATTGTTTGTTTGAATCATATGGACTCATCGCACTTAATGCTGAAATTGGTGCACCAGAAATTGTTAACATACTTAATAAACTTAAAATTTTTTTCATTTTAAATTCACCCATCTTTCTGTCTTAGTTTAACTAAGATAGCATTATTTTATATTAGAAAATTAGAAAATAATTTTTTTCTATATAAAATATACCAATATTTAATTAATAGGATTTGTTGCACTTGCATTTACAATTTACAAATTTAAAAAATGTTTTTTCTTTTTAAGAAAAAACATTTTTTATGCATGGGGACTAAAAGGGTCAATAACTGTTAAAGTATCTGGTTCTTCTTTTGTTCCCATTTTTCGATCAATTTCATAATAATTATTGTTTGACATTTTAATTCATTCAATAATGTCTTTTACTTCAGCTAATTCTTCATAAAAGTCAATAATAAATCAATCATAAAATTTATAAGTAACTAAATCACCAACGGTATTGGCATGTTGTGCTAATTTATTTGTTAATTCAGCAAAATATGCCCGTTTTGTTTGATAGGTTTCCATTAATTCAATAATATTTTTAATATCTTTATATTCTTCAGCAATATTTTTAATTTGATAATGACCATCACGGTCTAAAACAAAATTCATAATTCGACGTTGATGTAAAACTTCATCTTGTGCTTGAACTTGGAAATAATGACTAAAACCAGGAAACCCTAATTTATCAGCGGCTGAACTCAAATTATAGCAAAAGAATTGCATTTTAATGTGTTCATCAATATAATGTTGTAAATCTTTTTCAATATCTTTTGTTAACATAACTTCTTCCCTCTCTTTCTATTCTTATTGTACACTCTTAAAAGTTAATTATTTTCATTTTAATTTAAAATAAATCTTTTTATTAAAGTAATAAAATTGATTTTCTTTAAATTGGAATTTTGATATTTCAATTTTTTTAGCTTTTGGATTAATTTTTAATTCATCAAAAGCAATTAAATCATTAAAATCAAGATTAAAAATTGTTGTTTTTTGTTCATTAATATGAGGATAAAATTGATGCCAACTTGTTTTAATATCACTTGTCTTTTCAGAAGTATGAATAATATCATTTAATAATAATCCCAATTGTTTTTTTGTTAAGGTAAAATAACTATTATTATCAGGTTTTGATAATTCTAATGTTGTTTGTTGTAAAATTTTACTTAAATTAAATTTAAAAGTTTGATTAACAACTAATTCATCAATAAATTTATTCTTTGCTGTTGCTAATGCAACTATTTTAAAACTATAATTAATAACTTCATCTTTGCTTCCTTCGTGTTCACTTGTTTTAATATATTTTAATTCAAAATATTTTTCAAAAGGTTCAACTTGATATCCTAAGAATTCCATTACTTTTGTTTTAATGACTGTTGGTAGTTTATCAATGTAATTGTCTTCGCCAATAACAATATTATTATTTAAATATTTCTCAAATTTTCATGTTTGCAAACTATGAAAATCAACATATTCTTTTTCATACATAAATCCATTCTTACGGAATTTTTTAGGTGCTCCTCATTGGGCATAAATTGCTAATCCTAAACCAATCAGAGCAATTAAAATTAAGACCGTATAATCTAGGGTGCGATGATTTTTAATAAATAAACTTGTGTCATCATCACGTTGTGTTTCTAAAATAAAACGAATTAAATTTCATAAAAAGAAATAAAAACCAGTTTGAACCCCACTGCGTGTAATTGCATAACGCCCTGGATTATTTAATTTTGTTAATGCAGCACTATCATTATGTCATCATTTTTTAATTTTATTTGTAAAACCAGATTCTTCCTTTAAACTATCCGCTTGTTCATTTCTTTTAACCATTTCATCTAATTGTTTTTGGTTTGGTATATAGTTAAAATATGCTTTATCTCAAACTTCTTTTCAAGTCAGTTTATCGGGTTTAATATATTTTCGATTAAAAAAATGAATAAAATTATACTTTAAATCAAAAGGATATTCTTTTGCATCTTTTTTTCATGGCTTTTTACTAAATAATTGTCCAGCAACAGGAATAAAAAAAGTAATAAATAATCATGCTAAGAAATTAAAGAATGATTCATATAAAAAGATCGGTTGGCGAAACACAATTTCACCAAGTTTATTTGTTTCTGGTGATAAACCATCCCACTGTCATAAATTATCACGAATAAAAGCTGGTAATCAGCGTAATGAATCATAGGAAGTAACACTTCCTAATAATTCATGATTAAAAAAATTACCTCAACGACCTAATACTTGTCCTAATAAAATATTTGGAATAATGCAATCAGTATAAACTCAAAGTGAAACTTTTGCTTTTCGACCAACAATGCCAAAAACAATTAAACCAGTAATTGTTCCAAATAAAACACCGCCATGAATACTCATTCCAGCTTTTCAAAACGCAAATAAAGATCAAAATGGAACATCACCTGGTTCTAATACTCAAGGATGATTAACATCATTATTAAATTTTCCAAAAAAACTAGCTCCAAATAATGAAAATGGAATAATAGCAAAAATTGATCAAATTAATGGTTCAATTGGAACTTTTTTTAATTTTAGTCGAATAAAACATGCTAAAACTGAGCAAATCATTCCTAATGTAATAAAAACAGCATACATATGAATTCACCCACCATATGTTGCTAAAATATTATGTGGCGTATTAGTTGGTGTAATTCATCCTGGATTTGGTGGTCCACTCGTTAATAGTAACCTGTTCATTTATTTTTTTTCACTCCTTAAGTGTTTTTAATTTCTAAATTATAAAACAATGCATAATTATTATATACCAAGTTCAAACAAAAAAGTCCATTTATTTTTAGGACTTAATTGTAATCTTAATTTTTTTAAACTATAATTTATTTAAAACAATATTACTTTTAGAAAGCGATGTGAAATAACAAATGACTAGCACTGCGTTATCAGAATCAGCAATTAATAAAATTAAGGCACTTCATCAAGACCACATACAAAATCATTATCGAAAAATTACTAGTTTTTGGCGTAAATCAATTATTATTGATGTTATTTTCAGTTCATTAATCTTATTTTTTACTACTGCTTTAATTATTGGCATTATTCTTACCTTTATTGCTAATAATTATGACCCTGCACTCACATTTTATTTAATATATTTACCTTTACCACTGTTAGTAATAACAATTATTCTTTATATGTTGATTAAAGCTGGTGCTATTAGTATTAGTCTTTTCCTTGATCGATTAGATTATAATGAATATTACCGAATTGCAATTGCTGATCTTTGAAAAGATGAAGTTATTTTAGATGAAATAAGTAATAATTTTAAAATTATCCCAGAACCAAATTTCACTAGTTTTAGTAAAAATCCGAAAAAAAATAATTTATTGCAACAAAGTTTAATTCGAGTTAGTAGTTTAGAAGAAAAAATTGATAACAAAGTTATTAACGGCACAATAAAAAATAACGCCTTTTCGTTAGGCGTTATTACGGTTCGTAAAACAATGGTTTTTTTAAAAACATTAATTTTTTGTCTTTTTATTGGTTTAATTGTTTTAGCTTCTCTTTCTAATAATAAATCAAAAGACCAAAAAACATCAAATAGTATTGCAAATGGAATTAATATAACATATTTATTATTATGAATTGAAATGAAACGCTCTGAAAACTACTTTTTCTTTACAGCTACTTTACCAAAAAATCTTGAAATTGAAGCCAATATTGTGCCACATCAAGGCAAATTTAAAAAATTTATTTTAAATAATAAAGAAATTGAATTAGAAGGAGCAGAATTTCCTAATCTTTTTGATACTAATACAACAGACCCTGTAAAATTACGTAAAATTTTAACCCCAAAAGCAATGGCTAATCTAATTGATAATAGTAACAAATATCAAGAAGTTTTATCGATGTCATTTGTTAACAATAAATTTACTCTTTTATTAGATAAATATTTCTATAGTAAAAAAGCCCACCATCAAAATCAAATTTGAAAACCAATCATTGCAAGAAATAGAAACATTCAAAATTGTATTGATGATTTAATTGCTAAAATTGAACTAGATTTATTTCATTTAAAAAAAGGGTTTGATTATTTAAATGGTTTTGCCATTAAATAATCAAACACAATAACTTGATAAGGATTAATTTTTTTTTCAAAAGTTGAATAATTGTTATACATTGTTTTTTCAGGCAATAAATTATCTGGAATCATAATTGTTTGATCAGATAAATTAATTAATACTAAAAATTTGTTTTGTTCATAATAACGATAAAAACTTAATATTGTTGGAGCAATTTCAACAAATTCAATTTCGCCATAACTAAAGGCAAGATTATTTTTACGAAGTTGAATTAACATTTGATAAGCTTTAAAAATTGATTGCGAACTATGATAATCTTTTTCTCAATTAATTTTTAAATAATTTGTATTAACATCAATTCAAGGTTTATGCGTACTAAAACCAGCAAATTGCTGATTATTTCATTGCATTGGAGTACGAGCATTATCACGTGAGCGTGCACTTAACACTTCTAAAATAGTATTTGGTTGTTCTCCTTCTTTTTGAAGAATGTGATAATAATTAATTGATTCAACATCTTTTAACTGTTCAATCTTTGTATAATTATTATTTTCCATACCAAATTCTTCCCCTTGATAAAGATATGGTGTTCCTCGTAGTAACAAGACAACAGCCGCTAAAGCTGTAGCTGATTCAAAACGATAATTTTCTGGATCACCAAAGCGGGATAATGCCCGTGGTTGATCATGGTTATTTAAAAAATTAGCTAACCAGCCACCTGCTGCTTGTACTGGGATTTGTCATTCCTTAATTTTTGCTACTAGTTTCGCTGGATCATAGGGAGCTAATTTTCATTTTTCATTATTTAAATAATCAATTTTTAAATGATGAAAAGTGAAAGCCATATTTAATTCTTGTGACACTGGTTTTGTATATAAAATCGCTTGTTTTATTGATGTTGATGATAACTCACCAACAGTAATAATGTCATTTGTTTTTAAATAAGTATTCTGTGCCATTTCTTGTAAATATGTATGAACTTGTGGTGTATCAGTATAATACTTCCGACCATCACCAGTTAAGTCATTTTCAAAAATATTTGGTTTACCAATTAAATTAATAACATCAAATCGTAATCCTCGTACCCCTTTTTGTAATCAATAATTAACAATTTGATAAATATCTTGGCGTAAACTTTCATTCTTTCAATTTAAATCAACTTGTGTTTTATCAAATAAATGTAAATAAAACATTTTTAATTCATCGTGATATTCTCATACCGAACCACCAAACTTACTTTGCCAATTATTTGGGCACTTTGCTTTGTCACCAGGAAGAAAGAAAAATCGTTGTAAGTAATCTGGATTCCCTGTTTGTGCTTTTTGAAATCATTCATGTTCTGTTGAACAATGATTAAAAATCATATCCATCATAATATAAATGTTTCGTTTTCCTGCTTCTGTAACTAACATTTCAAAATCATTCATTGTCCCAAAAAGTGGATTAATATTTTTGTAATCTGAAACATCATAACCATTATCTTTTTGTGGTGATACATAAATTGGATTTAATCATAGATAATTAACTCCTAACATTGCTAAATAATCTAATTTTTGAATAATTCCTTGTAAATCACCAACACCATCATGATTACTGTCATAAAACGATTGCGGATGAATTTCATATACAATCGCTTCTTGAAAATTTATTTTATTCATTGATAATCTCCTCTACAGTTTCAAAGATTTATTTACTAATATTTTCAACCACTTTTGGTTGTTTTTTAAAACTAATTAAACTTGTTCCCTTAACTTGCAATATTTCATCTCGTAACTTTGTAAAACGTGGAAGTTTTTCTAAAAATCATGTTAAGGCCATTGTTACACTCATTGTTAATAGTGCACTAAGAATAAACCAAGTATATCCGGTACCAATAAATGTTTGAACACCTTGGACTTGACTAAATGATTGAATTGATAAAATTCCTAATCATGCTCCATTTCCAATTCCATTTGAAGTTACTCCTGCAACTGTTAATAACATTGCACCACTTGCTGATCCAACAATTGCTGCTAAGAATGGATAAAGAAAACGTAAATTAATTCCATATAATGCTGGCTCAGTCACTCCTAATCAAGCGGACGTTGTGGCAGAAATTCCAATTTCTTTCATCTTGGGGTCTTTTCGATTATTAATAGTAAACATCAAGGAAGCACTTCCTTGCGCAATATTTGACATACATAAAATTGGAAAAATAAAGGTTCCCCCAATTTGAACTGTATCTTGAATCATTACTGCATTAAGCATCGTATGAACACCAGTAATTACAATTGGTGCATATAATAATCCTAAAATTGGACCAAAGAAGTATTTTGCAATTGGATTAACTAATGCTCAGCTTAATCCAACTGAAATTGCACTTCCAATAATATAACCAATTGGACCAATTAAGCATAATCCAACTGTAAACGATAATAAAATTGTTAATAATGGTACAAAAATTTGTTTTAAAACAGCGGGGACAATTCGATTTAATCCTTTTTCTAAATAAACTCCAAAAAAGGCTACTCCAATTGCTGGAATTACTTGTCCTGTATATTGAATTTTTCATGGAAAACTTCATGCTCCAAAGTCAAATGTTGGTGCTACATCAAAAATTCATAATGAATTTTTAGCTCCTTTGGCAATTTCAAAAATATCGACTAATGGTGGTAATAATAAGGTTAAACCAATAATAATACCAAGAACTGGAGAACCTCCCATTTTGGCAAAAATTGATCAACAAATTGTAACTGGGATATATCAAAAGACAGCTTGGGCTGGAATTCACAAAAAATCATCTAACCCTTTAGCAAATCCTGAAATACTTACCAATGAAGTTCCTTCGCCATTTCAATTTGCTTCTAAAATGTTACGAAATCCTAAAATTAATCCCCCCGCTATTAAGGCTGGGACTAGTGGAATAAAGATTTCTGAAAAATGTTGTAATAAGCGTTGATATCATTTTCCTTTTTTTACTGTTGATTCATTTGTTATATTTTCTCCTAATTTTTCTGTTTTAGAAGTTAAGTATTTTTTAAATTCAGCAAAATAATTATTGACATCAGGTCCAATTACAATATGATATTGTCCAATTGGTTGAACCGTTCCTTTAACATTATCTAATTCTTCGATTTCCTTTGAATTTGCTTTTGTATTGTCTTTTAAAACTAATCTAATCCGGGAAACACAATGAGTATATGAAATAATATTGTCAATTCCTCCCAATAACGGAATTAACGCTACTATTTCAGTAGTATATGTTTTTTTTGTCATAATTTTTATCTCCTGTATGGAATCATTTCCATATCTTGATTATAATACACATTTTTTAAAATATAAACTTATTTTAAAAAAGTTTTAATCTCATAACTTAAACATTCAATTGTTTTATCTTTTGTTATATTATTTCCATCTAAAATTTGCTTTAACTTAATAATTATTTTTGTTGCTAATTCACTATAGTTAATGGCAATATAATAATGTTTTGGTAAAATTGATAGAAAAAAGTCATTACTATTACAAATATCTGTGACCAAACTATTAGTAATATTATTTTTCATTAAAAAGGAAATCACAACTTTATAGCAAGTATGTGTTCCTGCAATAATAATTTTATTATTTAAATTAATTGTTTTGACTAATTCTCAAATTATTCGTTCTTGATTCTCAGAAAAAAAGTACGTTTGAAATCGATAATTGCGACGATTAAATCAATCAGCAACAGTATCATATCGAGCAAATCCAGTTGGTAAATTTGTCACCGGATTCTCTCCAATATAAAGAATTTCTTTTTTCTTATCAAATTCATGATTCTTTGCCATTTCTTGGAGTAAAGCATACATCATTTCATTATCATTATTAATAAACACGGTATCCCCTCATTGACGACCATATACAATAATTGGAATATTAATCGTCTGTAAAAAGGCTCTAATATTTTCATCATTACTAATCGTAAATAAAATTAAAGCAGCTGGGTTACGGCGTACAATTTCTTGTAAATGTAATAAATAACGATCCTCATCATAAGTTGTTTCAACAACAAAAGGAACAATTTTAGTAAAATCATCATTAATTTGTTTTAAAATTGATTTAACAATAAACGTATTACTACTTGTTAAATCAGGAATTAAAATATATACTTCTAACATTTTCTTTTTAATTGAATGCGCAGCAAAATCAGGTTGAAAATTATATTTTTCCACAACTTTTTGAATTAAAAGACGCTTTTCCTGGCTAACATAACCACCATTGAAATAACGTGATACCGTCCCAATACCAACGCCACATTCAGCAGCAATTGTTTTAATTGAAATTTTTTTATTTTTCATTAAAACCTTTTTTTAAAAATCAATTTTGCTTAATAATGGGACTAAATAATAAAAATAGTACACAATAAAGCATTATTATCGCAATAATAAAAATAAAAAAATAAGGAAAATCTCATCGTTTAATATATAAAAATTGAAATAAAAGTCCAGCTACAATTCCAGTCATAAGAAAAATGACATGATAAAATCATGGAATTTTTTTAAAAATTTTTTGTCAAAGGCCTTTTTCTTTTGTCAATGAAAAATTATTCATTTTATTCACTCCTTATGTGTCATAATTATATGCTAATTTAATAGAAATTGTTTTAATAAGTTTTTAATTCAAAATATTTTAACTATTCATTAAAATTTAATAATTTTGCAAATAATGTCCAACATTCATCACGAGCGATTTTATTTCGACTTGATGTTTTAATAAAATAATCACTATCAGCGAAATTTAATTTAGCCTTAATCATCTTTTCATGCTTTTGAATATCATTCTTTTTTACCTTATCAAGTTTTGTTCCAATTAAAACTGTAAAAATGCTAAAATGCTTTAAATATTGATACATTTCATAATCATCTTGTGTTGGTGGATGCCGTAAGTCTACTAATAAACAAACAAATTTTAAATTTTCTCGTTGAGTTAAATATTCTTCCATCATTTTTGCAAAATCCATCTTATATTGATTACCAACTTTTGCAAACCCATATCCTGGTGCATCAACAATTCGAAATTGGTTATTATTAATTGCAAAGAAATTTAGCATCCGCGTTTTCCCGGGAATTTGCGAAACTTTTGCTAATTGACGTTGATTTGTTAACATATTTAAAAAACTTGATTTACCAACATTACTTTTCCCTAAAAAAGCAATTTCAAATAAATCATCATTAATTCAACCTGCTTTATTAACCGCTGATGTAATATAATTCGCATTTTTAAACTTAAACATTATTTTTCCTCCATCTGACGATTAATTTCATACATTAAAATTGTTCCTGCTTGAGCAACATTTAATGACTCAAGTTGTGAATTAATTTTAATTTGGACATTATAATCACTAATTTCTTGCAATGTTGTTGAAAGTCCATGTCCCTCATTACCTAATGCTAAGATATATCGTTCATTTTGTTTAAACTGGCAATCTTGTAAAAAGACACTTTGTCGTTTTAAACCAGTTGTAATAATTTTATATCGGTTTAATTGAAAATTTTTAATTTCAATTAAATTAGCTTCTTTAATTGCGACTTTAAAAATAGCACCTTGACTAGCACGTAATACTTTATCATTAAAAAGGTCAACAGTATGATTATACAAAATAATATTTGTAAAACCAAAACCAAGGCCAGTTCTTATTAATGTTCCTACATTACCTGGGTCTTGGATGTTTTCTAATAAAAGAATATTTTGATTGAATTGAAAATTATTTTGTTCCTTAACCTTAGTTAAATCAATCACACCGATAATATTTTGACTATTTTTACTTTGACTTAATTTAGTTAAAATTGATTCGGAAACTATTGTTAATAAAATATTATTAAAATTTTTTAATTTTCGTTGATTTATTTTTGTTGTTAAAATTTCAACAACAAGGTTCTGCTGTAATGCTTCATCAATAATGTTCCATCCTTCAATTAAGGCTAAATTAAATTCTTTTCGATATTTTTTTTCTTTTAATTTTGCCAATAATTTAATATGTTCATTTTGCGCTGAATTAATTTCTCGATAATTCATAATATCGGATTCTTTCTTTCTTAATTAACATACATAAAACCAACAAGGTATTTTTTGGTTTTTGGGTCATCTCATTTTTCCTTTGTCTCTGCTGTTTCACGCATTACAACAGCCATTGCTCGTGGGCGTTTTGGTGGATCTTGCATTTTCCCTAATAAAACTGCTAATCCCGATCTATTATTTTTATTATTAATTTCTTTATTATAATCTTCGGCATCCTTAATCCCAATTTGTTTTGCCATAATTTTAACCTTGTTTTTTTCATATCAACGCTGAAACTTTTGATATTTTTCAAACGACCATTCTTTTTCTTCTCAATCTAAGAAAATGCGGTCTTTTTCTTCATCTCAACTAGCTAAATAATCACGAAAATTTGTTTGTGCTGTTGGTCCTTGTTCCATCATTTTAAAAGTCTGATTAATTGTTTCTTCTAAGGTATCATACCCATAACCAATAAAAGCGTTGCCAATTCAATGATGTTTATAAATTGGTTTTAATGGATTAAGAGGTTCAGTAAAAGTTAAAGCATATGCTCAATATTTGTCGTCTGCTTTACTACGAAAAAGTTCATAACCAAATTTTTGATGCTTAATAACAATGGCATCTTTTTTAATTTTACAAACTAAATGCTTAAAAGCTGTTACAATAGCATTAATTTCGGCATCAGTTAATGGTGCTTTTAATTTTGGTTGCTTCAATTTTAAAATATGTTCTGTATAATATGATGGCATACCCTAAACCTCCTTTTTTAGTTAAAATCAACTACTAGTTATAATTTTATCTTGGATATTTTGTTAAGTAAAGTAATAATATGAAATTAACAAAACAATCTATCATAATCATAATTTAATAATAATTTAAAAAAGGAAATTAATTTCCTTTTTTAAATATAAAATTTATTTTACTTGAGCATTTAAATAATCTTTTAAACATTTTAATGAACAAACATTAACATTATCAATGCGCATTATTTTTGCTTTAAGTTTATCACATTGATAGCAGACAAATGCTTTTGATTCATTTAAGTGATGACTACAAGGTTTTTCTTTATGAACTCAACATTCAGTAATTGCTTCCCCTAATAATTCAAAATTATGGCCATGATCATTAACAATGCGTGAAAAATTAACTCCTTTTGTAATATCATGTCCACAAGTTGTTTTAATTAAAACTGATAATATTTCATATGATGAATTAGCAAAAAGTAAATTTGATGATTGATTTTCATAATTACATGTATGACAATCAACATATGGAATATTTGTTAGTGTTTGAATTTTTACCACTGATTCAGCAATTTTATCTAGTCATTTATTATTAGTCAAAACTTTTGTTTTCATAACTTATTCTCCCTCTTTAATTGTTTTATTCAAATATTTGCGCAAACATTCTCGTGAACAATAATTATTATTATCAAGTAACAAGTGCTCATCATCTTGATAAAGTAATTTTTTACAATAAATACATGCAACATTGTTTTGCAATACTTTAATATATGAATTAGTAACATCATTCATTTCATTACATTCGTTACATAATTCAACAATAAAATGGTCAATTGTTTCTGTCTTAACATTGATCTTATCAAAAGTAAATCCAAAAAAAAGATCATAAATATTTAAATCGTCAACATCTTTTCCCTGCTGACAATTATTACAATAAAACATTTTAATTTTTCCAAGCTTTATTATTTCTAATAAATACTGAAATAACTCATCTTTAAACTTGATTCAATATTTATAATGTTTTTTAACAAGTTCTTCATTATTTTTTAAATTTATAAAATCATTATTTTCTTGTGAGTTTTTTACATTCATTATTATTTCCTCCAAAAACTGAGTATAATTATTATATCATAAATTAATAAAGAAAATTTTTGATTTAGATAATAAGATTATAACAAACATTGTATAATTATATATATCTGAAAGGAGGCTATATTATGGCCAAAAGAATGCTATCATCTCTTTTTAATATTCTTTTTTGTTGATTAAACGTTATTTTATGAATTTTCAATGTTAATCCCGTTGGGACTTTAGTTTTCGGAACAGACTGTCCAAAGGATCGAAAAGGAAAGTTTATTTATGGATTATGTTCCTTTTTACAATGAATTTTAATGGCAACAGTTATTGGAACCGTTTTTGTTATTATTTTCTGGGCAAAAGGTGAACCATCAATTGCTCAACGTCTTGCTAAAACAATATAATAAAATAAAAAGATAATATATTTAATATTATCTTTTTTAATAATTAAATTTATTTGGTTCAAAATACGATTTGTTTGAAATAAATGGTAATATTTTTTTTTAATTCTTTTTCATTTGTAATATTTTTTTGATGATATAAAGGATTAATTTCTTTTTTAACATCTCACTGATGAATATTATTAAAATTCTTTTCAGTAATGATATTTGTTAAAACTTTTTCTAATTTTTGATTTAATTTTTGAACCTTTTTATGAGAATTAAAATATTGTTTTTCAATTTTTTATTTATAAAAAATATGAATAGATATCATTATTTAAAGTAAGTAACATGCTACTTTTTTGTTAACAAAGGAATTGCTTTTGTATAAATTTCTAACATTTTTTTTAAATCATCAAGTTTAACATATTCATTATAAGCATGCATCGTTGATTCATTAATGTCAAATTCAGCTCCAAAAGCCACACAATTTGGCATTGCTTTAGCATAAGTTCCACCACCGATTGCCACAGGTTTTGTGTAGTTATCACCAGTAACCTCTTGATAAACTTTCATCATATTTTTAATCATTGGACTATCAACTGGCATATGCAGTGGTTCTTGCCAAGAAATATTTGTTAATTCCAAGTTATATTTTTTTAATTCTTCTATTAATGGATTTTGTACATCATGTAATTTATATGAAATTGGAACGCGCATATTTAAAGTTAATCGTGTTTTTTCTTGATTAATTTCAACTATTCCATTATTAACAATTAATAATCCTGTTTCATCTTTCATATTTGGGAAAAGATGACTAAAATGAAAATTATTATATAAATGTTTTTTTGCAAAATTTGCAATCACTGAATTATTATCTAATTCAGCATATGTTGCTAAAGTAATTAAAGCAGCATTGATTCCTCGCTCTGGTAAACTACCATGTGAAGATTTCCCTTTAACAATTAAGCAATCATTTTCCACCTTTGTTTCAATATTTTTTTGTTCTAATCTAGTTTTAATATCATCCAAATAAGAACCTTGGTAACTAACAACATCAGCAACAGAATTATAAGCCTCACCACCTATTAATGTAAATGGTTCACCTTTACCGATGATATCAGCATTAATAATTCCTTTTTCAGTATACACAACAGGAAATTCTCCATCTGGAGTATATCCTAAGGCAGGCACTCCTTCTGTTTTCATATAAGCTTTAATTGATGCTCAATCTGTTTCTTCTGTTAAACCAAAAATTAAACGAATAGTATAATCTGGATGATAATTATGGTCTTTTAAATATTTTAAAGCATACAAATTAATGATTGTAGGACCTTTATCATCAATTGACCCTCGACCAAACAATTTATCATCTTTAATTTGTGGTTTAAATGGTTCAAATTCTCACTTGTTAAGATCACCTGGAGGAACAACATCTAAATGTCCTAAAATTGCAAAAATTTCTGAGCCAGAACCATATTCAACATAACCATAGCTATTTTCTAAATCTTGATATGTTTTAAAACCTAATTCTGTTCCTAAATTAATAGCATATTCTAAAACTTTTTTTATGCCTTCACCAAATGGAGCCTCTGGTTTTGCTTCACTACGAACTGATGGAATTCGAATAATATCTTGAATTTTTTGTAAAGCTTTATCAAAATATTCTTTTTGTAATTTCTCAACATCAATTTCCATAATATACCCCTCCTTTATTATGCTTTTTATTCATAAGTCTTTATTACTTATAATTTCTTAATTATCAATTTTTATTATTCATAGTTCTTCTTTACTTACATTATAGCATGAGTCTTAATCCATAATATTAACTAAAATATCATTTAAAATGTTTAATCCTTGACTTGTACAACGTAAATGATTATTATCAAAAACTAAATTATTTTTTTGTACTTCTACATCAATTTTACTTTGATAGTAATTGACTGCTTTCTTTGCATCTTTAACCTTTACTAAATCAATGCCATCTAAAACACGTAACCCCATCATTAAAATTTGAAAATAATAATCCTTTAACGATAATTCTGTTTTAGTTTGTGTTCAATTAGCATATTTTCGCGAATTTTGTAATAAATAATATCCATCATTATTAATAAAACCAGCTGCACTAGGACCAAGTAATCAAAAAGATTTATTAGTTCAATATGCCAAATTATGTCGTGATTTTTTCTTGTTATTAGTGTAATTTGAAATTTCGTATCTTTCATAACCTATTTTAGTTAATGCAGTATTAATAATTTCATCAAATGCAATATCATACTCTGGTAATTTAAGTTTTGTTTTGCCCCAATATGAATTTTCTTTTAAAATTAACGAATATCAACTAATATGATCAGGTTGTAATTTTTGAATCATTAATAAATCTGCTTCAATGTCAACTTGTGTTTGGTCAAATAAATTATAAATTAAGTCAAACGAAATATTATCAAAGCCTTCTTGCCGAGCTAAGTAATAACTATTAACAACATCAGTACTATTATGATAACGATTAACTTTTTTTAATAACTGATCATTAAAAGTTTCAACCCCAATTGAAAGACGGTTAATATGATATTTCTTTAAAAGTTGTAATTGACTTTTTGTAATCTTTTCTGGATTTAGTTCAATTGTATATTCAATTATTGGACCTTGCACAACTTTTTGTAAAAGTTGTAATAACCGTTCTAATTGAATGTCATCTAAACTATTGGGTGTTCCTCCTCCTAAATAAATTGTTTTTAAAGCAAAATTAGGATGAGGTTGAGCAATTTCTTGCTCTAATGAAGTTAAATATTCATCAATCATTATTGGACGTGATTTTTTAATTTTAAAAAAATCACAATAAAAACAAATATGGTCACAAAAAGGAATATGTACATATAAATGCTCAATCATTATTAATCCTCATTTCTTTTATATTTTAATAATATAGATTATAATTTCAAGTGCAACATTTATATATTTTTTAATAATTAAATTAAAAGATTTATTTAAAAATTAAACCAGTTGTGTGACTGAAACCTTGTTTTATATTCTAATTCTAACCTGTTCCTAAAAAATTATAAATAGAAAATGAAATAAAACATTTATTGGGTATTTGGATTCTAAATTGCAACACATTTAACTAATTCTTTAAACTCACTTTAACACATATTAAAAACAAAACATTATTGAATATATAAAAAGCACCGCAGTACCTTCAACAAATTATTTGCAAGATAAATTTTATCTTGCAAATAAAAGATATTAAGAAATCACATTATTAAAATTTAGTGCTATCTTTTGTCATATAAAAAATGTTTCTCCTAACATTTATATTCAAGAATAAACTATAACAATTGTTATTTATCTTGGTTAAAAGAAACATTATAATTTTTTTAAAACAATATTTAATTTCGGTTAAATCAACGTCCAAGTAATGCCTCACCACTTCGTTTACGACGACGAGCAATTAATCATGGAATTGAAATTACTAATGTTAAAATAATTAAGAAAATAATAAAAATTACTAAACAAATCCGATTTGTTTTTTTCTTTAAAGCAGCTAATTCGTCTGGATGAACAATTTCATATCCATAATAACCAATAATATTTGCTTTTCTTTTTTTTGTTAAAACAATATTTGCAATATGAACGCCTAATGTTACGATTAAAATAATAATTGTAATTGTAATGGCTGCTGTTAAATCATCAACAATGCCTCAACTTCAAAAACCAAACCGGAATTCTTCACCTGAATGTTGTTGGAATCCATATAAAATTCCTAAAATAATTCCACCAAAGAAATAAGTAGGAAATGCTAATCAATTTAAAACAATACTACGAATAGTCATTTTTTTGTAATTATCAATTAAGAAATGGGGAATAGTATGATTACCTCGGGTTAAATTAGAAAGATAACTATTTGTTTCAATTCGAACTCGTGATAAATCAAAAATACCAGCAAATAATAATCCTAGTGAGATTAGTAAAAAAGTAATTGTCAAAAATGGATTAGGAATGTATTTCGCTTTAATTCCCATAATTTCTTCTAATTCTTGTTGATGAGAAATAAAATATAAGGCAATAAATAAACTTGTCATCATTGTTCCAATAAAACCAATAATAATCATAATTAAGGTACGAACTTTTTCTGAACGAATTTCACGAGCAATTTCGAGGGGAATTAAGCGGTTAGCATATTCCTTACTAAAACGACGACGACGTTGTTTTTCTGATAACTGTGGCTGATAAGCATAACGATTATTTTCCCTACCATTTGTTAAAGCTGGTGGGTCAAATTGTGCTGATGGAGTATAATGGCCATTTTGATAATAAGATGGTGGCGCTGGCATTGAATTTGCCACCATTTGATTATCATCAAAATATTGTGCTGAATTTGCACCATAATAGGCTCCTTTGCTATCATAACCTAATTCTGAACGATTAAATTGTTCATTAACTTGTGATTGATTATATGGTGATATAACACGTGGTTGATAAGGATGACGATATTGATTTGTATACATATTATCATCATTAAAATAACCATCACGGTGGCTTTGATATCCCATAAATTCCGCATTGTCATATCGTCCTTGATTTTGTTGTCCTGACCAATATTGACCATAATTAGAACTTGATGTATGCTGTTGAATTCGGCGTGGTAAAATTTGTTGTTGAACTGGACGCGAATAATTTTGCGCAGCATCATGATTATAATATGGTTCAACATAACCTGGCGGCATTTGTGAAGCATTTATATTCATTCCCTCACGTTCTTCTTCAAGATACTGGCGGTCATGATTATTAGCGTAATAATTATATTGATTACTTAAATTCATTCGTGCTGGACGAATTGTATTATTATTTTGATATAACATTTCCGTATTATTTAATTGGTTTTGTTTATATGCTTCATTTGGACGAAAGTATTGATTTGGCGAACGATGATTTTGGGGAATTTCACTTGGATAGGGTTGATTTTGGTTAAAATCAGCATTATTTTGGTTTATTAATTCAGAATTAAAATTGTCACCAAAACGATTTGCTGATTGCATTGGTGGTTGCTCACGTTGTTTATCTTTCACCATAAAAGATTTAACCGTATTAAAAAAACCCATTCTTTGTTTCACCTGCCCTAAATGTGAATAACATTGTATTAAAAAAGAAACTGCTAGATTTTATCACCCATTTTTTTAGCTAGCATAATTTCTTGTTCAAAATACTCAATGTTTTCCTTAAAACTAGTTTCTTGTTTTAATTTTACAATATTCGTTCAATTACTACTGCTTTTTTTACTTCGAAATAAAGAAAAAGTAATAGTAAAATAAACAAATAATAATAGCGCTGCAAATCCTAGTAGAAAACCAATTAACCCGATTACTGGAATATCTAAATCTAAGATTGTTATACTTGTTGTCAAGAAGCCCTCCATATAAACACCACACTATCTATGAGTATTATACTATACTTTTTAAAATTTATGCAAAAAATATATTATTTTTATTTTAAACCATTTTCTAAAGTTTCTAGTCAGTCAGTTTTTAACTTATTTTGTGTTTGATAAGTTAACTTTAATGTATCAGTAAAATGTGCTTGTTTAATTTGATCATAAATTATACCAATTGTTGTTGTTAATTTGGCAATCTTTGCATCATTATTAATATAATTAATAATACTATCATCAATTCATTTTGTTTTTTCAATGCCTAATCAATTTGGATTTGTTTTTGAAGATTGATCAGTATTAATCCAACAATAATCAAGTTTATTATTTTCTCATTGCTTAGTGGCATTATTATAACTACAAGTTGATGAATAGATATTAGATAAGGCATCCTGTGTTGCTTGTGCAATATTTAATAACCCACTAGTAATAATATATTCATCACCATATATTCGGGATTGTGCTGTATCCACCCCGACAACTTTTGTTTTTGTTTGATTATATTTAATTCGGTCAATTGTATCTTGGGTTTGTGGTCCTGCAACAGGGAAAATAATACTTGCTTTTTTATTAATTAAATAATCAGAAATTACTTTTCCTTCTCCTTGGTTAAATGATTGTGAAAACCATGATTCATTGTCATTTAATACTTCCTGAACTTTTTTTATTGGTAATAAATTATTAATTTTGGGGTTTATTTTTTGCATTATTGCTAAAATATCTGTTCCTAGTTGACGCAAATTAGGATATGAATTATCTGTCTTAATAATCTCATTAAAAAGATCTGACGATAATAAAAATCCTCATAAATAATTTGAAACTCCAACTGGATTATCCATTCCTCCATAAGTTGCAATATTTAATTGCTGTTGGAATTCTGTTTGATGCAAATTAAGTCATATTGCTGTGACAAGACCAGCCAAAAAACCAGCAATTTCTTTTTGAAATAAAATTCCTACAATATTATCAGCTAAAGAACCATGCGGATCCATATTTTTATATACATTTTGCCCACTACCATCAATAAAAATAACGTTATCCACTAAGTTTGCTGCTCAACCAATGGTATTGGCATGACTAAAACCAGGTAAAATTAAGGTCTTTGCCCCAGCAATACTAGCTGTAATATAAGCTGCTTTAAATTCACCTGGTGTAATACCACTTGGTTCAAAATAACTCGCTCGCAATGGACTATCTTGTCAATTTGCCATTGGAGCTTGGGCAAATTGTGACACAATATATTTGCTTGCTCCTTCTCATGCTGATTGAATATAAGATTGATCATTAATTGAACCACCACTAGTAATTACTCAAATATCATACATATATTGGTACTTTTTAACACAAGATGTTAAAAAACTAGCCGAAGTAGTGCCTATTTGTAACGCCATTAACATTTTAATTATTTTTTTCATTCTAATCTCCTTTAACCATAATTAAAAAATACTAAAAATATTCTTTTTTATCAAAACAAAAATTATTTTATTTAAGTTTTTTTCTTGTTATTTGTTTCAGAAGTAATATTTGATTTAACACGACTAATAAAACTTTCTCGTAATAATAGATTAACCTTCGGAACTAATAAACGCAAATGATTACGATATTCAGCTAAAATTAGGTCTGAAGTATAATAAAATATCAACAATAACAGTAAAACAATTGTGGCACAAATCGTTGAAATAATTGTTGTAATATTATCAATTTGAATCGCAAAACTATCACGAGAAATATATTGTTGACCATAAATATATTCTTTAAATATACCAACCTTTTTATCACGCATTACATCATCAACAAACTTAATAATGAATTCTAATCCAAATCATAATAATTGAAATTGCGCTACAATTGGTTTGTTTGTTGGCGAACGATATTTTCATTCACAAGTCATTGCAAACAAAATGTTAAAACACATAGCAAAAGCTAACCCATTAATAACTTGCAATGCTAAGTAAGCTTCTGGCGAATGATTAAATGCCGTAATACTAAAGAAAATAAATCATAATAATAACCCTAGTCCAAAACAATATTTAACACCAATTTTATTATAAAGTAAATGACAAACTAAATAAGCACCAAAAAACTGTGGAATTAAGAATAATTGTTCATTTAAGCGGACAAATTGGTTGACTTTCCAAACATCATGGTATTTTTCCCATGTGCGCTGACCTAACAATCAAATATAAATATTTGATTGGGACACTTCTTTTAAAATAATAATTAAAATTGCCATAAAAAAGATAATTAACACTTTCCCTCATTTAAATGGTTCAAACATTTTTTGTTGTTCAACTGTAAATGATGTTGAGGTAAACTCTTTATGTGAAAACAAGGCATATAAAATGGTTGCCCCTGCAATAGCAACTATTGCACCAATTCCAATAATTCCTATTTGTAAATGATTAGTTAAATTACTTCCTGTTGTAATAACAATATTGTTAAACTCACTACCAAAAATAAGCGCAAATGTCATTAGCGGTGCCACTAAACTAATTGTTTTAAATGGAAAAAACTTACGACCATATGCCTCATTATATGATAAAAAATAACTCGCCTTAGTAATAATTCCAAAACCAAGAAAAATTGCCGCTATAATTAATGTTGGCGCGGATGGATAAATAATTAAAATAAAAATTCCTAGCATTGATATTCCAAACATTGTATATTGAAAAAAATGTCAGCCAATACGAGAAAAAACCTTATGTAAAAATACATAAGGAATCATCGCTAAAAAAGCATAAAGAGAAAGGGAAGTTGTGGCAATAATGGCAATTCCTCCCATATTATTAATTGATGCAGCAAAAAATAAATCACGGAACTCAAAATTATCACCAATAATTGCTGATAACGCAAATCAATATAAAAAAGTTTGAATAAAGAATGCCTTCTGACTAGTATGTTTAATTTTAATGTTTTTTATTAAAATTAATATGTAAAGAACAAATAACAATAATAACATTAATGGATTAAATAAAAAAACATCTCAATTATTTTGCAACACACCTGCACCCTCTTTCTGTCTTATAGATTATAACATAACTTAAATAATTACATCTGTTCAATAACATTAACCCCTAATAAATTAAAGGCATTTGATAAAACTTGATAAATTACTTTAATAAATACTAAACGTTGTTTTGTTAATTCTAAGTTATCTAAATTAATAACTTTTGATTCATTATAATATGAATGGAATTGCCGTGCAATATTTTGCACATAATCACAAATAAGATGTGGTTGGCGTAATTTTGCTGCTCCTTCAATGCAACGATTAAATAAATCAATCTCATTTAAAAGGTATAATTCTTTTTGTGACGTTAATAACTCAAAGGTTTTAACATCGGTAAAATTAATTTTGCTTATTTTAGCTTGTTTTAGCACACTATTACAACGAGCTGTTGCATATTGTGCATAATAAACAGGATTTTTTGAAGAATGTTCTTTTAAAATACCAATATCTAAGTCCATATGACTTTGAGCACTTTTTGAAGATAACATATAACGAATTGCATCAACTCCAATTTCCTCAATTAAGTCAATTAATCAAACTGCTGTTCCTTTTCGTTTACTCATTTTATATTCAGCACCATCTTTAATTAACCGTACCATTTGAATCATATCAATATCTAAAATGTCTTTTTTATAACCTAATAACTGTAATCCCGCTAACATTCGCACAATATAACCGTGATGATCACCACCTCAAAAATTAACTAATTTATCGGCCTTGCTTCGCATTAACCGTTCATTATGTGATGCTAAATCAGGGGTAATATAAGTTAAATCACCATTTGATTTAACTAAAACCCGATCTTTATCATCGCCAAAATCAGTTGTTTTTAATCATAATGCACCGTCTTGTTGATAAGTCTTTCCCAATTTAGCATACTGTGCTAACGTTGCATCAATTTTTCCTCCTTCGTACATTGAAGCTTCAGAAGAATAATATTCAATATCAACTCGAAATAATTGTAATTGTTTTTTAATAATATCTAAAAATAAATCAACTGATTTTTTACGAAATATTTCGTGTACCTTTGGATCACTAATTTTATAATCTTCGTTAAAAGTTAAATTAATAAATTTATCTTGATAATTGTCAACAAAGTATTGTGCAACAGCATCATACATATCGCCACGATATGCATCAGCAGGTAACTCGGTTTTTTTACCTAATAAATTTAAATAACTAACAAAAACCGTTACTGCTAAAGTATTAATTTGATTACCAGCATCATTAACATAATATTCAGTTTGGACATGATAACCAGCTGCTCGCAAAATTCGAGCAACACTGTCACCAATAGCACCATTCCGAGCATGACCAATATGTAAAAATCCCGTTGGATTAGCTGAAACAATTTCTAAATTATAAGTAAAATTCTTCGCTGCTGAATATCCATAGTTTGCTTGTCGTTTTAAAACCTCATTAATAACTTGATGTAACTGGTCATCAGCTAAGGTAAAATTAATAAACCCGGCGCCAGCAATTTCAATCTTTTTAAAATATGATTTATTATTTTTTTCAATAAAAGCAATAATTTCTTCAGCAATTTTATTTGGTGTCTTTTTTAATTTTTTTGCTAGTAACAAAGCCAAATTGGTTGATAAATGGCCAAATCCTTCTTGACGTGGTTTTTCAACCATCACTGGTATTGTTAAATTATTTGCCTTTAAGTATTCTTGTAACAGATTTTCAATTAATTTAACATTCGTATTCATAATTGTGCTTCCTTTCTTCTTATTATTTATATATATTTTACATAGTTTTTATAATTACTTATCTTTTTTTCTAATTTTACAATAATAAAATCCATCTGTATTATTTTCATAACCAAAGATTTGTTCTGTTGTAATAATTTTTAAATCCGGATGTTTTGCTAAAAAATTGCGGATTTGAACAATATTTTCATACCCACCAAAAGTACAAGTAGAATAAACCAAAATTCCACCTGGTTTTAATAATTGATAAGCTTTTTCTAATAATTGTTCTTGAATCTCAACTAAATTTGCTAATTCTTGATTAGTCAAAGTATGATATTTAATTTCTGGCTTTCGTTTAATTACCCCTAAGCCACTGCAGGGCGCATCACAAAGAATTTTATCATATTGAATTTCACTATTAATTTTTCTAGCATCTAATAAGTGTGGATAAATATTAGTAATTCCTAATCGACTAGCATTCATCTTAATTAAATTAATCTTCTTTTCACTAATATCATAGGCATCAATAATCCCTTTATTGTTCATGATTTGACTTAGATGCGTTGCTTTACCACCCGGTGCACTACACATATCTAACACGCGGTCAGTTTCTTGTGGGTCTAATATCTCTGCAATACGCATACTCATTTCATCTTGAATAAAAATTAAACCTTTTTTAAACATTTCTGAGTTAACAACTGGTTTATCAGCAATGACCCCCACAGAAGACACTAAACTTTTTGTCAAATTATAATTTGAATATTTGGATAATAATTCATCTCGGCTAATTTTTAGGGTATTAACGCGAAATGAAAGTTTTGGAATGGTTAAACTATCAATCATTACTTGTCGAGCAATATCTTCACTATATTCATTCCGAAGAATTAAATATAATGATGATGGAAAACTATATTTAATACTTAATTTTTTTGTTTCATCAGCAATGTTAATTTCAAAAATCTCATCTTTACTGTCAAAAATCTTTTTTAACGTAGCATTAATAAAACCAGCATATTTTGGACTAACACTTTTACTAATATTAACAGCTTCATTAACAATTGCATAATTAGGAATACGATCTAAAAAACGAAATTGATAAATACTCATTCATAACAGAACTTGTAATTTTTGATTAGTTTTCTTGGATTCAATAAATTGATTAGCAATATATTCTAAATACAATTTATTTTTTAAAGTACCATAAACAATTCGATAAATTAAAGTTTTATCTTGGTCAGTAAAGTTATCATTTTGTTCTACGATATTTGATAATAAATGATTACTAAACTTATTTTTTGCAAAAATTTTTCATAAGATATTCCATGCTACTTCTCTTGCTTGCATTTCTTAATCCTTTAAACTTATGAACGATTAGCAATTTCTTGTTCTAAAATTGTTTTAATTTCTGCAACGGCTTGTTCTACGGTGTTATTTACAACAACATAATTATAATTACTTTGCAACGGAAGTTCATCAGCTGCTTTTGCTAATCGTGCTTGTAATACTTCTTCGGGTTCACTTTTTCGGCCTCTAATTCGTTTTTCTAATTCTTCTAAACTTGGTGGAATTAAAAAAATTGAAACTGCATCGGTTACCTTTTGTAATACTTGTGTTGCACCTTGTACTTCAATTTCTAATAAAACATTTTTTCCATTATTAATTTGCTCAATACAATATGATTTTGGCGTACCATAATAATTACCAACAAATTCAGCATATTCTAATAATTCATCATTTTTAATTGCAGTTTCAAATGTTGGTCGGTCAACAAAAAAATAATTTACCCCTTCAACTTCATCCTGCCTTTTTGCTCTTGTTGTCATTGAAACTGAATAAGCCAAATTTAACTCCTCATATTTAAAAAGTTCTTGGCATATTGTCCCTTTCCCGACTCCTGATGGGCCAGAAAAAATAATTAAAAAACCCTTTTTCTGCACATTAACGTTCTCCTTTTTCTAATCTTAATATATACAAATACTTTTTTTTATATGCTTTACAGCGTAGCATAACTAAATTAAATTGATCAAATGACAACACTTGATTTGATTCACAAACTATTATTCCATAGTTATTGATAATATTGTTATTCAATATTATAGTAATAATATCATAATAATACTCAATTTGCTTAAAAGGTGGGTCCAAAAATAAAATATCAATTGACATTTTCTGCTGTATCATTCAACTTAATAAAATTTTATAATCATAATTTAATATTTTTGCATTATTTATTTTTAATTTATTTAAATTCGTTTCAATAATTTTGTAAGCACCCTGATGAGAATCATTAAAATAACATTGTTGTAACCCCCGTGATAAGCCTTCAATTCCTAATTGACCACTTCCAGCAAAAATATCTAAGCCAATCTTATTTTCATAAATAAAATAATTATCTAAAATATTAAATGCATCTTCTTTAATACGGGCCGTCATTGGCCTGGTATTCATTCCATCTAATGTTTTAATTTGATAACCCTTATATTTTCCACTAATCACGCGCATTTTCTTAACCCTTTTCTTTCTTTTTTTTATTATACTAAAACTTTAGAATTTTCTTTAATAATTGCTGAATATGTTATAATTTTTTAAGAGGTGATTTTTAGTGTTGCAAAACGAAATTCCAACTAAAGACTGACTAGTATTTGATGACACACCGTCAATTCGGCAACCATCAATTGACGTTTCTTTACCATTAGCACCTGAAAATGAACTTGTGATGAAAAAATTAATTGATTTTGTAAGATATTCCCAAGATCCACAAAAAAATAGTGGCCATACAATTAGACCAGCTGTTGGCTTAGCAGCTCCTCAAATTGGATTTAATATTAAAATGTATTATATTCGGATTGAAGAGACAAATGACGAAACAGGAGTCAAAAAAATAATTGAGCATGCAATGATTAATCCTAAAATTATTGGAAAAAGTGCACAAATAGCTTGCATAGAAGAAGGCGAAGGCTGTTTAAGTGTTAATGGTGATAAAAAAGGCTTTGTCCCTCGTAGTTTTCGAATTATTGTTGAAGGTTATGATTATTTAAAACAACAACAAGTGACAATTACTGCTCGTAGTTATGAAGCAATTGTTTTTCAACATGAACAAGCACATTTAGAAGGCAAACTATATTATGATTTAATTAATAAAAAAGAACCTTGATTGAAAAAAAATGATTGAATTATTTTATAAATTTAATATTATTTAACTTTTTTAAAGAAAAAGTATTTTTTTTGTAATCTTATTAATCTTTATGTTATAATTTTTTGGATACTAGTAAATTAATTTTTTTTCTTTTTAATAATAAGCAATTTAATAAAGAAAAAACTATGCGTTAATTTTAGAATTATGAGGTGATAATTTCAATGAATGAAGAAAAGAAAGAAACAAGTAAAAACAAAACAATAGTTACAAAACCAACTAGTATAGTAACAAAACAACCAACACAAAATGTTGTTAAAAATAAAATTCCAACAAAAGTCTTTGCTTTAGGCGGATTAGAAGAAGTTGGAAAAAATACATATTGTATTGAGCATGATGAAGAGTTAATTATGCTTGATGCAGGAGTTAAATTCCCAAGTTCAACAATGCTTGGAGTTGATGCTGTTATTCCGAATTATAATTATTTAAAAGAAAATCAACGAAAAATAAAAGCGTTATTTATTACGCATGGGCACGAAGACCATATTGGTGGAATTCCCTATTTATTACGTGAAGTTAATATTCCAATTATTTATGCACCACGATTAGCAGCTGCTTTAATTCGTGATCGGCTAAAAGAAGCAAAATTGGAACAAACCACAATTGTTAAAGAAGTTGATAATATGAGTGTGATTAAAACGAAAAACTTTAAAATTAACTTTTTTGCTGTTAATCATAGTATTCCTGATGCTTTTGGAATTTCAGTAGTTACTCCAAATGGAAAAGTTGTTTCAACAGGTGATTATAAATTTGACTGAACGCCACTAGGACATCGTGCTGATATTGAACGAATGGCAAATATGGGGCAAGAAGGTGTTATGTTATTAATGGCTGATAGTACTAATGCTGAAGTTGAAGGTTATACTCAAACTGAAACAAAAATTATTAAAAATATTAGTGAATTATTTGTTAAAGCTAAAGGGCGAATTTTAATTTCAACTTTTGCTTCAAATGTCCATCGAATTCAACATATTGTTGAAATTGCAAATAAATATGGACGAAAAATTTTAGTTTTTGGTCGAAGCTTAGATCGAATTATTAAAATTATTCGTCAAATGGGACATTTAAAAATTTCCGATAAGGCATTTATTAAAGCTAATGATGCTAAAAACTATAAAGATAATGAAATATTAATTATTTGTACTGGAAGTCAAGGTGAACCAATGGCTGCATTATCACGAATTGCAAATAACCAACATCAACATATTTCTATTATTCCTGGTGATACTGTTATTTTTTCATCATCACCAATTCCTGGTAATCAAGCTGATGTTGAACGAGTTATTAATAAACTAGTTCGTGCCGGTGCTATTGTACAAGAAAATAGTCCTCTAAATCAAATTCATACTTCTGGTCATGCTTCGCAAGAAGAACAAAAATTATTATTTACCCTATTGAAGCCAAAATACTTTATGCCAATGCATGGTGACTATCGTATGCTTCGTCAACATGGTGAAACAGCAATTAGTGTCAATGTGCCAAAAGATAATGTCTTTATTTGTGCTAATGGTGATCAAATTGAATTATTAAATGGAACAGCAGCAATTGGAAAACGAATTGAAGCTGAAGCTGTCTATGTTGATGGCAAAGATTTATCAGGTCAAACAACAGCTGTTGTTCGTGACCGTGAAATCTTATCAAAAGATGGTTTAATTGCTGTTGTTATTTCAATTGATTCACAAAATAACCAATTGCTAACTCCACCACGGATTATTTCAAGAGGAAGTTTCTATGTTAAAGAATCTGGAAATATTATTAATGAATCAATTCGCTTAGCAACCGAAGCAGTTAATGAAGTTTTAAAAACTCAAAAGCCAACTTTTGGGGCTCTAAAAAATGCTATCAAGCAATCATTATCTCCTTTCATTTACCGTTATAAACGTCGTAATCCATTAATTATTCCAGTAATTTTAAATAAAAAATAAAAGAATATGTAAAAATATTCTTTTATTTTTTAATATATATTTTATTATTATTTAATCATTATATAATCTAATACCAGTACCAATCCCCATTCATGTCCCACCATATATCCATGAATGTCATACTTTTACTCAATAGTATGTAAAAACTTGAATATAATAATTATTATTATCATAATATCAAGTTAAGGCAAACAGTTGCGTTGCTGAAAGGTATGCCCTAATATAACGAATTTCAAGTGACTGAACAAAAAAACGACTTTCATTTCTAACAAATCTAGGAACATCAAGATTTGGATTAAGAACTTTTGCATTAATAATTTTATTACTTACTTTATTATCATTATAACAAGCATTATATTTGTTTAATTTATCACCATAATATTCGTCATTTCCTCAACTAATTTTTGTATAAAAATCTGCATTTGTCCCTAAAAACATAATTTTTTTATAAGTAATAGGATTAATAAAACCAATATTAAATGTATGTCACAATCTTCACCCATCGCTTTTTAAACCTCAATCATTAAAAACAACATCACCTTTATTATCATTATAATTATCACCATTTTTATAAGATAAATCTAAATTAGTTTCCGCTTTTATTACTGGTGGTATGAGTTGGCTTTCTAATGCACTAGCGGCAATAATCTTAGACATAGTACCAAAACTAAAACTCATGAGTGTTAATAAACTGAACATTTTTTTCATTTTATTCGCCTCTTTTTTGGCTTTTTATTATTAAATTATTTTTTCATAGTTTATAAAATATTATCTTGTTTATTGTGAAAATCATTTTAATTAAATTAACAGATTTTTCTTATCGTTTATTTACAATTTACAAATATAACATATAATTTAATATTAAGAGAGGAACCAATATCTTATGACTAATGAACAAATTGAATTATTATGAACTACCTTCAAAAAACAAGAGAATAATGTTAATCTTCCCCCTACCACTTTTCATGGTTATGACCAAACAACTGATACTGCAACAGTTTTAGCATTATTTGATGCAAATGGTTATCCAGTTACCACATTAAATGGAATTGGATTTATTGCTTTTGATCATACTGTTTTTTATGCCCTTGGTGGAGGTCAAATCTCTGATACAGGAGTATTAATTAAAAAAGAACATAAAATTTCTGTTTTTGACTTAAATAAACAAATTTATAAAAAAGTATATCTTCATCTTGTTGATACTAATGGCACAACAATCGAAATTAATGATGTATTAATCCAAAAAATTGATGTTGAACGTCGGATTAAAATTACAAAAAATCATACAGCCCAACATATTCTATCTTACATTATTGAACATATTTTAAATGATGGTGACATGACAGATTCGGTGCAAATTAAAACTGATTATGCTTTCTTAGCAATGAATAAAGTTGATAACTGATTAGAAATTATTTTAAAAGCTCGCAAGCAAATTATTGAAAAATTAATTAATCATGACATTGCTAAAATTGAACATCAAATGCCAATTGCCCAAGCAAGAGAATTAAAAATTGCTCATCCAAATTTTGAATATGATCCAATTGTTCGCGTTGTTGAATTTCCAACTGCAACAATTGACTTATGTGGGGGGACACATGTTAATAACTTACAAGAAATTAATTTTTTTGAAATTTGGGATTGTTGAGTTGATAAAAAGAAAGTTCGAATACAATTTTCAACAAATAAAGAAGCAACACAAAGTTACTTTACTAATTGAATTAATCAAAAAAAAGATAATTTATCCCAAAGTATTAAAAAAATCAAGAATTATGATGCTGAATTTAATTTTACAATTCCCAATTTTGTAATTCCAACAACGATACTTGCAAAAAATAATTTAAATATAGAAATTGAACAATTAGAAAAACAATTAAATGAAATTGCAAAAGAAAAATACAAATTATTATTACAAACAATTGATAATACTGTTTTTCCAATTAAAGAAATAAATATTAATAATAATTTAATAATCAAAGAAATTATTATTAATGATGAAAAAATAACACTTGAATTAATACGCAATAAATTAAATAAATTTTTACAAGAATACGAAAATAACTTGCTAATTTTTATTAATTCAACCTTACAGTATGGATTTATTGGTTTTACTAAAAAACATCAAAGTAAATTTAATCTTAATAACTTTTTGCAAACTAATAAAAATGCCTTTGCAATGGCTGGCGGCGGGACAGCTTTATTTATTAGCTTTACCTTTCAAAATGATATTAAACCATTTTTGGACCTTTTAATAGTAACAATAAAAAAAGCAGAAATGGATTAAAAAGATGATATTATGTATCATCTTTTTTGTATTAAAATTATTGATATATTTAATAAAAATAAAAAGCACTTGGTGCTTTTTAAAACTAATTATGATAAAAATTTTGGTGCAACAAGCATTAAAATGGCAACAATGAAATTATAACCAGCATGGGGAATTATTGTATATGTAACATTTCCATTAACAATTAGAAATAACATTCCTAGTGTTAATGATGCTCCAATATATCCAATAATATGTTCTCAATCTCCTGTTCCAGCAACATGTATTCCAGCAAAGAAAATTATTGATGAAACAAATCCAAGTCATTTGTTACCACTTAAACTAAAAATCCCATGTCTAGTTGCTAATTCTTCAACAATTGGAGCAATACAAATTGTATAAATAAATAAGAAAACAATATTTCACCATTTATCTAATCCTACAATTAAATTATTTTGATTGTTTGAAATTGTTGTTGTTATTAATGATTGTAAATAAACAAAAAATAAATGAATTGAAAAAATAGCAATAATACCAATTGGACAAACAACAAGAATGCGTTTATAATCCTGTTTTAAAGTTAATTTAATTTTTTTAAAAATTGATGGTGACGATCTATAAAGAATAAAAATTGTTACCAATCCTGCAATTATTGATGCTAATAAATTAATTGTTGTTTTAACGCTAACAGCTGGATGAAACTGGTTTGCAATAGTCCCAATTACTAAACCAATAATATTTGGAATAAAATAAAAATAATAAAAGGCAATAGCACCTGACCGCATAATTTCATTTTGGGCCCCACTAATAACAAAATATGAACCAGCTGCAACAATAATTCAACTAATAAAGTTCATTCCTGCTAAAGCATATTCATTGTGTGCAAACATATATGAAATCAAAATATTAATAAAAAAGGGAGCAAAAATAGCTGTGCTTAAAAAAATATAACCCGTGTTTCTAAGTTTAACTAAATTAAAATCAAAGGGAGCAGCACGATCAACTAATGTTGGCTTTAATTCATATCATGCTCTTTTAGAATTATATCCATTATCATTATTAGTCATTTTTTATTACTCCTTTAAATCTTACTTTTTATTATATAATAAATTAGTTAAAAATCCATTGAAAATTTAAAATTATTTGTTAAAAAATTTTGAATATATCCACTAAAAAAGACATTTTTCAATGCCTTTTACTTAATAATTAATGATGGTTGTGTCATTTCAGGAGGAATCTCTTCACCTAATAAATCTAAAATTGTCGGAGCAATATCAGCAATTGCCGGATTATCTTGTCGTAATTGTAACCCTTCTTTGGTAATAATAATTGGAACCAATTGTGAAGTATGTTTTTTATTAGGACCACCCGTTTCATCTATCATAATTTCAGCATTTCCGTGGTCAGCAGTAATAATCATAATTCCGTTAACTTTTTGAATTGCTGTATAAATTTTGCCAAGACAATTATCAATAGTTTTAACTGCTTCTATTGCCGCTGGCAAGATTCCAGTATGACCAACCATATCACAATTTGCAAAATTTAAAATAATAACATCAAATTCATTTTGATTAAGTTCAGTAATTAACTTATCAGTAATTTCATATGCTGACATTTCTGGCTTTAAATCATAAGTTGCTACTTTTGGCGATGGAATTAAATCTGCCGAAGCCCCTGTTAATGTAATTTCGGCTTGTGTTGCTAAACCATTTTTAAAATAATCTTTTCCACCATCAAAGAAAAATGTAACATGAGCAATTTTTTCTGTTTCAGCAATTCGTAGTTGTCGATAGCCTTTTTTACTTAATCATTCTCCTAAACCATTAACAACTTCAATTGGTTTAAAAGCAACATGTTTTGAAGCAACTGTTTCTGCATATTCCATCATTGAAACAAAATAAATATCATGTAATTTCGGCATAAAATAAGTTTGTGCTTCATTACCCGGAAAATTAGGATTTGTTAAAGCTGAAGCTATTGCAATAGCACGGTCCGGGCGAAAATTAGCAAAAAAGACACCATCACCTGATTTAATATAACCTTTTGGGGTATTAATATTATATGCTGGCATTAAAAATTCATCATTGCGACCAGCTTGATATTCACGGTTAATATACTCTATTGGGTCACTAAATTCTGAACCCTTTCTTGAAACTAAAACATCATAAGCAATTTGCACTCGGTCATATTTTTTATCACGATCCATTGCGTAATAACGACCACCAATTGTTGCAATTTCCCCAACTTTTAATTGGTTTTGTAATTGTTGAAATTGTTCAAGGTAAATTTTAATACATTCTGGTTTCGTATCACGTCCATCGCCAAAAATATGCAAGTAAATCTCTTTTATTCCTTCTTGTGCTGCTAATTTATAAGCAGCAAAAATATGGTTTAAATGCGAGTGAACACCACCATCAGAAAATAACCCCATAATATGAAAGGCACCATTACTTTTTTTTGCAAAATTAATTGCCGCTAAAAGTTCTGGATTTTGATTAAATGTTCCATCTTTAATTGCTTTATTAATTAAAGTTAATGATTCATATTTAATGCGACCTGCTCCTAAATGAATATGTCCAACTTCAGAATTTCCCATTTGTCCTTCTGGTAAACCAACTCATTCTCCTGCCGCATGTGCTGAGACTCATGGATATTTTGTTTTTAATTTTTCAACATTCACCATATGTCCTTGTGTTACAGCATTTCCTTTTGAATCAGGAGCAATTCCTCATCCATCAAGAATTGCCAATAAAATTGGTTGTTTAACTTTCATTTTACTATTTCTCCTCTTTTTCTCTTTCCTTAACAATTATATAATTATTTTTTATTATTGAGAATATATTTTTCAATCATTTTTGCAACACCACCTGTTTCAACGGTAGTAGTTACTTCTTTTGCAACTGCTTTAATTTGTTCTTGGCTATTCTCCATTGCAATTCCTAACCCTACATTCTTAATCATTCAATAATCATTCATACTATCGCCAATTGCCATCATTTCTGATAAAGCAATATCCCATTGGGCTGAAATTCATTTTAAACCAGCTAGTTTACTAATACCTGGCGCATTTATTTCTGCTGTTCCTGAGGCATCAATTGCAATTTCAATATTTTGTCCACGCGCTGCAATAATAAAATCATCGTTTTCATGTACATTCATTACAATACACTTATAACTCTCATTTTGAATTACTAATGTAGAATCATATTGAATGAATTCCCCATGAAAAAATGCTAATTCAGGATTATTTTCAGCAACAGGATTAAAGTTAACAATAACTTTAGTTAAATCATCAATATAACATCATAATTTTTTATGGTATTTTTTTGCTAATTGAAATAAAAAATTAACTTGAGAAGCAGATAAGGTTTGTTGATAAACAATTGTATTAGTTTTAATATCATAAATGCATGCACCATTAAAACCAATAAAATATTGCTGAAAATAATCCATTTTTACTTTAATAGCTTCTGACAACGAAGTTAATACTGGCCGTCCCGTTGCAAAAACAACACGAACACCCATTTCTTGTGCTTTAATAATTGGCATAATATTTGTCTCGTAAATCCCCTGATGAAAAGAACAAGCAGTTCCATCCATATCTAATGCAATTAATTTAATCTTAGTCATAATTTCCTACTTTCTATTAAAATCTCATAATTATATTGTAAAAGAAAAAACCATATTTTTAAATATGGTTTAAAAGTTAAATCTTAAAACAAGAATTATCCCCTAAGCAACTGCATTTTCAGTTGTTACTTCATCTTTCAATAATCAATCTCTCAGTTGAGGGCGAAAACCATAAATAGCCCCAACACAACCACCTAAAATAGCTAAAACAATTAATATAGTAATAAAAACAGTTAATCAGGGGCGTGCTTTCTTTACACAATTTTTACATTGACATTGAATTTTTTCAATATTTGATTGATATTTTTTGCTATTGGTTCCTTTTTGCTGCTTATCATCAAATAAATCAGATGACCCTGATACCCCAATATTCATATTTTTACCAAGACCAACTTTAATGTTTGGATCAATTGGTGCATTTAAGAAATCTGATGGTTTAATTAAAGTACTATTTTGCCTATTGGCAATTCATTCAGCAATTGTTTGCGGTTGGGTTCCTTGCCCCGATAATTGTTGTGGATTTTCCTGCATCGTATTTATTGGTTGACTATTTTGTTGTCCTCAATTATTAGCATTAGGAGAATATTGTTGATTCACATTTTGCTGTTGATATTGTTGTGATGGTTGACCCCCTTGGTTAGTACTAAGCGGATTATAATTTTGATTATTACCATTCTGTTGTTGATATTGTGAACCAAGATTTGATTGTTGATTAAATTGCTGTGGTCCAATATTTTGAGGTGGACGTTGCATTAAATTTTGTTGTTGATATTGTTGTGATGGTTGACCCCCTTGGTTAGTACTAAGCGGATTATAATTTTGATTATTACCATTCTGTTGTTGATATTGTTGAAAGTTGATATTTCTTGCTGGGGAATATTGTTGTTGCGAAATATTTTGTCCTGTTTGTCCAGATGTTACTGGATTATAATTTTGATTAGGTCCATTTTGTTGATACTGTTGTTGTGAAACACTAAAATTATTTCCCTGGTTAAGAGAAACTTGTTGTTGATTACTTTCTGGTCTGTTGCCCGAATCATTGTTAAAAGAATGTTTAAAATTCATTTTGTGCCCTTCCATTTCATCAATAATTACATACTCTTTATTTTGATATACTTTGTGTAGTAATTATAACATAAAATAGTGGCATTTTTAGGACAATATTGCTTTTGTAAAAACATTATTAATAATTACACTTGGCCGTTTATTATGATATAAAATATCATATAAAGCTTCAAATAGAGGTAGAGTAATATTATTTGCTCGCGCATCTAACACAATTGTTTTACAAGTTAAAACGCCTTCTACTGTTTTTACCTGCTCTGATAAAACTTTTTGAGCATTATCAACTTGAGCAATTTCAAAACCAAGAGAATAATTTCGTGATTTGCTTGAGGTAGTTGTTAAAATTAAATCAGCTAATCCCGCAAAGTTAAAAAAAGTTTCAATTTGAGCTCCTTTTGTTTTGGCAAAAAGTTGAATCTCATTTAATCCCATCGTAATTAATGATGCTTTAGCGTTATCTGATTCATAAAGACCATTAAATATTCCTGAGGCAATTGCTACTGCATTTTTCAAAGCAACAGCATATTCAGTACCAATAACATCCGTATTAGCAAAAGTAACAAAATATTCATTGTTAAATAATTCACGAACTTCTTGTGCAATTGCAAAATCCTGTGAAACCGCCATAATACATGTTGGTTTTCGTTGTAAAACTTCTTTTGCAATACTTGGGCCATAAATACCAGCATATGCTTTTAAAATTTTTGGATTCACTAATTTTATAATTGATTTTGATAAAACTTCATGCGTGTCAGGGTCTAATCCTTTAGCAACATTAATAATAACAACTGGTTTAGTTACTGTTTGATTAATCTTTTCAATAATTAATTTAATAGCAACAACAGGGATTCCTAAAATAATATATTCAGCATCTTCAACTGCTTCAGCAAAATTTGTTGTAGCTTTAATTTCTTTATTAATTTTTAAATTACCAAAAAAATGACGATTTAAATGTGCATTATTAATATCATCAACTTCTTTATTATCAATTCCATACATAATAACGTTATGATCATTATCTGTCAAAACATTTGCTAAAACTGTCCCATATGCTCCTGTTCCAATAATAGTAATATTTTTTTGTGTTTTTTTCATCATAATTTCCCTCGTTACTTTCTTTCTCTAAATAATATTTTAATTGGTACTCCCTCAAATCCAAAATATTCTCGAAGTTGATTCTCAAGAAATCTTTTATAAGAAAAATGAAGATATTTTGGATTATTACAAAACATAATAAAAGTCGGAATAATACCTTCGGGTTGGGTAGCATAATAAATTTTTAAACGACCACCATTAAAATCTGGCGGTGGATTTAACAATTGTGCTTTTACTAAAATTTCATTTAAAATACTAGTTTTTACTCGTTGGGTTAAACCAGCATAAACTTCATCAATTGTTTGAAATAAAATATGTAATCGTTTTTTTTCTAAAGCAGAAACAAAAACCATTTTTGCATAATTTAGATATTTAAAATATCCACGAATACTTTGCTCAATTTTTTTCATTGACCGTTCATCTTTTTCCATCACTGCATCTCACTTATTAACTACTAAAATAATTGGTTTATTTTGTTCAAATGCAATTCCAGCAATATTTGTATCTTGGTCAGTAATAGGAACTGTTCCATCAATAATCAATAAAACAAGATCACTTCGTTCAATTGCACTAACAGCACGAAGAACACTATATTTTTCTAATTTCTCATAAACTTTCCCTTTTCGTCGAATCCCAGCTGTATCAATCACAGTATAAAGTTGATTATTACGTTTAAACGATGTATCAATTGAATCTGTTGTTGTCCCTGCAATTGGTGATACAATAACTCGTTCTTCACCTAAAATTGCATTTGTTAACGAAGATTTTCCAACATTTGGTTTTCCAATTAAAGAAAAATGAATTCCTTCTGTTTTTGGCTGAATTGGAATTTGATCTAAATAAGAAATTACTTGGTCTAATAAATCACCAATGCCAATCCCATGCGTAGCAGATACAGCAATTGGCTCACCAAATCCTAATGTCATATATTCAAATAATTCACTTTCTTTTTCTTGTTTATCATATTTATTAATAACTAAAAGAACCGGTTTTTTAGCACGATATAATATTTTTGCAACCATTTCATCATCTGGGGTAATTCCTTCTTTGTACGATAAAACAAAAATAATAATATCGGCTTCTGCAATTGCAATTTCTGCTTGCATTTTAATCTCTTGCGCAAACATTGCCGTATTATTTAATGTAATTCCACCCGTATCAATTATTAAAAATTCCCTTGTTAATCATTCTGAAAAAGCATAAATTCGATCACGTGTTACGCCAGGAGTATCTTCAACAATTGCAAGACGATTTTTAATAATACGATTAAATAATGTTGATTTCCCAACATTTGGCCGCCCTACAATTGCAACAGTTCCTTTTTGTGCCATTTATTTTCCTGCTTTCTTATAATTACATACTACTTGATAAATCTTAGTTACTGTTTGTTCAAATGTTAACTTACTACTATCCACAACAACCGCATCAGGAGCAATTTTTAATGGTCCTACCGCTCGTGTTGTATCAACATAATCTCGTTCTTTTAATTTGACTTTAATTTCTGCTAAATTATTTGGAACAATATTGTTTTCTTGATTTTGATTTCATCGGCGGTTAGCTCGTGCTGTAATACTAGCTGTTAAGTAAATTTTCACTTCCGCATCAGGGAGAACAACAGTAGTAATGTCTCGTCCAACAACAACATTACCTTTTTTAACCACTAATTTTCGTTGTAAACAAACCATTGATGCTCGAATAAAATCAAGTCCAGTAATTTTGTTAATATTATCAAGAACAAGATTAGTTTGCAACTTATCAGTAATATCTTCATTATTAACATAAACATGGTTATTAATTACTTGATATTTAAAGTTTGCTAATTGTGCTTGCAACTGATGATGATTTGTAAAATCAACTCCAACTTTTACACAAAAATAAGTAAAAGCACGATAAGTTAGACCAGTATCAATAAACTGATAATTTAGTTTTTTGGCCAATTCATAACCAGCAGAAGATTTTCCACTACCAGCCGGGCCATCAATCGCAATATTTATTTTCATCATCTACTCCTATTTTCTATAACATAAAGATTAAAACTAAACAAATAGCCAATAAAACAACAAGCAAAACCATAGTACTAAATAACATTTTATAACCTGGTTTTATCTTTCGATAAACAACTAACACATTATTATGCTTTTCTTCTAAAAGAGCACTTGATTCTTTTAGCATTTCTGCTGTTGACCGTTGGTCATTTTTCCGCATATGTGCAATTGTACTAAATTCAATATTAGCTGAATTAATTTTAAAATTACTATTTTCTGCTTGAATTTTATCACTTACACGATGATAAATAATTTTTTCTGCTAAAATACTTTCTAAAATTGCTTGATATTTTTGATATGTTGGTTTGTTTAACAATGTTTCAGCAATTAAAATATTATGCATAACATCACCGGCATCTTGGTCATTTTTTTGATTAGTTTGAATTGTTGCTTTGGTTGTATTAACAACTTGTTCTAGCAACTGTTGTAAATCATATTTAAAATCAGATGGATATGGTTGTTCATCTGGGTTTTTATCCAAATACACTTTTTCTCAACTAAATTCTTGTTCAAAATTTGATTTAACACCACCAAAAAAATTATCATCAATAGCGTTTAATTTCGCCATATAACTATTAATGACCTGACTTGTTTGATTAATTTCTTGATCAATCTCAATCTCTTTCTTAATCATTTCACGTAGCTGGGCAAATTTCTCCATTCTAGTTTCCATGTTAAACCTCCAACTTTTTTAAACTACATTAAAATTATATATTATTATTAAAATTTTTGTTATTATTATAGTAAATAAATAATGGAGTGATAAATATGGCAAATCGTGATATATCAAAAAAAAGAACATATGTAAATACTGACTTATGTATTTCTTGTGGAAGCTGTATTATGATTGATGAAACCGAAACATTTTTTATGGATGATGATGGTTTCGCAAATACAATTGATAATGAAAAGGAATTAGTGGAAGCACAAATGGTGTGTCCAACGGCGGCAATTTTTATTAAAACATTAGAAGAATTTAAGGAAAATCGCAAAAGTAGTCTTGATACGGATTAAAAAAATGTTTTATAATTTTTTATAAAACATTTTTTTAATAATTATTTTGTTGACGAGTAAAATTAATTTTATTTTTTTTATTATAAGCGATAAGTAAATCATCTTCAGTAAATTTTAACTGTTCAGCAATTATTAAATACTGATTTAAAACTTTAAAATAAATTTCTGGTGTCTGATTTTTAATTAGTTCTGTCGCAACAGCAAAACAATTTAAATAAAGTTTCGTCAAATTAATATTTTCCTTACAACATTCATTACAATATTGATATGTTTTAAAATCAACTCCTAAACTATTACCAATACTAATCAAAAAATGAATTCCATCAATATATTCTTCTAATAAAACATCTTTTGTTGAAGCTGGTTTAACACTTCAATATTTAAAATCACGTTGTTCATTAATAAATTCTGCTAATTCAACTAAGAAAGCTAAAATTCGTTTCTCAAATGTTTCATCATCATTTAATTTAAATTTTGTTAAAATGTGCTCATCTAATTTTTTTTGATTTTCTAACAAATAATTAAAAGTATCCTTACTTAACATTTTTGCTAATCTCCTTTGCAGTTATCATTCGTCCTAAAATTGCTTTTGCCCCAGAAACTTTATCATATTTCTTTACAATTTGGCCTGTTAACGAGGCAATAATTCGTTCTGAAGCAAATGGATCACGTGGGTCATAAATTCAAGCATTGTTAAAAATTGTTTCTACATTTTCTGCTCCCATTGTGCCAATTACAATAGCATGAAATCGATTCCGACGTTGTTTTAATAAATTTATTTTTGTTATTAATTGAGGTGATAAATCAGAAGTTAAAAAGTCACTAATTAATAATAAATCAGCATTAAAATATTCATTACTATCCATTACTGTTAAGGTATGTTCTAAAGCTGGTTCAACATCGGTATCTCCAGCAAAACTTTTTGATAAAAATTCAATTAATTTTGGGAGTGAATCTTTTAAAGAAGATAAATTATAGACATCTAAACTTTTAGAAAAATTAATCATATAGCAAGGACGATGTTCTCCTAAAGCAATTTTTGCAATTGCTAAAGCAAGTGCTTTGGCAATTTGTTCAGGACTACCTCGCATTGAAGAAGAAGTATCAATTGATAAAATGATTGGTCCTTTTTCTTCGGGAACATATGTTTCAATTGTCCGTAATTTAATTTGTTCTTTAGGAACTTTATCTTGTGATAAAAATTCAAATGTTGTTAATTTTCCCTCAATATATTTTTTATAAAAAATATATTTTAAAACTGGATCTTTTAATAAAACTAATTCGGCTGGGAACATATGTTCTAAATCCTTTGACTCAGTTGCCCCAATAATTTCTTCTGGTGAAGAACCAATTGGTTTTCATTCATAATCCATCACAATTTCTTCTAAAATTCGTTGTTCAATTAAATTACTTTCACCTTGGAAACGTCCTAATAATGTTGCAATTTCCATAATTGCTGGATTAGTTTCTAAAAATTTTGCAAACTTATCAATGGCTGACATATTAACACCTTTTTTTAGTTCTGTTGGATTTCATATTTTACCAAAAAAGTTTCATATTGTTTTTAATAAACTATTAGCTTTATTATATATTTCCACTTTATTATATAAATCTTGCATAAACTTTGTTCTTAATTCTTCAATTTTTGCAAAACGATAATCATTAATTCTTTTAATTAAAATTGATTCTCAAATTCCAATAAAATCACGAAATAACATATTTGGATTATTATTTTGTTTTTTATTAAATTCATAGCGATAATAATTTAGCCGATCATAAAATGGTGAATTAACTTTAAATAAAAAGTCTTGTGTTGAAGCATAATTCTTTTTTAAACCATCATAACCATTAACTTTAATTCAATGAAACAAATAAATTTCTTTTTCAATATTTGAGTCTAACTTAATTTTCATAATTTCATTTTCAATTTGGTGATCATAAAAATTATTAACAGCTTGATCAAACATTTCACTTAATCAACGATTTGTTGTTTTCATCAGAGCAAACTTTGGATTAACTAAATCCGTATTTTTTAATGCTGTTAACTTATTAACTAATTGAATTCCCGCTTTTTGCTCTAAATATGGATTCATGTTAAATCCTCCCTTGTTTTATCCACTTAATTTTTTGTTGATTGTTCAAAATTATTATTACTTATTTTTTGTTCTGGGATTGAAAAATGTTCTAATTCTAACCCATCTTCATTAAAATTTAATTTACTATCACTAAAAGCATTGTTAACTGCTAACATAAAACGTTCTTTAAAAAAGAGACAATTTAAAGATAATAATCGTTCCTTTTCATCAGGAAAAGCAGTTGTTAAACTATCAATTTCCCGTTCAACAGCTAAAATTCTTTTTTCCAGTTTTGAATTATTATCCACTTTTGAATTCTTAATTTCAATTTTAATTTCTTCATTTGTTTTAATAATTTTAAAAGTACTATCATTAACATAACTAATCTCTGTTTGTAAAACATCTGCCATATTATCTAAATCTTCGCCATAATATAATTCAATTAAAGTTGGTTGTGTTTTATTATGACGAGCATCAATGAAATCCTCAACACGGATAAAACAAATTGGATATTGTTGATTTTTTCAAAAAATTCGATGAAATGTTCCTTGTAATTTTCCATCAAAAACATCTAAATATTCACTTTTACGACTATTAACTTCTTGAATATCTTCATATTGAGCTGATAATTCTTCTAATTCTTTGCTTAAACGATTCTTTTTTTCACGAACATCATATGTTAAAGCATCTAAATAAAATTCATTAAAAATAGCATTATATTCTTCTTCTTGTTGTTCATCATCTCAAATACAATATGGAATTACTAATCAATCAGCTTTGTCAACTGTATCACGACCATTATAAAATGCTGAAGCTTTCATTAAATGAGCAATCTTCTTTCAACGACGATCGGAAATATAATATTCACCTTCAGTAGCAATATACATTGCTTTTCGAAATCGTGAAATGAAATCAAAGGTTACTGATGTTATTTTAATCTTATTAATTTCTTTTCGTCACACATCATATTCTTCATGTGTAATTTGTAAAGCCTCATCAACTTTTACATCCAATTCAGTTACCCCAGCAATCATATCATTAAAGTTTTCCTCATCTTTTAAACCTTGGGCAATATAACGAATAATAAAGCGGTCATATAAAGCTTCAAGGCCTTGTCCTTCTGCTGGCAATTCATTTGATGCGGAAATTAATAATTTCATTGGTACTTTAATATCTACTCCAGCATTACGAAAAATCTTTTCATTAATAATTGTTAATAAAGTATTTTGAATTGATGGTCCTGCTTTTCAAATTTCATCTAAAAATACAATTTCTGCGGTTGGTAAATATTTATCAATTAAACGTTTATATACTCCTTTTTGTAAATCTTCAATTGAAATTGGACCAAAAATTTCTTCTGGTGTAGAAAAACGATTCATTAAGTATTCAAAAATAGTACCATTTTTAAAAGCATGTTTTAAACGACGAGAAACTAATGATTTAGCAATTCCGGGTTTTCCTAAAAGAAAAATTGATTCACCACTTAGCATTGCTAACATTGCTAAATTAAAAATTTCTTCTTTTTCATAAACATTTTGCTGTAGTTGTTTTGTTAATTCTTCTAATCTTTCTGTAAGTGTCATCATTTTCTTTTTTCTCCTAAATTTCTAAATTAATTCTTCGTTTAACATCATCTGATTTAACAATCAAGAGGCATGCTCCAATAATTCAAATGGAAGTAATTATTAGAACCAAAACAATAAAAACTAGTAATCAAATATTAATTGGTTCAGCCGGATTTCCTTTAATACTTCCTAAAATCAATAAAATTGCACATAAAATTTCAACAAATAAAAAATATAAAATTGCTAACATAATATATGCAATACCTCATCCATAAATAGCACCCGCAGTTCGAGCCATTGCCATCGGAATAAAATATAATAAACTAAATAATAAACTAAGAAATAAGAAGCCATAACTTAAAAGATCTTTAACATAAAGCTCAGCAAAAACTTTAATATTTGGATCAAGATAATTACTTAAAGCAACTAAAATTGCTTTTTGACCAATAAAATAAGCTAAAACAATTGCTATCAACTGTCCAAAAATAATAAAACTTCGCCCTACTCGTTCAAGTGGACTATCCCAAAACATTCGTCGTTGTGAAAAATCATTATGCTGAGTTGGCGACAAATAACTAAAACGTTTTTGCTCTTGTTTAGATAATTCTTTAACTTCTTCCTCATATTTTCGGCGTTCTTCTTCAGTATCAAGCAACTCTAAATCTGGAAATTTACTTCCATATGTTGGCTTATTTTTAAACATTTTATTCCCCCTTTGGTATTTAACCCTATTTTATTTTAATTTGTGTAAATATTTTAACATTTTCCCTAAATTTAGGCAATTAAATTATTTTTTTCCTATTTTTTAACAATTAAATTATTTGATATTGTTCCATCAAAATATCTTGCTCCAAAACTTGTTACTTTAATATAATACCAATATTTACCTTCTACTAAAAAGATATCATTAGCACTTAGTTCACGGTTATTTTCAGTTAAAATAATAACATCAAAATATTGACGTGGATTTATAATGTTATACCCATCTTTCCTAATTGGTTGTTGTAATTGCGCAAAAATCATGTTAATTGTCTCGCCAATTGAATGATTAACTTTTTGAAAACCTAGTTTAAGAGCATTATCATATTTTCTAATATTAACTGGATTTACAATTAAATTAATAGTTGCCGTTCCAGTTACAACATTATCATTTCCCAAAGCAGTAATAATAATTTCTTTATTTCCAACTGGTAATTTTTCTACATTATTTTCTGAAATACCACTAATACTAAAATCACGATCTGTTAAATTTAAACCATACTTTGCAGCTTGATTTAAAATATTAGTTTTAATTTGTCGATAAGCTTGTTGCTGTGTTCATGAACTATTTGCAAGCAATGACTGCACTGTAATATGCTCAATTGGTGCTGCTTTTACATAAATTAAATTAGTTGTAAATGTTCCTTGATAATTTAACGATTCTTTTGTTGCTGTTACACTAGCATTATAAGACCCAACTCTTAAATTATTGTTATTATTTCGTCCAACATTAATTTGGTTTAACTTAATTGCAAAAGAATTTCAATTTGAAAATTCAACGGGATAATTATTATCTCCATTCCCTACTCCCATCGGATTATTATTTTCTCATATATTAGCAACACTAATTATTTCCTTACGATAATCATTTTCTAAACTTGTTATTTTATCAAGTGTTGTATAATTCCGTGAAAAGTTAAAATCACCTTGTAAAACATTAAGACTATTTTTATCAACACCACGTCAATCTTTAACTACTTTTGGCGCCACATCATATTGATAAGATAAATTATAAGTGTTGCTGTTAGTACCATCATAAGAAAAACGTACTGTGATGTCAATTTTCGGTAAGGTTAACAATTTATCTTGATATACTTTATTATTATTCCCCCGCAAAGTTCCATTAATAGGTACCTGTTTTGCAAAAACTGTTCCTTCAATTGTAGAAGCATTATGTGTAACACCAACAGTAATTTCTTTCACAATATTGTCAATTTTAATATGGGGATTATTTAATTGCTTTAATAAATAATCTTTTAAATTTGCTTTAATAACTCCACTTTGATTTGTTAATCGGCGATCAATTTCTGCTTCAGAATCATCATATTGAACTTTTTCAATAACATTTTTAACATTTGCCGCTAAATCAAACGCTTGGAAATTAATTGAAGTATTAGTGTAACGTTGTTGGTCATAGTAAATTTTAGTTGGACTACGATAAATATTATTTCCCAAATTGTTATTAATATTTAAAAATTTAATTTTAACTTCATTATAAAAAATTTGATGTTCTGAACCTCAAACATACTGGCTATTATCATTAGTAACATAATTAAAGTTATCAGCAATATTATCAGAATCAACGCCCATTTCTTTCACAAATCCTCGATAAGAATTTACTCGTTGGTCAATCATTGCATCAGTAAGAAAAGTATTTTCACTGTTTCGATCATATAAATCATAACTATTTTTGACATTTTCAAATGTCGGCATTGTAATTCCAATTTTAGTAAAAATATTAGCAATTGCTGAGTAATTTTTATCATGATAATTAAAAAGATTAGCACCAAATTGTTGTAATGAACTAAATTTTTTAGAATCATACTTAATATTTAATGTTAAGTCACTGGCAGATGGCGTTCCAATAACTGGTGCAAAAGAAACACCATCTTTATTTACAATTTCTTCATTAATAAGAATACTATTATCTGGTTTTGCAATTGGATAATATTCACTTAAAAGACTATTTAAAATTAATTCATTACCACTGTCTAGTCTAACATTATATTTTTGCACTAAATTAACAATTTTTTGATTGCTAATTAAATTTAAAAGTTGACTTAATGTTAAAGCAACTGGGTAAACTCCTTCTACTGTATCATATGTATAATCAAATGTTTTCTTTAAATCAATATAATAACCAGCAAAATCAGTCGCAATTAATTGCAAAGCAAAACGAACTTTATATGTAAAGAGCCCTTGTTGAGAATCCACTGGAACAACTGTTACCAAACCATATTTATCATCACCATCATTATATGGATAAGATAAAATTTTTGGTCGCAAAACTAAATTCAAGAGATTATTTTGATAAATTACTTTGGTTCCTGATAAACTAGCACCTGTTCCCTTTAGCATTGTTTCAACAATACTTAAATTATCTTCAATTCAATTACTTTTTGCAAAAATATCTTGAATAATTTGAATATTAGTTAAATTAGCATAAATATCAATTCCATCTTTTTCACCGACATTAAACTGAACATAACTAGTTAAATTCTCTGGTTTTGCAACTCCATTAGAATCAACTAATGCTTTTGATAATTGTGAATTAACCATTTTTGTAATTTTATCATCTAGCAAAATAGCATTTGCTCATGGATTTTTATTATGATAAAAAGAAGCAGCAATAATTGAGTAAATAACTCCACCTAGCCCAGCAGTAATTGCTATTATTGCAATAATAGCAAAAAGATTTAAATTTGTTTTCCGAGAAATTTTTCGCCGAACGGGCTGAATTGTTACTTCCACGACATTATTATTGTTATCTTCTTTATTCATTAATACGGTCTCCTCTAATATTTATTATATTTTTTTGTTTAGATGATTTTAAATTTCTTCTTGTTCTTGTTCTTCTAAAACAGGCTTTTGAACATAAATATGTTTCTTTTTTTCCTTTAAATTATTTAAACTATACTTTTCTTTATTATATTTAATTGTTTCTAATTCAACAAGGCGTTCACGTTGTAATTCTAAAGTTGCTAATTTTGTTTCTACTTTTTTCATTTGTTCTTCATCTGCTAAATACTCAAATTTTTTTCGTAAAATCCATTGTTTTTTTACTTCACGTCAAAGTGAAAAATACGACGAAAAAATTACGACCAGACAAATAATAAGCAAAGTAAAACCAACAATAAAATAATTATTAATAGTATTAAACATATTTATAAAAATTATTGCTAAAGTAAAACATGTTGTGTAATATATTGTTGCAAAAATAGTTGAAATAATAATTCAGCTTTTAAAACTAGTTGCTTTTTTTAATTTTAAATATGGTAAACCAATAAAACAAAAGAAAAAAACAGCACAAATAAAACCAACAATTCCAGCAATAATATAATGTAATTCATAAGTTCGATGTGAAATAACACCCGTTAGATTCTTAATATTATTATAAGCCATTGCACAACCAGCCCCAATAAAATAACCCATAAAAGTTCCTAAAATTGAAAAACTAAAAACTAATAAACGTGCTGCAACTTCAATTCGTGTGTTTCATTGCAATGCTAATTCGTCTCGTTTTGAACTAATTTTTGTTAACATAATAGTTTTTCTCCTTACTCTCTCAGCGCCCTAATTTGATTTGCTATTTCATTTTCTAACTTTATTTGGTATTTTTTGCGATCACTTTTTAAAAATAAGCAACCCAATATAAAACAACAAAAAGCAATAATCGCAAATGACGGTAATATAAATGGATTAATATTTAATCCAGCAACTGAATTCTTAACATAAACAAATTGTAAAATGGCTAACCCAAGAACTGAAGAACAATTAAGATTACCAACAATACTAACAATAATTGTTCAAATATTAACAGTTTTTAATGTTTTGGTAATTAAAATTGGAATTGTGATAAAAAAGAATGTTGCAATTCATAAAATAGCTAATAAAATAATTATTCCAATTACAATTGGTTGGCCAATTGTTACAATTTGATCAGTAAATGGAGTTTTAAATTTTGATAATAAAGAGATAATAAGTTGTGCTCCTACTTGCCCTAATGTTGGAAGATATATTAGTGCAACTACAATTAATAATAATTGTGAGAAGACAATTAAAGTTCTTGCTATTGTTTCACTCTTAGTAGAGAAATAATATTTACTTGCTTCAAGGTTGTATTGATAAGGTAATGGTCGAATTTGCTGTTTTCGATTTAATTCATATTCTCCTAATGATTTTACTGTTTTATCAATAACAGTTTTATCTAAATTTTTTAACACTGGCGGACGATTATCAACAATGAACTGCATTGTTTTCACTACTTTTGCTGATTGTTCTTGATTTATTGTTTTACTATTTTTTGTTTTTTTCATTAAAACACCTTCCTATTCAACTATTTTTAATTTAGAACTAAAATCTAAACTTTCAGCAACAGCAAGGTTAATTCGTTTTTGCTGACGAATTGCTGATAATCATAATAAAAAACTACCTCAAAATAATGTTAACATACAAATCCCAGCCATAATTACCCCTGGTAAATTTAATCGAACAGGAATATAAAGATATGCAATAATGCTTAATCCTAACATTAGAAAAACAAAGATGCATCCAACCGTATTAAAAATAATTCCAGTTACCTTTAGAAGCTTAATATTACGAACAATTAACGTTGGAATTACAAAAATTAAGGAAAAGAGAATTCCAAACAGAGCAATAACAATGGTAAGACCACGAAAAACACCATCAGCTAAACCAAAATTATTAAAAACTGCAGGAATTGGTAATTTACTAGTTGCAATCATTGCTAAAGAAGCTGATACAATAATAATTACTCCCAACATAACTGCTTGACCTATTAAAATCATAATTCTAGCAATAATTTCCATTGGCGTAGTAAAATACATTCTCGTTAACCGAACATCATTTTTTTGAAAATCTTGTGTTGCTTTTTCCATCAATACCACCTAATTTAATAATTTCTCCCTCGTTTACAATGATTATAGCATTTTCTTTTAAAAATACTATCCCTCTTATTAAAAGGAAAAAAACTCTTCTTTTTTGAAGAGTTTTAAGGTTGATAAATTAAATTTATTTTTAACATAAATGAACCATTAACGAATTGGCCAGATGATGTTTTAATGTTAATAATTAATTCTCGTTGTGGATTACTTTCTGTTGGAAAATTAAATTGTTCAATAAATTCTTCCGTTGCTGTATCATAAGATAATAATTGTCATAAAATATTTCGTTGTTGTGCTTTTAAGTCTGGATTTTTTATGATTCCATCATATAGTATTGTATTAACCATATTTTTTACCAATTCTTTTTTATCTTCTGATGTTGTTGGTAAACTACGAATAAATATTGGTAACATTGAACTTGTTAAATTAAAATCAAGATTAATTGGTTCACTTGCTGTTAAATTTAATTTAACAGTCACTTGGCCTGTATAAATAGCATTGTTTCTAAATGAAAACTTCAACTCTAATGGAATTTTATCGTCACTACTACTTGCATCATATTTATTAATTGCTTCATCTATTTGTTGATAAATTGGTTCAAAGTAATTTCAATCAGTTTGAATTTTTGAAAGACCAAAAGCTTGTTCATCGTTAGCAGTAAATATTGAATTTTTAATAATATCACCTCAAATTTGATGAACTAAATAAGACACTTGATTATCTGAACCAAATTGTTTTCTTGGCATAAAGTTATAAGTTTTATCGGATAAATCAATTATGGCATCTTTTTCTATCGCTTTATTAACCATCTTAATTTTACCGTGAACAGTTATTTTAAAGTCACGACCAGCATCCTCTTGTTTTCCAGAAATATTAATTGCATAAGATTTTCATTCTTCACTGTTTTCAGCGTCTCGTAAAGCATTGCTTAATCTATCTAGGTCTTCAGGCTTAAAATTCACTAAATCACGTGATAAATGCGGATTTCATGCTTTATTATTAATAAGTTTATCTCATACTAAATGTAAGACTGAATCTGTTGTATGATTATCACTTTTAACTAATAAAATTGGGTCTAATTCTAATAAACCAGGATCAATCCCTTGATTAATTAATTTTAATGTAATTTTAACATCGCCTTTAAACATTGGATCAGTGTTACGATTAACTGCACGCAAAGTAACTGTTTCTGTTCGCCCAATATTAGGTCAATTCTTACTAAATATTGTTTGTCAATCTGTTGTATTAAAATTAGTTAATGCTGGACCACCATTAATGTTTGCTTTTCGCATTGCTAATTTTCAAATTCAATCTTTATCAACATTTGGCCGTTCTTGTTGAGTTACAACAATTGGAATTGATAATTCTATTGTTGATGGTAATTCAATTTGGTCTTTACAAATAAACCCATCAACTCTCATATAATGATGAATGTTTTCATTATTTGGTGTTGCTAAAAAATTCAATCATGTATTGCCACCAATATCTGGTTCTATCACATCACTTCATTCAACTTGATAGTCATTATAATCACTTGAAACTCCATGGTCATCACTAAATTGTTGTTTAACTTTTTTTCACACTAAATCATATAACAATTTTGGATCTAAGTTATTTTGTTGTAATTTCAAATTAACCGTAGCACGATAACTGATAATGTTTAAGTTGAATGTAATTGTTCCACTAAAAAGACTTGTTGGCGTATTTGCTTTTCCATTATATTCAGAAAACATTGTTACAGGTAACTCTGTGTTATAAACGCTTGGTAAATCAAAACCTGAGATATCATAAGTTTCTATATCAATTGGTGTTTCTGGTTTAAAACTACCAACTGCCTTTTCCCAAATATCATTATATAATTCCTCAACATTTTCATATTTTGTTACATCTCACACATTTTTTAAGTTAACAGTTTGACTAATGTCCATTGACAATTTTTTAACTAAAGTAAAACGAATGGTAACCGAACCAATATATGGAATATCTTCATCTTGGCGAACGGTTAAAACAACATGTCCAGTTTGTGGCGTATTAGCAGCAGTTGGTTTTACCATATTTTCCGCATCAGTAATTTCAAAAAAATCTAAGGATAAATCTTGAGAAATCCTTCCTTCACTTTTTGCTTGATTAAATATTGATTCTTCTACAGCCATATTGTCATCAGTAACAATAACATTATTAGTTAAAGTGAATTCTGTTGAAATATTTTCTCTTCCAGCAATTTTTGGTGGAGAAATTGTTCCGCATGATATAACACTAGTTATCGAAGCACTTGTAATCAGAAATGTTGTTAAAAGTGTTAAAATTTTACGCATTTAAATCCCTTCCTTTTCAAACATTAATACTTACTATCATTATATACACTTTATATACATTTTTATATTTTATACATAAATTTTAAATATAATTAATGTTAAAACGGAAAGTAATTGCTTGGAGATTTTGTGGAACATTTTCTTTCTCTTTTAATTCTAATTTAATATCAATAACAGTTAAATTACTATATTCTTCTTCACTTTTTGCTTGCAATGCATAAAATCATTCATTAAAATTAGCAGCAGCATTATGATAATTATTTAAAGGTGTAAATGTTATAATATCTTCTGCAATCGCCTTAGCATAATCTATTTCTAATACATTATCACTAATGTTTAAATTGTTTCCTACCTTCTGACTAATATTTTGGATAAATTCTCATGTGCGATTAACAATTTGGTTTTGTAGCATTGTTTTGAATGAAGTTATATCACCTGGAATATTTGAAACATCAATGTCAATATAATTTAATGGCTTCTGTGCACCATATAAATTAGCACTTCAATATTTTGTAAATAAAGTATTTCGTTTCTGTTTATTACTAATTGAATAGGCATCACGATCGCCAGTATTAACTAAATTAGTAATTGAATGTAATGATGGTTGATCAATTATTACATAGTCTGATTTTTTCGCTTGATTGTTATTAAAATTAATTGTTAAATCACCATTTTCTTGAATTGTTCTTTTAACAACAGTATAGTCTGCTTTCTCTATTATTCCATATGATTGAAATGGTAAAATATTTCAATCATAAACTCATTTATATTTTGACCCATTAGGATTGCTCAAAACATCTTCTTCCAATTCTCTAATTGCTGTTGATAATGAATATTTACCATTTAAAACATCTTTAATTTCTTGCCCCAATCGATTTGCAATCACATTTTTAATTGTTTCACCTTGTGGTAAAAACATAAAATAAAATTGCTCTGGCTGATTAACATTTAAACGTTTTGGTTGAAGATGTTGATATCAAATTTGTCAATCTGTTGGTACAAGTTCTGTTGGTAACACTAAACCACGATTTTGTGATGTTTCTAAAATGTTAATTAAGAAAATTAATAATTGTGGAATATATTTACCATTAATCTGAGTATCTGTTTTTGCAAAACTTTGCTCTGAATCACCTTTTTTATAGGCTGATTGAATTACCCGATTAATATCAAGCATGTAATGTGTACTATCAATAAAAGTACCTGGAAACAGTTGGTCATTTGGATTAACACTTGAAATAGCAAAATTACTATATGGATTATAATCGCCAATAAATTCTTTATCATTTCCTTTATTTTCTGCATAAAAAGCAGCAAAACGTTCTTTATAAGCAGCATAAACTCTATCTGCTAACGCTAAACTATCATTAGTACCATTAATCATAATATTATTAGCTTGTTCACCTAGAATATTTGTTTGTTTTTCTCAAACTATTGGTTTTAAATCATCTTTGTTTCTTGTTTCTCCTAATTTAAAACTTAAAAAGTTTGATAAAAATCCTTCATTACCAGCAAATAATGTTGGCATTCAAATTAAATTTTTTTGTAGTACTCCTTGGTATTTGATTTTTAAAAATAATAAATTTTTCATTAAATTAAATTGATTTTGCTGCACATCAGCAAGACTTAACCGCTGTGTGCCTCGTGAATCAGTAAAAATATCTAAAATTTGAATTTGATTAGGCTGATTATATTTATGTTTAAAAAAGATATTATTTGCAATATATAAACTAGGTGCTTTTTCAAAAATTAAATTATAAGCATATTCTAATCGTAATGATCTTGCACGAACACGAGTTTGTGCAACTTGCCCAGTATTAGGGTCAGGAGGAATTTCATAAGTTTCAAAGACTGGAGTTGTTGTTGTATTATCTCGCAATTCTGTTTTTGCAAAGTTAACTTCAAAATAATCTCCATCATTAACATCGGGCAAGGGTCCATCGGTTTCAATACCACCATAATTTAAAATATCTGCTAAAAATGCCACGGCAAAATAAGCAGAGGGAATTAAAGCGCTAAGGTATAATACAGCACAAATTGCAGCAAGTCATCCCTTTTTACGTGATGCTACAGTAACATTTTTTGTTAAATTATTAAGTTTATGTCAACTGCCTGGTTTTCTTGCCATTGAAATCTCCTTTAGTAAACTTTATAGACCGATTTAATGGGTTTATTATAACAAAATTAATATTAAATGAAAAGCAGACTTTTCAAACAAAATTAATCTTTTTAGTTATTATTTTTAAATAAAAAAAGTTACTTCTGTAACTTTAAATATGAATTGCATGGCCTTCTAAACCATGGGCAACTTCCATAATAATCTCTGATAGCGTCGGATGTGGGTGAACTGTTTTTGCCAATTCATGAATTGTTCCTTCTGTTTCCATACAAGCAGTAATTCCAGAAATCATATCTGTTGCTGTTGCAGCAACAATATGAACTCCTAAAATTTCACCATATTTTGGATCACATAAAATTTTAACGAAACCATCAGTTTCTCCGTCAGCTATTGCTTTACCATTTGCTGCTAGTGGAAATTTAAATGCTTTATAAGCAATTTTATCTTTAATTGCCTGCTCTTCAGTAATTCCAACTGTTGCTACTTCTGGGAATGAATAAATGCAAGAAGGAATTCGATTATAATTCATTTTTACATTTTTTCCCTTGATATTATCAATTACTAATATTCCTTGTGCTGAAGCAACATGAGCTAGCATTGCACGTCCCACAACATCGCCAATTGCATATACACCAGGCAAGTTTGTTTTACATTGCTCATCAACTTCAATGTTTTTTCGCTCTCCAATTTTTAGTCCAATGTTTTCAAAACCAGTTGTTACTGGTGTTCGACCAACTGAAACTAAACAATAATCTGATGTTAGTTTTACTTCTTTTCCTTCACTATTATCATAAATTACTGATTTACCTTTAATTGCTTTAATCTTAACTGAAGTTTCAATTTTTACCTTATTTTTAATTAACAATTTTGTTAATTCTTCACGAATGTCTTTATCTAATAACTCTAAAATAGTGTCTAAACCTTGCAAAATTGTTACTTCGGTTCCTAAACGATGATATAAACAAGCAAATTCAATGCCAATGACACCACCACCAATAATAATTAATTTTTTTGGAATTGTTGGTAATGATAAAGCTTCTGTTGATGATATAACATAACCAGCTTTTTCAGCTTGTTCAAAACCTGGTAATGGTAGCCCACGCGAAACACTTCCTGTTGCAATAATCAAATTAGCACATAAATAACGTTTCCCAGCAACTTCAACGGTATTTTTGTCAATTGCTTTCGCTTCGCCTTTAATTAGGTCAACTTTATTTTTTTTCAATAAAAATTCAACCCCTTTTGTTAATTGCGTCACTACTTTTGCTTTTCGTTCTTGCATTTTTACTCAATTTGGGGCGACTGCTGCTTTTGCAACATCAATACCATAGTTGTCAGCATGTTTCATCATATCATATACTTTACTACTTTTTAACAACGCTTTTGTTGGAATACAACCAACATTTAGACAAACACCACCATAATATTCCTTTTCAATAATTAGTGTTTTTAAACCTTCTTGCGCTGCTTTAATCGCTGTAACATAACCACCTGGACCTGCTCCAACAATAATTACATCATATTTGTTTTCCATTTCATAACCTCTTCTCTTACAATAATAATAAAGCTGGTGATTCTAGTAATTCTGTTACTCGTGCTAAAAAGCGACCACCATCAGCACCATCAATTAAACGATGATCAATCGTTAACGATAATGGTAAGATTGAACTTATTTCTATTTCATTGTTTTTATTAATAACTGGTGCCTTTTTAATAATTCCAACTCCTAAGATTGCTACTTCTGGGAAATTAATTACTGGTGTAGCAAATTCAATGCCCGCTGACCCAAAATTAGTAATTGTGAAGGTTCCATCTTTCATTTCATCAGGTTTTAATTTACGCTCACGTGTTTTTGTTGCTAAATCATTAATCATTTTTGCAATTTGCATAATATTTAACTGATCAACTCCTTTAACAACAGGAACCATTAAACCAGTCGGTGTGTCAGTTGCCATTCCAATATTATAGTAGTCTTTAAAAATAATTTCTTGTTGTTCTTGATCATATGCTGCATTTAAAATTGGAAAATCTTTTAAAGCAATTGCACAAGCTTTCATAAAAAAGGGCATATATGTTAACTTAACTCCTTGTTGTTCTGCTTGTCCTTTTAATTGTGCTCTAATTTCAATTAATTTTGTTACATAAATATTTTTCATTAATGTTGCCTCAGCAATAACAGTTTTTGACAAAGTCATTTGTTTTGCAATTGCTTTACGAATTGGTGACATTGCTTCGCGACGAACAGCACCTGTTGCATTAATTTGCGGAATATTAATTGGCAATGTTGATAAAGTAGGGCCAGTTGTTGTGCTTTTTGCCCCTTGGACTAAATCAGCTTTCATAATCTTACCGTTTTGTCCTGAACCTTGAATTTTTGTTAAATCAATTTTTAAATCAGCTGCCATTTTTCGCACAATTGGCGTTGATAACACATTTTTATTATTATCAACATTAGCACTACCATTGTTTGGTAAATGACGTGGCGCTAAAACGGTATTAGAAATTGGTACTGCACCAACTACTCCTGCTGCTTTTTCCTCTTCAACTGGTACTGTCGTTGGTTGTTCTGATGTAGCTGGTGCTGGACTATCGCCGGCAGTGCCATCATCAATTTCAACTACGACATCACCAACATAAATTGTATCGCCAACTGCCATATTAATTTTGCTAACAATACCATCACATGGCGCATAAATTTCCGTATTAACTTTATCAGTTTCAACGGCAAACATTTCATCTCCGTCTTTAATTTTGTCACCAACTTCAATCATAATTTTGGCCACTTTTCCTTCTGTTAATCCTTCTCCGATATCGGCGAATTTAAATTTAACCATTTTTACTTTCAACTCCTATCTAAAATTGGTAGTTAACTAATTCTTTAATTTTAACTACAATTTTTTGAACTGATGGTTGATGATAATGCTCACCACGATCAAATGGAATAATAATATCATAACCAGTTACCCGTCCTGCTGGGGCTTTTAAATATTCAAAACATTTTTCATTAACAGTTGTAATAACTTCTGATGCAACTGAAAATGAACGAACAGCTTCATGAACAACTAGAATTCGTCCTGTTTTTTTAACAGATTCAATAACAATTTCACGATCTCATGGTTGAATTGTTCTTAAATCAATTAAATCAACATTAATAGGGAATCCTTCTTCTTTTAATTGTGCTAAAGCTTTTTCACATTCACTAACTTGTGCTCCATAAGTAACAATTGTTAAATCATCTCCTTCTTGAATTTTATAACCTTCACCAATTGGTAAAGTATAATATTCATCAGGAATTTCTTGTTTAAAAGCACGATATATCTTCGTTGGTTCTAAAAAGATGACTGGATCAGATGATTCAACAGCTGCTAATAATAATCCTTTGGTATCATATGGCGTTGACGGAATAACTACTTTTAGACCTGGATTATGCGCAAACATTGCTTCAACTGCTTCAGAATGATGTTCTAACGCACGAATTCCTCCACCCATTGGCATACGAACAATTAATGGACAAGTAAAACGACCGCGTGAGCGATTACGTAATCGTGCAACATGGGTAAAAAGTTGTTGAAACGCTGGATATGAAAATCCTTCAAATTGCATTTCAACAATTGGTTTCATTCCATTAATAGCCATTCCCACCGCCGTTCCAACTAATGTTGCTTCTGCAATTGGTGCATCAAAACAACGCTCTTCACCATATTTTGCTTGTAGACCAATGGTAGCACGAAAGACTCCTCCTTCAAAACCAACATCCTCACCATAAATCACAATATTTTGATGTTTTTCCATCGCTAAATCTAAAGCATGTGTTAATGCTTGGATATTATTTACAACTGGCATTAGTGGTGTCCTCCTTTACTTGGATATTTTGCAAAAAATGCTTCGGCTTCTTGATATTGTTCTTCTAAGAATTTTGGCATTTCAGCATAATTGTAAGCAAAAATATCACGAATTGAAACAGTATTGTTTGCTTCTACTCATGCAAATTCATCTTTAATAAATTTATCTTGTTCCGCATCTAATTTTTCTTGTTCTTTTTCTGATCATTTTTTTTGCTTAATTAAATAAGCTTTTAAACGAATTAATGGGTCTTTTTTTAATGCTTCTTGATGTAATTTTTCATCACGATAAACCTTAGGATCATCAGCTGAGGAATGTGCTCCAATTCGATAAGTACTACATTCAATTAATGATGGTCCTTCACCTTTACGAGCAAATTTAATAGCTTCTTGCACAGCAGCATAAACTGCAAAAAAATCATTCCCATCAACTAAAATATTACGCATTCCAACCGCAATCCCTTTTACTGCAAAGTTTATTGCTTTTGTTGCTTTACGACGAGGAGTTGAAATTGCATACTGATTATTTTCCACAATAAAAATTGCTGGAACTTCATGTAACTTAGCAAAATTCATTGCTTCATAAAATTCTCCTTCTGAAGAACCCCCATCACCGGTTGTTGTAATAACAACACCATCGCGTTTATTATATTTTTCAGAAAATGCTAATCCAGTTGCATGCGAATATTGTGTTGCAATTGGAATATTAATAGGTAAAGTATTAATTCCTTCTGGCATGTAACTTCCCATTTCATTTCCACATCAATATAACATAATATTACGCATTGGAACACCTGTTGCTAATCAAGCAGCATTATTTCGATATGCTGATGAAAATCAGTCTTTTCCTTTAATAATTTGCATTCCATATGCTACTTCAGTTGCTTCTTGTCCAGTTGATGAAAGAAATGATAGCATTCTTCCTTGTCGTTGAATTTTATTTTGAAAATCATCTTGGCGACGTGATAAGCACATTAATTTATATGCTGTTAAAACCTCATCATCGCTAATTTTTGGCATCAAATCTGGTTTAACAATCTTTCCAGTTGCATCCATAATTTGAAGCATTTCATTTTTTAACGAATCAAATTTGTCAAAATACATTTTTTTGATTCCTGCCTTTCCTGTTTTTTAAATATTTTTAAGTAAAAATAACATCTAAAACTTCTTGTGTTTCAAATTTTTCACCAAAAATATCTTTAATATTCACTTCTAATAATTTTGTTTTAATTTTATCCAGATTATATTCACAACCTGTTAAAAGAGTTTCAAGTGGTTCTGTTCCACCAGAACCTAAAAAATCACCAAAAAATTTAATCTTTGTAATCTTTCCTTCAGTAACATTTAAACGCACATCAACAGTACCTTTTCCTTCATATCGAATTTTATTCTGATAACTAAATTCAGGTGAATTACCAAAGTTTCATTCCCATGTTCGATATTTTTCATCAGCTAATTTATTAACTGCAGCAATAATATCTGGTGGTAAATCTAACACTGGCGTTCCTTGTGCCAAAAACTCATTAGTAATAAACAGCATAAATTCATCAATTGTAATATCATTTACTAATAATGGACGAATATTAGTTACTCGTGCTGGAATTGATTTAATTCCTTTTGAAATAATTTTATCCTGACTAACATTTAAGTATTTTTGCATTTTGCTTAAATCAACATCAAATAAAAATGTTCCATGGTGTAGCAAACGATTTTTATATTTTATTTGTGCATTACCAGAGATTTTTTTACCATCAATTTCAATATCATTTTTACCAGCAAATTTAGCATTTAAACCAAGTTTTTGCAAAACATTAATAATAGGTTGTAAAATACTTTCATAATTTTTTGCTATTTTATCATCTTTATTAACAATAATGGAAAAACATAAATTACCATCATCTTGATAAACAGCCCCACCACCTGTTATTCGCCGTGCAACATTCACCTTATCAGCTTCAACCGCTTGTAAATTAATTTCTTCAATTGTATTTTGATTTTGACCAATAACAATTGTATTAAAATTTTTTCACAAAAAGAAAATATTGTCTTTAATATCACTTTTTAAAAGATACTCGTCTAAAGCCAAATTAAAGTAAACATCTGTAGAAGAATTTTTAAAACAAATCATTTTGCTTACTTTTTAAAGTAATTTAATCCTAATACTTCTAAGCCTGGTAAAGTAATAAAGTTATATGGCTTATTAAAATGTGGCAAGAAGAAAATATCAATTAATGGTAATTCATCAATTGTAACTCCCTTCATAATCGCTAATGAAAACATATACATAACTTCGGTATGATTAGCTTCTGAAGCTACTTGTGCACCAATAATTTTTCTTGTTTTTTTGTCTCAAAGAATTTTAATTAAAACTTCTTGATAAGAATTCATAAATTCTGGACGATCATTATCTGTAAATGTAATTTGCTCGTAGTCAAATCCTAAATCTTTTGCCACAGTTTCTGTCATTCCTGTTGATGCTAATGCTCAACCAAAAACATTAATTGCATTTGAACCTTGGAATCCTGGTGATGCTAAACCTGCTGGTTTCAAAGCATTAACAGCTGCAATAACTCCTGTTCGTACAGCATTTGTTGCTAAAGCAATATATGCTGGTTGCTTTTTAGCATTATCATAAACTTCAATGCAATCACCTATTGCAAAAATATTTGGGTCTGATGTTTGCATGTATTGATCAACTTTAATGGCTGTATTTTTATCTAAATAAACAACACCATTTAAAATTTCTGTTGCAGGTTTAAAACCAACTGACCAAATTACTAAGTCAGCATCATATGAACCTTTATCTGTTACTACTTTTGTTACTTTGTTATTATTTCCCTCAAATTTAATAACTTTTTCGCCACCACGTAAATTAACACCCGCTTTACGCATTGCTCCTTCAACTTTGTCAGTAAAAGGTTGATCATAATAACGTGGCATAATTCGGTCTGAAATATCAACTAAAGTAACATTTTTTCCTTTTTGATGAAAAGCATCAACTAATTCAACGCCAATGTATCCTGCCCCACATACAACAACATTTTGAATATTTTTGTCATCATTTGCTTTTTTTACTAATTCCCCATGTTGATATCATTTAACAATATGAACACCTTCTTGCTTAATTCCTTCAATTGGTGGAATAATTGGTCAAGAACCAATCGCTAAAATCAATTTATCATAATTATCATCAAATTCTTTTCCTGATTTTAAATCTTTTACACGAATTTTTTGATTTTTATTATCAATTGATAATACTTCGTGTTCCATGTTTACTTTAATACCTTCATTTTTTAACACCTCTGGTGAAGCATAAAATAAACCATTTGGATCTTTTACCTCTCCTGAAACTCATAGTGCAATTCCACATCCTAAAAATGAGATATTGTTATTTTTATCATAAGTAACAATTTCTGCTTTTGGATCTAGTCGTCTTAAGGTTCTAACAGCAGTTGTACCTGCATGGTTAGTTCCAACTACAATAATCTTCATTTTATATTCTCCTTTTCTATTCTTAGCAGTATTAATAGTTCTTTCGATATAACTAACTAAATATGCCGGTAGTTATCTTTGCTAGGGCATTTATTCCTGAAAATTAAATCATACCGTAATGTTATTATATACCTTTCAGAAAAAAGAAAAAAGAAAAAAGAAATGAAAAACAGAAAAAAATTGCAAAAATTATAAAATTTTAAAAAAATTTTAAACTTTTTGCAATTAAATTAATCTTTATTTTTCAAAATGTTTTAAAAATCAACGACCTTCAACAGATAATAACCGTTGTGTTTGTTCATTAAGCAATGTTTTTTCTAACTCTTTATCAATGCGGTAAATTCGTGCATCCAAATTATCTAAAAATGACAAAATTTCTGCTTCTAATAAATGTGGTTCAACAGGTGAACCATATTCCAAACGGCCATGACTAGCTAAAATCATATGTTCTAACAAAACAATTTTTTCTGAATTTAAATTATTACTTTGGGCAAGATGATTTAATTCATTTGCCATAATTGAAATATGCCCAAGTAATTTTCCTTCAAATGAAAAATCATTTGTCGCTCCACTTGTAATTTCAATAACTTTTCCTAAATCATGTAAAATAACACCACAATATAATAATTCCGAATCAATTAAACGATCATGATAAACATTGACAACATTTTTTGCCATTTGTAGCATAGTTAAACTATGTCAAATTAAACCTGATTTAATTTCGTGATGATTACGAATGGCAGCTGGTCAAATTTTAAATTGCTCACCATATTTTGCTAAAATTAAAGTCATAATTTCACGATATTCAGTTGTTTTCATTTTTTTCACTGTTGTAATAATTTCATCATACATTGCATCTGCTGGAAGTGGCGCAACTTCAATAAAATCATCTAAATTAATATTGGCATTATCAATAATATCATAACTATTAATTTTTGCTTGTAAAACTTTACGATATTCAATAATATTAATATTTACTTTGTAACAATTACCTTTAATTCAAGTCTCAATATCAGCTGGACGAGCATCTCATAACCTTGCTTCAATTGTTCCAGTACGGTCTTTCAAGGTTATTGATAAATAAGTGCTTCCATTGGAAGCTGTCCCTTGGGTTACCTTATCAGCAATCACAATTAATTCTACATTATTAACTTCTTTTGTTAAATCTTTAATATTCATTTTTCCCCTCCTAAAAATAAAAAAGTGAGTAATGACTTTTTATCTTATAATAAAAGTCCTGGATTTGATAATAAATATGCAACATAATGAACAAATTTACTTGCTTCGGTAATATCAATTACAGCTTCATTATACCCTAATGTAATTACCATAATATCACGAATTGCAATATCATTTTTTTCAACAACAACAGGTTTTTTAAAAATAATACCCATTGCAATTCCAGCAACATTATCATCTGGAATTGTAAATGTTCCCCGTGTTATTCCATATTCACCATAATTTACAATTGAAAATGAAGCATCTTGATAGTCTTTTTCTTTTAATTCATTATTAATACTTTTTCCTATTAATTTTGTTACCTTTGAAGCAATTTCTTTAATTGAAACATTTTTTAAATTATATAAAACTGGCATTTTCACTGCAGTATCACTATCAACACTAAAAGCAATATTATAAAATCATTTTAATAAAATTGCTTTTTCCTGACTAATAAAAGATGCATTTAAAATAGGGAATTTTTTTAATCCATCATAGACTGCTTTAACATAAAAAGGTAATAATGTTAATTCAATATCATTTTGTGAATATGCTTCACGCATAATTGATAATAAACTAACTAATTCGCTAACATCAACTTCAACATCAATGAAACCATGAGCAATATTTTTTTTACTTTCCATAATTTCTTTTGCACGAATAATTGCTTCTTGATTTAATTTAACTTTGTCAACTTGCAAACTCTGCGTGTTTTCTTTGATTTTATGGCCTGAAAAAGCAGCATGTTCTCTTGATGTTACATCTTCTGTCTTATGTTTTTTAAGATAAGTTGGAGCAGACGAATGCACCGTTGAATGCGACTTTGACTGTTCTCCATGATGTCCCTTTGACTTATCATCCACTGGTTGATGCTTCTCTAAATGCGACGAAGCAGACGAATGCACCGTTGAATGCGACTTTGACTGTTCTCCATGATGTCCCTTCGACTCATCATCTACTAATTTATCTTTTTCTAAATTTATAATAGGTTGCATTTTTGAATCATCAACATTATTTTGAATTGAAGCAAAATTACTTTTTAATTCTTCTTTTGTATTACTTTCTGGCTTGCATTCTTTTTTTACATCAAAGGGGTGATGATTAATTAATGGCTCTGATATTTTATCATCAACTTGTTTTTTCTCGGCCATTTCTGCTGTAAATGCTAAATCCCGTTCTAAATTTTCAAGATCTTCAATAATTTCTTCTTCAATTGTCATTGTTGCTAAATCATCTTTAACAATTGCCAAATCTTCTTTTAAATCACCCAAATCTTTTTGTAATGTTTCAATATTCTCTTCACTAGGAATATTTTCAAGAACATTTTCAACTTTATCTTTAAAAGGAAATGTCTTTGAATTATTATCCTGGCTAAAAAATGGCGTTGAATCTTGTTCTATATTTTCTTCTGGTAAATCAATTTCAATTGAATCATCAAAATCATCTTGAAGATTTTCACCAGCTACTTCACGTGCCAATAATGTTTCAATTAACTCTTCTCGAAAAATTTCTGTTTCTGACTTTTTAACATCAATTGGTGGTCGATTTTGCATATTATATTTTCCAGAACCATTAAAGGAAACAGTATTATAGGGTTGCTCAAAATGATTATGCTGTTCATTAAGGGTTGGCTCAAATGGCAATAAATCTAATAAAACATCACCACTATTAATAACTTTATTTTCATAAACAATAAGATTTAACACCTCACCAGTAATTGGTGCTTTGATTTCATAAACCTTATTTTGTGTAATAATGTTAGCAATCTTATCGCCCTTTTGGACAACTTGTTTATTTGTAACAAAAATTTTATCAACAATTCCTTTACGATTATCATCAGCTTCAAAAATAATTTTTGCCATACCAAAACCCCCTATTTTCTAACTATATATTAGCATAACTTTTATTCTTTTAAATAATTAGTTTCTAATTCTTGGTACATTGCTTCCATTTTTCTTTTTGCTTCTTCATTTGTTTTATCAACACAAACAAAATAGAATTTTATTTTTGGTTCTGTTCCACTTGCCCGAACTGCAAATCAACTACCATCTGCAAAATAAAACTTTAATAAGTCTTGTCCTGGCATTTCATACAAGCCATTCAAATAATCTTCTTTCTTAATACATTTAATTTTATTCAAACTAGTAATTGTTTCTTGTCGCAATTTTTTTAACATATTATTAATAACTTTTTTACCATCAATTCCATCACGAACTAAATTAACTGTTTTACAATAAAAATAACCAAATTTATTATATTGTTCAACTAAAACATCATATAATGTTTTTCCTTGATTATGATAATATCAGCAAGCTTCTGCTAAGACTAATGACGATTGAATTCCATCTTTATCACGAGTAATGTCTTTTAAAACATAACCATATGCTTCTTCAAATCCAAATAAAAATTGTAATCCTTTAGCTGATGCTTTGCTCATTTGATCACCAATTCATTTAAAACCAGTTAATGTTTTAATAACTTGAACACCATAACCTTCAGCAACTTTATCTGATAAATTACCAGTAACAAAGGTATTATACATAACCCCATTCTTAGGTAATGTTTTTTGACGTTGATAATGAGAAAACAAATATTCAATTAATACCGGAGCTGTTTCATTACCAGTCATTAAATAATACTCATTGTCCTTGATTTTAACACCAATTCCTAACCGATCAGCATCAGGGTCATTTAAAATGATAACGTCAGCATTAACTTTTTTCGCATATTTTAATGCTAAATCATAACATTCTGTTAATTCTGGATTTGGATTAGGTGCAAAAGTAAAATTAGGGTCATTGTCAAATTGCTCTTCTACAATCGTGACATCATAACCACATTCTTCTAAAATTCGTGGTGTTCATTCTTTACTTGTTCCGTGCAAATTAGAAAAAACAATCTTAATATTACGTTTTTGATTTGGATAAAACTGCATTGCTTTAACATCACTAACATAATTATCCTCAACCTCTTTTGCAACATATGTAATTAAAGTTGAATTTGGGTTTAAAGTTAAAGTAAAAACTTCTTCTTTAATTTTTAAGTAATTTTCACCAATAATATCGGTCGCAACTGGCAAAAATTGTGAACCATTATGATCATAAATTTTATAACCATTATATTCACGTGAATTATGACTTGCCGTAATAATAACACCCGCTGCCGCTTTTATTTTACGAATGGTATATGAAACCATTGGTGTTGGCCGAAGGTCATTATTCGCAAATAAAATTGCTTTAATATTATTACTAGCAAAAATATTTGCTACTTCTTGCGCAAACTCAGCTGAAAAATGACGGTTATCATGTCCAATTACGATTCCTTTTGTTTTTAAATCTGTCTCAGAATAAATTGTTTTTAAATACTGCATAAAAGCCAATGTTGCTCTCCGAATTGTATATAAATTCATTTTTCCGGTTCCTGGTCCTAATAAACCTCGTAATCCAGCGGTTCCAAATTCTAAATCATCTGAAAAAGCAGCAATTAAATCTGCTTCAGACATTTGTTGAAATTCAGTGGCTAACGTTGGATCTAAATTTTTAGCATTTTTTCATAAATTTAAATTATCTAAATATGACATCTTAATTCTCCTTTTATTTTTTTAACAAGGAACAAGGTTTTTGGGTTTGACCATAAATATAACCTTGTTCTCTTCAACCAACATTTTTCACCTTATATTGTGAATTTTTCTATCTTGATGTTAGTCATTTTATTGTTTTCATATTATTCAATGAAATATGTAATCTATATAATCTTATGTATACTTAAAATAATTAGTAATAGTAAAACAATAATTGCAATACCAACTATAATTCAATATCATTTTCTTCTTCGCTCAAGACAATCTTTACAAAAATTGTCAATTTGTCCATTTCCTATTAACGATCCCGTTAAACGTGATTCTTCATTTTCAATATTTTTTTGCATTTATTCCAGATTTTCATATTTTCTTGTCACCTTCTTTATTTTTTTATATCCATTATAAATTATACTTTTATTTTTAAATATTTAACAATAATTTTAATCATATTAATATGATTTTGGTACACCCACAAGTTCATTTATAATTTTGCATTAAAAATGATCTTCATAATGAAGACCATATTAAATTGGTAATTCAAAATCATAAATTTTTCCTTCAATAATATAAATTAATGTTTCAGCAATATTAATGATATGTGTTCCGGCACGTTCAATTGAACGTAATTGTTGCATTGTTAAAGTAATAACTTTAATTTCTTCTTTTGATTTTGCTTCACGAATTTTTTCAATTAAAGCATCATTTTCAACTTTATAAATCTTATCTAATTCAGTATCATATTTTAAAATATTATATGCTGATTCAATTCGCTCTTCTTCAAAAATATTTGATACCTCTGTTAACATTTCAATGACTTTTGCAACTAATTTTTTTAAAAAATTAATTAACTTTGTTGAAGGTTTATATTTGATATAATAACGACAAATACTTTTTGCATAATCTGCAATTCGTTCAACTTCCTTGACAATCAAAATGAAACCAACTATTCGGCGTAAATCTTTTGCAACCATTTGTTGTTTTGCAATTTTTCATAATGAAACTTCAATGAAAGCTTCTTGCATTTTATTAATTGTTTCATCAGCGGAAATAACACTTTGACCAAGCTCAGTGTCATTTGTTTCTAAACATTTAACCATATCATCATATTGATTTTTTGTCATCGCAATCATATCAATAATCATTTGTTTTGTTTGTGCTAAATCATTTTCAATTTTTATGCTCATATTTTGTCACCCTCCTTTCATTACTCAAAACGCCCAGTAATATAATCTTCTGTTTTTTTATTAGCCGGACGAGAGAAAATAATCTTAGTTTTATTATATTCAATTAATTTCCCTTTTGCAAAAAAAGCTGTATAATCAGCAACTCGTGCTGCTTGTTGCATATGATGTGTTACTAAAACAATTGTAAAATCTTTTTTTAGTTGGGTAATTAATTCTTCAATTTTTGATGTCGAAATTGGGTCTAACGCACTAGTTGGTTCATCCATTAATAAAATTTTCGGTTTCATTGCAATTGCCCGGGCAATACATAAACGTTGTTGTTGCCCCCCTGATAATGCAAAAGCAGAATCTCGTAAATTATCTTTTACTTCATCTCATAATGCTGCTCGTTTTAAACTTTCAACAACAATACTATTAACTAATTTTCGATCACGAACCCCTTGATTCCGTGGCCCATAAGCAACATTATCATAAATTGACATTGGAAATGGTGAAGGTTTTTGAAATACCATTCCAATATCTGTTCGTAATTTAACAATATCTGTTTCAGGACTATAAATATCCTTTCCATTAATTAAAATTTCGCCTTTAAAAACTGACTTTGGTTCAACATCATTCATTCGATTAAATAAGCGCAGCAATGTTGATTTTCCCGATCCCGATGAACCAATAAAAGCAGTAACAGTATGTTCTTTAATTTTCATTGAAATATTAAAAAGCGCCTGTTTGTTTCCTTTGTAAAAAAAGTCAACATTTTTAACCGTAATTAAATCTGGATTATTATCTGATGAATCAAATGTTGGATTCTTAATAATTACTTTTGGGTCCATTATTTTTCTCCCTTCTTCTTTGTTTTATTTTTTTCATGGCGTTGTTTTTTCTTTGGTAAAATTTTTTTTCAAAAATTATTAAAACTTTGTTTTTGATGAAGATAATTCTCTTTTGAAAAGAAGAATTTTAAGTTATTAATGCGATTTTTTCATTTTGCTTTAAATCCAATATTAACATAGTTTGGTGCAAATTTCTTTCCTAAAATATGTGCTAAACTATTTGATAATCAAATCAAAACCATAATTGCAAAAGCTAATTCAAACATAATTCGCATTGCTCCTGCTGTTGCTCCTTCTTTTGATAGCATTAAAATTTGGGTTGTCATACTTGCCCCTGGTGACATAAAACCAGCAATTGGTAACCGCACCGCTGTTCCTAATGTTAAATAAACTGGGGCTGATTCACCAATAACACGGCCAATTGCTAAAATAATTGCTGTAATAATACCTGGCATTGCATTAGGCAACACAACTTTCAATGTTGTTGCTGTTTTGTTAGCTCCCAATGCTAACGATGCATGTCGCAATGAGTTTTCAACACCTGATAAAGCATCTTCAATACTACGAATCATAATTGGTAAAATAACAATTGTTAATGTTAAACCAGAACTTAAAATGGATAATGGTAAATGACAAACACCAATAAAGAAAGCTAATCCAAAAGTTCCATAAATAATACTTGGTGTTGATGATAAAACATCAATTGCAAAACGAACTACTTTTGCAAAAATACTATTTTGGCGGGCATACTCATTTAAATAAATGGCAACCATTAATGATAGCGGTATCGCAAAAATTATTGAACAAATTACTAATAACAGAGTAACTAAAAATGTTGAAAGAATTCCTGCTCCACCATCAAAAGTTGATGTTGAAATTAAATCACTTCATACCATTCCAAATAATCCTTTTCAAATAATTGTGGCTAAAATAACTAATGTAAATGATACGACAATTACAGTTGAAGAGATTAAAAGGAACATTCCAAGTCCATCTTTAAACTTTTTTAATCCTCTTGTTTTTTCAATATGTTCATAAAATAATTTATTAATTTTATTAGCATTATATGATTTACTTAATCGTAAACCTTTTGTTGTTTTTCGAGAATGATAGTTTCGTTTTCGATTATGAAACGCTTGTGATGAAATAATAAAAATATTAATAATACAAACAATAATAAATAATACTAGTCCAATTGCATATAATGCTGATTCATGCATTGGTCCGGAATTTTCTAGCATTTCTAATCCAATTGTTGATGCTAAAGTTGCTATTGATGAAAAAATAAAATTAATAAAACCATTTCCAAGTTTTAAGCCATCTGGTGCATTTCCAGCAATCATCATCACCGCCATTGTTTCTCCAATGATCCGTGCAACTCCCATCATAATGGCAGTAATAATTTTAAATCAAGCTGAACGTAAAACAATACGATAAGTTGTATGGGTTTTACTTAATCCTAATGCTAACGAACCAAATCGATATGAATCAGGAACATTTTCTAAAGCATTGATTGATAATGAAATCATAATTGGTAAACCCATAAAAGCTAAGGTAATTGATGTTACTAATAAGTTTGAGGTTGAGGGAGCTCCCATCAACATAAAAAGGGGTCCTAAAATTGCTAAGGCAAATAATCCAAAAACAACAGAAGGAATTCCAGCTAGCAATTGAATAATGCCAATTACTTTACGTTTAATCCTTGGACTTAAATACTCTGAAATATATAATGATGAAAAAATAGTTAATGGAATTGCAAATAGTAAAGCAATTAATAAGACAAAAAATGTTGCAATAATAATTCGTCAAATTCCAAATTGACTGTTATTAGCATTTCAAGTATTACCCGATAAAAAGCCTCAAAAACCACCAGGATAATGTTGAAAAAAATAAATTGATTTATAAATAATAAATCCAACTAAAGTCAATAAAATTAAAATTGTTAAAATTGCAAAACAATAAATAACAATTTTTGAGGTGAAATCAATAATTTGTTTTCGCCCACGAAAATTATTTGCAAAACGAATTTTTCATAATGCTATTTTTTGGGAAAACGGTTGTTTTTCTTTCGTGACTTCTTTCTTCGCCATAGTTAATTCTCCATTCCATTATATTCATATTCAAAATATGCTTGATATTTTGTGGGAAATTTTTCCACAATAATATCTCAAATGCTCTTATAATCTGATTTAAAATTTCAAGGTGTTTTTTCATCTTCAGTTGTTTTCCCGCTTTTTGCAAATGTTGTATTATTATTATACTTTCGGAAGAAAAAATCATCAAATGATAATGGTTCTTCACCTTCTTCAATATATCAATATGCAGCATCATGTGGACTTAAAATAAAATCTGGGTCATAATAAGGATTAACTTCCCCATTTCGTAGTTTTGGTTTTGTTTTTGAATATGGTAATGGATCTAGCATTCACGCAATAAATGATAAGGCACGATTGAATTGCTTTCCTTCATAATTAATAATTCCAGTAAAGGGTCTTGTTAAAGAATAAGCCGGATTAAATTCATAATTATTATTAACAACTTTATATGGTAACTCTGGTTTAGCACTTCCTTTGCTAATAACACTAGCAATTGCTTTTGCCCCTAAATCTTCATTGATAATAATTCTTTTAATATATGAAAAAGAAATATAACCAATTGAACCAGGAGTAGTTGAAATTGCTTGATACATTGAACCATTTGATGAAGCTACTTGATTTGTTTCATATTTTTTGCTTTTAATTACTGCTGATTCAAAAAAATCTCTTGTCCCACTTCCAGACTCACGTGTTAAAGTATAAAATTTATTGCTGCCACTACTGCAAACTAATTGCGACCCAAAGGCTTGTTGTCAAGTAAAAGTTGGATCGGTATAAATTTTGCGAATTAATTCAGTTCCTTCTCCACCAAAAAAACTTTTGAATTGTAAGGAATCTTGTTGTGGATTAATTTGACAACCATTTGGTAAATGATATACCAAGATAATATAATCACGGGCAAAAACAAAACGACCAGTATGATACTCTGCTCATAGTTGTTGAGCATTCGCACGGTTATCTCCTGCTTTAGGCGTTGAATTAACATCTTTTGATAAAAAACCAAAAGCATAACTACCATTTTTTACGCCAACTAGGGCAGCAGCACTTCCTAATGAATTATATAAAATATCTTCTTTGTTATCACGTTTATATTGTTCCGTAATATTTGCCATTACTTGGGCAACTGATGTACTTCCTCCAGCAACAATTACATTACTCGCCGATGCAATTGTTCAAATAATAATTGATATTACTAATACCAAAGCAGAACCAACTAAAGTAAACATTTTATGATGGCTAATCTCTCCTACTAAACTCTTAAGAAAATGCTTTTTTTCTTTCTTTTCCTCAGTAGCCTTAGTAGATTCGTTTGGCTTCATTCGTTAAGTTTCCTCCCCTTTTTAGTAAATGGTTTTATCCTTTAAAACTTATTTGTATTAATTGTATCAAAAAAATAAAAAATCATAAATAATTTATGCTTTTTTATTTTCAAGTTTATTTTCAAATTCTTTAATCATTTCTGCCGCTTGTTGTAATTTAATTCCAACAATTTTTGTGACACCTTTTTGTTGCATTGTTGCCCCATATAATACATCACAATGTTCCATTGTCCCAACTCGATGGGTAACAACAATAAATTGAGTGGTTTCAACAAAACTACGAATATACTTAGCAAATCGTTCAACATTAGCTGGATCTAATGGTGCTTCTGCTTCATCTAAAATTACTAATGGAATTGGTCGTACTTTTAAAATCGCAAAAAGAACTGATAGAGCAACCAATGATTTTTCTCCTCCAGATAATAAATTTAAGTTAGTAATATTTTTCCCTGGTGGCGATACTTTAATATCAACCCCTGTTTCTAATAAATTTTCTGGCTCAGTATAAATGATTCGTGCTGAACCACCACCAAATAATACTTCAAAGGTGGATGGTAAATTCTCATTAACCTCCTTAATTGTTTTATCAAATTGTTCTTTCATAATACTATCCATCTCATCAATTGACTTTAATAAATTTTTAACTGAATCATTTGCATCGTTATATTCATTATTCATAAATTGAAAACGAGCATCTTCTTCTTTATATTCTTCAATTGCTTCTAAATTAACATTTCCAATTTGAGCTAAATCACTTCGTAACTGCTTAATTTCATCACGAATTAAATCTTCATTATCAATTACCTTTAATTCCAACGTTTTAGCATGATCATATGTCATTTGATATTCTTCTGTTAGTCTTGTTAGATTTTGTTGAATCTTAACATTAATAATTGATACATCAGTATTCATTTTGCTAATTTGTTCTTGTAAAGCTGAAATATAATATCGTTTTTCAGCAATTTGATTATTAAGTTCATTAATTGCTAATGACTGTTTATCTTTCAAACTGCGTGCAACATTTAATTGTTGTTCAATTTTTGTTTTTAAAAGTTCTTTTTGTTTAATTTGATCCACAATATTAAGTACTGCTTTATTTTCAACTATTTTTGTTTCATCAATATTTTTTGCTGTTAGTAACTGATATTCATTTTGCAATTTCGTTTGGTCATACATAATAATTTCAATTTGTCGTTTTCCTGCTCCAATTGAAGCTTGATTTTCAGCAATAACTTCATTAATTTCATCTAATTGGCGTCGAAGCATATTTAATTGTTTTAATACATGATGATGTTCTTCAGTTCGCATTGCTAATTTTTCATTAAGAACTCTTAATTCCTTTTCTGGATTAACAATTGTCATTCGTGTTCGACGTGAACCCCCTGTAACAGCTCCCTGCGGGCGAACTATTTCTCCATCTAAGGTAACAATGTTATAGCGATACTTTGTTAATTTTCCAATTTCCTGCGCACTATCAAAATCAGTACAAATTAAATACCGGCTTAACAAGTAATCAACTGCAATTCGAAACTCTTTTTTTACTTTAACTAAACTATTTCCTAATCCTAAATATCCTTGCACTGATTTAATCACAAATTCTTCATCACTGTTAAGATAACGGGGCGAAATTACATCTAACGGAATAAATGTTGCTCGTCCAGCACGGTTTTGTTTTAAATATGAAATTGCTCGTTTTGCACTATCAACATTTTTAACTAAAATATCTTGTAAACGCCCACTTAAAGCAGTTACAATCGCTTGCTCATATTTTTCATCAACATTAATAATATCTTGAACTAATCCCATAATTCCAGGCAGAACGGTCTTATTGTTAATAATATTTTTAACCCCTTCATGTAAATTATCTTGATTTTCAAGATTATGTTGAGCACGTTCTAATTCACTTTCTAAGCGAATAATGGTTTTATTAATTGCTCCTAATTGTTCATTTAACACAGCTTGCTTTGTATTAAAAGCTTCACGTTGCGCACGATATTCTTGTTGCTGTGTTTCTAATGTCGTCAATTTTTCCCGTTCATTTTGTAAATTAACAGTTAACTCATTATAATCATTAACCATATTAGTAATAGTAATATCATTATTAGACATTTTTAAGGCTGCTTCTTTGTTATCTAATTCAATTTTATGTACTTTCAAATCACTAATTTCTGAAACTAAACTTTGAAATTCTTTAGTTAAGACATTAATTTTGCTATCCAAATTAAAATTTTCTTTGCTTAATTCATTATATTCAATTTCCTTGTTTTTTAATTCTCGATCAGCATCTTGTTTCGTACTAATAATTTTTTTCTGCTGCAAACGTAATTCTAATAATTTGTCATTAAAAAAAGTAATATCTTTTACTAAAACCGCTAATTCAATTTGATTTAATTTGTCTTTCAATGTTGTATATTTGATTGCTTTTTCACTTTGACGTTTTAAACTTGGTAATTTTCGTTCAATTTCATTCAAAATATCTTTTAAACGCGCTAAATTTTCATTTGAACGGTCTAGTTTTTTTAAAGCTTCCAATTTGCGGCGTTTATACTTTGCAACTCCAGCAGCTTCTTCAAATAAAGCACGTCGTTCTAATGGTTTTGCTTCTGCAAAAGCATTAATGTTTCCTTGCGAAATAATTGCTAATGATGATTTTGTTAAGCCACTATCCATCGCAAAATCCTGAATGTCTTTTAAACGAACTCGTTGTTTATTAATAAAATATTCATTTTCACCAGTTCCTCGAAAAACACGACGAATAATTTCAATTTCGTCATAGTCCATTGCAAAAATCCGGTTTGTATTATCAAAAATTAGTTTAACCTCGGCCATATTTAATGCTTGTTTTGTTTCTGAACCATTAAAAATAACATCTTCACTATTATTTCCACGAAGTGATTTAATTGATTGTTCTCCTAAACATCAACGAATTGCATCATTAATATTGGATTTTCCGCTCCCATTTGGTCCGACAATTCCTATCATTTCATGATCAAAATTAACTGTTAATGGATCAGCAAATGATTTAAAACCAAATGCCTCTAATTTTTTTAAAAATAACACTACTCATCACTTCCTTAAATTTCAAAATTAACAAACCAAATTATTCTTTAATAATTATTCTATAAAAGTTTATTATTTGCAACTAAAATTAATAAAAACATCAAAATAAACCTTCATAATAATGTGAGTAAAATGCATTTTTATTTTACTCGCATTATTTATTTTTTCTTTTTTTTGCTCTCTTTTTTTCCCTTTTTTGCTCTTTTTGTGTTTTAATAAATAATTTTAATTTTTTCCAACATTGAAAACCATTATTTTGATGATCTGGTAGTAATAAATTTAAGAAAATTCCAGCAAATGCTGCTAGTGCCACACCTGTAAATTGTAAATTACCAGTTCCTAAATTAAAATTAAAAATTGCACCTCCTAAACCTAACACTAACATAATTGCTGTTACAAAAACATTTTTCATATTTGTATAATCAATTTGATTATTAATTAACACTCGAATTCCGTTTGTAGCAATTAAACCAAACATAATCATACTAATGCCACCCATTACTGGTGCTGGCAACATTTGTACTAATTGATTAACTGGAGCAATAAATGATAATCCAATTGCAAATAAGGCAGCCAACCCTGTTACTCATACTGAAGCAATTCGTGTCATTCCAACGACTGAAGCATTTTCTCCATATGTTGTATTTGCTGGTCCACCAACTAAACCATCAAAAATAATGGAAACTCCATCAGCAATTAATGTTCGATGCATTCCAGGATCTTTAACAAAATTTTTCCCTGTCATTTGGCCCATACTAATATGATCACCAATATGTTCAGCAATAGCAATAATTGCCAAGGGACTAATTGCTAAAATAGCTGGTCCAATATTACTTGCTTTTAAATCTCAAATTTTTTTAAATGATGGATATCATTGTCACTGACTTGGGTCGGTAATTTTTGATGTATCTAAAATTTGATATTCTGTTCCAATTGCAAAATGAAGAATTACACATAATAAATATCCTGCAACAACACCAATAATGACTGGAACTACCTTAGCAAATCCTTTACATTTTAAAGCAATAATTGCTGTTATTAAAAATGTAAAAACAGCAATTCCAATCCCAATTCAATGTGAATAAGGTTGTTTTCAAGCATCTGGATTAAAACCAGCATTATTAATTGCACTCGGTGCAACTGACATTCCAATAATAATAATTAGTGGTCCAACAATTACGGCTGGTAAAATTCGTTCTAAAAATTTATTACCAATAAAATATACTAATATTCCAAAAGTGATATAAATAACACCAACCATCATTACGGCAATAAAAACCGCATTGCCATATAAAGGATAACACACTCCCATTGCCCCCATATATGCAAACGAACTTCCCAAATACATTGGTACTTTTGCGGCAGTAATTGCAATATAAATTAATGTTCCAACTCCTGAACAAAACAAGGCCATTGCAATGTTCATAACTTCAACTCCAGCCGTTTGATTAATAATTAATGGTACTAACACCGTTGAACCAAACATAGCAAAAACATGTTGTAATGCTAAAATTGATCATTGAAAAAAACTTTTTGGGCGATCGTGTGGTCCTAATAGTAACTTAATATTATTTTCAATCAAAATAGTTTGTTCTTTTTCCATTATTTTTTCTCCTTTTTTCTTAAAATTGCATAAAAAAACTAGTTTGTAAATTATTACTAACTAGTAAATTGCATTATTAATATTAATTATTGTTTTATTTTGTAGAATATTAAAGATATCAAAAAGAATCTTCTTTTTTTGTAAAAAAATTTCAAATTCTTTCATCAAACCAATTTGCATTTTATACCTCAACATTCCTGAAAGTAATACTAACATTTTTAAACACTAATGTAAAGGATTCATTAATATTTTTTTATTATTCTCATTCAATTGTTCCTGGTGGTTTTGATGTAATATCATAAGTAACTCGATTAATTCCATGCACTTCGCTTACAATTCGAGTTGATACTTTTTCCAATAATTCAAATGGTAAACGACTTCAATTTGCCGTCATAAAATCAGTTGTATCAACACTACGCACAACAGCAGTGTATCCATATGTTCGCACATCGCCCATTACACCAACCGACTGAACAGGTAATAAAACAACAAATGCTTGTGCAACTTGATCATATAAATTTGCTTGATATAATTCATCAATAAAAATTTGATCAGCTGCTTGTAATAAGGCTACTTTCTCTGCTGTAATTTCACCAATAATGCGGACTGCTAATCCTGGTCCCGGAAAAGGATGCTTGTACACAAATTTCGAATCAATTCCCAATGCTTCGCCAGTTCGGCGAACTTCGTCTTTAAACAATTCGCGTAATGGTTCAATTAATTGAAATGGTAAATCTTTTGGTAATCCCCCAACATTATGATGAGATTTAATTGTGGCAGAGGGTCCCTTTACGGAAATCGATTCAATAACATCTGGATAAATTGTTCCTTGTCCTAATCATTTAACATTTTTAATTTTTATCGCTTCTTCATTAAAAATCTCAATAAATAAATTTCCAATAATTTTTCGTTTTTGTTCTGGATTAGTAACTCCCTTTAAGGCAGTTAAAAATCTTTCTTGAGCATCAATTTTAATAATATTTAATTTAAATTTTTCTTGAAATTTTTGTAAATCATTTCATCCACTATCTTGTCGTAACAATCCGGTGTCAACAAAAATACATGTTAATTGTTTCCCAATTGCTTTATGTAATAAAACTGCACAAACACTAGAATCAACACCGCCTGATAATGCTAAAACAACATTATCGCTTCCAACCTTACCTTTAATTTCGGTTGTTGCTGTTGAAATAAACTCTGTAATTTTTCATGTTGGTTCGCAACCACAAATATTAAAAACAAAATTGCTTAATAATTGTTCACCAATTAAAGTGTGAGTTACTTCAGGGTGAAATTGTAAACCATAAATTTTCTTTTCTGAATGTTTAATTGCACTAATTGAATTTTCGCTATGAGCAATTTGAATAAAATCTGTTGGCATTATTTCAATGTGGTCAGCATGGCTCATTCATACTTGTGATTTAATAGGAACCTTAGCAAACAAATCTTCTTGATTATCAATAATTAATTCTGAAAAACCAAATTCTTGTTTTGTTGCTCGTTGTACTGTGCCTCCATGCAGATGACTTATTAATTGCATTCCATAACAAATTCCTAAAATAGGAACTTCTAATTCAAATAATTTTTTATCAATTATAAATGCATCTTCTGCATAAACAGAAGCAGGGCCACCTGATAAAATAATCCCTTTCATTGGTGTTGTTTTAATTTTTTCTAATGTTGTATTATACGGTCATACTTCACAATAGACCTCTAAGTCACGAATTCGACGGGCAATTAATTGAGTATATTGTGACCCAAAATCTAAAATAATAATTTTATTTGCTGTTTTCATTTATTCACCTCTCCATATATATACATTTGGTAATTGTCGAAATTGATCATTGTAATCAAAACCATAACCAACAATAAACTCATTTGGAACAGTAAATAGTGCATCATAGGGATAATTAAAATTTGAATGCATAGCAACCTTATCTGCTAAGCAAACTACTCGTAAACTATTTGGTTTTTTTGCTTGAATTTGTTCAATGACAACCGATAATGTTTTACCAGTGTCAATCAAATCTTCAATTAATAAAACATCTTGTCCAATAATATCTTTTGAAATATCCTTATGAATAGTAATCTTATTTGTAGACTGGGTCCCAATATAACTTGAAATATTCATTGTATCAATCACAATTTGGACTTTAAGTTGTTTTAATAAATCACTCATAAAAAATAATGCCCCATTTAGTAAACCAATACAATATAACTTTTTCCCCGCGTATAACTTATTTATTTTTTCCGCATAATCCTTAATTTTATCTTGAATTTTATCTTCTGATAGATATAATTCTAATTTGTCTGTTTGCACAATTGTTACTCTCCTTTACAAAATAAAAAAATAAAAGCATAAACTATCATTGCTAATGCGAAATAGGTTATGCAAATTATTTTTGTTAAATTCCGAAAATAAAACAAAAAAAATTATGCCCTATAGTATCTTAATGACGGTAAGATGTAGAAACATTAGTCCATAATACTAACATATATCAGCATTTTATTTTTTTATCACACGTTAACTATAACTTATTCTTAGTATTAATGCAAGATAATTTGTAAAATCTTTAATTAGGTAATTTAATTAAAAAAATGTATATGATATATACATTTTATTTATCAACTAATTTTTTAAACTTTTCATTATAACTAAGTTCTCTTTTGGATCTTTTTTATTCGTTAATATGATGGCATAAATTAATCCATATTCCTTTAAAAATTATAATTTTCCACAAATATCATCAACATTTTCTACTAATTGCGCTCCGTTTTTAATAAAGCCATTATTTTTATTAGCAACAGTAATTTGAGCTGGAAAACAAAAAACTTCTTTGCCATCATGTTTAGCCAATGTTACAATCCGATGTGTTTCATCATCTAAAGTTGATTGAACAATAACAACACCATCCATCAACCCCGACATAATACGATAAAGTTCATACTGACTTTTATTAACACTATTTTGATATGCTTCAGAAATAATGATTTGAAATTTTGTATTAGGATATTGTTTTGTTATTTGTTTATAATCGTTTAAATTTTTAAGAATTAAAATACTACTTCCATTGCCAAGATTTTTGACCACACATTCATTAATGCCTGCTTCTGAAGTAACAATTAAGGTTATTTTTCGCTTTAAGATTTTTTTTGTTAACATCTTAGCTGTAACTAGCCCTCTTTTATTTGGTACTGTTGTTCCACAAATTGCTAATTTATGTCTTTGGTCATTTAGAACGGCTAAGTTACCAACATAAAATAAAACAAAGGGAGGCCGATAAATATTGCACAATGATTTTGGATATTCACTGTCAATAATAGTAACATAATGACATGTTATTTTAGTTTCAATATCAATTAAATCTTCGTAAGCAATTTTTTCTTTTGTTTCTAAAGCTTGATAAATTTTAAGTCAATCACCATCATATTTTAAAGCAAAAAAAAGTAAAACTTGACGCATATTAATTCCTTTCTATTTAATAATTAGAATCTTATTAACATAAAGAATATAACATTAACAGTTTTACTTTCTTTATTTTTATTTATAATTAACATTATTTTTTAACATAGTTTCACGAACGGGACGATATGTTTTCCGATGCAATGATGTAATTCCAAATTGTTGCAATGCTAATAAATGTTTTTTGGTTCCGTATCCTTTATTATTTTTAAAATCATACTGTGGATAGTCCTGATCAAATTTGAGCATTAAATTATCTCTTGTTACTTTTGCTAAAATTGAAGCTGCCGCAATTGATTGCGAAAGACTATCTCCTTTAATAATTGCTTGGTGATGATAAGAAGGTCCTAACTTTTCTGCATCAGTTAAAATTATATCTGGTTTAACCATTAAGTTGTCAATTGCTTGTTGCATTCCAAAAATACTTGCTTGCTTGGGATTCAATTCTTCAACCATTGCAACAGAAATAATTTCAATCGTATAACTAATTGCAATGGACATAATTTCATCTGCTAATTTAATTCGTTGTTTTGCTGTTAATTTTTTACTATCCTTAATTTCATCGTTAACATAATCTAGTGGTAAAATAACAGCACTAACAATTAAAGGACCTGCTAAGCATCCGCGACCAGCTTCATCAGTTCCTGCCAGAATTGTTGTATTAGGATATGATATTAGAATCTCTTTTTCAAATTTATTCATAATTAAATATTCCTCTTCCAGGTGGAAACTCAAAAGACATTAACCCAAACTTATTATTTCATAAATTATTTAAAAAATCAGTAACAATATCATTAACATTATCTTCATTAACTTTATGAAAACGGTTTTGTTGCATTATTAATAATAACTCAAAAAGTTTTTGTTCATCTGTTACATCAAAATTGTCACTTGCTGTAAGATGATATTGCTTAGCTAACAAAGAAAAATAATGTTTATACATTCACTTTATTGCAGCTAAACAAATTTCTTCTTTTGGTAAAATATCTTCTTTGATTGAACGAGTAAAAGCTAAATTTATTGCTACTTGTGGGTCATTAATTTTGGGTCATAAAATTCCCGGAGTATCAACTAAATCAATTTGATGATTTAATTTTAATCATTGTTGACCTTTTGTTACACCTGGTTTATTACCAACTCGAGTTGAATTTCGCTTTATTAAAGCATTAATAAAAGTAGATTTTCCAACATTAGGAATCCCAATCACCATTACTTTTAGTTTTGGTGACTTAATTCCTCTATTTTGGTCGCGCTCAATTTTACCAGATAAAACATGATAAATTTTTTCAATAATTAATTTTGTAATATTGCCATGCTTACTATCTAATGGTAAAACAGCAATTTGTTGAGATTGATAATATTCAAGTCACGCCTTAATCACAACTGGATCCGCTAAATCTTTTTTATTTAAAATAATTAACTTTGGTTTTAAACCCCGTAAGTTATCAACTAATGGATTTGAAGAGGAAAACGGAATTCGACTATCAACGATTTCAATTACTAAATCAATTAATTTACTTTGTTCATCAATTTGTTTAATTGCTTTTGCCATGTGGCCAGGAAATCAATGAATATTTGTTGTCATTTTATTTTCCTCCTTTCAACCTTTTTTTGAAAACTTTTATAATTTTAAATAAAAATTATTTAACGTAATCTTCAACTCATTCTAATGAAATTGCGGGAATTTTTTTCCCTTTTTTAATATCTTCTAAAAATTTAGCACAAAGAAATAAATTATCGGTTGTTTCACCTTCTGGTAAAGACAAATTTGTTGTCATTAATTTAATAAATTCTTTAACAATTTGTTTTACTGATGATTTTGGTTGAATCCGGACACTATATGCTGTTTCTAATTTTTTTTGATATTTTGTTAATAATAATTGGAATGCTTTAATTGCTACTATTTCCGTATTATCTTCTATTTTAAAAAGCCCTAAAATTTGTGTATTTCAATAAACATTTGGTTGAGAAAAATTAATCCCCGTAATTGGTACTGTGTCAATAAATTCAATATTATTATAACGATAAATCTTTTCACGAGCAAAAAATATTCCTTTTCCTTTCTCAAAGGATTCATTATTATCAAATATTTTTTCTAATAAAATCTCTTTATTACTATCTGGTAAACTAATAATTAATATTTTCTTATTAGCATACTTTTTTAAAAGTTTCTTAAAATTGGCTAAACACTGCTGATATTCTTTACTAGTTTGCTCATCATGACACAATAACATTTGGCAATAAATTCCTTGGCTTTGATAATATTCCATTCATTTTTTTGTTTGTTCAACATCAGCTTTTTGTGTGTTTGAAAATAAAATTATTCTTTTCACATCATTTAATTTTGCATAATTTAAAAGATTACCACCAGAATGTGCAATTCTTGCATCAACAATTTCAATAATAACATCAGCTGTTTCAGCAAGTTTATAAACCTTTTTATTATTTTTAATAAATTCTTTGGGAATTGAAAATTTCTTATCACACATAATTGTGTTTCCTCCTTGTGTTATTATTTTAATACAAATTAAAAAGACTTTATCAGTCTTTTAGGGTTATTTTGTTTTAATAATCTCTTTGATTCGAGCAGCTTTACCAGTACGATTACGCATGTAATAAATTCTAGCACGACGAACTCGTCCATATTTTACAATTTCAATCTTATCAATTAATGGTGAATGTAAAGGGAATTTTCTTTCAACTCCAGCTCCATTACTAATTTTACGAATTGTAACTGATTTAGCAATTCCGCTACCTTGTAACTTAATTACTACTCCTTCAAAAGCCTGAATTCTAAACTTATTTCCTTCCTGGATTTTATAATGTACTTTAACTGTATCTCCTGAAGAAAATTGTGGCAAATCACTACGAAGTTGAGGCTTTGTAATTTCTTCTGTTAAATTCATCTTCATAACTGTTTTTTTCCTTTCTACGGTAATTAAACCTTTTTTTCGCTTTTAATTTTTTCTAATAATATTTGTTGTTCTGTGGTTAAAACTTTTTTTTCTAAAAGATCAGGACGTTTTAATCAAGTTTTTTTTAATGCTTCATATTCTCGTCATTGGGCAATTTTCTGATGATGACCACTTAATAAAACTTCAGGAACATAATGTCCATCATATTCAACTGGTTTTGTATAAACAGGATAATCTAATAGATTGTTAGAAAAAGAATCATTTAAATGTGATTGTGTATTAATTACATTTTCACATAAACGAGTGACACTATCAATTACAACCATACTAGCTAATTCACCACCAGTTAAAATATAATCACCAATTGATAATTCGTAATCAATATAATATAAAACTCTTTCATCAAAGCCTTCATAATGCCCACAAACTAAGATTAAATCATTATTATTTGCTGCAAATTGTTGCACTTGTTCCTGAGCATATTGTTTCCCTTGTGGTGTTAACAAAATTGTTAGACTGTCTTTTGTTTGGTGAGCTTTAATCGCTGCTACTAATGGTTCAATCATTAAAACCATGCCTTCACCACCACCATATTGGTAATCATCAACTTGATGATGTTTGCCAATGCTATAATCACGAATATCAACAATTTTAATTGTAATCATCTTTTCACAAAGTGCTTTTTTAATAATTGATGTTGTCATAAAATTATTAAACATTTCTGGAAATAAAGTTAATACTGTAAACTTTTTCATCTTAAATCATCCTTTTTAAAATAATTTTTTGTTGTTGAAGATCAACTTGTTCAACATACGCATCAACATTTGGAATCATCATTAATGTACCATCTGTTGTTTTAATTTCAAAAACAAGATGTGCTTTTGTTTCAAATTGATTTACTAAGACTCCAATTTTTTTATGACTATGAAAGACTGTAAAATTAATTAAATTTTCTTGATTAATAACTTCTGCGTAATTCAAATCTGTTTTTTGACCAAACAAATAGCATTCTTTAAACGATATTACCTCATTAATATTAGTAAACTCTTTAAACTTTAAAATATAATCTTGTTTGGTAGCAGTAATCTTAATTAATGTTACTGGTGTATACATCATTTGAACTTGAATAAACATTAATTTATTAAGTAATTTATTTATATTTTTAATGTTTATTAATAAAGTTGCTTTAACCTCGCCTTTAATTGCATGGGGCTTTTTAATCTTAAAAATTTTTAATAAATCTTCCATCTATAAAACCTCAAACTTAATATTAACTTTATTTTGATCAACATGTGCTCTAATATTTAATAAAATTCGTAAACTATTAGCAATTATTCCTGCTTTACCAACAACATACCCAAACACTTCTTCACTACACATTACTAATAAGTTAATTTCTCCTAGTTTTGTCGGTGGCATTTGGCGAATTTCATAATATAATTCATTATTAGCCTGACAAATTAACGGATTAATTAAATTTTTAAGTTCGGTAATATACATTAATTAACACCACATTCTTAATTACAACTATTTTTTTGCTTCTGTTGTTGTCTTTGCTTTTGTACTTTTTGTTACCTTTGCTTTTGAATTTGTTGCTATCTTTTCTTTTGTACTCTTTGTTGTTTTAGCAACATATTTTTCATTATGCAATTTAGTCATTAAACCTTCTTTACTCAACAAATTACGAACAGTATCAGTTGGTTGTGCCCCTGTTAATAATCATTTGTAAGCAAGATCATGATTAATTTTCACATCACCATTAATAGGATTATATGTTCCAATTAACTCAATATATTCTCCATCACGTTTGACACGAGCATCTGTTGCAACAATTCGATAGAATGCTGCTTTCTTTTTACCTATTCTTTTTAAACGTAATTTTACCATTAATAATTTCCTTTCTAATTCTGTGTTCATGTTAAACTATAAAACTTAACATCCTTTATATAATACCCGAAATTAAAAAAGAGTCAAGTTTTTTAACTTAACACTTTATTTTTTGCTAATCATATTTTCCTCCTTCAGAAGAATCATTTTTAAAAACATTTAGCACTGATTGTGGAATGAAAACATCTTTTTTATGCAATGTCATTCTTTTTCCACTAATACCAAATATTTTTTCATTTACTCGTTTGTTTAATGTTTCTCCCTGATATTTCGAATATAACTTATTATTTAAAAAAATATATAAATATTGTAAACCAATAAATAAAGTTAAAATACAAATAAAAGAAAAAGTTAAAATTAATCATCCTCACTCTTGATAAACATTAAGAAAAAAATAAGGATATCAAGTATCAGATGGTCTATCATCTAAATGACGTAATGTTCCTCGAATTAAAATTACAATAAAATAACAAACTGGATAAATTAAAATTAATCATAATGCTAATTTATAATGTTGTTTTAAATTATATTGAAAAGTACCTGCTGTTAAAATATAACTAATAATCATACTAATTGGAATTACTAAGCGCAAAACAATTGTTGATATTCAAGCATATACATTGTATTGATTAGCATCTTGTTTACTTGTAAAAATTCCAAGTCAAAAAAACTACCATTGTAATTGTAATATATGTTGTCACCGCTAATTTAATTAAATAACTAGGACTTTGAATTTTAAACTTATTTTCAAATAAATAAATGAAAAAATAGACAGCAACAATATAATTAGTTTGCGTTGTAAAAAACGAATAATAATTTGATACTCGTTCTGCATATCCTAAATCAGAAAATTGGGGTTGCGGACTAATTATTGCTAATACTAAATCAGTAATTAAAAAAAATAAAATTAAAAATAAAACATTTAACCGTACATAAAATAAAATTTTAGTATTCCACTTTAACATAAAAAACCTCCTATAATTAATATTATTTTAATATTTTGATGGTATCTTTTTGTTAAAATTTTATTTTTTAAAAAACTATTTAATATTTAAATTTTGTAATAATGTTTGTGTGCATTCCTGACAAGCTAAAGATGGAAAAACATCACCATTTGAAACAAATTTAATCCCAACTGGGTTAAAAAAATTATGACAAACTTCACATTCTTTTAAACCTTGTTTTACTTGCCCTAAACACTCATCACACATATTAGCATTATTTTCTCGTAAAAAATATTTATGACAATGAATACAATTGCCAACCATATTTTTAAATTGAGTTGTTTCTCATTTTGAGTATTCATAAAAATCATTAGCTCCAACATAACTATACACTTTTAAAATTCATTTATTATCTTTTGTAATTTTTTTTCCGTTTAAATTAACTTTTGTCAATAAATATTTTCTTGCTGGTTCACTATCAGTAAAAACTTTAACAATTTTCCCTTGGTTAGGATAATGCGCATTATCAGTATAAAAAACAATATATAAATTTTTAATTGTATTCACTATCTTTTCATCCCTTCTGTTTTTGCGTCCTTTTGAAAATTTTGTGCAGCACATTTAAAACAAATTATATATTCTTTATTATTTACTAATAATTTTCCAAATAATTCGCGATTAAAGTCATCTCGAACAAGACGGTGTTTTTTACATAAATCACATTGAAAAGTTTCCAAACCAACTAATTCACTTTCACATTCTGAACAAAGTTGATGGCGATCTAATTTATTTTTAACACGATTACATTGTTGACAAATTGATAATTTTTTAATAAAACTTTCTGTTCCTTGTTTGTTTAATTCGTAATTATCAGTTGTACTATCAAATGTAAATATTAAACAAAATGAAATTGCTTTAATAATATCTACATTATATTTATTATCTAAATAACAATCCTCTAATGCTTGTTCTGCATCAGCAGCTGTTTTACAAATACATCGTAAATTTTGTTCTTCACCATTACCATCAAAGATAAAATAATAATCTCAAATCAATTTTTATTCCTCACATTACTATAATTAATAATTAATATATAGTATTATTATATCATTTTTTAATTAAACCGTTTATTAAAAGATAAAAGACCTAATAGGTCTTTGTTTTATTTTCATAGTTAATTCAACTGCATGGTAAGACAAAATTATCTAACTTTTTTCTTAATTAGTAAAAATTCGTAATACTTTTAATGCTAATAATCGTGGATTTTGATCAAGCTCTTTACGAATTTTGGGGTTATCAATAATTAATGATAAAAACTCATATACTTTATATTCATTGTATGTATATAATTTATCAATAAATTTTTTAACATCTAATTTTAGTGCAACGAGTAATTTTAAAATTTTATTTCAACTTGTTTTTGAACAATCTTTTTCAATTCGACAAATAGTTGATTGTTGTAACCCTGACATTTTGGCTAATTCACGTTGAGTTAATCCTTTATGAATTCGTAATTGTCTAATAACTTCGTTCATTTATATATGTTCCTTTCATATTATCATAAGTAACTAAGTTAAATATTTTATGTCTCCCTATCTATGCAATGCTAAAATTATAACAAAAAAAAATTTATAATTAAATAAAATTTTTATATGCATCAAATTAAAATAATAAGTTTCGTGGGGTGCGTGGAAATGGAATCACATCACGAATATTTGTCATTCCTGTCACATACATAACAAAACGTTCAAACCCTAATCCAAAACCTGCACTTTTATAATATCCATATTTTCGTAAATCAATATATCATTGTAAATCTATCGTTGGAATTTTTAATTCATTGCAACGGTTAACAATTTTATCATAATCATTTTCACGAACACTACCACCAACTAATTCTCCAATTCCTGGCACTAATAAATCACAAGCCGCAACTGTTTTATTATCATCATTAATTTTCATATAAAATGCTTTAATTTCTTTTGGATAATTAAATAAAAAGGTTGGTTTTTTTGTTTCTATTTCACATAAATATCTTTCATGCTCAGTTTGTAAATCCATTCCTCAAAAAATATTCGTATTTTCAAATTTTTGGCCTTTTGTCACAGCTTTTTGCAAAATTTCAATTGCCTTTGTATATGATAGACGAACAAATTCATCATTTATAACACTTTTTAATCTTTTCAATAATTTATCATCAACGTTACTATTTAAAAAGGCAAGTTCATGGCTATTATTAACAAATAAATAATTAATAATATGCTTAATCATTTTTTCAATTAATGCCATATTTTCTTCTAGATCAATAAAAGCAATTTCAGGCTCAATCATTCAAAATTCAGCAGCATGTCTTGTTGTATTAGAATTTTCAGCACGAAATGTTGGACCAAAAGTATAAACATTGCGAAAAGCTTGTGCAAAACCCTCAGCATGAAGCTGACCTGAAACAGTTAAACTAGCTTTTTTCCCAAAAAAATCTTCATTATAATTGTCATCCGTTCTCGTTGTTACAATAAATGATTCACCAGCACCTTCAGCGTCATTTCCAGTAATAATTGGTGTATGAACATAAATAAAATTATTTTTATTAAAAAATTCATGAATTGCAAAAGAACTACTACTACGAATTCGGAAAACTGCATTAAATGTATTAGTTTTTGCTCGCAAATGAGCAATTTCACGTAAATATTCATAAGAATGCTCTTTTTTTTGTAATGGATAATCTTCAGTTGCCTCATCAAGAATTTCAATTACTGATGCTTGAATTTCAAATGGTTGTTTTGCAGATGGTGTTAAGCAAAACTTTCCAACTACTTTAATTGCTGATGAAATTCGTAAACTACTAATTGCTAAAAAATTAGCAAGTTGCTCTGGTCTATAAACAATTTGCACATTATCAAAAACAGTCCCATCATTCATAACTAAAAAACCTAATTTACCACTACTACGATTAGAACGCACTCATCCCAAAATTGTAACTTCACTTTGATCTTTAACTTGATCTTGGTATAACTGTAAAACTGTTGTCATATTTTTTCTCCTTTTTTCTTTTATAATTTAATTGCACTTTCTAATGCCAACTCTACCATTTGGTAAAAATTATTTTGTCGTTCGGCTGCTGTTGTTAATTCACCTGTAATAAAGGAATCAGAAATTGTTAATAATGCTGCTGCATTTTTCTTTAATGTTAATGCATTCGCAAACAAAGCAAATGCTTCCATTTCTACACATACTGTATTATACTTGGCTTTAATTTTTTTTCAATCATCCTCATTTTTACGATAAAACACATCAGATGAATGAACAATTCCAGGGAAAGTTTTAATTTGCTTTGCTTTAGCAACTTCTTCAATTGTTGCAAAAAGATGTTGTGAAGAATTTAAAACTTCATCTTCTATTCCTGCTACAATTCTAGCATAATTATTTTCACCATAAGCTGCTGTTGCATTAACAATATCATAAATCTTTAGTGCATCATCATAACTACCCGCTGAACCAATTCGAATAATATTATCAACATTATAAAATTTAAATAATTCATATGAATAAATCCCAATACTTGGACAGCCCATTCCACTTCCAGCAACTGTAATTGTTTTATTTTTATAAGTTCCAGTATAGATATACATATTTCGAATTTCATTTACTAATTTTATCTTTTCTAGAAAAGTTTCCGCAATAAACTTTGCTCGTAATGGGTCTCCGGGCATTAAGACTGTTTCGGCAATTTCTTCTTGTTTAGCATTGATATGTGGTGTCATTTTGTTTCCCTCTTAACATTTTCTATATTTAATTTATATTGTACTATAAAAAATAAAAAGGAACATTAGTTCCTTTGATTTTAACAATATTTTTTTAAAATTTTATTACTTTTAATTCTATTTTCTAAATATTGATGCTCTTTATCAACAGATAAAAGAGTTTTAATTAAATTATCATTTCAATATATTAACGGTAATAAAGCAGAAATAAAAATTTCATTTTTTTCATACAAAGTTGAAGAAACAATAGTATGCATAATATCGGTATATTTTGATAAATCCGAATTATATTTTGATGTAATACCAATTACATTTACCCCATTATTTTTAGCTTCCTTAGCTGCTGCTATCACAGCCATTGTTTTTCCTTCTAAACTTATACAAATTAATAAATCATCTGGTTGTATTAAACTCGCACGGGTAATAATATTGTTTTCATTTTCCACCAACAAACTACAAGTAAACCCAAAACTAAATAAACGGGTAGCTAATTCTTTTACTGCTAACGATGAAATTCCCAAACCAGCTAAATAAATTACTTTCGCTTTTTTTAGTAAAGTAACTGTTTCTAAAACTTTAACATTATCAAAAGTCTGTTGATTACGTTCTAACATATCTTGATAATATAAAAAAATATTTTCTGTTGCATCTAAATACAAATTATTGGTTTCCAAACGTTCTTGTTCTGCAACGATTGCAATAATAAAATCACGATAACCAATAAAGCCTAATTTTTTAATTAAAGAATAAATTGGTGAATAACCTATTCCAGTTGCTTTTGACAAATCTTCAATTTTAAGATTTCGAATATTATGAATATTTTCACGAATATAATTTGCAATTTTAATTTCTTTTTTTGTGCAAGTTCCTTGAATCATTGATAACTTTGAGAGAATTGAAATATTATCCATTGTTTTAATAATCTCAACGATTGTCTTGTTGAGCCATTACAAAATCTTTATCAACAATATCTGATGATCAAACTTTATTAATTAAATCATCAGTAAAATACATTCAAGGTAATAATTTGTTAACATAAATTTTATGATCATTTACCCGTTGATTTGGGGTTGAAATAATGTGTGACCAATTCGCTAATTTAACTGCTTTTGACATATCTTTCCCAGAAATTACTACAATAGTTACTCCTTTTTCTTTTGCAATTGTTAATGCTTTATTAACTGCTTCATTATCACCGAATAATGAATAGGCTAAAATTAAATCATTTTTATTCATAAAACGAGAACGAACCATTAAGTCTTCTTCATTCTCATTTAGATTAAAAGCATTAAAGCCAAAACGATATAATTCTAACGCTAATGTTTGTGATAAAGCATTTGTTGAACCCATTCCAATTACAAAAATTCGATATGCTCCTTTAATTGCATTAATTGTTTGATTCATCTTTTCATTATTAATCATCGTATCATTTTGATTAAGAATATCAAAATATGTCTTCTTCATTAGACTTTCCATATTTTCAAAATCTAATGATTTAATTTCAATATCAGCAGCAATCGCAATTAAAAAGTCTCGATAACCATTAATTTGCATTTTTCGTAATAAACCATATATTGCACTATAACCAGTATTTACCTGCTGTGCTAAAACTTCAATATTCATTGTTGTTACTTCTTTCATATTTTCTTTAATATATTTAATAATTTCATTTTCTTTTTTAGTAAAATTCTTTGAATCAAATGTTTCTAATTTTGATAAAAATGATGCCATTTTATCTAGTCTCCTTTTATGTTGTTTTCCAGTAGTTCTTGTGCTGCTAACCGAGCAATCATTGCAGCATTATCCGTACAATATTCTAATTTTGGAATAATGACTTTTAAATTTGGTGCTGCCAAATTTAAAATTGCTGCTCGTAATGCGCTATTAGCTGAAACCCCACCGACTAACGTAACCATTTGCGGTTGAAAATTTTGAATTGCTAATTTTGTTTTTCGCATAATAATATCAACACATGTTTTTTGAAATGTCGCGCAAAAATTAGACAGGTTAATTTTAGTATTACGTTGTTCTTTTACAATTAAATTAGCCACGGCTGATTTTAATCCGCTAAAAGAGAAATTATAACTTTGGTCATTTAATGGTAATGGTAAGTGATATTGTGTTGTTGTACCTGTCGCTGCTAACTTATCAATAACTGGCCCGCCCGGATACCCTAAGTCCAACATTCGGGCAACCTTATCATAACATTCACCAATTGCATCATCCAATGTTGAGCCTAAAATTTCAAAATTCAAATGTTTTTTCATCAATATTAACTGAGTATGGCCACCACTAACTAGAACTGCTAAAAGAGGAAATAAAAAATCATTATTGATTGCACTAGCATAGATATGACCATATAAATGGTTTAAAGGTAAAATTGGAATTTCTAAATAATTAGACAATGTTTCTGCTATTATTTTCCCAATATGTAATGCTCCAATTAAACCTGGTTTTGCTGTGTATGCAATGTATTGTAACTCTGTTATATTAATCTTAGCTTTTTGCAAAGCTTCAAGTAAAACATAAGAAAAGTTTTTTAAATGTAACCGCGAAGCAAGTTCTGGAACAACTCCGCCATACTTTGTATGTTCTTTAATTTGTGACGAAATAATATTTGCTAAAATTTTTCCATTCTTAAAAATCGCAATACTAGTTTCGTCACAGCTTGTCTCAATTGCAAGAATTACCATTTCATACACCTCCTCATTATTATATAATAATTTTCCCTTAAAATACTAAGAAAGAAACAAGTATCAAAAATATACAAAAAAATAATAGATAAATCTATTATTTTTTAATTTTTGTATATTTAATAAAATTACCCTAAATAACCTTGTTATCCTTCATTACTTTTTCAATCCCTGCAATTGCTGCGTCTTCATCAGAACCAGTTGCAACAATTTCTACTTCTGCACCTTGATGAATTCCTAACGCAATAATAGTCATGATTGATTTTAAGTTACCAGTTTTTCCTCCTGAGAAAATAGTAATATCTGACTGGTATTTGCCTGCTTCTCCTACAATTAATGCTGCTGGACGTGCATGCATCCCAACAGGATCAGCGATAACAGCTTTAAATGATGCCATTAAATTTCCTCCTTTAAAATATACTCACTTATTATATCAAAAAAAATAAAAATAAGTATATTATCCCTTAACAATTTTTTATGTTTTTAAATAAAAATTTCAAATAATTGACATTATTATTTTCTTTTATTATTCTACTTTTTTAATTGCTTGACTATCTGCTGAAATAATTTTGATATTATAAGGACTCGGAAAAGCAATTTGTACATTTTGGGCAATGATTTTAACAACAACTCCAATTCCAAATAATTCATGACTAACAGTATCATTTACTTTTCATGGATTAGATTTAAAAGATGACTCAAGGTTTTTATTAAGATGAAAAGTAGTGCGTGATTGTTTTTCACTTTGATTATGAAAAGAAATAGTAATTGACTTTGGCTTACTAAACAACCTTTCACTATTAACTTTTTCATAAAAATCACCATTTAATTCTTTAATAAATCGTGATTCAAAGCGTTCATTACCCGTAATATATGAATAACCATCAGCATAACTTATAAACAACAATTCTTTTGCCCTTGTAATGGCAACGTATAAGGCTCGTCGTTCTTCTTCTAATTGTTCAGTTCCCATTTTAATAGCCTGCGTTGTTGGAAAGATTCCTTCATTTAAACCAACAATAAAAACAACCTTTTTTTCTAATCCCTTTGCATTATGAATTGTCATTAAAGAAATAGTATTATCAGTTAAATCATCACTATCACTGTCAGTTTGTAATGAAATCAATTGTAAATATTCACTTAATAATTCCGTTCCTTCTAAATCCTTATTTTGCTTATCAAATTTAACAACTGAAGCAATTAATTCTAAAATATTTTCTTCTCGTTCTTCTTCAAAGTTATCACGTAAGCGCTGCAAATAACCTGTTTTATCTAATAGTAGCACTAATAGGCTTTCAATTGACTTAGCGGTTGGTAATTGTCCCAATGCTATTACAATTGCTTCTCGCAGTTTATTTAAACTATGTTGAAGATTTAATGGTAACAAATCAAAATGTTGTTCCAATAATGTTGTAAACATTATTTGCTGTTCTTTTAATATTTGCATAATTTGTTCAAATGCTTTTGGTCCAATTTTTGGCGTTAACAACAAAATCCGTTCAATGGCTAAAGGATCATTATTCATAATTATTTTTAAAAAAGCAAGGGCATCTTTAATTTCTTTTCGTTCATAGAATTTAAAAGCACCAAAAATACGATATGAAAGGCCATAATCAGCAAGAGCTCCTTCTAAATCACGCGATAAGTAATTGGCACGATATAAAATTAAAATATCATTATAATTATAATTTTCTTCTTTCATTAAAGTTTTAATTTTATGAGCTACAAAATCACTTTCATCGCTACTATTAGCACCGTGATATAAAATTGGTAATTGACCTGAAGCTTTAATAGTAAATAAATCTTTTTCAATTCGATTTTTATTATGAATAATTAAATTATTAGCTAATGATAAAATATTTTGTGTTGACCGATAATTTTCATTTAAAATAATTGTTTGGGTGTGTGGAAAATACTTATCAAAATTTAAAATTAAATTAATTTTTGCTCCTCGCCACGAATAAATGGTTTGGTCAGGGTCACCAACAACGGTAATATTGTGATTGTCACCAACTAATCATTTAATAATATCAAATTGTAATTCATTAGTATCTTGAAATTCATCAACTAAAAAATAATCAAAACGATTTTGTCATTTTTTCAATACTTCCACATTATTTTTAAATAACTTATATGTTAATAAAATTAAATCATTAAAATCAACGCTATTTATCTCTCGTAAACGTTTTTCATAAACGTCATAAATTTCTGCTCATCGTACTTCATCCCCACTTGCCAATTGTTTTGCACTATTTGGACTAATAAAGTCATTTTTTCATTTGGAAATAAAATTCTTGACCATTTTTGCTTCTTGTGCATCATATTTCACAGGTAATGTTTTATAAATATTGCGGATGATGCTATCTTGATCTGCCATATCAATAATATTAAATTGCCGATCATAATTTAAATGAATAATATCTTCTCGTAAAATACGAACACATAGAGCGTGATAAGTTGCAATCAGACAACGCTGACCACTATTTCCAATCATATCAACAATACGTGTTTTCATTTCATTAGTAGCTTTATTAGTAAACGTAACAGCACAAATCCGTCATGGTTGCAAATTAGCATATTTAATTAAATATGCAATTTTATTAGTAATAATACGTGTTTTGCCACTTCCAGCGCCAGCAATAATTCGCACTGGTCCAGTAATTGCTAAAACAGCTTCGCGTTGATTTGGATTTAAATTTTCAATAAATTCATTGAGCATGATATTCTGCCTTTCTTTACAAACAATTACATTTTACCCTATAATTCATCAATTTCTTTTAATATTTCATCAGAAATATTTCCTGGTTGGTTTTCTTGCAAATGAATATGTTTTGTTTTTCTTGTTATTAATTTTTTTGGTTCTTTTGGTTCTTTTTTAGAAATGGGATTTTTCTTTACAGTAAATAAATGAAAATGACGATCAAATAAAATTTGATGGTTTGGATTTAATACTAAACCAAAGATTAAACCAATATATCATAAAAAATAAATTGTTGTTATAGTTCGAATAATAATTAATGCTATTGGATTTTTATTAGTTGCCCGAAACAAATCACTTAAACTAACTTTAAAAATTAAATTTAAACTTAAATTTGTTAATAAAACAACAAATCATGGTAAAAATGTAATAAATAACTCACGAGTAAAAATAACCGCTAATTTTAATTTTGTTTCACTAGTAACTAATTTAATTTGAAAACAAAACTTTCCAATTGTTTTACCATCTCAAAAATAAGGAATAAGAATAAAATAAAGAAAGAAAAGAACAAAAGTAATCCCAATAACTAAAATAGGAGCTCAAATTGTTCGAGCTTGATCTCAATATTTCATCGTTAAAGTTAGTGCTAAGGGAATTAAACTCGCTAAAATAATATCGAAAAAACGAGCAAAAATGACACGAACTGGACGCGCTAATTGATGAAGCTGATATTCTTCTTCCGGTTCTGATATCGTAGTAACGGTTGAATTTTTATTGTTTGCTAACTCTTGCATCATTTATTTTGTATTTTCCAGTTTTCAATGTTTAATAAAACCTTTAATATCAGCAACAATCATTTTAAATTGTGGTTCTTTCACATTTTTAATATATTTATTTTTCACAAAACTTTTATAACGACGTTCTAACTTGTTCTCGGCACTATGAATAGCTTTAATTAATAATCTTTTATTGTTTTGTAAACTAACAATTTCTAAAAATGTTATTAAGCAAAAACGAATAAAAGAATACTCTAATTCTTCTTGATATTCACGATATAAATTTAAATCACGATATAAATTAAAAATATAAATTCATTGTTTAATTAAATCAAAAACACTATAATTAACAATTCCTAAGTCATACTCAACTAAAACATCTTTAATTGCAACAAAACCACCAGTATAAACTAATGCGTTATAAATAAAGAAAGTATCGGTACGACGATAATCAAGTAATGTAATATTTTTTTGCAAAATAAGGTTTCGACGAAATATCTTTGTAAAAAGTGAAGAATTAATATATGCTAACACTTCTTTATTAGTTTTAGGTGATAGTAAAACATTACATTTATTTCAAATTTCGCTTTTTTCCTTTGAATTAGCATACTGTAAACGAAATTCAAGCATATCAATTTTTTTATGGTCAACTTGATATGTTTCAACTTTTTCTTTTAAAACTGCAACTGCTGTTTTATGAATTGTTTGTCCTTCATCAACAATCATAAAAAAATCTCCTTGCGCAATTGAAATAGCGGTATTAATGCCATATGAAAAACCTTGACTTCGTAAATTTGTAATTATTTGAATTTGTTTACCAATATTATTATAAAAACATTCATTCATAAATTCTAAGAGTGGTGATTTTGGTTGGAATCCACTATCATCAATTAAAACAATTTCATAATCATCACTTGTTTGTTCTTTAATTGATAGTAAAGTTTTCATTAATTTTGTCTGATTATTTTGTGCTACAATAAGAAATGATAAAAACATTGTAATCCCCTCTCTCAATCAATTCTTGCCATAATTATAACATTTTAATCTCTTTTTAGTATAATTATTATATTAGAAAAGTAAAATAATTGACAAGTTTAAAAAGAAGGATTCCTCAAATGCCAAATGAAACATTACAAAAAATTTTACAACAAAAAGAAATTACAACTGATGATCAAATAATATTTCGGACAATTTTTGATGTCTTAAGCACCTTGTTTACTGATGAAAATCATCTTTCAACTTTAACAAGTGGTTATAATATTAATCACTATCAGCAAGTTTGATTTCCTAATATTGTTCCTCTGCAGCAAAAAGAATTAGCAATTAAAAAAGGGTATGCAAATTATATGTCAGATGATTGAACTTACATTTACTATTTTAATGGCACAAACAATCTTATAAAACAACAAAAATTAGGCGAAAAACAATTGCATCATAAAACTCAATTAATTACTTTTGCAAAATTAAATGAAAAAAAATTCGGCATTGGTTATCATTTTGTTGGTGTTTTTACTTTTATTGGATTTCTTGATCAAGATTGCAAAACAATGATTTATCAAAAAATTAAAAATAGTTATCATTTTAATAAATAATTTAAAAAACCATACTTTCTTAGTATGGTTTTTTAAAATTGATAGTTATTATTTTTATTTGTTTTTGCTTCTAATCGTTGTTTTTTTATTAATTCTCGTGTCATTTTTTTAACTCGGGCATAATCAAACGGATTTCTTTTCCCTGCTCCAACTTTAATATGTTTGCCAAAAATATTAATTTTTCAAACTCAATTTCTTTGTTTAAATCGCATAATATCTCCCTTCATGTTAAACATAAAGCCCTATTTATTTATGATACACAATAATTACCGATTTTTCAATTTATTAACAAGAAAATTTAAGTTAAAACTTCATATCCAGTTGGTGTAATTAAAATGGTATCTTCAAAATGCGCACTGCATAAGTGCAAAGCTGACACTGGCGTTCAATTATCATCTAACATTTTAATTGATTTAGTTCCAATTTGAACCATTGGTTCAATACAAATTGTCATTCCAGCTTGTAAGCGCATTCCGACACCTGCTGTTCCAACATTAGGAATCATTGGATCTTCATGTAATTCTCGCCCAATCCCATGGCCGGTAAATTCAGTTGGCAAGAAAAAACCTTCTCCTTCAACATATGTTTGAATTGTTTCACCAATATCACCAATTCGCACTCCTGGTTTTAAAATTGCAGTTGCTTTTGCTAAGGCTGTTTCAGTAACAGTTAATAACTTCACATGTTCTGCTGTTCGCGGTTTACCAACAATTACAGTAAAAGCACCATCACTATTATAACCTTCATATGAACAACCTGCATCGACAGAAACAAGGTCACCCTCCATAAATGGCGTATGATTTGGAATTCCATGAACTAAAACTTCATTTAAAGAAACACAAATTGCAGCTGGAAAACCATATAAACCTTTAAAATTTGGTTCGCAATTATTTGCTCGAATAATTTCTTCTGCGCGATGATTAAGCATAATGCCTGTCATTCCTGGTTTAATCATCGCTTTTAATTCTTGGTGAATTTGTTTTAATGTTGTGCAAGCTTTGCGCATATATTCAATTTCTTGGTCTGTTTTAATTGTAATCATCGTTAAATTCCTTTCAGGTTTTATTTTATCATAAAAAGAAAAAAACTAACGATACAACAGTTAGTTTTTTGGTTTAGACTAATTCAATAATCACCATTGGAGCATTATCTCCTTTACGATTATCTAATTTTAAAATGCGTGTATAGCCACCATTACGAGTTTGATATTTTTTGGCAATGCCATTAAATAATTTTTGTAATGCAGTTTCTTTTTCATTTGCATCAATATCACGTAAAAAACTAGCAGCACGACGACGAGCATGTAAATCTTGTCGTTTCCCTAATGTAACTAATTTATCAACATGGCGGCGTAGTTCTTTTGCCCGTGTTTCTGTTACTTCTAAACGTTCATTAATAATTAACTCGGTTGCTAAATTACGCATTAAGCCATTTCTTCATGCAGTATTTTTCCCTCTTTTTTGTTGATATGACATCCTATTTCACCTCTCTTAATCACGTCGAAAGTGTAAACCTAATTGGGCCACTTTATCTTTAATTTCTGTTAATGATTTTTTCCCTAAGTTTCTAATTTCTTGAATTTCATCTTCTGATTTTGAAACTAAATCACGCAAGGTATCAATTTTTGCTCTTTTTAAACAATTTTGTGAACGTTGCGTAAATTCTAGTTCATCAATGCTACGCTCTAATTCATCTTCTTCAGCCTCTGCTTCCGATGAAATAATTTGGGTTGCTTTAATTGCTTCATTCAAGTTAACAAAAAATTCTAAATGCTCAGTAATAACTTTTGCTGCCATTGCAACAGCATTAACTGGCGTAATTGAACTATCAGTTTGAATTTCTAATTCTAATTTTTCTAAGTCAGCATTTTTTCCAACCTTTGTTGGATCAACATTATATGCCACACGCTGAATTGGACAATAGTTTGAATCAATGACAATTAAATCAGCATATTTTTTTTCTTTTTTATTATCTGTAAATGATTTATACCCACGTGAATTACGAGCATGTAACTCTAAATCTAATTCTCCACCTTTAGCAATTGTTGCTAATAATAAATCACCATTAATAACTTCTACTCCCGTTGGGACAACTAAATCTCTTGCGTAAATTTCTCCTTCTTTTGAAGAAACAACTTTTAAAATTACCGATTCTCCATCGGGAATAATATCTTGATTAATTTTTAATACTAAATTTTTAATATTTAAAATTATTTTTGTAACATGTTCAACAACACCGGGAATAGCAGTAAATTCATGCGAGGCACCTTTAATTCGAACAGCAAAAACGGCGGCTCCTGGTGTTGCTGATAGTAATGTTCGACGTATCGCATTTCCTAATGTTACACCAAATCCTCGTTCTAATGGTTCAACTAAAAATTTTCCGTAATTATTGGCTTTATCTTCTGCTTGTAATTTAAATTCTGGTCTAATAAATTGTTTCATCGCCTAATCTTTCTCCTATCCTCTTGGTCTTTTTGGTGGACGTGCCCCATTGTGAGGAATTGGCGTTACATCTTTAATTGAAGTGATTTCTAATCCAATTGCTTGAATGCTCCGTACCGCAGCATCACGCCCTGGGCCTGGCCCTTTTACTTCAACTTGAACACTACTCATTCCGTGTTCTTGGCTTGCTTTCCCAGCTGCTTCAGCAACCATTTGAGCAGCATAAGGAGTTGACTTTTTGCTTCCTTTAAAACCCATTGCCCCTGCTGATGCTCATGAAATGACATTACCCGCTTCATCAGAAAGGGTAACAATTGTATTATTGAAAGTTGAATGAATATGTGCAATTCCTTTTAGGACATTTTTTTTAACTTTTTTCTTATTCGTTTTTTTTCTAACAGCCATAATTGTTCTCCTTATCTACTATTTTTTCTTATTAGCAACTGTTTTACGTGGTCCTTTAACTGTTCGTGCATTTTGCTTTGACGACTGTCCGCGTGCAGGCAAACTTTTACGATGACGCATTCCACGATAACTACCAATTTCCATTAAACGTTTAATATTCAAGGCAACTTCACGTCGTAAGTCTCCTTCGGTTTTTAATTTGGCAATTTCATTTCTAATTGTTGTTAATTCATCTTCTGATAAATCTTTAACACGAATATCTTCTGATATTTTTGCTTCTTTTAAAATTTGTTGTGATTGTGGTTTTCCAATTCCATAAATATATGTTAACGCAATTACTACGCGCTTATCATTTGGAATATCTACTCCGCCAATACGTGCCATTTTCTTTTCCTCCCTTTTTAACCTTGTCGTTGTTTATGTTTTGGCTGTGAACAAATTATCATCACACGCCCTTTTCTTCTAATTACACGACATTTGTCGCAGATTTTTTTAACTGATGATCTTACTTTCATCGTGTATTCTCCTTTACCAAAATTTTTGTTATTTTGTTTATTTATGTCTAAAAACAATACGCCCACGTTCTAAGTCATAAGGTGACATTTCCACAACTACTGTATCGCCGGGTAAAATGCGAATGTAATTCATCCGGATTTTACCCGAAACGTGAGCTAAAATAGTTGCGCCATTTTCTAATTGCACCTTAAACATTGTATTTGGTAATACTTCTAAAATTGTTCCTTGTACTTCTAATAAATCAGTTTTGGCCATTTTATCTATTACCTCCAATCTCCGTTATTTTAAAACTGCCATAATTTGATCTCAAACAGCATGTCCTTCCATATCAGCATCAATAACGGTTAATACTTGCTGATTTAAATAATATTCAATTAACGGTGCAGTATCAGCATGATATGCCGCTAATCTAATTTTAATTTTTTCTTCGTTATCATCTTTTCGTTGTACTAATGGGGTTTGATCATCATCACAAATTCATGCTACTTTTGGTGGCAATGCTGTTTTATGATATGTTCGCCCACAAGTTAGACAAGTTAAACGTCCCGTAATTCGTTCGATTAACTTTGCTTCATCAATTTCAAAATATAACGTATGGTCAACTTTGCTATTTAGTTTTTGCAATAATTGATCTAATTTTTTTGCTTGTGCAATTGTGCGTGGAAAACCATCTCAAATTAAATCACCACTTACTATTTGTAAATGGTTTTCAACCATTTGAATCATAATATCATCCGGAACTAATTTTCCCTGGTCAGCATACTGTTGACACAAAATACCTAATGGTGTTTTTTGCTTAATATTATCTCGAATAATATTGCCAGTTGAAATATGAGTAAAACCAAACTTTTTGACTAAATGGTCTGATTGGGTTCCTTTTCCACTTCCAGGAGCTCCTAACAAAATAAAATTTCGCATTAACTTTCCTCTGGCTTTCTATCATAAATATGAATCTTTAGTATCATCAGTTAATTGTTGTGATTTTTTATCAATAAACGCTTGTTGCGTAATTCGCCCTTTAACTTGACGCATTGTTTCTAATGCTACTGATACCATAATAATTAACCCTGTTCCTCCAATTGCTAATGCACTTGGTAAAGCTGTTAATTTACTAATCACATAGGGTAAAATCGCAATTGCTGCTAAAAAGACTGATCCTAAAATACTTAAACGGTTGATTGTTCCTTTAATGTATTTTTCCGTTTCTTTCCCAGGGCGAACGCCAGGAATAAAAGTTCCGGCCTTCTGAAAATTCTCAGCAATTTTTTCAGGATTCATTTGTACTTGTGAATATAGGAAAGTAAATAAAATTGTTAAAATTGCATAAATAATAATTCCTGGTCATGTACTAAACGATAAATAATTATTTGTAAATTGCACAAAACCATTATTTGGATTACTTACACTAATAATTTGTGCAACAGTAATTGGGGCTGAAATTAATGCCGAGGCAAAAATTACGGGAATAACTCCGGCGGAATTAATTTTTAATGGTAAGAAGGGGCGGTTTTCTTCATTTCCTGATACTAAACCACTTCCTGTTTGCTGAATTGGCAATTTACGTTCTGATTCATTTAACATTACAACAAATAAAACAACCAATAAGAACATTACGACATACACTAAGAATTTTAAAATTCCATCAAATAATAAGTTAATATCTTCTTGTCCTGAAATTCAGAATTTAAAGGTTGTTTGTAAATTATTTGGTAATTGCGCAACAATTCCAGCAAAAATAATTAATGAGACCCCATTACCAATCCCTCTAATTGTCATTTGATCAGCTAATCAAAGCATTAACATTGTTCCTGCAATTAAGGCTGTCGGAACTAATGTATAATAAAAGATTGGACTTCCAGTTCCAAAATCAGATGAATCTCATTTTGGAGAAATAATGCCTTGGTTTGCCATAGTAAAAATTGTGGCAATTCCTTGCATAATTGCAAACGGAATTGTTAATCATTTTGTTAAACGATCTAATTTTTTCCGCCCACGTTCACCACTTTTTGCTCAGCGTGATAAGGGCGGAATTACATCGGTTGATAATAACTGCACAATAATAGATGCAGTAATATAAGGTGATACTCCTAAAGCTAAAATTGAAAACTTTCCAAGTGTTCCTCCCCCTAACATCGAAATCAAACTAAAGAACTGATCATTGTTTGATAAATCTTGAAAGTTAGGTGAAATTTTTACGCCTGGAACTGTTAAATAACTACCTAAACGAATTAAAACTAAAATTAATAAAGTAAAGCCAATTCGTTTAATCAAATCTTTATTTTTAACAAAAAAATTTGATGATTTAACAATGTCAACCTCACGATTACGGCGAGTTGTTTTTCTTTTTTTCGCTTTAGTTTTCACTATATTACCTCCACTTTTCCTCCAGCTTTTTCAATTGCTGTTTTTGCAGTTTGCGAAACTTTGTTAACTTTAACATTAACACTCTTAGATATTGTACCATTACCTAAGATTTTAATTAATTCTTTTTCATTTTTTAGCACTTTTTTGGCAACTAATGTTTGATGGTTAATTTCATTTAATCCTAACTTTTCCAAATCACTTAAGTTTAACAAGACATATTTTTTGGTTGTTAAATTAGTAAAACCAACCTTTGGTAAACGACGGAAGATTGGGGTTTGTCCCCCTTCAAATCCAGGGCGAACACCCCCACCTGTGCGGGCATTTTGCCCTTTATGTCCCTTACCAGCTGTTTTTCCTAATCCTGATGAAGTTCCTCGTCCTAGTCGTTTCTTACTATGACGGGCTCCATCAGTATACTGTAATTCGTTTAATTTCATTGTTCTGTCCTCTTATCCTTGTAACTCTTCTACGGTTTTACCACGTAATTTTGCAATTTGATCAATTGTTCGTAAATTACTTAAACCATCTAATGTTGCACGAATCATATTAATTGGGGTATTTGATCCTAATGATTTTGTATAAACATCTGCTAAACCTGCTAATTCAATCACAGCTCGGGCTGGCCCTCCAGCAATAACTCCTGTCCCTTTGCGAGCTGGTTTAATTAATACTTTTCCTGCTCCAAAATGACCAATAACTTCATGCGGAACAGTTGTTCCCACTAGTGGCACTTTTACTAATTGTTTTTTTGCCTCTTTAATTGCTTTTTTGATTGCATCAGGAACTTCGTTTGCTTTCCCAGTCCCAAAACCAACGCGACCTTTTTTATCACCAATCACAACAACTGCCGCAAAGCGGAAATGACGTCCTCCTTTTGTTACTTTAGTAACACGACGAATTGTTACGACTTTTTCTTCAAACATATTTTCATCGCCACGGCGATCATTACGCTCAAAACGTTGATTGCCTTGACGAGGATTATGTTGTGGCCCTTCTTTTTTTGCTGCTGGATGAACTGGGTTTCCTGTATTTGGTTTTAAATCTGTTTTATTCTCTGCCATATCTTCTTATTGCTCCTTTTAAAATTTCAATCCTGCTTTACGAGCAGCCTCTGCAAATGCTTTTACTTTTCCATGGTATAAATATCCACCACGATCAAATACTACCGTTGTAACTTTTTTTTCAAGTGCTTTTTTTGCAATTTCAGTGCCAACTTTTTCTGCCGCAGCGATATTGCTTCTTGATTTTAAACCAGCCATTTTTAATGTTGAGGCTGCAACAATTGTTTTTTGCTTCACATCATCAATTAATTGGGCATAAAAATGCCCATTTGATTTAAACACATTTAAACGAGGAACAGCTGTTGTACCATTAATTTTGGCACGAACACGAAAATGTCTTCTTTTTCGTTTTGCACTACGACTTTGACTTTGTAAATTTGCCATTGTTGATATTCCTTTCTTCTGCTATTTACCAGCAGATTTTCCTTCTTTACGGATAATGTGTTCGTTTTTGTATTTAACTCCTTTACCTTTGTAAGGTTCTGGTTTACGATAATTTCTGATGTTTGCAGCTACTTCACCAACTAATTGTTTTGAAATTCCTTCCACAATAATTTGTGTTGGCTTTGGAAGTGTAATTGTAATTCCTTGCGGAATTTTATATTCAACTGGATGTGAATATCCTAAACTTAACGTTAACTTATCACCAGCTAACGCCGCACGATACCCTACTCCATTAATTTCTAATTCTTTTTTGAAACCTTTGCTGACACCTTCTAACATTCCTTGAATTAAAGAATTAATTGTGCCATGTAATTGCTTACTATGTTTCACATCATTTGCTCTAGTTGTTGTCACAACACCTTCTTTGGCGACAACAGTAATAACACTTGGAATTGTTTGCTCTAATTGTCCTTTTGCGCCTTTTACAATAACATTATTTGGTTGAATTGTTACTTCAACACCAACTGGAATTTTTAACTCTCTATTACCAATTCGAGACATTGTTTTGCTCTCCTTTAAATATTTCTATCACACATAAGCAATAACTTCCCCACCTAAGTGAGCTTGTTTTGCTGCTTTGTCTGTCATAATTCCTTGGTTTGTTGAAATAATTGCAATTCCCATCCCATTTAAAACTTGAGGTACTTTTTCAACGGTTACATAAACTCTTAAACCTGGTTTTGAGATTCGTTTTAATCCTGAAATAACTTTTGTTTTACCTTTATACTTTAAAGTTAACGTTAAGTCTTTTTTAATATCCCCTGATACTTTAAAATCTTCGACATAGCCTTCTTCTTTCAAAATCTCAGCAATTCTTACTTTCATTTTACTTGATGGCATTTTTACACTTCTGTGTAAACGTTGATTAGCATTGCGAATTCTTGTTAGCATATCAGCGATTGTATCAATCATCATAATTAATTAGTCTCTCTTTCTATCATGAAGCTTTTCTAACCCCAGGAATTTGTCCTTTACTTGCTAAATTTCTAAAGCATAAACGACATAAATCAAATTTACGTAACACAGCATGAGGTCGCCCACAGTTTCCACATCGAGTATAACCTCTTACCTTGAATTTTGGATGGCATTGTTGTTTAACTTTTAATGATTTTTTGGCCATATCTTCTTTCCTCCTATTTTTTAAATGGCATTCCCATTTTGTTTAATAATGCTTGAGCATCAGCATCATTAGTTGCACTTGTGACAATTGTAATATCCATTCCCCGTACTCTTTTAACTTTATCATAGTCAATTTCAGGGAAAATAATTTGTTCTTTAATTCCTAGGGTATAATTTCCACGCCCATCAAAGGCATCTTTATTAAGCCCACGGAAATCTCTTACTCGTGGTAAAGCAATGTTAATTAGTTTGTCTAAAAACTGATACATTTTTTTCCCACGTAAAGTAACTTTTGCTCCAATTGGCATTCCTTCACGTAATTTAAAGGAAGCAATTGAACCTTTAGCTTTGGTAACAACTGGTCGTAGGCCAGTTATTAATGCTAATTCATTTGTAATATCTTCAATTACTTTACTATTTTGTGTTGCATCACCAGCTCCCATGTTAACAACAATTTTTTTAACAACAGGAACCTGCATTATTGATTGAAAGCCTTGCTCTTTGAATAATTCTTTAACAATTGTATTCTTATATTTTTTTTCTAAATTAACATTCATTATTAATCATTATTCCTTTCTACGCTAAATGCGCTTTTGATTTACGAGCAATGCGAACTTTTTTACCATTATCAGCAATTTGATAACTAATTTTAGTAATTTCTTTTTTATTTTTTGGATCAATTAATGCAACATTTGAAATATGAACTGAAGCGGGAACTTGTTGAATTCCTCCTTCAGTGTTATCTTGCGAAGGTTTTACATGTTTAATATTTGTAATTCCTTCAATTACCACACGACTTTTTTCACGTAAGACACGAATGATTGGTCCTTCTGTTCCTTTGTGTTTTCCGGCTATAACTTTCACTAAGTCACCTTTTTTAAATTTAACTTTATTCATAATATAGCCTCCTATAATACTTCTGGTGCTAATGATGCAATTTTTACAAAACCAGCATCTTTAACTTCCCGGGCAATTGGCCCAAAAATTCGTGTTCCTCGTGGGTTTTTATCATCTTTAATTAATACGACAGCATTTTCTGAAAATTGAATTTGTGTTCCATCACTTCGTTTCAAACCACGTTTAGTACGCACGATAACCGCTTTAACAACTTGCCCTTTTTTAACAATTCCACCAGGGGTTGCTTTTTTAATTGTACATACAACAATATCCCCAATATTAGTAAACTTTCGTCATGAACCACCCAAATTTTTAATTACTAACACTTCTTTTGCCCCAGAGTTATCAGCAACTTTTAATCTTGATTCTTGTTGGATCATTTTTTTATTATCCTCTTCTTACTAACCAATTGCTTTTTCAATAACTTCAATTAAACGAAAGTGTTTAGTTTTTGATAAAGGACGCGTTTCCATAATGCTTACTTTATCTCCAATATGGGCTTGATTTTGTTCATCGTGTGCTAAATATTTTTTTGAATACTTTACACGTTTTTTATATAAGGGGTGATTTTTATATGTTTCAACTAAAACAGTAATTGTTTTTTCAGATTTATCTGAAATAACACGTCCTTGTAAGACTTTACGACTATTTCTTTCCATTATTTTTTTCCTGTCCCTTTCTTAGTTGTTTTGTCATCGGCTTTTTTTGTTGTTTTACTAGCGGTTAAAATTTTATCACGATTTTCTTTTCAATTTGTGCCGTAAGTATATTCTTTTGCGTTAGGATCTTTTGCTTTTAATTCTAAATCAATCTTAACTCCTGACCCACGCCCTTTTGCAGTACCACCCATCGCAACAGAACTTTTGATTGCTGCTAATTTTTCTTTTGCATTAAGTTCAGTTGCTTTTTTGACAGTTTTTGTTGATGCTGCTTTTTTTGTTTCTTTCGGTACTTCAATATCTGCTTTAGCAGAAGTAACTGATTTAACAGTCACTGTTGTTTTGTCGCTTGGTGTTGATGTTTTACTTTTTGCGGTTGGTTTCTTTTCCGCAGCTTTTTCTTTAATTAAAGCTTTTAATGCTGCATCCTTATCAGTTTTAGTTTCTTGTGCAACATCTTTTTTAGCCACTGGTGCTTTTTTAGCAGATGGTGTGGCTGCTTTTCCAGTTGCAGTTTTTTCTTCCGCAACATCTTTTTGCTTAGGAGAATCTTTAGCAGCAGCTGGTTTCTTTGCAGCAACTGGTGCTTTTTGTTCATCAAGACCATTTGTTTCTCCTATTGGTGTTGAAGCAACAGCTTGTTCTTCTGTTAAATCCATTGCATCATTTAATGGTAAATCCATTAAATTTGCCATTTTTCCTTCAGCAGCTTGTTGCTCAGCCATCATTTGTTCAATTTTTGCCTTGCGTTGTTTTGCAAATGCTTGTGATTCTTTTTCAATTTTCGCATATGTTTCATTTAAATTAACTTTAACATTAATTGCCGTATTTTCCCCAGCATTTTTACGAGCAGATAAGATTGTTAAAATGCGAGCAATTTGCTTTTTTAATTCCCCAATGCGATGTGGTTTTTCTAAATTCCCCATTGCTGATTGGAATCGTAACGCAAATAATTCAGCACGTGATTCTTCTTCCAGTTTTTTCAATTCTTCAACTGATTTTTTGGTTAAATCATTCATCTCTTACTCTTCTCCTTTTTTAACAATCTTACATCTTACTGGTAATTTATGCATTGCTAATCGTAATGCTTCACGGGCAGTTTCTTCGGAAACCCCTGCTACTTCAAACATAACAGTTCCTGTTTTAACAACTGCTACTCATTCTTCAGGTGAACCTTTTCCTGAACCCATTCGAACTTCTAATGGTTTTTTTGTTTTTGCCATATGAGGAAAAATTCTAATTCAAACCTTTCCTCAACGTTTCATATAACGTGTCATCGCAATCCGCGCTGCTTCAATTTGGCGGTTTGTAATTCACGCTCCATCTAGTGATTTTAATCCAAATTCTCCAAAATCTACTTTCGTATTTCCTTTTGCTTTTCCTTCATATTTAATACGATGCGGACGACGATATTTTGTTCTTTTTGGTAATAACATTATTTTGCCTCCTTAGCAACAGGATGTGATTTTGGTGCTTGATCACGACGATTATTGTTTGAACGATTAAAATCGCGTTTTTCAAACTTTGGTTTTTCATCACTTGTGGAAACTAATTCTTTGCTTAAGATTTCTCCCTTACAAATTCAAACTTTAACTCCAATTTGGCCATAGGTTGTTAAAGCTTCTGCTAAAGCATAATCAATATCACTACGTAAAGTTGCTAATGGGACGGTTCCTTCGGTATATCCTTCTGTTCGCGCCATATCTACGCCTCCTAAACGTCCTGAAACGGAAGTTTTAATTCCTTGTGCTCCAGCTTTCATTGCTTTTTTAATTGCCAATTTTTGTACACTTCTAAATGATGCACGATTAACAATCTGTTCAGCAATGGTATTTGCCACTAATTGTGCATCAGTGTCCGGGTTTTTAATTTCAACAACATTAATTTTTACTTCCATTTTACGATCGCCAATTGTAATATGTACTAATTTTACTAATTTTGCGATGTTTTTTCCTTCTTGTCCTAAGACAACACCAACACGAGCAGTTCTAATAAAGATAACAATTTCTTTTTTTGTTCGTTCAATTTCAATTTTAGAAACACTTGCTCCTTTTAATTCTTTCATTAGAGCTTTTCTAATCTTGATATCTTGATGCAATCATTTGACATATTCTTGCTTTTCAGCGTATCATCTTGAATCTCACGTTTTAATAACTCCAACTCGTAATCCTGTTGGACTAACTTTTTGACCCATCTCTTGTTATCTTCCTTTCTTATTGTTGCCCATCACTAACAGTAACTGTGATATGACTTGTTCTCTTCAATATTTCATATGCTCGTCCATGTGCACGCGGACGGAAACGTTTTAATGTTGGTCCTTCGTTAACGAAGATTTCTTTAATAAATAAGCGATCAGCATCCAATCCATTATTATTAACGGCATTTGCTACCGCTGATTTAACTAATTTTTGAACTGGAACTGATGATTTTTTGTTTGTGTTGTTAAGAATAACTATTGCGTCTCCCACTTTTTTATTCCGAATTAAATCGGTAACTAGTCTTACTTTTCGCGGCGATATTCTAATACTTCTTAAGTTTGCTCTTACATCCATTTATATAAATACTCACTTTCTGAATTTAATTATTTTTTCTTCTTCTTATCGTCGCCATGTCCACCAAATTTTCTCGTTGGTGAGAATTCTCCCAATTTATGACCAACCATATCTTCGGTAACATAAACTGGAATATGTTCTTTTCCATTGTGGACAGCAAAAGTATGACCAATAAACTCTGGGAATATAACGCTTCTTCTTGATCAAGTTTTAACAACTTCTTTTTTATTCGCAGCATTCAACGCTTCAACTTTTTTTTGTAAATGTTTATCAACAAATGGCCCTTTTTTCAGACTTCGTGACATTGTTTTACCTCCTATATATAATCTCTCTAATTTTGATTTTTACTTTCAACTATTATTTGTCGGATTGACCCTAATTAGCAAGATTATTTAGTACGTCTTCTAACGATTAATTTAGTTGAAGCTTTTTTCTTGTTACGAGTTTTGACCCCTAATGCTTTTTTACCTCATGGTGTCATTGGTGCTTTTCGCCCAACTGGAGCTTTACCTTCTCCCCCACCATGCGGGTGGTCATTTGGGTTCATAACTGACCCACGAACAGTTGGACGAATTCCACGTCAACGGTTTCGTCCCGCTTTTCCTCAATTTACTAGGGCATAATCTTCGTTTCCAACTTCACCAACTGTTGCTCGACATTCTCCTAAAACCTTACGAACTTCACCTGATGTTAACCGAATTGTGACATATTTGCCATCTTCATCTTTCCCTAATAATTGCACTGATGAACCTGCTGAACGAGCTAATTGTCCACCTTTGCCTGGACGTAATTCTAAATTATGTAGAACAGTCCCTTCTGGAATGTTTTTTAATTTCATGCAGTTTCCAACTTTAATATCCGTCTTCTCACCACTAACAATTTGCATTCCAATTTTAATGGTTTTTGGTGCCAAAATATATCTTTTTTCACCATCAACATAATTAACTAAACAAATAAAGGCATTACGATTTGGATCATATTCAATTGTTGCAATTTTTCCAACAATATTATCCTTATTACGTTTAAAGTCAATAATACGATATTTAACTTTGTGGCCGCCACCTTTATGTCTTGTTGTAATAACTCCTTGGTTATTACGACCAGCATGTTTTTTCCGAGTTTCAACTAATGATTTTTCCGGGCGGTCAGTTGTCAGCACGGAATAATCTAATGACGTCATATTACGACGACTCGGTGTGACTGGTTTAAAACTCTTAATTGGCATTGTTATTTATCCTCCTATTTCGCCAATAAACAGTCCCAGATAGTGTATCCTGGAATTATTTATCTTCTCCTAATAAATCTAATTTCTCACCTGGTTTTAATTTAATAACTGCACGTTTTGTGTATGTTGTCTCTCCAACAAATTTTCCCATTTTCTTTTCTTTTGGGTCATAATTAATAACATTAACTTTTTCAACCTTTACTTCAAAGATTTTTTCAAAAGCTTTTTTAATTTGAACTTTGTTTGCAGTACGCGCAACTTCAAAAGTATAAACCCCATTCGCCATATTACGATATGTTTTTTCTGATAAAATTGGTTTTTTAATGACATTTGTAATATGCATTATGCGTACACCTCCTCAATTGCTTTTAATGCTTGTTCTGTTACTAATAATTTGTTTGCATTTAATAAATCATAAATATTAATACCAGTTGATGTAATTATATTTACTTTTTCAATATTACGTGATGATTTAAAATTAACTTCATCACCTTCTGTGGTAATAATTAATAGTTTTTCACCATTAACTTTTAAATTATTTAAGACTTCAACCATTGCTTTTGTTGAAGGTTTGTCAATTCCAAATTGATCAATTATCATAATGTTTTTATCTTGAACTTTTAATGATAATGCAGATTTAATTGCTAATTTTCTAACTTTCTTATTGACATGTTTTAAATAATTTTTCTCCGGAGTTGGACCAAAAACAATCCCTCCTCCTTTTCATTGTGGTGCTCTAATTGAACCTTGGCGAGCACGACCAGTTCCTTTTTGTCTTCAAGGTTTTCTTCCCCCACCAGATACTTCAGTTCTTGTCTTAGTTTTGTGTGTGCCTTGACGCATTGCGGCTTGTTGCGCAATAACAGCATCAAACATTGCTTGCTGATGTGGCTCAATTCCTCAAATGGCATCATTTACACTAATTTCTTTAACGCTCGTTCCCTTCGCATCAAGTACTTGTAATTTCATTTTAAAATCCCTTTCTACAAAACTATTCTGTCTTTGATGCTGGTGCATCAGTGACTGCTGTTGGTGTTGTATCAACTGTTGCATCAACAACTCCTTCAACTGGTTTTTCTTCTTTTATTGTGGGTTCTGGTGTTTTTGTTTCAACAGTTATTTTAACTAGTGCTGTTGGTGTATTTGGTTCTAAACCTTTAATTGCTTCTTTAATAACTACAAATTGTTTTTTGGGACCTGGAATTGAACCTTTTACTAATAAAGCATTTTTTTCAGTATCAATTGCAATAACTTCTAAATTTTGAATTGTTACTTTTTCGGTTCCCATATGTCCAGGCATTTTTTTAGATTTTAAAATTCGATTTGGGGCAATAGCTCCCATTGACCCAACGCCACGGTGATAACCTGAACCATGTCCCATTGGTCCCCGTGAATAGTTGTGTCTTTTAATTGAACCTGTAAATCCTTTCCCTTTTGAAGTTCCTGTAACATCAACGAATTCCCCAGCAGTAAAGATATCAGCTTTAATAATATCACCAGGATTATAACCATCCATATTTCTGATTTCTTTAACGAAGCGCTTAGGTGTTGTATTCGCTTTTTTGAATTGTCCTTGGTCTGGTTTTGAAACCAAGCTAATTCTTTTATCTTCAACAGCTAATTGAAGCGCTTGATAACCATTTTGTTCTTTTGTTAACACTCGTAAAACAACATTTGGTTCTACTTCAACTACTGTAACTGGTATTAATCTACCATCGGTAGCAAAAATTTGTGTCATACCAATTTTGCGTCCTAAGATTCCTTTCATTTCTTTCCTCCTTGAAAATACGTCATGTATATCTTGTCTATAAATTAAACTTAAGAATGGTTATTTATTTCATTTCAATTTCCACACCACTTGGTAGTTGCACTCTTTTTAAAGTGTCAATTACCTTTGGACCATCAGGATTAATAATATCAATAATTCTTTTATGTGTTCTCATTTCAAATTGTTCTCTTGAATCTTTATATTTATGAGTTGCTCTTAAAATAGTAATGATATTACGATCAGTTGGTAAAGGGATTGGCCCTTTTACCTGTACTCCTGCGGCTTGAGCTGCTTCAATGATTTTTTTAATTGATTGATCAACCACACGGTGATCAAAACCTTTTAATTTAATTCTCATTTTAGTTTGAGCCATTACTTTTCCTCCTAATTTATTCATATTTTTTGTGTAAACATTGACAACGCCTATCAGTGTATCAGTGATAGACCACAAAAGATGTTCCCACAAAATATACATGCTTATTTATTTTATTGGATAATAATCAATAATGCAAGTCTTTTTTAAGAAAAAAAATGAAATATTTTATCTTTTTTACTTCTTTGTTTCATCTCATTATAATTAATATTATAATAGAACTAGAATAACTACATATTAAAAAGTAAGGAGAAAAATGGCAAAACAGATAGAAAATAAAACTATTATATGAAAAAAAACAAAAGATAATGAGCATGATTTGCGTTATCAAAAAATTCAAGAACATAAAGCACAAGTGGTTAAACTCCAACTTGAAAGTTTAGCACGCAAAACATCACGAAGTCATGAAATTTACCGTAAAACAAAGAAAAAACCACAATTAGATAAAAAGAAAATTATTGACAAAAATAATCCAATGTATAAAATTTTATTAAATGTGGAAAAAAAGAATAATCAATTAAAAAAACAAGCTTTTAAAGCAAATGATCCTAATTATATTGATGTTAATAATATGACTGTTGCTGATCGAATTAAAGTTATCAAATTAGCTAAAAAAAATAGTCCTTATTATCGCCAATTATTATTAGAAAAAAATACAAATGCTTTATCAGAATTAGCGCGAAAACGAAAAATTGCAATGATGGAACAAGCTCTCCAAAATAAAAAAAGAACTAAAACCAAAAAAATATAATCTGATTGTTCTTTTTTTAAAATTACTTATGATAAATTTCATTATTAATTATCTTAAAACTACGATATATTTGTTCTAATAATACTAATCGACATAATTGATGCGGTAAAGTTATTGCTCCAAAACTCAGGTGAAAATTAACTTTTGGTAATAGTTCATTATTATTAAAACCATGACTACCCCCAATAATAAATAATAACTTTGCTTTTTTAAAATCTTTAACTTCCGTAATGTATGCAGCAATTTGTTCACTTGTTAATATTTGTCCTTGTGAGGCTAATAATATTTTATAATATTCCGGATAATCTAATAGTTTTTTTATTACTAATGCCGTTTGTTCATTAATTGTTACTTGTTCAGTTTTATTGTTAACTTCTTTTAATTCAATAATTTCTAATTTTGCATAATGCTTAATTCGTTCAAGAAAAGTTTCACAACCTATTACCAAATACTTTTTATCTAATGAACCAATTGCCAGAATTTTAATATCCATTATTTATATTGGTCAGTAATCGAATCAACATTAATTTTTCATTTTAGAGCTGGGAAAGTATAATCTGTTTCTGGCGTCGGGAATTGACCACGTTTACCAACTTCCTTATCTTCATCCGCTGTCAAGATTCCTTTGTCATCATTTTTTTTGACAAATCCTAATGCAACTTTAATATTTTTATCAATCTTAACATCATCTGGAAGCGCATTAAAATTATAGTGATGATACTCATCATCTTTTAAACTCTCAAAGTCATAAAAACCATAACTTAAGAAAAATCATTGGTGACCGTAACTTGGATTATCTTTTGTACTATTTGGATTTTCGTAAACAAGGTAATTTGCATATGCTACTAATTTATCAATTGTTACTGTAAAGGTAAAACGATTATGTTCTCCTTGAAACTCAAAGCGAATTGTAACATTAGGAATAGCAATTGCAAGATAACGTGCTGATTGATATCCTCGATTTTGGTCAATTTGATCATAACCTTGACTATAACCATTTTTTGGATCATTGAATCATTCAAGAATTGATGCTATAGGTGATAATACTTTTAATGATGAAGGTGTATAAGGACTTTTTTTGCCATCTGGTCAAGTATGTTCTTTAACTCAATCTTTATTGTTTGTTTTTTCTGCATTTCCAGTCATTGTAACCAAATTATCATTTGTTTTATTTAAAATTGCTTTATTTTCATTTGCAAGGAAAGCAACTTGACTATAGGATGAGTCAAAACTAGTCGAATAATTGTTGAACAAATCTTTTCATATTGCTTTTTGATTAATTTTTTTACTACTATCAAAAGGGTCTTGCGCATCAGTTTTTGCAGTTTGAATTAGTTGCTCTTTTTGTCCTTCTAACCCAGCTGCAATTTGCTCATCAGTTCACTTTGCTCCCTTACCAGTTGTTGCACTATTATCTTTTGTTAAATTTATCCCATTTAAAATAGGGTTAATTGCATTATTAATTAAACCCATTCGTCCTCCCTGTAAACTGTATTCAAAAGGAGCACCATTTTCATCTTTTCCTGATTGTGTTACATCATCAATTCCATTTATTGATTTACGAGTTACTGTTGGCGCATGACTAAATTTTTGATTTCCATTATACATAAAAATAGGAATAAGATTTCCTTGTGGCGCGCCACTACAAGCGACAGCTGATGCTGCTGATGTTGTAACTAAAGTTGTTGCTGCAAAAATTGATAATAACTTACGCATTGTAGACCTCGTTTCTTAAACACTAATTTATTTTTTCACTACTTAATATGGTATCCTAAATTTTTGTATTTTGCAAACCATAATCAGCAAATGAACCATGTTTTTTTACAAATAATAATTCAACACTCCCAGTTGGACCATTTCGATGCTTTGATAAAATTAATTGTGCCTTTTCTGTTTCTAACATTGGTGCCCCCAAATTGGTTGAATCGTGGGCAGTATAATATTCTTCTCGAAATAAAAACATAATAATATCAGCATCTTGTTCAATTGCTCCTGAATCACGTAAATCAGACATAATTGGTCTTTTGTCTTCTCGTTTTTCAACCGACCGTGATAATTGTGATAAACAAATAATCGGAACCTCTAATTCACGTGCTAATGCCTTAAGCTGACGGGAAATTGTTGAAACTTCTTGTTGACGTGAATCACCAAAATGAGTTCCAGTGCTAAGTAATTGTAAATAATCAATAACAACTAAACCAACTTCGTTTTCACGACATAATTTTCTTAACTTTGATTGCAATTCAATGACTTTCAAACCTGGCGTATCATCAATAAATAATTTTGTTTGTTTTAAAAAATCTGCCGCCTTAGTAATATTTTCTCAATCGCGTTCTTGTAACCCTTTACCAGTTCGAACTTTAACAGAATCGACTGTTGAATAACTTCCTAGCATTCTTTGAATTAATTGTTCTGCTGGCATTTCAACGGAAAAAATAGCAACTGCTTTTTTTGATTGCGCAGCTGATTTAACAGCAAAATTTAAAGCCAATGCTGTTTTTCCCATTGAAGGACGTGCCGCTAAAATAATAAAATCCCCTTTTTGAAAACCTGATGTCATACGATCTAAATCACGAAAACCACTTGGACTTCCTGTTAACATTTCTCCAGAATTTTCTAACAATTCAATTTTTTGTAAGACTTTATCAACTTCAGCATATGAAGTTTTAAATAAATTACCTTTTCGTTCCTTTTTAACATCTAAGATTTCTTTTTCTGCATGACTAACAACTTCATCAATTGGCTGATGAGCATCAATCTGACGATTAATACTATCAACAACAGCCTTCAAGCGGCGTGAGGTTGTATTTTTAATAATAATATCTAAATATTCAGATAAATTAGCATCTGTTGTATAGGATTGAAATAAATCAGTTAAAAATTCAATACCACCAATTTTATTTAAAATATTATTTTTTAACATGTAATTACTTAATGTTGTAATATTAATTGCAACCTTCGCTGAAAATTGTTCTTGTAAAGCTTTGAAAATCACTTTGTAATTCATTACAGTAAAATCTTCTTCTGTCAAAATTGAAAAAACTTCTTCCGCTGCAGTAATAGAGTGAGCAATTATTGCTAAAACATTTTTTTCCGCATCATTAATAACATTAAGTTTATTTAATTCTGTTTTACTGATGTTTTCCATTAATTAACTCTCCTTTTTTTCTACCATCACTTTTAATGTTGCAATTATATTTGGAGCTAATTTAATTTTTAAGTAATGTAATCCAAAACTTGTTAAATTATTATTATCAATAAATTTCTTTTTATCAATTTTTAAGTTAAATTCTTTCGCTAATCGATCTTCAATTTGTGTTAAAGAAATAGAACCAAACGTTTTATTATTATGAACTTTTAGTTTAAAATTCAATGTTAATTGTTCTAATGCTGTTTTTAATTCTTCTAAAGAAGCTTTTGTAGCTGCCTCTTGTGCTGCTTGTTGTGATAAAACAATATTTAACTTAGCTAAATTAGCAGAAGTTGTTGGAATTGCGAAACCTTCTTTAATTAAATAATTTTTTGCATATCCATCAGCAACTTCAATTACATCATTAACTTTGCCTTTTCCTTTAACTTCTTTAATTAAAATAACTTTCATCATAATCACCTACTACAAATTATAACGGAAAAACTTCTTAAAATAATTTTAATAAATAAAAAACGAATTATTTTCTTCGTTTTTTAATCAATATCTAATAAGTATAAAGATAACACCGCTTTTTTAAAAACCTTATCTAAACGTTTTTCAGCATCACTATCTTCTTGATATGTTAAAGAGTTCCGATATTTTGTATGTTGTAAAAAACTAAAAATATCATATTCTAACTTCGGATTAAACTCTTTAATTTCAGCTCGTTTTTCTTCTAACAATGGTAACAACTTATTTAAAGCAATTAATTTAGCACTAATATTACCATTATTTGCAAAATACTCAGTAAAAATTATTTCTTTATTAATTTTGTCATCATCATTGTCAATATTTTTTAAAGTTTTGTTTGACATTAATCTTGGTTTTCTTCTTATTTTGTTATTACTACTAGGACTATTTTCTTTAACTCCAAAGCGTTTTATTTTTAATCCATTATTAATTGCATCAACAATTTCAACGTTAAATCAATCTAGTAATTCATAAATTTTTGTTGGATAACTATTAAAAGCAACTGACTTGTAATTATTTAAGGCACTAATTGTTGGTCCATCTGTCGCCATTGATAAATTAGTAATATTTAATGTATATTCACAAAATTTTAATAATTCTGAATCTTCAATAAAAAAATTATCAATCTGATTATAAATTAAATCATAATTTTTTTCTTCGTTTTTCTTAGTTATTTTTTTCCCTAAATTTAAATCTAAATCATTTGTTAAATCAATACTATAACTTTCTTTAATAATTCCTAATTCATGTAATTCACTATTTGTATCTAAATTAATATCAAAAAATAAAATTGCTTTATCAACATTCATTCCAAATAATTTAGTTGATGAATTATCTAATGATGACTTAATAAACTGATCATTAATCATAACTGCTCAATCTGCAAGTATTTCTTTAAAATTCGTTAAAAAATATGCATATCTTTCGTTTTCATTTTTATCAAAAATTGACATACTTCACCCCTGTTTATATTTTGTTTTGCATTAGATATATTATACCAAAAAAAGCCATTTTATTAAACCCTCCCCCCACAAAAATTAAGGATATTAGGAAAAGACTACCTTTAAGTCAAATTAAAAAAGCATATTAATAATTTAATATGCTTTTTTAATTAATTGTTTAAATCTATTTGAAATGGTGGACCCGAACGGGATCGAACCGTCGACCCCCTGCGTGCAAGGCAGGTGCTCTCCCAGCTGAGCTACGGGCCCAAAATTCTTATAAAAAAATGGTCGGGCTAAATGGACTTGAACCATCGACCTCACCCTTATCAGGGGTGCGCTCTAACCAGCTGAGCTATAGCCCGAAAACCTAAATCATTATAACATTAATTTTATTCAAAAAACAACCATAAATTTAAAATATTTTAAAAAAATAAAAAGCAAACTAATTTGCTTTTTATTCTACAATTGGGTCTAATTCCTCAATATCAAGTGCTCCTTGACGCTTTGCCTTTTTACGATTCTGTTTTTCTAATTTTGCTTGTGTTTTGGCTGCTTTTAATTCTTCTTTCATTAAGCGTTTTGTTTCCTTTTTTGAAATTTTGGAATTATGATTAAATTCTTGTTCATTAGCATATTTAAAGAATTCATCATCATCAGTTACATTAATTGATCGTGCCACTTGTTGTGGTTGCTCTGATTGTTGTGGTTGCTCTGATTGCTCTGATTGTTGATTAAGAAAAACCGGATTAGAAACAAAAGCTTGTTCATAGTATGGTTGGTTATTTGTTGGTTGAGAATGATTTGCTTGTTGTTCTAATTCTTCCGAATAAAAATTTGGGGTTACTATCGGTTCTGAATTAGTAACTGTCTCAGAATTATATTCTTCAACCGGAGGTTGAACTAGTTGTTCTTCATATCCATTATTTGAATATTCATCATTTTCTTGTGTTCAAGAAACTGTATCATCTTCTAATTCATTATTTTTTTTTATGTTTAAATCATTGCTGGCATTATTTCAATTTGGTCTTAAATCTTCATTATTTTTACTGGGAGAATTTTTTTCAAAATGTTCATTATAATCTGAATTATTATGCCCACAAGTACAGCCTCCTGACCCATAATTATTATTTTGTGGACCATAATAATTTGGATACATCCCCGGATACATACCATGGCACATTCCTCCCATTGGTGGCGTTGGTGGCATCATCGGATAAAATGGATATGGTGATGGCGTTACTTGTTGTGCTGGAGCTGGTTGTTGAATAAAAAAAACTTGTGGTGAAGCACCATTAGTTGGATACGGTGTAATAATTTGTTGAGGTTGAGATGAATAGTGAGGAATTGAAGTTCCTGGTGAATAATTATTTGAAAATGAAGGTGTTGGTGATAATGTTAAAGTGCTAATAAACACTTCTGCATCACGACGACTTCTAAATAATGCAATTTCACTATTAGTATCATGTGACTTTACTAAATATCCTTCTTCATTTGGTAAAATATAAAAACCATTATTCATTTTTGCACCTCATTTGCCGTATTTTCTACCCATACTTGTTACTATAAATTATACCATAAAAAGTGAAATGATATATAATATCATATTTATTTTTTAAAGGAAAGTAGACTAATTAAAATTAATATTTATTTTTTTAAATAATGTTAAATTTTTTTGTTTAATTAAATTTAATCTTAAACCTTAAATTAACTAAAATAATTTTATCTTAACAAATAATATAATTAGATTATTTCAAATAAATTAAGAAACTATCTTAATATTTTATTTTTTTCAAACATAAACCATATGGTTTTGCACAATACTTTGTTGTTGCTCCTTGAGGAGGATGTTTTAACTGTGCTTGCAATTCACTTAAACTAACTTTACCAGCATAACAAGCTAAAATATTTTGTGTTAACATTCGAATTTGATAACGAATAAAACTTTTCCCCATAAAATGAATTTCAATTTTTTTTGCCTTGTTTCGTTTAACTCAAATCTTATTAATTGTTCGTTGTGTTACAATATTTTCGGTTGGTTTAACCCCTGCAAAATATCCAAAATCATGTGTTCCAACAAAAATTTGACTAATTTGATGTAACTTTCTAACATTTAATGGTGTATTAACTTTAAGTTCATAACGATGATTAAAAAGATCATACTCTTGATCATTAATTGTATAAACATATTCTTTTACTTTTGCAGTTCGAACACTAAAATTTTCTGAAACAAGCTGATATCCTTTAATATTAATATTTGGTGGTAAAGTTTTACTAACAGTTTTAATAAAAAAAACTAAATGTTGTGGTTGAAATGGTAGTTTTACTAATACCTTTTGGTCAGAAGCATGTACACCAGCATCAGTTTTACTAGCACCTAAAGTTCAAATTTTTTGATGACAAATGCCAAAAAATGCTTTCTCCAATTCACCCTGAATTGTTCGAGCATTTTTTTGTTTAACTCAGCCACTATAATCATAACCATCATATTCAATACTTAATAATAAATATAACATTATCACCCTAAAACAAATTCATCAATATGTGGAATACGAATTTGTAAAAATCCTGTTTTAATTTTACCAAATATTCATCCATTGGAATCATTATCTCAATGTCAAACTTCATAAAAGGTTTCATATTGCCCCATCGTTACTGATTGAGCAATAATAATGCTAGCAATCCCAACCCCAAAAATAAATAATAACACATCAGGAAAATGAATCCGATAATGACGATAACGTGTTCGTTTTGCATGTGGGTCATAACCGCGGGCATCCATTGCATATGCTAAATCTTCAGCTTTTTGAAATGCTGATACTAATAATGGGATAATTAAAGCTGTTGTCGACTTAATTTTATCTTTAAAATGACCATTCTTAAAATCAACCCCACGCGAGGCTTGCGCTTTCATAATCCGCCCTGCTTCTTCAATTAAAGTTGGAATCATTCGTAAGGCAATTGAAATAATTGTTGATAAAATATGGACTGGAAAACGAACTAGTTTTAATGGACTTAATAAATCTTCTAACGCTAAGGTTAAATCTAATGGTTGTGTTGTTGCCGTTAAAATTGTTGTAATTAAAATCATTAAATAAATCCGGCACGCCATGTAAAGGGCATTAAAAATAGCTTTTTCGGAAAAAGCAAATCAACTTTTTCCTCCCACAGCAACAGGGCCTGTTGCTGTTGTTTTCCCACCTCAATGTCATCCAATATAACCATCAGTGACTAAAAAACAATTAATTAACAACAAAATAATAAACATAAATAAAATTGGTTTTAGTAATGCTCGTAATAACCTTGGTGGTAATTTTGCTAAAAAGAACAAACTAAAAATTGTCATTCCCAAAATAGCATAACCGGTAAAACCAGTTGAAAAAAAGATTGATATCATCAATGATAACAACATAAATAATTTTACCCGTGGATCCATTCGATGAATCGGGGAATTATAAGCAATATAACGTCCAAATGATAAGCGCATCTTTTTTATCCCTTTCTTTTTTGTTCTTTATGCTGAATAATTTCTTTTGCTAATTGGTTAATATTCCGAATATTAACATTTGTTAAGTCAAGACCTTTTTCTTGCAATTGATAAATTAAATGATAAATTTTTGGTGGTTCAATTAACAATTCTTGTAATAAATTTTTATCCTTAAAAATTTCAAATGGTGTTCCAACTTTTAAAATTCGCCCTTCTTTTAAAGCAATAACTTCATCAGCAATTTCTAAAACATGATCCATATTATGAGTTACTAAAATAATCCGTTTATTTTGTTCTTTATTAATCCGTTGAAATAACTTAATAAAATCTTCTTCACCCTCAGGATCTAACCCAGCGGTTGGTTCATCTAAAATTAAAGTATTACCCTCCATTGCTAAAATCCCTGCAATGGCAACCCGGCGTTTTTGCCCTCCTGATAAATCAAACGGTGAACGTTCTAAATAGTTTAATGGTAAGCCAACCATTTCTAAGTATTTTTTGGCATTTTCTCGAGCAACTTCTTTACTTTCACCTAAGTGAACTGGACCAAACATAATATCTTTTTCGATTGTTTCTTCAAACAATTGATATTCTGGAAACTGAAACACTAAACCAATTGATTTTCGTAATTGTTTAATATTTTTAATTCGTTTTTGTTTTGCTTTAATAATAAAGCCATTTGCATCAACAACTCCCGTGGTTGGAATTAATAAACCATTGATATGTTGAATTAAAGTTGATTTTCCACTTCCTGTTGACCCAATAATAGCAGTAATTTTCCCAGGTTTAATAACAACATTAATATCTTGCAATGAAGTATATTCATAAGGCGTTTTAGGAGCATAAACATAAGACACATCTGTAAATGTAATATCAACATTTTGTAATGCTTCAATTTTAGGTTGTTTTTTTACTTTTGACATATCTCATCCACCAACTCTCTAAGATCTAGTGTATTTTTCACTTCTAAACCATTTAAGCGTAAACTATCAACGACTTTTGAAACAAAAGGCACATCTAAATGAATTGATTTTAAAAATTCTTCATCATACAAAATTTCATGTGGTTTACCACATTTAACCATTTGGCCTTTATTCATAACAATCACTTTATCAGCATTTAAGATTTCGTCCATATCATGCGTAATTGAAATAATTGTTTTCTCACGTGATTCTTTCAATTCAACCATAATTTGTTTAATTTCTTTTCGCCCTTTTGGATCTAACATACTTGTTGCTTCATCAAAAATAATAATATCTGGTGATAATGCTAGTGCTGAAGCAATTGCAACTCGCTGTTTTTGTCCTCCTGATAGCATTAATGGTTCATGGTCAAGAAAATTATTCATGCCAACTTTTGCAGCAGCTTTATCAATAATTGCTTGCATTTCTTTTTGTGGAATTTGCCGATTTTCAAGGCCAAATGCGATATCATCACGAACTGTTGATCCAATAAATTGATTATCTGGATTTTGAAACACAATCCCTAAAAATTTTCGAATTCCTGTAATTGTTGATGAATGAACCTCATTACCAAAAACTTCAATTTTCCCTTTTTGTGGACGTAAAACACCGATAATAATTTTACTAATTGTTGATTTTCCACTACCATTATGACCAATGATTGTAACATATTCCCCATGGTTAATTTCAAAACTAACTCCATCAACAGCATTAGGATGATTTTCCCTATAGCGAAATTCAACATCAGTTAATTTTAATGAAATATCATTTAGTTTCTTTAACTTTGCATTTATTTTTTTTGTTTTTTTTGCCATCTTTTCTCATCCTTAATGTTTTTTTACATAATATTTTAATTATATACTTAATATTTAAAAATATTAATTGAAATTTTATCTTTCCAATTATACCATTAATTATATATAAAAATTATAAATACACAATAAATCATTGCTTTTTTATAAATTACTTGTGTTTTATCAATAACCGCCATCATTAAAAGGATTATCATCTAAGTCAATATTTTGAACATAGACATCTCGTGGTTTTGCACCATTTTGAGGACCAATAATGCCATTTTCTTCTAAAGCATCAATTAAGCGACTAGCACGATTATATCCAATTGAAAATTTTCGTTGAATTAAAGATGTTGAAGCTTTTTGATTTAAAATAACAAAGCGTTTAACTTCTTGATACAATGAATCAATATTATCATTTTCATTGCCACCACCTGTTTCACTATTTATTTCAATATTTAAAAACTCTTCATCATAATCAGGTTCTTGTTGCGCACGACAAAAATCAACTAATCGTTGAATTTCATCATCGGAAATAAATGCTCCCTGTGCACGAGTTGGAATATTTTGTCCTGCTGGTGCATATAACATATCACCATAACCAATTAGTTTTTCTGCACCACCTTGGTCTAAAATTGTTCGAGAATCAATTGCCGAGGTAACTGAAAAGGAAATTCGTGATGGAATATTTGTTTTAATTACTCCAGTAATAACATCTGTTGATGGTCGTTGTGTTGCAATCACCATATGAATTCCAGCAGCACGCGCTAATTGCGTAATTCGCATAATTGAATCTTCAATATCTTTTCCAGCTGTCATCATTAAATCAGCTAACTCATCAATTACAACAACAACATAAGGTAAACGGTCTTTTGGCGTAACTTTTTTATTAAAGGATTCAATATTACGAACTCCACGTTCTGATAATATACTATAACGACGTTCCATTTCAGCAATTATTTTTTTCAAGGCGGAATTTGCTAATTTAGTGTCTGTAATAACTGGGGCTAATAAATGTGGCAAATTATTATAAACAGCTAGTTCAACCTGTTTTGGATCAATTAATAATAATTTAACTTCCGATGGTTTTGTTCGTAATATTAGTGATGATAAAATGGTATTAATACAAACAGATTTTCCACTACCCGTTGAACCAGCAACTAATAAATGTGGCATTTTATCTAATTCAACAAAAATAATTTCCCCATTCACACTACGACCAATTCCAACTAATAATTTACGATCTTGTTTTTCTAATGGTAATCGCTCCATAATTTCACGTAATGTTACTTTATTACTAATTTCATTAGCAATTTCAATCCCAACTGCTGACTTTCCTTGAATTGGTGCTTCAATTCGAACATTTTGGGTAGCTAAAGCATATTTTAAATCATTTTCTAAATGCATAATTTTATTAACTTTTACTCCTGGTTGCATTTGAACCTCAAATTTTGTAATAGTTGGCCCAATATTAATCCCTTGCACACTAGCAGCAATATTAAATTGTTGAAAAACCTGATTAATTTTCACTGCTTTCTTTTGTGCAGCAAGTTTATTTCGTTCATTATTACGACGATTGTCTTCCTTTGGACTTAATAAACCTAAATTTGGTAATTTATAATGCGGATTATTAAAAGTATTTCGACGTGAAACAGTTTGACTAAATTTTTTATTAATTTCAATTGACTTGGGTTTCACAACACGGTGTGGTGGTTGATAAGGCATGTCAAAATGTTGTTGTTCCATTAATGGTGCCTCATAATTAGGATAATACTCATCTTGGTATGGTTCTAATGTATGATGATATTCTTGATTACTTTGTCGATGATAAATTCCTTCATTAATATCAACTGTTTCAAATTGCTCTGATGGAGTTGGATTAAATTCTTCCGTTGGTAATTGTTCATCATAAAATGATGTTTGCTTTAAAGTTGTTGAATTACCACCTCGATTAATTTTACCAAAAGGTGTAATATCGGTTGCTGAATTCAACTTATCTCGTGCAACATCAATATTAATATCTTTTCCATATGAAGAACCATAAACTGGTAAATCATCAAGTTTTTTATTAAGATGAGTACTATTACTACGACGATTACGTGGTTGAATATATTGGTCAGGAGTTAATTGCATTCTTGAACGGTGTGGTAGTGATGAAGAATGTGATGGTTGCGAAGACATTGAATGATAATCATTAAAAGGTTCTTTTCGTAATTCTGGGGTGGAACTAGTTTGATTATCAAAACGAACATAATTTTGTTTCATTTTTTTCTTGCCAACAAAATCATCGGCAATTAAATCATCAATTAAATGTTGGTCATGTAAAGCTGTGTATGATGGCATTTGAATTGTAATATCTGATGCTTCTGTGGTATGCATAACTTGACGAGCAGAAAATAATTCCTCATCGGGAATATTAAAATTTTGGTAAATATTTTGCTTTTGACGGCGATTTGCTGATAAACGCAAAACACGCACTCCTTGTTGTTGACGTTCATTTTTTGGCAAAAACATTCCAATTGCTGTTCCTGTCGTTACTCAACTTCCTCATAATAAAAAAACTGATAAACACAAAATTAAAGAACCAAAAATGGTAGTATAACTAGCAATCCCCGCTAGAAAATTTCCAATCATACCACCCCCAGCATATAAAGTAATTCAAGCACCATTAAAATTAACAAATGTCACTGGGTGATTAGGATTAAAAATCGATGCATCTTGTCATCGTTGCAAATAATTCTTAACAACATCTAAAAAAACAGTTTTATCAAAATATGCCATTTGACCATTAGCATATTGATAAATTAATAAAATACTGCTTACCAATCAGCATGACAAAATAATAAAGGTTACTATCATTCAAATTACCCGTGATTTTAATCGAATTCGTACCCCAATAAAAATTGTAAGTCCTAATACTAAACATACAAAATACATTAGATACTTAAATCAACCAAACGCAAATGTAAATAAAACATCATCAATAAATTGCCCAATTAAAGTAATTCGTGCTACTGCAAGAATAGTAAAAAATGTCACTAATAATGCTCCAATTACTCACCCGATGGAATCATTACGACGCGGTTTTTTTTCGACTTTTAAGATTGCAGTTTTCTCATTCTGATCATCATAAGATTCCTTTCCCATAGTGCAGCCCTCCTAAAATTCTAAATATTTAGAAATTACTTTAAATATGACCATACATTTAAAAGCTTCAAATATTTATCTACTATAAATATATCATAAAATTAAATTTCATTCACAATTGCTAAAATAATTGGTGTTTTTCCTGTTTCTGCTTTAACAAATGAACTAATTGTCGATCTAATTTCATTTTTTACTTCATTAACATCATACATTTCACCAACAACAGCTTTTTTATAATGTTTCTCAATAATTTCAATAATAACTTTTTGCATTTTACGAAAAATGTCATTATTTTCTTGAATGTAAATTACTCCGCGCATTTGCGTATCAATTAAAGAAACTAATTCTTTTGTTTTACTATCAATTGAAACTCCAATAATAACAACGCCATCAGTAGCCAATTGTTTTCTTTCATTTAAAACAACTGCTCCAATGTCACCAACACCAATCCCATCAACATATAAATCAGCGGTTTTTACCTTATTACTTTTTTTCGTATATTCACCATCAATAAACTCAAGCCCTTCTCCATTATCAACAATAAAAATATGTTCTGGATTAATTCCAGCTTCAATTGCTGCCATTCTCGCTTGCACAAAATCTTTATATAATCCTTTCACTGGCACAAAGTATTTTGGTTTAATAATTGAACTCATTAATTTAACATCTTCATAACTTGCTGTCATTGTTCAAACTTTTTTATCTGATAAGGCAATTGTTTTTGCCACAGTTCGCGCTAATTCATCTAAAACATTGGCATGATTTAATTCACTTCCTGGGTTTGGCGGTGTTGCTAAAATAATTGTATCGCTTTCTTTAATATCTAAAATATCATCATTACCAGAAGCAATTTTAATTAAACGACTATATAAACGTTCTCCACTACCAGTTACAATAATTAATGATTTTTCTTCTTTAACTGCTTCTTGTAATCCTTTTAAATTAATTCCATTAAAATTTAGTTTTTTACTATCAGATAATACTTTTAATGACTCCAATAAAGTTTGACCATAAATTCCAACTGAAATATTATTTTCCCGAACTAAATCAAATAACTCACTAATTTTATGTAAATCTTGATCAAAGCAAGCTAAAATAATCCGACTTTCTGTTTCTTTAACAGCTCGTTCAATATAATTTTTAATCTTATGGTTTGGTGCTGTATAGTCACGACGTGAAGCTGATGAAGCTTCTGATAAAAATAATAGTACTTTATTTTTAGCAATAATTTGATTTAAATGTTGTAAATCTGTTGCAAAATTAGGGTCTGCTTTAGCATCAAAAATATAATCTCCAGTATAAATAATTGTGCCATCAGGTGTATGCAATGCAAAACCATAACTATTTGGCATATTTGTTGTTGTTGAAAATACTTCAACCTTGCATAAACCAAAATCAAGAATATCTTTTGCATTAATAACATGAAAACATTCTTCTTTACCACGAACTTTAAAGCGTTGTAAATGAAATTTTAAAATATTACAAGTTAAATCACTTCCATAAACTGGTAATGCTAATTCTTTTAAAATATAAGTAATTGCTTCAGAACATTCATCGGAAGGCTTTGTAATAAAAACACCCTTAATGCGAGCACGGTTTTCCTTTAGATAATCAAAATTAGGAATTACTACATCAATTCCTAAAATTCCACGCTCCGGATTTTTTGTCCCTGCATCAAAAATAAAAATATCTTGTTCTACTTCGATACAGTATAAATTCTTACCTCGCTCATCTAATCCACCAAGAGCGAAAAAATTAATTTTTGCCATAATTAAAATCGTCTACTTTCTATTCTCTATTCATTAATTAATACTTATTTACATTTTATTTTTTAAATGTATTTATACATTTTTCCCCTTAATAATATAAATGTAATCTCTCTAAATAAATGTAATCTTAATTATTATACATTAGTATTAAAAAAATATCCAAATAATCGGAAAAATATCATATTACTATTATCATAACACATTTTTTCAGTTAAAATAATAATATTTAAAAGGATGTGAAAATAATCTTGAAAGCAATTTTTCCTGGTAGTTTTGACCCAATTCATGACGGTCATCTTAATATTATTAAAAAAGCAAGTGCTTTATTTTCGAAATTATATGTTGTAATTACTAATAATTTAGAAAAATCAAACCAAACAAATATTAAAACTCGTGCTAAACAAGCTGTCATAGCTTGTCAAAACCTTAATTTAAATGTTGAAATTGTCATTAATGACCAAATGTTAACTAGCGATTTTGCTAGACAATTAGGTGCTAAATATATTATTCGAGGATTACGAAATAATAACGATTTAAAATATGAAATGGAATTAGCGTTTGCTAATAAACAATTAAATAAAGATCTTGAAACAATTTTTTTTATTGCTGATTATGGTTTGAATGAAATTTCTTCAACTTTTTTAAACCAAATTAAGCAATTAAAAAAATAAAAAAAATATTGAGTTTCAATATTTTTTTATTTTGTCTTTTATTTTCCTAATAAATTAAACATATTTTGTTTATAAATCTCAACTCCGGGTTGATCAAATGGATTTATCTCTAACAAATAAGCTGACATTGCACAAGCTTTCATAAATCAATATGATAAATAACCAAACATTTTATCATCCATTGTTGCAAATTCTAAAACAATATTTGGCACATGGCCAACTTTCCTATGCGCAGCAACAACACCTTGAACAGCAATGGTATTTACTTCATGTAATGTTTTCCCAGCGAGATAATTTAAACCATCAGTATCTACTTCTGCTTTTGACAGTTTAAGATCAATTTGTGGTTTTTTAACTGCAATAACTGTTTCAAATAAAATATTTTTTGTCCCTTCTTGAATGAATTGGCCAAGAGAATGTAAATCTGTTGAAAAAACACATGATAACGGTAGTAAACCCTTTGAATTTTTTCCTTCTGATTCCCCAAATAATTGTTTTCATCATTCGGTAATCATCTGCATTTGTAACTCATAAGTTACAAGCATTTCTGCTTTATATTTTTCCTCTTGATTTAAAATATAACGTCCAACAGCATATTTATAGGCATGATTAGTGAAATCATCAATTAAAGTGTCTTGATAAGCTTGTTGTGCTCCTTTAAAAACATTATCAATGTTAATACCACTTACTAGCATTGCAAAAACACCAACTGGCGTTAACACTGAATATCTTCCACCAATGTCATCTGGAATAACAAAGGTTTGATATCCTGCTTTATCAGCTAATGTTTTTAGGGCTCCTTTCTGCTTATCTGTAATGGCAACAATTAAGTTAGCTGCTTTTAGATTTCCTTCTTTTTTTTCTAAAAGCTCTTTACAAAGACGAAATGCAATTGCTGGTTCAGTTGTTGTTCCTGATTTAGACACAACACAAATCCCAAATTTTTTGTCTTGAAGATATTTTAAAACTTGTGCTGTATAAGTTGAAGACATTGTATTTCCAATATAAATGATTTCTACTTTTTGTTGACTATATAACCCATTAATCATTTCAATTGCTGCTCGTGCGCCAAGATAACTCCCACCAATTCCAATTACTAATAAAACATCAATTTCACTAGCTAATTGCTTTGCTGTTTGTTTCATCTTTGCAAGCTCTGCTTGATCATAATTATTTGGTCATTCAACTCAACCAAGGAAATCATTTCCTAATCCTGTCTTATTATGAATCATTTGGTGAATATCTTTAACTCGCCCTAAATATTTGTTAAAAACAGATTCGGCTAATGCATTAGTAAAATCTACTTTAATCATTTTAATAATATGCCTACTTTCTATCTAAAAAAACCTTCCATTTGTAAAAATTTTAATTTATTTACTTGTTAGTGAATTAATTTTTTCACTTAACATTTGGAATCCTACTCCTGTTTCTTGAATTTGACTATTATTCTTTTTCAATAATTCAGGTCGACAATTTTTATAACTTAATTTCACTTGTTTCTTAACTGGGTCATAGTCTAGTACCTCTACTTCAACACTGTCACCAATATTAACAAATTCTTTGATATCTCTTACATAGTAATCTGAAATCTCACTAATGTGGATTAATCCAGCAGCATTTTTTAATTCACAAAATGCACCAAACGGTGTAATGTTTGTAACTTTTGCAAGAACTTTACTTCCTTTTACATACATAATTCGTCACATCCCCTTTCTGAAACTGTACTAATTATACCGCCAGAACTATGAAAATCATTTTCTAAATAATAAAATATTTTACATAAATGCCTAGCATAAAAAAAGTATCGTTTATTATTTTAATAAATTAATTCGATACAATCCGTTATTTTCGTTACTATTTTCTTCTTGTTCTGTCTTTTCTTCTTTATATGAATCAGTGTAATGACAACTTGGATAATTAGTACAGGCTTTAAAGCGTTGACGTCTCTTATTAAATTTTAAAATAATTTCACCAACTCCACATTCTGGACAAGGACCAAATTTTGGACCAGTTTTATGAATATAACGACATTTAGGAAACCCTGAACATGCAATAAATTTACCATATTTTCCATACCGATATACTAAATCATTTCCACATTCTGGACATTCAATCCCCGCCTTCTCAACTGGAATTTCTTCCATTAATTCCATTGCTGCTTCAATGCGGGGCTCAAATCGTTCTCAAAATTCTTTTAATAATGGCTTTGGATCAGCATCACCATGTGCAATCACATCCAAATTTTCTTCAATTGTGGAAGTATACGTTTCATTAATAATATCACTAAAATATTCTTGTAATTTGTCACTTGTTAAAATCCCTTTATCAGTTGCTTTAATTGCTTTATTTTCTACAATAATATAGCCACGATCTTTTAATGTTCGCATAATTGGCGCATAAGTTGATGGACGGCCAACCCCAATTTCCTCCAATGTTTTAATTAATTTAGCTTCAGAGTAACGACTTGGTGGTTTAGTAAAATGTTGAATTCCATATAACTCATTTAAATTAATAATTTGATTTGGTTTTAACATTGGTAATTTTGCAATTTCCTCATCACCTTCTAAAACATAACATTTTAAAAACCCATCAAATTGAATGGTACTTCCTGTCATTCGAAATTCATAATTATTATTATCTAAAATAATTGCTTTACTTAATAACTTTGCATTAGCCATTAAACTAGCTAGCGCACGATTATAAATAATCTTATATAAACGTAGTTGATCACGACTTAAATATTCTTTTGCCACTTCTGGTGTCATCGTTAAATCAGTTGGGCGAATCGCTTCATGGGCATCTTGCACATTTTTTTTATTTTTTGGTGGTGTTTTAACTTCGCCTAAATATTCTGTGCCATATTTAATTGTAATATAATCAAAAGCATCCTGAACAAACTTATCACTTAACCGAATTGAATCTGTCCGCGGATATGTTATAAACCCTGTAATATTATCTTTAACTTTAATTCCTTCATATAATTGTTGGGCAATTAATGATGTTTTATTTGAAGCAAAACCCATTTTACTACTTGCTTCTTGCAACATTGTTGAAGTCGTATGTGGATTGGGCGATTTTCGTTGTTTTTCACTTTCTTTTATTTGAACAACAACAAAATCTTTTTTTAAAGCTTTTTTAACTTTTAAAACATCTTCTTCTACTTTTAATTCAATTTTCTCATCCTTAAATTTTGTTAATTTAACGACTGCTTTTTTATATAATCCTTCAACAGTTCAATATTCTTCTGGCACAAAGTTTTGTCATTCTTTTTCTCGTTCAACAACTAACTTTAAAGCAACCGATTGTACTCGTCCTGCTGATTTTGACTTAATCTTTTTCTGTAATAATTTGCTTAAGCGAAAACCAATAAAACGATCTAAAATTCGTCGTGTTTCTTGTGAATGAACTAAATTCATATCAAGATCTGTTTGATGTTGAAATGCATCCAACACTGCCTCTTTTGTAATTTCATTAAAGCGAACACGGCGTGATTTATCACCACAATTTAAGACTTCATTTAAATGATACGCAATTGCTTCTCCTTCTCGATCAGGGTCGGTCGCTAGAATAACCAAATCTGCTGCCTTGGCTTCTTGCTTTAATTTTTTAACAAGTTCTTTTTTTCCACGTTCCATTTTATAACTTGGTTCAAAAGTTTTAATATCTACTCCTAATCCATATTCACCCTTTGTTGATAAATTACGAATATGTCCTTCTGATGATAAAACTAAATAATTTTCGCCAAGATATTTTTCAACTGCTTTCGTTTTAGTTGGGGACTCCATTATTACCAGCGTCTGTGCCATGTTTTCTCTCCTTTATTTTTTAAAACACATCAATAATTATTATACATAATATTTTAAAAAACTATTTTTAAATTTATTATTCTAAATTAAAATATTTTTTTTATTTTAGCAGTTATTGTATTTATTCCTTCAGCAACACTAGGAACAGTAAAATACAAAATAACAGTTATTGCAATTAATAATAAAATAACACCTAAAATACCCATAGTAATTCAAAAAGCTTTAACATTAAATTTTGATTTAACAACTACGCCAAATTCATTTTTTTTAATTTTTTTTGTCTTATTTTCTTTTGCACGATAAAAATTTTCAATTAATTGATCATATTGTTTTTCTGTCACACCAAACTGTGCCATTGCTTCAAAATGGTCCATTTTAAGATGACCATATTCATCAAATATTTTGGGATAAATTTCACTAGCTCGTTTTTCCCCTAATGATGTCTTAATTGTATAATCCTTATATGTCCAGAAAACTGGTTTTGTATCCTTTACTTTATCAATATCAACAAATTTTAATTCTTCATCTAAAACATTTGTTTCTATTATTTCTGGATTAGATTCCATTAAATCAAAATCTGGTGATTTGACACCTAAAAAATCATGAATATCTTCAGCAGCAATATTATTAACATCATTATCATTTTTTGAAATATCATTGTCTTTTTTTTCGGGGGAATCTGCTTCTTTAAATTCTTCATCATTAAAAAAGAAACTATGCGCATCATCTTCAGGATTAAAGTTATTATCTGAATCCTCTTCAAAATCAAGGAAATTAAACTTATCTTCTACATTCTCTTCAGTTAAAGATGAACTTTTTTCTGGTTCAGAACTAGCAATTATTGGCGAAACATTTTTTTCATTTAAAGCATCAGATTGGTCAGTTTTTTGCTTTAATAATGTTGAATCATTATTATCTGTTGGTAAATTCATAGGACCATTATTACTTGTATCATCAGCTGCTGAAGTAGGATTTGTTTCTTTATCTTTTTTTTCTCAAGCATTAACTAACTTTTGGTTTAGTGCTTCTGCTTCTTTCAAATGACGTAATGACGTATCTAATGTCTGTTTTAAGTTTTGATATTCATCAAAATTAGATTTTGGTCGACTACGATGACGCCCAATAAACTCATCTAAAATATCAGAAATATGCACTGCTCAATTATATTCTTCTTCAGCGCTTAATGATGAAATTGGACGACGAAAATCATTATAATATCGTTCTGTTCCTAATGGAATGCGAGAATTATAAGGAGATAAATAATAATCTTCTCTAACCGGTTGATATTGAAAATTATCATTAATTCTAGCATTATTTGCTAAATTATTAAAATTTTGTCCAACATTATAAGGATTGTATTGATAAGGCTGTCCTAGGGGCAAACTTTGATTTGGTTGTGGCCCTGGCATTGGATATTGAATAATTGGAGAATATTGATACTGGGAAAATAATGGCGGATATGGTTGCTGTGGAATTGAATATTGAATTAATGGTGGTGTTCCACATCCATAAGAAGGAAAAATAGGATATTGATAATAATTAAAAAAATTCGGATGATGAATCCGACAATTATTGTGACAATTACTGTTATGACCCTTCTTACTATTTTGACACATATATTCACCCTACTTGTATTAATCACTTGTATTTATTATATCATAAAATAATATTTTCTTCTATTAGCGTTATTATTAAGAACCTACCTTTTACCCTTACAAAATAAATTAGATTAAAATAACTTTTAATAAAAATAATTGAAGAAAACTTCAATTATTCTTATTTTAAAAAACTTTTATACTCTGACAAGTTAATAATTAACAAATTGATAACACATCAACATATTCCAAGTTATGTGCTTCCGCAACTGGGGCAAAAACAAGTTTACCTTCAACTGTTTGAATTCCTTTTCGAATTGGCGGATGTGTTTTACATAGTGTTTTAAAATCAGTATTAGCAATTGCTAGAGCATATTGAATTGTTGCATTTGTTAAAGCAATTGTACTTGTTCTTGGTACTGCGCCTGGCATATTTGCTACTGAATAATGGATAACATCATGCATAATGAAAGTTGGATTATCATGGGTTGTTGCCTTAGTAATTGTTTCAACACTACCACCTTGGTCAATAGCAACATCAATAATAATACTATTTTTTTTCATTTTTTTAACCATTTCTTCAGTTACTAGTTTTGGTGCTGATGCTCCTGGGATTAAAACCGTTGAAATAACAACATCACTAGCTAAAACTGATTTTTCAATATTAGCATGGTTAGATTTTAAAATATGGACTTGTTTACCAAACAAGTGATACAATTGTCGAATTCTATTTTCATTAAACTCAATTAATGTAACATCACAGCCAATGCTTGCTGCCATATTCGCGGCAGCTGTTCCGGCAACACCACCACCAATAACAGTAACCTTCGCTCGTTCTGTTCCAGGTGTACCATTCATTAATAAACCACTACCACCAGTTGTTTTAAACATAAAATACATTGCATTAGCAACTGCTAATCTTCCTGCAACTTCACTCATTGGTCTTAACAATGGTAATGAATTATCTTCAAGTTGAATTGTTTCATAAGCAATTGCCGTTACTTTTGCATCAAGTAATGCTTTAGTTAATGCTTTATCTGAAGCCAAATGAAAGTATGTAAAAATAATTTGTCCTTCATAAAAAAATTTATATTCACTTTCTAATGGTTCTTTCACCTTAATAATCATTTCCTTTGTCCAAATTTCAGCCGGATTATCTAAAATAATAGCTCCTGCTTTTTTATAATCATCATCAGTAAAACCGCTTCCAAGACCAGCATTTTTTTCAACATAAACTTCATGCTTATGTTTTACTAGTTCAATCACACCACTTGGTGTTACCCCAACACGATTTTCTTGTGCTTTAATTTCTTTTGGAATTCCTATTTTCATGTCTTTGTTTCCTTTCCTAAAGACTTATTAAGTAAATCATTATAAAATTGTCGTTTGTCATAATATGCTAGTAAATAATCATCAAGTTGATTAACTAATTTTTCATTTCATTGATCATAGCTTTCCGGTGAAAATATTATCTTTCTTGTCGTTAAATTATTAGCATTTGGTTTTTTTCTAATTTTTAAATAAGATAATAATAGCATAATAGCTACATAAAAAACGACAATAACTGCTAATCATTTTAAATAATTAGTAAAAACATCGGGCTTAACATCTAACCCAACTTCAATACCAACAAAAACTGTTAAAAAAGCTAATACTACGCCAAGAGCCCCCCCTAGCATTAAACCAAATCCTGTTTTTGGCTGATATTTATTATTTTTATAATAAGAATATGCTGCAACTGGAAAAGCTGATCCTGACGCTAATGTCATAATTGGAAATGCAACTTTAATATCCATTCCTAATAATGCAATTGTTGCTAACGCGGGAGCATATAACCCTATTCCGAATGCTTGCAATCCACCATAAACCATAAATAAAATAAAGGCAAGTCCTAATTGTCATCCTTCCAAACCAGTTTTATTTCCACTTGGTAAAACATTTAATTGTGTTAAAATCATTAGGATTGCAACAATTGCTAACACAATGGCCATTGTTAAACTAATATGTTTGGCACTAATTCTTTTTGTTAATTCGGCACCAACAAAACTACCTAAAATTGCTCCAACAACCAATAATACTAATGTTAAAACCTCAACATTAATTGCAGCAACAAAGATGGTTCCAGCAATTAAGTTTGGTATTCCTAACCCAATGTTTAGTGTTCCTGGTAATAATGCATCATTTTTAACAATCTTTGTTGCTTTTAATCCTGCCGTTGCAACAGCAAAACTACCAACTCCAATTGTATCTAAAAATGAACCAACAAAACCGATTGCGGTTATCTTAAAAATATTTTTTTCACGATCCATATAAGTCTTTTTAATAACTTTTAACATTAAAATAAAATAACCAATAATAACTATTAAGGTTATTAAAACAATAATAAAAGCAATTAAATATTCTTTTTTTGTTAAATCAAAACTTTCATTTCTTGTTTTTGGAAAGTAAAGTAAGTAATTAATTAATAATGTTCCAATAATTAATAGTGGTAAACTAATAACACTTATTAAAACTAAAGTTTTAGTACTAATTGGTTTTCTGGTTTTAAGCTTTTCCTCTTTTAAAGCTTCTAACATTGTTGCTTGTTCTAAACTTGCTTTTTTCTTTAAATCTTTGATTTCACTATTTAATTTTATAAGTTCTGCTGCAACTTCAATTTTATGTGCTTTTTTAAAAGCAATATTTTTTTCAAATGTAAACATACATAAATCAGCCATTTTATTAATATCTTGTTTTAATTCTATCATTTTAGATTTATATAAATTTTTTAATATTTTTAAATTAGTTTGATATTCTTCTATTGTTATTTTTTTGCTCTTTTTTAAACTGTTTAAATCTGTTAAATGATTTTTAAAATCTTTTTTTAAGTTTTCTAGTAACGTACTAAAATAATATAAATCAGTAACAAATTTATCCAAATTATCTTCTTGTGTTAAAATTTGATGTTGAATACTATTTAAATTCTCTTTCATTCCTTATCCTTCATTCTTTATTTAAATTAGATTAATATCTTTTGTTATCTCGGGCTAAATTATGTCACATTTCTTTTTCTTAAAATGATGATATATTAATTTTATTCTTTTGTAAATTTTTAATAAATAGTTTAAATAATTATTAAGTTTTTTCTTAATCTTATTATTACTTAAATTTAGAAAAAAATATTTTTTTTTTTTTAAATTTCAAACTGTTTTTTAAGCCTTCTTTTTGCTAACTTTACCATAATAAAAACCTTCTTTCTTAATTGTACTTTCTAGAAAAAGCAATTTTTAGCGAAAAAAGGTTTTAATAACTACTATGAATTTATTTCCTAATTGTTGTACCAGCTTTACCCGCTAATGCTGCTTTAGCTTGGGCTAACTCCGCAATAATTGCCATTTTCTGTGACCCAGAACTAGCAAATTTCATTGCAGCTTGTACTTTTGGTAACATACTACCTGGCGCAAATTGATTTTCGGCAATATATTTTTCTGCCTCAGTTAAAGTTAAAACATCTAACGCCTGTTGATCAGGTTTTCCATAATTGATTGCAACTTTAGCTACTGCTGTTAAAATCATCAATTTATCGGCTTTAATTAACTCCGCTAACTTTGCACTCGCAAAATCTTTGTCAATAACAGCAGGAACGCCTTGATAAGCAGTTCCTGTTTTTACAACAGGAATGCCCCCACCACCAACGGTAATTACAATATGTCCTTGCTTAATTAAATCTTCGATAATTTCTTTTTCAACAATATCAATTGGCTGTGGTGATGCAATTACTCGTCGTCATCCCCGTCCAGCATCTTCTTTAACAGTAAAACCATTTTTTTCAGCTAATGCTTTTGCCTCTGTTTCGGAATAAAACGCCCCAATTGGTTTTGTTGGATTATTAAAAGCAGAATCTTTTTGATCAACTTCAACTTGTGTTACAATTGTTACAACATTTTTCTTAATTTTACGTTTATTTAATTCATTTAAAATTGCATTTTGTAAATGATAGCCAATATAGGCTTGTGACATTGCTCCACACTCTGGAAATGGCATCATTGGAATTTTATTATTCACATGTGCAGCTTCATCAAAAGCATTGTTAATCATTCCAACTTGTGGTCCATTCCCGTGCGCAATAATTAATTCATCACCATTTTCAATGATGTCAACCATTGCTTTCGCAGTATCTTTTACAATTTCTTGTTGTTCACTGGGGGAATTTCCTAATGCGTTTCCTCCTAACGCAACAACTATTCTTGCCATAATTTACATATCCTTTCTCTTAAAATGAAAACTTTCTTAATCAATTGGCATTGAGAATCAAGGGCTAGTGTTTGAAATTGGTAGTAAAGTTCCAATTCCTAATAAGATAATTGTTGCAATAACAATTCCAACAATTAATGGTCATGATGCTTTAATAAAACTACCATAAGGAACTTTTGAAATTGATAAAGCTGCCATTAAAATTGCACTTGTTGGAGCAATTAAATTAATAATTCCATTTGCGAATGAAAAGGCAGTAATTGTTCCTGATGTTAAACCAGTTGCTACCCCATTAGCAACAGGACCTAAAATTGGGAAAACAGTTTGAGCAAATCCTGAACTAGATGGAATTACAAATGAGATAATTAGGAAGAAGAAGAAGGCTACCATAATAAAACCTGTTTTTCCTAATTTCGACATTGGTGCAGATAATCCACTAACTAATTTGTTTTGCATTCCAGTATTTGTCATAATAAACCCAATTCCAGCTGCAAATGCAATAACTAAACAAACGGATAAGATATCAGCTGAACCACTGATAAAACTATTAACGTATTTTTCTTCTCCTTTTCAATTAATTAATGCAATAATAATTGATGCAATAAAGAATAATGCTGAAATTTCCATAAATGATCATTGTCCTAATGGTGCAAAGAAATTGGCAATAAATGGGGCATGTTCACTAACTAATTTTGTAAAATTAACAAAGGCAGGAATTCCAAATTTGTCTCATCCAATTAATGAAAAAATCATCAAGACAAAACTAATCATAAAAATTGCCATAATTGCTTTTCGCTTACCATTATATTCTGGTAAATCATCAACAATTGCAAATTCTGCTTCATAAAAATCTTTTTTATCAAACAATGGTGATTTCCCTGGTGTACGGCGAACACATAATGCATATCAAACAACAAATGAAATTCCACCAGCTGTTAATAATAATCATGACACAGCTCTTCAAATAATTCCTGTTGTTGATGTTAAATCAGGCACACCAGCACTATCAGCGGCAATTTGAATAACAAACGGATTTAATGTTGAACCAATACAACCAATCCCGGCACCAAATAAAATCGCCATTACCGCTGTTAAAACATCAAAACCAGCAGCCAATAAAACAGGAATAATAACTGGGTATAAGGCAATTGTTTCCTCACCCATTCCATAAGTTGTACCACCAACTGAAAATAAAAACATTACAATTGGAATAATTCAAATTTCACGGCCTTTCATTTTTGCGACTAAACGGCCAATTCCAGCATCTAATGCTTTTGATTCAATAACGATTCCTAAGAATCCTCCTAAAACTAAAATAAAGACAATAACATCAACTTTATTTTTAAATCCTTGCATTGGAGCTAAAAATAAGTCAAAAATTCCGGCAGGACCACCATTGTGAAGGTTTCCATCAGCATCTTTTCATTGGCCAGTTGTTCCTGGAATTCAAGATACAATAATAATTAAAAGCGTAATTCCTAATAAAATTGTAAATGCTGTGGGTAATTTAAATTTAAACTTTTTTTTCTTTTTTATATCCATTTTTGCACCCCCTTTTAATCTTTCATAAATAACCTAGCCACGAATTGTTGCTAGCATTACTGCTTTAATAGTATGTAAACGATTTTCTGCTTCTTCAAAAACACGTGAATATTTTGATTGGAAAACTTCATCAGTAACTTCTAATTCTCCAGTTCCACCAAATTGTTTAATCACTTGTTGTGCAGTATCTGTATTCCCATCATGGAAACTTGGTAAACAATGTAAAAAGATAGCATCTTCTTTTGCTTGTTTCATTTTTTCCATTGTTACTTGATATGGTGTTAAATCCTTAATTCTTTTTCCTCAAACGGCAGGATCTTCTCCCATTGACACTCAAACATCAGTGGCAATTGCATCAGCATCTTTTGCTGCTGTTTTGTGGTCTTCAGTTAACGTAATTGAACCACCATGTTCTTTCGCAATTGCTTGTACTTTTTTCAATAATTCTGCATTTGGTCATAAGTCTTTTGGCGCACAAGCAACAAAATGCATTCCTAATTTAGCACTAACAACCATATAACTATTTGCCATATTAAAACGAGAATCACCAAAATAAACAAATTTTAGCCCTTTCATATTGCGTTGTCCTTTTTCTTCTTGCAATGTTAAAATATCAGCTAACATTTGGGTTGGGTGAAATTCATCAGTTAATCCATTTCATACTGGAACACCTGAATATTTTGCTAATGCTTCAACATCAGTTTGTTTAAATCCACGAAATTGAATTCCATCAAACATTCTCCCTAACACTTTTGCAGTATCTTCAATTGATTCTTTTTTCCCCATTTGACTACCACTTGGTCCTAAATAAACAGGGTGCATACCTAAATCAAATGCTCCTACTTCAAAAGCACATCTTGTTCGTGTTGAATCTTTTGCAAATAATAAAGCAACAGATTTTCCAGCTAATGGTTTTTGTTCAGTTCCAGCATATTTTGCTTCTTTTAATTGTCTTGCTAAATCTAATAAATAGTAAATTTCTCTTTGCGTGAAATCTAGTAAAGTTAGGAAACTTCTTCCTTTTAAATTTACAGCCATATTATTTTTTCTCTCCTTTTAAAATATAATATTAATATTTTAGATATCTTCTCTTCAAATTGGCATTGACATACAGCGAGGTCCTCCACGCCCACGTGATAATTCAGCTGAATCAATAACGTGGACTTTAACACCAGCTTCTTTTAAAATTTCAATTGTAATTTGATTTCTTGAATAGGCAATCACTTCGCCAGGACGAATTGTAATAACATTTGTCCCATCATTTCATTGTTCTCTTGCCTGTGCAATTGGATCTTCTCCACCACATTTAAAAATTTGAACTGGCTTACCAACTTCTTCTGATAAATAATCCTTAATTGTTTCTTTAATTTCTTTAACTCCATTTTTTGTAATTTCAAAAATTTTAAATTCACCCATTGCTTCAAAAATTAATGGATGCGCGATAAATTTATCATAATCAATATTAGTAAAAACAGTATCTAAATGCATAAAAGCACGATTTTTTGTTTTTAAATCTAATGCAATTACTTTTTCATAACTAACTGAATCATTTTCAATTAAGTTTTTTGCTACTATTTTAATAGCTTCCATCGATGTCCTTTGTGAAACACCAATAATTAATGTTTTTGCATTTAAAACTAAAATATCTCCACCTTCTAAAGTTTCTTTTTCGTTACGATCATATCAAAAATTAATTTTTCCTTTAAAACGGGGATGATGTCTTAAAACAACATCAGAAAATAATGTTTCACGATTTCTAGTAACCGTAAACATTTTATGAATAGTTGCACCATTTCCAATTGATGCAAATGGATCACGTTGGAATAAAATATTTGGCATTGGATCAACCGCTAGCGGATAATTATCTGTAATTTCTACTCCTAACTCGTATTTTGTTACTCCTGCTATCATTTTATTAACAAGAGCTTGATTATCTAATTTACCTAAATAAGTACGTAACTTACTAATGTATTCTTCTTTAGCACCAGATTCTTTTAAAAACTGTTCTAGTAATTCTTGCCGCATTTTTGAATCAGTGTCTAAAACTTCAGCGACTAATTTTTCAATATATAATACTTCAACACCTAAGTCTCTAAAAGTTTGTGCAAAAAAATCATGTTCTTTTTGTGCAACTGCTAAATCTGGTGTATCATCAAACAATAATCGTTCTAATAAATCTGGTGATAAATTAGCTAATTCATCGCCAGGACGATGTAGTAATACTGTTTTCAAATTACCTATTTCTGAATAAACATTAATACCATATTTTTCTGTCATGTTACTTGTCCTCTTCTCTTTCTACGTCCATTTTTATTAAAATCTTTTAATAAAAATTAAAGATAAACATGCAAAACTAAAAAATGCAAATTGCTGTTAAATACACAGAATACCTATCAAATTGTAATGTCCTTTAATATCATTTAAATAAATATACTCAAGATTGATTATGTTATCCTTTTATCAAATATATTTAAAGCAATACACTTTCTCATATTGCATAAGTAAAAATGCCATTGTTTACTTTTTTATCCTTATACTTTTATATTATTCTTTTTAATTTTAAAAACAAGTCTTTAAAGTTTTTTATTATGTTTTTTATCAATAAAAATAAAAAAACAATAAATTCTTATTGTTTTGTTGTATTAATGATATTTGTTGTAGTTAAAATATTAATTAATAAATCATGTAAACATTGAATAATTTGAACTAAAGGAACAACTTTATTACGATATTCTGTTGTTTTTTCAGCAATTTCTAATCGCTTTTCCGGGCTTAATGCGATGACAAAATTATGATACGCTTGGACTTCTTCAATAATTTTTTCTTTATTAAATTCTGGTAATTTAATTTTTCCATCATTATAATCTTTTTCAATTTGATTAATATTTTCTAACTGCCCTTTTAACTTTTCTTCTTCTTTTTCAGGAGAAAAATCAGTTAACATAATATCACGTTGTAAAAATAAGCCTAATTGATTTACTAAATTTCAAATTTCTAAAGCATCATTAGCACTATTAATATCTTTTAAACATTTATCAAGTGCTGGGTCAAGATCTTTTATCTCATCATCATAAATTTTTGTTAACTCACCAATCTCTACCTTCATCATATTTACAAAAAGTTTATTTAAATCAACAGGGCTAGCTTCTTTTGCACTAGTCATAAAATCATTTAAAAATCGTGGCAATGGAATAATTGCGTTAAATAATTTGCTTACTTCAATTAATGTTGTAACTTTTTTCTGGTCAATTTCTTCTGGTTTTTTATCTTGTAAATATTCTGCTCTAATATCATCAAATAATGGTTTGATTTCTGTTTTCACAAAATTAAATAAATCTTCAAAATTAGTTTTAAACTTTGCCCCCGCTAAAAAAGCTTCTACTTTTGGATTTTTTTCCGCTGTGTCTTTTGCATAGTCTGTTTCAAAAAGATTAATATATTTTGTTAAATAACTCATCATTCCTTTTTCAACATCTGTTCAGAAATTACTCTGTTGTGTCATTTTTTATCCCTCTATTCTTCTATAATTTTTATGTATTTCAATTTTACCGTAAAATAATAATTTATTTAAATTTAATTTATCTTTTCTTGCATTTCTTTAATTTTTTGACGGTTAACTAATAAATTATTTAAATTAACAACAAATGTTATTAATAAAGCAATAATGATACTTAACACAAGTAAATATAAAATATAATATTCTAAGTGGCGAAAATCTTGAAAAAAATATGGCACATAATAATTATTTGCTGGAACACTATAATTTCATAATTTTTCATCAACTGGAGTTAATAATAAAACGCCTTGGCGGACAGCAATAAAAATGGTGTAAAAAATTGGATGAAGATAAAACTTATATAATTTTTGTAAACAAAAATCTTTATAATTTATAAATTCTTTTTCTACCAATATGCAAAAATAGATAATAAAAATAACTGGACAAACCCAATGTTGCACTGTTGTACTAATTCAATAAATTGCTATGTTATGCCAACTGCCAGTAAATTTTTCACCAGTAACCGCACCGATAATTGTTCCAAGTGTAAAAAATAAAAATGTTAACAAAGCGGCAAAGACAATATATAAAATAAAAAACCGATTTGTCACAAAGCCACAATTTCTTAATTTTGTAAAATAAATTAATCCTCCTAAGGCAAATAATAAAATTAAACAATCAGTTTGCACACTTCATCAACTAACAAAATATCATAAATAACTTAATCAATTCAATTGATAATAAAATAAACTATAAAAATAAGTTAAAAGTAAAATAATAATTTCTAAACTAAAGAGAATGCTACAAAAGACTAAGTGTTTAATTCGTTCTGTTTGTTTCATCTTGTTCCTTTTGCTGATGATATTTATTATATAAAACATTTTTACTAATTTTATATTTATTTGCAACAAAATCAATTGCTTGTTTAACTCGATAATTTTGTTTTATGATTAACTGGTCAATTTCAGCAACCAAAATTTCATCTGCAATAACAGGGGCAGTAACATTCCCCACACCATCAACAACAAGCACATATTCACCAACAGCAACATTTTCTTCTTGCTGTAAAAATAAAAGCACTTCGCTTAAATGACCACGATATCATTGCTCATGAATTTTTGTAATTTCCTTACCAACGGCAATTTTACGGTCACCAAAAACTGTTTTAATTATTTTTAATGTTTCTAAGATTCGATGGGGTGCTTCATAAAAAATAATGGGGTATGGTAATGATAACAACTGTTCTAATTCATTAATTTTTTTTGTTTTTGCTTTATTTAAAAACCCAAAAAATAAAAAATGGTGCGGATTAAGGCCCGAACTAACAATAGCGTTTAAAGCAGCATTAGCACCACTAATCGGTATTACATCATAAGGATAATGTTCCAAAATATGATTAACGGCATAATAACCCGGATCACTAATAAGTGGATAACCAGCATCACTAATAATCGCAATTGATAAGTTTTGTGCTAAATCATTTAACATTTCTGTTAAACGATGCATTTCATTTTCTTTGTTTAAAGAAATTAACTGTTTTTTACAATTAAAATAATTTAATAGTTTAATCGTGTTACGGGTATCTTCACAATAAATTTTTTGAACATTATTTTTAATAACTTCAATTGCTCGCGGTGTCATTTCTTGCAAATTACCAATTGGAGTTGCAATTAAGTAAATTTTGGGATTATTGCTTTTAAAACTATATTGTTTAATTTTATTTGCCATTATAAAGACTCATCAATTTATCAAAACTAGTTGCTTTTACTAAATATTGCACCATAATTTGATAAACTCTTTCTAATAAATCATTATTAATAATTTCTAACTGAGCAGGAGAAAACTTTCCTAGTACTCAGTTTCGGGTTGGAATCTGGACATCTTTGCCAATTCCTAGACGAATCCTTAAAAAATTTTCACTACCTAATTTTTGAATTAAATCTTTAATCCCATTATGGCCAGCACTTGAACCATTCTTTTTTAACTTAATAACATTAAAAGGAATATCTTTATCATCATAAATAACAATAATATCTTCTCATGTTAATTTATAAAATTGTTTAATTTGATAAACGGCAGTGCCACTTAAATTCATAAATGTCTGTGGTTGGCAAAAAAGAACTTTCTCGTTGTTAATTGTTGTTTCTCATATTAAAGCATTAAAAGCATTTTTTGGCTTTGCTAAATCAAATTTATCTACCAACTTAGCAATTGCTAAAAAACCAATATTATGTCTTGTATAAGTATATTCATTGCCTGGATTCCCCAAACCCACAATTAACTTCATCATTTCGCTCCTTTTTTTACTTTAGCACTCGGTGATAAATTTGTTCAATATTTCGTAAAAAATAATTGTTATCAAATAATTGTTCTAATTTTGGTAAGGGCAAATATTTTGCCACATTATTATCAATTAAAACATTTTTAAAATCAAGTTGCTGCTGTTGTGCTATTAAAGTACATTTTTGAATAAAATCATAAATTTCTTCTCGCGAATAGTTAGTTTCTTTCAAAATATTTGTTAAAACAACTTGGCTAAAATAAATTTGATTAGCTTGTTGTAAATGTTCAATAATTTTATCCGGACTAACAACCAAATTATTAATAACACCTATCATTCGCTTTAATAAATAAACTACTAAATGATATGTATCGGGGATAATAATTCGCTCATTACTACTATGTGAAATATCACGTTCATGTCATAATAAGTTATTTTCAAATGTAACATTCATATTACTACGAATCAAACGAGCTAGACCAGCAATATTTTCCGCACTAATTGGATTTTTTTTATGTGGCATCGATGATGACCCTTTTTGACTTTTACTAAATCCTTCGGCAATTTCCCCCACTTCTGAACGTTGTAAATGACGAAATTCAAGCGCCATTTTTTCTAATAAACTAGCAATTTGACTAAAACTTGTAAATAGTGCAATATGATAATCGCGTGATGTTACTTGTGTTGTAATTGGATCAAGGTTTAACCCTAATTGTTTTGCCACATATTCTTCAACCTGAACTTCAACATGCGCATAATTACCAACTGAACCCGATATTTTTGCAACAGCAATTGCTGAGCCTGCGGCTTCAAATCGCATCATATTGCGTTCTAATTCAGCATACCAAAGTAAAAATTTCAATCCTAATGAGGTTGGTTCTGCGAACATTCCATGGGTACGTCCCATAATTAATTGATTTTTATATGCAAGAGCCTTTTCTTTTAACGCAGCTTTTAATTCAAATAAATATTTTGCAACAATATGATTTGATTCTTTCATCAAATAATTTTGACTAGTATCAACAATATCAGTTGATGTTAAACCATAATGAATTCATTTTTTTTCTGGCCCTAGTGTCTCCGATAACATGCGGGTAAAAGCAACAACATCATGCTTCGTTTCGGCTTCTAATTCTAACATTCGTGGTAAATTTACTGTTAAATTAGTTTTAATTTTTTCAATATCTGTTGGAGGAATTAATCCTATTTGTGCTCATCCTTCACAAACTAATAATTCTACTTTTGCTCAAGTATTATATTTATTTTCATCACTTCAAATTTTTCCAATTTCTGGAACAAAATAGCGTTCAATCATTAAAAAATCTCCTTATTCATTAAAATAGTTTGTTCACGATCAGGACCAACAGAAAATAAACTAATTGGAACACCAACAATTTCTTCTAATTTCATTAAATATTGTTGGGCATTATGTGGTAAACCTTCAAATGTTGTAACATTACTAATGTCTTCATCTCATCCCGGCATTGTTATTAAAATTGGTTTACACATCTCATATTCTTTAATTGTACTTGGAACATAATCAATTTGTTGCCCCTGATATTCATATCCAACACAAATTTTTAATTCCTTAATAGTAGTTAAAACATCTAATAACATAATTGCCATACTAGTATAACCACTAATTCGTAGCGAATGTTTCATTAAAATACCATCAAATCACCCAATTCGTCGTGCTCGCCCAGATACAGTTCCATATTCATGTCCTGCTTCACGAATATACGTTTCAACTTCCCCAAAAATTTCGGATGGAAATGGTCCTGTCCCAACACGGGTATTATATGCTTTAACGATTCCTAAAACATTGTTAATATAACGAGGTGCAATCCCAACACCAACAGGAATTGAAGATGCTGTTGGATTTGATGAAGTAACAAAAGGATAAGTACCGTGATCTAAGTCTAACATTACACCTTGTGCTCCTTCAAATAAAACCTTTTGGTGAGTATGAATTGCATTATCAACTAAAATTGAAGTATCAGTTACTAAAGATTTAATTTGTTGAAATAATGCCAAATATTCTTTTCAAATTAATTTTGGGTCAAATCCTTTACTATTAAAAACTTTTGTTAAAACTTCATTTTTAAATTTTAAATTATTTTCTAATTTTTGTAAAAATCCTTTTTCATCAAACAAATCACCTAGTCTAATGCCAATTCGTTCGGCTTTATCTTGATAACAAGGACCAATTCCTTTTTTTGTTGTTCCAATTGAGTCTTTTTGACGATACTCTTCTTGCAACTCATCAATTTTCATATGATATGGAAAAATTAAATGGGCACGATCACTAATTCGTAAATTTTTACAATCAAAACCATGTTCTTGTAAATAACTAATTTCACTAACTAATTTACGTAAATTAACAACGCAACCATTCCCAATTACATTCATTGATTTTTTATTAAAAACACCAGAAGGAACAATACTTAACTTATATTTTGTTCCTTTAATGACAATTGTATGTCCAGCATTATCACCACCAGCTCAACGAACAATAACATCTGCTTGTTGAGCAAAATAATCGGTAATTTTGCCCTTTCCTTCATCACCTCACTGGCTCCCAACAATTGCTAATGTTCGATAATTTGTACCACTCATAACTTATTTCCAACCTTTCTACGGTTTAATCTTAATATAAATCTGCCTATTTTTTTAAATTTTTCATTTTATTTATTTTTAATTACTGCTTGCACAAAACCATTAAATAATGGATTCGGTTTATTTGGGCGAGAAGTAAATTCGGGATGATATTGAGCAGCAAGGTAAAAAGGATGTTTGGGGATTTCAATGACTTCCACTAAGTTTTTCTCAACATAAAGGCCACTAAATACTAACCCTGCTTGCGCTAATTGTTCACGATAATCATTATTAACTTCATAGCGATGGCGATGACGTTCTAAAACCTCATTTTTGCCATATAATTTATGGGCTAATGTGTTTGGAACAAAAGTTGTTTTATAATTACCTAAGCGTAATGTTCCTCCTAAAGCATCAGTTTTATCTTTTCCACGAATAATGTCAATAATTGCATTTTTTGTTTCTGTTAATTCTGAAGAATTAGCATCTTGAATATGACAAACATTACGGGCAAATTCAATTACAGCTGCTTGCATTCCAAAACAAATTCCAAAAAACGGAATGTTATTTTCACGAGCAAATTGGCATGCTAAAATTTTCCCTTCAAAACCACGTTCACCAAAACCACCAGGAACTAAAATGCCTTTGGCATTTTTTAATAATTGTTGATAATTTTTTTTATTAATATCTTCTGCTTTAATTCAATCAATTTTAATTTTAACCTTATTTTCATATCCAGCAATTCGCAACGATTCACTAACTGATAAATAAGCATCTGGAAGTTCAATATATTTTCCAACTAATTTAATTTCAATTACTTGTTGAGACTGATTAATTTTTTCAACAAACCGTTTTCATTCTGACATATCAGTTTTAGTGATTTTTAAATTTAATAACTTACTAATTACTATTTGAGCATTTTGTTCATACATTTTTAATGGTACTTCATAAATACTAGCAACATCAGTAGCTACTAAAACATTACTTTTTTCAATATTACAAAATAGAGCAATTTTTTCAAGAACGTTATCATCTAGAACTTGTTCAGTACGGGCAACAACAATATCTGGTTGAATCCCCAGTGATAATAGTTCTCGGACTGAATGTTGGGTTGGCTTTGTCTTTGATTCTTTTGATGCTGCAATATATGGAACTAAGGAAACATGCATATAAATAACATTTTCTCGTCCTTGTTCCATTCGAACTTGACGAATTGCTTCAATAAAAGGTAACGATTCAATATCTCCAACTGTCCCCCCAATTTCAGTAATAATAATATCTGCTTTTGAAGTTGATGCAGCATGATAAACTTTCTTTTTAATTTCATTTGTAACATGTGGAACAACTTGAACTGTTCCACCTTCATATTCGCCACGACGTTCTTTTTCAATTACATTTTTATATATTCGTCCTGAAGTAATATTTGATTCTTTAGTTAAATTTTCATCAATAAAACGTTCATAATGTCCTAAATCTAAATCTGTTTCAGCACCATCTGCTGTTACAAAAACTTCACCATGTTGATAAGGACTCATTGTTCCAGGATCAACATTTAAATATGGATCAAATTTTTGCATAAAAACATTTAACCCACTTGCTTTTAATAAAACACCAATTGAAGAAGCTGTAATTCCTTTCCCTAAACCACTAACAACTCCACCAGTTACAAAAATATATTTTGCCATTGTTTTATCATCCTTTCATCCTCAAATTAAAAAGAGTTTAGAAATTAACAGGGTTGTCACTTCTAACACTCTTTAATCTTGGTATTAATTATTTTCTTCCATTTCTTTTTCAAGAGCTTTTCAGTCAATTTCTTCTGTAATACCCAATTTAGCTGCTACTGTTTCGTCGTCATCATCAATAGAATAATCATTTTCAATTAAATCGTCATCAACTTCTATTTCAACAAAATCATCTTCCTCGTTATCATCATCATCTAATGTATCATCAAAATCAAGAGTACCAATTAATGCTTCTTCATTTTCCTCTTCGTCTTCATCTTCATCATCTTCATCTAAATCAATATCTTCAAATTCTTCTGTTGTTTCAAACTGATCAGTATAATCATATTGTTTTTTAATTTCATCATATTTTAAGAATTCACGTAATCCTCACATACCTTCACTTGTCAAAACAAAACGGTTATCTAACACCAAGTCAGTATATAATTCCGCAATAACATCTTCTTTGCTGGCTCCGTGAACTGTCACATCACTTTTTGATGCAATATCATTTCAAATATTTTCAAAAGTATCACTATTTTTTTTCTTTTTTAAATATGAATACACTAATTCTAACAATTCTACATTATCGTTCATTAATTTAAACCTTTCTTATCAATCATTCTCATATTTTTCCCCAATTGAAAACCAAATTGTTGTTGCTGTTTTTTTACTATTATTTTTAAACGCTAAGACTTCTGAAACTTCCATAATGCATTTAATTCCTTTTGGTGTATCAATATAAATTGGTTTAGTATCACTATCATATAATTTAACTGGTTTTAGGTTGTATTCAACCATAAAATAATTATAATGGTTTTTATATTTTTTTATCAAATTATTTTTAATTTCTTCGAAATTTCTTTTTTCTGGGTTTATTTTTTGAAGAAAATTCCGCATCGTTAACATTTTAATTAATGTAACTAAAATCTCATCATTTTCACTTTCTAACATTTTTAAATAGGTAAATAATGTATAATCATCTAACGTACAATATTGGTTCGGACTCATCATTTTTCCTTCCAACACCGGGGTTAATAAAGTAATAATTGCTTTATTTTTAAACTGATACTTGTTGTGATATAAATCATACAATCGTTTAAACATCATTTGGAAAGTTAAGTCAAATCCAATGCTTAACGAATGTAAATAAACTTGCTTATACATATGATAACGACCAATTAAAAATGATTCAATTGCATATTGTACTTTTAACGGAAAAACAATCTTTTTATCTTTAATAAACAAATGCCGAATAATTCACTGCGTATCAACATGGCTATAGCCTACGCCACTCGTTTGCCCATCACGTAATAAATAATCCATTCGGTCAGCATCTAATTGAGATGAAACTAACGATGATAAAACCCCATCAGGATGTTTGCCTTCAATCATCATACATAATTCATTAATTTCGTCTGGACTAAATTCGGCCGCTAAAATTTTATTAATATTTGTTGTTGGATCTTTAATTAATAAAGACGAATAATTTTCATGACTAATATTTTGTTTTGTTACTTGATTAGTCATTTCAAATGTATGGGAAAATGGTCCATGTCCAACATCATGCAGTAATCCTGCTAATTTAACCAATAATTGTTCATGCTTACTATACATTTCTTGAAAACTTGTTGTTTCTAACATTTTACTAACTAAATAATAAACACCAATACAATGTGAAAAACGCGTATGAGAAGCACTTGGAAAAACAAATTGCCCCCCTGCTAATTGGCTAATGCGACGCAAGCGTTGGAATTCTGGAGTGTTAATTAATTTTACGGTAATTTCTTCATTAATTTCAATATCGCCATGAACACTATCTCGGATTGTTAGTGGTAATTTCATTTTTTCGTTATTGCAATTTAGTAATATTACTAATTACTTGTTCTTTCCCTAATAAATAAATAACCTTTGCTAGTTCTGGTCCATGTTCCTGATGAGAAGTGAAAATTCGAATTGGCATAAATAAATTCTTTCCTTTCATAACATATTGCTCCCCCATTTTACTAATTAATTGCTTAATATTTGGTTCATCTCAAACTGGCAATTGACTTAACGCTGTTTTAAAAGATGTTATCATTTCTTCATAACCACTTAATTCTGTTAGCACTGCTTGCGTTGTTGCTGATAATTTTGTTGTTGGTTCAAAAAATGGTTTTGTTAATGCTACAATTTCTGCCCCATATTGGAGTTCTTTTTTATAAATTAATAATAACATATTTACTCATTCGGTTGTTTTTTTTGTTAAATCATAGCCCGCTGCTAAAAAAGGTCGGACAAAAGTTAGATAATCCTCATCACACATTTGTTTAAGATAATAATTATTCATTCAAGTTAATTTTTTAACATCAAACATACTTGGTGATTTACTAAATCGTGTTTCATCAAAAATTTTAATTAACTCATCATGACTAAAAATTTCAACAGTACCCGGGGGGGATCATCCCAATAAACTAATAAAATTAAAAATTGCTGTTGGTAAATATCCTAATGTTCGATATTGACTAATAAATTGCATTAAATGACTATCTCGTTTTGACAACTTTTTATGTTGTTCATTAACAATTAAGGTTAAATGAGCAAAAACGGGGGGGGTCGCATTAAATGCTTCGTAAATCATTAATTGTTTTGGCGTATTCGAAATATGTTCTTCTCCCCGCACAACATGACTAATTTCCATTAACATATCATCAATGACTACCGCAAAGTTATAAGTTGGAATCCCATTTGATTTTAAAATGACTCAATCACCAAGGTCTTTTCCTTCAAAATGAACAGATCCGCGGACTAAATCATTAAAATCATAACTTGCTTCATCGGGAACAAAAAAACGTAAATTATACGGAATTTGTTTCGCTAATTTTTCAGCAATTTGTTCGGAAGTTAATTGTCAACACTTGCGATTATAACGTGGTGAAGAATATCCTTTTGCTAATTGTGCTTCACGATCTTTGTCAAGTTCAGCTGGAGTACAAAAACAATAATATGCTTTTTTTGTTGTTAATAATTTTTGTGCATATTTCTGATAAAGCTCTAATCGTTCTAATTGTCGATATGGCCCATAAGCTCCTGGGCGATCAATTGTTTCATCTGGTTCAATCCCTAATCAACGTAAATTATCTAATTGTGATGCAATTGCTCCTTCCACATTTCGTTCAATATCTGTATCTTCAATTCGTAGAACAAAAACACCATCATAATGTTTTGCAAATAAATAATTAAATAATGCCGTTCTTGTATTACCAATATGTAAAAATCCCGTTGGACTTGGCGCATAACGTAATCTAACTTTTTGCTTCATTTTAATCCCCTATTCTAACCTTTTACCTAATCATTTTCTTTTAATAGTAATAATGTTGTATAACTTTGAATAATATTTGGAAAATTTTGTTCAGTAGTTGTTGCTTTTAAATTAATTTTTTCAGCTGGAATTTGTAATAATTTTTGTAAATTAGTTTTAATTGCTTTTTTATGTTTTTGTAAACGTGGTTCATCAATAATAATTGTTGTATCAATATTACTAATTTGATAATTCTGCTCAGCCATTAATGTTAATGCTTTTTTTAAAATTAACTGTGAATTAAGTTTTTTATTTGTTTCATCAAATCATTCACCTAAATCACCCAATCCTAAGGCTCCAATAATTGCTTCACTAATTGTATGCAACAAAATATCACCATCAGAAACAGCTTCAACTTGGTATTGGCATGGAATAAGAATTCCCCCCAAATAAAAACCTGTTCCCATTTTTAAATTATGTAAATCATAACTATTGCCAACTCGCATTATTATTTCTCCTTAGACATTAAATTTAAAAAAACATATATCACCATCTTGCATAACATAAGTTTTTCCTTCGCTTCGTAAACGTCCATTTTCTTTGACAGCTTTTTCACTACCATATTTAACTAAATCAGCATATGAATAAACTTCTGCCCGAATAAAACCGCGCTCAAAATCAGAATGAATAATTCCTGCACACATTGGCGCTGTAGCTCCTTTTTTAAAAGTTCATGCTCGTACTTCTTGCTTACCAGCAGTAAAAAATGTTTGTAGGCCTAATAAAGCATAAGATTTTTTAATTAATTGGCTTAAACCGGCTTCTTTAATACCATAATCAGTCATTAATAACTTCCGATCATCTGGTTCTAATGCTGATAATTCTTCTTCAATTTTAGCACAAATAACAACTACTTCAATTTCTTTTTGTTGAGCATATTCTTTAACTGTTTTAACATAAAAATTATCTGGTTGATTTAAATCACTTTCTGCAACATTCGCAACATAAATAAAAGGTTTAATTGTTAATAAATTAAAATTCTTTACTACTCTTAGTTCATCATCTGATAATGTTAAATCTTTTAATAATTTATTTTCTTCTAATGCTGTCCCTAACTTTAATAACAATTCATATTCAAAAACATCTTCTTTTTGTTTAAAAGTCTGTGCTTTTTTACCAATTTTATCAATTCGTTTTTTAATTTGTTCTTGGTCAGAAATAATTAATTCTAAATTAATAATTTCAATATCACGAATTGGATCAATTGTTCCTTCAACGTGGGTAATATCTTTATTATCAAAACAACGGATAACCATACAAATTGCATCAGTTTCTCGAATATTTTGCAAAAAAGCATTTCCTAAACCTTCGCCTTTGCTAGCTCCCGCAATTAATCCTGCAATATCATAAAATTCAAAAGTACTATGAATTGCCTTATCGGGAGCACAAAGGGCAATTAAAGTATCCATTCGTTCATCAGGAACGGCCACTGTTCCAACATTTGGATTAATTGTTGCAAATGGATAATTAGCCGCTTCAACTTGTGAATTTGTAATTGCGTTAAATAAAGTGGATTTACCAACGTTTGGTAAGCCAACTATTCCCATTTTTAATGCCATTATGTTCTTCCTTACTATTAATTAATCGTCAATTAAACCTAATAATTCTAAAATACGGTTTAAATCTTTAATTCCAGTATACTTGATAAGAATTTTATCAGTATCAATGACTACTTTGGTTCCTAATCTTCGCATTATTTTATTTTCCAAAAATTCATTAACAGCTCGTTTTGACGAATCCTTCTCTGAATGTTCAATCAATGGTTTCGTTATTTTTGGATTGTATTCTTTTACTAATTCTTCAACCTGACGCGCATTTAAATTTAAATTAATAATCTTATTAAGAATGTTTTTAAATTCATTTTTGTCAACATTTAAACTAATTAATGGTTTAACTTGGCCCATTGTTACTTTATTTTCTAATAACAAGGTTTGCACTTCAGTTGGTAAATTTAATAATCGCATTGTATTTGTGACATGACTACGTGATTTTCCAATTCGTTGTGCTAATTCTTCTTGTGTTAAACCTAATAACTCAATCAATTCTTTATAAGCATTAGCTTCTTCAATTGAATTTAAATCAACTCGTTGAATATTTTCAATTAAAGCAACTTCTTTCATTTGCTGATCATTAAAATCAACTACAATTGCTGGAATCGTTGTTAATCCCGCTAATTTTGCGGCACGACTACGACGTTCTCCGGCAACTAAATAATAACCATTATTAGTTTTTTTCACAATAATAGGTTGAATTAAACCATATTCTTTAATTGACTGTGCTAATTCTGTTAACTCTTCTTCGTTAAAATTTTTGCGGGGTTGATGCGGATTAGGAAAAATTTCCGCTAATGCAATTTCATTTGCTGTTTCTTTTAAAGCATCATTACTCTCAATCCCTTTAATTACTTCGTTGATTCCTTCACCAAAAATTTTATCTAACCCTTTTGAACTTAATCGACTTTTAGTATTACTTGCCATTGTTCGCCAACACCTCTCTCGCTAATTCTTCATACGCAACTGCACCTGCACCACCTTTATCATATTCAAAAATACTTAAACCATGTGATGGTGATTCACTAATTTTAACATTTCTTGGAATATGTGTTCGATAAACTTTTTCATTAAAATATTTTTTAACTTCCGTCATCACTTCAAATGATAATTTTGTTCTTGAATCAAACATTGTTAAAACAATTCCTTCAATTGTTAAACTTTCATTAAACATTTTTTGAACAAAATGAATTGTTGTTAATAACTGTGCTAAACCTTCTAACGCATAATACTCTGCTTGAATTGGAATTAAAACAGAATCAGCACAAGCTAGTGCATTTCGATTAATCAATCCTAAAGAAGGAGGACAATCAATTAAAATAAAATCATATTTATCACGAACCGGTTTAATCCGCTCTAATAAAATGCTTTGGTTATCTTCTGTTCTTTCCATCAAATAAATATCTGCCCCCGCTAATGAAATGGTTGCTGGTGCTAAATCAACATTAGTTATAATGTCTGAAATAATAATATTTTTTAATGGGATTTGTCCAACTAAAACATCATACATACTTTCATGAATTTCTTCTTTATTAGCCCCTGTTCCCGTTGTTGCATTTCCTTGGGGATCAATATCAACTAATAAAATTTTTCGTCCAGTACGTGCCAATCCGGCCGCTAAGTTAATCGAAGTTGTTGTTTTACCAACGCCACCTTTTTGGTTTGTGATTGCAATAATTTTTCCCATAATTGTCCTTTCCGTTCCGTTGCATCTGATAATTTTATACATTATTATTATATAACACTTTATCCAATTGGAAATTTTTTTATTTGATTAAACCGACGTGGGTACGGTTCTGCAGTTGGCCTTGTCTTAATAAAATAACATATGTTCCGTTCACCAAGTTGTAAAATTGTTTCATGTTGAATTTTTTCTAATTTTAAATTCAAAACAGATAAAGTTTTTTGCGCTGCCTGCAATTCAGCATTAACATTTGGTCCTTTATAACAAATAATCATTCCTGATGTTTTAACCATTCGCACTACCAATTCTAATAGCATACCTAAATTAGCAACAGCACGAGAAACAACAATATCAAAAGATTCAGAATGCGCTCAACTATATTCTTCTGCTCGAGCATGAATAATTTCAACATCTTTTAACTGTAACTTCAGCACTAATCGTTGTAAAAATAAACATCGTTTTTCTAACGATTCAATAATTGTTAATTTAATTGTTGGACAAAGAATTTTTAAAACAAGCCCTGGAAAACCAGCCCCACTACCAACATCACTAACTGTCATCTCCTTAGAAAATGAGAATTCTTTTAATAATAATCCTGAATCAAGAAAATGTTTAAGATAAACCTCTTCTTCCTTAATAATTGTGGTTAAATTCATAATTTGGTTTTGTTCAATTAAATATTGATAATATACTTGTAACTGTTTTTCTTGTTCAGGTGTAATTTGTAATGCTGGTAAAGCTGTTTTAATTAATTTAATCATCGATATCCCCCATAACTTTTAATTGCTTTTAACATTATAACAATATATTTGGTAATATATAAATAGTTAAGAAATAATTAAAAGGAGTATAAAATGAATAAAAAAGCTTTAATTGTCGTTGATTATCAAAATGATTTTGTTGACCCTAATGGAGCATTATATGTTCCAGGAGCAGAAAAACTATATGAAAAAATTGTTGCTTTAATTGCTGAATTTCAGCATAATGATGATTTAGTTATTGCAACAAAAGATTTTCATCCTAATAATCATTGCTCATTTGCCAAATGAGGTCCACATTGTATTGCAAATACCTTTGGCAGTGAGTTTTATAAATTAACTACAACGCAATTTGATCATATTATTTTAAAAGGAACACAACAAGATGCTGATAGTTACAGTGGTTTTTTTAGTGATAATCAAACTTCAAATGGATTACATGAATTTCTTCAAGAACACAAGGTTACCAACTTAGTCATTGTTGGTGTTGCTTTAGATGTTTGTGTTTCAGCAACGCTTGTTGATGCTATTAAATTAAACTATCATGGTACTGTTGACTTAACAGCTAGTATTGGTCTTAAACCACAAGTTGTTTTTTAAAAAAACTATTATGAATGAACAACATAATAGTTTTTTTAAAAATCATCATCATCTTCATTATCACCATTATTAGAATCAATATTTTTGACACGCATAATTGTTTCACCATTTGGTAATTGACCAATGCGTCCTTTACTACTTCCTTTTCATTTAACTTGATAGTAAATAATGCCTTGAGCATGTAATAGTTTTAAAATTTCAATTCAATTATATAGTTCACCACGATACATTCATCGTTTCTCACTATGTGCTTCCACTAAATCACGATTATAAAAACTATGCGGATGTGATCACATCCTAATTTGTCGAATTGTATTTTCTCGTTTTGAAACAATTTCTAAATTTTCTGCTCTATTATCACGTGGGTTACCATTAATATGATCAATTGTCATATTTGGTGGAACTGAACCAATAAATAATTCAACAACCAATTTATGTAATGGTCTTGTTTTTGTTTTTCCGTCTTCACGACGACGAATTAAATAATAATTAGTGTTTTTTGGTTTCTTTAATTCCTTAATTTTCTTTGTTACAATATTACGAACACGTCCCATATTGCTAATCTCAAGATAAGGAAATTCTCGGTGGACCTTTCAAATTTCTGCTTTTTTTGCTTTATTCATTTTAACCTCTTATTTTTTCGAAACTGCCTTGTGATCTGTAATATAAAATCGATATGGTTTTAATTTAAAATTTGTTGCATACTCAATGTTGACTCGTGATGTTGTTGTAATGTCAATTGTAGGTGGAACGATATCTTCGGCAAGATATAAAACCGAACTTTCTAGCAGGGCAAGACCATCATCAGCTTTAGTAATTTTTAAATAGCGTGACAACTTCCCAGGACCATTTGCTAACCGTGGTGTTGAAACAAAGTCAGGAACTGTTTCATCAATAATAATTTCACCAGCGCGTAATAAAACTGCACTTGGATAATCAGTTTGATCAGTAACAATATTAAAGCAATAATACATTCCGTAAATTAGAAAAACATGTGCAAAACCGCCTTTTCAAAAAAGTGTTTCATTACGAGAACTACGGTTATTGTTAAACCCATGATTAGCATCATCATCAGGTCCATCATAAGCTTCGGTTTCAATAATTTTACAAACAATTTTTTTCCCATTAATAATTCGAACTAAATATTTTCCTAATAATTCGCGTGCAACAACAACAGCATTTTGCATAAAAAAAGTATCATCAGTTAAACGGTTTACATTTATCATTTTAAAAAAGCATAACAAAAATTAATATTAATTTGCTATGCTAACCTACCCAATTTTTTCACATTGGTCAAATTCAACCTCAGTAGGTGTCAAACGACCAAACATTTCTAAATTTACTATTGCAATCCCTTTTGAAGTGTCAATTTTTGTTACTTGTCCTTCCATCTCAGTAAAAGTTCCTGATAAAATTCGAACATAATCATTAACTTCAAAGTTTGCCACAAATACTTTTTTAACTTTTTTTCCTTGCTGTGTTGCTGTTTTTTTAGCTGCCAATGATTTTGAAAGCATTGTTCTTGCTTCTTGATCTGTTAAAGGAAAAGGTTTTGTTCCTCGCCCTGATGAACCAATAAATCCAGTAACCCCTGTTGTGTTCCGAACAATATATCAAACTTCATCATTCATAATCATATTAATAAAAATATAACCTGGATAAACATTTTTCTCTTTTTCTATTAGTTTTCCTCCTTTTTTGGCTGAAACTGTCTCTTTTACAACTCTAATATCAAAAACAACATCTTTCATATTTAATGATTCTACCCGCTGAATTAAGTCATCACGAACACGATCTTCATGCCCAGAATAACAATTAATTACATATCATTTTCCAGGATACTTCGTAATATCTTCTAAAGTTTCTCTGTCTTCACTTTTATCATTATCAATGATTTCATCTGTTATTGTGTTTTTTCCTAACATTACTTTACTCCTTTTAAACCTATTTATTAATTATATAATGCGAGCAACAGTTAGTAAATGATGTAAAACTAAATCTAATACTAAATAAAACACCGCAAAAGCAATAATAAATAAAATTGTGATTAAAAACTTGCGTCCTAAACTACCCTTACTTGTTCATCGAATTCTTGTAACTTCTTTTGCCATTTTGACAGGAAATTCACGAAAAGCTAATTTTCAATTTGTTTTTTTACTTTTATTTGAATTTTTACGCTTAAAAAGACCTTTTTTAATTGGTTCACCATTTTCATCAACTTCTGGTGTTGTGCTTATTTTTCTTGTTCCAACTTGAATTGGTGCTGTTTTACTTGCTTTTTTCTGAAAAATTAGCGCTGCTTTTTCATTTTTCTTTTGAATTTTTAACGCTTTTTTTTCTTCTTTTGTTAAAACAGTTTTAATTTTCTTTTTTGATTTTTCATTTTTTTCCATTGCAAACACCTACCTTGTTTCTTTATGTTTAGTATGTTTATTACATGTTTTACAAAACTTATTTATTTCTAATCGTTCTTTCTGTGTCATCTTGTTTTTAAATGTTGTATAGTTTCGATTTAAACATTCGGAACATACTAATATAATCTTTTCGCGCATAATATTCACCATAATTAATTATAGTATATTAATAACAATATTCATATACTTAATTAACTATTTTTATAAAAATCTCTTGTTTTTTGCATAATTCGTTGCATTGCATTATCAACTTGGCGATAATTCAACCCTAATAACTGATGAATATTATAAATATTTTCACCAGCAAACCATAATCGAAATACTTCTTTTTCTAAGGGCGACAATCGTTGATAAAATATTTTAATAATTTGTTTTTGTTCATCAAAACAAGCCATTTTATTCGAAAAATTATCATCTTTATTAGTGATATTCTCATTAGTTAATTTAATATAATAATTTAAGACTCTATTTTTTAAATTAAAAAATTGGCGAATTTGTTTATGAATATCTCATGTGTAACGTTGAAAAATAAAATCTTTTAATTTTTTTGACGACTGGGGATTATACATTTTGGCACTTTCTAATACTGAAAAATATTTTAAACTTTCTAAATCAGCTAATTCAATTGGTAACCCAAAATACTTATAAAAAGTTCGTCGCTTAACATTTTCTAGAAAGGGCGCATATAATTTATATAAACTAAATAATGCTGTCTTATTATGACCTTCTTGAAATAAATAAAGTAATTCATATTCATTCATCGTAACAATAGTCAAATCCTTTCTAAATTAAATTCTATTGTTGCAACATTTTAATTTGATAAATTAAAATAGCACTAGCAACCGATACATTTAAAGAATCAAGATGACCTGCTGTTGGAATATAAATATTAAAATCAGCATGCTTTAATAATTTTGCACTAATTCCTGTTCCTTCATTACCGACGATTAGACAAATTGGGGTATCATATTTTAATTCACTTACATTTTGTGCTTTTGTGGTTAAACTTGTTGCATAGATTCAAAACCCTTGTTTTTTTAAATATTCAATTGCATTAGTTAAATTATTTACTCGACAAACTGGAACATAATTAAATGCACCGGCAGATGTTTTGGCAACAGTAGCATTAATATCAACTTGTCGTTTATCTAAAATAATAACCCCATCAACATTAAACAAATCACAAGTTCGCAAAATTGCACCAAAATTATGTGGGTCAGAAATTTGATCAAGAACTAATAAAAATGGATGTTTATTTTGTAATGCTTTTGTTGTTATCGAAGTTAATGAATAATTTTGTGGTTTACAAATTTCTAATACCAAACTTTGATGCTTACTAGTTTGTACAAGCGTTGTCATTTCAACTGCTGAACAAAATACAACCTTAAGTTGACGACTTTTAGCTAGTTTTAAATAATAATCATTATTTTTCCCTTGTGGTAATAAATAAAGTTTATTAATTTTCACTGCTGGATTTAATAATGATTCCACAACAGGATTAATTCCATAAATGTATATATATTCTTGCATATTTTCTTCCTTTTCCTGTTTTATTATCCATAACTAATATTAATAAATTTCTTTATAAGTATTATAATTTAATTTGATATTTTTTAATAGTTTCTTTTAATTTTTTTATTGCTCGAGAATAAATTGCTAAATTTTTCTCTGTTTTACTTTTGAATTTAGTTGTTAAAGTTGGCACGATGCCAATATTTGCTTTCATCGGTTTTAAATCTCGTTGTTTTGGATTTGTAACATAGTTAACTAATGCTCCTAGCATAGTTTCTGAAGGAAATTTAATTAATGGTAAATCCATTACATATTGATAGACATTTAAGGCACATAATAAGCCTGCTGCCGCTGATTCTAAATAACCTTCTACACCAATAATTTGACCAGCAAAAAAAATATTATTATTTTGTTTATATTGTAAAAATTGATTTAAAACTTTTGGAGAATTAATATAATTATTTTTATGTAAAACTCCATATCGAACAATATCTACTTTTGCTAACCCTGGAATAAATTGTTTAATAATTCGTTTTTGTTCTGGTCACGTTAGATTTGTCTGTCAGCCTACTAAATTATATAAACTATCAATTACATTATCTTGTCGTAATTGAACCACCGCAAACGGTTGCTTACCATTTTTGTCTATTAAATGATTACTACTCATTGGCCCATTCAAAAGAATTTTTCGTGATGTTTGTGCCATAATCTCAATTGGTTGACAACCTTTAAAATATTTTTCAAAATCTGCAATAGGTACTCGTTTTGCTTTTACTAATTCGGTAACTAATTGATTAAATTCATCTTCTGTTAATGGACAAATAATATAATCCTTTTGTTCTGAGTGTCGTGCGCCATAATATGCTTTTGAAAAATCAATTCCAGCTTTTGTTATAATTGGAGCTGAACCATCATAATAATACAATGCTTTCTTACCAATTAACTTCTTAAGTTCAAAAGCAAAATTTGCTGTTACTAATGGTCCAACAGCAATAATGGTAATTTGTTTTGGATCTATTTTAATAAATTCATCATAAATAATATTAATATTAGGATGATTTATTAAAGTTGCTGTAACTTTTTGTGAAAATAACTCGCGGTCAACACTAAGCGCATCATCAGCAGGAACTTGGACATCATAAGCTGTTTTTAAAATTAAAGAATCTAATAATTTTAACTCTTCTTTTAAAATACCAATTGCATTTTCTTTCGAAACACTACGAAAAGAATTAGAACAAACTAATTCTGCAAATGTATCTAATTTTTGAACTGGATTTTTAAATAATGTTTTTGCTTCATATAATTTTACTTTTAACCCACGTTTTGCTAACTGGTAAGCAATTTCACAGCCTGCTAACCCAGCGCCAATAACATTAGTTTCTTTTTGTTTCATTATGTTACAAAATATCTTTTTCTACTAAAACCTTACGAAGTTCATCTGCTTTGACAAAATCCTTATTATTTTTTGACTTAATTCATTCTAATAAATATTTACGAATTTCACTACTAATTACTGGTAATTTAAAATTAAAATTCATAATATTAAAAATAATATTATAAAAATCACTAGCAAGTTGTAAATTAAGTTTTTTGTCACGTAATTGAGTATTAATAATTTTAGTCATTTTACTAATAATAGTTAAAACATTCGGGCTATTCAAATTATTTGCTAACTCAGCAAGGACTTCCTTAACATTGTGACCATGTTGTGTTAAATTATAATTTAAATCATATTCAGCTAAATATAAATTTATTGCTTTTAACACTTTAAAAATCTTTTCTGTTTCACCTTGCGCACTAATAATTAAAGTTTCTGTTACATTTAATGGTTGTGTATAATTAGTTGCATATAATAAGTAACGTAATGTATTTGCCCCATATAATTTAATAAAATCACGAACTAAAATAGTATTATTTAAAGATTTACTCATTTTTTTATCAGCAACATTTAAATGCCCATTATGCATTCAAATTTTTGCAATTTCCTTATTATTTTTTGCGAAAAATTGAATTCGTTCATTTTCATGATGAGGAAAAACTAAATCAATTCCTCCGGCATGAATGTCAATTGTTTCTTTATGAAAAAATTTATCAATTAAGACAGCACATTCCGTATGTCATCCTGGACGACCTTGATATAATTTACCTTTTTGATCATAAAAGGGGAAAGAAATCCCTTCTGTTGTTTGCTTTCATAATGCAAAGTCATATTGACTATGTTTGTTAGCATCATGTTCAATTCGAGCATTAGCTTCTAATTCTGAAATTTTTTTATTAGCTAATTGTCCATATTGTGTTTGATATTTTGCAATATCAAAATATACACTACCATTAACTTCATATGCAGCATTAATTTTAACTAATTTTTGAATAAAAGTAACAATATCTTTAACATGGTCTGTTACTCGTACTCGCTTAGTTGGTGTTCTAACATTTAAATTAAAAACATCTTCTTCAAAAGCTTTAATATAAAATTCTGCAATCTCTTGTTCAGTTTTATGTTCTGCTGCTGCTTTAGCAATAATCTTATCATCAATATCCGTATAATTTTGAATATAATTAACCTCAATTTGTTGAAATTGTAAAAAACTAACTAATAAATCAACAGTAATAATTGCGCGAGCATTACCAATATGAATGTAATTATAGACAGTTGGTCCACAACCATAAATATTAATTTTTTTTGTTTGACTATAATCTGTAAAATTACGAGTCAAAGTATTATATAATTTCATACTTCACCCTCTTATCTATTTGCATCCAATTCCATTTTTTTTAAATGAAACAAAAGCATTTGAATATCAGCTGGATTGATTCCTGAAATTCGATTTGCTTGACCAATTGAAATTGGTCGAATCTTTTTAAATTTTTCTCGTGCTTCAAGTGCTAAGTTATCTACTAAGTCATAATTTAAATTAGCCGGAATTAATTTATTTTCCAACTTAATTGTTTTTAAAGCAATTTCTTGTTCTTTTTTTATATATCCTTCAAAGCGAATATTAATTAATAAGTTTTGTTTTAAAAATGATTTTAAATTATTTAACGGTGGTAACTCCTCCTCTAAATATTTTAACTCAATATTTGGTCGTTTTAATAAATTATAACCAGAAATGCGTTCTGTAATCTTGGCAACACCTAAGTTAGCTAACTTTTGAATTAATGGTGATTTTGCCGTGAAATAAGTTTCTTTTAATAATTGCATTACTTCATTATAACTTTGCACATTATTTTGATATTCTGTTCAACTTTTTTGATCAATTAAACCTAATTGATAAGCATAATTTTTTAACCGTTCTTCAGCATTATCATTCCGCAATAATAAGCGATATTCGGCACGGGAAGTTAATAAACGATAAGGTTCTTCCGTTCCTTTTGTAATTAAATCATCAATTAATACTCCAATATAAGCTTGATCACGACGTAAAATGAAAGGTTCTTTTTGATCAATACTTAAAACAGCATTAATTCCAGCCATTAAACCTTGACAAGCAGCTTCTTCATATCCACTTGTTCCATTGATTTGACCTGCTGTATATAAATTTTTAATTTTTTTTGTTTCTAATGTATGTTTTAACTGTGTTGGTACAACCGCATCATATTCAATTGCATAAGCTCATTTTAAAACTTCAACATTTTCGAATCCTGGCAAGGAACGGAGCATCTTTTCTTGTACATCAATTGGCATTGAAGTTGAAAACCCTTGAACATAAATTGTATTTAAACTCTTTGATTCTGGTTCTAAAAATATTTGATGACGTGGTTTATCAGCAAAGCGGACAATTTTATCCTCAAAACTTGGACAATAACGTGGTCCCGTTCCTTTTACATTCCCAGAGTACATTGCTGATGCTGTTAAATTGTTTTGCACAATACTATGTGTTTTTGGTGTTGAATGAATTAATCAACATAATTCTTGCTCTTCTAACGGTGTAAATGTTTTTGTTGAATAAGAAAAGGCTAGTTGCAAATCACTTCCTGGTTCTGGTTGTGCTTTGCTATAATCAATTGAAGTATTAAGAACTCGTGCTGGTGTGCCAGTTTTTAGGCGAAATAATTCAAACCCTAAATGTTTTAACTGCGTTGATAACCCTGCTGTTGTAATATCGCCATCAGGTCCTTCTGCTTTTTTTGTCATTCCTTGTAACACTAAAGATTGCATATATGTTCCTGTTGTTAAAATAACTTTTTTGGCAAAAAATTGTGTTTGATCTTTTAACATTACCCCATAACAATTATTATTATCATCAACCAATAAGGATTGAACTGCTCCTTCATATAAATCTAAATTATCTTGCTTTTCAATTACTTTTTGCATATATTTTGCATATTGAATTTTATCTGATTGAGCACGTAAAGCTCATACAGCAGGCCCTCGCGAAGAATTTAATAATTTCATTTGCAAAGCTGTTGCATCAGCTGCTTTTGCCATTTCACCACCGATGGCGTCAATTTCACGAACAACAATCCCTTTCGCTGGACCACCAATTGAGGGATTACATGGCATTAATGCAATTTTATCTTTATGCAAAGTAACTAATAATGTTTTCTTCTGCATTCTTGCTGCAGCTAAACTTGCTTCAACTCCAGCATGACCAGCACCAATTACAATTACATCATATTTTCTCATTAAACTCCCTCCTTTATTACTTTTATTAATTTAATTCTGTTTCAATTTGTTTTAATTCTTGTTCTACATTAAAACGATTAAATAAGTTTTCTTTTTTCTCTATCGTTTTATTATATATGATTTCTTGCATTAAAATTGTTTTAAATGTTAAATTAGTTAAATTAACATTAAAATAATCGGCAATCTTTTGGGCATTATCAACTAAAACTGGCTGCAATAAAAAGGCGCTAACAATAATAGTATAAGCTAAACTTGCTAAAGTTTCATGTAATTGCTCCATATTTTTATTTTTTTCTAATTCCCAAGGTTTATTTTCTTCAATATATTTATTCGCCTTATTACATAGTTCTAAAATAATGCTTAATCCTTCTGAAATTTGATAAGCATCCATTGCTTGTTGATAATTTTGCACCGCTTGAACACAACTTTCAATTAATACATTATCCAATTGTTGTTGTTGTTTTACTAACTGTCCATTAAAATATTTGCTAATCATATTACTTACTCGTGATACCAAGTTCCCGATATTGTTGACTAAATGAGCATTGTATGATTCTAAAAACATTTCATAAGAAAATTTACCATCATTTTCAGTTGGAATTTCATATCCTAAATAAAACCGTAATGTATCACGGCCATATTTATCAATTAAATATAATGGATCAACAACATTTCCAATTGATTTACTCATTTTAGTATCTTTAAATAAAATTCAACCATGCGATAAAAGTTTATTAGGTTGCCGTAATCCTAAACTTTCTAACATACTTGGCCAATAAATAGTGTGAAACCGAGCAATTTCTTTTCCTAATAATTGTAAAATTTCAACATCCGGATTATTTCAAAATTTATTAAACAATGCATCATCATTTGACAAATAACCTAATGCTGTTAAATAATTTGATAAAGCATCAATTCAAACATAAATAATGTGTTTATCATTTTCTAATGTTTTAATTCCCCAAGAAAAAGTTGTTCTAGTAACAGATAAATCAGTTAAGCCCGGTAAAATAAAATTATTTAACATTTCATTTTTTCTTGCTTCTGGCTCAATAAAACCGGGATGATTATTATAATAATTAATTAAAAATTGACTATATTTTGAGACTTTGAAGAAATATGTTTCTTCTTTTACTTTTTGTGGCTTATTACCGCAAACTAAACATTGGTTTGTTATCTTATCAATTTGTGCTTCAGTTAAAAATTCTTCACAACTAACACAATACAAACCTTCATACTCTCCTAAGTAAATATCCCCATTATTATATAATTTACTAAAAATCTTTTGGACTCCAACTTCATGTTCTTTATCAGTCGTACGAATAAACTTTGAATATTCAATTCCTAATTTATTTCATAATAATTTAAAATTATCAACAATCATTGTTGTAAATTGATATGGCGTTATTCCCGCAGTTTTTGCTTTCTTTTCAATTTTTTCACCATGTTCATCGCTACCTGTTAAAAAGAAAGTTTCATAGCCCGCCATTTTTTTATAACGATTAAGAATATCAGCTAATGTCGTGGTATATGCATGCCCAATATGTAATTGTGCGCTTGGATAATAAATTGGGGTTGTAACATAAAATAATTTCTTGTTTTGACTCATAATATATCCCTCTCATTGTTATATGTTTAACAATATAAATTATATCGTATTTTTACCAATAAAATAAGGGTTTTTAAAAGGTAATTAATGCCTTTGTAAAAGTAATAAAATAAAATAGTTATTTTCATAACTATTTATTTATAAATAAAACTTATTTTTATGCTGTTACTTCATGTAATTTTCGTGAAGAAATATTGCGTAAACCTTCATTTAACATTTCTGTCATTTGATAAGGAATATAAATAAAATCTATTTGCATTAGTTTATCAGCATATTTTTCTTTCAATATTTGAACAGCATCAGCATATAAATTATCGTGTCATTCTTTAATATCTAATTTTTCTTTAAAATAAGGAATTATGTAAAATGAAGTGCAACAAATCTTATTAATCAAATAATATAATAAAAATCATAAAAAATCAATTATAAATTTTTAAAAATTAAAATATTTATAATTTTTATTTTATTTTAATCACACTTAACCGTACTAAAAAATAATTTATTAAGTTGAAAATTGTAAATGCAAGTAGAAAAAAATCTTATATTTTTATATTAACATATTTTTTAATAAAATTGACAAAATAATGTAAACTGTAATATGAAGTTCAACAAATCTATTAATTTAATAATAACTTATTTGCTTATAATTGATATATTAAAATAACATAAAAAGACATAAACGATGTATAATTATATTAATTAATATTAAATTGGAGGAGCATAATATGATAAATAAAAAATTAGCAGAATATTTAGATATTTCTAAAATACAAGCAACAAAAATTGAGATGTCTATTTTATTTTTACTAGTTGAAGCAAATAAAATTAATCGTACAATTTATAAAACTTATGTTTTAAAATTTATGTCATTTTTAGAATGAAAAATGGCGCAAAAATATGGAGAACATTTTTTTAGAACTGATTTTATAGCTTTAGAAAATGGACCAGTTCCAGGAAGTTTTATGGACTATATTGATAATAATCCAAATTGTAAATTCAATTATTTTATGTGCAAAAATATAAATATAAATAATAATAATTCAAAAACTAAAATTTTTTATTTAAAAGATTTGAATTCTGAAAAATTCATAAATTTAGATTACTTTTCAGATGTTGAAAAACCTTTATTAAAAGAAGCAGTTAATTGAATTTTTTCCTTTAATAAAGTTGGAGAATTAAGTGAAGATACTCACTTAAAAATGAAATCATGAAAACAAGCATGAACTAAAGCTCAACAAGAAGGAAAGAAATCAATAATTTTTGATTTTGCATTAGACATATCAAAAAATGAAGATGATGAAACATATGAAATTATTAAATTGTATAAAGAACTAGGATACAAAAAAAATGGAAATTAATAATATTATAGTTTCATTCCTTATTGATAATGCAGATATGATAACAACCGAAACAGGAGCACCTCATCCTTCAATTTGTATACCAATTTTTAAAGATGACAAAGATATTCATGTAATAAGACTTACTACACAAAAACCAAAAGAATATGAAAAGCTTGTAATTAAAATTAATGGTAGACCAGATACAAAATTATATAAAGATTGTTATGTTAGATTAGACGGAAGTAAAAGTAACTTTCATATAATTAAAGAAAATAATTGCCTCAATTATAAAAGTATTTATTGTCAAAATATTCATGATAAATATAGAAAAAAAATTTTACAAGCTTGCTTAAATTCAAAATTTATACCACGAATTTTTCATCCATTAATACAAATAGAAATAAATAAATTTAAATAAAATTTTGAATTTTATTAACAAACAATTTTTTAGCTGAATTTCAACTTAAACACTGTCGTGGGCGTTCATTAATTATATTAACTATTTCATCATAATATTCTTGTGAATAAACATCTAAATCTATTCCTTTAGGAAATCAATGCCTTAAATCCCGGTTAATTCGTTCCACAATAGGTTTCTGAGTAGGTTTACCTTTATCACAAAAATAAACTTTAGTACCAATATAAGCTTCAATTTGTTTTCATTCTGAAAACTCTTTACCTTGATCAGTTATAATACCTTTAACTATTTTCTTTAAGATATTAGTTTTAAAAATACTTTTAATAACTCTAATTACTTCGTTTGGTGTTCTATCTTTTAATTTTTTTACAATTTCAAATTTAGTTAATTGTTCAGTTAAAACCAAACATACAGATTTCAAATCTTTGCCGACTATTGTATCCATTTCAAATCAACCAAATTCATTTTTATTATGTTTAGACTCTGCAATAGTTCTAAAACTAGTTAATTTACCACGATTATCAATATTTTGTTTACTTTTATTTTTTCGACCATGAAAATACAAATTATGTTTATTTAAACCAAATAAACCAAGAAAAACATACTTATATAAAGTTTTAAAACATACGGGAAATTTAATACCAAATTCACGATTATATTCATAACAAATAATCTCAGGCGACCAATGAAATTTATTAAATTTTTCATCTAATCACATTAATTGCTGATATGAAAATTTAATATGCTTAACTGATTTTTTACGATTTTTAAGATACTTTTTATGAGCTTTAATAGGATTATATTCTTTTAACTTTTGAAAACGTTTAACTTCATTTCAAATTGTAGATACACTTCTTTCCATATATTTAGCAATTTTAAATAAATTTGGTTTACCATTTTTCTTTTGAAATAGTTTTGATACTAATAACTTACTTAATATAACACGCTCATCAATACTGAAATGCTTATAATTCATTATTAAATACCTTTCTAAAATTTTTTGTTATAATTATTACATATTTTTAATAAAGGAAGGAATAAGTTAAAAATGAAAAAATGACTAAGTATTTTAGGAGTATGTGGTCTAGTTGGAATGTCAGCAAATTTAACAGCTTGTAATAAACCTAACAATAATGAAAATGGAGAAAACAATAAACCAGAACCCAAACCAAAACCAGAACTACCACCAGAAAATAGTAATTGAAAGTTAATTACTGATAAATATATTCCGAGAGATAACGGATGATATATTGTAATTTATGAATCATTTAATATATGACGAATAGATAAAATTGATAGTACAAAGCAATGAGGTACTGAAGGAGCAATTGGTAAATCATTAGACATTCTTTATCATTGAACAAAAACAAATGAACCTGAAACACCAGCAATAGATTCTAAAACAGGTAAAATTACAAATTGAAAAGGATAAAAGGACTTGCAAAGTCCTTTTTAAATTAATCGAACAAATTTCATAAAGATAATTAATAAAAATATATTTGTTATTGTACTATACAAAGCCGGACTAAATTTTCATACCTCAAATGTTTGATTAAAAAAACTATAAATTGTTTGAAAAATTTTACCAACTCCACTTGCTAATTCATTAACTTGTTTTACACCAGGAATATTATTAACAATTCATATTGCTGCATTTCTGATATGACACGCTAAATTATATCAACTACAACTTTCATACTGGGCTTGTCATCATTGCCCATCAGGAAACAATCCACCATTATTAATTTCTTGTCAATTATAAATTCCAAAGTTAAAATCATAATAACGATACATATCATTTTCTTTTTGCGCTTGTAATTCAAACACATTATAACCAATTTTTTGTTCTTCAATTTTTTTATATTTTAAACCATATTTATCTTTTAAGGAACCTTCAAAAACATAACCTTCATTTTGATTAATATTATAATCATTTGAAACTGAAAAATCATAATTAAACACATTACCATAATTTGTATTATAAAACCGATTTTTAAACGCTGAATACAATTTAATATCTAATTGTTTATATTTATCAGAAAAATAAAAATAACGCGGATAAATTTTAAAACCATTATTCGCTAATAAACCATATTTTTTGTTATATCCTTGTACATAAGTATTATTTTCTAAATCAAAAATGGTTCGTAAATAATCTTTATAAAAGTTTTGTGAAACCGTAAACATACCATTTAATAACTTTTCAAATTGAGTTTTATTAATATTTTTTTCGTCAATTAAAACATCTCTAAAATTAACTAACTTTAAACCAAAAAAGTTAATTAAAATCGTATCATATTGTAAATTATCAATATAGCCACTTTCTAAAAAGTTACTACGATTTTGAAATACTGGCACCAATGCATGCGCAAAAAATGCTTTTAAAAATTTATTAATATCAATTTGTCCTTTCATCTGTTCAAAAATATATTTACCAGTATTAGGAGTATTACCTTGATAATAATTATATGTTTCAGCACTAAAATTAAATGTATTTTCTTTATCTTTCATAAAAGAAAATAAAAACCCTAAATCATCAGTATACCGATAACTATTATAATCATATCCATTCCAATATTGCTTAAGGTGTGTTAACTCTAAACTACCAGCAATAATATTTTTTCGTTCATCAATCGTTAAAATCATTCGATAAATTGACTTTTTAGTTAAAATTATACCAGTACTAGTTTTATCTAAATTATTAATAATTTCAAAATCAAAAATAATTCTTTGACTACCTAAATTTGGATCATCATAATCAGGGTTACCACCTTGCTGAACTCGAATATTTTCTTGAATAATAATATCAATATATTTTAATAAAAAATTACGAACACTTTCTCAATATTCACTATATCATTTAAATTTACCTGTTTTAGAATCTATTGCTGGTGTTTCAGGTTCATTTGTTTTTGTTCAATGATAAAGAATGTCTAATGATTTACCAATTGCTCCTTCAGTACCTCATTGCTTTGTACTATCAATTTTATCTATTCGTCATATATTAAATGATTCATAAATTACAATATATCATCCGTTATCTCTCGGAATATATTTATCAGTAATTTTTTCTCAATCTTGAAATTTTAAATTAACTATTTGCAAATTATCAACACTTTTTTCTAATTTATTAATAACTTCCACAGTATTAAAATATTTTGCAAAAGAATAAGAAAAGTTAGTTAATTCTTTTAAAAATTGTTTTTTATCAACATCATAAAATTTATCAATGTTATATTGTTTAGCATAAGTATCTCAATTTTTATATAAATCCATAAACTCATCACTAGGTTTATCAAATGAAATTCCGGTAGAATAACTATCTTTTAAAAAGTCTAAATATCATTTATCATTATAAGTTAATGATTGCGATGTTTTTAAAGTCGGATTAATAAAATAGTTTGTTTCTGACCAATTCTCAAAAAAAGTACTACGCAAAAACATTGTATTAATAAAATCTGTTTCATTGATACCTGTTGCTTGTTGCTTTACATTATAACTTTGTTGATTTAAAGGTTTAAACGCTGTTAAAATAATCAAAGGAATAACTAAACTTAAAATACCTAAAATAAATATTGAAAATAAAGATATTATCTTTTTCATAAATACAACTCCTAACTATACAATGTTTTAGAAACAATAAAGGCAAGAATATATAAACTTGAAATCGTAAGCATTAATGGATGAGAAAATAAAATTGCCATTTTACCAAACAACGAAAGTAACCAAGTATCTGAATTATATAGATCCATAATAATGTTTTTTGCTGATGTAAGTTGATTTATAATAACTGTTATAAAACCTGTCCCAAAAATAGCTATTGCTGCAACTAATAAAACTAATCTAATCATTATTTATGTATCCTTCTATATGCTTGTTCTCTCGTTTTTGCTTGTTTAGCTAAACTTGATAATTGTTGTTTATTACGATTAATTTTAAATTGTTTACGTTCTTTAACATGTTTTTGGATACCTTGTTTAGTATCTGAAACTCCACGAGCTGTTGCAGAATATAATTTTGATGTACTATTTTGAACAGTTGAACCTAATTCATTATATTGTGTTGATGTACCATGTATTGCATAAATTGATAATTTAATAACCATAAAAAAGATTATAAAATAAGCAATCGTTGTATTCGTCATTGGCAGTTTAGTATTTCAAATCACATCAAAAATAAACAAAAATACATCAAAAATAAAACTAAAAATCTTGTCTCAATTACTATTATTCTCAGCAAATAAATTAATCATCTTTACCACTTCCTTTTTTTATTTTTTTTAAAAATTCAATTATATAAATTAAAAAATTAGATAAAACATTTCATATTAACAAATAACCAACACACATTAAATTTCCAATAAAACCTAATTTTTTTATTAAAAATTTTAATTCATTTATATTTACAAAGTATAATAGAAGTAGTCCTAGTAAATTTATCAAAATATAAATTATTATTTTTCATCAATTTAATTTTAAAAATTTAAATTTATTTTTCATATTAAAAACCTTTCTGTAAGATTGGAGAAAACTTATTTTGGAAAAATTAACACATATATTTGACATTATTTGAATAGAAATTATTGTTGCATGGATTATTAATGCAATAGTAATAAATTGAATACCTAATGAAAACAATAAAATAGAAACATTAATACATTTTATTTTACAAATTTTAAATTGAGGAATACAATTCCAGGATTTAAAAGCAGCAATAATAATTAAACATCAAATAATACTTTTAATTATTCAAATTTTATATGTAATTATATGAGCATTAATAAGAATATGTGATTGAAATAAATAATTTAATTATTCATTATTATGTTCTTTTTTAGGTTTTAAATTCTTTTTAAGAATATCAATATCTAGTAACTCTAAACGTTCTTTTATTGTTAAATCTTTAAGTTGTGTTCAATAGTACTCTTTAGTAACAGGAACATCATCATTTTTTAGTTCACGAACAAATGATAATCATTTACTTTCATACTTTTGGGCGATTTCTAATGGGATAATTATTTTAAAAAACCGAATTCCTAATCCAACATCAGATCTATGTTTTGCACGTTTACCTTCCGCTGTACGTTTGACAGATTCTGTTTTTCAAATTTCATAATCAGTAATATCTTGAAAAATACCAATTCGCATAATAAAGAATCTATTAAAAAAATTAATTCCTTTTTTAGTAATAGGTTTTTTAAGCGAAATAGGAATAATAATACCACTAGCTAATTGGCGAATATTATTTCAAAGCATACCTTCGCGTTGAGCTGTAAATAAAGCACGGTGTCCAAAATGTCTAGCTAATACAATTCAAGGAATTTTACCACGATGAGTTACTTTTTCATCATGAGGACTAGTTCCGTCAATATATAAAAAACTTTCATCAAACAAAATTAAACTATCATCTGGAGGAACTGGTTTTGTTCTATCTGTAAAATCTAAATTTTTAAATGTTAAAACTTTAACTTTATCATCTTCTAATGGATAATTACTATAAATTTTATCTGTTAATAATTTCATTGTTTCTGACAAATAAGTTAAAAGTAATGTTTTCCCTGTTCCTAATTTACCAATAATTACCGATAATGGATTATCTCAAACAAAATTTACTAAGCGAAAAGCATTCAATTGATAAAAAATATTTTTTCATAATCACCAAACAAAATAAACACACTGCAAAGCAAATAAAAGTCAAAATACTAAACCAGTATAATTTAAAGAAATAATTCAAAATAATAAATCAACTAAACTAAACAAAAGCATTGAACCGCTAATATAACAATAATTTTTTAGAAAAAATATAAACTTTTTCATTTTACCTCCAATAGTTATTTATAATTAAACTAGTATTATTATGGTTTTCTCTCCCCACAAATCAAAAAGGAGAGTGATAAAAATACTTAGTATTTTTTTATCAATACTACGGACATTCACACCAATAATGCCCTATATATTATTATTTTTAGGTTTTAATCCTTTTGGAAAAGAATTATTCATATTAGATAAAATAATATGATTATTCAATACAATAGAAATTAATAACCTATCATTTATTTGATTTATCATTATTTCAGTTTTAATAAGAGCAGGAATAATAATAATCAAAAGAATAATATCAATATTTATATAAAAATTTGTGGGGAGAGAAAACCATAATAATAACAAAATTTAATTATTTAAAACAACTAACTATTTTGAAAACCATTCACAACAAGAACCAAGTTAAAAATAAAATAACAATTCAAATGCCAATCATAAGAGTTAAATATTCATTTTGAGTTAAATTCCAAGTTGTAATACTTTCAACGTTAGATTTATCAATAAATAAAAATACATGAATAAAAAACTCTTTTAATTTTTCTCAATCTTTTGCCATAATTTAAAAGCTTCACATTTTTTGAATGATTTTAAAAAACATACCAAAAAATAAAACTATAAATAATACAAACGAGAGAACATACAAAAATTCAGGAGCATTTGAACCAATAATATAACTTACAAATTGAACTCAATAATCATATAAACTCATTTAATTTAAATCTTTCAAATCATTAATTAATTCTTGCTCTTTTTCAACAGTTCAATTTGTTAAATTATTTTTAGTTGTTTTTACTTTTTGGGGTTCACCAGGGAATAATGCTTTTTTCATTTGTGTAAAATAATTTTGTTTATATTGATTATATAAATTAATTAATTCTGTCCCGGTTAAATATTTTCACACATGACGTTTTAAATTTTCATTATATTTTACAATAGGGTAAGAATTATCATAAATCAAACCAATAGCAACTTGATCAGAATGTTTTTCACTAAAATAAATAAATCTATTACTTAACCAAAAACCAATATGTTTATTGTGATTAGGCAAATTTATAAATGAAGCTTTATCTGTTCTAAAAACTATAAATTCTCTTCGAATAAAGTAATTTTCTACGTTAATATTCTTCTTATAACTTGGTTTCTGATACATTACTCAAATCAACTCGCTTTCTATTGCACTGCATTGAGCAAACATTTAACTTAAAATACAAACTACCAACAAATTTTTTATTCAAAATAGAATGACAAATTTGACATTTACGTTTAATAAAAAATATTCAAATTCCTAACATTATTTTTTCCTTTCTCTTAATTTTTGATGAAAAATTCAATGACAATTATCACAATATTCCTTTTGATATTCTAAATTAGTATCACCACAATTATTTAAAAAACATATTTCAATATCCTCATCTATTAAAATTCTGTTGCATAAAACACATAAAGCAATTCCTTTTGGACTTGAAATATGATTATAAAAATATGTTTTAACAACTGACATAATTAATCACACTCCATTACATAAACTATTTCGTAATATTACTTTCTAACTGTTCTACAATATGTTGATAAAAACTCATTTCTTTTCGAATAATATTTATTGATTCATGATGAATTTCATACTCATTTAATTGAATTAAAGTAGCTTGCATAGTTTTAATTTTCATTTTAATTACATCTAATAAATCTTGCATAATTATTCCTCCAAATTTTTATATTTTGAATTATCTTTTAAAGCAATTAATATATGTGTTTCATCATGATATCTAAAACATTCATTATCATAATAGGCTTTTTCACATTCTTGTCCTTCAGATAACCGACCACAATATTCACAATCATAATAATATTCAAAATCACTTTTCTTTAATTGACTATATTGTCTAGTTTTACTAGAATAAGTAATTTGTTTATTTGCTGTTAATAACAAATCAATTTTTCTATCTTTTTCAGCAAGTTTATTTTCATAAAAACTTTTTACTTTTTCTAAAATTTGTTCACGATCACTTTCAGAAAATATTTCATCCACTTCATGATGATTTAATCGTTCTTGATATTCTTTTAACATTTCATAAGTTGCTTTTAAAACATCAGGTGCCATATTATTAGGCCACTTTGTAAAATCTTGACCACAAATTGAAATTACTTGTTCGATACTATCTATAATTTTTTTCATATAAATACTCCTTAACATTTACTGTAACAAACATTGTTATATCTAATGCTTAAATAATGTATATGTATTGTAATAAACATTGGTAATAACAATGTTAAATATATAAAATCAAAAATTAAGGCACACTAAAAATAACTACTTAGTTTTAACTAATAGCTATTAAAATATAAAATTATATGTTTATAATTAAGTTGATATTTTTACACTATATACTGCCTACAAGTTTTTAAAAGAAAGTAGGTGTATTTATAAAAAATATTATAAAAATTTTTGGTTCAAAACTGTTATTATTATGACCTTTAATAGAAATATTCTTATTTCTATTAAATCCTACTAAAAAAATATTTTTCATAATAGACTCAATATTATGAACAATAAACAATATAAATGTAACTACTATTGGCGATATAGTCATATTTATTTCCACAACAGGATTTTTCATCTTGTTAACATTATCAATAATAACCAAAATAATTAAATTTATTTAAAAATAAATTTGTAGACAGTGTATAGTGCAAAAATAAACAACAAAATTATTTATTCAATTCACATAAAAGCTAGTGTGCCATAGCTAAGATATATGATCGATTATAAATATTAAAATCCTTTAACCATAACACGGAAAAAGTTTAATATTTTAATAATTACTCAAATTCCAAATGGAATTAAAATAATTCAAGCATCACCAAGAAATGTCATTAATTGTGGTAATACAGCATAAACAGCGTCTTTAACTTTCATCATCGCATTACCCAATCCAGTTCAAATAGAATCCATTCCACCTGAAATAGTAGGAGTATCTGCAGCTAGAAAATTAACAGCTGTTGTTAAATACATACCTAACATTATTCTTTATCCTCCTTACTTTTAATTTCTTTTTTATCTTTTTTCTTTCCTTGAATTTGACGAATTTTTTGATAAATCGATAGACCAATTCAAGCAAGAATTCCTAAAATAATAACAATACTAAATATTCATGTTAACCATACTGGCATAACTTAATTCCTCCTAGAAATTTAGCTTGCGCGGCACGCTTCGCGTGTTCGCTACGCTCAAAATAAACAATATTGAATAAATTACCGCTAATAAATTACGCGGATAATTTATTCATTCTCTTTTACATTATTAGTTACTATCTTATTAACAGTATTAATAACATTATCTTTTCCATACTTAGTTACTAAGGACCGCAAAATAAAATAATGTTTTCTTTCCATTAAAAAATCAACTCCTTTCAAAGTTGATTTTTTTCTGCTTCATATTACAATTTACAAGTTAAGTAATAAATTTTTTAAAAATTCTGTAAAAATACTTCTTTTGCACTTATTCAATTTAAACAAGGTCTTAATTTATCATTTATAACATTAACTACTCAATTTATTTTTTGTTGACTAACATTATTAAAATCAGTTCCCTTAGGATATCATTCTCTAAGTTCAGAATTCATATATTCAATTAGTGGTTTTTGTTGAGGTTTACCAGGGTCGCAAAAATAAACTTGTGTTTCAGCAAATATTTCTAATTCTCTTCATTTACTAAATTCTTTTCCTCTATCGGTTATTATTCCTTTAATTTTCCCAATTAAATTATTACTTATAACAATATCTTTAAACTTTTCTACAACTTCATTAGCAGTATGATTTTTTAATTTCATTACAAAGTAATTTTTACTTAATTGTTCTACTAAAACTAAATTACTAGATTGATGGTCTTTGCCAACTACGGTATCCATTTCAAATCAACCAGCATTAGTTTTTTTATTTTCAATATCTCATATTGATTTAAAATTAGTTAATTTACCACGATTATCAAATTTTCCTTTTGTTTTATATTTTTTACCACGATGACGTAAATTCTGTTTTAAAAAACCATAAAAACCCAAATAAATTCATTTATACAATGTTTTAACACAAACAGGAAATTTAATACCAAACTTTATAAAATAACGATGAATAAGTTGTGATGGAGAATCACGATAAACACTAAATCTTATATTAATAAAATTTAATTGTTCTTCTGTAAACTTATATCTTTTATTATTCTTTTTTCTTTTCTCATAATACATTTTATCTGACTTATAAGCACTATATTCATCAATAGTTTTAAAACGCTTAATTTCTCGCAAAATAGTACTACGATTTCTGTTCAAACATTTAGCAATTTGTGAAATATTTATTTCACCATTCTTTTTTAAAAATAATTTTGATAATAATAATTTTTCCAATTTAACCTTATCAATAAAACTTAAATGACTATACATAACATTTATATACCTTTCATTAATATAAATTTAATATTAAAATTATTTAATACATTATTGATATATGATAAAATCAATTATAGCATTCAAGTAATTTTAATAAAGGAGAAGTAAAATATGAAAAAATGACTTAGCATTTTAGGAGTAATCGGATTAACAGCAATAAGTACAACATCATTAATTAGTTGTGAAAAACCAAATAATAATAAAAACAGGGGGGGGTAATAAACCAGAACCTTGAAATCCACAACAACCACCAGAAAATAGTAGTTGAAAAATAGTAAATGGTACATTTAATGATGAGTTTAATACGAGAAATAATAAATGATATATAATGTCTGCAAGAAAACCTAAGACCACTGATGATTGAAGAATGATTAAATTTAAAAATAATGATATTGATAAACCATTTGGTAATGTATGAAATAATAGTGTTGCATTAGATAGTGAATGATATTCTGTTGCAGAATTATATAGATGAGACGGATTATTAGAACCAATAACTTTACCATTAATTGATATAAAAACTGGAAAAATTATTGATTTAAACGAACAAAAGGACTAACAAAAGTCCTTTTTTATATTAATCGCACAAATTTCATAAATATAATTAATAGAAATATATTTGTTATTGTATTATATAATGCTGGACTAAATTTTCACACTTCGAATGTTTGACTGAAAAAACTATATATTGTTTGAAAAATTTTCCCAACTCCACTCGCTAATTCATTAACTTGTTTTACACCAGGAATATTATTGACAATTCAAATTGCAGCATTTTTTATATGGCACGCTAAATTATATCAACTACAACTTTCATATTGTGCTTGTCATCATTGCCCGTCAGGAAATAACCCACCATTATTTATTTCTTGTCAATTATAAATTCCAAAATTAAAATCATAATAACGATACATATCATTTTCTTTTTGGGCTTGTAATTCAAAGACATTATAACCAATTTTTTGTTCTTCAATTTTCTTATATTTTAAACCATATTTATTTTTTAAATTTCCTTCAAAAACATAACCCTCGTTTTGATTAATATTGTAATTATTTGAAACTGAAAAGTCATAGTTAAATACATTACCATAATTAGTGTTATAAAATCGATTTTTAAATGCTGAATGCAATTTAATATCTAATTGATTGTATTTATCAGAAAAATAAAAATAACGAGGATAAATTTTAAAACCATTATTCGCTAATAAACCATATTTTTTATTATATCCTTGCACATAAGTATTATTTTCCAAGTCAAAAATTGTTCGTAAATAATCCTTATAAAAGTTCTGCGAAACTGTAAACATACTATTTAATAATTTTTCAAATTGACTTTTATTAGTATTATTTTCATCAATTAATACATTTCTAAAATTAACTAACTTTAAACCAAAAAAATTAATTAAAACAGTATCATATTGTAAATTATCAATATAACCACTTTCAATAAAATTACTACGATTTTGAAACACAGGTACCAATGCATGAGCAAAAAATGCTTTTAAAAACTTATTAATATTAATTTGACCTTTCATCTGCTCAAAAACATATTTGTTAGTATTGGGCGAACTACTTTGATTATAGTTATAAATTTCAGCACTAAAATTAAAGATATCTTCTTTATCTTTCATAAAAGAAAATAAAAACCCTAAATCATCAGTATATCGATAACTATTTGCATTATTACCATCCCAATATTGTTTAAGATGTGTTAATTCTAAACTACCAGCAACAATATTTTTATGCTCATCAATGGTTAAAATCATTCGATAAATTGATTTTCTAGTTAAAATAACATCAGGTTTTCAATCTAATTTTTCCATATTATTAATAATTTCAAAATCAAAAATTATTCTTTGACTACCTAAATTTAGATCATCATAATTAGGGTTGCCACCTTGCTGAACTCGAATATTTTCTTGTACAATAGCATTAATATACTTTAGTAAAAAAGAGCGAGTATTTTGATAATCATTATCAGTATAAAAAATAATCTTCCCAGTTTTTACATCAATTAATGGTAAAGTTATTGGTTCTAATAATCCGTCTCATCTATATAATTCTGCAACAGAATATCATTCACTATCTAATGCAACACTATTATTTCATACATTACCAAATGGTTTATCAATATCATTATTTTTAAATTTAATCATTCTTCAATCATCAGTGGTCTTAGGTTTTCTTGCAGACATTATATATCATTTATTATTTCTCGTATTAAACTCATCATTAAATGTACCATTTACAGTATTTCAATTTTTAAATTTTAAATTAACTAATTGTAAATTATCAACACCTTTTTCTAATTTATTAATAACTTCAACAGTATTAAAATAATTAGCAAATGAATAAGAAAAATTTGTTAGTTCTTTTAAAAATTGTTTTCTATCAACATCATAAAATTTATCAATGTTATATTGTTTAATATAAGTATCTCAATTTTTATATAAATCCATAAATTCATCACTCGACTTATCAAATGAAATTCCCGTTGAATAACTATCCTTTAAAAAATCTAAATATCATTTATCATTATAAATTAATGATTGTGATGTTTTTAAAGTAGGGTTAATAAAGTAATTTGTTTCTGATCAATTTTCAAAAAAACTACTACGTAAAAACATTGTATTAATAAAATCGGTTTCATCCATTCCCGTTGTTTGTTGATTAACAGTATAATTCTGCTGATGTAATGGTTTAAATGCTGTTAAAGTAATAAATGGAATAATTAAACCTAAAATTCCTAAAATAGATATCGCAAATAAAGATAATGACTTACGCATTATTCTTTACCACCTTATCTTTTTTATTTTCTTTTATTAATTTAATAATTTGATTAAATAAATAACCATAAAAATAATGAATTACTAAGATATATCATAATATATCAAATCATAAACCATAAATTATATAACCATTTATACCAGCATATTTTTCTTTTAATTCATCAATAGTTGAAACTGTATCTAAAATACATACAAGTGTTAATGAAAAACTTATAATAAAATACAAAATTAAATCAACCCAAGAAATAAATAAACCATTTTGTTTCTTTTGTTTTTTATTTTCTACATTACTTTTCATAAATTCAACTCCTAACTATACAATGTTTTTGAAACAATAAACCCAACTATATATAAACTTGATATCGTTAACATTAACGGATGACTAAACAAAATTGCCATCTTACCAAATAAAGAAAGTAAAAAAGTATCTGAATTATATAAATCCATAATAATATTTTTTGCTGATGTTAATTGATTTATAATGACTGTAATAAATCCTGTTCCAAAAATAGCGATTGCCGCAACTAATAAAACTAATCTAATCATTATTTATGCACTCTCCGATATCCTTGTTCTCTTGTTTTTGCTTGTTTTGCTAAACTTGATAATTGTTGTTTATTACGATTAATTTTAAACTGTTTACGCTCTTTAATATGTTTTTGCATACCTTGTTTAGTATCTGAAACTCCACGAACAGTTGCAGAATAAATATTTGATACACCTGTTTGTACTGTTGAACCTAATTCGTTGTATTGAGTTCTTGTACCGTGAATTGCATAAATAGATAACTTAACAACCATAAAAAAGATAATAAAATAAGCAATTGTCGTATTTGTCATTGGCAATTTAGTATTTCAAATCACATCAAAAATAAACAAAAATACATCAAAAATAAAACTAAAAATCTTATCTCAATTACTATTTTCTGATAATAAATTAATCATTTTTACCACTTCCTTTTTCTTTTTTAAGTTTTAAATTCTTTTTCAAAATATCAATATCAAACAATTCTAAACGCTCTTTAACACTCAATTTAATAATTTCTGACCAATAATATTCTTTATAATTAACTATTTCATCATTTTTTAAATCACGCACAAACTTTAATCATTGACTATCATATTTCTGTGCAAATTCTAACGGAATAATTATTTTAAAAAACCGAATTCCTAACCCAACATCCGATTTATGTTTTGCTCGTTTACCTTCTGCTGTTCGTTCTACTAATTTTGTTTTTCAAATTTCATAATCCGTAATATCTTGAAAAATACCAATTCGCATAATAAAGAATCGATTAAAAAAATTAAATCCTTTTTTAGCAATAGGTTTTTTCAGTGAAATTGGAATAATAATACCACTTGCTAATTGTCGGATATTATTTCAAATCATACCCTCACGTTGAGCTGTAAACAAAGCACGATTACCAAAATGTCTTGCTAAAACAATTCACGGAATTTTACCACTATGAACCTTTTTCTCATCGTGCGGACTAGTTCCGTCAATATATAAATAACTTTCATCAAACAAAATTAAACTATCATCAGGGGGAACTGGTTTTGTTCTATCGGTAAAATCTAAATTTTTAAATGTTAAAACTTTAACTTTTTCATCTTCTAACGGATAATTACTATAAATTTTATCTGTTAATAATTTCATAGTTTGTGATAAATAAGTTAAAAGTAAAGTTTTTCCAGTTCCTAATTTACCAATAATAACTGATAATGGATTATCTCAAACAAAATTTACTAACCTAAACGCATTTAACTGATAAAATATGTTTTTTCAAACTCATCATACAAAATAAACACATTGCAAAGCAAACAATAATCAGAATACTAAACCAGTATAATTTAATGAAATTATCCAAAATAATAAATCAATTAAACTAAACAAAATCATTGAACCACTAATATAACAATAATTTTTTAACAAAAATATAAACTTTTTCATTACTTAAAATACCCAACTATTTTAAAAACCATTCATAATAAAAACCAAGTTAAAAATAAAATAACAATCCAAACACCGACCATCAGAGTTAAATATTCATTTTGCGTTAAATTCCAAGTTGTAATACTTTCAACATTTGTTTTATTTATAAACAAAAAGACATGAATAAAAAACTCTTTTAATTTTTCTCAATCATTTTGCATCTTTAAAAACTCCACATTTTTTGAATAAGTTTAAAAAAAAATTCCAAAAAATAAAACGATAAATAATACAAACGATATCACATATAAAAATTCAGGGGCATTTGAACCAATAATATAACTTACAAATTGAACTCAATAATCGTATAAACTCATTTAATTTAAACTTTCTAAGTCATTAATTAATTGTTGTACTTTTTCATCATTTCAATTTATTAAATTACTATTGTTATTAGTTGTTTTTACTTTTTTAGGCTCATTTGAAAATAATGCTTTGTGCATACTTTTAAAATAATTTTGTTTATATTGATTATACAAATTAATTAATTCTGTTCCAGTTAAATATTTTCAAATATGGCGTTTTAAATTTTCATCATATTTTACAATAGGATAAGAATTATCATAAATTAAACCAATAGCTACTTGATCAGAATGTTTTTTACTAAGATAAATAAACTTATTACTCAATCAAAAACCAATATAGCGATTATGATTAGGTAAATTTATAAAACTTGCTTTATTTGTTTCAAAAACTATCAACTCTTTACGAATAAAATAATTTTCTACATTTTGATTTTTCTTAACAAAATTACTCAATTTTATCAACTCCTTAATAAACATTGTTAAATATATAAAATATTAAAAAATTGGCACACTGAAAAATACTATTAAGTTTTAAAGTAATAGTTATATAAAATAAATTAATAAAAAATAAATAAACTAGTGTGCCTTAGTTTTGTTTAAAATAACTTAGAATATAATGTTATATTCTATTAAAATCCTTTAACCATAACACGGAAAAAGTTTAATATCTTAACAATAACAAAAATACCAAATGGAATTAAAATAATTCACGCATCACCTAAAAAGGTCATTAATTGTGGTAATACAGCATAAATTGCTTCTTTAACTTTCATCATTGCTTGTCCTAAACCACTTCAAATCGAACCCATCCCATCTGAAATAGTAGGTGTATCTACTGCTAAAAAATTAATCGCTGTTGTTAAATACATCCCTAACATTATTTTTTATCCTCCTTGTTTTCAATTTCTTTTTTATCTTTTTTCTTACCTCGAATTTGGCGAATTTTTTGATAAATTGACAAACCAATTCAAGCAAAAATACCTAATATAATAACAACACTAAATATTGTCGTTAATCAAACTGGCATAACTTATTCCTCCTAAAAATCTAATTTTCGCGGCACGCTTCGCGTGTTCGCTACGCTCAAAATAAACTATATTGAATAAATTACCGCTAATAAATTACACGGATAATTTATTCATCTTCTTTTTCATTATTAATTACAATATTATTTACCGTATTAATAACATTATCTTTTCCATACTTAATTACTAAGGACCGCAAAATAAAATAATGTTTCTTTTCAATAAAAAATCAACCCCTTTCTGAGTTGATTTGTTGCACTTCACTTACACGATGCCTAACTAAAAGCCAATGTTTTAGCATTTTGTAATAATGAATCAATTCGTAATGACAGTGTTTTATAAGTATCAGCCAAGACTAATTCTAAACGATATGTAAAATCTTCATCAGTAATAACACGGCCATTATTCCGAATTAAAAGAACATTATCATATAATAATTGAATTGGATTTGTTGAATCATGAATTTTTTCTGTATTTAAAACTAACTTTAGTTGATCACGAATATTACTAAAATGCTTTTCTAAAATAGGATTTTTCATTTTTTTTGCTCTCCTTAATTGCTTTAATTGTCTCCATTATCAATAGTAAATAAACCAGCGGATAGTAACGATAGTTTTCTAGATTATTTTTATAAGATTAATTCTTATATAAATATCATAGCATAAGAAATATCTTTTTTAGAAAAATAAAAAAACACTAAAATATTTTTTAGTGTTTTGTATATTTTAAATTAAACTGTAGCAAAGTATAATAATGTACGTACCATTTGTGATACATATGACATTTCATTATCATATCATGCATATACTTTAACTAATTGTTTACCATCACGTTCAATAATTTTTGTTAATGTTGCATCAAAAATTGATCCATGTGTTTCACCAATAATATCTGATGAAACAATTGGTTGTGTATTATAACCAAAAGTTTCTGAAGCTGCTGCTTTCATTGCATTATTAATTTCTTCAACTGTTGTTGTTTTTTTCAATTCAACTGCTAAGTCAACGATTGAACCAGTAATAGTTGGAACACGTAATGCCATTCCATCAAATCTACCTTCTAATTGTGGTAATACTAACGCAACGGCTGCTGCTGCTCCTGTTTTAGTTGGAACAATATTTGAAAAAGCAGCACGTGCTCTTCTTAAATCATCATGTGCTAAGTCCAACAATCTTTGATCATTTGTTACCGCGTGAACAGTTGTCATGTATCCTTTTTCAATTCCAAATTTTTCATCTAATACTTTTGCCATTGGTGCTAAACAGTTAGTTGTACAGCTTGCTCCTGAAATAATAGTATCTTCCTTTTTAATTTCCTTGTGGTTTACATTATAAACAATTGTTTTAACATCTGTTCCTTTTGCTGGAGCTGAGATTAAAACTTTTTTTGCTCCGGCTGTAAGATGTTTTGAAGCACCAGCACGATCAGCAAAGAATCCTGTTGATTCAACAACAACATCAATTCCTAATTTACCTCATGGTAACTCAGTAGGATCTTTTTTGGCATAAACATTTATTTTTTTCCCATCAACAATAATAACTCCTTCTTCTGAAGAAATTTTTCCTCGTTTTCACCCTCCTTGGGCTGAATCAAGTTCTAATAATGTTGCTAAAGTTTTTGCCTCTGTTAAATCGTTAATTGCGACAATTTCAACATTTTTTTCGTCAAATAATCTTCTAAAAGCTAAACGGCCAATACGTCCAAATCCGTTAATTGCAATTTTTGTCATCTACTTTTTCTCCTCTACATATATTTAATACTCTTAGTCTGCAATAAAAACATTGCATACTTACTATATATTTTACAACCTATAGGCCTAATTTGCAAGAAAATTAGAAAATATCCAAATAAAGGTTATCTTATTGATAGGACGCCTCATTTCAAATACTTTATTAAGGAAAAACTTGAACTTGTTAATTGCTTACAATACTAATTAAAACTATTTGTATATCCTACGTAATATTTTATTATTAAACTAACAAATACTGTCTAAAGTTATTAATCTTCATTAATAACTTTTACATCCGTAATTTTATGACTTACATTATAATTATAAAAATATTACACTTGTATTTATAATTTATAATATTTCGTTTTTTCTATCTCCCAATTTAATGTCGAAAGTGTAAACCTAACTCATGCATTTTTTCTTTAATTTCTGTTAATGATTTTTCTCCTAAATTTTTAATATTTTTAATTTCATTTTCTGTTTTTGAAACTAAATCAGATAATCTATAAATTTTTGCTTTTTCTAAACAAATTTGTGTACGTTGCGTAATTTCTAAATCATCAATACTATGATTCAATAATTGATTTCGCTCCGTTTCATCCATTTCTAACCAAATAGTTATTTGTTCTTGAATTTCATTTGAATTATTACCCAGTAAATTTGGAATAGTTCCAAAAAATGTCGTTGTAGTAAATAATAAATTAAAAATTCTTTTCATATCTTGTTTCCCTTTCAATTCTTTAATTACTTCTAAATAATTAAAACATCCTTATTTTTAGAAACCACAATACATATAATCATACTGCTTTTAACAAATGTGGCTAAGAGAAAATCTCCTTAGATTGTTAATTTTTCCACATAGTCCTCATCAGTTCTTCTACTATTTCCTAACAATTCTAATTCTGTTGCTAATCCTCGGGTTCGATCAACAATTCTTAATGCTTTTACTTTGTTAATTTCTTTATCATTAATTTCAGCTTTGACATTTGCATAAATTGTTGTTAAAGCTGTTGTTGTAAAATTTGATGAAAAAAAAGTTGGTAACTGACGACTAATACGGTCATTTAAAATACGAAATAATAAATCATCACGAACTCATGGAGAAACAGTTTCTCCCCCAATATCATCTAAAAATAAGACATCAGCTCCTAATAGAATTTCAACTAAGGATGATTCACTATTAAAAAGATTAAATGATTCTTTTACTCGATTAATTAAATTAATTATTGAAATAAAAGCAACTTTACGATTATTATTTGCTAAAACATTAGCTAAGCGAATTAATAAATAAGTTTTGCCAACTCCTGGTTGGCCATAAATATATAAGCCTTTTTTTCGTTGGCCTTTAACAAATTTGACCATTTCCCCAATAATGAGATGCATATTATTAAAATTTTCATCTTTTTTAATATCATTTAATCGTAATTTTAATAATTCATCACTAAAGTCATAATAAAGATAGTTATTTTTAACTTTATTTTTTTCTTTGATAGCTATTGTATGCTCACATTCAATTCGTGTTAAAAACAAATTATCATTTTCTTTTTTAATATAATATTTATAACCTTTAAATGGTTGTTGGCATAAAGATAAAGATAATGATTTTTCACATTGATGATAATTATTTAAATATTCTTGAAAGAGTGACTCAAACTGTTGATAATTATTAATATTAAACTCAATTTCTTGTAAATTAAGCATTAATTCTGCGTTATTTTGAAGTTGTTTTAACAAATTTAGTTTTGGCATTGCCTCCATCTCTCTTTCATTTTTACTATTATAAATTTTTTAAATCATCTAATAATTGTGGAAGATTAACTTTCTTAATTCCTTGTTCTTGACGTTTTTGTTCATAAATTTTATTATATTCTAATTCAGCCATATTATGCTTAACTGTTTTTTCTTTCCATTGATATGTTTTTGCTTTAATAGCATCCTTTGTAACTTTACTTTTTTGTGTTTTTGCATAAGCACTACGTAAATGCTCCATCGCTTTATCAACAGTATTAATTTGTAGTTGATGAAAAGTATTTGCAATTTTTTCACAATACTTTCTTTCAATTCGATGAGTATTTTTAAATCAAACATATTCAATTAAACAATTAACTACTCCCGGTGTTAATGAATAATTAATAATTAAATCACGAATTAATTCAATCTCAATTGGTGTTGGTTTCTTATTTTCTCGTAGTAAAGTTAAATATTGAATTGGATCAATTGAAACCATTTCATTAATTTTTGCTTCTAACATGTTAGTTGGCTTAATAATATTTTCATCACTAACAATTAAATTTAATTGTTCCCCATTAAGTTGTTTTTTTAATACTGTTTTTTGATGAAAATCAGATAGCAAATGTTGAAATGTCTCATAATTAAAAATTCGTTCTTTGGCAGTTAACTCAATACTTTTGTAAATAAAAATAGCAAGATTATTTGTTAAAACATTATAATAATTTGCTAATTGGATAATTTTTTCACGATATGGTAAGTATAATTTATGATTTGCATTTTTTGATGCTAAGTATTTATCAATATAGACAAAATCAAATGTCATTACTTTATTACTTAATTGGTCAGATAAATCATTAAGATTTTGTTTGTCTTCTTGATTATTAACAATAAATTTAGCTTTAATAATTGCAAAAGATTTTTCTCCTACAATATTTAATAAATAATTACTTAAAATTTGATTTTCAAAAAAATCAATTGCGGAAATTGGTAATTGTGGTTTTAAAATATAATGCTTTCCTTTTTCTCGTTTTAAAATTTTTAATAAGCCAATTGTTTCTAATTTACTTTTTGCTACTAAAAATTCGTCATATGATATTTGTAATAATGTTAAAAGACTATTTAAATGATATTTAGTATTTAATTCTAAGATGAAATCTTGTGCTGTCAAAGCAATATATAACATATGTGCTTTATCGCCAATAATTGGACGATATAAACATAAAAGTAACATACGTTCATCATCTGACAATTGATACTCTTGTTTAATTAAATAAGTAGTTTCCTTTTCCATCATTTTCCCGTTCCTCTTTGTTTAATCATTAATAATATTACAACGAACAATTAATAAGTAAATATAATTTGTTAAAATAATGCTATTAGCTGACTTATCCACAATCTCTTTTAATAAAAATAGTTATAACTATTAAGTTTTTAAAACTTTTCCACATATAAACAATTTTTAACCATTACATGTTTTCTGTTTTTTAAATTTAATTGGTGTTAAAACTAATAATCCTTTCTGTGTACATCATAAAGCAATATTATGACGTGAAATAATTAATTTATATAAAATAGTAAAGCTGGAAATAACCATTGGCAAATAAATTGCCAATTGAATTGGAAACTTAATTGCTCTAACAACAAAAGCCATTGGGAACAGTACTTGTTTCAGACCCGTCGCATATAATCATAAAACATTAAATGCAAATGAAATTAAAGCAAAACTAATTGTATATAAGATAATTGTTTTTAATATTCAAAATTTATCACTTTTAAATAAAAAAACCATACTTCCTAAAAAACCATACAAAGCAAGATTAAAAGCAAAACCACTATGATATGTTCCAGCAATATTTACCAAAGCCCCTAAAGCGTCAGTAGCCAGACCACTTAATACACCAAAAAATGGTCCAAATAACATTCCAATCACAAAAATTAAAAAGTTACCTAATGCTAATTTAATTACTCCTCCTCCCATAAATGGAAATGGAATAGTATAACTAATGACATTTGTTAAAATGACAGATAATGCAATTAATAAACTTGTAATTGTAATTGTTAAAATACTAATTTTTTTTCAATTTTTATAATCTAATAATACTCCAATATAAAATAAAATAGCAATCCCTAACCAAGCACCAATGTTTGTTAATACATATATCATATTTTACATCCTTTCTAAATAAAACTGATAAACTAATGGAATAAAGTATAGCGACCCACAAACTAAAATATTTTTTGTTTTATTTTGCAATAATAATTTTTTCCAATTTTTAATCTTATTCTGCATCTTAATATTATTAATGTCCCATGACATTGGATGTTGAAATTCCGTAATATATAAATCGTTACCAAAATGTTCCTTCAATAAAGTTAAATTTTGCATATAATCTTTTTTTTGGGAAGAAGCATACAATACTAATACTTCATTTCGATTCAAATTATGTAACATTTCAAAAGTATGAATACAGGCACGAATTCCTTCTGGATTATGTGCTCCATCAATAATAAAATATGGATTTTTACTTAATTGGGTAAAACGCCCTAAGATTGGATTTACTTTAAAAAGCTCATAATTAATTTTAAACTTAAAAACTTTTAAAAACTTAATAACTAAACCAACATTAAATTCTTGATAATAATTAATTGCTTGTGGGCAAATTTCGCTTGTAATAATATTATCCAAATCATGATATTTTGCAATCAAATTAAAATATTTTTTACAACTAGCACTAATAAAAAGTTTACAATTGCTTTTTGCAATTCCAACTTTATTTTGAATAATACTATCCAAACTATTGCCTAACACTTCAGTATGTTCATAATCAATTGAAGTTAATAAAACAGCTAATTGATTGTTAAAAACATTAGTTGCATCTAAACAACCACCAATCCCAGCTTCAATAATAGCAATATCAATTTTTTGTTCTAAAAAATATTTAATACAAATTAAAACTCAAATTTCAAAAAAAGTTAACTGATAAGTTTTAATTTCTCCTTTAATTTCTTTGATAATTCGTTTTAAATCATTATCATTAATCATCTTATTATTAATTTTAATTCGTTCATTATGTTTTAAAAATGCTGGTGAAGTAAAAAGACCTACCCGTTTATAATTTAACATCAATTGACGGTGTAAGTAATTTGAAACTGATCCTTTTCCATTTGTGCCAACAACATTAATTACTTTAATTTTATTTTGTGCATCAGCATATTTTTCTGTTAATAATTTTGCCAAATTATATTTTTTTTGAAAAAATGTTGCCTTAAAAAGTTGTTTTTTAACATCCATTGTAACCTCTTACTTTAATAATGGTTTTAGATATTGTGCAGTATAACTAGTATCACTTTTTAAAACAAGTTGTTCTGGTGTTCCTGTTGCAACAATCGTCCCACCACCAATCCCACCTTCGGGTCCTAAATCAATAATATAATCAGCCATTTTAATAACATCTAAGTTATGTTCAATTGTAATAACAGTATCACCATTATCAACAATTTTATTCAAAACCACCAACAATCTTTTAACATCATCAACATGCAACCCCGTTGTTGGTTCATCTAATAAAAATAAAGTTTTACCAGTTGTCCGTTTTAACAAAAAGGTTGATAACTTAACCCGCTGCGCTTCTCCACCAGATAATTCTGTTGCTGATTGTCCTAATTTAATATAACCTAAACCAACCTCTTGCATTGTTGCTAACTTCTGGTTAATTTTTGGTTGCGCCGCAAAAAAATCACAAGCTTGGTCAACTGTCATTTCTAAAACATCATAAATATTTTTATCTTTGAATTTAACTAATAATGTTTCATCATTATAGCGTTTTCCTTCACAAACTTCACAAGAAACATAAACTGTTGGCAGAAAGTGCATTGAAATCTTAATAATTCCATCACCCTGACAGTGTTCACAACGTCCGCCTGGAACATTAAAAGAAAAACGACCTTTTAAGTACCCTCGTGCTTTAGCCTCATTCGTATTCGCAAATAAATCACGAATATCATCAAAAACTGATGTATAAGTCGCAGGATTACTACGTGGTGTTTTCCCAATTGGATCTTGGGAAATATTAATTACTTTATCAATATTATCAATCCCAACAATTTTATCATGTGCACCTGGACGTTCAGTTGCTAAACCTAAATTTTTCTTAATACCCTTTCATAAAATTTCATTCATCAAAGTTGATTTACCACTTCCTGAAACGCCTGTCAAACAAACAAATTTATTTAAAGGAATTGTAACATTAATATTTTTTAAATTATTTTCTCGTGCTCCTTTAATTTCTAATACTAAACCATTACCACCACGCCGTTTTTTTGGCACATTAATTGCTAATTCACCAGTTAAATATTTACCAGTAATTGAATTTGGATTTTGTTTAATATCATCAATGCTTCCTGCAGCGACAACTTCACCACCATTAATCCCTGCACGTGGACCAATATCAACAATATAATCACTAGCACGAATCGTATCTTCATCGTGTTCAACCACAATTAAAGTATTTCCTAAATCACGTAAACTTTTTAATGTTTCAATTAATTTATCATTATCTCGTTGATGTAATCCGATTGAAGGTTCATCTAGCACATACAAAACCCCTGTTAACTGACTGCCAATTTGTGTTGCTAATCGAATCCGCTGGGCTTCTCCACCTGATAATGTTGAAGCATTACGTGATAACGTTAAATAACCTAAGCCAACTCGACTTAAGAAATCCAAACGATTAACTAATTCATTAATAATTAACCGCGCAATTTCTTGTTGTGATTCTGTTAATTTTAAATTTAAAACTTCTTTTAATTCATCCTCAACAGATAAATCAGTAAATTCAGAAATACTAATATTATTAATTTTAACTGACAAAGGAATTTCATTTAACCGCTTTCCTAAACAAGTTCCACACTTTTTATCCGTCATAAATTGTTTATAATATTCACGTGCTGATTCACTTGATGTTTCCGTATAACGACGTTCAATTAACTGCCCTATTCCCTCAATATAATCATATCCCCGCATAATGTTTCCACTAGCTGTTTTTAAATTATATTCAATTGGTTCATCACTACCACGAATCAAATATTCTAGTTGCTCTTTTGTTAAATCACTAACTGGTTGCTCTAACACAATATGATAATGATTAGCTAAAATTTTAAACTTTTGTCATTCAATATTTGTTGTATTAACAATATTTTTTAAATAAATTATTGCCCCTTGTAAAATTGATAATGATCGATTAGGTATCAATAAATCTTCATCAACTTCTAATTTTACTCCTAAGCCTTTACATTCACTACAAGCCCCTGATGGTGAATTAAATGAAAACAACCGTGGTTCTAATTCTGGGATAACAAAACCACAAATACTACATGAATAATTAGTTGAAAAAAGCATTTCTTTTTTTTGATCAACAAAATCAATTTTTACTAATGCATTACCATATTTTAACGCTACTTCAATTGCATCATGAATTCGACTTAATAAATCTGCTGATTCTTTATAAACCAAACGGTCAATAATAATATCAATATTTTGCCGTTTATTTTTATCTAATTCAATTTCTTCATCCAAAGTTTTGATTTCATCATTAACTTTTACCCGAATAAAACTTTCCTGCTTCAAACGTGCAAATAAATCTTTAAAACTACCTTTTTTATCACGAACTACTGGTGATAAAATCATAAATTTTTCACCTTCTGTTAAAAGTTGTTTTAAATTATTTATGATTTCTTTAACTGTTACCGATTTAATAACCCCATGACCATTAATACAATATGGCGTACCAACTCGTGCATACAATAAGCGGAGATAATCATAAATTTCTGTAACTGTTCCAACAGTACTACGGGGATTATGACTAGTTGTTTTTTGGTCAATAGAAATCGCTGGTGATAATCCTTCAATTGCATCAACATCAGGTTTTTCATTTCCACCTAAAAATTGGCGAGCATAACTTGATAGACTTTCAATATAACGACGTCGTCCTTCCGCATAAATGGTATTAAAAGCTAATGATGATTTTCCGCTTCCTGATAAACCAGTAAAAACAACTAATTTCTCTTTAGGTACTTTAACATCAATATTCTTTAAATTATTTTCTCGAGCACCTTTAACAACGATTCAATCTTTTCCCATTTTCTCACCCTCTTAATTAGTTTTTTATAAATTAGCATCATAAAATAATCTTATTTTTAAAAAAGAAAATTATAAATTTTTAACATGTAAAAATGACTAAATCTAAGTTTAAAAAATCTAACATTAACTGTCAGATTAATAAAATTAGTTAAGTTCTGTCACAATTTGACTTACTTTGGTTTCAACAAAATAAGCATATTCTTTAATTAATTCTTCTTGTCCTTCTAAGAAGAATAAAATTTTCATGATTTTTTCTTTTAGGTCTGAAACTTCTTCATCACTACTATAATTTTCAATAAAATAGATTTCAACTAATTGCTCTGCAATTTCTTCATCAGCAACTGATTGTTCATAATAATTATTGTAATTAGCTTCATTTAGAATTTCACCAACAAAATCACGAAAAAGTTTATCATCATTAATTTTAGTTTTAATTTCTAATAATAATTCCTTTAATTCTGGTTTCATAACTTCCTCCCTTGTTTAAACTACTTATATTGTACTATATAAATTAATTATTTGTTTAGATAAATAATTTGTTATATTGTTTTAAATATTGCTCACGATGTTTATTAATTGTAAGCAATTGCTTACTAATTAATGTTTTTTTCGTTAAAAATTCACTTTCTTCAATTTCAAATGGTTTTAAAATTAGAATTACAACATTCTGTAATCTTAATACTAATTCTTGATTATCCAATAATTGAATAGCATTAGTTAATATTTTTTCATAATTAAAGCCTGCTAAAGAATCATTTACGGGGCCAATTAGTTTGGTCGTACTTTTTAAAAGCAATCGTTGTAAGCGATCATATTCATCATCAAAATAGTTTCGTTTAATATAAAACTCAACTTCTTTTTCAAAGTCATTAGTATTTTTTGACTTTTTTCGACGGAAAATATTACGATGATTACCGGTTGTATATCCTTTAGCAACTAAATTTGATAAATCTGTTGTTAAATCAATATTTTCATCAACCTTTACTGTTACAATAAACAAAACTCGTAAGACATAGCCAATAAAAATTTGATTATTTTTATCATTAAAATCATAATATTTTAAAATATCTAAACAAGTCATAATATCATTCCGCAGTGATTCTATTTGATAACAATGATATAGTTTAGTTAATTCATCAACTAAAACTTTAATATTACTATCCATCCTACCCCCGCTTTATGCTCCTATTATGATTTTACCATATCTGACAAAATTACAAATGGTAAATTAATATTATGGTCTTGTAAAAACATAATTTTTTCTAACCGAGATAATTGTTTAAAAGCCGCCTCGCGTTGCATTGCTGCAGAACGGGTTGCATATTCTTCACTATAAATTATTTTAACCGGTCGTCGTTTTGCTAAAGATGTATATTTTGCTCCAGTCCCCATATTATGTTCTTGTTCACGCCGATTTAAATTAACTGTATAACCAGCATAGAGAGTCTCATCAGCACAGAATAAGACATAAAAATAATGTTTTGGCATAATATCTTAAACCATCATTTCAAAATCAAGAACTTTGTCAGCTCAATTAACATTAAAATTAATATCATGAGTTGTAATTAGAACTGTTCCATCAAAGGCTTGAATTGCTTCTAACAATGCTTCTTTGGCTAAAACATCAAGATGGTTTGTTGGCTCATCTAAAATTAGTAAACTACATGGTTGTAAAGATAATGCTGATAACCGAACCTTAGTTTGTTCACCACCCGATAATTTTGTCATCTGATTTTGCATTAAAGTACTTTTAACTCCAAAGTTGGCTAAAATACTTCGAATTCGGCCTTCTTCCAAGTCTGGGTATAAGTTTTTTAAATATTCAATTGGCGTAATATCCATTAATTGTTCAATTTGATGAAAATAAGCAATGAATACTCCATTACCAATTTTTAATGTTCCGCCTAACTTAGGAAGATTCCCCGCTAAAGTATTTAGAAAGGTTGTTTTTCCAATTCCATTATATCCTCGCACAATACATTTTTCACCATCCCGAATGTCAAATGTTAATGGTTTAATTAAAGGAAATTGATACCCTATTGCTAATTGCTCAGCACTAACAATAATTGTACTAGCGGGCCTCTTATATTTAAAAATAAATTTTGGTTTTGTTAATTCATGTCGTTTATCCATTACTTCGATTTTATCAATTTGTTTTTGCCGTGATTGAGCACTTTTTGCTGTTGAAGCACGAGCCTTATTTTTTGCAACATAAGTTTCTAATTTTTTAATTAAGCGTTCTTGTCCTTTTTGCACTTTATCATATTGTTCATTTTTTAATTCACTTAATGCTAAATATTGTTGATAATTACCAACATAGCGGTTAATGCTTAAATTTTCAATAGCATATATTATTTTCGCTACTTTGTTAATAAAGTCAATATCATGTGAAACAACTAGAAAAGCTTTTTCATAATTTTGCAAAAATTTAGCTAATCATTCAACTTGTTCTAAATCTAAAAAGTTAGTTGGTTCATCTAATAACAAAAAATCATTTTCCGATAATAATAACTTTGCTAGAATAACTTTTCCTCGTTGACCACCCGATAATTCTGATAATTTAACATTCAATTTTTCTGGGTCAATTCCTAAACCATCAACTAAACTACGAATTTCCTTATCAATTGTTTCAAAACCATTTTGATCTAAGTGCTCTTGTAATTTCAGTGCTTTAACAAGTTCATCTTCATCATAATTAAGACTCATTTTTTCATAAATTGCATGAATTTTTTCCTCAATTTCAAATAAATGTTGATATGTTAATTTTAAAAATTGCTCGACTGTTAATGTTCCATCTAACTCTTGGTGTTGGTCTAAATAGCCAATTTTTACTCTTGGATGCACTTCAATGTTTGCTTCATCAGGAGTAAGTTTCCCATAAATAATACTTAATAATGTTGTTTTTCCTGTTCCATTTGCTCCAATTAAAGCTAAATGTTCACCTTTATTAATTCGAATTGCTGAATTTTTATAGAGAACTTTTCCCCCGTTAGCATGACTTAAATTTTCAATATTAATTAAACTCATTTTAACCTCAATCCTTTATTCCAAGATATAATTATATCTTATTTTATTGAAAATTAAAATAGCTTATCGCTTTTAACCTCATCTTCTCTTCTTTGGTTAAAAAAATAAAAAGATGAAAGCTAGTTCTGAGTAGTTTTAAATAACTAAGAATTTAGTTTAAAACCTTTTTTGATAGCATCATCTTTAAGTGGAATAGTTACTTTATTGTTTTATATTTTAATTTCAATTTTATTTTTTAATATTATTTACTTTATAATGTTACTAGTTTGTATCTTCTTTTACTAATAATTTAAATGTAACTTTAAATTCTCCGACAAGTTTTTTACCTTCGTGTGTTTGATTGTCGTCTTTAGGTGTGATTGTTGCTGTTGTACCATCAATTGAAATCACAATTTTATCTTTTAAATTAGGATATTCGCCTTCAATTTGTTTTTTAATTTCATCTTTAATCTTCACTTCATTAGTTTTATCTGTCTCTTCTAATTTTTCAAGGGTAAAGTCTTCTAACAATGTTTTTAAGTTTGTATCTTCTATTGATTTTTTAATTTGACAACTAACCATTAAGGTTGGTGATGTTACTAATCCTACTGTTGTTAATAGCATTAACAATTTTTTCATTCTATATGTTTCCTTTCCAATGTATTTTGACATAATAAAAGATTTTATATTTTCTTTTATGAAATCATTATAAAAAAAAAGCAATAAAAATTGCTAAATAATTTCATCAGTAATTAAGAATTAGTTTTCATTATTTTTTGATTAGTTATTTTACTAAACCTAAAAAAGTTTTTGGTTCTAAACTAGCCCCGCCAACTAAGGCTCCATCAATATCTGGTTGAGCTAATAATTCTTGAATATTTTCCGGTTTAACACTACCTCCATATTGGATTCGTATCACATTTGCTACCACTTCATCATAAAGACTAGCAATTTTTGCTCTAATTATTGCACAAACATTTTGGGCAATTTCAGCTGTTGCTGTTTTCCCTGTTCCAATTGCTCAAATTGGTTCATAAGCAATAACAATTGTTTTTGCATCTTCAAAATCAATTCCTTGTAATGCTTTTTCAATTTGTGTTTCAACAATTTGCTGTGTTTCATTATTTTCATATTGTTGCAATGTTTCACCACAACAAATAATTGGTACCATCCCTTTTGCTAAGATTTTTTTTGCTTTTAAGTTTACTGTTTCATTAGTTTCATTAAACATTTCACGACGTTCTGAGTGGCCAATAATAACATGAGTAATCTTTAAATCTTCTAGCATTTCAACTGAAATTTCACCAGTAAAAGCACCAAAATCTTCATAATGACAATTTTGCGCCGCAATAATTAAATTATGTGCATGTTGTTTTGCCACTGCTAAATTAACAAACGGTACCGCAATACCAGCATCAAGTTTTAAATCATGACAGACATGATCAACTTGTTTTAAAAAATCAATTGTTTCATTTGTTGTTTTATGCATTTTTCAATTTCCAATAATAATTGGTTTTCGCATTCTTCTCCCTCGTTTCTATATAACATTTTAATTATATACTTAAATTTTAACGATTTCTTAATAAAATATTAACTTTCTTAATGTTATAATGTTTTCAAAGAGGTGTAAAGATGTTTTTATCAGCATTCCAAATGAAATACAATACTAAATCAATTAAGAAACTACCAAAAATTAATAATTCAGAAAAATGATTAATTATTGATATTCGACCAAAAGAAGAATGAATTGAAAGTCATATTATTAATAGTATTAATATTCCTCATCATCTTTTCCGTTTAATTTATTCAAAAAAAGTAACTAAAAATAAAAAGATTCTTTTTGTTTCAAGTGCTGGTCATTCTCATTTAGATTTATACCGTTTATTAAAAAAGCATAATTTTAAAGTTTATATTCTTCTTGGCGGATGAAAAAAAGTTCATCAAACTGATGAACTTGATAAAATTCTTACTTATAATCCTATTGATTAACATTATTAATCAATGGGGTTTTTATTTTTATTTCACCAGCAGCTGGTGTTGCTTTATTTCATAATAACAATTCATTAATACCTCATATTATTAATGTTCCTCCAATAATAATTAACAAACTATATAAAGTTTTATGATTACTACTATAAGCAAAGAAATTATACATAATATAACCAATTGATCCTATTAGTAAGAAAAGAGAAAAACCAGCATAATAATACATTCCTTTTACTTTTGTTACTTCGACTCGTTTTGTATAACGATTAACACAAACAGCAATAATTAAACTGATATAGCACAGAAAAGCGGTAAAACTAACTGCATTGGAAGAAAGATCTAATAAATACATTGGATCGCCTACAACGCCAAGACTAAGTCCCATTAATACTAAATTGAAACAAACAGTAATTGTCATTTGAATTAAACCAATTTGTTGATAACTTAATTCTTTCTTTCCAATATAAACAAGATTTTCTTCTTGCACTGTATGTCCAAATGAAGGGGCAACAAAGGTTAGACCATTAATGCTCATTAATGCTGTTAACATAATAAATCACATTAAGATTTTTGCAACTGGACCACCAAGTAGATTTTTAAATAAGGTAAAAACGCTACCATCATTTGTTCCTAAAAATAACGAAATAACCTCTAAAATATAAAAAATAGTAATGAATAACATTGCAGCAAATAATGCCTTCGGAACAACATTTTTGTTAGAAACTTCTTTTTGCAATCCTGCAGCATAAATAAAACCATCAAATGAAAATAGTACTGGTAAAATCCCCATAAAGAAATTACCAAACTTTAATTCCTTATACTTATTAAAAACATTATTTTCAATTGGAGCAACAAAACCTATAACTAAGCTAACTATTAACGGGATAAATTTAATAAATGTTCCAATTGTTTGAACTCATTTCCCAACATTTCGTAAAAAAATATTTATTAAGTAAAATAAAATTAAAATAACAAGACCAACAATAATCGCAATTATATGTTGTGTTCCCTTACTAATGCTTTGCACTTCTAGTGCATCAAACATTGCATTAATACTAAAAATTGGGAAAAGACCCAATAAAATTGGGAAATAAAAAAAGATATAAAATAATGCTACTAAACTACCAACTTGCCGACCAATTAAAACATTAGCCCAAGATGGTAATGTACCATGTCCACTTTTAGTTTTTACTGATGTAACTTCAATAAAGACCATAATCATTGCCATTCCTAAAATCCCAACTAAAATTCATAACCCAATTGATAAATAAGGATTTTGAGTAAAATATAAAAGATGTCCTTCTGAAGTATCATTTTTTAAATAAATTCCAATTCCAATTGTAATTCCAATTGCTGTTGAAAAAACAGTTAAAAATTCAAAAAATTTAAGGTGCTTTTTAGGCTTTCCCATTAGTTTTTCCTCCATTTTTTAATGACCTATTTTTTAATAAAAAATAATAAATGAATTATAACATAAATTATTTTATATTTTCATAATATTTTTTCTTAATTTCACGGAATAAGTGGTTTACTCCAGATTTTGAAATCTCAATATTACTTTCATTTTCTAATAATGCTGACAAATCTTGTAACGATGCATCAGGATAAGCAATCCGTAATAAAGCTACTTTTTTGGTATTTTCATTTAGTTCATCAAACAAATCATGTTCAAGTAAATAATTAATCATTGTAACTTGTTCTTCTCCAGCTTTAATTGCTTTTTGTTGATTTGAAATTTCAATATTATTTAAACGATTAATACTATTAACCATATCCCTTGAAATACGAGTATTTTCAAAAGCTAATACACTATTAATTGCATCAATTAATTTCAAGAAATCTGAAACTAAAATTGATTTTTTTAAATAACAAACATAGCGATCATGACGCACAATTATCTTGAAAGGAAAATGAAATTTATGCAATAATTTTTGAAAATATTGTGCTGAAACTTCATCATTAAACTGAACTTCTAAATGATAATTACTTGTTTCTGGTGAATTAACACTACCACATGCAACAAAAATTCCCGCAATATAAGCCCGTTGTTGTCGTTCATTTCATTCTGATGGGATGGTAATAATTTTTTGATTAGTTTTTGCATCAAAAATTTGTAGATCTTTTAATATTTCAGTAGCTCGTTCTTTAATTCGTAAACTAAAAGTTTTGTTATTTTTTAATTTTGTACCTTGAATAATAATAATGTCAATTTTAACTTGATATAAATTTTTTAAAAACGTATAAATTGTTCGAATAATTAAATTACTAATTGAGGTTACTTCAAAGTTAAAAAAATGATTACTAATATTTAATGTCATATTATATTTAACAAAACCACTTAAAAAAGCTTTCTGGCACATTTGGTCAAATTCTTTTCTAACAATTTCCTCTTTTACTTCCAATGCAAAACTCATCTTTATCCTCCATTCTAATAATTTAATAATACAGAAAAACCACTACTTTAGCATAGTGGCTCATTAATTAACCTTTTTGTTTGAATTCTCGAACTTCTTGCTCTGAATCATAAAATGGGTCAGCTTCAATGTCACCATCGACTTTGCGAATAACAACATTTGCTAATTTAATTACAACTTCATGTGCAATTGACAATTGCATATGCTCAAATAATTTTGCAGCTTCTTCAACATAAGCGTGCAATGGATTTGTTTGAGCATAACTTCGTAAGTAAATTCCACTTCGTAATTTACTTGCTTGGTCAATATGTTTTGTTCAATAATCATCAAACGAAGTAATAATTGCATTCCGTTCAATTTGATTCATAACATCAGCAGGAACATCTTCTGTTCGTGCTAAATAAAATTCATACATTTTTGTTGCAACATATTTAGCAACTTCTTCACGAGTCATTTTTTCCATAGCTGCTTTATCTAAGACATTAGCTGCAACAATTTTATTATTAACTCCTTTAATTAAGTCATCATAATGAATGAATCATTCCCCATGCGATTCATTACCAAATATTTTTGTTAAATCATAAGCTGCAGAATATTGCATTTTTTTAATAATTGGTTTTAAATCAGTTGCTGTTAAAATTTGATCACGCCGCGCATACATAGCTTCACGATGTTGTGCTAAAACATTATCATAATCTAAAATATGTTTTCGTTGATCAAAATTCATCCCCTCAACTTTTTTTTGCGCATTAGAAATTGCTCTTGTTAACATTCGTGATTGAATAAAATCTGAACCTAACCGTGCAAAAATTCGACGCAAACGTTCACCACCAAAACGCATCATTAATTCATCATCCATTGCAACATAAAAACGTGAAAAACCAGGATCTCCTTGTCGTCCTGCTCGTCCTCGTAACTGGTTATCAATTCGACGTGCTTCGTTTCGTTCAACACCAAAAACAGCTAGTCCACCAATTTCTTTAACACCTTCACCTAATTTAATATCTGTTCCCCGACCAGCCATATTTGTTGCTAATGTAATAGCTCCTTTTTCACCAGCTTTTGCAATAATGTCTGCTTCACGTTCATGATTTTTTGCATTTAACATTTCAAATTTCAATTTAGCATTTCGCAAATAATGTGACACAATTTCTGAAGAATCAACTGAAGTTGTTCCAATTAAAATTGGTTGTCCCTTTTCATGCAAGGTAATAATTTCTTTCATCATTGCTTGCATTTTTGCATCACGATTTGCAAACATATAATCAGCTTCATCACGGCGAATTAATGGTCGATTAGTTGGAACTTGAATTACACGCATATTATAAATTTTAATAAATTCTTCTTCCTCTGTTTTTGCAGTACCAGTCATCCCACTTAATTTATTATACAATCGGAAAAAGTTTTGGTAAGTAATTGTTGCCATTGTCACTGTTTCTTCTTCAATTTCAACACGTTCTTTTGCTTGCAATGATTGTTGCAAACCATCACTATAAGCACGTCCTGGCATTAAACGACCAGTAAACTGATCAATTAAAATAATTTCATTATTTTGAACAACATATTCAACACCATTTTTAAAAACAAAATTAGCTTTTAAGGCATTTAAGATTAAGTGGTATAATTCAGTATTTTTAATATCAAATAAAGAATTAATTGAAAAAATCTTTTCTGCTTTAGTAATTCCTTCTGGAGTTAAATAAACTTGTTTAGTTTCTAAATCAATTTCAAGATCATTATCACGAGATAATGATTTTGCAAAATGATCAACTGCTTGGTATTGTGGTGTTCGGTTTTGTCGTCCTCCTGAAATAATTAATGGCGTTCTTGACTCATCAATTAAAATTGAATCAGCCTCATCAATAATGGCATAATTTAATCCTCGTTGGACTTTCTCACTGTAAACTTTTACCATGTTATCTCGTAAATAATCAAATCCTAATTCAGCATTGGTAGTATAAGTAATATCACAACTATAGGCTTCTCTTTTTGCATCTTTAGTAATATCACGAGAATTTAACCCAACTGTTAAACCTAAAAAGCTAAAAACTTGACCATTAATTTCTGAATCCCGTCTCGATAAATATTCATTAACAGTAACAACATGAACGCCCTTCCCAGTTAAAGCATTCAAATATGTTGGCATTAAAGCAGTTAAGGTTTTTCCTTCTCCTGTTTTCATTTCAGCTACATCTCCTTCATGAAGAACAATACCCCCAATTAGTTGGACACGATAAGCATGTAATCCTAAAATTCGACGAGCTGCTTCACGGGCAACAGCAAATGCTTCAATTAAAATATCATTTAATGATACACCTTCTGCTAATTTAGCCTTAAATTCATTTGTTTTTGCTTTTAATGCATCATCAGATAATGCTTGCATTGTTTCATCTAACGCCATAATTTTATCTGCTATTTTGCCATGTTTTTTTACAATTTTACGATCGCTAACTGCCATTTAATTATCTCCTCTATTCTATATAATTATAAACATTCATATTTATTCTATCATAAAAAATAATAGTTGGTATAGTTATTCCATTATGTTATGTTGCCACAAAAAAAACGACATTTTTGTCGTTTTATTATGTTATTTACTTTGAACAGCTTCAATTCCAGGTAGCGGCTTACCTTCCATATATTCTAAACTAGCACCACCACCAGTTGATATATGCGTAAACTTATCTTTATACCCTAATTGAATTGCTGCTGCCGCTGAATCTCCTCCTCCAATTAAAGTAAAGGCTCCTTTTAGTTCAGCAATTGCTTCACAAACAGCTTTTGTTCCAATACTATAATTTTTAAATTCAAAAACTCCCATTGGTCCATTTCAAGCAACTGTTTTTGCATCTGCTAATTCTTTTTTAAACAATTCAATTGTTTTGGGACCAATATCTAATCCCATATAACCATCATCAATATCAAAACCTGTTGTAACTTTTGCTGGAACATCAGCAAATTCTGGTGCTTCTAACGCATCAATTGGTAAAATAATTTTCCCTTGTCCTTTTGCTAAAAAGGTTTTAGCAATTTCAACTTTATCAACTTCTAATAATGAGTTTCCAATTTTGTGACCTTGTGCAACAAAAAAAGTATATGCCATTCCACCACCAATTAGAATCTTATCTGCTTTTGTTAATAAATGTTCAATTACCCCAATTTTATCTGAAACTTTTGCACCACCAATAATAGCAACAAATGGTTTAACTGGATTGTCTACGCCTTGTGATAACATTTTTACTTCTTTTTCCACTAAAAAGCCTAAACATGATTCAGCAATATTTTCTGCAATACCAACATTTGAAGCATGAGCACGATGTGCAGTTCCAAATGCATCATTAACAAAAACATCTCCTAAACTTGCTCAATATTTCCCTAAAGCAGAATCATTTTTACTTTCTCGTTTTGCCGCTGCTTTGCCCTCACTATCAACACTAATTTGACCATTACTATTAATAATGTCAGCAAAGCGTGTATTTTGAAATAAAATGACCTCTTTATTGTGCATTTCGTTAATAGCTTCTTCCAATTGTTTTCCTTCAAAGGCATTAATAAATTTAACTGGTTGTCCTAATTTTTGTTCTAATACCTTTGCTACTGGAGCCATATCACGTTTTTCTAAATCATCAGCTGTTTTAACTTTCCCTAAATGAGAAAATAAAATTACTTTTGCTTCTTGTGCTATCAAATATTTAATTGTTGGTAAAGCTGCAATAATACGATTATCATCAGTAACTTGACCATCCTTCATTGGCACATTAAAATCAACACGGACTAAAACTTTTTTTCCTTTAACTTGAACATCTTTTAATTCTTTTTTGTTTGTCATAAATCCTTCTCACTTTCTTTTTCATACTTATCCAATATATATCTTACCGCAAAAATAACTTTTTAATGACAACTATCAAGATATTCTAGCGCAAATTGAGCTGCTTTTGCCCCATCACTAATTGCAGTTGCAATTTGTCGTAATGTTGTATTTGTTACATCACCAGCGGCATATAATCCAGGCAATACTGTTAAACATTTATTATTAACAACAAAATAACCTTCTTCATCTAAAACCCCTAAGTTTTTTGCAAAATCACTAATTGGAATCGCCCCAATATATGTGAAAATAGCACTAACTGCTAAATTATCAATTTTGCTTGTTTTCACATTTTTAATAACAACTGTTGTCACTCGTTTTTCGGTCACATCCTTAATTTCAGTTACTATTGTATCAATAATAAAATTAATTTTAGGATGTGCTTTTACTTTATTAACAATATTATGATCAGCACGAAATTCAGCACGACGATGAATTAAATAAACTTTATTGACAAAACGAGCTAAATAAAGGGCTTCTTCCAGAGCAGCGTAGCCTCCCCCAACAACAACTACATCTTTTCCTTTATATAATGCCCCATCACAAACCGCACAGTATGAAACTCCATGTCCTTCTAATTCTAATTCGCCAGGCACTCCTAATTTTCGTTCAACTGTACCAGTTGCAACAATAACAGCTTTTGCTAATAAAAATTTTTTTGAAAATAACTCTAATTTAAATAAATTATCTTGTTTTGTAATGGTTGTTACACGATCGGCAATATATGGAATTTTTAATTTTTGCGTTTGGTCAAACATTTTCATTGCTAATTCATAACCTTGAATGCTATCAAAACCAGGATAATTTTCAATTTCACTTGTCTTTGTTACTTTTCCCCCGGGTGCTCCTTTTTCAATCATTGCAATATTTGCCATTGCTCGTGCAGCATAAATTGCTGCCGTCATGCCACCAGGACCAGCCCCAATAATTAAAATATCATATATTTCATTAGTATTGTTTTTCATATAATCATCCGCCTTTTCTTCATTTTATAACAGCTATCCATTGGGCAAATAATATTAAAATAATACCAATTACAATCATTAAACTAAGAATAACATAATCCAATGTTCGCATATTTTTTAAAAATAAATCATGATCATCTCGTTGTGTTTCTAAAATAATCCGAATTAAATTATAACCAGCAATATACATCCCAGTTTTAATTCCACAACGTAAAATTTTTAAACGATGAGGGTTTTCTATTTTTTCTAATTCTCGGACATCAGCTGTAAAAATTTGTTTTAATCGTGCACCATAATATTTCCAATGTGCTTTTATCACTTGTTTTTTTGTCATCTTATGTTTATTTTTAAAATAAACTTTTTTCAAATTTACTTGTTGTGATAAATTATTGACAAGCATTGGATCAGGTTTGATATCATAGTATCATTTTGCTCAAACACCTTTTCACGATAACTGCATAAAATCGGGTTCTTCTTTTTTAAACCGTCAATAATAACTATAACGAAATATTAATGGTAATGCAATCACAATTAAAAATCATAATAAAATATTAGCCAATGATTCATATAGAAAAATTGGTTGAAAATATTGCACATTATTAAAATCAGTTGGATTAACGGGATTTCCATTAATACCAATTGCCTCTGTTGGATGAAAATTATTTGGTACCGGAGTTGGAACATATCATTTAAATAAATTATCACGAATAAAACTTGGTAATCACATTAATTGTTCTCGAGCAATTGGTGCTCCTAACAACTCATGATTAAAAAAATTACCTCATCGTCCAATTGCCTGTGCTAATAAAATATTTGGAACAATTAAATCTGCATATACTCATAATGAAATATTATGCTTTCGTGATTCAAAACCAAATCAAATTCAACCTGTAATTAAACCAAAAATTAGCCCCCCATGAATGCTCATTCCCGGTTCTCAGAAGGCAAATAATGTAAAAAAGAAAATTGGATTTTTAACATCATATTTGCCAAAAAAACTGGCTCCCAATAACGCAATTGGAGTAATTACAAAAATTCCTCAGTAAAATCCTTGCGTCGGAATATCACGCTTACGAAAATTAACCCACGATAAAATAATGGTAATTGCAAAACCACAAAAAATTAAAAATCAATAAGGACGAAATCAATTTCCATAAGTATCATGGGCAATTCATGTTGCTAAATTCACACTATAAACTCCTTCTCAATTCTATTTTGAATATTCTTTAAAACGATCTTGTAAAATTTGCATTGAAGAAATTCCCGCTTCATCTAATTTTAATTTTGAAACTGCTGTCTCAACTAATTCACTAACATTACGCCCATATGTAACTGGAATTGTTACAATTGGTACTTTTGTATCTAAAATTTTAATATTCTTATATTTACTTCCTAATCGGTCAATTGATTTATATTGTTCATCATCTAAATGAATTAATTCAATTACTAAATCAATTTTTGATTCATCTAATAGCACTTGTAAACCATAAATTTTACTTAAATCTAAAATTCCTAAACCGCGAACCTCAATTAAATTTTTTAACATTTCATGGGATTGGCCATATAACCTATTATTTCGTTGCTGAACAATAATACGATCATCACCAACAAACAAATGATTTTTTTTAATTAATTCTAGTGTCATTTCTGACTTCCCAATTCCCGATTTTCCTTTTAATAAAATTCCTTTTCCAAAAACATTAATTAATGATGCATGTTCTTCTGTTACTGGTGCAAAATGCTCATCAAAAAATTCTAATACCATTTGATATAAACGACTTGTTGTAATATTGCTTGCACGAACAACTGGACAACTATGTTTTTCCGCAATTTCTAATAATAATTTATCAGTAAATTTTTCCGTTAAAATAATCATCGGAATGTTTTCATTTAAAATATACTCATAGCGTTCTCTTTTTACTGTTTCACTTAAGGTATTCACAAATAACTGCTCTTTATTTGATAACAAAACTACCCGACGATTACTATTATTTTTTTCAAAATCAAAACCAGCTAATTCTAACCCTGGTCGATTAAGACCATAAATTTTAATAGGTCGATTAAGACCATCGGCTCCAGCTAAAACCTCATAGCCAAATTTATCAACAATATCTTTTACAATAAATTTTGTCATTTCCAGTCCCTCCCTGTAAATTAATACTATCACAAATCATTATTCTGCTTCAATTTCAATAATAATATCGCGTAATTCTGCAGCTCGTTCAAAATCAAGTTTTTTACTTGCTTCATACATTTCTTTTCGTAAATCTTGTAGTAATCCTTCTTTAGCTGTTTTATATTCTTTTGATTTTTTATTTTTAATTTTATGTAATTTATCATCTTGCCGTTTAATATTAGTATAATCACGAATATTCTTAATAATTGTCGTTGGAGTAATATGATATTTCAAATTATATGCCGCTTGAATTTGACGTCGACGAGCAGTTTCTTGCATTGCTTTTTCCATTGATTCAGAAACAGTATCAGCATATAAAATAACATGTCCAGCAGCATTCCTTGCAGCACGTCCAATTGTTTGAATTAAACTTCGTTCATTTCGTAAAAATCCTTGCTTATCAGCATCAAGAATACAAATTAATGATACTTCTGGAATATCAATCCCTTCACGAATTAAATTAACACCAACAATGCAATCATATACTCCTTTTCGTAAATCCAATAAGATTTGACTACGTTCTAAAGTTTTTAATTCACTATGCAAATATGCAACTTTAACATTTTGTTCTTGTAAATAACTTGTTAAATCTTCTGACATACGAATTGTTAAAGTAGTAATAAAAACACGTTCATTTTTTTTGCGGCGTATTTTTACTTGCTCAATAATATCATCAATTTGTCCTACTGTTGATTTTACTTCTACTGTCGGATCTAATAACCCTGTTGGACGAATAATTTGTTCAACCACTTGGTTATTCACTAAACCTAATTCATAATCCCCCGGCGTTGCTGAAACATAAATAACATTTTTTAATTTTTGATTAAATTCATCAAAATTTAGGGGGCGATTATCTAATGCACTTTTTAAACGAAAACCATAATTTACTAATGTTTCTTTTCGACTTCGATCTGTGTTATACATTGCTCGAATTTGCGGTAATGACATATGTGATTCATCAATAATAGTTAAAAAATCTTCGCCAAAAAAATCAATCAAAGTATAAGGAGCCTCACCTTCTTCTCGTAAATCTAAATGTCGTGAATAATTTTCAATTCCAGAACATATCCCACTTTCACGGAGTAAATCTAAATCATATTCCGTACGTTGTTTTAAACGTTGTAACTCAACAATTTTTCCAGCCACTTCTAATTCAACTAAGCGAACCTTTAACTCTGCTTCAATGCGTTTAATTGCTTCAACTAATCGTTCTGGAGAAGTAATATAATCTTGCGCTGGAAAAATTGTTAATGTTGATAACCGCTGTGTAACATCACCAGTGATTCCATCAATATAAACTAAATCATCAATTTCATCACCAAACAAATCAATTCGAATAAATGTTTTAACATTTCAGCCTGGAACAATTTTAATCACATCACCTTTAGCACTAAAACTACCTGGAATTAATTCAATATCATTACGAACATATCCTGATGATACTAAAAAATTGGCTAAATCTTTTTTACTAATTTTTTGATTACGATTAATTTGTAAAAAAGATTTTTTATATTCATTTGGATCTTGTGCCCCATAAATGGCGGCAACAGAAGCTACGACAATAACATCTTTTCGAGTTGTTAAAGCATTAAAAGCACTTAACCGCATCATGTCTAATTCCATATTTTGGCGAGCATCTTTATTAATATATAAATCTTTTCCTGGTAAATAAGCTTCTGGTTGATAAAAATCAAAGTTTGAAACAAAATACTCAACACGATTTTCTGGAAACATTTCTTTTAACTCAACATATAGTTGCATTGCTAATGTTTTATTATGAGCCATCACCAATGTTGGCTTCTGATAATTTTCAATAACATTTGCCATTGTAAATGTTTTTCCAGTTCCGGTTGCTCCTAACAAAACTTGATGCTTTTTGTTTGCGAATAAATTGGTAGTTAATTTTTCAATTGCCCGTGGTTGATCACCAGCTGGTAAATAATTAGATGTTAATTTAAACATTATTTCACTACTCCTTTATAGTTTTGTTTTTCTTTAATAATTATATCAATCTTCCTTATAATTATTTTAAAAATAAAAAAGTAAAATCCCTTTTACTTTTTTATCCATTAGTAATATTAGCAACAGGAATGTCAACGCCAGCTCAATAAAGATCAATTGTTTCATTGGTTGTGAATTGCATTACATTAACTTTCATTTCATAACTACCTGTTACTTTTCCCCCGCTAGGTGTAACTGTCACAATATATTCTCCTTTTACTAACTCAGCACCAGGTGCTCCAGTTGGTTTTTGCTTAATTACCGTATTTAAAGAAATTCCAGCACGATATTCTTTTGGTAATCATTCCATAACAGCTGCTTTAACACTTTTTTCTAAGTCTTCTTCTTTGAAATTATTATTTAAAAATGAAGGGGCAGGAATTTTATTTGTAAACTTTGTTAAATCTAAATTAATCATTGGCTCACCAACAACCTTAACTGTAATTTGAATTTTTTTAGTAACACTTGTTGCTGTATTTGGTGCTGCAACAGTAACATTATATGCTTGTTCTAATAGTTTTTTTGTATCATCAGTTTCTTTTTCAACTTGATATTCAATCTCATCTTTTTTAACTGCTGGTGCTACTTTTCCTTCAATATATTGTTGAACAGCTTTTTTCAAATCACCGACAGTATTATTAACCGTTAAATTACTATTAAACCCTTTTGCTGAAATAGTTGTTAAATCAAATTTAAATTTACTTTGGTCAACAACATTAATACTAAAGTTCCCTGTTCCTTGCACTGTTTTTGCATTAGCTTTTGCTGTTAAGGTAAGTTCATAATTTCCAACCACTAATTTTTCACCCGAAGTACTACCAGTTGGTTTTGATTTGATAACTAATTCAATTTCATCAGGATTTACTTTAATATTACTTTCTTTATCTAACTCAGCAACAATAACATCTTTAATATTAGATTCACTTTCATTCGTTGTAAAATAATCCTTTTTTAATGGCCCAAAATCAACTGTACTTAAATCTGGCAAAACTGAATAACCATATTGATGAATCTTTGCTTTACCATTAATTTGATAATAACCCTTTAATGTTCTTTTTGCTTCTGCACTAGCTTTTGCTTTATTGACCATTGCGGTATCAATAAATTCTGCTGATGGTAATAAATTTTGAGATGTTTGAAACAATGTTCCATCAGCAGCAGGCATTATACGCGCGACTGCTCCATTAATACCTGTTGGCTTGTCCTTTTCATTTCCCAATAAAGTAACACTATAAACTGCAACTGCTAAAGAATTAACCGCAGCTGTCCCTTGGTCATAATTTGTTCATGGATTTCATAATTCTAACGATGGATAACGCATTCATTGATTTTGGGAAATGTTTTGATAATTATAATAAAATTTATTTTCTGCTGCTGAATCACCTTTCATATATAAAACGTTATACATTAGAAAGTTGTTAACTGCATTAATTACGGCTGGGGCAGCTGTTTTAGCGACTTGATTATTACCAGGAAAATCATCAAATGGATTAGTTTGGCATCCAATAACATTAATTCCAATTGCTGATGATAAAGAAAATGTTGTTAATAATGATAATAATTTTTTCATTTTCCAAACCTCCTTAATCAATTGAATTCCGTTCCATTTTTTTAATTTGTCTTTTACTTAGTTTTGTATAAGAATATTTTTCACTAATGTTAGTAAATAAGATTTCTTGAACTTTTTCTTTAATATCCTTTTTTTGATCTTTTGTTAAAATTAATAAAACACTTCTTTTATGTGCATATTCTGATGTAGAACTAACTTGAGCCATTGCTTTATAAATTACACTCATTCGCCGAGTGCCATAATGAGCTCGCAAGAAACGAATATGCAAAGTTATTAATGTCATTACAACCATGACAATTGCCATTGCTAGTAAAACTAAACAGTTTTTAATAATATCTGCTTGATAATATCATAATTGTCCTGCTCCAGAAGCAATTCCATAAATAATATTTCCCATATTATGCATCGCATAAGTAAACGGCATAATGTTTGATAATGCGTTATAGAATGGGTTTGACATAAAGGCTGGAAATAAAATTCATCCACAAGCAAAGTTAAACATTAGAACAACCATATTTAATACCCGCGATGATACTTCATCTGGAATTGCTAACCAAATCCCCCCAACAATAAAGGTGAAGATAAAGCCAACATATATAGCAAATAAATATAATAGTCAGAATGCTGATCCTAATTGTCAGAACCCAATTGGTAATAACATTAGTAATAAAATTGAAACTTGAATAAACATATTAACTTGCAAAATTAACATTTTGCATAAATAATGTTGATAAAATCTGGTGTTAGGTGTTCGCGATCGTCGATTATAAATAATTGTTGATGCAAAAATTCCAATAAAAGTAGCAATCAAAATAAATGCTTCTCCCAACCCAATTCCATACTGGCTATATTGTTTTCCAACTAAAGTATATGGCATTTTAAAAATATCAAGTAGATGTGAACCTGTTTCAGTAAAGCTTTTTGCTGCTGAAGAAAATTCAGGATAATTCATTTCTTTTCGTGCAAAAGAAACTTGTTTTGTATTTTTATCAATTTGAAATGCTGGGGGTGGGCTTGCAATACCAATATGAAATAAATCATTAACAATTGGCATTAAAGAGATTGGTAAAATTCCAGTTAAAAAACGATAAATTTCATCAGCAATTTTAGCATCAATATAATTTCCTGAAATAGCAACATCTAAAATATTTTTTAAAGCAATTGCTCTTTTTTGTACTGGAATAATATCAACTAAATTAATTCCCATCATTCCTGGAATTAATGATGGATCAAGAAATTCAAAAAGAAAACGATTAATATCTGCTTCTTGAATTGTTCGATCATTTGGTGTAGTTGATGTTGGAGGATAATAACTAAACATTGTAAATAATGTTGTTGCCATTAATTGTGGTAAAATTTGAGCACTTAAGGCCGTTGTTAAATTTGCGTAAAAGTTACTAATCATTCCACTAGCAAAATTTTGCCGGAATGTTCCTCAAAATGTAATTCGATTATTTATAAATCAACGTAATTCTTTAATAATTTGACCATTCAATTCTGTTGCTGGCAAAGTATGAGTTGGATCACCATCTTTACAAATATTATTGCTATCAAAACCATCAAAACAAACATAACTAGCTTTATTCATATTGACAATTAATGCTGCTAAATGTTGTGTGAATCCTTGTGGAATCCGAACTTGCACTCAGTACTTACTATCTAATTCGCTAACATTTTGCCCAGTATAACGAACATAATCACCTTCAACTTTTCCAACTTTTAAATCATAAGTAAAACGATTAGTATTTGGATTATAAAAATTTAATTTAGTAACTGCTTCATCAGTAATACTAGTATAGTAGCCAATCTTCCCAACCATTTTTGCTTGAGTAGTACAGTCGGTTTGATTATGAACAGTATAATCAAATGAAATTGCTTCTGCATTTAATAATGAATCAGTTCCATCTGTTGATGGTGGTAAATTTTTATCATCTTTATAAATCATACAAACATTAGCATCTTGATTAACAATTGCCATTGGGATTCTTTGCAAATTTTGATATGGATTAAAGAAAGCTCAAATATAGAAAAACCCATAAATAAAGGTCATAAAGCAGCCAACAATGGCAATTACTTTATTAAATGGTTTTTCAACAAAAAATGCACGTAATTCAGTTCTTAAAATTTGACTAAATTTTGGTTTAATTTCAACATTATTTTTCTTATTTACCTTGTATTCATCATTTTTCATTTAAAAGCCTCCTAATCGATTCCTTCTCGATTATCGTCATAAATATAATTTGTTTTTAGTTTTATTAATTCCGCATTATATTTTGCAAATTTAAATTTATTTGTAATTTTGTCTTTTTGTTGTTCAACGATTACACGTAATTCGTTTTCTAAATTGCCTATTTCATGATTAATATCCATAATTTTATTATTTATTTTACGAATTTTAATATTATATGATTCATCTTTTGTAATTTTTGATAATTTATAGTTTTTATTTTTTTCTGCATTCAATTCTTCCAATTGTCGTTTTAATTTCATAATGCGTTCTTCTATATGACGATTAACTTGAGTTTTATTTGCTTCTAATTCTTTAATATTATTAGCTAGGAATAATAATTTTTCTTGATAAATTGGAATTAATTTAGCTTCTGGTTTTGTTTCTTTTAAATGATTTAATTGTTCTTTTTCTAAGTTATATTGCACAATTAATTTATTAATTTTTTTATCATGTGGATTATCAAAAACAGTTCGCATTGTATTGCTATTTAATTCGTCAATTTTCTTTTGTAAATATGTTAGTTCTTGTCGTAATGTATAAACTTTTTTTAATTTTAGCTTTGAACTATGTTCATTAACTGTTCTTGATATAAACATATATTGGTCTTTTAATTCCTCATATCGCTCATTTAAAGCAGCAATCCGGACATAATTTGGATTTCTTTTTAACATTTCAATCTCTTTCCGTGCTACTGTAATTTTTTCTCCTAATGCTTCTAATTTTGTTTTTAATTTTTGTGATTTACGAATATCCTTAGCATCATTAGTAATTTCTGCTTTTTGAACTAAAACAACATATTTTTGTTTAATTACTTCAAAACGATTGCGATAAACATCACTTATTGCTTCTAATTTTTTGATTCTAACTATGGATGGGTCTTTATATAAAGAATTAATTTTATCTTCTAAATTTTTTATTTTTTGTTCACGATGTTTTTCATCAATATATTGTTTAATTAATAGTGAATATTCAACACTTAAGTTGTTAATAACACGACGACTTCTAACAAAATCTTTTGTTGCATCAATACTATCCATTGTTTCATAAATTTCTTTTAAACTAAATGTACCAAACATTTCAATCCGGCGATAAATATATGCTGTGCCTAAACCAATTCCTAAGAAAACTACTAAGAAAATCATTAACGCACCAAAACATCCTAAAATTTCGGTATTGTACATACTAATGATTCCCTCATTAGAAGCAATTCCATAGACAATATTGCTCATTCCAAAAATTGTGTATTTAAATGGCACAATGTAACTAATTGCTTGGAAAAAACCATTTTGTAAAATAACTGGGAAACTTCCACCTCCGGCAGTTAGATTAAAGACCGTATAAATAATACATAAGAACCGTCCAACATTATCATCTGGCATTGAATATCATAAAGCCTGGGTTATTGTTGTTAAGACGGTTGCGGTGACTATCATTCACATTAACATATAAACAATTGGTGAACCCAATTTGCCATAACCAACAGCCAATAATCCTAAAAATAATAACAATGTTTGAGCATAAGAAGTAATTAGCATTGTAAATCATTTTGAAAAATAATGTTGATATCATTTTGCATTAGGTGTATAACTTTTTTTACGATAAATAAAAGTTTGGGTAATTGCTCCAATTCATAATGAAATTGAAATGAAATATAATCCTAATCCATATCCATATGTTCCAAATTCATATCCTTGAATATGTCTATCAACACTTGTTGAACGTGACATATTATTTAAAAAGTATTGTGTTACTGATAATAATTTTGTTTTATACTCAGAAAAATAAACACGTTGTTCTCATCTTGGATCATCATTTGGATTTCCTAAATCTGGAAACATAATTTGAAATGCAAATGGTAAAATTTGTTCCATCTTAAGATTAATTGTTATTCCAATATTAATTGAAACAAGCACATCATTTTTAATATGATTAAACATTTTATTTACAGATTCATATAAAACCGGATTTTTTTCTTTTAAATGTTGTAATGCTTTATATAAATTTGATGGTTGTCCTGGTTTAACTCCAGGACAATCAGCCTTTGTTCCATCACAATCGTAATTTTTAATATTTTTTACAACTTCCATAATAAAATTATAAATATTTTTTGGAATAATATAATATTCACCAAAACGAGAACTACCACCACCATTTGAACTCTCACCATGGTCTTGCCGTGATGATAATCAGAACATTGTTTCTGGTGCTAATGTTGTTAAAATACTAGTTGCTAAACTTCCAAAACCAACTTGTAACATACTCATCATATTTCCAATCATAAAACTATGTTCATAAGTTGCTCAAAATTCCATTTTATTACTACTAAAATAATCCATTGTTTTAAAGAAATCATTTTCATCATCATCAGTAAAATTAGGCTCACCAATTTGTGCTAATCCCCGCATTAATTTATATGTATTTAAAGTATAATTAGTTGGGATTTTTAACTGCACTCAATATTTACTATTTGGTGTAAAGTTAGTTTCATCTTCTTTTAAATATTTAATTGTTGGGGTAATATCACCAATTGATGTTGTTAATGCTCTTGAATTTTCGTCATATTTATTATTATTAGTAATAACACTATCAATTAATGAAGCATAACGATAATTAAGTTCATATTTATTAGGGTCAAATGCTTCACTTTGATATCATTTACTAGCTTGGCCATTACATTCTTCTGAATTTTTTGCTTGTAAATAACCAACTTTAACCGCATTATCAATAAACTCTGTTCCACCTTTTGTATTAACATAGGCTACACAAGTGGCATTATCACGATTGACAATTGCCATAGGTACTTTTGAAATATTAGCAACTGGATCTCAAACTCCAGTAATACAAATAATTCCATATAAAAATGACATAAAACAGATTAGTAAAAATCTTAATAAATGTTTTTTATCACGGGCAATTGAATTATACAATTCTGTTTTAAAAATACTTCCAAATGTTGCACGATCATATTTAATGTTATTGATATTTTTCTCAGTTTCAGACTCAACAACTTTGTTTTGGTTTGCATCATCGCCATTCATATTTTCACTAATTTCTTTTTCGTTGTTGTTCATATTCAAATAACCCCTTTATAAAAAATACACTGACTTATAAATGATATCACAAAAAAAGTTATTAATCAATAAAATAAATTAGGTAAAATGATACACGATATAAATATAAAATACAAGAAAATAAATAATTAATTTTAAAATTTATAATTATGAATGAATTTTTATGACAATCAAATTTAATGTTATTTTAAAAACTATTTTTTATATTTTATGTTCAGACAATATAATTTTAATTTGAAAGTTTGCTTATGTTTTCATTTATTCAAGAAGATACGAATTATTGGCAGTAGGCTTAATAATTAATAGGAAAATAATAAAACTTATTTACTTTTTATTTTTTAAAGTTAAATGTTATAAAAAAGTTTGCATTCCTTCCAGTTAAAGAGTGCAAACTTTACCAACTATTTTACTTTTTTATTTTCTCAATTATTTTTTTTATTTGTTCATTACATTTTGAATAAACATCCGATAAACTACGTTTTTCAATCATTGCTTTAATCATTTGTGAAATTAAATCAGCAATTGAAATGATTTCTAACCCATCAAATAATCGGTCTTGATTAATATCAATTGTATTTGTAACAATAACTTTTTTAACTGTCCCATCATTAATAAGTTCTGTTAAACGTTCTTTTGCTGGGGGTGAAAATACCCCATGACATGCTAATAAATAAACTGCTTTTGCCCCATGCTGTTTTAACGCTTTTGCTGCATTACAAATTGTTCCAGCCGTATCAATCATATCATCAACAATAAAACAAATACGGTCTTTAACATCTCCTAAAATAAATTGAACTTCACTAACATTTGGTTTTGGCCGGCGCTTATCAATTACTGCAATATTCCCAGCCAAATTCCCTAAACGATTAGCCACATCTCGTGCCCGTACTAATCCACCATGATCTGGAGAAACAATTGTTACTTCTTCTTTAAGATGATCTTCTTCAATTTTTCGAACAATTGTTCTTACTAATTCTTGTGTTGAACGTAAATCATCAACTGGAACATCAAAAAATCCCATTGATTGTGGTGAATGTAAATCAACAGTCATTACTCTTGTTGCCCCCGCTGTTGTTAACATATTTGCCACTAATTTACATGTAATTGGTTGACGACCGCGTGCTTTTCGGTCTTGACGAGCATATCCAAAATAAGGAATGATCACATTAATGCTTTGTGCACTACCACGTTTTAGAGCATCAATCGCAATTAATAATTCCATTAAATTTTCATTAACTGGTCAAGATGTTGACTGAATAATATAAACATCTTTTCCCCGTACTGAATTCATTGCGCGCACCAAAATTTCACCATCAGCAAAACGAACAGTTTCCATTTCTTGTCTTGTTACACCTAAAATTTTACAAATTTCATCTGCTAATTTTATTCCAGCAGACAGGCCATATATACTAAAACTTTTTTCTTCCATTAGTCCTCCTTTAAACATTTAAGCTCCAATAAAAATTCTAAATTGAATTTCTACTTATTATTATATACATATCCATAATTAATTAAACTAACTTTGTTATAAAAATGCTATAATTAAATGGTGAAGGTGATTAAAATGACACAAACAAATCAAGCAAAAGATATTATTGATAATCTACGACCTTATATCAACCAAGATGGCGGAGATATTGAATTTGTTGAAGTTAAAAATAATATTGTTTATGTTCGTTTAGCAGGAGCATGCGTTGGTTGTGGATTAATTGATTCAACAATTAAAGATGGTGTTGAACAAATTGTTAAACAAGAAATGCCGGATATTATCGCAGTAGAAGTTATTATGTAACTTCTTTTTTGTTTTGTAAATATTTCTTTAAAACATTTTTTTGGTCAAGCTGTTGGTCAACAACCATTCCGACTAATTCGGTAATCTTACTTTCAACTTGGTTTGGATTATAATATTCACCACTAATAAATTTAGCACTAAAGAAAACAACAGCAATTAAAATAAGACAACTAATAGCACAACCTAAATATAAATATAAAATAACTTGTTTTAATGAATCTAAAAATAAATCATTTTTAACAAATGGTAAATTTCAATCTAAATTTAAATTACTAAAAATACCAACTTGATAGTGCGCAAAAACACGAATTAAAAACTGTGCAAGAAATGTTACTAAAGCATTTAATGCTGAAAAGCAACCCGTGACAGGTCGATTTTGAATCCGATAATTCCACATCATTGTCATTGAAAATAAAATTCCAAATAAAGATATCATTGCAAAGCCATTTAATAATTGACAAATTAATAAAACTTCCGGAATTGAAATTATAGTAACAAAAACAAAATATAAAGATCAAATTATTAATGCTAAAATTAATGAATTCTTAATTCCAATTTTTCTAATAAAAAAATAAATAAACATTGCTCCAATAATTTGAGCAAACCACCAAATTTCTTGAACTAAATGTAAATAGTATTCCACCATTATTTTATTGTGATAACGTACTCAAGTTTCTTGTGCTAAAATAATGTTCAAAAAATCACCTTGACTTAATTCTCTTAAAATAGCAATAAAAAATAATAAACTAAGAATAACAATAATTTTTCATCATGAAAATAAACTAAAATGCTTTAAAATTTTCGGAGCAAAAGCACCAATATTAGTTTTAATTTCCGGCATAAAAAAGCAAAAAACAAACGAAAATATTAGTACAATAGTAATTATTCCAAAAATAATATAATGTGAAGTTAATTCACCCTTATTAAAATTTTTAACAAACATCAATACATTAGCACCAACCATATTTGCTATTATGACAATTGGTAAATTTAAAGTTACTGTTGCAAAAGGATTAGTTCGATATAAATAAATCTCATTAAAACTTAAATATCATAATGAATTTGTTGAAACACCAAATCCAAAAACAATCGTACAAAAAATCATAGCACTTCAATTTTGCGGTAAAATAAAAACTAATAAAATTCCTAAAAACATTAAACCATAAGAAATTCAAAACCATAATTTACGACTTCGAAATAATCCTGTAATTCATGAAGCTGGAATAAAAAAAATTGCTGCATACAAAGAAGTACTAACTGCTAATAAAATAGCAATTGAATTAATATTTTTGGCAAAATCAAAAATAATAAAATTATAATTTAAAGTTAGTGAACATGATAATGCTAACCAAAAACAAAAATGCTGAACAATAAAAACTCATTGATAAAAAGATTTTATTCCTTTTTTAACCAAATTAATTATATAACCTAACATAAATAAAATTGTTAAAAAAGGATACAAAAATAAACTGTCTCAATTATTCATAATTCATCCCTAAAGGTTATTAAGTTTTTCAACACGAAGAGTATGACGTCCAGAATCAAAAGTAGTATTTAAAAACATATCAACAATTCAAATTGCATTTTGATTTGCAATAACTCTAGCGCCCAATGCTAAAACATTAGCATTATTATGTTCGCGTGCTAATTTTGCTAGCACTGTTTCATTACACAATGCTGCTCGAATTCCTTTTACTTTATTTGCCGCAATTGAAATTCCAATTCCTGTTCCACAAATTATAATCCCAACACTATTTTTTTCTTTAATTACCCTTTCACCAACAGCTTGGCCAATATCAGGATAATCAACCGCTTCAATACTATCTGTGCCTAAATTAATAATTTCATGTTTTTGTTCAATTAAATGCTTAACAATTGCTTTTTTCATATCAATCCCTGTATGATCATTCCCAATCACAATTTTCATCCTTGTTATTCTCCTTTGCCTACAATTTAACTATAACATATTGCTTTTTTAAATAAAAAATAAAAATTAATTCCTTGTAATAATATCCAATAATTTTTCAGGTCTCATTGGCGTTACTGTTACAATTAATCTTGTGTGTTTTGCAACCACAACATATAAGTTCCCTTTTAAATTATCTAATTTAATATATAAATTTTTTGTTGTTTCAATGCGATCAGAAGAATTATCAATCATTTTAATAATTTTTTCTTTAATAATTCAATCATTTTCATTTGTAAAAGCAGGAATTCGTTCCCGAATTCGTTGCAAACAATGAAAAGAAAACCCTAAACGGTGTTGATAATAATATCCCATTCCTATCCACCTACTTTATATTATTATACATATATATATTAAAAAATAATGATAAAATGTTAAAAAAAGTACTACTTTTCTTTACACTTTTTTATCTATTTGCTATAATTCCTTTGTGTCTTAAAAGTCGAAAGGAGAGCAAAAATGGCTAATATTAAATCACAAATTAAAAGAGTTAAAACAAATTCAAAAGCTAACTTAGCAAATAAATCTTTTAAATCATCAGTAAAAACAGCAATCAAAAAAGCAGAAATCGCTATTAACGCACAAGAAGCAAACGCATCAGAATTAGTTAATACTGCAATTAGTTTAGTTGACAAAGCAGTTACTAAAGGAATTTATCATGCTAATAAAGCTGCTCGTGTTAAAAGCAGATTAATGCTTAAAGCACATTAATTTTAAAATCCTTTTCAACAAAGACAGTAAATATTAAAAGAATAAAAAAATCATAACTAGTTATGATTTTTTTATTTATCTTTTGATTTATTAGAATCATCTTTTTCAAAAACATTATCATCCTTAAATTCATCATCAAATAATGTTGGATCCATTTCATATTTTTGGCCATTCATCATTGCAGTAACGGCTTTTTGATATTCTGTATTGGCACGAATCAATTTATTACGGTCTGTTTTAGGAGCTAAAACTGCTAAAATAATCACCATAATACCAGCAATAATACCAGCAATCATTGAAATAATTGTAAAAATACGTAATACTTGGTAAGTTGTACTATTATAAACTTCACTTACTAAACTATTAATTGTCATAGCTAAATCTGAATCTGGTAATAATAAGTACCCTGTGATTGCTAATTGTGGATCGTTTTGAATTAAAAATCCACCATTAGGTACCGATCTACTATTAAAATATTTTTCAACAGCATTTGGTAATAATACTTGAATTAATGACAATGAAGAATAAAGAAGAATAACAATTGATAATACAACTGGTCAAAACCTAACGACATAATTATCACGTTTAAAACGTTTTTTCCCTAACAATTCATAACCCAAGAAAATTCCCGGTAAGATCGATAAAATTCCTGAGAAGGTTTGTAACCCAGCGGATTGCATTAATAAAAACTTATATCTTGAACCAAAGCTAAATACTTCACTAAAATTATTGTTAGTATTATGTAAAGCACTATCAGCCCCACCACCTATAATCACAGGTAAACCAGTTCCCGGAATTGTATAAATAATTACTTTTGTTTCTAAATGGATATTTAGATAGGAATTTAAAAATCACAATAAAACTAACAAAGCAGAAGCTAAAATAACAAAACCAGCAACAATTTTCTTTAAAATTGGCATATACTTTGGTTTTGAAGTATAGAAATAAAACCGTGGGTCTAAGCGTGGATGAATTGGCATATTTGCCATTTGTTGCATCATTTGTGACATATCAAATTTGTTTGGATTACTAAAGTCTCCTGGCCCGATACCGCCCATTGGAGCCCCTATACCTCCGATTCCTGTTGCCGGTCCTACTTCAGGCTGAGATTCAACTGCCTCATCTTCATTAACTTTATTTAACTTTTCACGAGCATTATCAATTGCTTTTTCATCAGTAAAATCTGCTGTGGCATCAATTAACTCACTAGTGATAATGTTTTCTCTTGTAATATAATTTTTCTCAACAGCAAAATTTGAAACAATATATTGCACAAAAGCAACATATTCTTCATCTAACATATTAAAAGTAGCACCATCAACCTTTTCAATAGTTTCTGATTCATTAGTAATATCAGCCAAAACTTGAGCAAATGAAAGAGTAAATTTATTATCATTTAAATTTGCATTAAATTCTTTTTCTAATGTTAATAAATTACAAATTTGTTGAATTACTAATTTTTTAAAATCTGGGTTAACTATTACTTGTGCCTTAATATTATCATCGTTAAAGATATTATATAATGTATAAACTATATGGGCATATAATTTATTTTCTTTCATTTATTTATGTCCCTCATCTCTCTTTTTGTGATAATTTAATTTATATCAAATAATTTAATTAAATACAAATCACTACTAATTTCTCTTCTTATTATACCTTTTTTTATATTATAATCAATTCAAAATAATTCTTGAATAATATTATTTGCTTTATTAATACTAAAATTATGCATATGTTCTGAAATCTTTTTTACTCGAAAAGGATGAATTTGTAAAATTTCCGCAATTTGTGAAGGTGTTTTCTTTAAAGCAGATAAAACAATAATGTCTCTTGTAAAAATAACACTATTGGTAATTAATGCTAATAAAGCAATACTATTTAAACCTCGTTCTTGTAAATAATGATAATTTATTAAAAAACTATTTAAATCATTTTTTAGTAAATCATCAACTAATTTAAAAATATCCGTATCTAAATATTTTGTCATATTATTTTCAATTAAATCCATCGTAATTTTTGAATTTATCAATAACAATTTTTCTAATTCATTTTTAATAATATATAAATTATTTGGCAAATATTCAACAATCTTAGGAATTAAATTTTGGTTAATAGTTCCATTATTCTTTGTAATATAATCATCAATAAACTTGATTAATTCATTATATGATAAATTTGTTGCCTTTAAAACACTAGTTAATGCTAGCATTTGCTTAGTTATTTTTAAACGATTACTAAGCTTATTTACTGGACAAATAAAAATAATAAAAGTACTCGGATTTGGGGCTGCTAAATATTCCATTAAACTTGTTAAATGGTTTTTATTATCTATTTTTGCCTTAATTTTTTCTTCTGTAAGAAAGTAACTATCATTAACTATTATTACTCGTTTTTCTGAAAACATTGGTATCGTGTTAGCATCATTCAAAATAGATGGTAGTGAGTCTTCTAAATAATTATATTCTTGTAAATCATACTCATTATCAGGATTAATTTTTTTTAAAATTTTATTTTTTTGCATTTTAATTAAAAAAGCATCTTCTCCATATATTAAAAACATCTTTTAAAACTCCTTTAAAATGTTCTAAAACCTATGATAAAGTAATATTATCATAAAAGTAAAAAATAAATTGGTGATTTAAAATAATTTAATTGCTGCTGAGGCTGACATAATATTAAATTGAAGATTCTGTTTACCATTTGTAAAATAAATTTGGCATCTAATAGTTTTTAAATTTTCAATAACTATTGGTGCTGGATAATTTTGGCGTTTTGTCTTTTCACCAGAAATAAAACAAACTTTTGGCATTATTTTCTGCAAAAATACTAAACTTGAACTAGTCTCTGAACCATGATGTGGCACTTGTAACAAAGTGATTGGATATAATTGTTCTTTTAATAAATTTATCTCAATTTTTTTACTAATATCACCTGTTAATAAAATTTGGTATTGATTTATTTTAACCAAAAGCACTAAACTATTATTGTTTTCATCCTCATCATTAATTGTTTTATGCAAAACAGTAAATTTTAATCCTCCAAATTGAAATGTTCTAAACTTTGTATTATTTTGAATCACTTGTTTAACATTAAAATATTTTTTTACAATTGGTAAATTATTATTATGATCATCATGGTGATGAGAAATAAAAATAGCATTAATTCAATTAATACCTGCTCATTTTAAATAATTACTAACTAATTGTTTTGAACGACCATATCCCACACCAACATCATATAAAACTGTTTTTCAAGCTCGCTTGTCGTGAAAAACAATTGTTTGACCATTACCAACATTTAACATTGTCATTGAATAATGAATACTAGTAAAATATGGTTGTAAACCATAGCAAATTATTGACAGAATGCAAAATATTCTAAATATCTTATTTACAAATTCACTCTTATTCATTATTCCTCATAAAAGAATATAATATAACAAAAGATATCATACAGGGACATAACCAACATTCCAAATTAAATTAATTTTATTTAAAATCACCATATAATTGATTAAAAATAAATAAAAATATTGATAAATAAAATAGCACGGTGGAATAAAAACAATTATTAAAGAAAACAAATAAATTAATGATAAAATTGGAAGCAATAGCAAATTAAATAAAATACTAGAAAAATTTAATTGATAACTAAAATATAACATTCATCCAAGTAAAAAAATAAACGCCATTAAATTATAGTATAGTAATTTCTGTCAAAAATAATAATGTTTTGTTTTTGAATTTAAGTTTAAAAATAGTCATGTTATTGTGAAACTATATCAAAACCCACTTCCTAAAAAACTGTATGGAAAAAATAATAATATTAATAAAATACTTAAATTTCATTTTGATTTTGCTGTTAATTTATAATTTCAAAAATGAGCATTAAATAGTGATAACGATAACAAGATAATTGCTTTCACACTAGCAAAAGAAAAATTTAACAAATATAAATAAAAAAATAAGAATAAGTAAATTATATAATAATAACCTTTTCTTCGCATTATTCGTTTAAAAATTTTGCTTAAAATATAAAACAAAATATTAAGATGATAGCCTGAAACAATTAATAAATGAATAACACCCAATTGAATAAAATAATCATATAAAACAAGCGTTGTATTTGCTTTTTGACCAAACAAAAATAAAGCAAGCGTATCTTTTGTTAGGTCATCATAACTATTAAAAAACTTTGTTATTTTAGCAAGAACCGTATTTCCAGGTTTAACAGCAATTACTTTCGTTATATTAAATTGATAAAAAATGTTATTAGCATTTAAAAACGATTGCATATTTAATTCATACACATTAGATGCTGATTTAATGTTAGAATAATAACCTTGTAAACAAATTTGATCATGTAAATTAAAATTAATAGTTGTTTTTAAAAAATATTGTTTTCAACCAACACTCAAATAATAATAACCATTCCCGTGCTTTTGAATTCTACCATAAACAATGTTGTTCTCTTGCAAACTTGGTTGTTGCAAATAATAATGACATAACGCTGAAATAATGATTACAAAAATTAATAATCCTAAATAAATTTTTTGTTGTTGTCAAATCAAAATAAAACCTAAACCTAAAATAACTAAAATTGACCAATAACTATTAATTAATAATAAATAATTAAATCCAATAATACCACCCACCAATAAAAATTGTTCTTGTTTTAAAAATTTTAATTTAGATTTTAAATTAAAAAACACAAAATAACCTTATAATATTAAAATATTTCACATAAATTCCTGTTAAATATTGTTGTAATTTATTTACTATTATTTTTGCATCAGCAATTTTTAATTGTAAAATATTTATGATTTGAGACTGTAAAAATTGCGGAATTAAAACCTGATTTAAAAGTTGTTTGTTAATTAAATGGCGCTGATATCATTTAATATATTTTGGGTTTGGAATTAAGCCAATACTTGTCATTTGTCGATATTTTTTTTGTAACGTATTTTTATTAATTGGCATATAGTTTTGGAACTTAAAATTAAATTTTAATAAAATTTCTTCAATTGAAATGCCAAGCATTTGTTCAGTTATTTGAAGTGGAGTTGGAATAATATTTTTGTTAAGTAATGGCAAATTATATTTATTAGTAAAAACAATTTGATAAATATTATTATGAAAATCTGTTGTAGTTTTATTTTTTTGATAATTATTATCACGAAAAGAAAATAAGAAATAAATTAAAGTAACTAATACTCCAAATAAAATTGTAAACATAAAATACCCCTGCTTTTTAATTGTTCTCCCCTACTTTCAAATTACTATATAATCATATTATTTTTATTTTCCTTTTGTTAATTAAAATTTAATGTTAAAAATAAAAAAATAGAAGTTAATGCCTCCTATTTTTTATTTTCAAAATAATTATTAGTTTTTTCCAGCAATTAAAATATTATATTTATTTAATACATAACTATCTAAATCAGTTATCTCAAATGGACCATCTGCCATTTCTGGTTGAGCAACATACATTCCCTTCTTATTAAGTTTTGCCACAGGAACATAATCACGCTGATAATTAACCATTGCACCAGATTCTGGATCATGACCATTACTATAATAATTATAATTATTTTCATAGTCCATTACTTGTTGATACGGTGAAGTATAATTTGCTTCTTCTGTTAATGCGGATGAATTTTGAATAATAAAATTCATAAATTTATAAGCTAAGTCTCGATTTCTAGCATTTTTTGATAAAACCATGTTATCACTTCAAATGTTAGTTCCTTCAATTGTTTCTGGTGTTCACGCCTTTGTTGCTCGTGGGCGGGTAATAATTAATTTTGTTCCACTAGCTTTTTGATGACTTTTAGCAAATAATGTATCAGCATAAATTGCATCGCCATTATACATAAAAGCAAAATCAAAATGTCCATCACCAACGGCGTTTATTAACTCATCATTCATTAAGGCAACATTATTATGTTTTAATAATGTTGCTAATTCGTTGTAACCATGATCAACCTCCATTTGCGTTGTTGGCACTGGTTTGAAATAATTCTTTTCACTAGTTAACATAAATAAATTTCGTGGATCATTATTAATTAAAACTCGTTTATTTGCTGCTGCTGCTTGTCATAAAATATCTCATGAAATTCCGTTTGATATAACATTATTATTTTTAACATCATTAAGTTTAATTTGGTCACGATTTGCACTAGATGCTCACTTTTCACGTTGATAACCAAATTTACCTTGAGCTGTTGTTGGTAAATTTTGATTTGCTTTAGCAAAGATATCATTTAAAAAATTTAAGTTACTTTCTGTTGGATTAATCACCAGTGATACTTCCCCTCAAAAATAAGGTAAACTATAATTGACAATTGTTTTTTGAGTAACTTCACTCTCTCCACTTTGAAGAATAACTTTTTTCAATTTATTTTTATTTAAAACATTTAATAATCCATTAACTAATGATGCCGCATAATTTTTATCAAAACATTTTGATGTTGTTGGATCCAAAGTAGAAGGAACAATACAATTTTGATAAAATTCTGGATTTGTTTTTTGTACTGTTGCTATATCAACATTTAAATCATTAAAATATTCATTTCCCATTGTTCGTTCTGTAACATCTTGTCCATGATAATTTGGGTTAGGTTTAATAATGTTAAAATTCTTATCAACATCATTTAATTTTTGATAATCAATTTCTTCTAAGCGGCCTTCTTGTGCTAACTTATTCACCATATAATCACTTGGAACCATTACATCATAATGTGTCGTATATAATTTGTTATATAATGTTTCATTACTATCATAAACACTATATTTAATTTTTACATTATATTTTTTTTCAAAATCACGGATTAAATCGGAAGTAATATATTCACCTCAATTTGCCACTGCTAAATCATAAATATTATTTTTAATATAAACTGCTGTTAGTAACACAATTGAACCAACTGAAATTGTTGCTAGTGACAATGGCTTTCAACTTTTTGCCAATCAACGGAATTTTTTCCGTGATATTTTGTTAATATTTTCTTTAGTTTCTTGCCGCTCAATAAAAGTTTGTTTTTTATTCTTAATTCATAAAACACTTTTATCGTATTTTTTTTCTAGTCTAACAATTTTTCAACGTAATTGTTCTTTTTGTTTTTCATTATTAATTTTTTTATTATTTAATTGATGATAAAGTAAAGCTAATTTTTTTTCATAACGCATAATATCTTTATCTTTATAAGTTCCTTTTAGCATTTCTCGACGAAATTTATTATAATTAATTTTATAAACATTTCACCCATTTCATCCAATAATAACAACTCCAATAATTGCAATACAAATTGTTCCAAAAGCATTAATAAAAGGCTTAATTCGTTTCATTGTATAAATAAAAGTTGCAACATTGACATCATCACCACCAGTAAAATAGGAAATAATAAAGTCATCAAAACTCATTGCAAAGGCAATTGCTGCAGCTGCAATAATTGCTGGTTTTAAAATTGGTAAAATAATTTTTCGTAAAGTTTGAGATGGTTTTGCACCTAAATCTAATGAAGCCTCAATTAATTTTGGATCAACTTTCCGTAAGCGTGGTAATACTGTAATAATTACATATGGTACATCAAATGAAATATGTGCTAAAACTAATGTTAACATTCCAAAGTTTGCTCCTAAGGCAATAAATAACATCATTAACGAAACAGCCGTAATAATATCAGCATTAATTAACGGAATATTAGTAATTGATAATGTCATTTTTTGTGTAACTCGGCGTGCTCGACTTAATCCAATTGCAGCTAAAGTTCCAATAATAACTGAAACAACAGTTGCAATTATCGCTGTAAAGACTGAAACAATAATACTTTGTAAAAAAGGTTGTTCATTAGCAAGTTGTTTATACCAACGATCGGAAAAACCATTAAAAATGCTCATACTTTCACCACTATTAAATGAAAATAAAATTAAAATCATAATCGGAATATAAATGAATAACATAATTAATGCCATATAAGATGATTTAAAAAACTTTTTCATTGCGACGCCCCTTTCTTGTTTCAAAATATTTTGATAATGCATTTGATAACACAATAATTAAAAAAACAATAAGGGCTAAGACAACTGATATTGCTGCGCCAATTCCAAAGTTTTCTCCTTTAAAGAAATATGCTTCAATCACATCAACAATTAAATTAATTCGACCATTCCCCATAAATTTAACAATAATTAAAGAAGTTGCTGCTTGAACTAATAATAATGTTCCACCTGCAATAATTCCTGGGATTGATTGACGAAAAATAACTTTTCAAAATGTTTTAAAACCGTTTGCTCCCAAATCTTTTGAAGCTTCAATTAATGATGTATCAATTTTATCTAAACTATTATAAATTGGTAAAATTACAAATGGTAAAAATGCATAAACCATTCCGATAACAACCGAAATTGGTGTTCCAAGTAAACTTGGAGCAATAATATTAAACAGTGTTTGTAATCCAATAATTTTTAGTAACATATTAATTCAAATTGGTAAGGTTACTAAAATTCAAATATTTTTTGACAATAGTTTTGATTTACAAAACGCCATCACATAAGCAACTGGATACGCAATCACAATTGCAATTAAGGCCGCAATTAATGAATATCCTAAAGCTAAGAAAAGTGCAATCACAAATTTTTGCTCTGAAAAAAAAGTTACAAAATTTTTAAAATTAATTTCAAAAACTAAACTATTTCCCGTTGGTTGAATAAATGAATATAATAAAATAATTAATAATGGTACAACAATTAACAAAATCATAATGATAAGATATGGCCATAAAATTGGATTAAATCCTCTTTTAAACCATTTGTTTTGTTTCGCATGATAAGAAATGTTTAAATATTTTGTTCGACATCAAGCAGCAAAATGTTGACTAATTGATTTAACCTTACTACCTTGTTTTTTAAATCATCCTTTACCCTTTTTTGGTGGTTTACTTTTGTTTTCCATCATTCTTGCTCCTTAATCATCAATCTCTTTCCACATAACATGAATATCTTCAACATTTCACGAAATATCAACTTGGTCACCTTCTTCAACTCTATCTGTTGAATGAATTAAATATTTTCGTTCTTTACATTTAACAATAATTTCCCAATGAACTCCTTTAAAATTAACTCTTTTAACTGTTCCTGTAAAGAATCCTTTTCCCACTGGAACAATATCAATATCTTCAGGGCGAATAATAATATCAATTTGATTTTCATTTTCACCAAATCCACGGTCAACACAAACAATTTTTTTGCCATCAATTGTTACTAAATTATCTTTAATAAAAATTGCATTTGAAATAATATTTGAGTCACCAATAAATTGTGCTGTTCATAAATTTTCTGGTTCATTATAAATTTCCGCTGGTGTACCAACTTGTTGAATTGCTCCATCATTCATTACAATAATACGATCAGACAATGTTAATGCTTCTTCTTGGTCATGTGTTACTAAAATAAAAGTAATTCCAATTTCTCCTTGCAAAGCTTTTAATTCTGCTTGCATTTTTTTTCGTAATTTAACATCTAATGCAGCCATTGGTTCATCTAATAATAAAACCTTTGGCTTATTAATTAATGCTCGTGCTAATGCAACACGTTGGCGTTGCCCTCCCGATAATTGTTCAACTGATTTATCTTCAAAGCCTTCTAATCCTACTAATTGTAAAAATTTCTTTACTTCAGTTTCAATAACATCATATTTATTGCGCTTAACTTTTAATCCATAAGCAATATTATCAAAAACAGTTAAATGCGGAAATAAGGCATAATTTTGAAAAACAGTATTAACTTCTCGTTTATGAACGGGTGTTTTTAAATAGTCTTTCCCTAAAAATAATAATTCCCCACTATTAGGTTGTTCAAATCCAGCAATAATTCTTAATGTTGTTGTTTTCCCACATCCTGATGGTCCTAGTAATGTGACAAATTCTCCTTCTTTAATGTTTAAGTTAATTCCTTTCAAAACCACTTTCCCATCATATTGTTTTGAAATGTTTCGTAACTCTAAAATATTTGTTTCCAATGCTCCTGCTCCTTTTCTAATCTTTTAAAATATTGGTGGTGTTGATATTCATAATACTTCAACAATTTCATTTGTTTCGTTTTTTAAATAGTGTTGATTATTACCATATAAATAAAAACTATCACGAGTATGTGCTTTTTGTACTTTTTGTCCAGAATAAACTAACACTGTCCCTTTTAAAACATAACCAAAAATCTGACCCTCAAATGGTAATATGCGTTCTGATTCTCCTTGTGGTTTAATTTGAATTAAAATTGGTTCTAATTCATTTACTTGTGCATTAGGAACTAATCATTCAATCCGATAATTATTTTGTTCAACTTTATAATGTTCTTCTGCTGCATAAACGAATTTTCTATTTTTTTCTTGTTTAAAAAAATCTGCTAAGTTGGTGCCTAAAACTTCTAAAATACTTTCTAGTGTTTCAATACTCGGAGAAGAAATATCGCGTTCAAGTTGACTAATAAATCCTTTCGTTAATTCACAACGATTTGCTAATTCTTCAATTGTTAAATTATTTTTTTGACGTAATAGTTTAATTTTTTCTCCTAGTAGCATAGACACCCCTCCTTTAGTAATTTTGTTTAGTTATACTAAACTTTTTGTTTTTAAATTACGACCACATTAATTATAAAAAAAACAAAAAAAATATCAATAGTTTTGATGATATTTTTTATTTTTTAAAATATTTATTAATTGCTTTTGCTACTCCTGAGCGACGATAATGGGCAGTTGTATCATCAGAAATAGTTTTAATATCCGCTTTGGCATTCCCCATTGCAATTCCAACACCAGCTCATTTTAACATTTCATAATCATTTGAACCATCCCCCATTGCAATAATTTCTGCTGGTTGAATATTATATATTTTAGCAAGATATTCTAAAGCATCTTTTTTGTCACTACCTTTTGGACTAATTTCTAAATTTAAACTTTGGTTTGGTAAATATGACCAATCAAAAATATTAAATTCATATTTTACTAAAAGTTTTGCTTTAAATTTTAACACATTCTCTTTTTTACCACTAACAACAAACTTGTAAGCTTGATCATACAAAGCAGTAGGTTCACCCACTAATATTCTTTTTCGTTTTGTGTGAAAACTCATTCATTTAATCATCAAACTATGCTTAGTATTAACATAAGCTAAATGCTCATTTTTAACTGAATATGCTCATAATTGAATTTTACATTCATTAGCAAGATAAAAAACATTAATTAATTCATCATTAGAAAAAACATTTTGTTGAATAATCTTTTCTTTCGCAAAATCATAAATTACTCCACCATTAAAAGCAATTACTGGCATTTTATTTTCAATAATGCCTAATTTTTTTGCTACTTTTCTAATGGCACCAATACTACGGCCAGTTGCAATAATTACTTTAATTCCATTTGCCAATGCTCACTTAATGGCTGTAACATTTTGCTTTGAAATTCGATTTCTCCTTGCTGTTGTACCATCCAAATCAAGAGCAATTAACTTATACTTCATTAGTTTTTCTCCTCTTATTCTTTATGTTAATTATATCTAAAAATTAAACAACTGGTAAATATTTTATTAAACTTTGAACTTTATCTAATTTTTCTCATGGTAGTTCAGTATGGTAACGACCAAAATGTCCATAAGTTGCAGTTTGTTGATAAATTGGTTTTTGTAAATCTAATGTTTCAATCATTGCTTGGGGACGAAAATCAAAATTTTCTTTAATTGCCTGCAAAATAATATCATTTGTTACAAAATTAGTTCCAAATGTTTCAACAAAAATTGAAATTGGTTCAGCCACACCAATTGCATAAGATAATTGAATCTCACATCGTTCAGTTAGTCCTGCTGCAACAATATTTTTTGCGACATAACGCGCCATATATGCTGCTGAACGATCAACTTTTGTTCCATCTTTCCCCGAAAAAGCACCACCACCATGACGAGCATATCCACCATATGTATCAACAATAATTTTTCGTCCTGTTAATCCAGCATCACCTTTTGGCCCACCAATTACAAATCGACCAGTTGGATTAATTAAAACTTTAAAATCTAAATTCATTTTAAATTCTTGCACAACTGGTTCCATAATTTCTGTAATAACAAAATGCTTAAATTTAGCTTCATCAATATCTTCATCATGTTGAATTGACATTAAGATTGTATCAATATAAATATGTTTAACATTAGTTAAATCTAATGTTACTTGTGATTTCATATCTGGTCGTGCCCCAATAAACATTCCTTTTTTGCGTAGCATACTTGCTCTCTTTACTAAGGCATGAGCAATTGAAATTGCTAACGGCATATAATTATCTGATTCATTTGTTGCATAACCAAACATAATTCCTTGATCACCAGCTCCGGCTTTATCAACACCAATAGAAATATCTGGTGATTGTGTTTTAACTAGTATTTCAACTTCACAATTTTGTCAATCAATTCCTCATTCTGCATTATTATACCCAATTTCTTTTAACACTTTCCGTGCTACATTGGCATAATCAACCTTTGCTTTTGTCGTAATTTCACCACCAATAATAACCCGATTAGTTGTAATAAAACATTCACATGCCACTCGTGATAAGGGGTCTTCTTTTAAACATGCATCTAAAACAGCATCTGAAATTTGATCACAAATCTTATCCGGATGTCCTTCTGATACTGATTCTGATGTAAATAAAATTCGTTCTTTTCCCATCTTTTCTTCTCCTTAATCATAAATAAAACCACATCAGAATAATGTGGCATTAATAACAATATGTTTACATATAAATTAATAGTTAAGTTCTATTCAATAACTAATAAATCTTATTGGTAGCATATCATTTTGCCCTGCTAAAAGCACCTTCTAGTTAAATATAGGGTTGCTAGTGGATCATTGTTTAGCGTACTAACCACTTCTGAATAAGTTTTATGTTGTTACTTGACAACAAATATATTATAACTTAAAAATTAGTTAATTTTAATTTAAATTAATTATTTCAGTAAAAATTTCAGCACTAATAGTTTGATTAGTAAATAAATAATGTTTTGCTGTCTCAATTTTTTTTATTTTAACCAGTGGATTAGTAATTAAAACTACTTGTTTTGCATTATAAAATTTGTCAGCCTCTGCTTGCAATATTAAAGTCTTTACTTTGAGATTATTAATTTGTTTTACTATCTTTTTATTAAGATAATTGAATTGTAAAATTTGATTTAAAAAATAAGTTTGTTCTTTTTCCATCTTTAAAGTACTATAGGCTTAATTTTGACTTAAAAGTTGATAATCAATATGAATTTTAAGAATTTTGTTTAAATTAAATAAAAATCCAAATCCAATCCCAATTTTACTAAGTATTGAAAATCTTATTCCATTTGAATTTGTAATTGGATTAACAAAAATAACCTTTTCAATTAATGGTTTTTGTTCTAATAATAAATTAATTAAACCACATGAAAATCCTTCTAATAATAAAACAATTCTTTGTTGTTCATATTTATTTTTTAAAGCTGTAATTACATCAATAATATCATTAACTAAAATTCCAACATTTTTAATCCTAGTTGGTACATTATCCCCAATATTTCGTTGATTAAAAGCAATTACTGAAACTTTATGCTTAGCTCATATCGCATTATTAATTAAACCAGCAAAATTTTCCTTACTACCATATAAATCATGAACTGCTAAAATAATATCCTGACCAGTTTTATCAATTGTTCCTAATGTTGATAATTCATATTGATCAGAAGTAATAAAGTGTCTATTTTCAATATATTCGGGCAATTGAATTTCTCCTCGTTTTGTTTTCTTATTTAAAAGACGATAACAACGTAGAAAAAAAATAACAACACAAAAAAATTCCTAGAATAATACAAATAACAATAATGATTACATTCGTTTTAATTAAACTAGTCATTTAAGTTGCTCCTTTATCTATGCTAAAAAATCAGTTTCATTTTCTGGACGAATTAAAATTCGTTCAATTTTCACTGCTTGATTGGTTTTATCATCTACTTGTAATCATACTGCTGAAAAAATTAATTTATCATTTTCAGTTGCTGGTTCAAAACGCACTGGTAAACCAGTTTTTTCTTTAATAATAATTTCCTCTGGATTTGCTCCAATAATTGAATTATAACTACCACACATCCCAACATCAGTGATATATGCTGTTCCTTTTGGCAATATTCGATTATCTGCCGTTTGAACATGGGTGTGTGTTCCAAAAAAACCAGTAATAATACCATCATAGTTCCAAGCAAAAGCTAATTTTTCTGCACTAGCTTCCGCATGAAAATCAACAAAATGAAGATCACTATTATCATTATTAATAATCTCTTCAAAAATTGTATAAGGATTATCAACTGGGTCCATAAAACTACGCCCCATTAAATTAGTAACACGAATTTTTTTATTATTAATCTTAACAACAACTGTTCCTTTTCCTGGCGTAAACGAGTTCATATTTGCTGGTTTTAATAAATCATTTACTTCTTCAATATAATTTAAAACTTCTGGATTACGAAAAATATGATTCCCGGAAGTAATAATATTAATCCCCAATTCTTTTAATTCATTATAATGATGCTTGGATAACGATTTCCCATGGGTAGTATTTTCACCATTTGCAATAATTAAATCAATCTTATATTTTTTTATTATTTGTGGCAAATATTTATTAATAGCTATTCGTCCGGCTTGTGCATAAATATCACCAATCATTACAATATTCATTTTAGTTTCTCCTTAATCACTATCAATTTTTTTTAATTTTTTTATTAATCCAGCACATTCCTTAATATTTTCAAATTCTTGATAAAGAATATCTCGCTGATGCTGCTTATATCCTAATTGTAAGTTATTTTCAAATTTATGCAAAGCATTTGTAATTTTTATCAATGAATCATATACAGCATTACGAGAAACATTTTTTAAACCAGCAATTTCACTTAAGGAATAATCATCAAAAAAATATAACTCAAAATATTCTTTTTGCTTTGTTGTTAATAATTCCCGATATAATTCATATAAAAGAATTAACTCATTTGATTTTTCCAAATCTTTCATTATTCTGTTTCCACTTCATTCTTGTTAAATAAATCTTTCATCAAATTATAAATATATTGTTCAATATCAAATTCTTGTAAATCAGCTGGTTGCTCACCTAAACCAATTAATTTAACAGGAATATTTAATTGGTCTTTAATTGCTAAAACAACGCCCCCTTTAGCCGTACCATCCATTTTTGTTAAAACAATACCGCTAACATCGGTTACCTCTGAAAAGTTCTTTGCTTGTGAAATACCATTTTGACCAGTAACCCCGTCAATTACTAATAATGTTTCATGTGGAGCATCAGGAATTTCTCGCTTAATAATACGATTAATTTTATTTAATTCATTCATTAAATTAACTTTATTTTGTAAACGCCCAGCTGTATCAATGATAATAATATCAACTTGTTCTTTTTTTCCTTTAACTAATCCATCATAAATAACACTAGCTGGATCTTGGCCTTCTTTTAATGGTTTAACAATATTGACATGCAAACGTTCTGCTCATTGGTTTAACTGTTCAACAGCCCCTGCCCGAAAAGTATCACCAGCAACTAATAGGACACTTTTCTTTTGGTCAAGAAATTGTTTTGCTAATTTAGCAATAGTTGTTGTCTTACCTGCACCGTTAACACCAACCATTAAAATAACATTTAATCGTTGGTCTTTGATATTTAATTTATTTTGTTTACTTTTTGGATCATTATATAAATCCATAATTACTTCAACTAAATAATCATTTGTATCTTCAATACTTCAACCTTTTCGCACTTTTTTTCGAATTTGATTAGTAATTTGTAAAACCATATTCATTCCCATATCACTTGCAATTAAAATTTCTTCTAATTCTTCTAAGTATTGATCATCATATTCTTTATACTTATGTGCTAATTTTTTAATATCATTAGAAAAAGTTAAGCGCGTTTTGCGTAGCGCCTTTTCTAATTTAATTTGTTTCTTTTCTTCACGTTTTGCTTTTAATTTTTGAAAAAAACCCATTTCTTTCCTTCACCCTATTCTATTCCTTGTTATAATTTGACAACAACTTTAAAAATATCTGTTTCCATAAAAGTTTCATATGCTTTTAACACTTCATTTTTATTAAAAGTTTTTGATACTAAATACTTTGGAATAATTTCTTTATTTTCAATTTTTAATACAAGTTCTTTTAAAGTATAACAATTTAAAATTCCGGTATGAATAGTAATATTTTGATTTCATAATTGTTGTAAGTTAAATACAACTGGTTTTTTGAAAACACCAATTGTAATAATTGTACCATTAAAATTAATCATTTGTTGTGCCTGCTCAAAAGTACCTCGGTCATTACCTACACATTCAATTACTAAATCATATTTAATATCAAAAGTAGTTAAAGTACTATCATAAATTTTATGTGCCCCCATTTTTTTAAAATAATTTAATTTTTGATTATGATGACCATAAATATCAATTTTTTTATTATATTTATTTAACAACAATAAAATGCCTAAACCAATTGGCCCATCACCAATAATTGCAACATTATTAATTTGTTTTAAATCAATTTTTTTAATAACATTTTCATATCCTGTTGGTAACACATCGCTTAACATTAATGCATCAGTTAAATTCATTGTTTTTGGAATTTTAATAACACTATTCTCCCCATAAGGGACACGAACATATTCAGCATGCGTTCCATTGATTTTAGTTCCCAAAATAAAACCACCATTTGTACAATTAGCAAATGCTTTTTGTTCACATCATTGGCAAATATTACAGTGAGTAACACATCCAATCGCAACACGGTCGCCGATTTTAAGTTTTGTAACATCATCTCCAATTGCTGTCACAATTCCAACTCCTTCGTGTCCCATAATTGTGTTAGGAACAACACTATTATCATACCCTAAATATGGGCGATAATCCGCATGTGAAAAAGTAAACCCCTCAATTTTTACAATAATATCTGTTGCTTTTTTAATAATTGGCTCGTTAGTTTCGGTTCATTCAATCTTCTTTTTTCCTTGAAAAATTAATGCTTGCATTTTCTTCCACTTCACTTTCTACTTATGATTATACCGAAATAATAATGATGTTAAACAAAAAAAGAACAAGACCAAATAACTTTAAACTAATTATTTTTATCCTATTCTTCAACTTGCAATGTACCTCGTTCAAGTTCCACCGCAACATTAGGTTCAACTAAATCTGTAAATAAACGTTGACGAGGTGTTCTTAAATTAAAATATTGACGTGAATTTTTTCGAATTAGTTCTTGATTTTCATCAGTTAAATTCATAAAAACCCAGGCATCAGTACAAACTGGTAAATTATTAAACATAATAACTTCTGCCGCATATGTTTCTGCTAATTGCACACTATCTTTAATTTCTTCATCAAATGGAACAATAAAACTATCCTCTAAATCATTAATTTTTTCAATTGATGGATCATTAGCAATTCCAATTCCAATTCTAACTTCACGAACAACTTGGTATTTTTCATATAATGTATAATTAATAATTTTAACAGTTGTATTAATATAATTAGCAATTTCAATTAAATAATTTAAATCCCCATCATCTTCATATAATGCTAAATAAATATTTTCATGGCGATGAATTCCAATAACATTTTCACCCATTTTTAACGAACTTAAAATAGTTTCTTCTAAACTATTTATAATTCATTGATAAGTATTCTTATCATATGCTTTTTTAATTTCTTTTTCATTAATAAAACGAACAACAACGGAAGAAACAGATTGATTTTTATCTTCTTTTAAATAAAAAGGTGGTAATTGTAAATTTGATAACGCCACACGATTACGATATTCATCAAGTCTATTTTTACTATAAACATATTCTTTTAATATTTCAATCGTTTGTTGCGGTTCTCACTTCATATTTGTTTACCCCTTATTATCAATTAATTAAGTTAATTATATCATAAAAAGCCTTAAAATAAAGGCGATTATGATGTTGAACCTTATTAATTTAAAATTTATATCATATTTTAAGAATTAATACTTCCGGCGTAAACGCTCATTATCCCGTTGTTTAATTGTTTCACGTTTATCATAATTCTTTTTCCCACGAACTAAAGCAATTTCTAATTTAGCATAATTATTTTTAAGATATAACTTTAACGGTACTAACGTTAAACGTTCTAATTTAATTCGTTGCAAAATTTTCTTAATTTCTTTTTTATGTAAAAGCAATTTTCTAGTACGGTCAGCATCTGGCACGTATGCTGTTGAAAATTTATATTGAGCAATTATCATATTAATAACAAACGCCTCATTTTTACGAATAATAACAAACGCCTCATTAATTGATACATCATTATTCCGAATTGACTTAATCTCACTGCCTGTCAAAACAATGCCAGCTTCATAGGTTTCAATAATTTCATAATTATACCGTGCTTTTTTATTAACTGTAATTGTCAACATTAATATCAACTCCTTAATCAACTAGTTCAAAATCAATTTGTCGTAGTTTTTTACTTGCTTTCTTTACTCTAATTCGTACTTTTTTTCCTAAAAAATATTCTTTCCGTTTTCGTTCTCCAATTAATTTTAAACTTTTTTCATCAAAAACGTAATAGTCATTTTTTAAATCAGTAATATGAACCAATCCTTCAATTGTATTTGGTAATTCAACAAAAATTCCAAACGAAGTAACCCCTGCAATAATACCATTATATTCATATCCAATTTTATCTTCCATATATTCGGCTTCTTTCATTTTATCAACTTCTCGTTCACATTCCATTGCCCGTAATTCTGCAAGGGATGACTGTTGACTAGCATGACTAACAAAAGCTCGCGTTTGTTCTAAATCAGTAATTTTAACTTTTCCTTGAAATAAATACTCTTTTAATAAACGATGAACAACTAAATCGGGATAGCGCCGAATTGGCGAAGTAAAGTGCGTATAACATCAAGATGCCAAACCAAAATGACCATCATTAATAGCACTATACTTAGCTTTTTCCATACTTCGTAACACTAACGCTGAAATAACTTTAAAATTTTCCTTATCCTTTAACTTATTTAAAATTTGCTGTAAATCTTTAGAATGAATATTTTCTAACTTACCTTTAATATTTAAACCTAAATAAGATAATTGGGTATACAAGTCAAACAATTTTTTTGGCTTTGGCTTATCATGGACTCGATAAACAAATGGTAAATCCATTCAATAAATTGTTTCTGCTACTGTTTCATTAGCACGAATCATAAAACTCTCAATTAATTTTTCCGCGTCAGCACGTTCTCGTACAACAATGTCTTTAATCTTACCATTTTTATCAACAATAAACTTTGGTTCATCTAAATCAAAATCAACAACCCCATCATGTTCTTTTTTTCAAACTAAAATTTGATATAACTGTTGCGCTAAAAACAACATCTGAGCAATTTCGGCTGAAATATGATTTTTTTCCTGGCAAAATAATTTATTAACCTCATCATAAGTTAATCGCGCTTTTGAAATAATCACGGCTTCATAAATACTAGAATTAACAACATGTCCCTGCTGATCAATTTCCATTTCACAAATTAATGTTAATCGTGGCTCAAAAGGATTTAAGGAACAAATCCCATTACTTAATTTTTCTGGTAACATTGGGACAACCCGATCAATTAAATAAACTGAACACCCTCGTTCAAAAGCTTCTTTATCAAGATAACTATTATGTGGAACATAATGCGCAACATCAGCAATTGAAACTAATAATAAATAATTACCATTTTGATTTTTTTTAACTAAAATAGCATCATCAAAATCTTTTGAATCATTACCATCAATTGTAACAAACATTTCTGTTTGTAAATCACGGCGTGATTTATTTGCCAACATCGTTGCAACATCAACATTTTGGTTAATTTGGTTCGCCTCAGTTAATGCCTCTTCATTAAATTTAGTACGAATATTAAATTCATGTAAAATAGCTAAAACATCAACACCGACTTGATTAGTATTACCAATAATCTCAATGATTTTAACTTGCATTAAATTGTTTTTACTATTAATACTTGTAATAATTCCCTTGACAATTGTATTTTCAATTGCCTCAGCCAAATTAATGATTTCAGCACGATATTGGGTTAATTTATTATTTAAAATTTCTAAATATTTCTGTTGATGACGATTCTTTTTAATAACCCCAACGACATATTCATTATTTCGTTTCAAAACTTTAATTACTTGTGCTTCTGCTTTTTTAGAATTATTATCATTTTTTTGTTTTTTTAAAATAAACAAAACTTGATCTTGGTCTAAGGCATTATTTAAATCATCTTGTTTAACATAATATTCTTCTTGGTTTTCATTAATTTTTATAAAACCAAAACCTTTTTTATTAATACTAATAACTCCTCGTAAATAAATTTTTGGATCAAAATAGTAAAAACGATGTTGTTGTGTTACTCCAATAATATTATCATTTTCTAATTCAACTAAAGCCTTTAACAACATTTTATTATCATCAATTTTATTAATATTTAATAACTGTGCTAATTCAATCGTATCAATTAGTTTCGTTTGTTTTTTTAAAATGGCTACAATTTGCTCGTGCATATACCTTTCCCCCTAAATGAAAAAAGAGACATTTTTAAATCTCTTTTCAATTAATGATATTTTTAAAAACTTAATTATTACAATAGAACTTTCGTTAATAAATTTATCAATAATGTAATAATTAATAATGTTGAACCAAATGCTAACATAAAAATTGACAATGTTCGATCTAACCCACGTTCTTTACTATTAGCAAATAATTCATCATTACCACCATTTAAAGCACTTAATCCCGTTTGTGCTTTTTTGTTTTGTAATAAACCAACAATAATCATAATAATTGATACAATTAAAGCAATTATTTCAAAAACATAAATAATTGTATTGGCTACTTGTGGTTCAATTGCTAAAAACATCATACTTGATAAGTTCATTAAAACATCCCTCTCTAAATTAAATTATGTTCTTATTAATAATACTATAAAATTACCAAAATTATTGCATTTTAAATTAATTTTAATTATTTTTTTCAAGGCTATTTAAATAATGATAAATTCCTGCTGCATTATTACTGCTAGCTATATCGTATGCTAAATCTAAAATTGTAGTTGGACTATGTTCCATTGCAATTGCATAAGGTAAAATTTCAAACACAGAACGATCATTATAATTATCACCAAAATATAAAACATTTTCTAATTTAATTTCTCGGCCTTGTCTTTGATTTAAAATATCAATTAAATGTAAAATTGCTTGTCCTTTATTTGAATTAACATGGACAATATCGCACCCATAGTCAGATAATGGCTCAACATTAATATTTGAAACTTGTTTTAATACAGTATACATTTCTTGAAACATCATCTTAGATGAATGCTTTGCAACAATTTTATTGGCTATTCTAATGTCATCACGACAAAATGGTTTTGCTTGTTTCATTCCATCTAAAAATGCGCCTGGTTTTGATTTAATTTCTAATAATTTTTCACCAGCACAATATAAATTATCATCATCTTGATACGAAATTGTAAAATCACATTGATATTTTAATAAAATTTCAATTACAACAACTAAATCCGAAATTGGTATTAAATTACTATAAACTGGCTCATTATTTTTAGCATCATACACTAAAGCACCATTAGCACCAATAACATACTGGCAATAATCCTTAATTTTTAATTCTCTTGTGTAATTATCAAAACCAAGGGGCATTCGTCCTGATGCAATTGAAACAGCAATTCCTTTTTCTTGCAATGCAAGTAATTTATTTTGAACAAGGGCTGGTAACTCTTGATTATCAGTAATCAATGTACCATCAACATCAGTAACAATTAATTTAATTTGATTACCATTAATTTTTAACATTGCAACCTCATCTTCTATTTTAATATTGTTTTATAAAGATAATCAGCAATTCCTGCAGCATTATTATCTTTTGCCGTAACTGCAAAAGCAACTTCTTTTAATTGCGGCGTAGCATTAGCTAATGCAATTCCATATTTTGAATTTTTAATCATTTCATAGTCATTCATTTAATCACCAAAACACATAATTTCATCTGAATCAAGATGGCAATTTTCTTTATGCTTAAGCACTTCAATTAATTTTAAAATTCCCTGTCATTTATTAACATTTTTAGGAATGATCTCAATAAACCCATACCCAGTAACTTCTGTTCTTAATGTTTTGCTAACCGCAATTTGTTGTCGTAATCAATTTTGTTTTTGCTCATCATGGCAAGAAATTACAACCTTACGCATTTGAGGAATTTCATTTCAATCTAAAACAATTGCTTTAATGTCAGTATTACGAAATAAAAAAAGATCATCTTTAATAATACTTGCTTGTGAAACATAAGCCTCTTGTTCATTAAGTGGTGCTAAATAAAAGTCATGACCAAATTCTCGTACAATATTCATTGCCCATAATGTATCTTGATATGAAATTATTTCATCATATACATATTCTTTTGTTTTTAAATTTAAAACTGCCCCGCCATTAGCGCCAATAACATATGGACAATGTTCAAGGATTCCTAATGTTGTTGCATAATCAGATAAACTACTAGGAACCCGTCCTGAAGCAATAGTTACTAAAATACCCATTGCTTGGGCCTTTTTTAAAACCTCAATGTTTGCAGTCGGAATCTTTTTTTCTTTATCAGTTACTAATGTTCCATCAATATCACACACAATCATTTTTACTATCATTGCATTGCCTACTTTCTTTTAATATTACTTAGTTTATCATATAAGTAGTCTCACATATTATTATTTTATCATGTTTTATTTTGTATTTATAATTAAGAAAATTAAAACAAAAAAATCTCAAAAAGAGATTTCTATTTTCGTATCTAACTAATTGGTTCAACCTCGTCAGCAAGAATTTTAACAAATTCTTGCTCAACTTGTAAAATTCCACCAGCAATACTTAATTTATATTCTTTATTATTAACTTTATATGTCATTTCAGATGGAACAATTGTTGAAACAAGAGGAATATGTCCATATAAGATGCCCATATATCCCGTAATTGTTTTCACTGTTATAATATCAACTAAGCGATTAACAATCACACCTTGTGGTGTAATAATTTTTAAACTAATTTGATTTGCCATTTTAATTATGTTTTAAAGCTTCAGCCGCTTTAACAACCTCATCAATTGTTCCAACATATAAGAATGCTTGTTCTGGTAAATCATCATACTTTCCTGTTAAGATTTCTTTAAAAGCACGAATTGTTTCTACCACAGGGACATATTTTCCTGTTTTTCCAGAAAACTTTTCAGCTACAAAAAATGGTTGTGATAAAAAGTTACGAATTTTTCGTGCTCTTGCAACAGCTAATTTATCTTCATCTGATAATTCATCCATTCCTAAAATTGCAATAATTGATTGCAATTCTTTAAATTTTTGTAAAATTTCTTGTACTCCTCGCGCTACTTCATAATGTTCTTCACCAACCACTAAGGGGTCTAATAACCGTGATGAACTTCCTAGTGGATCTACCGCCGGATAAATTCCTAATGCTGCAATTTCCCGGTCTAAAACAACCTTAGCATCTAAATGAGCAAATGTTGTTGCTGGCGCTGGGTCGGTTAAATCATCCGCTGGGACATATACTGCTTGTACAGAAGTAATACTTCCTTTTTTAGTTGATGTAATTCGTTCTTGCAAAGCTCCCATTTCAGTTGCTAAAGTTGGTTGATAACCAACTGCTGATGGCATTCGCCCTAATAAGGCTGATACTTCAGAACCAGCTTGGGTAAAACGGAAAATGTTATCAATAAACAATAAAACATCTTGGTTCTTATCATCACGGAAATATTCAGCAATTGTTAATCCAGTTAAGGCAACTCGCATACGAGCTCCTGGTGTTTCATTCATTTGGCCAAAAACTAAGGCTGTTTTATCAATAACACCAGCTTCAATCATTTCATAATATAAATCATTACCTTCTCGTGTTCGTTCACCGACACCAGCAAAAACAGAAATTCCTCCGTGTGCTTTTGCCACATTATTAATTAGTTCTTGCACTAGTACTGTTTTTCCAACTCCAGCACCACCAAACAAACCAATTTTCCCTCCTTTTGCAAAGGGAACTAATAAATCAACAACTTTAATTCCTGTTTCTAAAATCGCCGCTGTTGTTTGTTGTTCTTCATATGATGGTGCTTCGCGGTGAATTGGACGCATTAACTTTGTTTTTGGTTGTGGTTTTTCATCAATTGCTTCTCCAAGAACATTAAACATTCGTCCTAAAACCTCTTCACCAACAGGGACTGTAATTGGAGCTTTCGTATCAATAACATCCATCCCCCGAACCATTCCCTCTGTTGGCCCTAGGGCAATTGCCCGTACGGTGTCATCACCAATATGTTGAACAACTTCTAAAACTAACTTTGTTCCATTATTATTAACCGTAATAGCATTATATAATTCAGGCAAATACTCTTCGGTAAACCGTACATCAACAACAGGTCCTAACACTTGTACTACTTTTCCATTTTTCTCCATTTTTTTAACCACCTCTTAATTTTCTTGTGCGCCAGCTCCGGCAACAATTTCGGTAATTTCCTGTGTAATTGCTGCTTGTCGCTTACGGTTATATAATAACGATAATTTTTCTAACATCGCATTTGCATTATCTGTTGCATTTTCCATTGCTACTCGCCGTGATGCTTGTTCTGAAACCTGTGATTCAACAATTGATGAAAATAAAATTGTATTTAAATACATTGGTACCGCATTTTCTAAAATTGTTGTTGGATCTGGTTCAAATTCAGTAATGACATTAATGTGTTTTGGTTCTTCATGCTGCGTTGCCTTAATGATTGGCAATAATTGTAAAATTGTTGGGTCAAAAGTTACATTATTAATAAATTTTGTATAAGCAATTTTAATTTCATCATAAGTATTCCCATTAAAACCAGATAAAATTTCTTGTGCAAACTCACGAGCATCATCATAAGAAAAATTAATATCAATATCTTTTCTTGTCTGCATAATTTCATAGCCTTTATGGGCATAAAATGTTTCTGCTTTAGAACCAATCGCAATAATACAATCATTTTTTCTTAATTGTTGTAACACTAACTTATTAATATTAATATTATAACCACCGCATAAACCTAAATTTGAATTAACAATGATTCAACAAGTACGTTCACTAACTTTTGTACCATCTTTTTTTTGATAAATTGAATCATCTGCTTTACTAATAATGTCATTAAAAACAGTATAAACTTCAGCAAAATATGGTTTTGAATTAGAAATTCGTTTACCAACTTTTTTTAATTTTGCTGTTGCTACCAATTTCATTGCTTGTGTTATTTTAGATGTTGAAGTAATTGAAGTAATTTGTTTTTTTAAACCTGTTCCGACTGCCATTTGGTTCTTTTTACCTTATTGTCCTAATTGGTTTCACTCTTCAATTTGCCCAAACATTTCTGGTTTATAATCAGCAATTTTATTGGTAATTTTTTTAACAACACTAATAATTTCATTATCAATATTAGTCATTAATGTTTCGCTATAGGCTTTCACTTTTGCTAATTCAGTATAATATTTTTTGGCCTTTGTATTAAAATGTTCAATTATTTCTTCTTTAAATTCTTGAATTTTACCAACTGGAATTCAACGAATTCTTTTTTTCTTAACTGCTAGTAAAATTATTGCTTGGTCAATTTGTGAAAGGGGTGAATATTGTTTTTGTTTTAAAATTTCAATCACTCGTTTCCCATGTTCTAAGACTTCTTTTGTCGCATCATCCAAATCAGAGCCAAATTGAGCAAAGGCTTGTAGTTCACGATATTGTGCTAATTCTAATTTTAAAGAACCAGCAACTTGTTTCATTGCTTTAATTTGTGCTGTTGAACCTACCCGTGACACTGATAATCCCGCATCAACCGCTGGGCGAATCCCAGCATTAAACTGATCATTATTTAAGAAAATTTGCCCATCAGTAATTGAAATAACATTAGTTGGAATATATGCTGAAATATCACCCGCTTGTGTTTCAATAATTGGCAAAGCAGTAATACTTCCGCCTCCATATTCTTTTGTTACTCGTGCTGCGCGTTCTAATAAACGACTATGTAAATAGAAAACATCACCAGGATATGCTTCACGGCCAGGTGGGCGATGTAATAATAGTGCCATTGTTCGATAAGCAACAGCATGTTTTGAAAGATCATCATAAATAATAATGACATTTTCACCAGATTCCATTCATTCTTCACCAATAGTAACACCTGTATATGGTGCTAAGTATTGTAATGGTGCTAATTCACTTGCTGTGGCTGAAACAACTGTCGTATATTCTAATGCACCAGCAGCACGTAATTTTTCCACAATTTGTGCAACAGTCGATGCTTTTTGCCCAATTGCAACATAAATACATTTTACATTTTTCCCTTTTTGATTTAAGATGGTATCAATTCCGATTGCTGTTTTTCCTGTCTGACGATCACCGATAATTAATTCTCGTTGTCCTTTTCCAATTGGAATCATTGCATCAATTGTCATAATTCCTGTTTCCATTGGTTCATCAACTGATTTTCTAGTCATAACTCCCGGCGCAATTCGCTCAACAGGGCGTGTTTTTTTTGCTTTTAATGGTCCTTTCCCATCAATTGGTTGCCCTAATGCATTAACAACACGCCCTAACAACGCATCACCAACTGGAGTTTCAACAATTTTTCCTGATCGGCGAACTTGATCACCTTCACGAACAGTTGTATCATCCCCCATTAAAACGGCTCCAACAGTTCCTTCTTCTAAGTTTAATACCATACCATAAATTTCATTCGGAAAAATTAGCAATTCACTCATCATTGCATTGTCAAGACCATCAATTAAAGCAATTCCATCTCCAACCGTAACAACAGTTCCTTCTTCATGAATTTCAATTTTTTTACCATATTCTTTAATTTGCTTTTTAATTATTTCGGAAATCTCATTTACATTTAAAGCCACTTTTTCACCCCATCTTCTATTTATTATGTATTGCTTTTTGTCGCATTGTTTCTAATTGTCCTGCAATTGAACCATCAATAATTTCGTGCTTAATTTTAATTCGAACTCCGCCTAATAAAGATGAATCAATTTTGTTAACTAACTCAATATGATAACCAAATTTTTTACTTAATTTTGTTTCAATTGTTGTAATTTGTTTTTTTGTTAATGGTTGTGTTGAATAAATATTTCCATATTGAACATCATAACTAATATTAATTAGTTTTCTTAACCGTTTAAAAATTCTTCTAACATAGCAAAAAGCTTCGCGATCAATTAATAAAAAAAGGGCATTTAAAATTAATGGATCAATAACTTTTTGAAATGGTTTTGCTAAAATATTCTTTCGTTCTTCTTTTGGAATGTCAGCATTCATCATTAATTTAATATAATCTGGTTCCTGTTTAAATAATTCCACGATTATATTGCTAACTTCTAAGAAATGATCAATTTTTTTGGTTTCAAGCGCCAAGTCCATTAAAGCAGCAGCATAATTATCAATAAATTTTTCACTAATTAACATAATCCTACTACTCTAATTCTTTAATGAACTCTTCTACTAATTTCTCATTTTTTTCTTTATTAATTTCTTTACCTAATAATTGCTCAGCTGCATTAAAAGCAACATTAATAATTGATTTTCGAATATCATCATAATATTGCTCTTTTTCTTTTTGAATTTCTTTATGGGCTTGTTCGTTTAACTGCATAACTTCAGCTTTTGCTGTTTCCAAAACTTGATGACGTTTTGCCTCTGCTTCAGTTCGAGCTGCAACAATAATACTATTTGCTTCTACTTTTGCCGTTGTTAATAATTTTGATGCTTCTTTTTGATCAATTGTTGCTTTTGCTTGCTTTTCAGCAGCATCTTGAATTAATTCTCGAATTTTATTGCGACGAGCACGCATTGCTTTTCGAAATGGATTATAAACTCATTTTGATAACAAAATTAATAAAATAACTGTCGCAATAACATGAGCAATAAAAACCCATAAATTAGGAAATAATTGATTAATAATTTCTGCTGGTTCAATTGGTTTTGACATTAATCACATTGTCATAGACATCTAAGCCTTCTTTCTTTCCAATTTTTACTTTTTATTAACCAGTAACAAATGCTAAAATAATTGCAATAACTAATGCATAAATTGACCCTGATTCAGTAATGGCAGCAGCAATAATATATTGTGTTCGAACTTTACTTTCAACTTCTGGATTTCGAGCAATTGCTTCAACAGCTTTTCCACCAGTATACCCTTGTCCAATTCCTGAACCACAACAACCAATGGCAGCTAATCCTGCTCCCAATAATGACATTCCCTTTGTAAATCCATCATTAATTCCAGCCATGAATCATATTGTCATCATATTTGATAGCAAATCTATTGTCATAAAATTTATCATATTATAATTCTCCTCTTCCTTAACAAATATATAATTTTATTTTAATCCTTTTTTAGCCATTTAAATTAACATTTTTAACTTTTTGTTCTTTTTTCACCTTAATTATCTTTTCTTTTTTTTCTTTCGTTTCTGTTTTCATTTCCATTGCCCAATAAGCAATTGTTAAAATTGCAAAAATATATGCTTGAATTAAACCATCAAAAACATCAAAATAAATACTTAAAAAAGGTAAAAATACACCAGCTAATAAATCAACAGGCCCAATATAAGGAATATGTCCTCAAATAAAGCTCATTAAAGCTGTGAACAAGGTAATAATAACTGTTCCTCCCAAAATATTTCCAAATAAACGGAATGAAATTGAAATCAAAGGAACAAATTGGGTTAATAATTCTAACGGATTGATAAAAAACTTTTTAAAATATACTAGTTTTTGATATTTAATCCCAAAATAATATATTCCAAGAAAAGTAACCAATCCCATTGATAATGGGACAGTATAAGCTGTTGCAAGTGATTCAAACCCAACAACACTCATTAAATTTCCAATCCCAATATACAATAATAAGTACATAACATAAACTGTTAAAAATTTATATTTTGGTCCCATCAAATCAACAACTTGTTTTTCAACTCACTTAATTGTAATTTCAGCAAAAAGTACTAAACCAGTTGGAACATCGGTTGGACCAAGTTTTTTTAAGCGTTTATAATAACCAATTGATAAAAGCATAATAATAAAGGTAGTAATAACTATCGTTATTAATTGCGGTAATAAAATTGTATAACTTCATGCATCCATTCCACTTTTATTTGGATCAGGGATTAAATCCATTGCAAGAAATTGACCAAAGCTACTATTCATTGCCATTTTTTCCTTCCTTTCTGCGTTGATGAATGGGAAATTTAACATTTGCAAATAACGATGAAAATGGGCATAAACTAATTCCAACAATTATTGTGTAGATACTAAAAAAACTAGTATTCTCAGCATAAATAACTATAGGTATAGCATAAATAACTAAGCGAACTAGGTACAATAAGATAAAAAAGTACTTATTTAAACTTATACTTAACAATCATCCAGAAAAACAAATGATTAAGAAACCTATAAGAGAAAACAAATACCCCAAGACTAATCCTGTGTATAAAGTTCAATCTCGTTTTAATGTCAAATATATCATCGTCAATACTATTAGTATTCCCAAAAACATTATTAAACTTATTATTGACAGTTTATATTCTACACCTTTAAAATGGTTTTTTCAATTTAATTTATTTTTTTTATTTAGTTCCAAAAATACGGTCTCCTGCATCACCTAGGCCAGGAATAATATAACCATGTTCATCCAAGCGTTCGTCTAATGCAGCAACATAAATATCAACATCTGGATGATGTTCTTCAACGCATTTTTTTCCTTCAGGTGCAGCTACCAAACATACTAATTTAATATTAGTTGCTCCTCATTCTTTAACTTTTTGAATTGCAAGATTAGCACTGCCCCCTGTTGCTAACATTGGATCTAAAACTAAAACATTTGCTTTATTAATATTTTCTGGTTTTTTGGCAAAATATTCATGTGGTTCTAAGGTTTTTTCATCTCGGTATAATCCAATATGTCCAATTTTAGCATTTGGGACTAAATTAATAATTCCATCAACCATCCCCAATCCTGCTCTTAAAATTGGAAATAAAACAATATCATTTGCAATTTTATATCCCTTTGTTTTTGCTACTGGTGTTTCAATTTCAAATTCATTTAATTCAATATTTCGAAATATTTCATACGCCATTAATTGCGCAATTTCATCTAAATTTTCTTTAAAGACCTTTGAATTACTTTCCTTTTTGCGCATTCTTGTTAATTTATCCAAAATTAACGGGTGTTTTATTACAGTAAATGACATTAATTACGTTTCCTCCTTAATTTATTAGATTTTAACATAATTATAAAGATAATACCAAGATTTAATTTGGAATTACTTAGATTTTTAAAAATAATTCAATAAATATTTCAAACTTATTTTCTTTTTTAATCTTTAATGATTTTTTTACCGCTCCTAATATTGAACCTAATTTTAATCTTAGATTAATATAAGAAGATGAGCATATTTTTTTTATAATCTCAAAACTATAAAATAATTTTAAATATAAAAACCCAGGGTTAATATCCATTCAAAAACACAAGATATTATCAAAGAAACTGTCATTTCAAGGTCAGACAAACTAACTACCGAGAATGTTTTTAAGTCATTTAAATTATTAATTCCTAATGCTGTTAAATTATTTTTTTCTGTTTGATAGTCAATTTTTGTTCCTCTTAATGCATTATTTCATAACACTTGATTATAAAAGTTATTTTAAAATAAAAAAGCCATAGGTTTTAACTACAGCTTTTTTAACTTAAATTAAATCTAAATTCTCGATTTGGTAATAAACAATCAACAATTTTTTGTTCATTTTCATCTAATTGACCAACGAGATTACGAATACCATCGTTTATAATCCGCTTTGTGATAATTTGAACTTCACCTTTATAATTTTGTGCCTTATTATTTAAAATCACAACATCACCTTTTTCAAAATATTTACCATTAAAAGGCCGAGCAGGCAAATCACAATCTTGATATTTAATCCGAGCAAGCGTACTACGAATCATGTACTCTGCTAAATCTGGGCGAACAAAATGAATTGTTTGATCAAGGAGTATCCCCTTTTCAGTAGGGGATACTCCCCTATCTGTTTTTAAGTTTAATGTAATTAAATGTAAATTAATGTTTTGCAAAGTTGTAAACTCATCATCATTTAAAAACTGCGTTGATACAATAATGTCTTCTACACCTAAGGCCACAAAATGACGAACTTGAAAATCTAATGTTAAATCACGATGCATTTCAATGCTTGGTAATTTATCATTATATTGTCAAGGTCCTTGTGCATCATTTCGTTGTAAAGCAACAAAAACTTGTAATGGAATTCCTAACTTTTTATAAATAGATTTTTTTTCAATAAAATACATTAACGAACTAGCTGTATAACGTTGCGGATAAAAATTTCAACATCCAACCAAATTATTTTTATTTGCATTTAATGATAATAAAAATGCTAATTCTTGGGTTGGACTTGATGCATTTAAAATTATTTTAATATCTTCTTTATTATGTGTTAATTTTGCAACATCTTCACCACTAATTCCTTCATCAAAACGAATTCCTTTTAATCCTAATTCAGTCATAAAAAAATCCATAACTTGTTCACGATTATTTTTATCTAATTCAAATTCCTCATAAACAGCACCATTCACATCACCATAAACATCAATTCCTAGTTTATTTGCTGTTTTTGTTAATTGTAAAAAGCGATTAAATAACTTTTGATCACTTTTTTTAACATTAATCAAGGTAGTAAAAATAACCTTAATTTTAGCTTTTGCACATTTTGTTAAATATGTCTCTAAATCATAGTTTTCTGCAATCAAATGTGGATATAAACTAACACCAAGACGCATAACAATTAATCCAAAACTTTTTTTGCAAGTAATTTATCATATAATTCAATAAATTCTTTTGCTAATTCAATAACCATTTGTGCTGTCATCATTTGATCTTCGGCATTCATAAATAACACGGGAATTTGATGTTTAGTCCCTTGTGCCTCTTCTTGAATAATCGTCATATGTTGCTTTTCTGCTTCAATAATATTTTGTTCTGCTTCTGCAATTAAATTATTAGCATCAGTAGTTTTTCCTTCTTTTGCAGACTTAATTGCAATTAATGCATTTGATTTTGCCATACCAGCATAAGTAATAATTCCAAATGATATTTCTTCAAAATTTATTTCTTTCATTTTTATGTTCTCCATTTCTTATTTTGTTTCATCCATTTTAGAAAGAGCATAATACCCTGTCCCATACATTCCTGCCTTATCTTGTAAATTTGAAATCTCAATTGTAAAAGTTTTTAACATAAAATCACCAATTCGTGCTTTTACTAACTCTTGTAATATATTTTTCAATTTTACCCCTAAATTAGTAACACCACCAGCTAAAATAATTATTTGTGGATTTAGAATATATAACATTGTTACAATATGATATGCTAATGGAATTAATCCTCTAGTAATTGTTGCAATTGTTAATTCATCATTTTTATCAAATAATGGTTTAATATCAACTAATTTTAAATCATGTTTTTCTTTTTCTTTTAATTGGTTTAATAAACTACCCGGATTTTCATCAGCAGTTTGGTTAATTAATTTTGTTAAACCTGTCGCTGAAGAAACTGGTTCAATGCAGTTTTCTAATCCACAAGTACAGGCAAATAAAGTTTGAAAACAACCACCATGACCAAGTTCACCAGCAAAGCCATTTGCACCTGTTCACAATTGACCATTTAAAACAATTCCGCCACCAATTCCAGTTCCTAATGTATATAAAACTAATGATTCTTTTTTATCATAGATACGATCTCAATATTCTGCTAATGCAGCTGCATTAGCATCATTAATAATATGAACTGGTTTTTGAAAAATTTTCTCAGCTTCTCCTTTAATATTAAAATTACGTCAATTTAAATTGCCAGCTAAAGCAACAATTCCATTTTTTTCATCTAAGAAACCAGGAATTGCAAAACCAATTTGACTAATTGTTGATCAATCAATTTGATGTTTTTCTAATTGTTGATCAATTTCTTCTTTTATGGTTTGTAAAATTGCTGCTTTATTTGTTGTAACTTTAAATTCACAACGAATAACTTTTTTTTCTGAAAAAACAGCACACTTAGAACTAGTTCCACCTAAGTCAATTGCTAAAACATTCATTAATTTTGTTCCTCTCTATGTAAATTGTAATATGAAGCAGAAAAAAATCAACTTTGAAAGGAGTTGATTTTTTTAATGGAAAGAAAACATTATTTTATTTTGCGGTCCTTAGTAACTAAGTATGGAAAAGATAATGTTATTAATACTGTTAATAAGATAGTAACTAATAATGTAAAAGAAAATGAATAAATTATCCGCGTAATTTATTAGCGGTGATTTATTCAATATTGTTTATTTTGAGCGTAGCGAACACGCGAAGCGTGCCGCGCAAGCTAAATTTCTAGGAGGAATTAAGTTATGCCAGTATGGTTAACATGAATATTTAGTATTGTTATTATTTTAGGAATTCTTGCTTGAATTGGTTTATCGATTTATCAAAAAATTCGTCAAATTCAAGGAAAGAAAAAAGATAAAAAAGAAATTAAAAATAAGGAGGATAAAGAATAATGTTAGGTATGTATTTAACAACAGCTGTTAATTTTCTAGCTGCAGATACTCCTACTATTTCAGGAGGAATGGATTCTATTTGAACTGGATTGGGTAATGCGATGATGAAAGTTAAAGATGCTGTTTATGCTGTGTTACCACAATTAATGACTTTTTTAGGTGATGCTTGAATTATTTTAATTCCATTTGGAATTTGAGTAATTATTAAAATATTAAACTTTTTCCGTGTTATGGTTAAAGGATTTTAATATTTATTATAATCGATCATATATCTTAGCTATGGCACACTAGCTTTTATGTGAATTGAATAAATAATTTTGTTGTTTATTTTTGCACTATACACTGTCTACAAATTTATTTTTAAATAAATTTAATTATTTTGGTTATTATTGATAATGTTAACAAGATGAAAAATCCTGTTGTGGAAATAAATATGACTATATCGCCAATAGTAGTTACATTTATATTGTTTATTGTTCATAATATTGAGTCTATTATGAAATATTTTTTTAGTAGTATTTAATAGAAATAATGTTGTAAAAAGTATTTCTTTTTTCAAAAACTTGTAGGCAGTATATAGTGTAAAAATATCAACTTAATTATAAACGTATAATTTTATATTTTAATAGCTATTAGTTAAAACTAAGTAGTTATTTTCAGTGTGCCTTAATTTTTGATTTTATATATTTAACAATGTTATTAACAGTGTTTATTACAATACATATACATTATTTAAGCATTAGATATAACAATGTTTGTTACAGTAAATGTTAAGGAGTATTTATATGAAAAAAATTATAGATAGTATCGAACAAGTAATTTCGATTTGTGGTCAAGATTTTGCAAAGTGGCCTAATAAAATGGCACCAGATGTTTTAAAAGCAACTTATGAAATGTTAAAAGAATATCAAGAACGATTAAATCATCATGAAGTGGATGAAATATTTTCTGAAAGTGATCGTGAACAAATTTTAGAAAAAGTAAAAAGTTTTTATGAAAATAAACTTGTTGAAAAAGATAATCATATAACTTTTTTAGAAAATACTATATCAAGTGAAATTGTATTAAGAGATGAATTAATTGAAAAATTAAAACAAAATCAATTAAAGAAAAGTGATTTTGTATATATTCAAGGGAAATCATTAATTATTGGAACAGAAGGTGCTTATGTTATAAAATCTGAATTCAAAGAAAAAATAGAAAGTTTAGAGGAGTAAAATATGCAAGATTTATTAGATGAAATTAAAATGAAAATTAAAACTATGCAAGCTACTTTAATTCAATTAAATGAATATGAAATTCATCATGAATCCGTTAATATTATTCGAAAAGAAATGAGTTTTTATCAACATATCGCAGAACATTTAGAAAGTGAAATGAATAAAAATGGCAAATTATAAAAGGAATATTGTGATAATTGTCATTGAATTTTTCATCAAAAATTAAGAGAAAGGAAAAAATTATGTTAGGAATTTGAATATTTTTTATTAAACGTAAATGTCAAATTTGTCATTCTATTTTGAATAAAAAATTTGTTGGTAGTTTGTATTTTAAGTTAAATGTTTGTTCAATGCAGTGCAATAGAAAGCGAGTTGATTTGAATAATGTATCAGAAACCAAGTTATAAGAAGAATATTAACGTAGAAAATTACTTTATTCGAAGAGAATTTATAGTTTTTAGAACAGATAAAGCTTCATTTATAAATTTGCCTAATCACAATAAACATATTGGTTTTTGATTAAGCAATAGATTTATTTATTTTAGTGAAAAACATTCTGATCAAGTTGCTATTGGTTTAATTTATGATAATTCTTACCCTATTGTAAAATATAATGAAAATTTAAAACGTCATGTGTGAAAATATTTAACTGGAACAGAACTAATCAATTTGTATAATCAATATAAACAAAATTATTTTACACAAATGAAAAAAGCATTATTTCCGGGTGAACCTCAAAAAGTAAAAACAAATAACCATAATAATTTAACAAGTTGAAGTGTTGAAAAAGAACAAGAATTAATTAATGATTTGAAAGATTTAAATTAAATGAGTTTATATGATTACTGAGTTCAATTTGTTAGTTATATTATTGGTTCAAATGCCCCCGAATTTCTATATATATTATCTTTTGTATTATTTATAGTCTTATTTTTTGGAATGTTTTTTAAAATCATTCAAAAAATGTGAAGCTTTTAAATTATGATAAAAGATTGAGAAAAATTAAAAGAGTTTTTTATTCATGTATTTTTATTTATAGATAAATCTAATGTTGAAAGTATTACAACATGAAATTTAACTCAAAATGAATATTTAACTTTTATGATTGGTATTTGAATTGTTATTTTATTTTTAACTTGGTTTTTGTTGTGAATGGTTTTTAAAATAGTTAGTTGTTTTAAATAATTAAATTTTGTTATTATTATGGTTTTCTCTCCCCACAAATTTTTATATAAATATTGATATTATTCTTTTGATTATTATTATTCCTGCTCCTATTAAAACTGAAATAATGATAAATCAAATAAATGATGGGTTATTAATTTCTATTGTATTGAATAATCATATTATTTTATCTAATATGAATAATTCTTTTCCAAAAGGATTAAAACCTAAAAATAATAATATATAGGGCATTATTGGTGTGAATGTCCGTAGTATTGATAAAAAAATACTAAGTATTTTTATCACTCTCCTTTTTGATTTGTGGGGAGAGAAAACCATAATAATACTAGTTTAATTATAAATAACTATTGGAGGTAAAATGAAAAAGTTTATATTTTTTCTAAAAAATTATTGTTATATTAGCGGTTCAATGCTTTTGTTTAGTTTAGTTGATTTATTATTTTGAATTATTTCTTTAAATTATACCGGCTTAGTTTTTTGATTATTATTTGCTTTGCAATGTATTTATTTTCTTTGGTGATTATGAAAAAATATTTTTTATCAGTTAAATGCGTTTAGGTTAGTTAATTTTGTTTGAGATAATCCTTTATCAGTTATTATCGGTAAATTAGGAACAGGGAAAACATTACTTTTAACTTATTTGTCAGAAACAATGAAATTATTAACAGATAAAATTTATAGTAATTATCCATTAGAAGATGACAAAGTTAAAGTTTTAACATTTAAAAATTTAGACTTTACAGATAGAACAAAACCAGTTCCCCCAGATGATAGTTTAATTTTGTTTGATGAAAGTTTTTTATATATCGATGGGACAAGCCCGCACGATGAAAAAGTAACTCACCGTGGCAAAATTCCTTGAATTGTGTTGGCAAGACATTTTGGACATCGTGCTTTATTTACTGCACAACGCGAAGGTATGCTTTGAAATAATATTCGCCAATTAGCTAGTGGTATTATTATTCCTATTTCTTTGAAAAAACCAATTGTTAAAAAAGGATTTAACTTTTTTAATAGATTCTTTATTATGCGAATTGGTATTTTTCAAGATATTACTGATTATGAAATTTGAAAAACCGAGTCTGTCAAACGTACAGCCGAAGGTAAACATGCAAAACATAGATCTGATGTTGGATTAGGAATTCGGTTTTTTAAAATAATTATCCCATTAGAAATCGCCCAAAAGTATGAAAGTAAATGATTGTCATTTGTTCGTGAACTAAAAAATGATGATGTTCCTGTTACTAAAGAGTACTATTGAACACAACTTAAAGATTTAACAATAAAAGAACGTTTAGAATTGTTAGACATTGATATTTTAAAGAAAAATTTAAAACCTAAAAAAGAAAAAGGAAGTGGTAAAGATGATTAATTTATTTGCTGAGAATAATAGTAATTGAGACAAAATTTTTAGTTTTATTTTTGATGTATTTTTGTTTATTTTTGATGTGATTTGAAATACTAAATTGCCAATGACAAATACAACGATTGCTTATTTTATAATCTTTTTTATGGTTATTAAATTATCAATTTATGCTATTCATGGTACATCAACACAATATAATGAATTAGGTTCAACTGTTCAAAATAGTACATCAAAATTATATTCTGCAACAGCTCGTGGTGCTCGTGGCGCTGTTAACACTGGCAAAGGTGTAAAAGCACATTTTAAAGAACGTAAACAATTTAAAATTAATCGTAATAAACAACAATTATCAAGTTTAGCTAAACAAGCAAAAACAAGAGAACAAGCATATAGAAGGATACATAAATAATGATTAGATTAGTTTTATTAGTTGCAGCAATAGCTATTTTTGGGACAGGTTTTATAACAGTTATTATAAATCAACTTACATCAGCAAAAAATATTATTATGGATTTATATAACTCAGATACCTGGTTACTTTCTTTGTTTGGCAAAATGGCAATTTTGTTTAGTCATCCATTAATGTTAACAATATCAAGTTTATATATTGTTGGGTTTATTGTTTCAAAAACATTGTATAGTTAGGAGTTGAATTTATGAAAAGTAAAATTTTAAAGTTTTTAAAAGAAAAATGATGAAAAATATTATTATATTTTTTGGTAATTAGTTTGGGAATGTTTGTACCTTTTCTTTATATTGATATTAAAGAATTTCAATTATTTTTGAGTAAATTTGGTTCAGTTTCTTCAATTATGTGTATCGGATATATAATTTTTTGAATTTTAACTGCTGCGGGAATTATTGATTTAATATTATGAATTAAGAAAAAAATTAATAAAGATATAGTTAAAGGTGGTAAAGAATAATGCGTAAGTCATTATCTTTATTTGCCATATCTATTTTAGGGATTTTAGGGTTAATTATTCCTTTTATTACTTTAACAGCATTCAAACCTTTAAATCAGCAAAATTATAATGTTAAGCAACAAGCAATCGGTATCAATGAAACTGATTTTATTAATACGATGTTTTTACGCAGTAGTTTCTTTGAAAATTGGTCTGAAACAAATTACTTTATTAACCCTACTTTAAAAACATCACAATCATTAACTTATAATGATAAATGATATTTAGACTTTTTAAAGGATAGTTATTCAACGGGAATTTCATTTGATAAACCTAGTGATGAGTTCATGGATTTATATAAAAATTGGGATATTTATTCCAAACAGTATAATATTGATAAATTTTATGATGTTGATAAGAAACAATTTTTAAAAGAATTAACTAACTTTTCTTATTCGTTTGCTAAGTATTTTAATACTGTTGAAGTTATTAATAAATTAGAAAAAAGTGTTGATAATTTACAATTGGTTAATTTAAAATTCCAAAATTGGAAAGAAGTAACAGATCCAAAACAAGAAGTAAATATAAATGGTGATGAATGATATTTTATTATTGATAAAGATGTAAAAATAAATTTTGGACTTTATAATAATAAAGAATTACAATGAAAATTTAATGATAATATGATTTTATTTCCTAAAGATAAACCATTAGGTGGATATATAACAGGTATAAATTATGTTAGAGGAAATAATGCTGTTTATAAATGAAAAGAAAAAAATAAACCAATATCACCAGATGTTGATAAAAATGGAAATTTAAAATGATATACTGAATATTATCAAAATACTCGTTCTTTTTTATTAAAATATATTAATGCTATTGTGCAAGAAAATATTCGAGTTCAACAAGGTGGTAACCCTGATTATGATGATCCAAATTTAAGTAGTCAAAGAATTATTTTTGATTTTGAAATTATTAATAATTTAGATAAAACTAGTACTGGTATAATTTTAACTAAAAAGTCAATTTATCGAATGATTTTAACGATTGATGAACGAAAAAATATTATTGCTGGTAGTTTAGAGTTAACACACCTTAAGCAATATTGGAATGGATATGATTATAATAGTTATCGGTATACTGATGATTTAGGGTTTTTATTTTCTTTTATGAAAGATAAAGAAAATACATTTAATTTTAGTGCTGAAACATATAATTATTATCAAGGTAATACTCCTAATACTGGTAAATATATTTTTGAACAGATGAAAGGACAAATTGATATTAATAAATTTTTAAAAGCATTTTTTGCGCATGCATTGGTGCCAGTATTTCAAAATCGTAGTAATTTTATTGAAAGTGGTTATATTGATAATTTACAATATGATACGATTTTAATTAACTTTTTTGGTTTAAAGTTAGTTAATTTTAGAGATGTATTAATTGCAGAAAGTAATACTAATAAAACTCAATTTGAAAAGTTATTAAATAGTATGTTTAAGGTTTCGCAAAATTTTTATAAGGATTATTTACGAACCATTTTTGATTTAGAAAATAATACTTATGTGCAAGGTTATAACAAGAAATATGGTTTATTAGCGAATAATGGTTTTAAAATTTATCCACGATATTTTTATTTTTCTGATAAATATAAGCAATTAGATATTAAATTGTATTCAGCGTTTAAAAATCGATTTTATAGTACTAATTATGGTAATGTATTTAATTATGATTTTTCCGTTGCAAATGATTATAATATTAATCAAAATGAAGGTTATGTTTTTGAAGGTGCTTTAAAAAACAAATATGGTTTAAAATATAAAAAAATTGAAGAACAAAAAATTGGTTATAATGTTTTTGAATTACAAGCGCAAAAAGAAAATGATATGTATCGTTATTATGATTTTAATTTTGGTATTTATAATTGACAAGAAATAAATAATGGCGGATTATTTCCTGACGGACAATGATGACAAGCACAATATGAAAGTTGTAGTTGATATAATTTAGCATGTCATATTCGAAATGCTGCAATTTGAGTTGTAAATAATATTCCTGGTGTAAAACAAGTGAATGAGTTAGCAAGTGGTGTTGGTAAAATATTTCAAACAATATATAGTTTTTTTAATCAAACGTTTGAGGTGTGAAAATTTAGTCCGGCGTTATATAACACAATAACAAATATATTTTTATTAATTATCTTTATGAAATTTGTGCGATTAATATAAAAAGGACTTGTTAGTCCTTTTATTCTTTTCAATCGGTAATGTTACCAGTATTTTTATCAACATCTGGTGATATTGGTTTATTTTTTTCTTTTCATTTATAAACAGCATTATTTCCTCTAACATAATTTATACCTGTTATATATCCACCTAATGGTTTATCTTTAGGAAATAAAATCATATTATCATTAAATTTTCATTGTAATTCTTTATTATTATAAAGTCCAAAATTTATTTTTACATCTTTATCAATAATAAAATATCATTCATCACCATTTATATTTACTTCTTGTTTTGGATTTAATATTATTTCTCATTTACTATTTTCTGGTGGTTGTTGTGGTTTTTCGGGTTTAGGTTCTGGTTCTGGTTTATTACCCCCCCCGTTTTCATTGTTATTTGGTTTTTCACAACTAATTAATGATGTTGTGCTTGTTGCTGTTAATCCGATTGCTCCCAAAATACTTAATAACTTTTTCATTTTTAACTTATTCCTTCCTTTATTAAAAATATGTAATAATTATAACAAAAAATTTTAGAAAGGTATTTAATAATGAATTATAAGCATTTCAGTATTGATGAACGTGTTATATTAAGTCAGTTATTAGTATCAAAACTATTTCAAAAGAAAAATGGCAAACCAAATTTATTTAAAATTTCTAAATATATGGAAAGAAGTGTCTCTACAATTTGAAATGAAGTTAAACGTTTTCAAAAGTTAAAAGAATATAATCCTATTAAAGCTCATAAAAAGTATCTTAAAAATCGTAAAAAATCAGTTAAACATATAAAATTTTCATATCAACAATTAATGTGATTAGATGAAAAATTTAATAAATTTCATTGATCCCCAGAAATTATTTGCTATGCATATAAACGTGAATTTGGTATCAAATTTCCGGTGTGTTTTAAAACTTTATATAAGTATGTTTTTCTTGGTTTATTTGGTTTAAATAAACGTAATTTGTATTTTCACGGTCGAAAAAATAAAAGTAAACAAAATATTGATAATCGTGGTAAATTAACTAGTTTTAGAACTATTGCAGAAGCTAAACATAATAAAAATGAATTTGGTTGATTTGAAATGGATACAATAGTTGGCAAAGATTTGAAATCTGTATGTTTGGTTTTAACTGAACAATTAACTAAATTTGAAATTGTAAAAAAATTAAAAGATAGAACACCAAACGAAGTAATTAGAGTTATTAAAAGTATTTTTAAAACTAATATCTTAAAGAAAATAGTTAAAGGTATTATAACTGATCAAGGTAAAGAGTTTTCAGAATGAAAACAAATTGAAGCTTATATTGGTACTAAAGTTTATTTTTGTGATAAAGGTAAACCTACTCAAAAACCTATTGTAGAACGAATTAACCGGGATTTAAGGCATTGATTTCCTAAAGGTATTGATTTAGATATTTATTCACAACAATATTATGATGAAATAGTTAATATTATTAATGAAAGACCACGACAGTGTTTAGGTTGGAATTCAGCTAAAAAATTGTTTGTTAATAAAATTCAAAATTTTATTTAAATTTATTTATTTCTATTTGTATTAATGGATGAAAAATTCGTGGTATAAATTTTGAATTTAAGCAAGCTTGTAAAATTTTTTTTCTATATTTATCATGAATATTTTGACAATAAATACTTTTATAATTGAGGCAATTATTTTCTTTAATTATATGAAAGTTACTTTTACTTCCGTCTAATCTAACATAACAATCTTTATATAATTTTGTATCTGGTCTACCATTAATTTTAATTACAAGCTTTTCATATTCTTTTGGTTTTTGTGTAGTAAGTCTTATTACATGAATATCTTTGTCATCTTTAAAAATTGGTATACAAATTGAAGGATGAGGTGCTCCTGTTTCGGTTGTTGTCATATCTGCATTATCAATAAGGAATGAAACTATAATATTATTAATTTCCATTTTTTTTGTATCCTAGTTCTTTATACAATTTAATAATTTCATATGTTTCATCATCTTCATTTTTTGATATGTCTAATGCAAAATCAAAAATTATTGATTTCTTTCCTTCTTGTTGAGCTTTAGTTCATGCTTGTTTTCATGATTTCATTTTTAAGTGAGTATCTTCACTTAATTCTCCAACTTTATTAAAGGAAAAAATTCAATTAACTGCTTCTTTTAATAAAGGTTTTTCAACATCTGAAAAGTAATCTAAATTTATGAATTTTTCAGAATTCAAATCTTTTAAATAAAAAATTTTAGTTTTTGAATTATTATTATTTATATTTATATTTTTGCACATAAAATAATTGAATTTACAATTTGGATTATTATCAATATAGTCCATAAAACTTCCTGGAACTGGTCCATTTTCTAAAGCTATAAAATCAGTTCTAAAAAAATGTTCTCCATATTTTTGCGCCATTTTTCATTCTAAAAATGACATAAATTTTAAAACATAAGTTTTATAAATTGTACGATTAATTTTATTTGCTTCAACTAGTAAAAATAAAATAGACATCTCAATTTTTGTTGCTTGTATTTTAGAAATATCTAAATATTCTGCTAATTTTTTATTTATCATATTATGCTCCTCCAATTTAATATTAATTAATATAATTATACATCGTTTATGTCTTTTTATGTTATTTTAATATATCAATTATAAGCAAATAAGTTATTATTAAATTAATAGATTTGTTGAACTTCATATTACAGTTTACATTATTTTGTCAATTTTATTAAAAAATATGTTAATATAAAAGTATAAGATTTTTTTCTACTTGCATTTACAATTTTCACTATAATTCAATAATTTGATGATCATTAGTATTATTTGTTAATTCTAAAATTTTAATAATTTCTAATGAAATTGCTTTCGTAACAACATTTGACTCATTTTTTTTATTTTTTCATAAATCATAGACATGCTCAATCTCAAACCGTAGTCCTTCACCAGCCGTTGTAAATGGTTCATCAACAGTTTTAATTAAATTACCTTGTAAATCATAAACTTGATAAGTATATGCCATATGACAAGAATCTTTTTGATAATCAGCATTGTATTTTTGCAAATTACCCCCCCCAGTCTAATATAACCTTTTGTTCCTAAAATTTGTGCTGATAAATCACTGGATAAACTATCACTAGCAATAATTGTTGAAATGCCCTGATTTTTATGACGAATATTTAAAACAGAAGTAGAAATTGCCTTATGGGTTGCATAAGCATTATTTAAATGTGTTACTAATTGAGCTGGCCCTAATAAATCAAGGCCAATAAATAAAGCATACATTCCCCCAGCTAAATGTAACCCAACAAAGTTTTTATCATTTGATTTTGGTTCTGGCTTTTTACCACTTGTTGAAACTTTCGCATGACTAGCACTCAAATATTCAATTGTTCCAATTAAATCAGCTTCCAAATCTACTTTCATCATTTGATAAACTGGTGAAAATCCAGTTTTAATTCCATCAAATAATAAAACATTGTTTGTTGCTGCTAAATCATACAACTCTTGTGCAGTTTGGTATGATAATGTTAATGGTTTTTCACAAAAAACATTTATTTTATGTGATAATAATTGCTTAGCAATTTCATAATGAGTTGCATCACTTGTCCCAATATATGCTAAATCAAAATTTGCAGCATCTTTAATTAACTCATCTAATGATTGATAGACTTTGTGAATTTGGTAAGTATCTTTATATTGTAAAGCTTTTACATAAGTTAAATTGTAAATTCCAAATAAAGTAATTTGATCTTTATATTTTGTATTTTGTAAATCATCTAAAAATCATTTTGTAATTCGTCCTGCTCCAATTAATACAATTTTCATGTCAGCCTCCTTATTGATATCAAAAGTCTCATGTTGTTAATTCGGTTTTTAATAAATTCGTTAAAACATCAATATCATCATATGCAAGATTTTTACCATTTGTTGTAATTACTCGTTTATATCAAACATAAGATAATTTTGGTGTTCGCGTTTTAATTTTACTATTAAAATCAACAGAAACCAAGCCATAATCTTTTCGATATCCTCCGCTTGGCGAAAAAATATCACAATAAGTTCATAATGAATAACCAATTAAATTAACTCCACGTTCAAGTGCTTTAAATACTTCTGCTAAATGTAAACTTAAATAGCGAATTCGATCTTGATCTAAAATTAATGGTGCTGCTTTATCATCAAAATCACCCATTCCATTTTCAATAATCATTAAGGGTTTTTGATATTCTTTTCATAATATTTCCGCTCCAGTCGCTAACATCTTTGGATCAATAATTCAATTTCATTTTGTATATTCAATGCCTTTTGGAAATACTTGTTTAAAACCCGGTACAAAAAAAGTATGACTTTTTTGGTGCAATTCTTTTAAATTATCCACATAATTATCCCCAGTAATATAACATGGGCGATAATAATTTCAACCAATTAAATCCAATTGATGTTTTTTTAATAAGTTTAAATCTTCATCACTAATCATAAAATTAATTTTTTCATCTTTTAACCATTGAAAAAAAACATCTGGATAAGTTCCTTTTAAGTTTGGGTCTAAAAAGAAATTTTTAAATCATCCGTTATATTTTTCAACTGCTGCTTGGTCACCTTCTCGGAATTGATACGGTGGCGCTCAATCATGGTAAATTCCTAACAATGCATCGTTAGCAAGATAACCTTTTGACTTAGCTAAATCAAATTCTTATTTCGCAATTGCTGCACTAAGGTTTAAATGATGAATTGCTTTAGCAAATGCTGTTTTATCATTTTTTGCTGGTGGTAAGTAATCATTTAAATAAGCATCTAATGTAAAAGTAGAATTCTCATCATTAACAAATCATAAATTACTATATTTCCCTAAGTATTGAAACACAACGCGGACATAGTTTCGGAATCATTCAATTACATTACGGTTCTCAAATCCACCCTGAATTTCTGCTCACATTGGCGTATCTCAGTGATATAAAATTGGAATTGGTTTAATACCATTTTCAACTAATGTTTTAAAAACATCATCATAAAATTTAATCCCTTCTGGATTAAAATCAGTACTATTTTTTGGAAAAATTCGAGTTCAATCCATATTATAAACTAATCCTTGTAATCCCATTCGTTTCATAATTCGAGCGTCAGTTTTATACTTACTATAAAAATCAGCTGCAACTTCAATTGAATTAATTTCCCGTTCTGCCTTTCCTAATGGCGGGATTGAAAAATTACGTTTTGTAAACTCATCTCAAATTGATTCTGTTCGCCCGCCTAAACTACGACCTCCTTCAATTTGAAATGCACATGTTGATGCAGCAAAAATAAATTTCTTTTCAATCATAATTTCCCTCTTTCTGATTTTTATTATTGTTTTCTCTATTATATTTCGTTAAAATTAAGAAAGGTGATTAAAATGACAACACAACAGATTATTATTCTAGTAGCAGTAATTTTCTTTATTATTCCATTTATTGTTTGAACAATTGTTAGATTTAGAACAAAAGTATTACAACGCTATTCAGCATGACATAAAATTGCTTTAATTGTATCATACAGTGTTTGTTTAAGTATTTTTTTAATTCTCTTAATTTTAGCCGTAACTATTTTTGCTTAAAATAATTTATTAAAAATTGAAAAGCACCGACCACTAATTACTTAGTAGTAGGCGCATTTTTTATTTTTTAGCAGCATGTTGTGCTGCTTTTTTTGCTTCACGAGCTTTTTTTAATTCTTCTTTTGCTTTTTGCTTTTCAGCTTTTGCTTCTGCTTTAACCTGGTTACGATATTCTTTATCATGCAAATATTTCATTTCTTCTTCATATGCAACAGGATCCGTTTTTTTCAATTTACGATAATAAGTATAATTATCTAATAAAATAAATGGAATCCAAATTGCTGTTGAAACAGCAAAACAAATTAGTGCAATCAGAACCGCCATTGGGTCAACAGTTGCTAAAATAGCTCCTAAAAATCAAGGTGTTGTTCAAGGAACCGTTACATAAACAACATTAACAATATGTAATGGTCCTGTTGCCACTCAACCAATTAACATTGCAGTCATTGGCGATAAAATAAACGGCACAATATAAGTTGGGTTTAATACTAATGGAAATCCAAAAATAACTGGTTCATTAATATTAAAGCACCCTGCCGGTAGAGCATATTTTGAAACCTCTTTTAATTCACGACGACGTGATAAAATTAAAACCATGATTAATAATCCTAATGTAGCTCCTGATCCTCCAATATTCATATAAATATCAAAGAATGGTTTTCCAAAGATTCCAACTTGATCATTTAAATTTGTTCGTGCTGATAATCCCGCAGAAATTAGTGCAGTATTAACTCCAATAATCATTCATCAAATTGGTTCAAAAATAGCGGCCATAATGTTTGAACCATGGACTCCAAAGAATCAGAAGAATGAAATAAAGAACACATAAAGAACTGCTAATCCTAAACCACCATTCCCTGTGGCAAACCCAATGAATCAAGAAGTAAAGAAACGGTAAATGGCTGCCCCAAATCCAAATGCATTAGATGCAATTGGAACTGTGACATAACGTAAAGAAACTGTTAAAAATGCTTCACCAGCAGCATTAGTTGAAAAAAACATATTTGCTGATAAATATTCAATTCCTTTATTGCCTGAAATAGTTCCACCAAAATTACCACCTTTGGCTAAAATAAATTGACCTAATGAATTTCAACCTGTTTGGGTCATTAAACCATCAGCATTTTTTGGATCAAAACTTGCAAATCAAGCTTCCATTGCACTTTGATCTCCAACTCCAAAATTACTAATTGCAGTTTCAACTGCCTTTAAAACAGCTTGGCCAAAAATTATAGTTCATCCAGTCCCTTTTGTTGCCAAATCTCAACTACCATTAGGAAGTTTGGCAAAAATCTCAACACCATATGTAGAATATAAGAAATCTGCAAAACTATTAAGTGTTACATTTGCACCTAATTTTGGATCTCATAAGTTTCCTGATGAAACAAAGGTATTTCATTGTTCAACTTCAAAACCAATATTTGGTAACGCAATGGCTGGTGCTAAAAATAAAATATTAAAAATACCAATAATACTTAATGTGAAAACCATTGGTAAAAATACGGCAAATGATTTTCCCACCGCTGGTGGAACACCCGCGGGTAATTGAATTTCTAATTTTTTCATATTTCCAAACCAAACAAATAGTTCAGTTGTTGCTATCCCAATAATTAAAGCGGTAAATAATCCTTTTGAATCCATAAAGAAGGAAACTTGTCCCATACTTGCAATAATGAATCCTGCAAATGAGGCTAAACCAGCAATAACCGGTGATTTATAATTTCTTGATAAAACTAAGAAATAGCCTAATAAAAACGCAAAATACAATGACATTGCTCCAATTGTCGCAATTTGAATTTGCCCAAAAGCTAAAGCTCCAATTGATGAGGCTTTTCCTCAACTAGTTGATGTATCAGCAAATAAACCTCCTATTGAGTCTCAACTATATCCGGCTGCCCTGGCAAAAAGCCCTAGTAATGATACTTTCCCAGAACCAGCTCCCCCAAAGATAATTGCATCAATTAATAAACCAATCCCTCCTGCAATAATTAATGGAATCATTGTTCCAAATGCATCACGAATTGCTGATAAATGACGTTGGTTTCCTAATTTTGACATTGTTGGTAATGCTTTATTATTTCATCAAGTTTTAAAATCCATACTCTTGGTTTTTTTACCCTTTTCTGGATTAAATTTATCATTACTCTTTTCCATTATCTTGAGAATTCCTTTCTAAAAATAATACTTATTTTCCCAAAATTACCCAATTAATTGTAAAGCTAATTCAAGAGCTTCTTTTCCCTTTCCTAAGGCATAAACATTAGCTGGAATAACTGAAACAGGCTTCTCTGTCATACTTTTAATATTGTTTTCAATATATTTTACTTGTGGACCAAGCAAAATTACATCATAATTTTCTAATACAGATTGTGCTTCAGCCATCGCTTTTGCTTCAACATGAACATCAATATTCATTATTTCCGCTGCTTCTTCCATTTTTTTAACTAAAATTGAAGTACTCATTCCAGCAGAACATACTAGTAAAATCTTTTTCATAACATGCCACCCTTCTAATAAAATTGCCTTATTTTCATTATATATTATGCACTTTAAAAAGCAATATTTTTTAAAGTAATTTAAAAAATAAGAAAATTATTCTATTTTTCTGATATAATTTTCCAAGAGAAAGGTAAAAATACTATGGTACCATCTTTTATAATTTATTTTGCTTTTATTCCAGCTGGAATATTCTTTATTACTTGAATAATAATTCGTATTATTGAAAAGAGTTTTCATCGTTATTTATACTATAAAAACCATATTATCTTAATTTCGGGGGCAATTTGTAGTTTAGCTGTTTTAATAATTATTATTGTTGCTTTTATTGTCTAATATTATTTTTTACCATTATTTAATTAACAATTAATGTTTTAAGTGAATTTTGTCTTCTTATTTTAACTATTTTCATAAATAAATTATTTTTTATGATATTTTTTGCAAGTAAAAGCGTGATGGTTAATACTGATTAAATGCTACATATTTTAAAATTAATAGTTCTTTAATTAATAAAAAACTAAACCACAATATGATTTAGTAATAACATTTTATTAAAAAAGAAGATATATTACAATATATCTTCTTTTAATCTTTTACTTAGAAAACGAACGAATTGCAGCCAATCGTTCTTTATACCTACTCATCTTAATCTGATAATTAGCTAATTGTTTTGCCGATAATAAGTCTAAATTTCGTTTTAACTCATACATTTGCATATCAAATCGAATAACTTCAGCTTTAAGATAATTATTCCGCATAATTTGTTCTAAATAACCTGTTTTTGCTTTTAAACTTTTAACAATTTCTAAATAAGTAATCTTTGTTTCTTGTCCATTTTTTTTACTAAGAAAACAAAAATTTTTACTAATTCAAGCTTCTGATGTGAATCATTCAAGTGTTACTTCTTCATTCTCGTTAAAGCAAGCTAAATGCATTTCTCGTTTTTTATCCTTTGTTCCTGCTCGGTAAAAAGCATCATTTTCTAAATCATCATATGTTAGGTTAGCATTCATATCATGCGCCAGCATTGTTAATAACATATGAAAGGTTTCATTCAACGGTTTTTTAACTTTAATTACCCGAATTAACTTTAAAATTCGTGATGCTTCACTATACCGCGAAACATACACTTGTTGATTAAATTTATTATGATTATCATCATACTCTTTTCGTAAGGCAATTAGCCGTTCTGAATCTGTAATTTTCATTTTAAATCCTTAAATTAATTCTGCTTCATATTCAAACACACCTGTTTTAGCAGTTTTAGCAATAAATTCGGCTGATTTTTTTAAAACCCTTTTACCGTTATTAGTTAAATCTAATTGAACAAATCCATAACGATTTTTATATGCATTCATTCATGATCAATTGTCAATGTAAGCCCAAGAATGATAACCAAAACAATTTGAACCATCCTTAATTGCTTGATGAACTCAAGCCAAATGTTCTTTAACAAAATCAATGCGATATTGATCATTAATAATACCCTGTTCTAAAAAGCGTTCTTCGTTCTCAACTCCCATTCCATTTTCTGAAATATAAACCGGAATGTTATTATAATGTTCTTTTAAATTCATTAATGTGATATAAATTGCCTTTGGAAAAATTTCTCATCCTCGGTATGGATTAATTCGACGCCCTGGCATTTCATAAGGCTGGTAAAAATAATGTGGTGTAATTGCTCCGTTAGTAAAATCTGGAATAAAATCAATGCCTTTTACTCGGGCTGGTTGATAAAAATTAACTCCTAAGAAATCAATTTTTAAGTTTTCATCTTGAATTAATTCTTCATCTCCATCAACAATTTGTCACATAAAATTATATTTCTTAGCAACTTCTTTTAACTCTTGTGGATAAGTATTTTTAACCATTGGGTCTAAAAAACAATTAATTGTAAACAAATCATGTCATTTTGCTGCTTCTAAATCAGCCTTATTTTGACTGCGAGGAATTGATGGTGAAATGCTTAAAATGCATCCAATTTCTCCTTTTAATTTTAATTGTCGATATACTTTAACTGCTTTTAAATGGGCAATTAAACTATTTCATTGAGCTTGCATACCATGCTGCATATTAACTTCATTTGGAAAATGTCAATCATATCAATAACTACCTTCAATTACAACAATTGGTTCATTAAAAGTGGTAAACATTTCAACTCGATCACCAAATAATTCAAAACAAGTTTTTGCATAAAAAACAAAAGCATCAACTACTTCTCGTGAAAGTCAGCCACCTTTTTGTTGTGCTCAATATGGCATATCAAAATGAAATAAATTAATAATTGGTTTAATGTTATTTTTTAACATTTCATTAATTACATTATTATAAAATTCAACTCCTTTTGGATTAATTGTTTTTCCATCAGGAATTAATCTACTTCATTGAATTGATGTTCGTAATGAATTAAAATTTAACTCCCTTGCAATTTTAATATCTTCTTGATAACGATGGTAAAAATCATTTAAACAAGGTTGTTGGTTAAAAAAACGATATTTTTCTAACCTAAATCAATGATCTCAATTTGATGCAGATTTTCCATCTTCCAAAAATGCCCCTTCTGTTTGAGGACCAGAAAAAGCACTACCTCATAAAAAATTTTTTTTAAAATTATATTGCCCCATTAGAAATCTCCTCTCTAAAACACTTTTATTATATCTATTATTTAGAAATTAAACAATAAAACCTTATTTAAGTAATTTAGATTTTAATGCTAAATATTGTTGTCATAACGCTTCTGCACGACTATGTTCAAAAATAAAAAGTTTATTTTTAATTAAATATTTTAAATTATCAATTTCTGTTCAAATTGCATTAACAATATCACGACTATATTTTCAAGCAATACGATTTCGATTAAACTCTTTTAGATCTAAAATTTTATAACTACCATCAGCAAAAACTTTAATGTCTAAATCATAATCAATATATTTAATTGTTTTTTGCTCCATAATAAATGGCGATGCAATATTACAATAGTAATTTATCCCGGTATCTTTAAGCATACAAATAATATTACTTCAATTTTTCCGATTAAAAATCCAAATTGCTGGTTCATTTGTTTTTCATTTTCTACCATTCAATTCTGTAACAGTGACATCTTCATTTACTAAAACAATATATTCTTCTTCTAGTAATAAAACAACCGCCGATTCTCAACTACGGTAAACTGAACCATTATGTTTATAAGCATGTACTAAGACACTATCTCCAACTTGTAACGAGTCCATAATGTTACCTCCCATAATTTACTTTTTAAAATTACAGCAAAAAAACAACTAAAAATAATACAATAAAAAATTATGTAAAATTATTAAATTTAAATTGCCATAATATATAATTTTATTTTGATATTAATTACTTTAAAATAAAATGCTATTTTAAATACGTCAACATTTTCATTATATCAGTTGTATTTATTAAGTAAATAGACAGGCCTTAACTAATTAGAAATTTTTTTATCGGAAATAAATTATTTTGGAAATTATAAATTCATATATTGCTTTTCACAATATCTTATAGTTAAGTAAAAAAACTCCCCTATTTGCTTAACAACTTTAATAGGGGAGTTTTTTATTATGTTATATTATATTTTTTCTTTTAAAAATAAAAAAACTACTTTTGTAGTTAAAAATGGGGCGGCTGATGGGACTTGAACCCACGAATGCCGGAGCCACAATCCGGAGCGTTAACCTCTTCGCCACAACCGCCATATTTGATTATATAAATAACCTTATTCATTATAACTTAAAACAAAAAAATGTAAATAGAATTAATTGTACATCTTAAAAACATATTTTTTGGAATGTAAATTGTAAAACGAATTAGGACAAAACAACTCTTATTAAAAGAAAGGAGTTGTTTTTTTAATTAAAAAATGACTCACTTAACATGTTAAATTATTTAATTTCATATTTTTGTAAAATAAACTATTAAAAATTAAATAGTGTTTTAAGTGTGTCAAAATTGTACTTTTTTTAATAATCAATGTTTTTAATGGAGGTTTTTATATGTATAGAAAAATTAAGAAAAAAACATTGAAAAAAATCAATGATTTATCAATCAATTCTTCTTATGTAACTAAACAAAAGAAAATATTAGAAGAATGAATAATTTAAATAAACCTATAGCAAATATTTTTATTAACAATAAGTTAATAAAATTACGGACAAATAATGCTATTTTTATAAATTTACCAAATCATGCTAATCATATTGGATGATGACTTAATAAAGTTTTTGTTTATCCAAGTAAAAAATATATTGATTATACAGCGATTGGGATTAAAAAAAATAATACTTTTATAATTTGAAAATATGATTTACAGCTGCAAAAACATCAATATTTAAAAATGGATGGTGAAGAGTTAATTAAATTATATGAATCAAATAAAAATAATTATGGATCAATAATGAAAAAAGCATTATTTGGAATTGATGATAAGGAGAATTAATTATGAATAAAGAAACATTAATTAAATTAATTGATAAATTTAGTGAAATGAGAAATAAAGCTAATGATGATGTTCAAAATGATAAAACAATTAATAAATTGGATTTTGGTAAAAAAATTGGATATTTTAATGCATTAGTTGATATTTTAATGATTTTACAATCAGAATTAATTAAATTGGAGGTGTAAATAATATGGATTTATTAGCATTATTAAAAGAGTTATTTGATAATTATCCGGAAGCGGCACAAGATTATGAAATGGATATTATGGATAGATATGAAGTTGAAGTGTTAAATAAAAAATTAACACCAGAACAATTTGCGAATTTACAAAAAGTTCACTCAAATATTATTAAAAAATAGAATTGAGTTAATTATTATGAAAAAAATATGAAAAAAAATACAACAATTAAAAGAATTTAAAAAATTACATGAATATGCTGTTGAATGAGCATATGATATTCCCCATTTTAATTTTAAAAAAATAAATAGAAAGGAAAAAATAAAATGAAAATTAAAGTAACACGAATTATGAGAGGTACGGAAAGACCTATCCCAAATTTTGAATTAGACACAGATTTAATAATTACATATTTTCCAAATTGAAATGGTTATGATGAAACATTAGTTTTTTTAAAAACATTTGGAAATAATCCAATTAGTATTGTAGAAACAGTCGAAGAACTTGAAGCTAAAATAAATGGTACATTTAAACCCACTCATTTTGTAGTAATGAGAACTTATAGCAATGGTTTTAAAGAACATAAAATTTATAATTTAGATCAAAAATCAGAAGCAGAAAAAGAATGTAACGAACAAAATAAATTTGGAAGATGAAAATTTTGAATTGAACCACGAATATTAGAAACTAAGGAAGTGAAATAATGAGTGATATTGTTAAAAATACAGTTCAAAATATAGTTTACCCTTTTTACATAAAGGGTAATGATTTTAAAGAATTAAGTATTAAAGCAAAAGATATTAAAGAATGAATTATTAAAAATGGTCAAGAATTAAAAGATTTTATTTTTAGACATCGTAACCATTATGCTTTAAATAATTATCAAGAAGTACATTTAAATGATATGCCAAGAACTATTTCAAAAGTAGATATTGTTTTTAGAGAACCATTAGAAAAAATAAAAGCTTTTAAAGATGATTTAAATAAAATTAGAAATAATATTATATCTTTAGAAAAAGTGCTTGAAAATAATAAAATAGAAATTAAAAATGATATGATTCAAGCTCAAAAATATAAGCAAAAACAATTTATTAAAGAACAAGAAGAAATTAAAAATGAACGAATTGAATTTGCTAATAATTTAAAAGAAGATATTGGTTTAGATATGGATCAAATCCAGGATGAACAAGTTCGAGCAATGGAAGATGTTGCTGAAATTGATAAAAAAATGGAAAAAGTAGTAAGTAAATTTAGAAAAGATAAATTAAAAAATGACCAAATTATTATTAAAGGCTTTAAAAAAGAAATTAGTGCTTTTGATTTATTTGCATTATTAGAAAAAGATTTAATTTTATTGAATGAAAAAGAAATTAAAAATATTGTTAAGAAACAATATGAAGAAAATAATTTTTTAGGAATAAGTGGTATAGAAATTGAGGTGCAAAAATAATATGTCAAATATAGTGGAATTTTTAAAAACAGATAAAGCTACTGATTGAATTAAAAATAAATTTTCAAATGAAAATGAAATCGCACGATTTAAAAGTAATTTAGTAGCAATATCAAATAGTAATGATTTATTACAAAAAGCAGATCCAAGAACAATTATGACTGCTTGTTATCAGGGTGTTTTATTAAATTTACCGATGGAAAAACAATTTGGGTATGCTTATGTTGTGCCATATAATACAAAAATAGAACGAAAAGATGATTATGGTAAAACTATTTTTGGTAAAGATGGAAAACCTTTATATGATTGAATTAATCAAGCTCAATTTCAAATGGGTTATAAAGGTTATATTCAATTAGCACAAAGAAGCGGTCAATATTTAGATATGTCAGTATCAGATGTGAGAACTGGTGAATTAGTAATTTATGATCGTTTAAAAGGTACTACTTTTAATTGAATACAAAATGAAGATGAACGAGAAAAATTACCAATTATAGGTTATGTAGCATATTTTAAAATGGTTAATGGTTTTGAAAAAACATTATATATGACAAAAGAACAAATGGAAAATCATTTTATGAAATATTCGAAAACTTATGCTAAAAATAAATCATTTTACATTGCTAGTTTTGATGAAATGGCATTAAAAACAGTATTAACATCTTTATTAAGAAAATGAGGTATTATGTCTGTTGAATTACAACAAGCATATAAATCAGATCAAGCAGTTATTACTACTAATGATGAAAAAATCTATATTGATAATGATAATAATACTGTCGTTGAAAATAAACCCCAAATTAGCAATAAAAATAAAAAAGTTGAACAACCTATTATAATTGACCAAGATAGTTATAATAATCAAATTAATAATGTAGTAGTAGAAGATGATATTTCAAATGTAGTACCAACAGTTAATAACGATGAGGATATTTACTCATGATAAAAATAGGTATTGACCCATCAGGAACTGGTACTACTGCTATTGTTATATATCAAGATAATATTTTATTAGACAAAAAAGAAATTATAAATAAAGATTGAAAAAAACATTATGAATTTATTTATGATTTAGTAGATAAATATTATTATGCTGATGATGAAAATCACTATTTAATTCTTGAAAGTTGCACAGCAATTGTGAATATTGAAAATTGCTTATATACAAATGCAAATGGTTCAAAAGACCGCGATGATTTATTAAGGTTATTAGGAGTAGCAGAATGATATTTTACTGAATGAGAAATATATATTAATTGAGTATCACCACGCCATACTAAATCAGTTCTTAAAAATATGGAAAATTTGAGTAAATATAATGATAGTTGTTTATGAGAATTTGATAAAGATACTAATTTAACTTATGAATATGGTAAAGGTTGAAAATATAATAATGAAAAAATAAGTAATCATTTACGCGATGCTATTATTATTGCTAATTATGAAAGATAATATTATGAAACATTCATTTAATCAAAAAACAGGAAAATATTATTCTAAATTAATTCGTAATGTTAATATTTACTTAAATGAAAACGAAGAACAAGTTTGAAATAAATTTAATGACTTTACTTATTCACAAAAAATAGAATATCTTATCAATTTTTATATAAAACACAATAAAATTGATAAAGAATAATAAAATTAACTAACTTAACCTTGTATATATATAATGTAAGAAATTAATAGAAAGATGGTTAATTGGAATGAAAAAGATTTTAAGTATTTTAGGAGCAATTTCATTAGTAGGAACAAGTACAACAAGTTTAATTGCTTGTAATACACCAATATTATATACACCCGAAGAATTAAAAGAACTAAAAGAAAAAAATAATATAAAAACAAAAGATGGTATTTTAGAATGAATAGCACCACAAGAGTCACCATTTAACACAGATAAATTTTATTATGTAGTCTGACGAGGTAATAAAAATGATAATTGAAGAGTTATTAAACTTAAACATTCTAATGGTCAAAAAGTTTCTGATAAGTATGATAAATATGAACTTATATCATCAAATGATGAAAAAAATTTATTTAATTTATTTATTTTAAAAGCACCAGTAACTTATTTTTGGTTAAAAAAAGATGATGGAACTCATTTTAAATCAGTTTATCGTTGAAATTTAAATAAACAAGGACCTAATTTAATTATTGACAATGATGGTGTTTGATTAATTAAAATATCAAAATTATCTTCTTTATCTAATTCCCCAATATGAATGTAATATTTATCTAATTCATCAAATTTATGATATCTTTGTTCTTTTATATTTTTAAAATTTGTTAATCTTCATGGTAAATTAATTTCAGGTCTTCAAACTACATAATATAATTTATTATCTAATTTATGCAATGGTTTTTCTTGTGGTGCTATTCATTCTAAATTATCTCTTATTTCTTTGATATCTGTTTTAATTTTGTTTTCTTCTTTTAATCTTGCTAATTCTTCTGCATTATATTGTGGTTTATTACAAGCAACTAAACTGGTTGTACTTGATGCTACTAATGAAATTGCACCTAATATACTTAAAATCTTTTTCATAACATAGTTCTCCTTTAATAATTCTAATAAATTATATCATAATGATTAATTTGATGGAATTAAAGTTATATCTATCTTTCCACCTTGATTTACCATATGAATAGTATCTGCAATATATTGAATTTCATTTGTATTACCAGAATAATTATAATTGTCACTATCATTATCAAATATTCCAATAAATGGATAACTAACTTTTGATACTCCAATATGTAATTTAAAATCATCACTAATTCATATTTTAATAGAATTTTTTCTACTTTCATATTTTCATATATTACTTTCTGTACTAACACTACTAATACTATTTATAAAAAAACATCTTTTATGTAAATTATCACCATTAATACTAATTCCATAAGTTCCATTTTCTAAGATATTAACATCATTTATAGCAAACTTTTGTGGAATATTACTTAATGATGAAGTATCTATAAAAAATGATGGTTGAAAATTTGTTTTAGTATTTTGTGCTTTTCCTACTGGTCCTGATTGTCAATCAATAATAGAACCTAAATTATTATTACAATTTCCATTTCCACCAGTTACTTCTCAATTTAAATTAAATGTATCATTAAAATTATCTTTATTAGATTCTAATCAAAATCAAAGATTATTAGCACCTGTAATATTTATTTGAGTATATGCTCTTTTAAATTGATTAATTGTAGTAATAGTCGGGTCTATTGTTGATAAATCATAAGTAATAATATAATCATTATCAACTACATAAGGATTATTATCTTTATTTCATATATTTCTCATACTATCAGGACCAGTTATACATTTAGGAGGACTTATTACTCCATTGCCTTTTACTCGAACACTTTGATTAGCATCTAAATATGGAATTACTACTGGTTTATATTTAAATGGGTCTGGTGGTAATACTGCTTTTGGATAAAAAAATGTTGTTTCTTCATTTAAATCATAATCTAAAGAACTTGTTTTAATAACACTATTTCAAGATTGCATATTACCATTTGGTTTAATAAATTTAGCCATTGTTTGTCATTCACCTTGAAAATTTTGAAAAGCAGTAATATTATCATTTAATACAAATGGATTTTCTGAATATGTTGTAATTTTAAAATTAGTTTTACCAATTGTTTGTAAACTAAATAAATCAATTACATAACTTTCTAATGTTCCATCTTCAGTTGGATTAAATTCTAATTTTGTATCTAAATTAGTTAATGGAGTATCTTTTTTTTGTATTTCATAATCTTGTGATAATATAACTATTTCATCATTTCCACCATTAATATCTATTCTATTTTGACCTAAATCAATTGTAGAATATATTTTTGTTCCTAAATCATCACCTGTTGAAGAATAATAATTAGTTTTTATTTTATCAGTTAATTCTAACATACAACCAAATGTTAATGAATTACTTCCTAATAAAGCCCCTACTTGGTCTTCTGTTTCATTTCTAAATAAATCTAATGGTAATAAACCTTTACCACGACTATTTTCATTTCATAAACTAGCTTGTATAATATCATAAGTTTGTTGATCCATAAATGCATTTAATTGTGCTATTTTTGGTATTAAACTAGTATCTTTTTGACTCATTAATTTTACTGGTAAACCTAAATCAAAAAATGAAAGAAATTTTCCAACAACTGGTAAATTATTAATACTAAATTTAGTATATTCATTAACTTTATAAGGTAACAAACTAATTGATGAATGAGTATAACGATTAGCATTTAATATATCATGAAATGTAGACCATTTCATTTTTGAATAATCAAATTCAGCTAATCCAAATGGTGCTTTTTTATATTCAGGGTCTTGATATATAAATTTACGAATTTGTTTAGTATTATATATTCCTTTTGGTTTAAATTGTAAACTTTGGTCTCAAAAAGGTATTTTATTAGGATTAGTTGCTTGTGTATCTGTTAAATTAGTTCCAATAACACCTTCAGCATTTTTCTTTGCTAATGGATCAGCCATTGCATTAAATATATTAGTTCATTCTCCATATGTTGTTTCATTCATTGGAACTAAACTTTGTAAATTATATAATACATTTGCTGGATTAGAATTAGTTAATAAAGTATCAGGCATTCCACTTAATTCATCTGAAAATAATAAATCTCGTGGTTGATATACTCTTGTATTAATTTGACTAGCTTTAACAGGTCTTCCTATCATTGTTAAAGATGTAAATGCTGTTAAACCTAATACTTTTAAATCAATTCATTTAACACCCATATCTTTTGCTAATTCTGGGTCATAATCAACAACACCATTAATAATTCTTGGAAAAAAATAACCTTCCCCTATTGCACCATGTTGTATTTTTTGTCATATTGCCATACCAGATTTACTTAATTGGTCATTAACACTACTAAATGTTATTTCTTGAAATAAAAACTTTTTATTATCAAATGGGTCATAATAATCAGTAATATTACTAATATATAATCATTGAATACTTTGATTATATTCATAAGTATTAATTGTTTCCCCACCAATATTTTCATTATTATTATTTAATACAATATATAAACTTAATTCATCATTTTGACCAAATTGTTTTTCAGTTGATAATAATGTATATTGTCGTTGAGTTGAAATACCTTGAAATACTGGATCAGGTGTACCTTGATTACTAAAATATGCACCACTAGTTGAATTTTGTAAATAAGCTTCAAACATATCACCTCTATCAGTATCATATTTCATTGGATTAATAATTTTAGTATAAAAATTATCAGCATCTTTAAAATTATTATCTTTTGTTCCTTTATTAACTTGTTCTAATTTAAATGCATTTTTTCATTGAGCAATAATTGTAGCATTACCAGTAATAGCTAATGTGAAATCTGAATAATCTTGTGGAACAGAATTAATTGGTTTATAACCACTTGTAGTTAGTGGAATAATACCATTAGTAATAACAAAAGGAAATATAAATCATTTGTCTAGCTCTTGTATTTTTCGTTTAATAACTTTACTATCAGTTGAAGCCATTCTCATTGCTGTATATAATACTTGATTATTAGATTGAATTAATTCTTTATTATTTTTGTTTAAATTCATCTTTTATACCTCCAGTATTATTATTTTCATTATCTTTATCATTTTCATTATCAATATCAAATTTAGCATTAGTTTCTAATTGTTCTTTATCAATTCTTTCAACTTCTTTAATAGCAAATGTCATTGGAATACTATCAACAACATGAATATATTTTGCACGAGACATTGTGGCATTTTCTAATCGTGTATTATTTGTATCAACTAAACGCATTTGGTCAATAATTCCTGCTGGTTTAAATTTTAATGAGTATGGTCTTTCACTTTTAAATCAATTATTATTATCAACTTTTCAATATTTATGAAATATTCATCAACAATCAAATAAACGATATAAATAATCTAATAAAAATTCTTGTCATACTGCTTGTGATTCAATATCTTCTGCTTGCATTATTAATGTTTGATTTTGATTAGTATAAGTTCCTTGTTCATCTGCTTGTCATGATAATCCAATTCCACGAAATACTAATTTTAAAATATGGTCAGTATCTAAATTATAATCACTAGAATTATATTGTCCCTGCGTATAATTAACAGTAGATCCACCACCTTTGGCATCATAATTATTTTGAACAGTTTGAATAACAAAATCACTTTCATAATCATCTCAAGAATTTTTTTTATTTTTTACATTATCAGCTTCTTCACTTGTAGCTTGAATATAACCTCTTGCTCTTGAAAATATTCTTGTTTTCTTTTTAATAAATAAATTATCTTGTAAATCTTCAATTAATCACATTGTAGGATATATATCAGGATAAGCATTTAACATAGTACTACTTGCTTGTCCTTGTTGATTAACACGAATAAAATTAGGAATTTGTATTAATGGAAAACGACCTAATTTATTAATATATGTTCTTTTTTCAATTCTTAAACTTTTATCTATTTTACCACTAACTGCTCCTGCTTGAGTATTTTCATCATTAGGATATGAATCAATTTGAATATATTTATCATTAATAATTACATGAAATATATAACCAGTATCATCTTGATTAGGTAATATTCAAATATCTGCAGCTTGTTCTTCTTCATTAATTTTAGATACAAAATTAGTAAATAATGCTGTTCCTAACATAATATCTAAATCACCATCTCGTGTTTCATATATAAACATAACAGCCACACCTAATAATGATTTAGTTCATGACATTTTAATTAATTTTTCATATACTTTTCTTTTATGATATCAATGTTGTCAATGTATTAATGCTTGTTCATTTTCACTATCGCATAATAATCCACGACCAATTTCCATTCTTACTTTTCTTTGAGCAACAATTAATGGAACATGTAATTTTCAATTACGATTATTAAATTCTAATCATTTATCAATATGTTTATTCATTTTTATTTACCTCAAGTCTAGCAACATGACATATTAATAAATTACTTTCTTTTTCTGTTTTATCAACTTTTAATACTTTATATTCATTTTTATATTTATAAACAAAAATCTTATTTTTAGGAATTCTTCTTTTATATTTTCCAATTATTTTATCTAATTCAATTAAATATATATACATTTTAAATATACTCCTTTATTAATTGATTATTTACTGATTTAACAATATCTCTAATATATTCGCTTAAAGCATAATAATCAGAATCAAATTCATCATCATATAAATCAATTATTTCTTCTTTACCACCATTTGGTTTTTCTTTTCACTGAATCATTGGATATTCAGTATTACTTGCTTCTAATATAATATCATGTGTCATTTTCCCACTAATCATAGCACCAATAAATGCATTAACTCTATCAACAACTATTCATATTGATTTATCTACTTCTTCAAATCTTAATAATCTACCATACCTATATTTTAATTTTTCACGATTTAAAACATCAATAAATGCTCTTCCACCTGCACCTCAATCAACATTAATAGTTAAACCACTTTCAATAAATATAGTACTATTTTTTAAACTAGATAAATAAAATTTAATAATATCATTTGCTTGTTCAAAAACATCTTTATATTCCATTGTTGCATTTGAATGAGTATATTTACCTATTTTATGTACTTTTTTTAAAATTGAATTATATACTCATAAACTAGCACTTGTTTTATGCCCATTAGGACTATCTGCTTGAGCAAAATCAACACCAGCAAGTATTTTATCAAAGGACCATGTTAATTTAGTAAATTTTAAATATCTATCAAATACAGCACCTTGAACTTGTCCAGGTAATCCTCAACTTCATACTCTTGCTCTTGCTGGATCTAAATGTTCTAATTCTAATAATGTATTTTTAACATCAGCAGATAACATATTATTCATTCTTCAAGAACTATAATGATTTATTATTTTACGATTAAATCGATTAAATTTACCAATTTGCTCATATTTTGATTTCATTATTTGTTCATTAAATGGCATTAAATTATTACAATAATCAATTAAATATCTTCGAAGAGATTCAGGATTACATGTATTAATTTCTATTTTCTTTTTAGCACCACGCAATGCAAATCTAATTTCTGAAAAATCATTTTTATCATATTGGTCTGATTCTTCTCTTCAATCAATTACTAAAGCATATTTTTCTAAATCAGCAAAAGCTTTTAATTTTTCTCTTTTTGTTTGAGTATGCAAGCCACGACAAATAATTGTAGTTCCATTCGATAATGATAATTCATGATTACTTAAATTAACATTATAATTAATATTACTCTTATCAAGAGTATTAACAATATTTTGAAAAATACTACTTCTTACATCTTTATTCATTTTCATACTAGCAAATATAAAAATAGGTTTTTTAATATAATGTACAAAAGGTATTATAACTGATCAAGGTAAAGAATTTATTGAATGGAAGAAAATTGAAAAAATAACTACGGCTGATGTATATTTTTGTGATCCAGCAAGTCCTACACAAAAACCTATTGTTGAAAGAATGAATAGAGATATTAGACATTGATTACCAAAAGGTACTGATTTTAATAAAATTAATCAAAATAGGATTAATTGAATTATTCAAACTATTAATTCTAAAATAAGGCGTTGTTTAAATTGAAAAACTCCACATGAATTATTTTTCAAATATCTTAAATAAAAAAATTTATTATTAAAATTTGTAATAAATTACTTTTTAGTATGCTTCATTGTGCTAAAATTGAATCAAATTAAAAAAACAACTAAAAAAAGAGTTGCATTCTTATTTTTAAATGTTATTATTTTATTAATAAGGGTCGGAAGTCCTAATTGCTATTACAATCTGCAAAAATTAAAAAATCTTATTAATTAAAAATTAATAAGATTTTTTTATGATAATGTAATTAATTCTGGTGACTCTAAAATTTCTTTTAATCGTGTTAAGAAAATCCCTGCTTCTGCAGCATCAATAATTCGTTGATCAATTGTTAAAGCAAGATTCATTATTGAACGAATTACTAGTTTATCGCCTTTTATAACAATTGGTTTACGAACGATACGTCCAACACCAATTACTGCTGAATTAGGATAAAAAATTGTTGGTGTTGCATTAACTGCTCCAACCATTCCATAGTTGGCAATAGTAATAGTACTTCCTTTTAATTCATAATCATATAATTCACCTTGACGTAAACGTTCAATTGTTTCTTGAATGTTAATTGCAATTTGTTTTAAACTCATTCGTTCAGCAAATTTAATAACTGGAATGACTAATCCCTCGCTAGTTTCTGTTGCTAAACCAATGTGTTGCGAATTTTTAATTACAATTTGATTCGTTTTAGAATCATAATATGAATTTAATTTTGGATATTCACTTAGAACTAACGAAACTGCTTTTACTAAAAAACTCATTGTTGAAAAACGAACACCATGGTCAGCATTAGCATTTTTTAATTTTCGTTGTTGATCAATAATTGCTGACATATCAATTTCACTATTAATTGTTAATGGTGGCACATGTGCTTGAGACATAATCATTGATTGAATCGCAGGATATCTTGTCGATTTAATTTCTTCTCTTGTTTCTAATCCCTGTGGTTCAATTTGACTATTAGTATTAATAATATTCAAATTGTTATTTAATGGTTGTACCAAGTTTCCATAAGTATTAGGAATAGTAGTTTCTTCGGAATTAAATTTTTTAACTTGTAAATTATGTGTTTCACAATTATGTTCAGTTTTTAGTTCATTCCCCTGCTTATTATTAAATTTAAATTCTTTTAACATTTCTTTTAAAACAGGATCTGATTCATTCATTGTTTTTAACATTTGTTGCATTAACATATATTGCATCATTTTTTCAATGCTTGTTCCATCTGTATTATTATTATTATTATTATTATTATTATTATTATTTACTTGACGTAAACTTTGAATTTCTCGTAATAATTCATTTTGACGATTATTTTGTTCTTGATTAGCTAAACGCTCTTTTAAAATTGTCAATTCAATCATTACATTATTATCATTTACACCTTGTTGTAATGATAATGTTGTTCTTGAACCGTGATTACTTTCATCATGGTTTTCAGGCTGAATTAACTGTTTAGATGATTGTTGTTTTTCGTTTAGTGAAGATGGTTTAACTATATCATCATTTGGTTTTTTCTGTTGCGAATTATTATTATCATAATATTCATTATCTAACATTTCATATTGTGATTCAATTTCCTCAAAAGAAGGACGTTGATAATTACTAATTTCTCCTAAAACAGAATCAACTTCAACATTTCCTTTTGCAATTTGTTCCATTCTTTTCTTAATTAACTCTCGTTGATTTCTTGTTTTTAAAATTTTTTCTCGTTGCCCATTATCATTTAATTTTTCATATAAACGATCACGATAAGATTTTAATGGTGAAAAATACCCTGGTTTTTTTTCTTTCGCTTCTTTTGATTCATTTGGATCAATTGTATAACCATCAGCTGAAATATAAATTTCATCAGATAATTTTTTTTCACTTGTTTTAAAAGTATTAACATTATCATTATAATTAGAAGCAGAACTACTATACCCAGTTTGTACTTCTGGTGATACATTTCTTTTAATTAAATCATTCATTCTTCCTTGGACAATATTACGTAAAATTTTAGGACGACCATCTTCAGCTAAAAAATCCATTGAATTTTTAGAATTATCACTTTCTAATGATAACTCATGAAAATCATTATTATTATGTAATTGTTCACGACGTTGATTTACAAGATTACGAAAACTAGTATTTTCATTTTGGCCTCCTAAAAATGCTGCTGCGTTAATTGGTGCTTCATCTTGTTGTTTTGTTGTGTTAACTAAATATTTTGCATATTCTTTTGCTTGATTTTCTTCAATTAATTCTGCTTGGCCAATTGGAACAGCATTTGTTACAATATTCTGGTTAGGAAGCGATGGCGGCTGATTTAAACTATTTGTTTGTGATTCAAAGTTATTTTCTTGAAACATATTACTATTTAAATTAGGAATATTAACCATTGTTGACTTCGCCTCACTTTTTCTTTCTTGATTCATTGGATTTTTAATTGTATCAATTGAAGGGATTTTTTCCCGATTATTAATAATATCATTATCATCAATTTTTAAATTTTTAAATGATAATCTGCGTGTTTTCTTAGGACCAAAAGATAATTTTGTTTCATCTCATCGTTTGTGTTCTTCTTGTTTTATTTTAGTGGGTTCTTCAAAAAGTTGTTCTTGTGATGATATATTATTTTGTTGTTGAAAATTAATAGGCTGATTTTGTTCAATATTTGTTGAAAAATAAGGAATATTATTAATAGTGTTCTCTTCAAATAAAGGTTCTCCACTATTTTGACTAAAGTTTTGCGATAATATTGAATTATCATATGGTTGCTGATCATTAATTAATACAGCACTTGAATTAATAATGTTTTCATTATTGTAAACTTGATGTTGATTCAATAAAGGTGGCGTAAAAGTTGGATGTAAAGTATCTTCGCTCGCAATGCTAATTCCTGAATAATCATCTTCTTCAACATCTTTTCATTTTGTTCCAAATTGACCATTTTTTGTTGTCGAAAATTTTATCCCTTTTTTATTTAAGCGAGTAAATTCGTTATCTTCGAGACGTTTAAAATAATACTTTTCAATTTCATCTTCAGTTGTTAACAAATGAGCAATAACAGTATTGGGTTTAATTTTAGTCCCTTCTTTAATTGGCTTAACAATAATTCCATCCATTGGGGCTGTAATGATAGATTCACCATTTTCATTTTCAATTAAAGCAATTTCATCACCTAATTTAACCTCTTCATTCTGATACAAGAATTTTTTTAAAATTCCTTTTTTTTCTAGCGTTAATACTCTAATTTTTTCCATTGTTTCTGATTACCCCATTCAAAAAAACTTAATATGTTTTATTAAATTTAGTTTAGCCACTTTTATACCCGTTTTATTACAAAATAATTATATCATACATTCCCTGTTTTTTAGTATCAAAATAAAAAATAACATTATACACAAAAAATAAAAAAATGCAAAAGTTTTACATTTCTTTCACATTTCTTTTTATTTTTTTTACTTTATTATCAAATTCTGTAATATGCTTAGTTTCTGTTAAATTTTTTACCCATTTTTTTCGTTTTAAAATAATTAATGCTCAAATTGCTTTTAAACTGTCCACTGATTGCATAATTAATACAATATAAATGATATCTAAATTTGAAGTAAAAATTAAAATTGCTAATAATGGCACTGGCACTAATCATGTAAATAAAGCATCTAAAGCAAAGGCATTCATCACAGCACCACCCGTTCTAATAATGGCATAACTTGTCGCAGCAATCATTAAACAAGGATATCATAATCCATACGCAAAAAGCATTCAGTGAGTAATTCTAAAGGTTTCTGGCGTATTATTTGCAAACAATAACTCTGGTAAAAATCATCTCCCTGCAATTAAAATTAATCCCGCAATAATTCCAACTAGAAAAGACAAAATAACTAAATGTTTACCATTATATTCTGCTTCTTCTAAATTATTAGCGCCTAACCGACTGCCAACTAAAACTGAAGTTCCAGCAGCAAATCCATGATACAATGGCGTATACAACGCAGCAATAATTGTTGAAAAAATCGCATTTGCTGTTAAAGCATCTAAACTATAATATGCTCGTAATTTAACTTGTACTACCATTCCGACCGATCAAAAAATTTCATTTAAAACAATTGGTCAAGCTTTTTGAAATGCTCGTTTTGCAACATAACCATCAAAGTATCATCAATTTCGAGGAATAAATTTGTACCGTTTATATGAAAATAAAACTATTATAAAAGTAAGTTGCAAAACACGTGAGGCTGAAGTAGCAATTGCTGCTCCTTGTACACCAATTCCATTAAAATTTGGAATAAAATTTGGTTCAATTAAAAATGGATTCATAAAACAATTTGTACTTAAAGCAATAACTGAAATTCATACTGCTAAACCTGCTCGGCCAGTTTCACGTAAAGTTGTAATAAATGCAATGTTAATTGCTAGCAAGGGATACGATAACGCAACTATTTTAAAATACTCTGCACCTTCTAATGTTGAAATTGATGCTGCTCTATATTCAAAATATTTAAATCACTGCATTGCTAAATCTTTATCTTCAGGTTTTAATTGTGCAACTATTTCAGGACGAGGAGCATATTTTGGTGTTGTAGTAAAACTAATCATTTCATAACCGCAAACCTGGGATAAAATTAAGACAATAAAACAAACGATTAAACAAACATAAATTTTTAATAATGTCACTTGTTGTAATTCTTTATACTTTTCAGCACCATAATATTGTGCATTAAAAACACCAAAACCATAACAAATCCCACTTAAAATTGCAAACATAATGAAATAGAGTTGATTTGAAGCAGCAACTCCGTTAATTGCTAATTGTCCTGCTGTATAATGATACCCAACATAATTTCCTAAACCCCAACTGTCTCAAACTGCTTTTACATGATAAACATTATCTGCTCCAAAAATATATTTAATCTCGTCAAATAATTCTTGATAACCACGGATATTTTTTTGAATTGAACTGGCAAAAAAATTATCAACTAAGTCTGTTGATTCCATAATAATTTCTTGTAATGTTGCTAATAAAATTAATACTAATGCAGTTGCATATCATTTTTTTGAGGCAAAAAATTTTGGATGTTTTCTGCCTTGTGCTTTTATCATTGTATCCCCCTTTTGTATAATAAGTCAAAATATCCTGGAAATATTATAATATAAAAAAATATGATTTTTATTTTAACTTATTTTTTTTATAAAATTACAATCGAACATTAATTATTATCCTTATCTTGGTTTTTATTTTTATTCTTTTTTACTACTTTTTGTTTTTTATGTTTTTTCCTTGATTTACCAATTTTTTGCCACAAACTTTCCAACTTTTTATTTTCACTATGATTTGCAATTTGGTCAGTTCTTCGTTTAAAAAAAAGGACTAATCCAATTATAAGCATTAAAATTACTATTGAAATTAATAAAGCAGCTCATCATGGAAGAACATCAAATAATGATTTTACTAGCAAATTCATTGCCTTGTCCTCCTTTTATATTAATATTTTTCATTATACACAAAAAATAAAAAGATTAATAATTGTTATTATTAATCTTTTTTAATTTGGGTTTGATGATTATTTTTTTGTTATATGTTGGTGTTGCTGTTCTTTTTTTACTTTTTTAGGATTTTTGTTAGCAACTACTTTATCAGTATGTTTTTTTAGTACAAATTGTTTCATTGAAATTGTTTCACCAGTACGTTTTTTATCTACAATTTGTCAAAAACCATACATAAAGGCGGTAATTAAAGCCCCAATAAGCATAAATAAGAATGCTAATAATGTTCATCCTCAAGCACCAGCTCATCCATAAACTCCAGCATCACCATTACCACGACCTAATGCTGATAAGAATCCAACAATTGGACCACCGTGACCAGCTAAATCAGCAATTCCTACTGCACCAGCTAAAGCACCGGCAATTGCTGAACCAACAATGTTACTTGGAATAACACGTTTTGGATCATTAACTGCAAATGGAATTGCTCCTTCTGAGATTCCAATACATCCCATAAAGAATGCTGTTGAACCCATTGTGCGTTGTTCTTCATTATAGAATGGTTTAAAGATTCATGTTGCAATTCCCATTCCCATTGGTGTATAAATTTTTGAACCAATTAAACCTGTACATGCTAAGAATGCAACTTTATTAATTGGACCACCCATATCAAAGCCAGCCATTGCTCCGATCAATAGTCCGAAACCTAATCCAATTGCTACATTAGCAGCATTTGAAGTATTACCTCATGTTCGTGAAATTCAATCTTGGAATTTACCCATTACTCAACCAACAGTTGAACCAATCACAAACATCATAATCATTCCATAAATAAAGCCAACAACAATTGGAATAAAGAAGATTGGCATTACTGGTTTTAACCCTTTTGGAACATTTCAAGTATTAATTCATTTAACAGTATATCCAACCGCTAATCCAGCTGCAATTGCCCCAACGAATCCAGTTGGTGTATTAACTGCTTCAATTCCTGGTAAAGGATAAAAGTTAGCAGCATTATTTCCAATAAATGAAACAACTAAAGCTGGGGCAATTGCTGAGCGACCAGCAATTGAATTAGCAATAAATGCTCCTAAAATTGGAATCATTAATGTAAAGGCTGATACACCTATAACATTAAGATAATAGAAAAAGTTTTTTGGGTCAGTTAATGGGTCAGTATAAAATATTTCTCCTCAATGTGCTGTTTTTCCACCAGCATCAGGAATTCAGCCCATTCCTTTTAATGAACCGTGAAAATTCTCATAGTTAGGACCATAAATTGCTTTTGCTAATCCTAATGAAATAGCAATAAAAATTCCTCCCAAAATAACAATTGGAGCCATATATGAAACACCAGCCATTAAGTGTTTCATTACTCCAACTTTTTGGTTATTACCATTAGAACCCTTCGTAATGAATTCTCCAGTTGATTGTACTTTTCCTTCTTTTAGAGCGGCATTAATTATCCCCTCTGGGTCTTTAATTGCTTTTGCAACTGGACAGTTATAAACTTTTTTTCCACTAAATCTTGCCATATCAAGCCCAATATCCGTTGCAGCAATGATTACTTCGGCTTCTTTAATTTCTCCCTCCGTAAAATCATTGCGAACTCCTTCAGCTCCATGAGTTTCAACTTTAATGTCGTATCCCATTTTAGGAGCAGTTTGGTTTAGCTTATCAGCAGCTAAAAAGGTATGAGCTACTCCTGTTGCACAAGCTGTCATTGCTAAAAGCAACGGTTTTTTACCACTTGGAGCAGTTTGGTTGGCACATTCTTCTTTTTCAATCCCAGTTAATAATGCTGCTTGAATTTTTGCTTTGTCTGTCTCAACTTTCATTGCTTTTTTAAAATCTTCATCCATTAATTTTCGTGCTACTTCACTTAAAATTCCTAAATGAATTTCTCCTGATTTAGCTTCAGGAATAATTAAAGCAATTGCAACTTTTGTTGGTTTTCCATCCATTGCATTTCAGTCAACATCATTTTTAAAACGAATAAATAAAACCGCTGCTTTTGTAACGGCGCTAATTCGTGCATGAGGAATCGCAAAACCATCTTCAAAACCTGTTGAAGATTCTTTTTCTCGGGCCTCAAAACCTTTAACAAGTTCATTGCGGTCAGAAACATATCCAAGCTCTTCAGCTAATGAAGCAAGTTCTAAAAAAGCTTCTTCTTTAGTTTTAGCTGTTGAATCTAAAATAATATGTTTTTCATTAAAAATGTTATTATACATATAGTTTTTTCTCCTTCCATATATAGTTTACTATTTTAAAATTAAAACTCAATAATTTTATTAAAAAAAATCTATTTTTAAATATAAAATGGAATTTTTTTTCTATAAAATTACCACTTAATAACAGTTGTCTTTCTAATCTCAATTTAAAAAAGGACAAAAATTAAAATTTTTGTCCTTTTTTAAATTTATCTTTTATAACTTAATAATGCTTTACCAGCAACATTTATTGTTATCTTTTGTGCTAATTCTACAATTATTGCTGATTCTCCTGCCAAAAGTTCTGTTGTTCCAATTGCTATTTTTCCTTCAACAACTGTTATTTGCCCTCATTTTATACTAGTTAAATCAAGTTCTTGTGTTTTTGTTAATAAATGTAATGTAAAATATTCATTATCAATTAAAATTCCTTCATTTCGATGAATAACTTGGTCAGTTGTATCAGGAACTGTTGTTACATCAAAACATTCTTGTAAATGAAGGGGACGAAAGTTTCCATCTTTATCAGCACGATCAAAGTCATAAAAACGATAAGTTATATCTGATGAACGTTGTAACTCAAAAACTGTTACGCCTGGGGTAATGGCATGAACTTTGCCAGGAGGAACATATAAAAAATCACCTTTTTGCACTTTTACTTCTGTAAATAATTGTGCCCAGGCCTTTTTTTCAACCAATTGAATTAATTCAACTTTTGTTTGCGCATAATGTCCATAAATCATTTTAGCATCAGTCGGACAATCAAGAATATATCAACATTCGGGTTTACCTAACATTTTATTATGTTTTAAACTATATTCATCATCAGGATGAACTTGAACGGATAAATAATCATTTGCTGTAATAATTTTTGATAATAAAGGAAATTCTTTATCTGTCGTACCAAAATATTCCGGATGATTTGCAAAAAATGTTTTTAATGATACTCCTGCTTCTGAACCATTTGCAATATAACTCATTCCATTGTCTAATGCACTAATCACTCACGCTTCACCATACAAGTCATCTGTTGGTAATTGAAAACCAAAGTCGGCTAATTTCCGTCCTCCTCATAAACGTTCTGAAAAATATGGTGTCACTTTAATTACTTTATACATAAATGTCCTCCTCAGTTTTTCTATTATATTAAACCATAAAAAATGAAAAAATAATATTATCATTAAAATTTATAGTAAGATATATTCAACTAATAAAATGATTGGAGACAACAATGGAAATTATTCGTATTCGAAGTTATCTTAAAAAAATTAAGTGACATTTATTATGGCTTTTTGCTGCATTAGGTCTTGTAACAATTATTTTTATAATTATTTTCTTAGCATTAAAAAACATTTCATCACAAGATAAGTTAATTTATTGTTCAATTTTTCTTGTTGTTAATTTAATTATATTATTTATTAATTATTTAATTATTAAAAACCCCTTTATTTTTTCAAAAATTTATTATTATGACAATGAAAAAAATCGATTACGTTTGAGTTTATACTTTTATTTTTTTGTTTTAATAATTACAATTGTTTTTTTCTTTTTAACTTTAATTTCTATCCAACTAATTTTAAAAACAACTTTTAGTCTTGTAATTAAGCAATTGTGATATGTTGGCTTAGGATATGCTCTCTGAAGTTGTGCAATTATTGGTGGATTTAATACCATTAATTTAATTATTTTAAATAAACCAATTCCACCACAAAAATCTACTGCTTAAAATCATACACTAAAACTCATTGCAAAACAGTCAATAATCATTCAACATCTTGTTGAATAACCTCAATAATATTTGTCAAAATGTCTTGATAAGTTCCAATAAAATAAAATCCAAGTAATCGTCCTTTGGGATCATCAAAACTATTAACAAAATAATTATCAAAAACAATTGTTAAATATCCATCATCAAAGTGCATCGTTGGAATTTTTCTTTCTTCTTTTGCTAATTCAATTAAATTAACTATTACTTTTGGAGTTAATAATTTTCGTATTAAAATTTGGTCATTTGCGTTAACAGCAAACATCTTTTCAAATTCTGTTGACTCTAATGTTGTATTATCTCTTGTTTTAAAAATTTTTAAGAAGGTTTGCATTGCTTTAATTGTAGCAACTAATCCTGGCATTTCTTTAACATCAAGTGTTAAATATGGATATCGCGTATAAATAATTTCTTCATCTTTCCCTCAACCAATTACTTCGCGCCGTGTTAATGTTCCAAATGAGTAATTAATATTATTTTCATAAAAATTAATGACATAGTCTTCTTTAATATCTTTCGTATTGGGCACTCCCATATGTGGAAAAAGATTAAATTTTTGAGTAATAGTAGCAATTTGATACTGTTTTTTTGTCAAAGCATTAAGTCCAATTTGATAAAATTTCTCAAATGGTAATTCCTGCATAATAATTTTTTGTAATTTTGCTGCTTGATAATACTTTGTAAATAACCAAATTCCTAAACTTAAAGTAACTAAACTACTAAGAATTAAAATAATTTTACCAGCAATACCTATTCCTAATAATCCTTTTAAAAAACTAAGTGGCATTTGCATAATTATTGCTAATAGTAAAAATCATAAGAAAAAAGTAATAACAACTAATATAAAATTTAAAAAAATATATCGTTTTTTAAAATATTTAAAATTAAGATTTTTTAATTTATGTTTTTGCATTAATAATTGAAAATCATGTTCAACAATTGTTTCTAAATCTGATTTAATCATTTTTATTTTATCCTTTTATATTTTTTTAATTAATTAAAAAATAGAATTAAACCAAAATAATTATTGGCCTAAATCTATTTTAACATCTTGGCGGTCAGCAACATTAGCTTCAAAGTATAAGAATGTACTTAATTTTAATGAACTTGCCGCAACATTTGATGGCCATGTTTTTAAACTAGCATTAAAGTCACGAACTGCTGAATTATAAAAACGTCGTGCAGCTGCAATATTATCTTCACAATCTCTAATTCCTGCTTGTAATTCAATTACACTGTTATTAGCTTTTAAATCTGGATAATTTTCTAATAATACATTAATTTTACCTGCTTGGCTTGTAACAGCATTATTAATTTGATCTAATTCCTTAACATTTAAGTTTTTATTTGCTTGACTACGCAATTCTACAACTGCTGATAAAGTATCTTTTTCATATTTCATATATTGTTTTGTGCTATCAATTAATTTTGTTAACATATCAACTCTTCGTTTTAATTGAACATCAATATCAGAAGCTGTTTCTTCAATTTTTTCTTTATTTCTAATTAAATTATTTCTTGATAAAATAAATAAGAAAATTGGGATAATTAAAAGAAATGAAATGTATACAAAGAATTTTCCTCAAAAACTACTTGTTGCTGGAACTTCTGCATTATTAACTGTTGGATTATATCCCATTGTTACTACTCCTTTCAGAACTTACTTAATATTATATAAGAAAAAAATATAAAAACAAGATTAATTCTATTAATTAAAAAATAACTCAAAGCGAGTTATTTTTTAATGTTATTATTTACTAATTGAAACAACTGTTCCGGCACCAATTGTACGTCCACCTTCACGAATTGAGAATTTTGTTCCTTCTTCAATTGCAACTGGGGCAATTAATTCAACTGTCATCTCAACATTATCCCCTGGCATAACCATTTCAACACCACTTGGTAATTTAATTGAACCTGTAACATCAGTTGTACGGAAGTAAAATTGTGGACGGTAGTTTCCGAAGAATGGTGTATGACGTCCACCTTCTTCTTTTGTTAAAACATAAACTTGTGCTTTAAATTCTTTATGTGGTTTAACTGAACCTGGTTTAGCAATAACTTGTCCACGTTCAACATCACTACGATCAACTCCACGTAATAAAACCCCAACATTATCTCCAGCTTTAGCATCATCTAATAATTTTCTAAACATTTCTAAACCTGTTGCAACAACTTTTTTAGTTTCGCTTTTTAATCCAACAATTTCAACTTCTTCATTAACTTTAACAATTCCACGTTCAACACGACCTGTTGCCACTGTTCCACGACCTGTAATTGTGAAAACATCTTCAACTGGCATCATAAATGGTTTTGCAGTATCTCTTTCTGGTTCAGGAATTCATTCATCAATTGCATCCATTAATTCCATAATTTTTTCTTCTCATTGAGCATCACCTTCAAGAGCTTTTAAGGCTGAACCTCTAATAACTGGTGTTTTTTCTCCATCAAAACCATATTCACTTAATAGATCTCTAACTTCCATTTCGATTAAATCCATCATTTCAGTATCGCCATCCATCATATCACATTTGTTTAAGAAAACAACCATTTTTGGTACACCAACTTGTCTTGATAATAAGATATGCTCTCTTGTTTGAGGCATTGGACCATCTGTTGCCGCAACAACTAAAATTGCACCATCCATTTGCGCAGCACCAGTAATCATGTTTTTAACATAATCGGCATGTCCTGGACAGTCCACATGCGCATAGTGTCTTTTATCAGTACGATATTCAACGTGTGAAGTATTAATTGTAATTCCACGTTCTTTTTCTTCAGGAGCTTTATCAATATTGTCATATTTTTGGGCTTCTGCAAATCCTTTTTTAGCTAATACAGTTGTAATAGCTGCTGTTAAAGTAGTTTTACCATGGTCAACGTGGCCAATTGTTCCAACATTTACGTGTGGTAAACTTCTATCAAATTTTTGTTTTGCCATTTTAATCTTTTCCTCCTATATTTTTAATTAATAGACAAATGTCATAACTATTGTAAATTAATTCTTTTTACTTTGCAATCTTTTTTTAGTAATGGTAGATTAAACCATTTTGTAATAATTAGTCTGTTGATTTTCCTACTTTTTTAATAATTTCTTCAGTAATTGACTTTGGCGCTTCTTGGTAATGTGAAAACAACATTGTATAAGTTCCACGTCCTTGCGTAAAACTTCGTAAGTCAGTTGCATATCCAAACATTTCTGATAATGGAACTTTTGCCTTTACAACTTGGGCATTTCCACGTTGATCATTTCCTTCGATTTGACCACGACGTGAAGATAAGTTTCCCATTACATCCCCATAGTATTCTTCTGGAACAGTAACTTCAACAGCCATAATTGGTTCTAAAATAACTGGTTTACATTTTTTAGCTGCTTCTTTTAATGCTAAACTAGCAGCAAACTCATAAGCCATTTGTGATGAATCGACATCATGGTATGACCCATCATATAATGTTGCTTTAATATCAATCATTGGATATCCTGCTAATTTTCCTGTTTGCATTGATTCTTCTAATCCTTTTTTAACTGAACCAATGAATTCTTTTGGAATTTTTCCACCAACAATTGCATCAACAAACTCAAATCCTTTATCATGATTTGGTTCAAACTTGATTCATACGTGTCCATATTGTCCACGTCCTCCTGATTGTTTAATGTATTTTCCTTCCACTTCAGCACTATCTTTAAATGTTTCACGATATGAGACTTGCGGTGCTCCAACATTGGTTTCCACTTTAAATTCACGTTTCATTCGGTCAACTAAAATATCCAAGTGTAACTCACCCATTCCAGCAATAATTGTCTGTCCTGTTTCTTCATCTGTTCATGTTCGGAAAGTTGGATCTTCTTCTGCTAATTTTTGTAATGCTAAACTCATTTTTTCTTGGTCAGCTTTTGTTTTTGGTTCTAAAGCTAAGTTAATAACTGGTTCTGGGAAAACCATTGATTCTAAGATGACTTCGTTTTTCTCATCACAAAGTGTATCTCCCGTTGTTGTTAATTTTAAACCAACTGCTGCTGCAATATCACCAGCATACACTGCTTCAATTTCTTCACGATTATTAGCATGCATTTTTAACAAACGACCAATGCGCTCTGTTTTATCTTTTGTTGAGTTTAAAACAGAACTTCCTTTTTTTAACACTCCTGAGTAAACACGAAAGAATGTTAATTTTCCAACAAATGGGTCTGTCATAATTTTAAATGCTAACGCTGAAAATGGTTCACTATCGTCAGCATGACGTTCAACTTCGGTTCCATCTTCTAGAACACCTTTAATTGATGGAATATCAAGTGGTGAAGGTAAATAATCAATTACCCCATCCAGCATTAATTTAACTCCTTTGTTTTTAAAAGCACTTCCACAAAAGACTGGGAAAAAATCACCAGTTAATGTTGCAGCACGAATTGCACTTTTAATTTCTGGAATCGAAATATCATTCCCATCCAAGTATTTTAACATTAACTCTTCATTAAAGTTAACCGCTGCTTCAATTAATTTCATACGGTATTCTTCAACTAAGTCTTTTAAATCATCTGGAATTGGAATTTCTTTTGCTTCTTCGTTTGCTGCGCCATCATAATGATAAGCTTTTCGTTCAACGATATCAATAATTCCTGTAAACTGATCTTCAGCTCCAATTGGAATTTGAACTGGATGGGCATTAGCTTGTAAACGGTCATGAATTGTTTTTACTGAGTATAAAAAGTCAGCTCCAATTTTATCCATTTTATTAACAAAGACAATCCGTGGTACACCATAAGTTGTTGCTTGACGTCAAACCGTTTCTGTTTGGGGTTCAACTCCTGATTGCCCATCAAGGACAGCAACTGCCCCATCTAATACTCGTAATGATCTTTCTACTTCAACAGTAAAATCAACGTGTCCTGGAGTATCAATAATATTTAAACGCATATTTTTTCAAAACGCCGTTGTTGCTGCAGAAGTAATTGTAATTCCACGTTCTTGTTCTTGAGCCATTCAATCCATTTGACTAGCTCCATCATGGGTTTCACCAATTTTATGAATTTTACCAGTATGGAACAAGATGCGTTCTGTTGTTGTGGTTTTTCCAGCATCAATATGTGCCATAATTCCAATATTTCTCGTATTTTCTAGAGAATATTCTCTTGCCATTTTTCTTTTCCTTTCTATTTTTTATCAACGATAATGAGCAAAAGCCTTATTAGCTTCCGCCATTTTATGAGTATCATCTTTTTTCTTAACTGCTCCCCCAATTCCATTTGAAGCATCAATAATTTCATTTGCTAAACGATCAATCATACTTTTTTCATTACGTAATCTTGCATAATTAATTAATCATCTTAATCCTAATGTAACTTTCCGATCTTCATTTACTTCGATTGGAACTTGGTAATTAGCTCCTCCAATTCGGCGAACTTTTAATTCTAAATGTGGAGTAATATTTTCAATTGCTTTATTAAAAATTTCTAACGGTTCAGTCTTTGTTTTTTCTTTAACAATATCAAATGCTCCATATAAAATTGTTTGAGCAACTCCTCTTTTTCCATCAATCATAATTTTATTAATTGCACGCGTTACTAATTTTGAACTATAAATTGGATCTGGTAAAACATCTCTTTTCTCTGCTTGGTGTTTACGCATCGTAATAATCCTCCTTTCTGTTTAATTAAGCTTTTGTAGCTTTTGGTCTTTTTGTTCCGTATAGTGATCTTCCTTGTTGGCGTTTATTAACCCCAGCAGTATCTAAAGTACCACGAATAATATGGTAACGAACCCCTGGTAAGTCTTTAACCCTTCCCCCACGGATTAATACAACACTATGTTCTTGTAAGTTATGTCCTTCACCAGGAATATATGCTGTTACTTCCATTCCGTTTGTTAAACGAACACGAGCATATTTTCGTAACGCTGAGTTCGGTTTTTTTGGGGTCATTGTTGCAACCCTTGTACAAACACCTCTTTTTTGTGGTGCCGTAACATTAGTAGGTTTTTTTTGTAAAGAGTTTAGCCCTCTGTTTAAAGCAGGAGCTTTTGTTTTTCACACTTTATCTTTACGTGGTTTACGCACTAATTGATTAATTGTTGGCATTAAACTTTCTCCTTTCTGTTTCACATACCCGAGTGTATCAAAGAATACAATCCATATATAATATTACATAAAACAAAAAATTAAGTCAATATTTATCCGCAATATTCCCAAGAAAAAAAAGACCATATGGTCTTTTTAATATTCTTCAGCTTTCGCTGCAATTCCGGCCGTAATAATATCTTTTGGATTTTTTAACCCTGTTCCAGCTGGAATTAAATGTCCTAACATAATGTTTTCTTTTAATCCTTCTAAACAATCAACTTTGCCTTTAATAATTGCTTTAACCAATACTCGTGTTGTATCTTGGAATGACGCTGATGATAAGAATGATTCAGATTCTAATGGCGCTTTTTTAATTCCAAAAATAACATGTTTTGCCGTTGGCGGTTTTTTCATTGAACGAACAGCGTTAATTGTTTCATTGCGATAACGTTTAACCGTTACAATTTCCCCTGGTAATAATTCAGTATCACCAGCATCAATAATTTTAACTTTATTCAACATTTGTTTAATAATAATTTCAATATATTTATCAGAAATTTCAATTCCTTGTAAACGGTAAACTCGTTGCACTTCTTTTAAAATATAATTATGAACATCTTCAATTTTGGCAACTTCTAATAATTCTTTAATGTTAATTGAACCTTCAGTCAATTTTTGACCACGAACAACTTTATCACCAATTTTGATTCTTAAAACAGCATTATATTGTGTTTTATATTTTCGTTCATCACTATCTGATTTAACATAAATTGTATGAATTCCACCTTCATCACGAATGTCACTAATTTTTCCATCAATTTCAGAAATAACAGCAATTGATCCTTTTGGTGTGGTTACATCTAATAATTCTTTAATCCGTGGTAACCCTTGGGTAATATCAGCTCCCCCAGCCACACCACCAGTATGGAATGTTCGCATTGTTAACTGTGTCCCTGGTTCACCAATTGATTGCGCAGCGATTGTACCAACTGCTTCACCAATTTCAACTTCCATTCCTGTTGCAAGGTTTTTTCCATAACAACGTTGACAAACACCTTTTTCTGCTTCACAAGTTAAAACAGAACGAATAATAACTTCCTTAATATCATTATCAACAATTTTTCTACTATCTTCTTCGCTCAATAATGTATTAGCAAGAATAACTTCACCATTTTTTAATTTAATATCTTTTAAATTATAGCGACCAACTAAACGGTCAAATAATGGCACAATAATATTAGCATGTTTTTGTTCAATAATATCTGATACAACAAAACCACGACGAGCATTACAGTCCTTCATTGTAATAATAATTTCTTGCGAAACATCAACTAATCGTCTTGTTAAATATCCCGAGTCAGCTGTTTTTAAAGCAACATCCGCCATTCCTTTTCGCGCCCCATGGGTTGAAATAAAGAATTCTGACACTGTTAAGCCTTCACGGAAAGAAGACTTAATTGGTAATTCAATAATATCTCCTTTTGGATTATTCATTAATCCCCGCATCCCAACTAATTGGGTAAAGTTTGAGACATTTCCCCGTGCACCTGAATCCGCCATCATAAAGATTGGATTTTTTGGGTCTTCACGTAAAACATGTTCTAGTTCAGTTTGAATGTTATCTTTAACTTTTGATCAAACGCTAATAATACGGTGTTGTTTTTCACGACTTGTTAACATTCCCATTTTAAAGTAATCATTAATTTCTTTTACTTTTTGATCTGCCGCTTTAAATTCTTCGTGTTTTTTGTCGTATACTTTAACATCGCCTGCTGATACTGTTACACCCGATTTCCCTGAATATTTGAAACCAAGGTTTTTCATGTTATCTAACATTTCAGCCGTCTTATTAGCTCCATATTGTTTAAAGTAGCGATCAATAATATTTGATAAATCTTTTTTCTTAAACGGTGGATTAACTTTTCAAGTAGCTAAGTATTCAACCAAGTTAACATTGTCTTTAATTAATGAGCGCGCTGGTAATGCTGTTAAATTTTCAATATTAGGTTCATTTAAGTATGGAAACTCTTCTTTAAAAATTTGATTAAAAATAATTTTTCCTGGTGTTGTAATAATATAATCTTTCATTTGTTCTGAATTGAATTTTTTATTTACAAAACCAGCAACAGGGATGGCAACTAAAGCATGCAAAGCGACAGCTCCAGTTTCATATGCAATAACAGCTTCATTTAAATCTTTAAAGATTGTTCCTTCTCCTAATTGTCCTTTTTCTTCATAGGTTAAATAGTAATTCCCTAACACCATATCTTGGGTTGGTGTAACAATTGGCTTACCATCTTTTGGACCTAAAATATTTCGACTTCCTAACATTAAACTTCGTGCTTCAGCAACTGCTTCTTCTGTAATTGGTACATGAACCGCCATTTGGTCACCATCAAAGTCAGCATTAAAAGCAGTTGTTACTAATGGATGTAATCTAATTGCTTTCCCCTTTACTAATTTTGGCTCAAATGCTTGAATTCCTAATCGGTGTAAAGTTGGTGCACGGTTTAATAACACTGGCCGACTTTTAATAACTTCTTCTAAAACTTCTCATACTTTATCGTCTTGATTTAAAATTAGTTTTTCCGCAACTTTAATATTTGCTGCTAAACCATCTTTAACTAATTTGCTAATAACAAATGGTTTAAATAATGTAATGGCCATATCACGTGGTAATCCACATTGATACATTTTTAAGTCAGGACCAATTGCAATAACTGAACGTCCTGAATAGTCAACTCGTTTCCCTAATAAATTTTGACGGAAACGACCTTGTTTCCCTTTTAAAATACTTGTTAATGATTTTAATGGGCGTTTATCTTTTCCAGTTACTGGTCGCGCTTTGCGTTCATTATCTAATAAAGCATCAACGGCTTCTTGTAGCATCCTTTTTTCATTATTAACAATAACACTTGGTGCCCCCATTGCTTTAACTTTTTTTAATCGTTCATTTCGAATAATAATTCGACGATATAAATCATTAATCTCTGATGTTGTAAAACGACCACCATCTAATTGAATAATTGGGCGAATATCAGGCGGAATTACTGGTACTGCTCGTAAGATCATTCATTCTGGTCGTGAACCTGATTTTTTTAACGAATCTAAAACTTCTAAACGTTTCATTAATTTATTTTGATCCAATTGTGTTTTTTTATCTTTTAAATCTTGCTTAATTTTTTCAATTTCATCATCAATGTTTAAGTTTTTTAATAATACTTCCACCGCTTCTGCGCCAATTCCAAAGCGTGCATTAGTATGACGATTAATGAATTGGGCACATTCATCCATTGAAAATGGTAACGAAGTATTTTTTAAATATTCGATCATTGTTTCTCCCACTTCATAAGCAATTGTGTCAGGTTCTAGTGTATCCAAAATTTCACATAATGTTTTTGTTAATCGTTGACGTGTTTGGGCTGATGTTTTAGCATTTCCTAAATCTAATACCATTTTTTGTTTTAATGATTTTGCATCACCAGCATCTAACACAATATATGAAACAAAGTAAACAACTTCTTCAAGTTCTTTTGTCTTCATATCTAAAATTAAAGCAATCCGACTTGGTGCTGCTTTTAACATTCAAATATGTGTCACTGGTTCTTCTAATTCAATATGTCCCATTCTTTCACGACGAACAATCGCTTCAGTAATTTCTACACCACAACGTTCACAAATTTTTCCCTTATTTTTTGATTTTTTGTACTTCCCACAAGCACACTCAAAATTCTTGGTTGGGCCAAAAATCTTTTCATCAAATAATCCATCACGTTCTGGTTTTAATGTTTTATAATTAATTGTTTCTGGTTTTTTTACTTCCCCAAATGACCAACTGCGAATATCATCGGGGTTTGCTAAGCCGATTTTAATCATACGATTATTTTTTTCATTATTTTCAATCATTTTTTTCTTCCCCCTTAATCTAATTCATCTTGATCATTAATTTCATCAATCTCATTGTCAATGTCATCAAGTTCATTATCATCTAAGTTATCTACCAAATCAAAACTATCTTCAACTTTAACAAAGTCCTCTAAATGTTCTTTTTTTTGTGGTTCACGATTAGTACTTAAAATAAAATTATCAATATCAAATTCATCTTCAAATTCATCACAATCTGTTAATAAATCTTCATCAACATAATCTGCTTCATCATAACTCTTAATATTTTTAATATTTCCTTTTTCATCAATCATATGAATATTAAATCCTAACCCTTGGATTTCACGAGTTAGCACATTAAATGATTCTGGAATCCCTGGTTCTGGAATCTTTTTATCTTTAACAATTGATTCATATGCACGTGTTCTTCCTTTAATATCATCAGACTTAATTGTTAAAATTTCACGCAATGTATGGGCTGCACCATATGCTTCTAATGCTCATACTTCCATTTCTCCAAAACGCTGTCCCCCATTTTGAGCTTTTCCTCCTAATGGTTGTTGCGTAATTAATGAATATGATCCGACATTTCGCGCATGTAATTTATCATCAACCATGTGTGATAATTTCAACATATACATTACTCCTACCGAAACTGGATTATCAAATTTTTCACCTGTTCGACCATCAATTAAAACTTCTTTCCCAAAGTTTTTCATTCCTGCTTTATCCATAATTTCAATTAATTCTTCATTTGTCATTCCATCAAAAACAGGCGTTGAAATTTTTTGTCCCAACTTTTTCGCTGCCATTCCTAAGTGAATTTCTAACACCTGTCCAATATTCATCCGTGATGGTACCCCCAATGGATTTAACATAATATCAACTGGTGTTCCATCTTCCATATGTGGCATATCTTCCAATGGTAAAATTTTCGAAATAACCCCTTTGTTTCCATGACGACCAGCCATTTTATCTCCTTCTTGGATTTTTCGTTTTTGAACAATATAAATCTTAATAACTTCTAAAACATCAGCTGATAATTCATATTTTTCTCGTGGAAAGCGTTTAATTGCTTGAATAATTCCTTCACCACCATTTGGAACTCGTAATGAATTATCTTTAACATTTTTTGATTTCTCACCAAAAATTGCTTGCAATAATTTATCTTCTGGTGATAATTGGGTTTGTCCTTTTGGTGTTACTTTTCCAACTAAAATATCACCTGGTTTAACTTCTGTCCCAATAATAACTAATCCATCATCATCTAAAAATTTGCGTGCATTTTCAGAAATATTAGGAATCTCACGCGTAATTTCTTCTGGTCCTTGTTTTGTTTGACGACGTTCAATTGTATATTCTTCAATATGAATTGATGTAAAAACATCTTCTGATACTAAGCGTTCTGAAACAATAATAGCATCTTCATAGTTGTAACCATTTCATGTTGTAAAAGCAACTACCACATTTTGTCCTAAGGCTAGTTCCCCTTTATCAATTGATGGCCCATCAGCTAAAACCTGTCCTTTTTCAACTTTTTGTCCTTGACGCACTAATGGCACATGGGTTAATGATGTCCCTTGGTTACTACGAACAAAAGTGTCTAAATTATAATTTTTTAACCCTTCTTTTGTTTTTAAAACAATTCTTGTTGCATCAACAAAATCAACAATTCCATCATATTGTGAAACAATTGCTAATCCCGAGTCACGAGCAGCAGCATATTCAACTCCTGTTCCTACATATGGTGAATTTGGCGCAATTAAAGGAATTGCTTGTCGTTGCATATTGGCTCCCATCAAAGCACGATTGGCATCATCATTTTCTAAAAATGGAATACAACTTGTTGCAATTGAAACAATTTGTTTTGGTGAAACATCAACATAGTCAACATCATTTCGTCCGGCAATAATATTTTCTCCTTGGAAACGTGCAACCACTTGTTCATCTAAAATTTCACCCTTATCACTTAAACGAATATTAGCTTGTGCAACAACATAATTTTTTTCTTCATCCGCTGTTAAATAATCATTTTCCATGGTAACTTTGCAACCAATAACACGACGATATGGTGTTTCAATAAATCCATATGAATTAATTTTGGCATATGTTGCTAAGTTATTAATTAATCCAATATTTGGTCCTTCTGGTGTTTCAATTGGACAAATACGGCCATAATGTGAGTAGTGAACATCTCGGACTTCTAATCCAGCACGTTCTCTTGATAGTCCTCCTGGCCCTAGGGCTGTTAATCGACGTTTATTTGTTAATTCAGCTAAAGGATTTGTTTGATCCATAAATTGTGATAACTGTGATAAATTGAAAAATTCCCCAATAATCGCTGATAATGGTTTATTATTAATAATATTTGAAGGTTTCATTTTAAATAAATTTGAAGTTGACATTTTTTCTTTAACATTTTTTTCAATTCTTAGTAATCCAATTCGAAATTGATTTTGTAATAATTCCCCAATTGTTCGGACACGACGATTTCCTAAATGGTCAATATCATCAACTTCCCCAATTCCATCTGTTAAATTTAATAAATATGAAAATGTTGCCAAGACATCAGGAACTGTTACATATTCATCAGTTGCATTAGGATCAATTCCAATAATATTTGCCACACGAGAACGAACTTCATTATCAACATATACTTTAATTTTTTGGATTTTATTAGAACAAATAATTTCATCACTAAATTTAACTTCTTGTAAACAAGCACCTGCTTTTAAAATTCCTTTTAACTTGTTAATAGCTTCTTTATCCATTAAAGTTCCTTCGGTAAAAACAACTTTACCATTTACATCTTTAATGTCTTCAGCTAATATTTTGTTATAAATTCGGTTTTCAACTGATAATTTTTGAATTAATTTAAAACGTCCTGCTTTTGTTAAATCATATTTACGTTTATCAAATAATAATCCATATAAATATTTTGTCGCACCATCTGGTGTTGCCGTTTCTCCTGAACGAATTTTTTTATAAATTTCTTGAACAGCAATACTTTGGTCATATAAAATATCACCTGTATAAGGATCTAATTCGTAAGTACTTTTTACTAATTTATTATCGCCAAAAATATCTAGGGCATCTTCTTTAATAATTCCTAACGCTGTTAAGAAATTAGCAACCGATACTTTTCTAGATTTATCTATTTTTACATAAAAAACATTCTCAAATTTTTCTTCTTTTCCAACTTTAATTTTTTTATGATCTGATTCAAATTCTAACCATGTTCCTCGTGACGGAATTAAATCAACATAATAAACATTTTCTCCATTTTTACGATTTAAATCAATTTTATAATATGCTCCGGGTGAGCGAACTAATTGTGAAACAACAACTTTTTCTGAACCATTAACAATAAAAGTTCCTTTTCCTGTCATTAGTGGAAAATCACCAAAAAAGACTTCACCTTCTTTTTCAATTGTAATATCAACAATTAGTTTATCATCTAATCTTTCTTTAATTGTTACTGTACATGTTGCTATTTCATCGCCAGAATGAATATCATAATAAATAACATCAGTAGTTTTTTTTAAAATTGTAATCATATGCCCAACACGTTCTTCAATTCACGCTTTAATTAATTCGGGTTCTCCCTTAACAATTGCTTTTTCAACTTCTACATCTTTTGAATTAATTGTTAATTTTAAATTTGAATAAATTGGTGCTTCAAAAATTTTTGACTCATCTTTTGCTTGAGAAATTGTTCTTCGTGGCTCTCTAAATTCTCAATCTAACATCTCTAAAACGATATTTCCTTCATGCCCAACAATCGGAAATACCTCCCCGAACACTTCGCTAATCCCTGTTTTTTTGAATCAATCATATGTTTCAGTTTGAATTTCAATTAAGTTTGGTAAATCTAAATTCCCACTTACTTTTGTGTAATCAATTCTTTTAGCGTAATGCCCAAATTCTTTTTCTTTTAATGCCATTAATTATTAACCTCACTTTTCACAATATACGCTTATAAATTTTATATTGGTTTGAGACAAAAGTCAATTCTTTTTATTAAAAATTAAAAAAAGCATAAATTGCTTTTTTCTTCTATTAATTATTACTTATGACGATCACAAATAAAAATTTCATCATCAACAGTGCCAACCATTGCTTCTTTCATTTTCCCAAATAAAACTCCGGCAGCTCCGCCACTAACACCTTGTTTTTCTTGTTCTGCAACACATTTAAAACATTTTGGATTAAAATCCGCCATTTTCTAGACCTCCTTATATATTATTTTAATTTTACTAAAAAATAATTAAGTTGTAAAACTAAATTATTTATCAATTAAGATTCATGCTCATCATCCATATTTAACATCAATATCGCCACCATTTGAACCATAAGCTGCATAGAAAATTGAATTTGTTCGATTTAAACCAAATGTAAATGCTAAACAAAATGAACCTCGATAGTAATTGAACACAATTCGATTCTGAATGACTTCATAATTATTATTTCCAATTCAAACTGCTTTATCTTTAACTAAATTATAAAGATTAAATAACTTAAGGTCAGGTAAATTATGTGCAATTGAACTTTGTTTAAAATTATTTAATAGTTCTTTAAAAATTGCATTAGCACTACTAATGTTATTTTTAAATTTCTTAAACAATTCTTCACCAACATGAAATACACTCGTATGCTTAAAATTAATTTCATCTTTAAAGGTTGAAACTCGTTTTTTAATTTCAACTTGATAATATTTATGAAAAGCAACAATTATTTTCCCAAAATTCATTAATTTATTATCTAAACCTTGGCGACTAATTAAAATATTACTTTCAAAATTTTTACCATCTATTTTTAATGTTCCAGCTAATGGTAAACCATACAGTGAAATAAAATTTAAATTAACAGATAATCTAGCTAATATCATATGGTCATCATTGACATTAAAAATAGGTAAACTTTTTTTATAAGCTGTAACAAAATTTTCAGCAGTTAAACCGGGCGGGGTTATTCCTTCTCCTGCTCATAAGGCTGGTTGATAATTACCAATGTCAGCTGTTTCAGGTAACTGTCCTGAATTTTCAGCAGTTACGGTTCCTAAAATTAGTCGCATTAAATATTTATTACCAGTTTTATCAAAAGCAATTGCCTCTCGAATTTCTTGGTTAATTGCATTATTTTTCTTAATTTTTTCATTAAATTGTTTAATAAAAATTTTATCTAATGGTTTAACATTATTATTATAATTAATTTCAAAATCATCATAAATTGATTTGAATTCATTATTTTGATCAACTATAACATCTTCATAATTATTAAAAAAGTTAATTAAATATTTTTTGATTTTTTCAATTGATTTTTCTAAAATTTTTTTAATTTCATTTGGTTCATTTGTAACTACATAAGTAACTGTAAATGGCCGCATTTGTCTTAAAGATTTAAAACTTAAATCTAACATAAACTCATACTGAATTTGAACTGCCCGAACTCCAGTTGTTGCAGTATTAGTTAATTTATTAATTTTATCTAAATCAACATAAGTTAAAGTAAATTTATCTTCTTCTTCAAGATGATATAATGGTTTTTTCTCTAAAGTATTAAAATAATTTTGATATGTTTCACTAATTTTAACATTTAATTTTTGAAATATTTCCTTAAATTCATTTTGAAACTTTCTTAATCCTAAATTAATCTGAGCATTTGAACGGTCAAGAACAAGTGACTGATTATGTTGATTAACTAAATTATAAAACTGATTTAATTCTGGAAATTCGTTTGAATTTTTAATATTTCCATTGTTATCATAATTTGTTATCTCATTACTAATATCACTGGCAATTTTCATCCAAATTAACATATCATTTTGTAAATTTGAATTACTATAATTAGCATCACGATATTTGATCATTCGACAACTTGTAATTTTGCTAGTTATTCCAGTGATAAATAATCCGACAACACTAAAAATAATGAATAGTTTTTTCATAAATAGTTTTTCCCCTTATTTTTTACAGAATATATCCTCAGAATACATTAATTATAAAAAAAAATAAGAAAATGTAAATAAAAACAACCAATATCGGTTGTTTTTATCGTAATGATTTATCAAATGGGATTCCGGATGCTTTTGGTACTTTCGAATATTTCGAGAAAATGACCATTGTTACTAATGCAAAGACAAATGGTAAAATTTTTAATAATTGATTTGATGGATCCGCAATATTTCAACCAGCAAAACGTCATAATGTTCCTGCTAAAGCAATTAAAAAACTAAATAAAACTGCTCCCAATGTAATATATTGAATTCTTCATTGTCCAAAAATCATAATTGCCAAAGCAATATATCCTTGTCCTTGAACATCACCACGAAATTGTCCAGAAACATAATGGGTAAACATTGCCCCTGCTAGTCCTGCTAAACATCCAGAAATAATAACTGCCTTATATCTTGTTTTAATTACATTAATTCCCGCTGCATCAACTGCATTAGGATTCTCACCACATCCAACATAACGTAAACCTGTTTTTGTAAATCTAAAGAAAACAAAGGTAAAAACTGCTAAAGCAATTGCAATAATTAAGAAAATATTAATAATTTGATATGAATCAATCCCAATTGTACTAAAGCCTGTTTTAATCATATTTCCAGCTGCTAAGGATGGAATACTAACAAAAAATAATCCAATTCCAGTTGCTAATAAATTTAACGCCGTTCCAGAAATTACTTGTTGTGCTTTTAAAGTAATTGAAGCAAAACCATGTAATAAGGCAAAGGTTCCACCACAAATTGCGGCAATTAATAAAGCAATAATCTGCATTCCATTACCATATTGTGATAATACTTTTCCAAGCAACGCATAGACTAACGCACCAACGATCATCATTCCGTCAATAGCAATATTAACAACTCCTGCTCGTTCTGAATACAAACCCGCCATTGCGGCAATTAATAATACGGCAAAAAGAACTGACCCATTAGCAAATAATTGTGAAACTGCTTCCATTATTTTTTTCCTCCTTTTTGCACTTGATAAGTGGCATTTTGACGATGATATTCTGCTTTTAAAATTTTATTATCTTCTGAAACAACTTTTCTAATATGTTTTAATTTTTGATTTAATTCATTTTTTCACTGTGGCATCTTTGTTTTATGTTTTTTACGCATAACTTGATATTCAATATTAAATTGTTGTTTCATCTCTTTTAATTGCAGTTTTAAATTTTGTTTTAACAGTGCCACTTCTTGTTGAACCTTAACATCTCCTTTTATTTGACGATTAATCACTCTTAATTCCCGTTTAATTTTTTTCTTGCTTTGATAATTTGTTATTCTAAATTGATACATTTCATGACGTTGTTGACGCTTTAATGCTTTAATTTCTTGATTTAATTTTTTAGTAATCATTGCTTCTTTTTTTTGCAATGTTTTAAAATCATTTAAATATTTTTGTTGAATTTGATTAAAAACAGGATAATAACTTTCACGCAATTTTTTAATAGCTTCCTCTTGCTTTAGCACTAAGTCAGCATATTGTGACTGTAAATGTGCTAATTTAGCATACAATTCTTTTTTTGGCAAATTATAAAACTGTGATAATTCTTGTTTTGCTTGTCCTTTTACTTTCCATACTGCTTGATAATAATTATTTTTTAAAAAACTAATTTCTTGTTTTTTTAATAAATATTCATTTTTTACTTGTACAAAATGATCTAATGCCGAGCCAAGGGCAATAAATGTTGCTAATTTATATTTTGTTTTAAGACCACGTTGTCCAATTTTTGTTGCTTCTTTATATTTTAAATTTTCAAAAAAACGAATTTCTGTTTTTAAAGTGGTAATTTTTCCAGCATATAAAGTCAATTGATCATTAATTTCATTCCGATATGCTTTAATTTCTTCTTTAGTTCCTTGTTTTTTTAATTCTTGCATTTTAATTCGATACATTTTATTTGTATTCTTAATTTGTTTTTGATAATCCTTTATTTGTGCTTGATATTTATTATATTCTTGCTTTCATTCTCCATTGTGTTGAATATTTCATCAACGACGCAATCAAAAGATTGGTTTAAAATAAATAAATAAAGTAGAAATTGCAGTCATATAAATAATAATTCCAAAAATCAATTGACCCATCTGTTTTGACATTTGAAAATCAGGTAATTGCGTTGCTTGCAAAGCAGCTGTTTTAATAATTCCTCATAGTAAAGCAATTGGTAAAATAGCAAACCCATTTGTAAAAGCAACTAATGCAACAGCAATTGCATCAAATCCAACAACTGGTAATGCATCTGTTGTAAATTGTAATACTGTTGATTGCGTCATATAATATAACATTCCTAAAACGCCCGCTAAAGCACCTGATAGTGCCATTGAAACAATAGTATATGCTTTGACATTTGTTCCAGCATATAAAGAAGCATTTTTTGATTTTCCAACTGCTTTAATTCGAAACCCTAAAACAGTATAATTCATAATAAAAACAATTATTCCTAATAGTAACATTGCAATAATAAACGGAATAATTCACAGTTGTCCATTCAATACTAAATTAAAATTTGGGGCTGTTGTCACAATATCAATTGTTGAATTTTGATTTGAATTTCACATCCCATGCGCTGGATTCATAAACATTCATTTCATAACATATCAAACAATTCAATTTAGCATAATTGTTGAAACAACTTCATGAATATTAAAATAAGCTTTTAATGCTCCTGCAATTGTTGCTAACGCTGCACCAGCAATAATTGAAATAAATAATGCTCCAATTACACCAGCACCTTGACTAATTGCTGGGTTTTTTAAACCTAAAACAATCGTCATACTACCCGCTAATAACATTTGACCAGGAACACCGATATTAAATAGTCCGGCTTTAAAACCAACCGCAACAGCTAATCCTGCAACAATATAAATTGCTCAATAAGTTAATGTTGAATCTTTTAATAATGGGTGAAAAGCTAACCGAAAAACATAACTAAAAAATAATAATGGATCTGATGCATTTGCACCGATAATAATAAAACTAAGAAGAACTCCTGCAATAATTGCACAAATAGATGCTTTAAAATAATTCATTTTAGTTTTAAATTCATTTGAGCGAAAGAAAATTCTTGTTTTTTGTTTTAATAATCACCCATAATTTTTAATTTGTGTTTGCATTAATTTTTATTCCTTTCTTTTGATATCTTCCTGCCATCATTAAACCAATTTCCTCACGTTTAACTTTATTGCCAGCAACTTCACCAGTAATGCGTCCATTATGTAAAACAACAATGCGATCTGCTAAACTCATAATTTCTTCTAATTCATATGAAACTAATAAGACTGCTTTCCCCTGTGCTTTTTCTTCTAAAATTTTATTATGAATATATTCAATTGCCCCAACATCTAAGCCTCTTGTTGGTTGGACAACAACTAAAATATTATGTTGCCGTGATAACTCTCGCCCAATAATTAATTTTTGCTGATTACCTCCTGATAAACTACGTGTAACAGCAAATCCAGAATTTGCACCTCGCACGTCATATTTATTAACAATTTGTTGAGCATATAACTGAATTGCTCCTTTATCTAATAAACCACAATTTGAAAATGGCTTTTGATTAATATTTTGTAAAACAACATTATCAATTGCATTAAATTCTAAGATTAAGCCATATTTATGACGATCCTCAGGAATATGGGACATTCCATTTTGATAGCGCTCATAAATACTTTTTTTGGTTACATTAATATCATTAAAAATTATTTCCCCCGAGGTTCCTTTTTCTAATCCGGTTAAGACATTCACTAATTCGGTCTGTCCATTTCCTTCTACTCCAGCAATTGCAACAATTTCTCCCGCATGAACGGTTAAATTAAAATCATCTAAAGCCATCAAACGCGTTAGACCTTTTTTCTTCACTGATAAGTTTTCAATTCTTAATAAAACATCTTCTTGTGGTGCTTGCCCTGAATTTTTAATTTCAACTAAATTACGTCCAACCATTGCTTCAGCAATTTCTTTTTCATTTTTATCTTGCACATTAAAAGTTTCAACAACTTTTCCACGCCGAATAACCGTTGCTCGATCAGCAATTTTTTTCACCTCATCTAATTTATGGGAGATAAAAATAATCGTTTTCCCATCTTTTTTTAAATCTAGCATAATATTCAATAAACCTTCAATTTCTTGTGGGGTTAGCACAGCTGTTGGTTCATCAAAAACTAAAATATCTGCTCCACGGTACAAAATTTTTAAAATTTCAACCCGTTGTTGCATTCCAACTGAAATGTTTGCAATTTTTGAACCAAAATCAACTTGCAAATTATATTTAATTGCAATTTGAGCAATATCACGGGCTTCTTTTGAACGATCTAAAAATACTTTCCCTTTTAGCTGTTCATATCCTAACGTAATGTTATCAAGTACAGTAAAAATATCAACTAATTTAAAATGTTGATGAACCATACCAATCCCTAATTGATTTGCTTTAATAGGATTATTAATATATTCTGGTTTTCCATTAATAAGGATTTCTCCTTTTGTTGGTTCATACAAACCAAATAAAATACTCATTAATGTTGATTTTCCTGCTCCATTTTCTCCAATTAAAGCATGAATTTCACCTTTTTTAACTTTTAAGGTAATATCATCATTTGCAATTAAATCACCAAAAACCTTAGTAATATTATTCATTTCAATTACATATTCATTATTATTTTTCATATATTATGTCCTTTCCTTCTATTGCAAAGCAGCCTCAATTGCATCTAAAATATAAGCTTTCAATGTATCACTATTTTGATATGTATTTAATAATGTTGTTGTAAATACTTTCGCTGCAACAGGAGGGATATCACCAATTCCTCGTGAATAAACATCTTGTAATACTTTAATGATCTTATCAAATGCTGTATCCTTTGTTAAATCATCAGTTTTATTATGAATAAAGTTAACAGTATTTTCATTAATTGACTTTGTTGTTTCAATCCCTGTTCAAGTTGGATGTTGTACTGATGATTGGTCAGTATTAATTCAACATTCCGATGTTACTTTATTATTATCTCAAGTATTACTATTAGATTGATAACCACATTTATCCGAATAAATATTTTGTAGAGCTTCTTGGGTTGAAGTTACAATTTCTTTTAAAGCACTTGTTACAATTATGTCTTCTCCATAAATTTTAGATTGTTCTGTATCCACACCAATAACTTTAGCTGGTGATTTATTATATTTAATTCGGCCAATAGTATCTTGGGTTTGTGGACCTGCAACAGGGAAAATAATGCTTGCTCTGCGAGAAAGTAATTCATCTGAAATATCTTTCCCATGTCCAACTTCAAATGATTGTGAAAATCATGATTCATTATTTTTTATAACATTTTGTACTTTTTCAATTTTTTGTAAAGCAGTTATTGCTGGATTCATTTTTTGAACTTGTGCTAAAATATCTGCTCTAATTTTAAATAAGTTTGGAAAATTGTTGTTACTAATGATTGTATTAAAAACATCAGCAGCTACTAAAAAACCTCACATATAATTTGAAACAGCACCAGGATTATCCATTCCACCATATGTAGATATTTTTAAACCCGAAGGATATTTACTTTGATTAGCATTTAATCATAATGCTGCTGCAATTCCCGCAAAAAAACCAGAGGATTCAGCTTCATAACTTATTCCAACAACATTTGTTGCTAAGGGTTTTTTGGGGTCCATTCCTAAATGAATATTTTGACTACTTCCATCAATATAAATTAAATTATCAGCTAATTCAGCGCCTCATCCAATTGTATTACCATGAACAAAACCTGGTAAAATTAATGTTTTTGCTCCGGCAATATATGCTGTTAAATAAGCTGTTTTAAAGTCAGATGGTGTTTGACTTGCTGGTTCATAATAACTAGCTCGATAACGACTTGTTTTTCACTTTGATGGTAAAATTTCTTTATCTTTTTGTGAAACAACATATTTACTTGCTCCATCTCATGCTGATTCATTAAACGATGCATCGGTCACAATACCAGCATCGGTAATAACTCAAATATTACTATCGAAATAATATTTTTTGGCACATGCAACAAGAAAAAGACTCGAACCATTTAGCAAAGTTGCTGCTACAAAAACACTGAGCAATTTTCTCATTGTTTATTTCCTCCCATTTACTATTAATTATTAATAAATTATATTTTTTAATTAATTATTATTCGGCAATTGAATATTTCCTTTCATACTTAAATTATTATGTTTAATGCCCTAACAATGCAATATCTCATTGCTAATTTATTTTTAACATATTTTTAAACGAATGAAAAGAAAAACTACTTTCTAAATAAAAAAAGTTAAATTTAATTAACCTAAATTTAACTTTTTTAATAAAATTATTTACAATGTTAATCAACAAAATAATAATTTTTATTTGTTATTTTTTTTACAAAATGGACAATTTGTTTCAAAAGGAATATCTTGTTTAGTATATTTGGAAATATTATGTAAATTAAGGTGATTATAGTCAGCAAATTGATTATTATTTACACTTATTTCTTCTTGAGATGAACTACCATTTTTAGTTCGATAATAATTACCTAAGCCATATGAACTTTCACTAGAATTAGCAACTCCATATGTGTTAGAATATCCTTTTTTATTATATAAATTATAACGTGTTGATACTAAATTAATATCACTAATTTGAGGATAAAATTGATCAATCGGTACAACATCATGATGTTTAATATGTTTTTTAGTTTCAACATCTTTAATTTTTTTTGCAAAATCAGCTGATTTTGTTTCTAATGATTCTACTTTTAAAGTTAAAGTTTTTAAGTGCTCTTGTACTTCTCCTAATGTTTTTGTGTGTGCTGTATGCAAGTTAATTGAATCTTTAATTAATTCTTCAATTTTTTCAAAACGACATTCAAAATCATTTGGCATAACTTGTTGTAATGGTGGTGCTTGTTCCTTTAATGCTGGTTCTTCTGCAAACACTGTTTCTTTAATAGGTTCTGGTTTTTGCTGATTAAAGTATTCAATTACTTCATCATCCAAATTTGAAAAATCACCATTCATAATTTTATCATCTAATTCATCTAAACTATATGACACTTCTTCTTTTAAAATTGGTTTAATTTCTAATTGTAGCGTTTCATTTATTTCACTTGAGACAACATCATGCAATAATTGACTTTGATGAGTTTCTTCTTTATTTTCATTTGATTCATCTGTCTTAACTTCTAATTGATTTGTTGCTTCAGCATTTGTTGTAAGTATTTCTGCAAGTGTACTATCTTCTGTTTTTGTTAAAATAGTATTTTCTTTTTCATTCATTGGAATATTAAATATATCTGTTGCCATATTGTTTGCTTCTGCTGTATCTAGTGGATCAGGAGTTAATTCTAAATTAATTGCATCAGTTTTTAACTCATGTTCTGGTTTTATTTCATCTTCAACTAACTCTGCCAAATTGTTTTCTAGTTGTTCTTCTGTCTGTTGCTCAGCTGATAGTTCTGAAAGGTCATTGTTTTCAGAAGGTTTTATTTCATCATCATAATTATTTTCATTTACAACTGAATTAATTTCATCATTATGCTCGACTTGTGAATCATCTAACCCTACTAGTTCAGCAAAAGGATAATCATAATTATCTGAAACATTATCTGTCTTTGATTCTTCATCATCTGATGTTTTAATATCAGGTAATAATTCTCCTTTTAATTTATCAATATTATGGTCAGATGGAATAAAAATAATTCCTGTACGTTGTATTTCTTGGTTTTCTAGTTTAATATTGTTGTTCATAATTTCTATCTCTTTTTTTGTTTTATCATTATCTACAACATTATTAAAAGTATTAATTTCTAAACTAATATTTTCTGATGATTCATTAAACTTCTCATCAATATTAATGTTGTCATTCAAGACATTATCAATTACATTACTATCTGTTGCTAAAATTTGGTCATTAAGAAAATCAACTGTGGCTTGTGAATTATTACTAAATATTTCAGCAATACGCATTAATTTTAATTCATGCTCTGGTCCTAACTTCAATTTTTTTACTAATCCATTTGCTTGTTTAGCAAGGACATTATAAATTTTAGCTTTCTTTTTAATAAATTTAGGTTTTACTTCTGCTATTTCTACTTCTTCTTCTACCATTTGTTTGATATTAAGAGCCTGTTGCTGCATTTCACTTCATTTATTATAAAGTCTCTTTTCTTTTCTTGTCATTGTTTTGTCTGCTGCTCATGATGAATTTAAAAATTCATCATCTAAAAAAGAAAAATTTAGTTTTTCATCTTCTGATTCATTAAAATCATTATTTTCGTTTACAGCCGTTTTATCAACAAAACCTTTAATATCAGCATTGAACTTATAATCATCATTTGATTTGGTATCCAAGAATGGAAGAGGGATTTCCGCAACTGTTTCACCTTGCGAGTCATCATCATTTGATGAATTTTGCTCTTCTAATTGTTCTAATTCCAATTTTGATGTTTCCTGTTGCTCAACTTCATTAACAACTGGTGGTTTTGATAATTCTTTAGATTCGTTTTGCTTTAAATTAGTTTCCGTTGTATTTAATTTTGTTTCAAAAACCGCTGGTTTTGGTGGATTTGTCATAGTTTGTGTCATATCATTAATTAAATTTGCTAATTCATGTTCATCAACATCATTTTTATCAGAATTAAATAAATTATTTAATTCATTTGATGAAAAAAATGAATTTGATTTTTGATGAGATAATTTTTTACTATCATCCTCTCTTACGTAATCATTGTTTTTGAAATTTCTTTCGGTTTCTCCGATCCCTGCGATAGTCGCGTCAACTCCCAAAGTTGCGCTTCCATGATACTTTCCCTCTTTATTTACCTCTCTTTCAAGTTTTTTATCTTGGTGGTAAATAACAATCATATTTCGTTCTTCAACAAAATTTTGTAAAGACTCAACATCAAATAATGATGATTCAATGAATAATAAACCAATAAACATTAATGCTGCTAATATTAATACTGCTACTTTCCCATAAATTAGTGCTGCAATAATTAATGTAACAAAGATCATTTTAATATATGGTTTTGCAATTAATTGCCCTTTTTTAACACGATGCAGTTGAACTGATACTAATGTAATAACCAATAATGCAACAAAAATTGTTAAAGCAATAATTGTATATCCTCAAATATCTCCTGTTAAATAACTTAAAATTTGTTCTTGTTTAAAAATTGATTTTTGGAAAATATCATTCATTGAATTTAAAATTGATGGAAGCGCAACAGATTGAATTACCAAAAGGTTTAAAATAGCAATAAAAATTTGAACTATCGCTCCAATTATCATTAGGCTTCACCCTAATGTTACTAAAAACACAAACATTTTAATTATCCTCCTCTATTTACTTTCCACCGCGCATAGCTCAATAATCAAAGCCAATCGTTTCATCATCCTCATCTTCTGTTTCAACAGAAACAGAAGCAAAATCTGACATTGGATGATAAGAATCAACTGCTTCTTTTGTTGGTTCTTTAGTAACGACATTATCATCCTCATTTTTAATAATATATCGTTTGTTATAAACACTAACTTCATGCGCAACCAATTGGTCTGTTGCATAATTGCCATACATTTGTTTAACATAAGTTTCAATTAAAAGTGGATTTAATCCAGCAATAAATTTAAACTGTAAAATTCCTTTAAAAATAGCTTGTACTAGACTAAATATTTGTTTAAATTTGACATATCCCACTAAATCAATATTATTAAAAATTACTACAATATTTTCTGTAATGTCATAAGCACGTAGAATTTCTTCAAATTCTCTTCTAATATATTCTAATGGATCATCAAATTCTAACTCATTAACAATTACAATTGAATTCGAATCATTAACTTGTTCTAACGATTCACTTTGTTTTAAAGTTCGTGCAAATAGTTTAACACGATCTCATAAAACTTTTTTATCTTCTAAATTAACTTTCGGTAGTCCTTTAATAATTTTTTTAAGTAGAAATAAAAATGGTGAAGCATATAACTCAATACGTAATAAATCAATATTAACAAGCGGCATTGAAAAAAATGAAGTAGCAATTTCAGACATTGAATCACAATTTCCTTTGTCCATAACTGCTAAGAAAAACTGCATTTCGTTATTTTTTTCTTTAAATATTTTCATTAAATCACGAATAATTTCAAAACTTGATAATGTAATTCCATCAATCTTAAGTTCATTAGTTTTAATATTATGATTATTATTCTTTAGAGAATCTCCTGTTAGTTCCCCATCTTCATTGTTGCCTTGTAATAAATTTATGTTTCGATCATTGCTTTTCATATTTATTGTATTTGTTTCATCAGTATTTAATTTTAAATTTTTCATTCTTTCGAATGGATTGATGTACATCGTGTAGTCCTCCTGCCTCATTTCTTTATAGTTAAATTATATCATATTTCCAAAAAAAACTTATAAAAAAAATTGCATTATGAAATGCAATTTGGTATGATATTATCCTTTTCTAAAATTAACCATTGCGTTCTTTCTTTAAATCAGCAAGTTCTTGTTCTAATCGTTTAATTCTTTCTTCTTTGCTTTCTGATGGTGGATTGCTACCATCATCATCTTTTTTACGATAGTCCCTCATTAGTTTTCTTGCCCCAATTCAAAGATTATCTTTATTCATAAAAAGGAAATGCCCCATAAAGTAGCCAATAACTCAAACACCTAAAAATAAAATTGTAATTAAAAAAGCAACCGTATACTTTTCATGATTGATAACAAATAAAACAGTAAAAATACATGTTAACAAGATTAAAATACATAAAACAACAAGATTAACAATTCGATATCATGATCATTTTTTTTTATTTATTTTTTTTGCCATTTTTTATCTCCTTATCTAATAAATTCTTTCGTTAAAGAATTATAAATCTTTGAAGGACGATTATCTAAATAACCAGCGTCAACAATAATATCAACATTAAATTTTTGAAGATCATTAAATTCTTTAGCATAATTCTGACCGCTAATATTTACACTTGTCCCATAAATTGGTCCAACCTTATTAATAATTTTTTTTAATCATTTTGACTTTGTAATTCTAATCCCAATTGTATTATCTTCTGTAATGTTATAAAGCTTATTAATATCATCTTTTATGTTACCTATTATAGTAATAGTTTCATTCTTTTTAAAAAGTTTTAAATCTTCACGCGGCAAGTCAATAAAATTCTTTGCCATTCGAACTGAACTAACAATAACTGATAAATACATTTTTTCTGATCGACCTTTAACTTTAAAAATTCTTGCTTTTGCTACTGGTGAACTAATAATACATGTCATTCCATAAATAGTATCTGTTGGAACAATAATCACTTTTTCTGCTAAATAACTAGCAATAATTTCTTTGCGATCTTTTACAGTATATACTTTCATATATAATTAGCCTCCTTTCTTATTAACCTTTTGAATTTGATTTAATTTGTTCATTGCTAATATGATTACTTTTAATTTTTGAAATATGTGAAAGAGCAATAATTGATAAAACAGTAATGAAAGCAGATAATAAAATACCACTTGCTAATAATTCATTTCCTTGTAATCAAAAGTAATCCAAATGTGTTGTTTTAAAAAGTGGTTTCATTACCGTTTCTTTAAAATTCTCGCTTTGACTGTTTCAATAATCAACTGCTTTTGTTAATTCATATTGAGAAACCAGAAACATTACTAGTGAAGTTCCAGTTACAATTAAAAAACTAACATAAAAACTAATAAAACCCTTTTTAGTTAAATTTGGTTTTTTCAACATCACAAAAGTAAAAGCAAATAACATTGAAATAATTAAAGCAGAAGAAATAATTGGCACAACACTAATAAAAATTCCTGACCCTGGCATATTCATTGTCATATTAAAATAATCAATATTTGGCTTATCCAAAATACTACTTGTATCTGGAATAATAGCGTTAATTGTTAATTGCGGATAGAAATAAGAAAATAAAAAAAATCGGTTTGCATCAGTAAAACTACTGCCAATAATAATTGTATAAACAAATTGTGGAATAAAAACTATACTTGAAAAAAAAACGACTCATAGTGAAATATTAAATTCATTTGGAATTAAATATAAACTAATAAACTTTTTAAGACGGCTTTGATTAAATGTATCTTTTAAAACAAATAATTCTTCTTTTTTAGTTAGATTAATATTATCATTTAATAATCATTCTAATTTAAAACCAACTTTTAACATAATAAAAATAATAAAAATCATCTGTAATCCTGTAATTCATCAAATAGCATTAAGACCAATTCAAGTTAATGGATACTTATTGTTTGTTCCAGGTCCCGTAGCTAAGTTAATTAATGCGTTAACAATTGCTTCTCGATTTGGAATATCTGGATGAATCATATCTTGAATATTTTTAACAAACTCAGGCCCAGTATAACCGCCTCTTAAAGAACGACATCACTCTGTAAATAAATCATAATAATATTCTGCAAGTGAAAATAATAAACAAGCACTAAATAAAAAAGAGATAATAAAAACTGTTCCAATTAGCAACATTCTATTATTAAAATTAATTGTTCGTTTTTGGTGATGCATGTAAAAAACACTACTAATAATGGCACCTGCTAATGTTCCTAACGCAATATATGGCAAACCAAAGATTAAAAACTCATTTGGTAAATCAGGTGTTGTAAATGTTGCTAAAACATCCTTAGGTACTGTTGCAATAAAATGAAAGTATTTTTTTAAAAGTTGATCACTATGTGATACATACATAAAAGTAAAATATGGGACCATGATAAATAAAACTAGTAAAAAAGCAATACTAATAATGCGAGTTCTTTTAATATTTTTAAGTTTATCTTCCATATCTGCACCTCACACTTAAGTTTCTTTTATTTTACTACAAAATATTAATAAATAACATTCGTCATTTTTTATTTATATCTTTTTGAAAATAATATTTCTGATTCGGAAAATATTCCTTTACTAATTTTTCTAAATCTTTTTTTTGGTCATAACCATGTTCAAAACATAAAATACCATTTTTTTTAACAACTTTCTGTCAATTTTGAAAAATTTCTCGATAAAAATACAGGCCATCAGCATCACCAAATAAAGCAACATGCGGTTCATAATTTTTAACACGATGACTAATCTTTTGATTATTTGGAATATAAGGTGGATTACAAACTAGAAGATCAGCTTTAATCTTATTTTTAATAAATGGTTCTAGCATATCACCTTCCAATAATTTAACATTTTTGCAATTTAACTGCTTAATATTTCTTTTTGCTACTTTTAATGCTTCAATTGAAATATCACTAGCATAAATTGTTAGATTTGGATTTTCTAAGCCTAAACTAGTTGCAATTGCTCCACTCCCAGTTCCAATGTCAATTAAAGTTAATCGTTTATTACAATTATTAAGAAACATTTCATCAATTATAATATTAATATTATCAACTAATTCTTCTGTTTCATAACGGGGAATTAAAACATTATAATCAACATAAAAATCATATCCATAAAAATTTTGTAAATTAGTAATATGCTGAATTGGTTTTCCATTACGATACGCAATCAACTGTTGTCAATAATCATCAATCTTAAAGTTAATTTTATCATTTTGAATTGCATATAATTTTGCTAACGAAGTTTTCATAAAAAATGCTATTAAAATTTTAATATCGGCAAGATAATTAGCATTATTTGAGTCTTTCAAATAATCTTCTGACTTTTGAATTAATTCATTAACTGTCATTAGTTTCCTTCCATTTTCAATCTCTGTTCTTCATTAATTAATGCTACTACAATTTCGTCTAAATTACCTTCCATAATTTGGTCTAATTTTTGTAGTGTTAAATTAATAAGATGATCGGTAACCCGATTCTGAGGATAATTATATGTTCGAATCTTTTCGCTCCGGTCACCTGTTCCTACTGCATCTTTTCTTAATGTTCCACGTTCTTCATTAATTTTACGTTGTTGTTCTTCATATAACTTACTTCGTAAATGTTGCATTGCTAATGCTTTATTATCATGTTGACTACGACCATCTTGGGAAGTTACAACAACCCCCGTTGGTAAATGCGTAATTCGAACAGCTGAATCAGTTGTATTAACATGTTGTCCCCCTGCTCCTGAAGCACGGTAAGTATCAATTTTTAAATCAGCAGTTTTAATTTCAAAATCAACTTCTTCAATTTCTGGTAAAACAGCAACGGTTGCAGTTGATGTATGTACTCGACCTTTACTTTCTGTTTTTGGAATTCGTTGAACACGATGTGCCCCTGATTCAAATTTCATTTTTGAATAAACACGATCTCCTTTAACCATAAACGAAATTGTAGAAAAACCTCCTGCTTCTGATTCATTTGCTTCAATTAATTCTACTTTTCAATGTTGTTGCTCTGCATATTTTATATACATTCGATATAAATCACCAGCAAAAATATTTCCTTCATCACCACCCGCTGCTCCACGAATTTCAAAAATAACATTTTTATCATCATTAGGATCTTTTGGTAATAATATTACCTTTAATTCTGCTGCAAGTTGTTCTTTTCTTATTTCCGAAGTTTTTAATTCTTCTTTTGCTAATTCAATTAATTCATAATCTTTTTCTGTCTCTAAAATTAATTTTGCTTCATTAATATTATTTAAAACATTTTTATAATTTAAGTATAAAGCAACGGTTTCCTCTAATTGTGCTTGTTCTTTTGCTAAACTAGTTAATTTTTTTACATCATTAACTATTTCTGGTTTCGTTAATTCTTCATTAATTAAATTTCACCGCTTTAACATCGTTTCTAATCGTTCAATTGTTTTTTGATTCATTTGCTTCACCTCTTTTTTAGACACTTAACAATTATAATATATTTTAAATAATAATGATTAATTTAATTCATTATAATAAAAAAAATCATAATAATTAATGATTTTTTATTGATTTGAAATTAATGTTTGAAATTTTGGCAAATTTTTTAATTGGTCAACTAAAGTTAATCGATATTCACAACTTTCAAATGTTTTCTTAATGGGATGTTTATTAATAATTTTTTGACTAATTTTAAAAACATTACCATTAACAATCACATTGTCATTTTCTTTAATTAATAAATCTTCTAAAATAATAATCTTAGAATTAATTGGCAAGTTTTCAACAAAATGACCTTTAATTTTTTTTACATTTTTTGGCTTATTATTTATAACAAAATAAGCTTCAGCATTTAATCCATTTTTTGTTAACATTTTTTTCCTCCTAAATTAATATGTTACTTCATGACAATGACGACAACGAGCTTCATATTTATCCTTTTCACCAATTAAAACAATTGGATCATAATAATTAGCTGGTTTCCCATTAATTAAACGTTGTGTTCTATTTGCTAAATTTCCACATTTAACACAAATTGCATGTAATTTTTTAACCTCTTCTGCTCGTGTCATTAATTGCTCAATATTAGTAAAAGCTTCGCCTCGAAAATCTTTATCTAAACCATTAACAATAACAATAATTCCTTTATCTGCCAAAGAATCAGCAATTTTAACAATATTATTATCAAAAAATTGTACTTCATCAATCCCAACAACATTTGTTGTTGTTTTAAGGTTTGCTAATAACTCATCAGAATCCTTAACTGATATTGCTTCAACTGCTTTTTTACTATGACTAACAACTTGGTTTTCACTATAACGATTATCAATTGTTGGTTTAAAAACTTGAATTTCAAATTTAGCATAACTTAGGCGAACTAAACGACGAATAAACTCCTCAGTTTTTCCAGCAAACATACAACCAGTGATAACTTCTATTCATCCTATTTGAGCTTTACTATTTAAAAAATACATTCTTAACCTCCCATATATTTAATGTTATTTTTAATTACAAAACTTAAGTCTTTTAAAACTTGTTCTAAATCTTCTCACTGATAAATTTTCGCCCCGCTTGCTAACTGATGACCACCACCACAATACTTTTCTGCTACCTTATTAACAATATAAGTATTACTACGAATGCTAAGATTTATATAACCCTCTGCTTTATTTTCAATTGCTCACATTCAAATTTTAAATTCTTTAATATTACTCATAATATTGACTCATGGTTTAACAGTTTCATAACTCATTTTATGCTCTTTTAACATTTCATCAGTTATCTTAACATAACTAATTTCTTTATTATAAATAACTACTTGCGATAACAAATAATTTTTAAAGCGCACATTGACTCATGATTCTTCATATAAATTCTGATAAATTGATTGCAAATCAAAACCTGTAGCAACTAATTGCCCTGCTAACATAAAAGTATTTTGGCAAGTTTTACTATACATAAAACGATTTGAATCTGTTACAATTCCAGTAAAAATTAATCTAGCTGCTTCTGGCGTTACCGTTAATTTTGATGTTAAAACCAATTCAGCAATCATTTCTGAAACCGCAATTTTAGTTTCATCAATTCATTGTATATCACCAAATGGTGTAACATTAGGATGATGATCAATTTTAATAATTTCTTTTGCTTGCTGCCAATATTTACTATCAATTCGTTCAATGTTCGCTGTATCAGTTACGATTACTAATGCATCTTGATAATCTTCTACTTGCACAAGATCAGGTGTTGCTAAGAAAGCTAAAAAATCATTTGTTGCACCATCAACTAATACTCTCTTATTTGGAAAATTATCTTTAATGAATTGTGCTAATCCAAATGCTGAACCATATGCATCACCATCTGGTGAAATATGGCGTAAACAAATAATTGTTTTATAATCTTTAATTTTTTGTAAAATAAGCCCTTTTAAATCTTGCATTTGTTTTCCTCACTTATATGTTAGCAACTAAGTTACTGTTAACTTTATCATAAACTAATAATGCATTCTTTTCAAAATATATTGTCGTTGTTTTTTTTAAATTTAGTTCTTTTTCTGATACTAAAATTTTAAAAATAACATCATTATTAACTTCAAAAAAACAAACAATTGATTTAACAACTTTTTTAATCGACTTAACATGTCCTTTATATGCTAAATGTAAGTCTTTGTTAAATTCTTTTGTCTTCTGAAATGAAATTAAATTTGGATTAATTGCTAAAAAATATTCTTTTTGATCAATTAATTTAGTTCCTTTAGGTAATTTAATTTTAATTTGCTCATTTTCTAAAACATTTTCTGCTGCAGAATATTTCATACTAAAAATGTTTTCTGAACTATTATACATTATTTGATATAAATTAATTGTGTTAGGTAAAAATTCAGCATGATTTTTTGACATTAATTTGTAATTATTATCCTTATCAAAAAATAATAATTTTGTAACATAATTTTTAATATTTTCAATATTCTTTGTTAAAACTAAAAAAGTTAACTGCGGATTATAGTTTTTTAAACTAAGTAAAATTTCATTTAATTCATTTGCTTCATTATGAGTTAAATTGTCAAAAGTATTATGTAAAATAATTAATTCTTTCTTACTTAAAATGGCATTAATTAATCTGATTTTAGTATGATCAAAACTACTTAAGTTTTTAGTAAGTTTAAATCAATTCATTTTAATATTTAAACTACTCATTAATTTTTTAACTTCTTCAAAAGCTTGATTATAAACTGTCACAACTTTTTCATTTGCTTCTTCAATGGCAAGTGAATTATCTTTTTCTTGAGTTTGTAATGTATTATTTAATAATTCTAAATGATATTTATGAAAATATTCTAAAACTTTTCCTTTGATAATTGTTGCTTCATCTGGTAATAAATTTGCAATTAATTGTTCTTGTTTTTGATTATAGTTAAATCATTGATCTTCTGATAATTTTGTTCAAGTAATTATATTTGTAGAATTACTTTTATTTAAAATTCCTTTAATAACACTCTTATGTTTGCCATCCTTTTTTATAACATTAAGACGATATTTTTTTAATGCTTTTCGTGCTTTAATTAATAGATACCGTTCATATGTAATTTCAGTCTGCAATATTTTTAAATACTTTTCACAAACTAATTTTGCCCCAATAAAACCAAAACTTTTATCTTTACGTTTTCTTTTTTTAGCAATATCATAGCAATCACACAAATAATCTAAGTCAGAAATATAATAGATTTTATCTCATAAAGCTTGTAAAAATGCAAGATAACCTTCATATACACGAATTTCTTCTCTTTTGTATGTATAAGTATGTAAACTTTGAATTAAAATTGAATCTTTATCATCATCTAAAATTTTACTAATTTCTTTTTTATGGAATTCACTAATTTGAGTTAAATAAGTCTCTATTCATTCTTCTTTAATATGAATTGAATTAGTAAAATATTCATTAATAATTTTATCTGTTTTTAATATTAAATCTTGTTTATTCAAATCATTACCGATAAAAACTAAATTTTTATAAAAATATTTATTTTTGTTATATTTTAATGAACTATCATGTAAAAACTTTGGAGTTTTTAAAATATGATAAGCAAGACGTAATTTTGTTGGTAAAAAAGCTAATCTTAATGGTCCTGGTGACACATAACCAATTTTTCGTTCTTTTGGTAGTAAAGTTGTAATATTCCTATTGTTTAAATAAATCTTTCCACTACGTGGTTTTTTCTTTCCCAATAACAATTTTAAAAAATATAGTTGTGAAAACTTATTTTCAAAATGAGCCCCCAAAACTTCTTGACTATTAACACTAAAATTTAAATCATTAAAAATAACTTTTTTATATCGTTTATACTTTAAATTATTAATTTTCAATCCCATTAAAATATCACGCTCCCAATTAATTTTATTATACCCAAATAAAAATAATAAAAAATAGTTATTGTTAAGTTAAACTTACATTTATTCTAATTTAATAAAATTACATTACAAAATATCAAAAAAACCTTTATCTTGAAAAGATAAAGGTTTACCAATTATTCTGCTTTTTGGTCATCAGATTTTGGTTTAACTGTTTTTTTGTTAAGTTCTTTTTGTGCTTTTGATGCTTTTTCTGCTTGTTTTACTAACTCTTCTTTTTTATTAAATTTAGATTTAAATCGTTCAACACGTCCAGCTGCATTAGCAAACTGTTGACTACCTGTATAGAAGGGATGGCATGAAGAACAAGTATCAACTTTTAATTCTTCTCCTTTAGTAGAACCACTCATGTATTCTGTTCCACAAGTTGTACACATAATTTTAGTATCAAAATATTTTGGATGGATTCCTTCTCTTGCCATATAACTCACCTCACTTTTAATAATATGACTGCATATTATTTGCACGTAAATAATGATAACACATATTTAAATAAAAACAAAGATTATTTAATAATCTTTGCAAATTCATTAAAATCAATTCTAACACGTGGCATTGTTGCTTTATCATCATCTTCATCATAGTATCCTAAGGCTAAAACTAAAACTGTATGATGCTTTTCTTGATCAAACGAACAATGTTTTGCTAATAATTCATCACATTTTTTTGCATTAAAGCCACCCATGATAGTAGTTCCTATTTTTAAATCAGCAGCTTGAATTGTAATAAAACTAGTTACAATATGGGCTTGTTCTGAAACAAATGCAAAAAGATGTTCTTTTTGTTGTAAAAAAGTTTGATATTTTTTAATTGTCTTTTCTAACTCATCTGCTTGATTAATAACCCGTTTTAGTCGTTTTGTTAAAAATTCAGTTGAAACTAAATAAGATGGATTAATACCCGTAATAAGCATTATACAACTAGCATTTTTCACTTTTTCTTGATTTCATCCGAGCATTGCTTCATCAGCAAATTTGTTTTTTAATTCTTGATTTGTAATACTAACAACATTAGTCACTTCAATTCCTAATGAACAAGGTGCTAAGCGCCCTGCTTCAAGTATTACTGTTAAATCTTCATAATTAATTACTTTTTCACTATTATATTTTTTAACAGTTTTCCGTCAATTAATTGCATTTTTTACTGTCATTTAATATTATTATCTCCTTTAATTTTTATTACTCATTAATTTTTGCTAAAGCAACGTTTAATACATCAACACTTTTTGCAAAAGGAGGTGAATATGGTAAATCTAAATATTCAATTTCACCAATTTTAGTTTTTGTCCAAATAATTGGAATTAAAGCATTGATTCTTAAACTAGCCTTATTATAACCAAAAATTTGTGCTCCAACAATAATCCTATTTTTTTGGTCATAAATTATTTTAATTGTTACTGGCTTAGCATCAGCAACATAGTGTGTGTGATCTGTCCCATTTACAACAATCTCTTTGGCATTAAAACCATTTAAAATTGCCTGTTCTTTTGTATATCCTGTTCGAGCAATTTCACTTTCAAAAACCTGCATAATACTTGTTCCAATTGCTCCAGGAAAATGGTCCTTCTTTCCTGCTAAAATATTACCGAGAACCTTGCCATTTTTGGCTGCAATTGTTGCTAATGACATATAACTTAATTTATTATCAATAATATTTTTTGTCATCACACAATCACCTACAGCATAAACATCTTTAATATTTGTTTCAAATTGGCTGTTCACTAAAATTGCTCCAAATTCATTCATTTTTAAATCTGTTGTTTTCAAAAACTTAGTTGCCGGCACAACTCCAATTGCAACTAATACTAAATCTGTTGCAATTTCTTCTTGTGGTGATAATTTAATTTTTGTTACCTTATTATTTTCAACAACAAACTCCGTTACTTTGGTATTTGTTTTAACTTTAATTCCTTTTTTTTCTAAATCATTGACTAATAATTGTGCCATATCTTCATCAAGTAACTTTCGTGAAATTCATTTATCAGCTTCAATTAATGTAATTCTTTTTCTTGCCAAGCCAAAACTTTCACAAAATTCTAGTCCAATAAATCCTCCACCAATAATAGTAACATTTTTTACTTTTTTTAAACGCGAACGTAATTCAACTGCTGCTTCTAATGTTGTTCCTGTAAAAACATTTGTAGCATTTTCTCCTGCTAAATTTAGACGACGTGGTGTTGCTCCAACACTAATAATTAATTTGTCATAATTATCAATAAATTCTTGGTTTGTATTATAGTTAATTCCATAAATAGTTTTTGTTTTAAAATCAACGCGTGTTACTTCGCAACTAGTTTTAACAAGAATCCCATTATTTTGAAATTCTTCAACAGTTCGTGCAATCATTCTTTCAGCATTGTCAAAATGTTTTCCAACATAATAAGGGATTCCACAAGCTCCTAATGATGGGTATTGAAACTTTTGGTAAGCAATAATTTCAACATCATTTTTTAACATCCGTTTTAATTTACTTGCTGCTGTCATTCCAGCTGTTGAACCACCTATTACTATTACTTTCATATTTTTCAACTCACTTTCTTCTATAGTAATATTATAACCTTAGATTACTAAAATAAAAATAAAGGACTCCGCCTTTATTCTTGTTTTTTCTTTTTTTTCCCGATTTCGTTTTCTTCGCAATCTTGATCATTTAAAAAGAATTAAGTCTTCATTTTCTAATGAATTAGTTAACCGAGCCGCAATTGTTGTTGCTTGTAGCCCCCCAGCAACATTGACGCTTGTTCGTCCCATATCAAATAGGCCATCTAGGGCCCCAATAATTGCATAAACTGGCACATATAAAGTTCCTAAACCAATTCCTCCTAAAACACCAGCAGTAACAACACTAGCTGTTCCTGGCACACCAGCAATTCCTAACGAAGCTACAACTACTACCAATAAAACAATAAAGAAATTAGCAACAGTTAAATCATATAAACCAGCTGTTGAAATAAAAGAAACAATAATCCCTGCTTGTACACCTGCACAACCAGTTAAACCCATCGTTGTGGTTAAAGGAGCGGATATCCCGACAAGATTTTCTTTTACTTTCATATCATCTTTTAAAACTTCCATTGTTAAGGGTAATGTTGCATTAGAAGATTGAGTTGTAAACCCTTGAATTACCGGCTTGATAGCAAACTTCCATCATTTAAATGGATTTACTCCTGACAATGTTAATAACAATGAATGCCAAATTAAAGCAATTATTAAACATAAGTACCCAACTCCAACAACAATTCCAATCTGTGCTAAGTATCCAATTGGTCGCGAAATAATAGCATAAGTAATCATTGACATTACAGCATATGGCATTAATTTAATAATAAACATTAAACATGACATAATAATTGTTCATCAACGGTCAAAACCATCACGAATCTTTTGCATATCTTCTGGATGTCGCTTAGTTGATTTCTTAACAGCTAACCCAATTAAACCAGCAATTACCATTACAGGAAGAATTGTTCCTAAAAGAAATGGCTGGACAAAATTAGAAGGCACATAATTCCAAATAATTTCTGGCAATGGCTTTGATGCATCCTTATCATAACTTCCGCTTCCTGAAATTGTAAAGCCATTACCAATATTAAATGCAATCCCAATAAATAATGAAATAATAAACATTGCTGCAACATTTAATAATAAAATAGTAATTGTAATAATAGTTCCTCTTCGCGAAGATACATCTTTTCCTGGTTTTGAAACAGCTCTTGCAATTGCTAAAAATACAACAGGAACAGTCATCAATAAAATTGCATTTAAGAAAATCATTCTAAATAAATTAACTCAAATTGAAAACTCATGTACTCATAAAACATAAATATTATTTGGAATAGTTTTTCCCGAATCATTTGGATCTGGAATCACTGGATTAATCATTGATCCTGATGGTTCAGTTGTATTATATGGGAAACCATTAATTGCTTGAATAGTAATTCCAAAAATTAAACCAATTGCTAATCCTAATAAAACGCGAAAAATAAATCGCATTTTTGTTTTTTTAATTCAAAATCATAATAAAACCATTATTCCAAAGAAAATAAGGATGCTAACAAGTGATTGTCAAGTTGAAATTGATAAAAAATCATGCAATGGATTATTATTGCCTGAACTAAATAATAAATTGAAATACATTTGGAATATCCTTTCTTAGAAGAAATTGATAGTTTAAGAATACATTTAAAACTATCATCAATAAGAAAAAATACAATATTTAATATTTTAAAAATAAAATTAATTATTTATGTTGTTTTTTTATTTTCTTCTTCTGTTGTTTTGTTGCTAATTGTGCAAAAACCTCTGTTTTTATTAAAGTTTGTTCTTCTTTTGTCAAGTAATTTAATGTACTAGTATTTTTTTTTATAATCTTTAATACTATCAATTTGATTCATTGCTTGATAAATTACTTTTATCTTGAATGTTCCATATTTTATTTTTAAAAAACGATAATAGGTTCCTACTAATCCTAGTATAGCAAAAATAATAACTCAAATAAATAAAATTGCCATATTTTTAATAATTTCAGTTTGATATTCACTAATTCCTACAATTGTTGGAGATGATAAACCATATATTATTGTACCAATATTATGTAATCCATAACGGAATGGTGTTATATAGGATAAAATATCAAAGAATTTTCCTTGCATAAAGGATGGGAAAGTCCCTCAACCTGCTGATAAATTAATAATTAAATAAACAACAGCAATAAAACGCGCCAACATTTCATCAGGAACTGCTAATCAAATTGAACAAATAATAATATTGAAAATTGAGCCTAAAAATAAGAGTCATAACCATAGTCAAGCATAAACTGGTCCAATTTGACCGAACCCTAAGATTAATAAGGAAAGCATCATTAATGTCACTTGAATCCAAGATGTTAATAACATTAATAACAATTTACTAAAATAGTGTTGATAAAACAAAGTATTTTTAGTTCTTCCTTTACGGTCATACACAAATGTTTGTGTTAAAGAACCAACTCAAATACCAATTAACATAAATAATTCACCCAAACCAATTCCATACTGGTTATATTCATGACCTTGCACATTATATGGAATATCAATTATGCTACCAATATCTTTTAAATGTTTCCCTAACTCATCACTATTCGCAAAATATTTTTCTTTGCTAACAACATTTTCTGCACCAAAAATAAATGAAAGCATTTTCCCCTTTACAATTCCATAAACCTTTAATAAGGAATTAATAATTTTTCCTTGTTCTGTAGTTAGTTTCCCTTCTGTTACTAATTTATTTGTTTCATCTATTAAATTTTTTGTATTAATTTTTTGAATATATTCTTGATAAACAGAACGATCAACTGAACCATCCGGGTTAGCTAAAATTGTATAAAGCATCGGTAAAATTAATTGCGGAACTGCTTCGCGAACAAAACTTTCTCGCAAATTTGTAAATGTTGTTGCAAAATAACCAATTAAAAAATTTTGTTTATAAGTAGCCCAAAGGTTAATTGGATTATTTATTATTCAAGTAATATCTGTCAAAAACTGATCAGCATCTAAAACACCGCTACCAATGTTGCGTAAAATACTAATTAAATGACTTGAATAATGTTCTGGAATTTGTAATTGTACTCAATATTTATCAATCGGATTAAAATCAGTTGCTTCATTTTTCAAATAATTTAATTTTAAAGTAATACTACTAATGTTAATTTGAACATTATTATTTTCCTTATCATAATAATGTGGTCCCACAATCGCATTATCACTAATACTTGTATAACGGGCAATCTCATTTTCTTTAACCGTTGCTAAACAAGTCGCCTCATCTTTTGTTGTTAAATAACGAACTTCTGTTGCATTAGCAATTGATTGATCCTTATCATTTTTAGGTTTATAAATCACACATAAATTAGCATCACGATTAACAATTGCCATTGGAATTTGGTCAGTTTTAAGAAATGGATTTCAAAAAGCCCAAACACAAAAGAAACCATACAAAAATGGCACAATACAAATTGCAATAAATTTTATAATGCGAGTTTTATCTTTAGCTGTTTGTTGATGCCATTCTTTTTTAAAAATTTCTTTAAAAGTTGGTAATTTTTTTTTGGTATCCATAACTGTTCTCCTTAATTATCTTTACATAATACTATCTCGATCTGTTTATTCTATTTCAACAGTAAAGGTTTTTGCTTTAATTTTTTTAATTCGATATAAATATTTTGGATCTTTTGTTGCTTCAAATTTTGTTTGCATTTTGTCAATCTTTTTAAGTTGCTGCTTTTCAAAAATATTTTGTTGGTCAATTAAAATCTGTTTTTTTATTCCTTCAACTTCTTGATCTGATAATTTTCTTAAAGTTTGATTAATATTTCTCTGAATTGGAATATTTTTTTCTAATAAAACAGTTTGTAAAGCTTTTAGTTTGAAAGTTCCGTATAATTCTTTTTGTCGTCATAAATAAGTTAACCCTAAACTAATTATTAATAGTATTGGAATCCAAATTAATAAAATGCCAGTATTTTGTAAAATTTCAGTTTGATATTGTGCTAAAGAGCCTTCACCTGTTCCAATTCCATAAATAATATTACCCATTCCATGAATTGCATATTTAAACGGTGTAATAAATGAAATAAAATGGAAGAACGTTGCTTGCATAAAGGCTGGGAAAGTCCCTCAACCTGCTGTTAAATTTAAAATTAAATAAATAACAATTAAATATTTTCCAACATCCCCATCAGCAGGAGCAAATCATATTGCATGTTCAATGATAGTAAAAATAATACTACAAAATAATAATCAAACATACAATAAACCAAAACTAATTCCCAAACGACTATAACCTAATGCCGCTAATGAAAGCGCAAGAATTGTGGTTTGAAGTACTGTTGTAATTAACATTAATAATAATTTTGAAAAATAGTGCTGATATCAACGGGCTCGTTTTGTTCGACAAGTACGGTCAAAAATAAATGTTTGCATTAAAACTCCAACTCACATTGCAATTGCCATAAAAAATTCACCTAAGCCAATTCCATATTCACCATATTGATAACCTTGAATATGAACTGGAATTTGAAAAATTGATGAATTTAAATTTGCTCAATCACGAATTACTTGCTGAGCTTTTGCACTATATCTTGGTCAAGTTACATGTTCATCCAAATTAGGAAAAATCTCACGAACAAAACCATCAATAAATTGTTTTCCTTCGCTTTCAATTCATTCTAATGTTTTTTTAATAATTTCATAATATTGTGAATGATTTTTCTCAACATAGTCTAAGATTATTTTTCCAATCGGAGTATTAGGACCAATAATTAATAAAATTTTTTCTAAATAATTGCTAAAATCACGGCCAGTTAAATAATATGTATTCGTTGATTCATCTCATTGCGCAAAAGCTCAAAACATTGAAGTGCCTAATGTTTCTGGCAAGGCAGAATGAACCAAAGCAGTTTTAATTTGAGTAAAAGTATATAACACTTGTCCAGCTAAAAAATTTTGTTTATATGTTGATCAAAACTGAGGAATATTTTCCATTAAATATTCTAAACTTTTAATAACTTCTGTTGGACTATGATTACCAATTGCACGCATTAATTTAAAAATATTCTCTGTAAAACCACTATTAACTTGTAATTGAGCTCAATATTTGTCAACTGGTTTAAAAGTAGTTTCATTACCATGCAAATAGTTTAATTTAATAGTCATACCGTTTTGTTCTAATTCTAATGCTTTTGTATTAGCATTATAAAACTTATTATTTGTAACAGATAAATTCACCATACTATCATAACGATATTGCAGTTTATAAAGAGCTTTATCAATTTTTTTATTATTTTCAAATCATTCTTGGGCTTTTTCTTGACAAACTGCTAATGTACTAGAATTAAAATATTCAACAGCTGGTGAAGTTAATAAGTTATTTTCATCAGTTCCTTTTTTCTGAACAACATAGGCAATACAAGGTGGTCTATCATTATCAACAATTGCCATCGGGATATTACCAATTTTTGTTAATGGATTTCAAAAAGCCCAGCAACAAATAAAACCATACAAAAAAGGCACAAAGCAAATTAGCATATACTTAATTATTTGTAGTCGATTTTTTGCTATTTTTTCTTTTGCCTCTGTTCTGAAAACATTAATAAATCTTGGACTTTGTTTCATAATGTCATCCCTTAACTTTTTTTAGTGCCTAGATATATATCATATTAATTCTACACGAAAAAAGAAAAAATACTCACAAAAGTAAGTATTTTTTTAATCAATAACAAATGGTAATAAAGCCATTTGACGAGCTCTTTTAATTGCTGTTGCTAACATTCTTTGGTTTTTAGCAGTTGTTCCCGTCACTCGTTTTGGTAAAATTTGACCATTACCAGAAATAAATTTTTTTAATAATTCAACATCTTTATAATCAATGTATGTTATTTTATTTTTTGTAAAATAACATTGTTTTTTAAAACGTTTAAATTTTGGATTCATTTTTACTTTCCTTTCTTTTTAATCTCATAAAATTGCATCATCGCCATCAAAAGTAATATTATTATCATCTTGTGGTTCTGATTGTTCAAAAGTTGTGTTATTAAAATCATTAGCAATTGGCATTGATGGACTACCAATGTTAGCACCAGCCCCTTTTGAATCTAAAAAAGAAACTATATCAGCAATTACTTGAACAATTGTTGTAACTTGACCATTAACATTATCAGTTCTCGTTTGCAAACGTCCATCTAATGCAATTAATGATCCTTTTTTTAAATAACGGGCCATATTTTCTGCCGTTTTATTCCAAGCAAAACATGGAATAAACGAAGCTTGGTTATTAAAATTATTATTTACTGCTAATGTGAAAGCAACAAATGGTTTACTATTAACAGAATTTTTTAATTCTAAATCACGGGTTAGTCTTCCTACTAATGAAACTCGATTTAACATAACTCTTGCACGATCCTAATTTTTCTTATTCTTTTGTTTCAGTTGGTTCATTTTCTGGTTTTGTTTCTTCACCTTCTGAACGTTGTTCATGACGTTTATAATCAGGTTTTCTATTCCCTGGTTTACGATCACGGTCTGGTTTATCATTCTTAACTTCTGTTTTTGCATAAACAGTTGATTGAATATATCCTTTTTCTTTTTCTGTATTAATTACTAGAATTCGTAATACATCTTGTTCAATATGACTAATTCGAACAAATTCATCAATATTTACTGATGTTGTATTAACAATTAATACTCCATAATATCCTTTTGTTTTCTTTTTAATTGGATATACTAAGTCCTTAATTCCTCATTTACCGTGTTCTTCTATTTTTCCCCCATTAGCTTCTAAAATTTGGTGTAATTTACTTTCTAATTCATCTAAATTAGTTGCTTCGGGATTTAATATATACATAATTTCATATTTACGCATTTTATTTTCCTCCTTTTGGTCTAGGTCCTATTCGGACAAGGAGCTAATAATTATAATTCAAGCATTATTAACTCTCCAATTATTATACCTTATATTTCCTTCAATTGTAAGAGTTATTTTATTAATTTTAATAATTTTAAATCATCAGCATAAGTTAATTTAATGTTTTGTTTTTCACCATAAATTGTATGAATTTTTGTTTTTGGTGAAAACAACTCTACTAAATAACTATCATCATAAATTATTGTTTTATTTTTCGTCTGGAAATATGCTTCATAAACTTGATATAATAATTCTGCCTTAAAAATTTGTGGAGTTTGAGTTGTAAAATATTCTTCTCGTGGTAATGTTTTTTCAACAAAATTATTTTTAACCTTTTTAAGGGTTTCTGTAATTGGCAAAATTGGAACTAACACTTCATAATTTTGTGACTGAAAAACTTGATTTAATTGATTAATAAAAGTTAAGCTCGTAAAACAACGGACACCATCATGAATCATTATAATATCATTACTAATTTTATGATTAATTAAACATTGATAAATTGTATCAACTCGTTCTGCTCCGCCCATAATAAATTGCACATTCTTTGCTTGATAATTTTTTTTCAATAAAAAAGTTAAAGTTTCTTCGCTAACACCAACAATAATTTCAGTACAAAGTGGATCGTTTAAAAATAACATTAATGTTTGCTCAATAATAGTTTGTTTATTATTAAGTTGATATAACAACTTATTGTCCTTTTGATTAAAACGTGATGACTTTCCCGCTGCAACAATAATTACCGTATAATTTTTCATTTATAAAATTTCAATTCCATTTTTCTTAACATATTCTAAAAAATCATCACTTCAAACCGAAGCAATAACTTCACCAATATGTTGTTTTTCTAACAAGAATAAATCTAATTGTGACTTAAAAAGTCCAAACGAAAGTGTAACTGGCAAGTCATTTGTTGCTACTTTTGCATCATATTCTGTTCTTAATTTACTTGTTTCTTTTGTTACTGCTAATTGGTTTTTTAAAACATCACGATTAACAGTAGCAGCACAATAACCAATACAAATAGCTTTTTCTAACACAAAATCATAAACAAAAATTTTCGCATAGAGTTCCCAATTAAAAACATCTTGCGATTCACTAATTTCAATTGTATTATTAGTAATACTATTTTTTAAACCATATAAAATTGTAGCACCATTTTCTCTTGTATATCGATTCAAACGTTCCTGATAACTTAATAATCGCATTGCTTTTTGCAATTCAATTTGACTTGTTCAATTTAATTTTTTCTTAAATTTTTTATTTAATTGCGGAAATTTTAATAATAAAATATCTTCTACATCACTAATAATATTCGTTGCTCTATCAATTGTTTCTTTAATTTTTAATAATGTAATGTCTTTTTCTTCCAATAATAAATCAAATCCAATTTCGCTAAAACTTACTGCTTGGCTATTTGATTGCTTAATGTCACGACGTAAAACCATTGCTGTTGTTAAAATTCCTTCGTTTTCTAACAATTCATATTGTTTAATTGCATTTCGTCGTCATTTATTATGTGACTGAAATATTTCACCAGTTAAATTAGTTGGTGAAATATCAAAATCAATTGGTCGTTCTGTCATTTGAAAATCATCGTTAAGTCCTTTTTCTTCTGTAGTAATTAAAGGTGCATCAACTTTTAATAAATTAAATTGAATAATAAAACGACGAACTAATTCACGTTTAATTAGACTAATTGCTTCTACTGTTTCACGTAATGTTAAAATTGAACTATAACCAATTTCAATACCAAATGCCATACAATCACCTATTTTCCTCTTGGCCGCATGTGGGGGAATAATAATACATCTTTAATCGAATCTTGTCCTGTTAATAACATAACTAAGCGATCAATTCCAATTCCTAATCCACCTGTTGGTGGCATTCCATATTCCAATGCTTCAATAAAATCAATATCTAATTCTTGTGCTTCATCATTCCCATTATCCCGTTCTGCTAATTGACTAACAAAACGATCATATTGTTCAACTGGATTATTTAATTCTGAATAAGCATTTGCATATTCGCGCCCTTTAATAAATAATTCAAATCGATCAGTAAATCTTGGGTCTTCTGCATTTGTTTTTGCCAAGGGAGAAACTTCAACAGGATGACCATAAATAAATGTTGGTTGAATTAATTTATCTTCCACAAATTCTTCAAAAAATAAATTAATAATATGTCCAACAGAAGTATGAAATTTTTCAATTGGTACTTTTTTTTCTTTTGCAATTTTCTTTGCTTCAGCAAAAGTCATTGGTTTTCAAAAATCAATTCCTACTAACTCTTTAATTGCATCAACCATATGTCAACGTTTTCATGGCTGTTGAAATGAAATCATTACTCCATCATATTCTGTTTCATTTTTATTTAAAATGTTTTTCGCAATGTAGCAAATAGTATCCTCTGTTAATTGCATCATAAAATTCATATCTTGATATGCAACATAAATTTCAACTGTTGTAAACTCTGGATTATGGCGTGTGTCCATTCCTTCATTTCTAAATAATCGTCCTATTTCATAAACTCCTTCAAAACCACCAACAATTAACCGTTTTAGGGGTAATTCTGTTGCTACTCGTAAATAAAAATCCATATCTAATGTATTATGATGAGTTACAAATGGTTTTGCCGCTGCGCCACCATGAATAGGCTGTAAAACAGGTGTCTCAACTTCTAAATATCCTTTACTATTAAAAAAATCTCGCATTAAAGCAATAATCTTACTACGCTTAATAAAAATATCTTTTGTTTCTGTTGATGTAATTAAATCAACATAACGACGACGATATTTTTCTTCAATATCAGTCATTCCATGATATTTATCAGGCAATGCACGTAATGCTTTTGCTAATAAAACAAATTCTTTAACTCGCACTGTTAACTCTCCAGTGTTTGTTTTCATCATTATTCCAGTAACCCCAATAATATCTCCCAAATCAAAATTAATAAATTCTTGATATTTTTCATCACCAACTTCATCATTTCGAACATAAATTTGAAAAATTCCATTTTGATCTTGTAATGTTGCAAAACTAGCTTTTCCTGCTTCTCGAAATGTTTTAATTCGACCCGCAATTTTAACTGTCATATTATCACTACTTGTGGCTAATGTCTCTTTTGATAAATGATTAAATTGTTCATTAAGTTCTTTACTCGTATGTGTTCGGTCAAACTTGGCAATTATAAAAGGATTATGTCCATCACTAACCAACTTTTTTAACTTATCACGTCTAATTTGCTCTTGCTCTGTAAAATTACGTTTCTCCATTTTAATTCTCCTTTTTACTATTTAGCAACACTAATATTACTATTATAATAGGCAATATATTCATTAACAAGCGTTTTTAACTCAAATATTGTATTTATTTGCGTTGCCCGAATTTTATAACTAGTAGCTTCTGGTTTTCCTTTAAAATAAAATGCTAAATTTTTCCGCATTTCACTAGCTGCAATTCGTTCTCCCTTTAAATTTAATAATAATTCTGCATGACGGAAAATAATATTCTGTCATTCATCTAATGGTGGTTGCTCAATTTTTTCACCAGTATCTAAAAAATGTTGAATTTGTTTAAATACTCATGGATTACCTTGTGCTCCTCGTGCTAACATAATTGCATCACAACCAGTCTCTTTTAACATTCGTTCTGCATCTTCGCAAGTAAAAACATCACCATTTCCAATTACTGGAATTGCAACATTTTCTTTTACTTTACTAATTCAATTTCAATCAGCTTTTCCAGAATAAAATTGATTTCGTGTTCGAGCGTGAACTGCAATTGCTTGTGCGCCTGCTTGCTCACAATATTTTGCAATTTCAACACAATTAATATTTTCTTCATCTCAACCAATTCGAATTTTAACAGTTACCGGTTTAGTAACATTTTCAACAACTGCTTTAACAACTTCATAAACGCGTTGGGGATGTTTTAATAAATATGACCCCGCTTGTGACTTAATTGCAATTTTTGGTGCAGGACAACCCATATTAATATCAATAATATCACAATCACTATGTTGGTCAACATATTTTGCCGCTGCAACAAAGGTTTCAATATCCGTTCCAAAAATTTGCATTGAAATTGGATGTTCTAATTTATTTACTTTAATCATTTGTAAAGTTCGTTCATTTTTTTGCAAAATTGCTTTATCACTAACCATTTCAGCATAAACTAATCCTGCTCCTAATTCATGGCAAATAATTCGGAATGCTTCATTCGTAATTCCCGCCATTGGTGCTAAAAAAACTTGCCCTTTGATTTCAATATTTCCAATTCTCATTTTTCTAATTCCTTCTTTAATTAACAGTCATTAGATAAATCTTAATCAAAAATAACAATAAATTCAATAAAAAAACTATTTTTAAGTTTAATTCCTCTTTTTTATAGTCAATATAATATATTTTGAAAAATAAAAAGTTTCTCGAGAACGAGAAACAAAATATTATTTTCGACCATGCGGTGGGTTACAATCACATTCAAAACATTTGTGATCACTGTTTGTACCTGCACATGAGCATTGGCATGCATGGCAAGAAAAATCACAATCTGGCATTTCAATTTCCTCCTTACAAAAAATATTCCTTAATAAATTATTACTTGTAAGTAAATAGTTGAATACTAGCTTCTATTTAATTGTAACAAATTTTAATAATTCATTAAAGTATTCTAAAATTATTTTATTATTTTTAAAAATATTTTTAATCTTGAAAATTGTAAATGCAAGTAGAAAAAAATGTAAAACACTAATATGTGTTTTACAGATTAAGATCAATCAATTTCACTTGGTTTCTTTGGATGTGCATTTTTCTTAATTTGGTCAATTAATCCATTACGAACATGAATAACTGTATTAGCAATATCGGCAATATTTGGGTTATGCGTAACAATAATAACCGTTGTTTTATATTTCTTATTAACATCAACTAAAATTTCAAGTACTTTTCGACCCATTTCTTCATCTAAAGCTCCTGTTGGTTCATCACCAAATAAGATGTCTGGATTTTTTGCTAATGCTCTAGCAATTGAAACCCGTTGTTGCTGTCCCCCTGACATTTGGTGAGGATATTTGTTCATTTGTTCTTCCATTCCAATTGTTTCAAAAATGTCCTTAATTGTCATATCTTTATTTTTATTTTTACTTAAATTTTCCCCAACTTCAGCATTTTCTTTAGCAGTTAAATTAGTTAATAAATTATATTGTTGGAAGATAAAGCCAACATTATCTCGTCTAAATTTTGTTAAATCAACATCTTTTAATAACGATAAGTTATAACCAATAACAAAAACATCCCCACTTGAAACTTTATCTAAACCTGAAATAATGTTTAGTAACGTTGTTTTTCCTGATCCAGAAGGACCTAAAATAACAATAAAGTCTCCTTTTTCTAACTTTAAATCAATTCCTTTTAAAACTGGTGTTTCAACTTCCCCGGTAATATAAGATTTTTTAACATTAACTAATTCAATTACATATTTACTTGTATCTGGTTTACTGTTTGTTGTCGAGATAATTTCCCCTTTTAAAATTCGTTTTGAATATAACTTAGTTTGTTTCTTTTGTTCTTTTAACTTTTGTTTAAATTCTTTAACGGCAGTATAATCAACTTTTTCTTTTGCTTCCTTGTCATTTGGTTTTTTTGCTTTAGCTTCTTTCCCATGTGGTTTTGTTTGGTCTGTATTAGGTACATCTTTAATTTCAGCCATCTTGTGTTGTGCCTCCCCTTTGAATATTAAAATACATTTTACAATTATTTTTTATCATAATAATATCATAACAAAATTATTATAATTTTATCAACTTATTTAAGATATCTTGTGCTTATTCTTTAAGTAAACTTTTTAAATCACTCGCTCTAATATGATATTTTTTGCGACAAAAATCACATGCAATTTCAATTTCACCATTATTTGTTAAAATTTCATTAAGCTGCTCATCGCCTAATAATTTTGTTGATTCTAAAGCCTTTTCATATGAGCAACTACATTCAAATTTAACTTCATCAGCTTCTAACACTTTAGCATTTTGATCAATGAGTTTAAAAATATTAATTAAGTTATCTTCAGCAATTAATTTATGACTAATATTTTCTAAATTTTCAATTTTTTCTTCTAAATAGTCAATATCTTCCTCTTTATGTTCTGGTAACAATTGAGCGAAAAAACCAACTGCTTTTGCAATTGTATTATCTTCATTCATTTTAATTGAACATGCAATAACTGATTTAATTTGTTCACTTTGTGCTAAATAATAAGTAAAATCTAAATTGATTTCACCAGAAATTAACTCAATTTGACCTGAGAAACTTTCTTTCATTCCTAAATCTTTCATCACTCGTAAATAACCATTTGTACCAACTACTTGTGAAATAACATTATGTTCACGATTAATTTGGTCAACATCAAATTGTGGATTAGCACAAAAACCCCGTACTTTATGACCACTATATTCTGCCATAATAGTTCCAATTGGACCATTTCCATTAATAATACTTGTCATTTTATCAGTTGCATTTTTCATATCACTACCAATTAAAATAGTAGCTAAAACAACTCTTGATAACACAATTGTTGCAAGCGGATTAGTCGCATGTAATTTAATAATATCATTTAATGATTTAGTTGCATCAACAACTGTCATTTTAACATTATGAACATTACTAATTGCTTTCGTTACTTTATCCATTCCTTTAAACTCCTTTATAAATTTCTTTCCTTTGCAATTATAGTATAATCATCGTTAAAAGTAAAACAAAAAGTAGACTTAATTAGTCTACTTCTTATTTGGATCATTATTTTTTTCATCTTCTGGGTGATCTTTTTTTCGTTCTTTTGGTTTAACTTCTAAAATTTCACCTTTTGCTTCTTTTTCTTTATGCTTTGCTGCACGTTCTTTTTCACGAATCACTTCATCAGGTAATTTATGATATTTATCAATATATTCAATTTGTTCTGCGGTAATTGTTTCTAATATTTTTAAACTTTCAGCAATTAAATCTAATAAACTACGATTTTCAGCAATTAATGCTTTTGCTGTTACATAACAATCATCTAAAATTTTGCGAACTTCAGTATCAATTTTAGCTGCAATATCCTCTGAATAGCGTTTTCTTGTTCCAGTATATTCATCTTTTGGTGATTCAAATTGTACTAATCCTAAAGAACTCATTCCATATTCAGTAACCATATGACGAGCAATATTAGTTGCTTTTTCTAAATCATCATGTGCTCCTGTTGTTATTTTTGTTTTTCCAAAAATAATTTCTTCTGATGCACGGCCACCTAAATAACCAGTAATTGTCGCATATAAGTTTTCTTTACTATGAAACATTGTTTCTTCTTTTGGAGTCATAATTGTATAACCCCCTGCTTGTCCTCGCGGAATAATAGTAACTTTTTGAACTTTGCTCGCTGCCTCTAAACGTAAACCAATTAAAGCATGACCAGCTTCATGATAAGAAACAATATCTTTATCCATTACTGAATATTTGCGTGATTCTTTTGCTGGTCCACCAACAACACGATCAATCGCTTCATCAATAATATTAACAGTAATAATTTTTAAATTCTTACGAACACATAAAATTGCTGCTTCATTTAAAACATTCTCTAATTGGGCTCCAGAAAATCCTGGCGTTCTTTCTGCGATTCGTCTAAAATCAACTTCTGTTGAAACTGCTTTATTTCGGGCATGTAATTTTAAAATTGCTTCTCGTTCATTAATATCTGGTAATGAAATTTGAATTTGACGGTCAAAACGTCCTGGTCTTAATAGAGCAGAGTCTAATACATCAACTCGGTTTGTTGCTGCCATAACAATAACTCCCGTATTAGTTCCAAAACCATCCATTTCAACTAATAATTGGTTCAATGTTTGTTCATTAGCACCACTTCCAATTGAAACAGTTCTTTTTCGACCAACAGCATCAATTTCATCAATAAAAATGATACATGGTGCCGCTTTTTTAGCAGCAATAAACATTTCACGAATTCTTGAAGCACCAACTCCAACAAACATTTCTTCAAATTCAGAACCTGAAATTGAGAAGAATGGTACACCAGCTTCTCCAGCAACAGCTTTTGCTAATAAAGTTTTTCCTGTCCCTGGTGGTCCTTCCATTAGGACTCCTTTTGGAGCACGAGCACCCATACTTGAATATTTCTGTGGATTTTTTAAATAATCAACTAACTCAACTAACTCTGTTTTTTCCTCATTGATTCCTGCAACATCAGAAAATTTAACGGTTGATTGAATTTGACGTGCTTTATTTTTCCCCATTGAAAAGGGATTAGCCCCCGACATTCCACCAGACATTTTTGATAATCGAGCAATCATAAAGACAGCAATTCCCATTATTAATAATCATGGTACTAATTGTATTAACATTGCTTGTCACATTGGAATAAATTCACGGTCAAGTGAAACAAGACCACCTTTTAATTTATTTTTGAAATTTTCATCTCATGTATTAGTTACTATTCCATCCTTATAAGTATAAGCTCTAAACCCTTCACGGTTTCATTCCGAACTATAACGAACAGTTTTGATAACACCATCTTCAGAATATCTAATGATTCCTTCCATAACTACAGTATTTTTACCAACATTAGCCTTAATAGTAATTTCATCAATATTTTTTTCGTTATACTTTTGAGTATTACCAATTTTTTGCATATCTCCTTCGCTAATTTTTGTAATATCTGATTTTGTTCATAGTACAATTGTTAAAATAATCAAACCAATAAAAATTAACGAACTTATAATTGCAAATCACATTCTTTTTTTATTCATAACTATTTCCTCTCTATTAAGACTTTTAAAATTAATCTTTTTCGGTCATTTAAAACAATGACCCAATTCTAGACTATTTTATCATAAAAAAAAATAAATTGTATTTTTCCGCTAAAGTATTATTAATAAATTTATTAATTTTTAAATCAACTAAATTGTTTCCATAAATAAGATTATTATTTTTATCTAACACAAAATAACTTTTTCGTGCTAAAAGTGGTACTTTATTTTTAATAAATCAACGATTTAAACGTACCTTATTAACCATTACATTTCTTAACAAAGATAAATCATTAGTAATTATGATTGGTCATTGTGCTGCTGTTATTTTAAAATCGTACTTATTTTTAGTTCCCCAATTAATAATATTTTCTTTTCATCTTATTGGTAACACAGTTGTTGGTGTAATTTGAATTGTTGTTAATTCTAAAAGCTCGTTATTAACAATGTCAACATTATCATATGATTTAATTAAAGAATATCTTGAATTAATTTTAAGAATAATATTTGGTTTTAAACTTCTTAATTCCTTAATTATTTCATCTAAAAACTTTCTTTTTTTATTACTAATTAAATGAACAACTTTATTAGTTTTAAAATAATTAAAAATAATAATTTTTTGCAACTGAATATTATTAAGAGCATTAAAACTAGTAACATTAATTTGTCCAAAATTTTCAATCAAATAATTTTTTGCAATTAATTTTAATTGTTCATTTTCTTTATTTCTTTGTTCAATTTCTAATAACATATCTTGTAAATTAATATGCTGAATTTCATTACGAATAATATTTCGATTATAAATTGCTAAAATATTAGTTGAATCAATCGCATAATTAATTTGCTGATGAAATAAATATTCAATAATTTCTTCTCTTGATATTTTTAACATAATTCGCAATATTTTTAGTTTTTTGTCCAACAATTGAGAATAATAATAACTAGTTTTATTTAGACCATAATATTCAACAATTCCATTTCGTTGCTTTTGCAAAATATATGTTTCAATATGATCAGTTAAATTATGGGCAATTAAAACTTCCTGGCAATGATATTTTTCACTAATTTGTAAAAAAAAATCATATCGTAACTCACGAGCAACTGCTTGAAAATTATGGGAATTAACCTGATATTGTTCATAGTCACTTGCGGTTACTTTTTTTACACATATTTTAATATTTCGTTTTTGACAATATTCAACAACAATTTCTTCATCATAGTCACTATCTTTTCGCTTCTGATAATTTACCAAGCACACAATAAAATTATTAATATCTAATTCTGAATTATAAATATTATCAAGTAAAAACATACTATCCGGACCACCAGACACACCAATAACATATTTTGCATTCTGTTTTAAAAGTTTAGTTTCCATTTTAATCACCTATTTTCGAAATAATTTTAAAACCTCTTCTGTATAATGATAATTCTTATTATGAACAATAATTGGTTTTTCAATAATAAGACCTTCACCACTTTGAAATCGAGCTTCAATTAAAACATTATTTGCTTCACTTTCTAAAAAAGGATGAATAAATTGTAGTCGCTTAATATTAAAACCATATTTAATTAACAATGAAGTAATTTCTAATAATCTTGTTGTACGATGAATAATCGCAAAATAACCACGATTTGCAACTAATTTCTTAGCAGCAAAAATAATCTCTTCTAATGTAACATTTGTTTCATGACGTGCTGGAATTAATAATTTATTTTTTTCATTTAATTTTGCTCCATCAACTTTAAAAAAAGGCGGATTACATATAATTAAATCATATTTAAAATCAGCATTAGTTTTAACATACTCATTAATATCATCATGGATAATTTTAATTTGCTCAGTTTTATTATTTAATAAAATATTTTCTTCTGCTAATTGCACGGCTTCTTTTTGCAATTCAATTCCAGTAATTATTGCTGAAGTTAAAGTTGATAAAATTAACGGAATTGCTGCGTTATTAGTACCAATATCTAAAATATTTTTTATTCTTGTATTTAATGTTGCAAAACGAGCCAATAACACTGTATCCAATGAAAAATTAAACATATCAGTTCGTTGGTTAATTTTAATTCCTTCATAATCTAATAAATCATTTAAAACTTTCACTTTACACCTCGTTATACCAATCAATTAATCCCTTTTCTAAAATTAATTCTTTATTTAAATTTTCTAGTAATAAATTTGCAATAGTATAACAAATTTCAATTAACCTACTATTTTTATGATTTAATTTTTGAATTAAATTTTGATCTGTAATTTGATATTTTTCTCATTCTTTGTTTTTTAAAACATTAGCAATTGCTAAAAAAAATTGGCGGCATTCAACGCTATCATAATTGTTTAACTGGCGAATATGAATAAAGTTATTTGTTGAGTTACTTATAAAATTGCTAAAAAAAGTACAAATAAATTCATTTTTAAAATCATCAATTTCTAATAAATCAGTTGTATTTTCTAAAATAATATTTAAACAACGTGATTTAATAGTATCAATGACATTTGTTTTATTAGTTGTTAATAAAAAAGCATATGTATTTTGACTAGGTTCTTCTAAAAATTTTAATAATGAATTAGCAGCTTCTAACGTTAATAAATCAATACCATTAATAACATATACTTTTATTCCTGTTTGTTCTAACGCAGAATAATTAAAGGTTTGAATAATTTCTTGAATTGCTTCTTTTTTGATTGTTGTTTCAAAATCACCTTTAATTTTTAAATCATAATAAGTTTTATTATTAACGCGTTGACAAATATCGCATTCACAATCTGCTTCTTGTTTTTTTAAACATAATAAAAATTTAATAATTTCTGTTGCAAATGTTTCTAACTTAACTTTATTATTGCAAGAAATCAAAAGTTGATTTGATAAATTATTTTTTAAAATTAAATTTTTAAATAATGTCATTTTCTCAACATCATGTTTTGTAAATAAATTATCCATTTTCTTTGTCCTTTATTTTTTGAATAATTTCATCAACATAATAATATACTTGCTCTAATACTTCATTAACTGGCTTGCTAGCATCAATAACTTTAATGCGCTCTGCATTCTCACTAATTAAAACTTGATATCCTTCGTATACTTTTTTGTGAAACGAATTTTTTTCTAAATCAAGACGGTTCATTTCAACCTCATTTCGAACTTTCATTCTTTCACTCGCCATTGTTGGTTCAATATCAAAAAAAAGAGTTAAATCTGGTTTTGTTGTACCTAAAACAATTGATTGTACTTCATCTAATGTTCGAATTCCTAACCCACGAGCATATCCCTGATATGCTGAAGTGGAATCCATAAAACGATCACAAATTACAATTTCTCCTCGTTTTAATGCAGGCAAAATATCTTCAACGACATGTTGCCTACGAGCAGCAATATATAATAAAGCTTCTGTTCATGGGTCCATTCCCAAATTATGTTTACTTAAAATAACATTTCTAATTTGTTCAGCAATTTCATTGCCCCCTGGTTCTCTTGTTAAAACAACCTGGTATCCCTCTGACCGTAATTTTTCTTTTAATAATTTTGAAATCGTTGTTTTCCCGGAACCATCAATTCCTTCTAATGTTATAAATAGCATCATTACACTCCCTGTTCCTAAACATCTTTACGCCCCTCTAAAGCTTGTTTTAACGTTACCTCATCAATATAATCTAAAGAACCACCAATTGGTATCCCTTGTGCTAAACGTGATATTTTTATATCAAAAGGTTGCAAAAATGTTTTTAAGTATTGAGCTGTTACTTCTCCTTCAAAAGTAGCACCAACAGCAATAATAACTTCTTTTATAATTTTATCATTCATTCGGGATTCTAACGCAGGAAAAGTCAATTTATCTGGTGTAATACCATTTTTTACATTAATTTCACCATTTAAAACATGATAAACTCCATTAAAAACTTTTGTTGCTTCAATTTTTATAATATCAAAGAAATTGCTAACAACACAAAGCTTTGTTTGATCACGTAAATCATTATGGCAAAACAAACAAACATTGTTTTGCATTAATGTTGAACAAATTGGACATTGATGATAATTATTTTTTATTTCATTAAAAACATGTTCTAATGTTTGTAATAATGATGGTTTAATAATTAATTTATTAAAAATTCTTTCAGCAGTTTTTTTACCAACACCTAAAATAGTTTTTAATTCCATAATTAATTCTTCATAATTCATTTTAAATCTCCAATCAATTATTCAACTATCTTAATGTTATCAAAAATTTGTTTACCAGTTTCAAGAACATCTTTATGTTCCTCATAGTTATCAATTTGTTTAACTAATAAATTTTGGTAAAACTCTTCAACATCAATTAATGTTGGTTGCGGTAATTTATTTGCTTGTCTAATTTTAACATAATCATTGCGAACATTATTTCACTCATTTTCACTTAAAGCAATAATAATAAAATCAAAATCAAATGCTTGGAAAATCTTATTACGAAATTCTCAATCACACATTTCAAAACTAATTCAATTTGCTTCTGGTTTTGTATTAGTTACAATAATCAGCCCTTGTTCTGATGCAGCCGCATATTTAACATCATAGAAACTAATTAGTTTATCTAATTGAACTACTTTACTTTTTTCGTTAATTAATTCCATAAATTTACTTTCAAATTTTTCTCGTTCTTCTTTACTAGCTTTAATTAAAATATTAAAAATTTGATTATTAGAATAATTAATATTAGAAAATTCATAAATATTAATTTTATTTTTCATATCATCACGATATTTTTGCAAGTCAGTTATTCCTTCTAATTCTTTTCCATAAGAAACTTGTTCTGGTCCAATTGTTTCAAAACTTTCTTTTTCCTTTGTTTGTTTAAAATTAGTTTGAATATCATTTTCATCTACTATGATTTTATCTTGCTGTGATTCTATGTTATTAAAAGAAGTAATATTAGGTTCTTCATCATCAAATAATGAAAAATTATGAAATAATGGTTGGTTATTAGGTAATTTTGGCTCTTTTAAATGAATTACTTCATCATTGGTTTTTAATTCTTTCTCTGGAATAAGATCATCTTTTAAAATTTGGACTTGACTTTTTTCAGAATTATTTTCTATTATTTTTTTATTTATAGAAATTTGTTCTGTTTTATGCTGATTAATTTCTTTTCCCTCTTCATGCGTTAAAATCATTAAATCACTTAATTTTAAAGCTTCTAAATTTTTAATATTATTTTCAAAGATTGCTAAAGCTTTTAATAAAATTAATTCAAAATACATTTCTTGTGTTTTACTATTTCGCATTTTACTTGCTGCTTCAGTAAATAAATCAAGTAACATAATTAATTCTTTTGAACTTAATTGTTCAGCAAATCCTTTTGCTTGCTCTTCTGATAATAAACTTAAAAAAATTAAATTATTAGTTTGTTTAAACTCAAAAATTTCTTTTAAAATATCTAACAAATTTAATGTTAAAACTTCAAAATCAGAACCCGCTTGGTAAATTTTTTTACTAGCGATTAAAACTTCAGTTGTTTTATACTCTAAAATATCTTTTAACAATTTTAATTTAATGGTTTTTGAAACTGTTGCAAAAATAATATTCACATTTTCCAAGGTAACATTACGATCAGAAAACATAATTACTTGTTCTAGAATACTTAGCGAATCGCGAGCACTACCATCAGCTAAAAGGGCAATTTCTTTAATTGCAGCCAAATCATATTTAATTTCTTCTTTTTGTAAAATATTAATAATATTATTTTCTAATTCAACTTTTGATATTTTACGAAAATTATATTGTTGACAACGTGAAATAATTGTTGCGGGAATCTTATGACTTTCGGTTGTTGCTAAAATAAAAACAACATGTTGTGGTGGTTCTTCTAATGTTTTTAATAACGCATTAAAAGCCGAATTAGTTAACATATGAATTTCATCAATAATATAAACTTTATATTTTGTCATTGTAGGAAGTAATTGGACATTATTTCTAATTTCTCTAATTTCATCAACACCATTGTTTGAAGCAGCATCAATTTCAAACACATCAACTGCTCCGGCACGGTTTATTTCCTTACAACTGGCACATTCATTACACGGATTTCCATTATCTAAATTAATACAATTAATTGCTTTTGCAAATATTTTTGCAATCGAAGTTTTCCCTGTCCCTCGTGGTCCTGAAAATAAATAAGCATGTGAAAATGTATTATTTATAATTGCATTTTTCAAAGCTTTTCTAATTTCAATTTGCCCAACAATTTTATCAAAATTATTTGGTCGATATTTACGATATAAAGAAATATAATCCATTTTTATGCCTCCGTCCAATATTGTTATTATAATAATCTTATTTTACTCTTTTAATTACAAATATTCTATCTTAATTGTTCAAAAAATTTCTTCATTAAATCTTTTAAAATCATATTTTCTTCATATTTTCTAACATGTTGAACTTTTAATTTTGAGACATCAAAAGTATGATTAGACTTTAAAAAACCATATTTTTCATTTGATAAATAATAATTAATAACTTTAATTCCTGAATTAATTATTGCTCCTAGGCACATCATACATGGTTCAACAGTAACTCATATTGAACAATCACTAATTTTATTTGTTCTTTTTTTTCGACATGCTTGATTTAAAGCATAAATCTCAGCGTGCGTTGTTACTGAATTTTTTGTTGTTTTATTATATCCAATGGCAATAATTTTACCATTTCGGTCAACAACTAATGCAGAAATTGGAACATGTTTTTTCTTATATGCTCGTTGTGATAACTTATATAATTTATTGAAAATTAATGTAGTATCTTTCATAAATTCACCCTTATCATAAAAAATGTCATTACACATAGTCCTTAGTCTTATGGCTGCTACCTTCCGGTCCTGACCAATTTCAAATGTAACTATTGTAATGACATAAATAATTATAGCATAGAATTTTATTTTGCATATCCTTTTTATTAAAATCCGCAATGTTTCACGTGAAACATTGCGGATTTTTGGTTTCTCTCTTCCTTGTTTATTTAAAATGTTTCACGTGAAACATTTTAGACAATAACAGTTTGGTTTTGAAAATAAGGTTGTAATTTTTTTGGAATTGTAATAGTTCCATCTTCATTTTGATAATTTTCTAAAATGGCAGCAATTAAACGATCAATTGCTAAACCTGAACCATTTAAAGTATGAACATATTTGATTTCATTATCATCACGATAACGTAATTTCATCCGGCGTGCTTGAAAATCAAGACAATTTGAACAAGATGAAATTTCACGATATTTATTTTGACCAGGCATTCATACTTCGACATCATATGTTTTTGTTGAAGAAAATCCCATATCACCTGAGCATAATAAGATTACACGGTATGGAATTTCCAATAATTGGAGAATATTTTCTGCATCTAATACCATTTTTTCTAATTCCTCAAATGAAGCTTCTTCTGTAGTAAATTTAACCATTTCAACCTTCTTAAATTGGTGCAAACGAATAATTCCTTTTGTATCACGCCCAGCAGAACCAGCTTCTTGACGAAAACATGGTGTATAAGCAGTATGGTAAATTGGCAACTGATCTTTTTCCAAAATTTCTTCACGGTATAAGTTAGTTACTGGTACTTCTGCAGTTGGAATTAAATATAAATTATCTTTTTCAATATAATATAAATCCTCTTTAAATTTTGGCAAGTTTCCCGTACCATACATAATTTGTGGTTGTACTAAAATTGGTGGTTCAATCTCAATATATCCTCGTTTTGCATGTTCATCTAACATAAAGTTCATTAAAGCACGTTCCAATTTGGCTCCCATTCCCTTATATACTACAAAACGTGAACCTGATATTTTAGTTCCCCGATCAAAATCAATTAAGTCTAATTTTGTTGCTACTTCTCAATGTTCTTTTACTTTCTGATGATTTGAGATTTTACCTCATTTACGAATCTCAACATTATCATTTTCATCTTCCCCACTAGGAACTGAATCATCTGGAATATTAGGCGTAACTTCTAAAATTGCTTTAATTTTTTCTTCAACTTCATCTAGTTGTCCATCAATTATTTCTATTTCTTGTTTAATTGTATTAATTAATTTTTTAATTTTTTGTACTTCTTGGTCTTTTTTTTCTGCTATTAAGGTCCCAACTTTTTTTGATTCAAGATTTCGTTTTTCTTTTAATTTTTCTGATTTACCAATTAATTCGCGACGTTGAACTGATAATTTTTTAATATCTTGTAAATATGAAAAATCATCATGACGGCGGTTTAATTTTTTTATTACTTCGTCAAAATTTTCAACAATTCCTTTTTGATCTAACATTTTTATCTTTCTCCTTCAATGTTAATTTTCTTTTTTAAAATTTCAATAACTTCTAATTTATCATCTTGTTCTAATCGCATAATTTTAACACCTGATGTTGTTCGTCCAAATAATGGAATTTGCTCTAGCGAAACACGAATAATATTTCCTTTTTTTGTTCCTACTAAAATGTCTTCATCACCATCTACAGTTTGGACAAATTTTAAATACCCTGTTTTATCTGTTAAGTTCATTGACTTAACACCCTTAGTATTTCGTCCTGTTAAACGATAATCTTTAATTAGTGTTTTTTTTGCATAACCATTTTCAGTTACTGATAAAACATATTTCGCAGACCGCCCTGAACTCACCCCAATTGTTTCTCCAGTAGCATCATTAGCAATTCCTTTAACCCCAACTGATTGTCGCGTCATTGGTCTAATTTCCTTTTCATTAAATCGAATTACTTTTCCAATATTATTTCCAATAATAACATCATCATATCCTTTTGTAATAATCACACTTACTAATTCATCATTATCTTTTAATTCAATTGCTACTTTCCCTGTTTGGCGAATTTGATTAAATTCACTTATTTTTGTTTTTTTAATAAGACCTTTTTTTGTTACGAAAAATAAATTATCCTCTGTTGAAATTGATTCATCTACAGCAATAATTGTTTGAATACTTTCTGTTTTATCAATTGCAATTAAATTAATAATTGGTAATCCCCGTGCATGCCGTGAATATGTTTCAATATTATAAGCTCGTAATTTATACACTTTCCCAAAATTTGAAAAAATTAATAATGAGTCAATACTATTAGCACTAATAATTTTTTTTAAACTATCTTCAATATTTGCTAAACCAATAATCCCTTTCCCACCACGATTTTGTAATTTAAAAGTATCATCAGATACTCGTTTAACATAACCATCTTGTGTTAACATAATTAAAATGTCTTCCCGGCGAATTAATTCTTCTGGATCAATTTCTGTTAGCTCTTCTTTAATAATTTGACTTCGACGCTCATCACCATATTTTTTCTTAATTTCTGTTAATTCCGTAATCATAATGTCAATTTGTTTTTCACTATTATTAATAATTTCTTCTAATTCGGTTATTGCCACTTTAATATCCTTAATTTCATTGTTAATTTTTTCAATTTCTAATCCGGTTAATCTTTGTAAGCGCATTTCTAAAATTGCCCGTGCTTGTTCACCTACTAAATTAAATTTATTAATCAAGGCATCTGATGCAATTTGTGTTGTTTGTGATTGTTTAATAATTGCAATTACTTCATCAATATTATCAAGAGCAATTTTTAATCCTTCTAAAATGATTAAACGATTACGATTTTTCTTTAATTCAAATTGACTACGTTTAATAATAATATCAATTTGATGTTCAATAAAATATTTTAAAATTTGTTTTAATCCCATTACTCTTGGTTGGTTTTTGTACAATGCTAAAATATTTAACGAAAAATTAGTTTGGAGTGGCGTTAATTTATATAATTTATTTAAAATAACATTTTCTTGAGCATCACGTTTTAATTCTAAAACAACACGAACCCCCTCCATGTTTGATTCATCACGAAGGTCACTAATTCCATTAATAATTTTATCGCGAACTAATTCTGCAATTCGTTCCAACAATTTTGCTTTATTAATTTGATATGGAATCTCTGACACAATAATTCGTCTTTTATTATTATTTTCTTCAATATCAATCTTTGAACGAATTGTAATTGCTCCATTACCTGTTTCATAAGCTTTAATTAAACCGTTTCCAGCCGTAATTAATGCCCCAGTTGGAAAATCAGGTCCTTTAATAATTTTCATTAATTCAACGGTCGTTATTTCAGGATTTTTTGTTACCGCAATAACTCCATCAATTACTTCATTCAAATTATGGGGTGGAATATTAGTTGCCATTCCAACAGCAATTCCACTAGCACCATTAACTAATAAATTTGGAAAATATCCTGGTAAAAAAGTCGGTTCTTCTTCACTACCATCATAATTATCAATAAAAATTGTTGTTTCTTTTTCAATATCTTTGATTAGTTCACCAGCAATTTTACTCATTTTTGCTTCCGTGTATCGCATTGCCGCTGGAGCGTCACCATCCATTGAACCAAAATTTCCATGACCATCAATTAAAGGATAACGATAAGAAAAATCTTGTGCCATCCGAACCATTGCTTCATAAACAGCAGTATCACCATGGGGATGATATTTCCCAATTACTTCACCAACAATTCGTGCTGATTTCTTGTGTTGTTTTTCGTAAGTCATTTTTAAATCTCACATTGCATAAATAATGCGTCGATGAACTGGTTTTAATCCATCACGAACATCAGGAATTGCACGTGAAACAATAACTGACATTGCATAATCTAAAAAACCATTTTTCATTTCATCAGCAATATCAATATCACGAATTTTACCATCATAATCATATCCATCATTTTCTGATTTCATCATTATACCTCCCTTCTAGACATCTAAATTTTTAACATATTTTGCATTTTCACGAATAAATTTTTTCCGTGGTTCAACATTTTCACCCATTAATTCATTACAAATTAAATTTGCTTCAAATGCATTATTAACAGAAACTTTCAGTAATAAACGCCGTTCTGGATTCATTGTTGTTTCTCATAATTGTTCTGGATTCATTTCTCCTAAACCTTTATAACGTTGAATTGTATAATTTTTATTTTGTTTTAATAATTCTTCTTTATAAAGTTCTAATTCATTATCACTATAAGCATATCGAATCTGATTACCATTTTGTATTTTATATAATGGTGGTTGAGCAATATAAATATTGCCATTTTCAATTAAATCTTTCATATAACGATAAAAAAATGTTAATAGTAAAATTCGTATATGTGCGCCATCAACATCAGCATCAGTCATAATGATTACCTTTTGATAACGTAATTTTTTATCATTAAAATTATCTTTAATACCTGCTCCTAATGCGGTAATAATTGAATTAATTTCATTATTTTCAAATATTTTTATTTGTTTTGCTTTTTCCACATTTAAAATTTTTCCTCGTAACGGTAAAATTGCTTGAAATTTTCGATTTCGTCCCGATTTAGCACTTCCACCAGCAGAATCTCCTTCGACAATATAAAGTTCAGCTATCTTAGCATCTTTTGTTTCACAATCTGCTAATTTGCCTGGTAATGAAAAACTATCCATAACTGTCTTACGACGTGTTGTTTCTTTTGCACGTTGTGCAGCAATTCTTGCTTTTAACGATAAACTTATTTTTTCAATAATTTTTTTTGCATCTTCTGGATTTTCTAACAAATAACTACTTAATCCTTTTCCAACAATATTGGAAACAATTTTTTTAACTTCACTATTTCCTAATTTTGTTTTAGTTTGACCTTCATATTGTGGATCAGGATGACGAATAGAAATTATTATTGTCATTCCTTCTTTAATATCATCTCAAGTAAATTTATCTTCATTACCTTTATTATTTTTATTAATATTTTTAAAATAATTATTTATTTCACGAACAATGGCTAATCTAGCACCTTCTTCGTGAGTTCCACCTTCATGGGTATTAATGTTATTACAAAAAGAGAAAATATTTTCTGAATAATTATCATTATATTGTAAACCAAATTCAACAACAATATTATCTTCTATTCCTTCCACATAAAAAACATCGTTTAATGGTGTCCCAATTGTTTTATTTAGTTCTAAAACATAATCTTTAATTCCATTATTAAATTGATAAAGAACAGTTTTTTCTTCATCTTCTTCTCGTAAATCAACTAATGATATTTCTAAGCCTTTATTTAAAAAAGCTAATTGCTTAATTCGATTTTGAATTGTTGAAAAACTAAAAATTGTTGTTTCTTTAAAAATCTTTTCATCTGGTAAAAAAGTTACTGTTGTTCCAGTTTCTGAAGTTGAACCAACTTCTTTAATTGGTGTCAAAATTTGACCACCATTATGAAATTCCATTACATATTTTTTATTATTTTTTCTAACTTCAACTTTTAAATATTTACTTAAAGCATTAACAACACTAGCTCCTACACCATGTAAACCTCCAGAAATTTTATATGTATTTGAATCAAATTTTCCTCCTGCATGTAAAATAGTAAAAACAGTTTCTAATGTTGAAACTTTTGTTTTTGGGTGAATTTCAATTGGAATTCCACGTCCATTATCAATAACTGTAATTGATTCATCCTTATTAAGAATAATTTTAATTTTATTAGCAAAATTAGCTAAAACTTCATCAATTGAGTTATCAACAATTTCTCAAACTAAATGATGTAAACCTCTTGCATTTGTCGCACCAATATACATCCCTGGTCGTTTTCGAACTGCTTCTAAACCTTCTAAAATTTGAATTGATTCTGAATTATAATTATCACCCATAAATAATTCTCTCCATTTCCGCTTTCTTTTATTTTACCATTATTACCTAATTTTAGGGCTAAATTATCAAATATATTTTTAAATATTCTAAAAAATATTTTTATATTTTTAGTGTCTAATTTAACCCTATAAAAAAGTTATAAAATAAAAAAACTCATTACTGAGTTTTTAATATGACCGAATTGGTAAAACTAATTGTTGTAATGTTGGATCATCATTAGCAGTAATAATTAATGGTTTTGTTTCATCAATCATTTTAATTGTAATTTCTTTTGTTTTAAAGGCTTTTAAAGCATCCAAAATATATTTTGAATTAAAAGCAATTATTTGGTCTGCTCCTTCAACTTTAAAGTCTCTAATTTCTTCTTCCGTGTTACCAATTTCTTGTGTAAATGAAGTAACTAAAACTTTTTGTTCTTTTATTTTTAATGTAACAATTGTTGTCATCGCCTCATTTGATAAAACACTAGCTCGCTCAATAATTTTAATTAGTTCACGATTATTGATTGTTAATGAAGTATTAAAGGAAGTTGGAATAACTTTACTTGTATCAGGATATTTTCCTTCAATAATTTTTGTTTGAACAATTGTATTATTAATAATAACGCTAACTGACTTATCAGTAATTTTCATTTTAATTTCTTGATCATTTTCTGAAATTAAACGCCCAATTTCATTAATAAATTTTCCAGGAATAATAACATCAAAATTATAATTATTACTATAGTCAATCTTTTTACATGATAATCGAAATGAATCAGTTGCAGTAATTATTAATTCTTTATTATTTTGATCTGTTTTAATATTTAAACCATTAAAAACTATTCTCTTTTCTTTTTCTCCAATTGCAAAACTTGTTTGTGAAATAATTTCTTTTAATACTGTACTTGTAAAAATTATTTCTTTACCCTCTGTCTCAAATGATAAATGTGGATAATCTGCTGAGTTTAATGTATTTAAAACTGAATCAAAATTATTTGCTTTAATTTTAATTAAATTGCCCTCAACTACTTCTAATGTAATAAATTCATCTTCAATTTTACGAATAACTTCAACAATAAATTTATTTTTAATTAAGACACTTCCAATTCGAGTAATGTTTAAATCATTGCCCATAATTTCTGATTTAATTGATGTATCACCATCAGAAGTAGTAAAAGTAATTTTGTCTTTTTTAACTTCAATTAAAATTCCCAATAATGAAGGAATTAAAGTCTTTTGAGAAATTATCCGACTTACTTTCAATAATTCATCTAATATCTTATCTCTTTTAATGTTTACAATCATTTTGTTACTCCTTACTTTAGTATATTCTGTAATATATAAATAATTATATACCATTGTTAAAATATTGTTTTTTATTTATTAGTATTATATTGTAGAAAATGTGGAAAACTTGATAAAGTTTTGAATAATATTATTTTTTATTAAAAAACAATCGTGGAAAATAATGTGCTATTTTCCTTCAATTTTTCTACGAATTGCATTTACTAAATGTTTAAATTCTTTGTTTGTACTAATGTGTGCTTCAACTTTTTTAACACTATTCATCACAGTTGTGTGGTCTTTGCCACCGAACTCTGTTCCAATTCTTGTAAATGGTTCATCTAGTAATGTTCTACAAAAATACATTGCTAATTGTCGTGCTTGCATAACATTACTAACTCGTGATTTACTCATCATTGCTTTGATAGTAATATTGTAATTGTCAGCAACAATTTGTTTAATTTTTTTAGGGGTAATTTTTTCATTATTTTGCAGGGGGGCATTTTTAAATGCCTTTTCAACATCAGCTAATGTAATAATTTCATTTGGTTTTTTGTTCATAACAGCTAAAAATAATAATCGTTTAATTGCTCCTTCTAACTTTCTAACATCACTGTTAAAATTTAAAGCAATAAATTCTAGTGATTCTTCTGAAAATAATCCTAAGTTATTTTGATGTTTTAGTTTTTGTTCTAATATTTTAAGTGCTGTTTCAAAATCTGGTGAATCTAAGCCAATACTTAAACCATATGAAAAACGAGAAATAATTCTAGCTTCAAAACCGCCTAGATCATCAGGATATTTATCAGAAGTGATTACAATTTGTTTATTTTTTTCAATATATGAGTTAAAAATATGAAAAAATAATTCATTTGTTTTATTTCGTTTTGCTAATAATTGTATATCATCAATTAATAAACAATCGTAAATGTCATAAGATGTTTTAAAAGCTTCAATAATTTCATGGCCTTGGTTTAAAATATCCATAGCAATTTTTCCAAACTCATCAGCTTTTAAATATTTTACTCGGTTATTTGTTTTATAAATTTCATTTACCTTATTTTCAATTGCATGTAATAGATGTGTTTTTCCTAGTCCAGAGTCTCCATATATGAATAATGGATTTCATTTTTTTCCAAGATCTAAAGCAACTGCTAAAGCTGCTTGCATTGCTTCGTGATTAGAATCACCACGAACAAAATTTTCAAAAGTATAATTTTCATAGTAAGCAAGGTTATTGTTTTCTGTTAATGTGTCAATTTTACTAATTACAGATGCTTGCTTATTGATATTTTTTTCTAATTCAAATGAAATATTATATTGGATTCCAGTTAGTTTTTTTAAGATATTTTTAATTTTTTCATTTAATCCTGCTTCAAAAACACCAATTGCAATTTCTGATTTTGTTGTAATTAAGCAGTTATTATCAGATACAGTATATAAGTTTGTGTCACTAATATAGTAGTTATAAATTTCTGGGGAAACTGATTCATCACGAGATAATATTTCTTTAACTTCAATCCATAATTCTTTTGTGTTCATTAATTTCATCTCCAATAGTTTTTATCGTTATTAATTATAAATAAAAGATGTGGAAAA